>CAWGEB010000001.1:0-132745 GCA_963821485.1 uncultured beta proteobacterium
AATACGTGCCGAGGTCATAGCGTGCCCTACGACGTGCTGGCGTTGTTCGACCTCGATCACACGCTGCTCACCGTGGACTGTGACGAGGCCTGGGTCGAGTTCCTGATCGAGGAAGGCGTTGTCGAACGCGCAAGCTTCGAAGCCGGCAACCGGCGGGTCACGGAGCGTTACCGTCGCGGCGAAGTCGGGCTGCTCGAGTTCACCGAATTCTATCTGTCGACGCTGGTGGGGCATCCGATCGAACGACTCGAAGCCTGGCGCGAGACGTATCTGCGCACGAAAATCGACCCGGCGATCCCGGCCGAATCGCGCCGGTTGGTCGCGCAGCATGCGGGCAGCGGCCACCTGTGCGTGATGACCACCGCGGCGAGCCGGTTCCTGGCCGCGCCGATCGCGCGCAAGCTGGGCCTGGAGCACGTGATCGCCACGGAACCGGAGCTGCTCGACGGCCGCTATACCGGCAAGGTCTCGGGCTTGCCCAACATGCGTGAAGGCAAGATCGCTCGCCTCGACGCCTGGCTGGAGGGGCGTGGGCAGCGGCTTGGCGACTTTCGGCAGAGCTGGTTCTACAGCGACTCGCGCAACGACATTCCGCTGCTCTCGAAGGTCACGCATCCGGTTGCAGTCAATCCGGACGCGCCGCTCGCCGAGATGGCTGCCGCAAAGCGCTGGCCCGTCCGGCGGATCGCTTAGAGGCGACAAACGACCATGATATTGCGATGACTGCCGCCATCATCGATGGCAAGGCAAGAGCCGCGCAGATCACCGGCGAGGTCGCGGCCGGCGTACACGCTCGCCTCGCCGCAGGCAAGTCGGCGCCGGGGCTCGCAGTGGTCCTTGTGGGCGAGCATGCCGCCTCGCAGATCTACGTGCGCAACAAGCGCAGGATCACGCACGAGGTCGGGATGCGGTCGCTGTCCTTCGACCTTCCTGCCGCGACCACTCAGCAGGAATTGCTCGCGATCATCGATCGACTGAACGCCGATCCCGCGGTGCAGGGCATCCTGGTGCAGTTGCCGCTACCGACGCATATCGACGCCGACCTCGTTGCCGAGCGCGTGCACCCCGACAAGGACGTCGACGGCTTTCATCCCTACAACATTGGCCGGCTGGTCCTGAAGCGACCGCGGTTGCGTCCGTGCACGCCGTTCGGCTGCATGGCGCTGCTGCGCGGGACCGGCGAGGACCTGGTCGGCAAGCACGCGGTCGTGATCGGTCAGTCGAACATCGTCGGGCGTCCGATGGCCCTCGAACTGCTGATGGCGCGCTGCACGGTCACCGTGTGCCATTCGGCGACACGCGACCTGCCGGGTCTCGTCGGCACCGCCGACATCCTCGTCGCCGCCATGGGCAGGCTGCGCTACGTCCAGGGCGCGTGGATCAAATCCGGCGCCATCGTCATCGACGTGGGGATGAACCGCACGCCGGAAGGAAAACTGCGCGGCGACGTGGACTTCGAATCGGCAAAGGAGCACGCCGGCTGGATCACGCCGGTCCCCGGCGGCGTGGGGCCGATGACCATCGCCATGCTGCTGGCGAACACGCTGATCGCGGCGGAGCTGCAGGACGCGAGCGGGGAGTGAAGCGCGCTAATCATCAAGATCCCACATGGCGAGGGCTGGAAGCGCCTGATAAGGTAGCCTGTAGCTAGAACGCGCAGCTCGAGGGCACGGGGCCGACCCTGACCAAATCGATAATGCCCGACTGACCGCTGACGGAGCCCGAGGTAAAGGCGTATGTCAGTCTTGCCGAGTTGCAGCCGCTGAATGCCACCGTACCTGACCCGACCTGAACGGTGCTCGGTGCCGGCGTCGTGCTGTTCAGCATTCCTCCGGTGGTTTCATAGAGCAGCACCGGAATCGAGCGCGCACCCGGCGTGTACGACGCCTGCCCCGTAAACCAGCGCTGACCCGAGGCACCCTGTGCCTGACCGGCGACTGCATACGTGTACCACGCGAAGAAGACAAACCTCGCCACCGGGTTCACCTCGAACACGAGCCCCTGCCCTGATTTCGTCGGATCGTACCAATTGCCCGAAAGACCGAAATCGGAGGGTCCCGGCGCACTGTCGGCCGTTGCGCACAGGACGTTCGGTAGCAGTCGCGTGAGTGGCACCGTTCCGCTGCGGTTCGAGCCGTCCGTGAAGATGTAGTCGTACCGCGCGGTCGAGCAATCGCTGAACGTGATCGTGACATTGCCAACCTGCGTCGCAGACGTGGCGGGCAAAGCGTTGAAATTGCCGCCGAGGTTCTGATACAGCGGCAGCGAAGCGCTGTTCGTGCCGGCGTGGACTGCGCCGCCAAACGTGTACCAGCGGCCATGATCGGCGCCGCCGCTCGTCGTCGCGTCGAACGTAAACCAGCTTCCTTGCAGGAATCCCGAACCCGCGCCTGAAATATCCTTGAACACCTCGATCTCGAATCCCTGTCCGCTCGTCGCCGCCTGGTACCATGATCCGGTGAGGCCCTGCTGATCGATGTTGAGCGTACCCGGCGAACCGCTGGTCGTACCCACGCCCGTGATCGAATAGCTGAAGGTGAAGTGAGCCGCCGGATTTACTTTGGGATGGACGTTGAATTGGAGTTCAGCCGATCTCGGTCCCGCAGCACTGGGCGTGAAACCGATCGTCGAATTACATATCGATCCACTGCCCGTCGTTTTTCCAGCGCAATCCGACGTCATGGTGAAGTCCTGGCCTCCGCCCTGCTGCAAGACGACGGCGTCAATCACCGCGGGATTCGACTCGGGGTTGAGCAGCATGAGTGTCTGCTGGGCTGCGGGGGTGCCGAGCATCTGATTCCCGAAATCGATCCACGGCGGCGTCGGCACGAAACCCGTCGTAAGGTCCGACTCCCCGATAACGGACAACGAGATCGTGGGGGGGGCCGACGCTGAGTCGGACGTCAGCTGCAGGGTCCCGATTCTCGTCTGTGGGATAGCGTTCAGGATGGTCACCGTCGTGTCGAGGCGGCACTGGCCGCCGGGCACGATCGTGATCGGGGGTCCGCAGGTGCCCTTGACCGCGAAGTCGTTCGCCTGGGGGCCGCCGAGAATGACGGCAGAGATCGTGAGCGGCGCATCCCCGGTGTTGGTTACGAACACCGGCTGCACGCTGCTCGGCGTCCCATAGCCCATCGGACCGAATTGAATGGCCGTGCGACTTAGTTGGAGTAAGGGTGCTGCCTGACACGGCGCCCCCGACAAGAGTGCTGTCGCAAGAAGCAACCCGAGCATGCTGCGCGCGCTGGCGAAACCATTGCGATGCATCGCCCCTCCCTCGCGAAAGTTGCGCTAATATCTTAATGTGCGCGGGCCGATTTGTGCAAGACAATAGAATATTTACGTTTGCCGGTTCCGAGCGATGCGCAGCACCATGTCGCGGCATGCGAGCGGCGTTGAAGCTCCGCTGGCCGCGACGTGCGGCTGAAGAATCCTAGGTCGCCTTGAGGTGCCACGCCTTCGGCCGCGTGAAGGTCGCGATGCCGTACGTCGAGAGGGTGAGGCCGATCCCGGAATGGCCCACGCCGGACCACGGCAGCCGCGGGCTTACGCGATCGCAGCAGTTCCAGTAGACCGATCCGGAATGGACCTGGGCGAGGATCTTGCGTGCCCGTTTCTGGTTCGGTGTATAGACGCCTGCGGTCAGGCCGTATGCGCTGTCGTTCATGAGCGCAACCGCCTCGGCGTCATCCTTGACCTTCTGAATGCCGATGATGGGGCCGAAGCTCTCGTCCTTCATCAACGCCATCTTGTGATTCACGTCGACGAAGACCGTCGGCTCGAACCAATTGCCTTTTTGCTGCACGACGTTGCCGCCGGTCAGCAGCCTGGCGCCGCGCTTTTTTGCGTCTGAAACCTGCTTCCTGAGCACGTCGAGTTGCGGTCGCCGCGTGATCGCGCCGATGTACGTCGATTCGTCCGCTGGATCGCCGGTCTTGTACCCCTTGACCTCGGCGACGAACGCGCTCACGAAGGCATCGTGGATTTTCTCGTGGACGTAGATGCGTTCGACCGAGCAGCACGATTGCCCGGTGTTGTAGAACGCGCCATCGGCGATGCCGGCGGCGGCGCTGCCGACGTCGACGTCATCGCACACGTACACCGGGTCCTTGCCGCCGAGCTCCAGTTGCACCTTGATCATCTTGCGGCCGGCTTTGGTACCGATGCGGGCACCCGTCGCGTACGAACCAGTGAAGAACACGCCATCGATCGGCTGATTGAGCAATGCCGCGCCGGTCTTGCCGCCGCCGATCACCGGGATGAAGACATCCTCAGGGACGCCAGCCGCGACGAGCATTTCCGCGATGTGCAAGCCGGTCAAGGTTGCAAACTCAGAGGGCTTGTACAGCACCGCGTTTCCGGCCAGCAACGCCGGGACGAAAACGTTTCCGCCGACAAAGTATGGATAATTCCACGCCGAAATGTTGGCGATGACGCCGAGGGGCTCGTGCGAGATCCGCTCTTCGAGTTTTTGTTTTGCGTCGGCGTAGACCTTCTCCTCGCGCAGCACACGGGCGGCTTCCGCCAGGAAGAAATCGATGCGTCCGAGCAGGCCGTTGAGTTCGTTGCGCGACTGCTTGATCGGCTTGCCGACTTCCCGCGTCAGTGTTTGCGCAAGTGTTTCATGCATCTCGGTGATGCGATCACGAAACTTGCCGATCGCGTCGAGCCGCTGTTTCATCGGCACGGCTGCCCACGCCGGCTGGGCGGCGCGCGCGCGCAGGTACTTTGCCCGCACGCTGACAGCGCTGTCTTCGGCCACGTCGGCAATGACGGTGTTGGTCGCGGGATTGAGTATTTTCACGATGGGTGCGTGTTCAGTGCCTGGCGCGAGCCAGGAAGTCGTCGAGGATCGGAGTATCGTCGATGAACGACGCTGCGCCGTGGTGGTGGAATTCGGGGTGCCATTGGATGCCAAAAACATACGACGGCCCTGCCCAGCGCAGCGCTTCGACCACGCGGTCGGGCTCCGACCACGCTTCGACCACCAGATCCCGGCCAATGTCCTTGACGGCCTGGTGATGCACCGAGTTGGTCTTGGTCAATCCGAGTCCCGGGTACAGGCGCGCGAGCCCGGACCCGGGCACGATCGACGTCGCGTGGGTGTTGTCCGCATAGATCTCCCAATCGCGATGGTTGAGCGCTCCCGGCCGCTGCGTCGTGAGGTCCTGGTAGAGCGTCCCTCCGAATGCGACGTTGATGACCTGCGCACCACGGCAGACACCGAGCGCCGGCTTGCGCGCATCGATGAAGGCGCGCAACAGAGCGATCTCGTAGTCGTCGCGGATGCGGTCGCCGTTCCATTCCGGGAGCAACGCCCGTTCGCCATAGCTCTCCGGGCAGACATCGGAGCCTCCCATCAGCACCAGCGCGTCAAGCTCGCGCGCGTAGTCGGCCACGGCGACGCGGCTTTCCTGCCGCCGCGTTCCGCCGTCGGGTGAGGGGATCATGAGTGCCATCGCATCCTTCTGCATGACCCAGTGCGCCATGTTCTGCTCGATGTACTGCAGCGTCATGCCCTTGAAAATCGCGCGCCGCGGGTCGGCGTGGAAGAAGCATGCGGAGATGCCGATTTTCAACATGGACATGACACGGCCAATCGTCTGCGGTGGCTCAGATCGCCTCGGCGAAGATGCGCTCGAAGTCCGCGCGCGTGCAGGGACGTGGATTAGTCTGATGGCAGATGTCGTTGATGGCGACCTCGACCAAAGCGGGAATGTCGGCGCGCGTCACCACCCGCTTGGATGCATAGACTGCAAGAGTCTGCGGAATCGACAGTTCACGCTTCAGTTCGACCAGCCAGTCGATGAAGGCGAGCGCGGCAGCTTTTTTCGACGCCGTCTGAAGGCCGACGACGTGCGCCAGTTCGGCCATCTTGTCGGTCGCCGCCGGCAGGTTGAAGCGCATGACATGGTCGATCATGATGCCGTTGGCGAGCCCGTGGTGCAGGTCTGCGACCGTCGAGAGCGCATGCGCGCACGAATGCACGGCGCCCAGGTCCTTCTGGAAGGCGATCGCGCCCATCATGGAACTCATCATCATGTCCGAGCGCGCGGCGAGGTTGTGCGGCTCGCGTACTGCCGTCCGCAGCGACTTCGCAGCGATGCGCGTTCCTTCGAGCGCGACGCCATCGCACAGCGGATGGTAGGCCGGCGACAGGTACGACTCGACGTTGTGCGTCAGCGCATCCATGCCGGTCGCGGCGGTGATGTGCGGCGGCAGGTCGAGCGTCAGTTCGGGATCGGCGAACACCGCACGCGCCAGTAGCTTCGGCGAGAAGATGATTTTCTTGATGTGCGTGGTGTCGTCTGAGACCACGCTCGAACGCCCGACCTCCGACCCTGTGCCCGAGGTCGTCGGCAGGGCGACGAAATACGGCAGATCGTGCACGATGGCGCGCGCCTGCGGGTGGTCCCAGGCATATTCGAGCACGTCGCCGTCGTGCGTAGCCATGAGCGCGACGGCCTTGGCGACGTCGAGCGCCGCGCCGCCGCCGAGGCCGACGACGGCGTCGGCGCGATGCGCCTTGTACGCCGCGGCGCCTCGCGTCGCCTGGCTGGCCACGGGATTTCCCCAGATGTCGGAGAACACGGCGACGTCGAGGCCCGGCAGATCGGCGATGAACGATTTCAGCATCGGCAGCGGCGCGATGCCGCGGTCGGTGACGATCAACGGACGTTTGACGCCTTGCGCCTTGAGATCGTCGGCGACCTGTTTGCGGGCGCCGGGGCCGAACAGGATGGTCGTCGGGAACGCGAAGCGATGGACGGTCATGCGTCGAGACCCTCAGATGATTTCGAAGTAGCGCTTCAGTTCCCAATCGGTGACGCCGTCGAGCCATTGCCGCCATTCCCAGTCGCGGGTAGCGGAGAAGTGGTCGACGAAATCGTCGCCGAACCAGTCGCGCGCGATTTTCGAATTCCGGAAATTGCGCGTCGTCTCGATCAGCGTTCGTGGTGCGCGCGGAACGTCTTCGGCGCCGACGTTGGTGCCGTGAATCGGCTTGGCCGTGAGCTTCAGATTCCTTTCGATGCCGTGCAGTCCCGCCGCGATGCAGGCGGCCGCGCCGAGATAGGGATTCATGTCGGCGCCCGGACAGCGCGTCTCCAGCCGCGTCGCCTTGAGCGAGCCCGCGATCACGCGAAAGCTCGCGGTGCGATTGTCGATGCCCCACGTCGGCTTGACCGGCGCCCAGAAGCCGTCGACCAGGCGCTTGTAGCTGTTGATCGTCGGCCAGAACATCGGCGCGAATTCGAGCAGGCACGCGATCTGGCCGGCAAGGTAGCTCTCGAAGGTCTTGCTCATGCGGTTCTTGTTGCCGGCGTCGTAGAAGACGTTCTTCTTGCCATCGCTCAGCGATTGGTGAATGTGGCCCGAGCAGCCGGGATACTGGGCGTTCCACTTGGCCATGAAGCTCGGCATGATGCCGAAGCGCGAGCCGATTTCCTTCGCGCCGGTCTTGAACAGCACCGCGCGGTCGGCGGCTTCGAGCGCTTCCGAGAACTGAATCGCGACTTCGTACACGCCGGGACCGGTCTCGGTATGCAAGCCCTCGATGGGCACGCCGAAGGCGAGCATTTCGACCATCAGCGCCTTGAAGAATTCGCGATTCTCGTTGGCGCGCAGCAGCGAGTAGCCGAACATCCCCGGCGTGATGGGGTCGGGTCGAACGTAGCCCTTGTCCGCCCACGACTGCGGCGTCTCGGCGAAATTGAACCATTCGAACTCGATGCCGCACATCGGCGCGACGCCCAGCTTCTCGGCACGCTTGAGGACGCGCTTCAGCGTCTGCCGCGGGCACACCGGATGCGGCACTTCCTTGCCGTTCTTCTGCGTGACGAAGTCGGCGAGGAAAAACGGCACGCCGTCGTCCCACGGCACGTTGCGATGCGTGCCCAGATCGATCCGCGCGAGCGCGTCGGGGAAACCCTTGTGCCAGCCCGTCACGGTGGTGTTGTCGTAGCAATGGTCCATCATGTCCCAGCCGAAGACGACATCGCAGAAGCCGAAACCGCCTTCGGCCGCCGAGAAGAACTTGTCCTTGTGCAGGTACTTGCCGCGCAGCACACCGTCGATGTCGGACACCGCCACCTTGACGCGCTGACCGGGCTCCTTGCGGATCGCGTCGAGGACCTTCTTGGCGGCGAAGTTCTGCGGCATGTCTATCCCCCTGGGTGGCTCGTCGCGCGCCGCGTGCATGGCGGCGCGGCAGGCGTGGTCGTGATTGTAACCCGGGCGTGTCCGCAGGCAGGCTCCCCGCGGTGGCACAATCGGATCCATGAGCGAAGGCGTTCCCGGACACCCTGTTCCGCATTCCCGGACGTCGGCGCTGCTTTCGCTGCATGCGGCAGCGGCGCTGTTCGGATTCGCCGGACTTTTCGGAAAATGGATTGCGCTCCCGCCCGCCACGATTGTGTTCGGCCGGACCGCGGTCGCCGCCGCGGCACTCGGCTGCATGCTCGCGTGGCGCAAGCAGCTTCGCGGCGGCTTCGAGTGGCGCCTGGTCGTGGGCGGCATTCTGCTCGCCGTGCACTGGGTCACCTTTTTTCAGGCGATACAGGTCGCGAGTGTAGCGATCGGACTGTTGGGCTTCGCGACCTTTCCCGCGTTCGTACTGCTGCTCGAATGGACGTTCCTGCAACGTCGCGCGCGACCCGGCGATTGGGTGCTCGCGGCGATCACGATGCTGGGTCTGCTTCTGATCGTTCCCGATTTCCGGCTTTCGAATCGGGTCGTCCAGGGATTGCTGTGGGGTGTGGTCGCGGGTGCGACCTTCGCGCTGCTCGCGGTCTGCAATCGTGCGCTGGCATCCCGGCGCGGCCCGGGCGAGATCGCGTTCTGGCAGAACGCGTGCGCCGCCCTATGCGTGCTGCCGGCAATCGCGCTGGTGCCGACGGTAGTCTCGCTGCGCGATGCCGGGCTGATTCTGATTCTCGGGCTGGTCTGTACCGCGCTCGCGCACACGCTGTTCATCCGCAGCCTGGGCAGGCTCTCGGCGCACACCGCAAGCGTGGTGGTGGCGCTTGGAGCCGGTGTACGGCATCGCGCTGGCTGCAGGCATGTTGGGCGAGGTGCCGAGTCCGGCGACCGTGATGGGTGGGACGCTCATCGTCGGCACCGCCGTGTGGGCAAGCTTGAACGCACCGCAAACGTAGCGCCGGCGCCGGTGGTTGTGTAGCATCGGGCCGATCGACGAACAAGGGACAGCGATGGGATTGCAGATCGGCATGGTGGGGCTGGGTCGCATGGGTGCCAACATGGCACGGCGGCTCGCTGCGGGTGGAGTCGACGTCGTCGGCTTCGACCCCAACGCCGCGGCACGCGCGGCCGTCGGCGGCATCGAAGGATGTGCGGCGGCGGATGACCTCGAAGCGCTGGTGCACGCGTTGCATGCTCCACGCGTGGTGTGGTTGATGGTCCCGGCGGGAGAGCGGACGGAGACGACGCTGGCGGAGCTGGCGCCGAGGCTGCTGTCGGAAGACGTGATCGTCGACGGCGGCAATGCCTATTACAAGGATTCGGAACGGCGCGCGGTCGAGCTTGCGAGCTACGGTATCCGTTTCGTCGATTGCGGGGTCTCCGGCGGCGTGTGGGGGCTAGAGCACGGTTACGCACTGATGTTCGGCGGTTCGCATGCCGCGGCGCGCGCGGTCGAGCCGTTTGCGAAGATTCTCGCACCGGCGCCGGATCGCGGCTGGTTGCATTGCGGCGCGAATGGTTCCGGACACTTCGTCAAGATGATCCACAACGGCATCGAGTACGGGATGATGCAGGCCTTGGCCGAGGGTCTCGCGCTGCTCAAGGGCAAGGACGGGTTCGACCTGGACGTCGCTGCGATCGCCGAAATGTGGCGGCACGGCAGCGTGGTGCGCTCGTGGCTGCTCGATCTCACCGCGGATTTCCTGCGCGAGGATGCGTCGCTGGACGACATCGCGCCCCGGGTCGCCGACTCGGGCGAGGGTCGCTGGACCGTGGCGGAGGCGATCGAGCAGGGACAGCCCGCGCCGGTGCTGACGCTGGCGTTGATGATGCGCTTCGCGAGCCAGGGCCGGAACGAATACAGCGACAAACTGCTGGCGATGATGCGCAAGAGTTTTGGCGGCCATCAGGTCGAGAAGAGCGACGCATGACCGTCGTCCTCATGGGCGTGTGCGGCTGCGGCAAGTCGACGGTGGGCCGCGCGCTGGCCGATGAACTCGGCTGGACATTCCTCGACGCCGACAACTTTCATCCGGAACGCAACGTCGCGAAAATGGCGGCGGGCGTTGCGCTGACCGACGACGATCGCTGGCCATGGCTGGACCGAATTTGTGTTGAACTGCAGTCGCTGCACGCGGTGGGGCGGCACGCGATCCTCGCCTGTTCCGCGCTGCGCCAGAGCTATCGCGACCGCCTCGCCTCCGCCGGCGAGCTGAGGTGGGTCTACCTCAAGGGTGACGTGGCGACGATCGAACCGAGGCTCGCCTCCCGCCGCGGTCATTTCATGCCGCGATCGTTGCTCGCGAGCCAGTTCGCGGCGCTCGAGGAGCCCGCCGACGCGCTCGTCGTCGACATCCGGCAGAGCATCCCGGCACAGGTCGCGCAGATCGCGTCCGGGTTGAGGGCGACGGCATGAGCGGCGGGCCGTCCCGAGCGCCTCAGTGCCCAATGCGCCGCAGCGCGAAGCGCGGAGGTTCCCTATGAATGCCGACCGGAAATGGCGACCGGCGACCGCGGTCGCGCACCTGGGCCGCCGACCGAAGGAGCATCTCGGCACGGTCAATACGCCTGTGTATCGAGCATCGACCATCCTGTTCGATTCCGTGGCCGAACTCGAATCCGCCGTCGCCGGGACGCACCCCGGTGTCGTCTATGGGCTGCACGGCATGCCGACGGTGACCGACCTGCAAGCCGCGTTCGCGGCACTGGAGGGCGGGCTACGCTGCGCTGGCCGTACCTTCAGGCCTCGCCGCGATCACGCTGGCACTGCTGGCCGTGACGCGCAAGGGCGATCATGTGCTGGTCACCGACTCGGTCTACGGCCCGACTCGCCGCTTCTGCGAGAATCAGCTCAAGGGTTTCGGTGTCGACGTCAACTACTACGATCCGCTGCTCGGCGGCGCGATCGGCAGTCAGTTCCGCAGCAACACCAAGGTCGTGTTCACCGAATCGCCCGGTTCGCTCTCGTTCGAAGTGCAGGACATCCCGGCGATTGCGGAAGTGGCGCATCAACGCGGCGCACTGGTCATGCTCGACAATACCTGGGCGACACCGCTCGGGTTCCCGTCGTTTGCGCGCGGGGTCGACGTCGCCGTGCACGCCGGTACCAAGTATCTCGGCGGCCACTCCGACGTGCTGATCGGTCTGATCACCTGCAGCGAGGCGACGTTTCCGCGCATGCACCGCCTGTTCACCGACATGGGCGTGACCGCGAGCGGCGACGACTGCTTCCTGGCGCTGCGCGGCCTGCGCACGCTGGCGCTGCGTCTACGACAGCACACTGCGAGCGCGCTGCGCATTGCGCAGTGGTTGCGCGACCAACCCGACGTCGCCGAGGTGATCTTTCCCGCGCTGCCGGAATCGCGCGGCCACGAACTCTGGCAGCGCGATTTCACCGGCGCGTGCGGGTCTGTTCGGCATCGTGCTCAAGCCCGTGGCGAAGGAACGGATCGACGCGATGCTCGATGGCATGCGGCTGTTCAAGATGGGCTTCAGCTGGGGTGGCTTCGAGAGCCTGATCCTGCCGACATACCCCGGGCGCACGCGTACGGCGACGCGCTGGGAGACGCAGGGACCCTGCGTGCGCCTGCACATAGGGCTCGAAGACCCAGACGATCTGCTCGAGGATCTCGCCGCAGGGTTGGCGCGTCTACACGCGTAGAGGTCGGCGCCCGCCGATGTCAATTCGGCGGCAGCAATGCGGCGAGGCTCATCAGGTTCTGCGGGCTGACGCGGATGACGCCACCGCGCGGACTGTCGATATCCGCGATCAGAAAGAACGACAGCGCCACGACCATCGGCAGCACCAGCAGCAGGCGCGATTCCTTTCTCGCGTCGCGCACCCCGTAACCGAGCAGCAGGTTGCAACAGACGGCGATCGCTGCCATCAGCCACCACGCCGCGTGCGGGATCCGGTTCCACCACGCGGCTTGTGTGTATCCCTGCGCGTTCAGCACGTCGTTCATTCCCTTGAGCACCAGCGCGTTGACGGCCGTCGGCTGTGCAAGCGCAGGGGTCTTGACCGCCGACCACAGCTCGGCCTGCAGCTGCGCGATCTTGGCATTGATCCCCCGAAGCTCGTCCACGTCCCGCGACTGGTAGAACAGAATCCGCTGGCCCAGATACGCCATCAGCAGCGGGCGTAACTTCGCGGCGTCGGTTCGGCGGGGAGCAGATCGGCTCGGACTAGGCGGTGCCGATCGCGTTGGCTTCCTCCTCTTCGAGGTTCTTGCGCTGGTCGTAACGACCGATCGCCATGGAAAAGCTGAAGCCGATGATCAACCCGAGCAGCGTGAGTGTCGCGGCCAGGATCACGCCGAAATCCTCACGGCCGCCGTCGGTGATGTCCGGCCGGCGTCGGCGGAGAGCCGCCCCGATCCGGGCAGAGATCCACAGTGCGAAGAAGGAGAGCGCGAAGACGAGCACCGGATAGTTCAGCAAATTGTACATGTCGACTCATTTCCTTCCGTGATGATCAGCGCGAGATCGGCAAGGTCAGGATGGTCGAGATGGGCGGGATGTCGCCGGCCTGAAGCGCGAGCGCCGTCTCCATCAGGGCGAACGTCTGCTTGGACTTGAGATCGGCGTTGTCGATATAGAACCAGCGTCCCTGGTGCTGTACGCGCACGTACGCCGTGGCAGGGACGATATCCGCGGTACGAACGCGAAACACGCCCGCGAGCAGCGCGTTCCACTCGAAGACGGTCCCGTCGGGTTTGCGCAGGACCGGCAGGTAGCCGGCCGCAAGGTCCGCGTCCGGCACGTCCATCCCTTTGCTCAGGAAGCGCATGGCCGCGAGTACCGAACGCGGTTTGACTGCGATGTTCTTGCCGCCGCCGCCGGAGGCGGCGGCCACGAGGCGATAGGTGAGCGCGGCCGGATCGAGCGCCAGCCGGCGTATGAGTTCCTGCCCGTCGGGCGTCGCGGCGGCGGCGCGTTCGATCTGCAGCGACAGCACGATGTCGACGCGCGGGTCCTGCGCTGCAGGGCCCGAGTCGACGCCGAGCTGGACCAGCCCGGAAGCTTCGAGACGATCGAGCAGCTCGACGACGCGGCGGAATTCGGCGTTTTCGGGCACTACGTCGGAGGTGAACTGCGTTGCCGCCGGCGCGTTGGGAATGCCGTTGATGTTGTCGACCATGACCAGGAGGATTTCGCGCAGGTCCCATCCTGCCGTGCGCAGCAGCGCAAGGGTGCGCAGGTCGACTGGCCGCAGCAGTTGGCGTGCGAATTTCTCGCCGGTGAGCGGTTGGAAGACGAACGACGGGGTTTGGGAATAGCTGACGGTCGGACTGATCGCGGTATTGGGCGAAAGGCCGATCGCGGCGCCGGTGGTATTGCCGGCAACGCTTAATGATCCACCCATGGTCGCGCTGGTGGAAACGTTGCTGATCTCGAGGAAATAGGGCGAGTTGGCGTAGCGCAGCCGCACGATGTTCTGCAGCAGCTGCTCGGCATTCGTGATTTGCGCGATCTCGTTGAACTTTTCCCGGTTGTCGCGCAGGACATTGCCGGAGATCGCCGTGCAACCGGTCGCGATTGCCGCAGACAGGAGGGCGAGGAGTCGTGCCAGTCGGCGCCATTCTTGCGCAGCTGGCGTTGGGCAAATAGCTGGCGGTCAGGGGCATGGACGCGGCATTCTTGTTGTGGCCCGGCAATCATCGCCGGGCATGGCGGCGGAGGCCCAGGGTCGAGGGTGCTGAAGTCCAATTATACAGGCCGCGCGCTGGCAGCTCGGGTGGACAGCGCGGCAGGTCGTGCTTGAGAATGGACTGCATCGGGTTGCCGTGACCGGCCCGGCGCGCGTGCGAACGCAGCGCACCGGAATGCGCATGGCCAGGAGTTTTGCCTCATGGAAGTGATCATCGTCGGCGCGGGCATCGGCGGACTCACGCTGGCGCTCGCCTTGCATCGCGCGGGCATCCCGGCGCGAGTGTTCGAATCGGCCACCGAGATTGCGCCGCTCGGCGCAGGCATCAATGTCCTGCCGCACGCGAGCAGGGAACTGTGCGAGCTCGGGCTGGAGAGCGCGTTGGCGCGCGTTGCGGTCGAGACCCGGGAGGCGGTGTTCTACAACCGCTTCGGCCAGCTCATCTACCGGGAACCGCTCGGCCGCCACGCCGGCTATGCCTCGCCGCAATTCTCGATCCATCGCGGAGACTTGCAGCTGTTGCTGCTCGAGGCCTGCCGCCAGAGGCTGGGCGCGGATCGAATCCAGCTGGGGTGGCGATGCGAGCGGTTCGAGCAGGACACAAACGGCATCACGATCCATTTTGCCGATGCGGCCACAGGCGCGGTCCTCGCGCCGCAGCGCGCCGACGCGGCGGTCGGTTGCGACGGCTTACACTCGGTCGTTGCGCAAGCAACTGCATCCGAGCGAAGGAGAGCCTCGCTACTCCGGGGTCAACATGTGGCGCGGCGTGGTGCGGTGGGAGCCGTTTCTCTCCGGCGCGAGCATGGTTCGGGCAGGCTGGCTGGCGCATGGCAAGATGGTCATCTACCCGATCCGCGACAACATCGATGCGCGTGGACGCCAGCTCGTCAACTGGGTCGCGGAAATCGAAACGCCGAAACATCGCGACCGGCGCGACTGGAACCGGCCGGGACGCGTCGATGACTTCATCGCTGCCTATGCGGACTGGCATTTCGACTGGCTGGACGTGCCGGCGATGATCCGCGCGACGGAGCACGTGCTCGAGTATCCGATGATCGATCAGGATCCCCTTCCCTGGTGGACCGACGGACGCGTTACGCTGCTGGGCGACGCTGCGCACCCGATGCTTCCGCGCGGATCCAACGGGGCAGGGCAGGCGATCCTCGACGCGCGAGCGCTCGCGGACGCACTGGTGGCGCACCGCGACGATCCCGCTGCCGCGCTCAAGGTCTACGAGTCCAGGCGCCTGCCGGCGACCACCCAGGTCGTCCTGGCCAACCGGGCGAGCCCGCCCGACGCCATTATTCGCGAAGTCTATCTGCGCACCGGCGACCGGCCCTTCGAGCGTATCGAGGACGTGATCAGCGCCGACGAGCTGCGCGCGATTTCGGATGGCTACAAGCGCGTCGCACAATACGACCACGATACCCTGAGCCGTTGATCTCAATTGGACTCGGTCATTTGCCATCGAATTAACGTGGGGAGGCTTGCATGATCAGGCGTCGCTTCGGCATTGGGGCAGCGTTCAGCGCTTCGCTGGCATTCTTGTTTGCGAGCGTCGCTGCACTTGCGCAGGATGCCTATCCGGCAAGGTCGGTGAAGATCGTGGTGCCATTCACTCCAGGCACCGGCAGCGACATTCTGGCGCGGACGCTCGGCCAGAAGCTGGGTGAGGATTGGAAAGTCGCGGTCGTGATCGAGAACAAGCCAGGCGCCAGCGGCAACATCGGCACCGAGGCCGTGGCGAAATCGCCGCCCGACGGCTACACGCTGCTCATGACCGCGGCCACCATCGTGCAGAACCTTGGCCTGTTCGCGTCCATGCCCTACGATCCCATCAAGGACTTCGCGCCGGTCGTCCCGCTGGCCATCGGGCAGCTCGCGCTCGTGGTCAACGCGACGGTCAAAGCGAAAACGGTCACGGAGTTCATTGCGCTGGCCAAGGCGAATCCCGGCGGACTGAGCTACGGGTCGCCCGGCAACGGCACGCCGCACCATCTGGCGATGGAACTGTTCAAGTCGAAAACGGGGATCAACCTGCTGCACGTCCCGTACAAGGGCACGGCGGGCGCGACGCAGGACCTGCTCGGCGGCCAGATCAACGCGATGTTCCTCCCGGTGCATGTGGCGTTGCCGCTGGTCGAGGCCGGCAAGCTCACCATGCTTGCCGCCGGAGGGACGCAGCGATCGGCCGTCACGCCCG
Source organism: uncultured beta proteobacterium (assembly GCA_963821485.1). Taxonomy (GTDB): domain Bacteria; phylum Pseudomonadota; class Gammaproteobacteria; order Burkholderiales; family Casimicrobiaceae; genus PALSA-1003. Next base: position 16,056 of record CAWGEB010000001.1, read on the forward strand.
GCGTGCCCTCGCTGGCCGAGGCCACCGGTGTGCGCGACATCGATACCGACATCTGGTACGGACTCTACGCCCCGGCGCGAACGCCCGCGGCAATCGTCGCCAGGCTCAACAGCACGGTGAACACGCTGCTGAAGTCGCCCGAGATTGCGGACTCGCTGCAGAAACAGGGGCTGGTGCCGACGGGCGGCACGTCCGAGCAACTCGCGGAAATGACGCGCACCGATCTCGATCGCTGGGCGAAGCTCGTGCGTGACGCGAAGATTCAGCCGGACTGATCCACGGCCGGCACCGTCGATTCAGCGCCGGTAGGTGACGGATGAAGGACGCATCGGGCGCTGTATCGGCAAGTTGGGTCCACCATGAATGGGGCGCCCGCGCCGAAAACCCGGCGATTGGACTACGACAATCGCTGCCGGGTAACCGAAGGGCATCCACCAATTTGCGCAACCCGCCCATGCGGGATTGCAGCCGGGGTCTGGAGCGTCGGCATAGGCGGGTGGGAATTCCGAGTACTGCACCGGAGGCATCTGATAGGTCGGCATCGGCGGCGCCGGACGTTGGGCAAACTGGGCTTCGAACTCGAGTTGCCGGACGCGGTCGGCCAATGCCTGCACTTCGAGCCGGCGCGCCGTATCGTCGGGACCGTCCGTTCGCGGCGGCGCCACGCTGCGGGGACTTTCGGGCACGACGCTGGTCACGTTCGTGCCCTCGGGCGGGGCCAGATTGCTGATGTTGATCCTCCCCGAAGCATCGGTCCAGGTATAGATCGCAGCATGGGCCGACGTCAGCCCGTAGCTGCACGCGCATGCCAACGGCAACAGCGCACGAAGCAGGTGTTTCAGCACAACGGCGCTCCGAGAACGATACCTTCGATTGTATTCGCACGCGTCGCCAGTGGAAAGTGCTCCTTCATTCGTGCATCCATAGGCATCTGTTACAAAATGCTTCGGCCGGCAAGCGCATCCGGGACGGCTCTCCAGATGTCAACAGCGCTGTCGCCTGCGCTATTCCGCCTGCGGCAGATGGCATCGCGCGTCGCGCACGCAAGATTATTCATCGGAATCAATGCGGCAAGCTGCGGGCACGGATCGCGAATCGCACGTCCACCTGATCCTGCACCTGGAGCCCGCCCCCGAGAATTGAAAAAGGCGTGATCTCGAACGCGGTCTGCGCGAGCGTGACGCGCCCGGTCACGGTGATTTGACCCGCGGTCCTCTCGATCTTCGCCGGAACGCGCATAGCGCGCGGGACCCCATTGAGCGCGATGGAAATATCGAGTTGCGCCCCTGCCGCCTCAAGGACCACGCGCTCCACGGATACCACTGCGTAGGGGTGCGCCTCGGCATTGAATTTGTGCAACATGTTTTCACGGGTACCGGCGATCGCCGATGGCGACGGCTGCGTGTCGAATGCCGCCTCGGCGCGCAGCTGGGGCTCGTCCACGGCCAACTGGTCGAGTCGAATGTAGAAATCGGCCCTGCCTTCGCCGGGGGCGACGTAGCCTCGCACGTCGTGGCTGGCGACGACATGATCGTGTCCCAGGTTGGCGAGGGACCCGGCGCGTCGTACCTCAATGACCACCAGCGATTGCGCGGGATCGATCTGCAACACCTCGCCGCCACGCTGCGAGAGTTGCTGGTAATAACTGGTAGGAAAGCCGTCCGGGCGCTGGTCGGTGACGACAGGCGGTCGCGCAACCTGAACGGCGCAGGCAGCGAGCAAGCCGCAAACAGCGATTGCGACGATCGACGTCCTGCGCAAACCGGAGCTTTGCACGCGCGTTTTCCAATCATGGGCCGCTAATGCAATGGCGCCGCGCCGTTCGCAACCTCTGCGAATGGCACGGCGCAAAACCTGCGCGTTGCTGCTGCTGCTGGCCGTGCGCTGCCCGGGCCTTGTCGATTTGTGCCTTCACGGCTTCGAGGTTGAAGCTCGCACCCGGCATGCGCCGCAGAAATTATACGCTGCAATGAACAGTTTCTAGGCCGCGACCGCGCCCGGCGGGCCGGTCCGTGCCATGACCGCGCGGCGAACGAGGCCGATGTGTTCGCGCAGGGTGTACGCCTCGCTCGCAAACCCCGCCGGCGTGTGGATTTGCGCAACGGCGTGCTCGATGCGGTCCAGATCCGACAGCCATTTCTCGACGGGCAAGGTTCCGACGCGCGTCGCCACGTCGCGCTCCAGCAGCGCGAGCTCGCCGTACCATCGATACACGCGGGATCGGACGCGCCAGCGCAGGAACTGTGGTAGGTAGTTGAGCAATGGCACCAGGATGACGGCCAGCGGGAGCAGCACGATGATCGCTCGTTCCGCGATCGTCGCCACCCAGAATGGCAGGTATTGATAGAGGAAGCTCGGTCCGAAACGCCTGTGCCGATCCGCTTCTGCCGACACGCGCAGGTCGACCTGGGTGATTCCCGGAAACTCGCCCGCTTCCTCGAACAGACCCGGCTCGCCGTGAATTTCGCGCGCGGCATCGGCCAGCAGGTTGATCAGTGCCGGATGCAGTCCGTCGCGTGCCGCGAGCATGGCTTTGGTGCCGATCAGCGCGACTTCGTCCTCCGGAATGTTCAGGGCAAAGTCGATCGCCCCGGGAGGCAACGTCAGCTTGTTGACGAAGTGGAATCGTCGATGATAGGTCTCGGCCCGTCTGAAATGCATCAGTTTCAGGTTGGGATCGTGAAGTGCATTCCACACGGCTGGATTCTCGGCGCCGTCGACAAAGATTGCGGCGCCGACCTGGCCCGCCTGCAACGCTCGCAGCGCTTCGCTATTGCTCATCGGAATCGTCGTCACGTTGCCGCTCGTCATTCCATTGATGGCCAGCAACGGCTCGGCCAATGCGCGCGTGCCGCTGCCTTCCATGCCGACCGCGATGCGGCGGTAGCGAAGTTCGTTGATCTGATCGAGTTCGTCCTTGCCGCTGTAGAAGATCCACATCGGCACGTAGAAGAGGCTCGCGAGCATGACGATGCCATTCGCCTCGGGAAATCGCGCGACACCACCCTGCGTGAATGCGATATCGACCCCGGATTTCGGATCCTCAAGTAGTCGAAGGTTGTCGCCAGCACCATTGGTCAGACGCTCCTCCACGGTCACGCCCGATCGCGCCAGGATCTCGATGTAGCGTTGCGCATGCCGGTGAAACAAGCCGTCCTCGAGGCCTGAGGCAAGCACGATGCGGCGGGGCGGGGCGGGTTGCAGGAAATGGGCGGAGGCCCATATCGCGGCAACGACCAAGGCGACAACCAATGCGATCATGCGGACGCGGTCACGCCGTGACAGCAGCGCCAGGTCTTCAAGGGTCATGCAGAACCCGTCGAATCCTGTCTATTACGCTTCCCTGGCAGAGGGCCGAAGAACATCGTTTTGAGTTTGCCCGGTCCCAGCACCCGAGCGAACTCGCTCGCAACGCAGTACGCAAATATGAGCACCGTCAGCAGGATCTGAATGGCCCAGAAATGTGGCCACACGATCTCGGAGAGGAGCTTCTGATTCGCCGCGGCAAACCCGGGGGCGACTTTCCAGAAGTCGTAGAGATGCTCCAGATAGTGGATGAGCAGTGCCACCAGGAAATAAAGTGCGGTCTTCCAGCAGACATTCCAGATCAGCGGCTTTTCCGGAAAGCGGTTGATGAACGGCAGGGCGTTGGCCAGCAGCACGGCCTTGCCGAGGATCAGGGCCGCAATGCCGATGGACGTCGTGGTCGAAACATCGATGCCGGTATTCTTGGTCATCAGCACGCGGATCAACGCGACGATGTGGAGAATGACAAAGAAGTAGATCGTCGGCGGAACCATCTCCGCGAGTTCGTGCTTGATCGTCTCGGCGAATCGCCTCATGGATTTACGGGGCCGGCACCACCCGATAGTAGACACCGTTCGCGCCGAAGGAGGGCTGGAACCACGTATTGCCGTTGAGGTAATACGTCGTTCCGTTCTTGCTGATCGCCATCGAGCCGGCGGGCACTGCCGCGTAGATGCCACCCATGGCAAATACGTTGCTGGCGACGGGGGCGGGCGTTGCTGCCACCGCAGCGGCGCCGGTCGCGCCCGCGACCACGCCGGCGTTGTACGCGTTGGTCGTGTTCGCGCTCGCCGCCGCGGCACCCGCCGCATAGGCATTCTGGGTCGCGGCGGCGGTGTTGGCCGAGGCCACCGCCGCGCCCGCGGCCATGCCTACCGCGGCACCCGCGGCAGCGGCGCCTGCCGCATTCCAGCCACCGCAGTTGTAGCAGCCGGCGCCGTAGACGTTGACGGTGGTCGGTGGATGGTACGCGGGATACGCGGCACCGTAATACGGACTGTGATACGCGGTCGCGCCGTTGGCGCCGGTGTAGGTCGTATAGCCGGACCCTTCGGCATGGTACGCGGTGCCGCCCGCCGCACTGGTGGCCGTGGTGCCCTCGCCGGCGGTGTGCGTCGCACTGCCGCCGTAGGGATTGGTCGCGGTCGTCTGCCCCGATCCTTCCTGGTGCGTGGCGGTGTCGCCGTAGCGACCGGTCGCGGTCGTACCTTGACCGTAACTATGCGTTTCGCTGCCGCCGGCAGCGTCGGTGCGGGTCGTCGAACCCGAACCCGCGGTGTGCGATGTGGTGCCGCCATGCGGGTTCGCGTGCGACCACGCGGCGGCGGGGCTGGCCGCCAGCATCGGCAACAGCAACCCGGTCGAAAGCGATGACTATATGGTTCATGATTGGCTCCTCATTGCGGCTTGGCGGGCGGTGCCTTGCCAGGCTTGCTTTTTGGCGGTGGCTTCATTCCCGGCGCATCCTTCGCGTCCGGACGCGCGAACGCGATGCGCTGCGCGCCGGCGGCCTTGGCCGAAGCGAATGCGTCCGCCGCAATCGCCGAATCCAGTTGCCAGTTGGAAAGTTCCAGCACATGTCGCAACCGCGCGCGGTCGTTGAGATAGACTGCGTATACACGTCGTGGCAGCTTGTCCTCCGCTCCGATCCAGGCCTGCACGAATACGTTACCGGTGACGTACGCCACCATGTCCGTCGTGGTACCGCCGACGATGTTCGACTGCCCGATGTAGAACGCGATCTTCAGTCCGTCAGCGATGTCTTTCCAGGGATCGGCGACCATCACGTCGGTGAACGGAAAGTAGATCGCGGCGGTGTCGTACGCCGCTTGCAGCGCCGCATCAATGGTCGCGGGCGCGTCGGCGACGGCGACGAGGTTCTCCGCCGGCGAGAAGGCCATCATCGTCTTGCCGTCGAAATAGAACTCCGATGCCGGGCCATCGCCCAGCGTGATGACCCGTAGTTTGTTCGACCGCTGCAGCGTGACCTCCGACTTCGAGGAATAGATCAGCGGCGGCCCCAGACGGCTCGGGCTCTCGTAGGAGACCACCGCGGTGAACGCCATCGACTTGGCGGCGGCAAGGCGGGCGCTCGCCGCTTTCAGTATTTCGATCGCGCGCGGTTCCAGGCCCATCTGCACCGCAGGCGCCGCAGGCTTCTTCGCCGACTTCGTTGCCTTCGGCGGCGCCTGCGCCGGCTGCGCGCCTGCGTTCGCAACCAGCATTATGCCCGCCGCGACCAGCAGCGCATGCCGCAAGAACGTGTATCCGATCATCACCTCTCCCGAGAATCAGTCAAATCTAAGGTACAGCTGGCAATCGGCTACGGGATCATGCCGCATTCGAACATCTTGTTGACGATCGGCGGGGCAATCTTGTTCAGGAAATCAGTCCGTGCCTGTGGATCGCTGCGCAGAAAATTGACGGCCTTTTGCTCCTCCGGCGACTTGGGTTGGCCTTTCTGCTGCCACAGCTGCTCGCAGCTCGCGTTCTGATATTTCTGAATGACCTTGTTGGCGACCATGTTTAGGATCATTTCCTGGCTGCCCACGATCCCGGCGACGCACAGTGCGGATACACCTACGGCTAGATAAAGTCGTTTGTTCATTGTTTGCTCCTCAGTATTGCAAGATTGGAAAAATGCAGGTTGTCAAAGTACCGACAACATGCACACTACGCTCATTTCCGTACGAAAAAAACGTCGAACTTCTGCTTCATGACGGCCTGGTAGTAGATCCCCTTGAGACGATCCGTCGCCGGATCGTACGTGAGCTCGTACGTCGAGCCGTCGTAACCGCCGGCGCGCAATTCGAACGATGCGCGAAGCGTCGCGCCTTCCAGCGATGCCTGCGCCTTGGCAAAGGGGAGCTGATTCGGGTTGAAGTACATCGCTTCGAGTTGCCCGTTGGGATTGACGCTCTTGATCGCTATCGTGTAGCCGCCATCGGGACGAACCCAATTGCCTTTCAGAAGATCGATGGCGATCTTCTTGTCTGCGGCTGGCGACGTGGCGACTCCCGTCGTTGCGGGTGCCGTGGCTTGCGCCGATACAACGCCGATGGGCGACAAAGCCAGCACGAATGCGAGCACCTGCAAGAATGTCGCGTTGCTCATGGTCATGGCCGACGCATGACGCGCCGCCCGCCGAGCCAAGTCCAGATCCACAATCGAGGCGAAGGCGAGGATTCTCTTCAGCATGTCGGGAACGCTAGTCGCGCGCGCTGGCGAGCGCCTTCTGCGCCGCTTCACGTTGCTGCGCCGTCATCTGCTCTTTGCCCAGATTGTGAGTCAACTTGTTGATCGTGCCGGTGAAGCGGAATGGCAGCTTGTAGCTGTCGTCCAGCGGCGTACGCGTGTCGCTCCCGATATCAATCCGGCCTTGGCGATGCGGTTCATCGCCGGGGTCGGGATGACGCCACCGAACGTGCCCGACACGCCATAACCCTGGTCGTCGGTCATGATCAGCAGAACGTTCGGCGCGCCCTTGGGCGGCACGATGCGCGGCGGCCACCAGGCTTTGGAGTTCGTCGCGCTCCCCTTGATCACGCCGCCGAATTTCGGGGGCGGGGGCGGCAGTTGATTGCCGGGAATCGTCGTCGTCGCGTCAGGCGACCCTGGCACTCCGAAGACTACCTGCGCCGTGACCGGCGCAATCAGGACTGTGGCCGCGAACAAGAGCGCGACGCCCGCTGCGACCGCGCTCGTCACGCTCGATTTCCGATTCACTATTTGTGCTCCTTCGTTTGTTACAGGCAGATTCTCGCACATCAATAGGTCCGCATCGCCGCCGATTCTATTCCGTTTCGACGCCGAAATAGACCTCGCGCACGCGGGGATCGGCGCGCACAGAAGCCGGGTTGCCCTGCGCGATGATGCAGCCGCGATCGACGACGATCACGCGGTCGGCGTGGCCGAATACCACATCCATGTCGTGCTCGGTAAACAGCGCCGCGATGCGGCCCTCGTGGACGATTCGAGCCGTCAGGCGCATCAGTTGCGTGCGATCGCCCGAAGCGGTGCCGGCCGTCGGCTCGTCCAATAGCAGCAGGCGTGGCGACGCAGCCAGCGCAATCGCGATTTCGACGCGCTTGAGCTCCGCATAGGCGAGCGTCGCGCAGGTCTGCGCTCCGAGTGCGCTGGCGCCGACGCGTTCGAGCAGCGCATCGGCGTCCGTCACATGCGCACGCGTCGCGCGCTCGGTCAGGCGCCACTGCTCGCCGGCGGCGGCGATTAACGCCAACTGGACGTTCTCGCGCACCGTCATCGACGCGAATACCGCTGCAGACTGGAAGGTCCGCCCCACGCCCATTGCGGCGATGCGCTGCGGCGCTAAGCCGTCGATGCGCTTGCCGGCGAGATGGATCTGGCCGGCATCGGGCCGCAACTGGCCGTTGATCAGATTGAAGCAGGTGGTCTTGCCCGCGCCGTTGGGACCGATCAGCGCGACCATTTCGCCTTCCGAGGCGGTGAACGAAACATCGTCGACGGCAACGACGCCGTCGAAGCTCTTGCGCAGATGCTCGACCCTCAACAGTGGCGTTTGGGCTGTGTTCATCGCGTCCTTGCAACCGCACGCAAGCGGGCGAAGGCTCCGCCGATACCCGATGGAAACGCGAGCACGAGGACGAGGATCGCGGCGCCGAAGATGGCGCGCCAGTATTCGGTCGCGCGCGGCAGCGTATCCTGCAGCCAGGTGAATATGGCTGCGCCGAGCAAGGGTCCTGCCAGCGCGTCGACGCCGCCGAGCAGCGCCATGACCAGCGCATCGACGGACCGTGGGATCGCGAGGGTCTCCGGCGAAATGCTGCCCTTGGAAAAGGCGTACAGGCCGCCGGCGAGCCCGGCGAAACCGCCCGCCCACGCGAATGCGAGCCATTGGGTGCGCCGAACATCGAGGCCAATCACCTGTGCCCGCAGCGGGGAGTCGCGCACCGCGCGCAGCGCATAACCGAAAGGTGTCTGCGCCATCCACACTAGCAGCGCCATGCCTGCACCCGTCAGCACCAGCACGCACCAGAAATAGGCCTGACGACTGGCGAGCCACGCCGCCGGCCATACGCCGACGATGCCATTCGACCCGCCCGTAATGTCGTCCCACTGCATGGCCACCGACCACATGATCTGCGCGAAGCTCAAGGTCAGCATCGCCATGTAGACCCCGGACAGGCGCACGCACAGCCAACCGAAGCCGACCGCGCCAACGAATGCGACGAGACCCGCGAGCCCGAGCGCTCCCGCCATCGGCATGCCATGCCGGACCGCCAGCGCCGCGGCATACGCGCCGAGTCCGAAGTAGCAGGCATGGCCGAACGAGACCATGCCGCCCGGCCCGAGCAGCAGGCGCAGGCTCGCCGTGAACAGCGCGAACACGAGCACGTCGGTCGCGAGCACGAGCGCATAGTCGTCGGCGACGAGGGGCAATGCCGCCAGCGCGACGACCAGGATCGCCCCGGTTCGTGCGGATGCCGCGCCGGCTGGCGGTACCGCGCGACGAAACTCCGCAAGCATGGTGGTCGCCGCGACCGCCGGAGCGCGCCCGAGCAAACCTTGCGGCTTCCAGGCCAGCACGATCGCCATCAGCACGAATTCGGCGACGAGCGTGAGCTTGGGAAAGGCGATGCTCACGCCGCCGATCACGACCGTGCCGAGCCCGATGCACAGCGACTTCAACAGGCTGATGAGCAGGGCGGCGATGAACGCCCCCGGGATCGAGCCGAGGCCGCCGACCACCGTTACCACGAACGCATCGGCGATGGTCGAGAGGTCCATCCCCAGGGTGGCCGGTTCGCGCGGCAACTGCAGCGCGCCGGCAAGGCCCGCGAGGCCTGCACCGAGCGCGAAGACGGAGGTGAACAGCAACCGCTCGTCAACGCCCAGCGCGGCGGCCATGATCCGGTTCTCGCTCGCCGCGCGAACCAGCACGCCGAACCGGGTGCGCGCGATAAGCCACCACAACGCGAGCAGGACAACGGGACCGACCAGGATGAGGAACAGGTCGTAGCTGGGCAACGCGCCGCCGGCAATGTCGACGGCACCGCGCAGGCCAGCGGCGCGCGGGCCGAGCAGGTCCTCAGGCCCCCAGACCGCGAGTACCACGTCCTTCACGATCAGCACGACAGCGAAGGTCGCGAGCAATTGCAGCAATTCCGCTGCGCGGTAGAGGTGCCGCAGCAATTGCGATTCGAGCAAGGCGCCGAGCGCGGCGACGAGCAGGGCGGCGAGCAAAACCGCGAGCCAATAGCCGGCCCCGCCGCCGAGCGCGGCGGTCAGGCTGTACGCCAGGTACGCGCCCAGCATCATGAGCGAGCCGTGCGCGAAGTTGACGATGCGGGTGACGCCGAAAATGAGCGTCAGGCCCGCGGCGAGCAGGAACAGCGCCGACGCGCCGGCGAGGCCGTTGAGCAGCTGCAGCAGCAGCGCGCTTGAATTCACGTGGACGAAGGCGCAGGTCGGCACGCACCGCGATGACGGTCCGGCCGCGCTCGCACGTCGGAGCGCATCAGTCCGTCGGTCGGTGCGCGCGCACCCAATCGTCGGACGGCAGATAGCCCTTGCCGTCGGCGTAGACTGCATCGACCATCACACCCTTGCCGTCCTTGACCGCGATACGACCGACGTAGGCGCCCATAGTCGATTGGTGGTCGATGGTGCGGAAGGTGACCGGGCCGAAGGGCGTGTCGACGCCGAGGCCCGCCATCGCCGCCACGAGTTTCTCCGTATCGATCGAACGCGCCTTGCGGATCGCCGCCGCCGCGGTCATCACCGCGCTGTAGCCGACGACCGAGCCTTGGCGGGGATAGTCCTTGTACCTGGCCTGGTAGGCGTCGAGGAAGCGCTTGTGTTCCGTGGTCGCGATCGTCGACCATGGGTAGCCGGTGACGTACCAGCCAAGAGGCGCCTCGTCCTTCAGCGGATCGAGGTATTCGGGCTCGCCACCGAGCAGGTTGAACACCGGCCGGTCGCGGAACAGGCTGCGCAATTCTCCTTCGCGCACGAACTTGGCCAGGTCCGCCGCGAACAGCGACGAGAAGATCGCGTCCGGTTTGGCGTCGGCGATCGCCTGCACAACCGGCCCGGCGTCGATTTTGCCCAAGGGCGCCGCGAACTCGACAAATTCGATGCCTGCTGGCTGCAGCGCGATCATCTGCTGCTTGAACGCTGCCGTCGCCGACTTGCCGTATTCGTAGTCAGGATAGACGATCGCCCAGCGGCGCTTGCCCAGCTTCGCGGCCTGCGGGACCAGCATCGCCGTCTGCATGTACGTCGATGGTCGCAGCCGGAACGTGTAGCGATTGCCGCTGTCCCACACGATCTTGTCGGTCAACGGTTCGGAAGCGATGAACAGGACCTTGCGCTGCTTGGCGAAATCGGCGACGGCCAGTCCGACCGCGGAAGAAAATGTCCCTAGCAGCACGTCGACCTTTTCGCGCGAGACGAGTTCTTCCGCGACCCGCACCGCATCGCCCGGCGTGCCGTTGTCGTCGCGTACGACCAGCTCGACCTTGCGGCCGAGCAATCCCCCGGCGCGGTTGATCTCGTCGACCGCGAGTTCCATGCCCTTGCGGTAAGGATCGAGAAACGCGGGAAAAGTCTTGTAGCTGTTGAGCTCGCCCAATTTGATCGGCTGTGCGGCCGCAGGCGTCGCGAGGACGCCAGCCAACGTGATCAGGATGGGCAGGACACCAAGTCTCGGTTTCATCGTTGCTCCATGGTGGCGGCACCAGCGCGGCCATGCCGTGCGGGCACTGCGCAGTAGATCGGCATGATAGCTGGCGTGCGCCTGCGGTGGAACACGATCGGTCGACCGTGCGCCACGACTTGCGCTTATATCGATATGCAGCGCTGCGGCTGACGCGGACGTCTCGCGACAGGTAAAATGCGCGGTTTGCCTGTTCTCGCAGCCGCGGGACGCAGCGCGAAGCAGATCAGGAACCCCGGATGCTCAACCCCGGTTTTGGACTGGCTTTCGACGACCTGTACTCGACGACGGGGCTGGCCCACGTCGACGGTGCCTTTCTCGCGCACCTCGCCTTGGCGGACGCGTCGCTGCGCGACCGGCTGCTCGCCGCACGCGCCGATCCGTCCGCGCCCGGGCGTCTGGGTGAATCGGAGTTGCTTATCGCGCTGGCGCCCCACCTCGAAGATTTCATCGCGCGCCTGTTCGACGTACAGGCCGAAGTCTCTGCGCTGCAGGCGGCGCAGAACGAGCTCGCGCCGCTGTTCGCCTGCAAGCGCCAGGTCGTGCAGCGCAAGGCGCTGAATCGCTACAAGGCCGATGTCGCGTCCGGCTTCGACGGCGCAGCGCTGCGCGCGCAACTCGAAGCGAAGATCGGGGCGCCGCTCGCAGGTCTGTCCGGCGAACTCGCGTTCGCGCGCACGGTGGGAGAATGGGGTCGGGACGAGTCCGCGAACGAGGCCGACATCGACCTCGCCCTCCGTTATGCGGCATGGGCGGTGCACAGTGTCGAAGGCAAGGCGCGCCACAAGGGCGGCGTCCTGTTCAAGGCGCCGCGCAAGCTCGACTTCATGCGCCTGGTGCCGGTCGAGGTGGAAACGCGCAACGACGTCGCCATGTTTCACTTGCCGGCAGGGCATCTGCGCCGTCGCGACGGTTTTGCGCTGACCGACCCCGGTACCGATTTCGCCGGTGGCCTCGACCAGGCACACTACTGCATCTGGTGTCACGAACAGCAGAAGGATTCGTGCTCGTCGGGATTGCGGGAGAAAAAGACCGCCGACGGCGCGGCGCCACCATTCAAGAAATCTCCCTTCGGCGTCACGCTCGCGGGCTGTCCGCTGGAGGAAAAGATCTCCGAATTCCACAAGCTGCGCACCGAAGGCTGGGCAGTGGGGGCGCTGGCGATCATCTGCGTCGACAATCCGCTGGTCGCGGCGACGGGCCATCGCATCTGCAACGATTGCATGAAGGCGTGCATCTACCAGAAGCAGGACCCGGTCGACATTCCGCAATCCGAAACACGCGTGCTCAAGGACGTGCTGGCGCTGCCGTGGGGCTTCGAGATCTATTCGCTGCTGACGCGATGGAATCCGTTGCATCTCCGTCGCCCGCTGCCGCGCGACCCCACCGGCAAGCGCGTGCTCGTCGTCGGCACCGGTCCCGCCGGGTTCACGCTCGCGCATCACCTGCTCAACGACGGACATACGGTCGTCGGTATCGACGGGTTGAAGATCGAACCGCTGCCCGCCGAGCTTGCCGGCGTCACGGCCCGCGGGGAACGCGTCCCGTTCGCGCCGATACGCGACATCGCCACGCTGCACGAACCGCTGGACGATCGCGTGATGGCAGGCTTCGGCGGGGTCGCCGAATACGGGATCACGGTCCGCTGGGACAAGAATTTCCTGAAGCTGATTCGCATCCTGCTCGAACGCCGCGATCGCTTTGCCCTGTTCGGCGGCGTGCGCTTTGGCGGAACCCTCGACGCGGACGGCGCCTTCGCACTCGGCTTCGACCACGTGGCGCTGGCGGCGGGTGCCGGCAGGCCGACCGTGCTGGATCTGCCGAACGGACTCGCCAACGGCGTGCGCACCGCCTCGGACTTCCTGATGGCGTTGCAGCTCACCGGCGCGGCCAAGCGCGACTCGCTCGCCAACATGCAGCTGCGGCTGCCGGTCGTGGTGGTCGGTGGCGGACTCACGGCGATCGATACCGCGACCGAGTCGCTCGCCTACTACCCGGTCCAGGTCGAGAAATTCCTCTCCCGTTACGAACAGCTCGTCGCCGAGCAGGGTCGTGCCGTCGTCGAGGCGTCGTGGCTGCCGGAAGAGCGAGTGACGGCGGAGGAATATCTTGCACATGCCCGCGCCATTCGCGACGAACGCGAGCAGGCGCGCAGGGAGGGAAGGGTTGCCCGCATCCTGGAACTGCTCGACGCGTGGGGCGGCGTCACGATCGCCTATCGCCGGCGGCTGATCGACAGTCCGTCGTACACGCTCAACCACGAGGAGGTCGAAAAGGCGCTGGAGGAAGGCATCCGCTTTGCCGAGGGGCTGACACCACTCGCGATCGAAGTCGACGCGCAAGGTTGCGCCAAGGGCTTGTCGGTGTCGGTGCAGCACAACGACGGCGACGGCGTGTGGCACGAGAGCGGGCGCGCATCGCTCCCGGCGCGCACCATCCTGATCGCAGCCGGCACGCAGCCGAATACCGTCGCCGCGCGCGAAGATCCGCACCACTTCCAGGTCGATGGCCGGTACTTCCAGGCGCTCGATGAAGACGGGCATCGCGTTGCGCCGGAGCGGGGCCTGGCCAAGCCGCCCGTGGCGCAGGTGCTGACCGCGCTCGAAGACGACGGTCGGGCAATCAGTTTTTTCGGGGATCTGCACCCGTCGTTCTTCGGCAATGTGGTCAAGGCGATGGCGAGCGCGACGCAAGGCTACCCTGTCGTCAGCCGCATGCTCGGCCGCGTGAGCGCGGCATCCGCGCTGACCGATGGCGCGTTCATCGCCATGCTCAACTTGGAGCTGCGCGCCACCGTCGAACGCGTCGTGCGCCTCACGCCGACGATCGTCGAAGTCGTCGTGCGCGCGCCCGCGGCGGCGCGGCGCTTTGCGCCCGGCCAATTCTATCGATTGCAGAATTTCGAATCGCTTGCGCGCAAGGTCGACCGCACGCGCCTCGCCATGGAAGGTCTGGCCCTCACCGGCGCGTGGGTCGACCGCGAGCAGGGTCTGGTGTCGACCATCGTGCTGGAGATGGGTGGCTCGTCGGATCTGTGCGCGCAACTCGCGCCCGGCGAACCGGTGATTCTGATGGGACCGACCGGCACCCCGACCGAAATTGCGGGGAACGAGTGCGTCGTGCTCGTCGGCGGGGGACTCGGCAACGCCGTGTTGTTCTCGATCGGACGAGCCTTTCGCGCCGCGGGTTCGCGCGTGCTGTATTTCGCCGGGTATCGACGCATGGCCGATCGCTACAAGGTCGCCGACATCGAGTCGGCTGCGGATGCCGTCGTGTGGTGCTGCGACGAAGGTCCCGGCTTCGTCCCCGATCGGCCGCAGGACCGGGCGTTCGTCGGCAACATGGTGCAGGCGATGCTCGCGTACGCCGATGGCACCCTCGGCGAGCAATCCATCGCCATGTCGGCGGCCGACCGCGTCATCGCCATCGGCTCCGACCGGATGATGGCGGCGGTCGCAGCGGCGCGCCACGGCGTGCTGCAACCGTATCTGAAGCCGACGCATCGCGGCATCGGATCGATCAACTCGCCGATGCAATGCATGATGAAAGAAATCTGTGCGCAGTGCCTGCAGCCGCAGCGCGATCCGGCGACAGGCGCGATCCGCTATGTCTTTTCCTGTTTCAACCAGGACCAGCCGCTCGACGCCGTCGATTTCAGCGCGCTGCGCGCGCGCCTCGAGCAAAACGTGGTTCAAGAAAAATTGACCGCACAGTGGGTAGCGCACTGTATTGGTGCGTAAGGCGCCGAGAAGTGCTTTGGCTTTCGACTTTGAAAGGCTTTGTTACAAAAGAGGTTTAGCTTGCCGCGAAACTCGCCGTTGCCGATGCAGTCGCATCTGGGTCTTCGTCCGCCGCGCGCCGAATGCCCCCATTCGATCGTACGCCGTGGTCGTTCCCGGAGTCGTGGCTTTCTGCACGCGAGGCCGTGCACCTGATCAATCCGCTATGGGACAGCGCTGGCGGCAGCGATTGGCGCACGATTGAAATGTTCAAGCAGCTCGGCCGACGCCGGCAGGTGGACCTGTGGAGTCGCTTCACCCCGGCGCCCGAATTCAGCCGGCACTACCCGATTCGCCTGATCCGGCCGTGGCTGGGCCGGTTTCCCATCGGCGGCACATTCATCTTCGTCGGTGCGTATTTTCGCATCGGGCACTGGTACAAGGCCGCACTGCCGGCACGAACCATTCTGATCTACAACACGTTCCAGCCCGACCGGCTGCATAAGGCCGTACAGCGATTGCGGGCCTGGCACCGGGCGCCGGTGGAAATCGTGTACACGTCGCGATTGCTGCACAAGCTTTCCGATGAGCCCGGCACCGTGATCGAGAGCCCGATCGACCTTGCGCAGTTCAGACCCGCGCGTCGACGCGAGCGAGGGCCGTTTCGGGTGGGTCGGCTATCGCGCGACATCGTCAGCAAGCATCACGACGAAGATCCTTGCGTCTACGCGGCGCTTGCCACCCAGGGCATTGAAGTCCGGATCATGGGGGGCACCTGCCTTCGTGCCGAATCCGAAGGACTCGCACAAGCACTCCTGCTGCCGGCGGGAGCACAGTCCGCGAGCGATTTCCTGCACAGTCTTGATTGTTTCTATTACCGCACCAGCGAGGGCTGGCTCGAGGCCTACGGGCGCGTCGTGTTCGAAGCGATGGCCTGCGGCCTGCCGGTCGTCTGCGGCCGCCGCGGCGGTTACGCGGACTACATCGTTCACGGCGTCAATGGCTTCCTGTTCGACACGACGGCCGAGGCCATCGCGCTGATCGGGAACCTTCGTGACGACGCAGCGCTGCGTGAACGCGTCGGCCGCGCCGCGCGGGCGACCGTGGAGCGGATATACGACGGCGCCGCGTGGCGACGCAAGCTGGCTTATTTCCTGGCGCCCCCACCGGAAGCGCACGCCTTGCTGCCGGGTCCCGAAGCGTTCGATCCGACGCCCACCGAACTGCGCTGATCGACGCGTTTGCAGCGTCAGACGACGCGCACGGTGATATTCGGCAGGCCGTCGATGTGGCCCTCCATGACATCGCCCACGACCACGGGACCGACGTTTTCCGGCGTACCCGAATAGATGATGTCGCCGGGCGCGAGCTCGAAGGCCTGCGACAATCTGCTGACCTGTTCGGCGACAGTCCAGATCATCTGTGCGAGGTCCGCGGTCTGCTTGGTCTGCCCGTTCACTTTGAGCCAGATCGCGCCCTTGGTGAAGTGCCCGACCGACGCGATCGGCTGCAATGGGCCGAGCGGCGCGGAATGATCGAAGCTCTTGCCGATCTCCCAAGGTTTTTTTTCATCGCCCATCGCACGCTGCAGATCGCGCCGCGTCATGTCGAGGCCGATGGTGTACCAACTGACGCAGTCGAGCGCCTTGTCGATCGGGATATTGCGACCGCCCTTGCCCAGTGCCGCGACGAGTTCGATCTCGTAGTGATAGTTCTTGGTCAGCGTCGGGTAAGGATGATCGACAGTCTGGTCCGGGGGGACGATCTGGATGGCGTCCGTGGGCTTCTGGAAAAAGAACGGCGGCTCGCGGTTGGGATCGGAGCCCATTTCCCGGGCGTGCGCCGCGTAATTGCGTCCTATGCAGTAGATGCGCCGCACCGGAAACACGTCGGTCGTCCCGGCGATCGGAATGGTCGTCATCGGGACGATGAACGGTGAGCGCGACTGCGCCTGCGCGCGTCCCGGCGCCGCGACCGTGGCGACGCTACCCGCGGCGAGGACTGCGGCGCCTCGCAACCAACGGCGACGTTTGTGCGACTTCATGGGGATTCCTCCTGCTAACGGCCTTTCGAACTGGCCTTGGTGCGCGGCATGATGCGCGGCACCGACGGCGGCATTGGGCGCTTGCCCTGCGCGAACGGCGCGGCGGGAGCGCCTTTCACATCCTTGCCCTTGAAACCGGTCGAACCCTTGCCTTTGCTCATGGACGTCCCTGTCGATGGTTGCCGAAGATCACAATCCTACTCGCCCTGCGTGGCGGTGCAAGATCACGTGTCCGATGCCAGCAGTGACACGCCGAGTCGCGCGCGCCGAGACAGCCAAGGGCTCGGCCGGTAGCGCGGATCGCCATACGCGGCGTGCAGCTCCTGCAAAATGGTCAGGATCCGCATCGGCCCGAGGGCATCACCCCAGGCGAGCGGTCCCTGCGGATATCCAAGCCCGAGCTTCGCGCCCAGATCGATGTCGGCGGGGCTGGCGATGCGCTGCTGCGCGATATCGCAGGCGACGTTGACGATGTGCGCGAGCACGCGCTGGGCGACAAAGCCGGGGCTGTCGCGAATGACGTCGACGGCAACGCCGTCCGCCGCGAACAATGCGTGCGCTGCGTCGCGCTGCGCCGGCGCGGTGACTGGCGTGGTCATCAGCGTGCGATGGCGCCCGAGACCGAGCAGCGTGTCCAGGGCCAGGGTGCGCCCGGGATCGAGCCCCTGCGCCAGCGCGGCGGTCGTCGCATCCTGTCCCAGCGGCAGGATGATGCAAAGTGCGTCGACGTGCGGCGTCGACGCTTCGTCGATGCGCGCGCCCTGCGCACGCGCGAGTTCGATCACGGCGGTGCGCGCCTGCGGCTCGCCGCGACCGATCCACACCAGCTCGGCTGCGCGCGCGGCGGCCGGCGCGGCCGCGGTCGCGCCGCTGCCCGTGCTGCGATAGTCGTAGAAGCCGCGCCCCGATTTGCGCCCCAGCACACCCGCCGACAGACGCTGTGCCGTGATCGGCGAGGGGCGGAAGCGGGCTTCCTCGTAATACTGATGGTAGATGGACTCCATCACCGGATGCGAGACGTCGAGTCCGGTCAGGTCGAACAGCTCGAACGGGCCCATGCGAAAGCCCGCCGCGAGTTTGAGGATGCGGTCGATCGCCGCAAATTCGGCAACGCCTTCGCCCACGATGCGCAGCGCCTCGGTGCCGTAGCCGCGTCCGACATGATTGACGATGAAGCCCGGCGTGTCCTTCGCTCGAACCGCGGTGTGGCCGAGCGCGGAACCGAAGGCAAGCAGGCGTTCGAGCACCGGAGGAGCGGTCAGTAGTCCGTCGATGACCTCGACGAGTTTCATCAGCGGCACCGGGCTGAAGAAATGCAGGCCTGCAACCCGCTCCGGGTGCGTGCATGCGCTCGCGATCGCGGTGACCGAAAGCGACGACGTGTTGGTGGCAAGGATGCAGGCATCGCCGACGACCGCTTCCAGCGCCGGAAACAGTGCTTGCTTGGTGTCGAGGCGCTCGACGATCGCTTCGATGACGATCGTACAGCCGGCCAGGCCGGGAATCGCCTCGGGCAGCGCGATGCGGGCGATGGCAGCATCGGCGCTTGCCGCGTCGATCTTGCCCTTGGCGACGAGTGTTGCGAGCACGTCGGCGATCGCCTGCTTCGCCGCCGCGGCGGCGCCCGGCTTGGCGTCGAGCAGGCGGACGTCGAAGCCCGCTTGCGCGGTGATCTGCGCGATGCCGCGCCCCATGAGGCCGGCGCCGACGACGCCGACGATGTCGCTGCGAAGGCCTGCGGATGGCATGAATGTTCTTTGCCCGAATGAATTGTCGCGACGGTATCATAGGCGCCGACTTCGTACTCACCCTCGGAAGCGAACAGCACTCCGCGACAAGGCACGCCGCATGCTGCGCCACGGCACTCCACCATGAACCGCGCTGCCTATCCCACCGAACTCGAACTCGCGGACACGGCCCGCGTGCTGGCAACGCTGCCGCGCCGGCTCAGCGACATACCCGGGCTCGCACATATCGATCCAGCGGCGGAAGCGATGCGCTACGGCGCGGGGCGTTGGACCTACGCTGCGCTGGTCGCTGCCGCCGATGCTGCCGCGGCGGGCCTCGCCGACGCGGGCGTTCGCGCTGGCGATCGCGTATTGATCGTCGGGGAAAACTGTCCGGCGCTGCTCGCGTTGCTGTTCGGTGCTGCCAGGCTGGACGCGTGGGCGGTGATCGTCAATGCACGCTTGTCGCCGCGCGAGATCGACCTGATCGCCGCGCACTGCGAGCCGCGGCGCAGCGTATTCACGGCCGACATTTCGCCGGAAGCCGCGGCGCACTCGCTGCGCTGCGATGCGCGCGAGCGGTTGACGATCGCAGGCATCGGCGAGTTGCCGATGTCGGCGTGCAATGCGCATTGCCGACCGGAGCCGGTGCATGCCGATCCGGCGCTGCAGGTCGCGGCGCTGATCTACACCTCCGGCACGACCGGCGAACCGAAGGGCGTCATGCTGACGCACCGCAATCTGCTGTTCATCGCCCGCCTGTCCAGCGCGCTGCGCCGTCTACGCCCGGACGATCGCATCTACGGCGTGTTGCCGATTTCGCATGTCTACGGGCTGGCATCGGTCAGTCTGGGCACCCTGTTTGGCGGCGCCTGCCTCCAACTGGAGACGCGGTTCACCGCGCAGGCAATGCACGCCGCACTCGCGACCGACGGCGGCGTGACCATGCTGCAGGGTGTGCCGCCGATGTACGCGAAGCTGGTCGATCTCATCGACGCCAGCGGAATGCCGGTCATGGCACCGCGGTTGCGGGCGTGTTTTGCCGGCGGGGCACCGCTCGATCCCGCGCTCAAGGCAAGCGTCGAACGCGTGCTTGGCGTGACCTTGCACAACGGCTACGGACTCACCGAAGCCGCGCCGACCATCGCGCACACCCGGCTGGACGAGCCGCGCCCGGATTGCTCCGTGGGCCGCGCGCTGCCGGGCGTCGAATTGCGCTTTGTCGATCCGCACCACCCGGAGCGAGGCGACGTGGCCGCCGGCGATCCAGGCGAGCTGTGGGTGCGCGGACCGAACGTCATGCGTGGCTACTACCGGAACGAGGCGCTCACTGCGCGTACGATCAGCGCTGAGGGTTGGCTCAATACCGGTGACCTTGCCCGCTGCGATCCCGATGGAGCGCTGTTCATTGTCGGCCGGACCAAGGAACTGATCATCCGCTCTGGCTTCAACGTCTATCCGGTGGAAGTCGAGGGCGTGCTCAATGCACACCCGGCGATCATGCTGTCGGCGGTGGTTGGGCGTGCGGTGCCTGGCAATGAAGAAGTGATCGCCTTCGTCGAACTGCGCCCCGGCACCCGGGCGTCGCCGGAACAGATCGCGATGTACCTGCGCCCCTTGCTTGCTTCGTACAAGCAGCCGGCCGAGATTCGCGTCGTGCCGACGCTGCCGGTCGCGGCGAATGGAAAGGTGCTCAAGCATCGTCTCGCCGATCTCGCAAGGCAGGAATAGGTCGCGCGACGCTCGCTGGCGTTCAACGGATCGCGAGTCGGGTGCGGTAAAATCCGTACGGACGATGACCATGATGCGAGATTTCCCGGGTGCGATTCTGGCCGCGACGATCTGGACCTATTGGTTCGGCGTCGGCCTCATGGTGATGCGCGTCCACCGGAAATCGCGCCGGCTGGGCGGGCTGGTGCCCGAGCAATCGGCGGAACGATTGATGTGGTTGGTATGGATACCACTGGTCAGCGCATGGCTCATGCTCCCTTACCTCGCGCTCGTGCGGCACAGTCCATGGCTGCACACCCCGGCATTTGCATTGGCCGATCCCGCATATTCGGGGCTGCGCTGGGTGGCCGCGGCCATCGGCGTGGTCTGCCTGCTGCTGACCGCCTGGTGCTGGGCGCGCATGGATGCCAACTGGAGCATGGCCGTCAGCGAGGCGCAACGCGGCGAATTGATTGCCGATGGGCTGTTCGCTCGCGTGCGACATCCGATCTACGCGTTGTCGGTGCTGTTGATGGTCTGTTCCGCGGTCATCGTCGCCACGCCGCCGATGCTCGCGGTTGCGGTCGTCCATATCGTGCTGATGCACCTCAAAGCGCGCAACGAGGAGCGGCACATGCTGAAGATGCACGGCGAGGCGTATGCCGCGTACCTGCGTCGCACCGGACGCTTCGTGCCGCGTCTGGGGGCGCGCACGGTCTGATGTTCGCCTGTCGCTGTGGCTGGCCGGGGTCGCGGCGCCTGCTCGCAGCGGTGACGATTGCCATGTCGCTCATGGCGGAGGCGGCAACGCTGCCGGCCGCCGCCGTGCCCGATGGCGCGAACGAAGACCGCATCCTGGCGCTCGACCCCGAGCACATCACCGCAGCCGATGTTCGCGATGTCCTGTCGCGCGCACCGGCGCCGCGCATCATCAACCTGCAGGGCAGCCTCGCCTGGATCACCATGCAGCCCTTCGCCGAATTCCTGGTCGCGATGGGTTATCCCGAGGAGAGATTGCGCAATCCGTCCAACGGCACGCTCTCGTATTCGAGCTTTGCCGACAGCGACAGGCTCGCGGGTACGCTGGCGTGGTACTACGAGAACGAAGGCATGGCGCCGATGCTGATCGGACACAGCCAGGGCGGGATGCTTGCGATTCGGGTCCTGCACGAGTTGAGCGGGGCGTTCCACGACGAAATCGAGGTATGGAATCCCGTCGCCGACCAGTCGGAGCACCGTACTTCGATCACCGACCCCTACGACGGCGGCGTGCGTCCGGTCGTCGGCCTGAAGCTTCCGTATGCGGCGGCGATGGCCACGGGCAAGCTGCCGCGCCTGTTGCTGGGGCAGTGGACCATGCTCGGCAAATTGCGGTCGATTCCCGATTCGGTGGTGGAATTCACCGGTTTCACCATCCTTTGGGATCCGATTGCCGGGACGTTCCCGGGCTATGAGCCCTATCACGCGCTGGGCAGCGCCGAAGTGCGCAACGTCGAACTGCCTGCGGGCACGAGTCACATCGGGCTGCCCGATGCGCGGGAACTCGCGCTCCACGCCGAAACCCGCGACTGGGTCGACAGCTATAGCCCCGGCGCGCCGTTGCCTGTGCTGCCTGCGGGGAGCGTCGACACCGGCAATCTGTTACCTGCCGCCGACATCTGGTTCAGCATTAAGAAGCATTGGTGCATCGAGGCGCAGCGCGTGGTTCGCCAGCGCCGCATCGTGGCGGCGAGGACACCGCCCGGATGAAGGGAAAGCTGAATTTGTTCCAGGCGGCCATGCTGCGCTGGCGTGCGCTGCACCCCTACAACGCCGTTCATGTCGTGCGACTCGGGCAACCGATCGATCCTGCCCGGCTCGAAGCGGTGTTGCAGGAGCAACTCGAAGTCCTGGGGCTCACGGGGCTCGAGCTCGACGCTCGCGGTCGACGCTTCGAATGGAAGGGTGGTCCGATGCGCCCGAGCCTGCGCGTGGTCGCAGCGGCGGGCGACGCGGCGGCTGTGCTGTCGCGCGAGATCGAGCGCGAACTCAACGCTGGATTCGCCGCCGAAGGGCCGCTCGAGCCGTTCCGGTTCTTCGCGATCGACGAGGGTGCAAGTTTCTGCTTCGGTCTGGCCTACGACCACTGGGTCGCGGGCGGAGACTCGATCGTCAGCTTGCTGCAGGGGCTGGTCGCTCGCTACCTGAACGTGCCCGGGCAAGCAGCGCCCGCCCCGGCGGACGAGCGTCGCTACGGACCCGGCTACCTGCGGCTGCTGCGTCGCCAATTTCCGGCATGCGCGAAGGCGGTGTGGGGTCTGCCGCGACTGGCCATGAGCTGCCGCCGTGCGTTCCGGCCACGTTACGCGTCTGCGCAGGACGGCTTCAACGCGTTCGCGTTCGTCCGCATCGATAGCGCCGATCGCGCTCGCCTCGACGCGTGCGCCAAGGCCTGGGGCATCACCGCGCACGACCTCCTGCTCGCGATCCTGCTCCGGGCACTTTCACCGTTCACCCTGCGGCGGCTGGAATCCTCGTCACGCAACGAGATCGCGATCGCATCGATCGTGAACATCCGCCGCGACCTGGGACCGCGGGCCGCCGCGGCGCTGGCGCCATACCTGGCGTCGTTCCGCGTTTCGCACCGGTCTCCCGACGACCTGCCGCTGCGCGAACTCGCCGGCGCGATTCACGCCCAGACGACCCGAATCAAACAGGGGAAGCGCTACCTCCAGACGCTGCTTGCCCTGGGCATCGCGGGTATCGAATGGAGGTTCATGTCGAGGCCGCAGCGCCAGCGTTTCTTCGCCAAGCACTATCCGGTGTGCGCCGGGACCACGCCACTGCACGTCGATCCGCTCTGGACCGGCGGCGGGATGCGGGCACGAGGGCCGGACTACATACGTGCGGTATCGACCGGCCCCCTGGCGCCGATGATCCTGGCGTTCACGGTGGTCGGCGATGTCATCAACGTCGGGATAAGCTTTCGCACCACCGTGTTCCGGCGCGATGCCGTCGACGGCATTGCCGCTTCTATGCTTCAATCCATCCGGACGCTTTGAAGATGAATCGACCCATCCTATTTCGCCTGCAGGCGCTAGCGCTGTCGCTGGGCGTCGCCGCGGCGCTGGCCCTCGGTGGCTGCGCAACGCCGCGGTCGGTGACGAACGCGCCGGGGTCCGTGCCCGCGGTCGACGCCGGCCCGGCGCCGCGGGCGATGGCGATCGATCCGGCGCTCGAGCGCCGGATTCTCGCGCTCGATCCCGAACACATCACCGAGCACGATGTCAGAACGACCCTGGCGCTGGGACCCACGCCCCGGATCATGCTGGTGCATGGCGGCGTCCTCGGAACGAATCTGCTCATGATGAACTTCGGCAAGTTTCTGGTCGGGATGGGTTACGCGGACGCGAAGATCCGGGATCCGTCCGACGGAGAATATTCGCAGAGTCCGTTCGGCAGCACCGAACGGCTCGCCGGTGAAATAGCCTGGCACTACGAACACGACGGCGTGCGCCCCATGCTGATCGGCCATAGCCAGGGCGGCATCCAGACCGTGAAGGTTCTCTATGAACTCGACGGCGCCTTCGCGAAGGAGGTCGCGGTGTGGAATCCTGCCAACGATGCGTCCGAAGGTCGCTTTGCGATCGTCGACCCGCTGACCGGCGCGCAGCGCCCCGTCGTCGGTGTGTCCGTGGCGTACGCATCGGTCGTCGGCGCCGGCGGCATTGCGCTGCTGTCGCCGTTCCACTGGGGCATGGGGCAACGGCTGCATCTCATTCCCAATACCGTGGAGGATTTCACGGGATTCAACATCGGTTTCGACATCATCGCGTGGACCGGGCCGGACTCGGCGCCATATCGTCACAACGGCACTGCGCAGGTGCGCAACGTTTCCCTGCCGGCGACGTACAACCACGTTTTCGTTCCCCTTACCCAGGTGCTGGCCAGCGACGCCAAGATGCGCGACTGGATCAACGCCTACGTCCCGGGGGCGGACAACGGCAATCCTCCGGGATCCGAGGAGGGCCGCGGCACCAACGCCTTCTGGGCCGCCGATGTGTGGTTCAGCATCAAGAAGCACTGGTGCATCGAGGCCCAGCGACTGATACGGGCGAGGCAGGCCGCGCTCCTGCAACGCTGAGCCCTTCGCGGATCGGCGCTCGACGGCGGTGCCGGCCCGGCGGCGTGTTGCGGGCCGTCGTTGCTCCAGAGCGCGAAGCAAGGGATAATTGCCGTTTGCCCGCAGTAACGGGCGGGCCGCCGGCCCGTTCCGGCGTCCGCTGGGCAGTCCAAAAGTTCGTCAACCAACGATGTCAGGCCCCCTCGCCGGAAAAGTCGCGCTGGTCACCGGTGCCGCGCGCGGCATAGGCCGCGCCATTGCGCGCAAGCTCGGCTCGGCCGGGGCCGATGTCGTGGTGAACTACTACAACAGCCACGATGAGGCTGAGGCACTGTGCGCGGAACTGCGGGCGCTCGGTCGTCGGGCCCACGCGGTGCAGGGGAGCGTCGGCATGCCGGACAGCGTCGACGACATGTTCGCCGAGGTCGCGAAGCATTTCGATCGCATCGACATCGTCGTCAGCAACGCGGCGTCGGGCGTACTCAAGCCGGCGATGGAGATGTCGCTCAAGCACTGGCGCTGGTGCCTGGAGACGAACGCGTTCGCCCTCGACCTTCTGGCGCAGCACGCGGTGCCGCTGATGCCGGATGGCGGCCGCATCATCGCCATGTCGAGCCTGGGCGCGCAACGCGCGATGCCCGACTACGGTTTCATCGGCGCTTCCAAGGCCGCGCTCGAGTCGCTGGTGCGCACGCTGGCGCAGGAGCTCGGGTCGAGGAACATCCGCGTCAACGCGGTCAGCGCGGGCGTGGTCGACACCGATGCGCTGCAGTATTTTCCGAATCGGGAGCAGTTGCTGGCCAACTTTGCGCAGCGTACGCCCGCGGGTCCGGTGCTGACACCGGACGATGTCGCCGGTGCGGTGTACCTGCTTTGTCTGCCGGAGGCCGCGATGATCACTGGCCATACCTTGGTCGTCGACGGCGGTTTCTGCATTTCCGGATGAGTCGAGCGATGCTTACCGACTCGGGGCTCGACGGCAAGAGTTGCGATCGTCACCGGCGGCAGCCGCGGCATCGGTCGCGCGATCGTCGAACTGCTCGCTGCGCACGGCATGGACGTCACATTCTTCTACCGCGACAACGCCGCGGCCGCGGCCGAAGTTACGGCGAGCGGTGTGGGCAAGATCGCTGCCGAACAAGTGGACATTCGTGACGCCAAGTCATGCGCTGCGGCGGTCGAGCGGGTGGCGGATCGCGCCGGCCGCATCGACCTTCTGGTGAACAACGCGGGGATGATCCGCGACAACCAGCTGGCGGCGATGGACGACGATGATGTCACGATGGTGCTGAACACCAATGTCGGCGGCGTCTTCAACATGACGCGCGCGGTGGTGCCGCACATGATCGTGCAGCGGTCGGGCAAGATCATCAACCTGTCGTCAGTCGCCGGGGATAAGGGTGGACGCGGGCAGACCAACTATGCGGCCAGCAAGGGTGCGATCAATGCATTCACGCGGTCCTTGGCCGTTGAGCTTGCGGCGCGCAAAATCACGGTCAATGCCGTTGCCCCCGGTGTGATCGAAACCGAGATGTCGGAGGCGGTTCGCGATATGGCCGGCAAGGAAGTGACGTCGCGCATCCTGCTCAAGCGTTTCGGCAAACCGGAAGAGGTGGCGTACGCGGTGTGCTTTCTGGCTTCCCGGTATGCGGACTATGTGACTGGACAGATTTTTGCCGTCGATGGCGGCTTCAAAATGGAGTGAAGGCAATGGTGCTGACCGAAATTACCAAGGAAGAAATCCTCGCGGTGTATCCCAAGGTCGCCGAGACGATGGCCGACGCGCTTGGCTGCGACGTCGATGACGTCAAGCTCGACGTTTCGCTGATCGAAGGGCTGGACGCCGAATCGATCGACTTCCTGGACATGGTGTTTCGCCTGGAACGCGCGTTCAAGATCAAGATTCCGCGCGGCAAGATCGTCGAGAATGCGCGCGGCGACCTGCCCGAAGCGGAGTTCGAGCAAAAGGGCATCGTCACCGACAAGGGCGTGGCGCAGCTTCGCGCCTACCTCTCGGAAATTCCCGCTGAGCGCTTCAAGACACCGATGAAGGTCGCCGACATACCGCGCCTTTTTACGCCGGAGACATTTTGCAAACTGGTTGTTCGTGCGCAGAAGGAAGCGCCGGCGGCGGCATGAGGCCCAACGCCTCCCGCGCCGCGCATGGATGAGCACTTCGCCGCGTTTTCCTTCGTCGATCGCATCACCGCGCTCGACCCGGGCCGGAGCGCGCGCGCCGTGTTCGCGATCCCTGGCGGCATTCGCGAATTTCCGCGCGCGCTGGTGGCCGAGGCGGTCGGCCAGCTCGCCGCCTGGGTCGCCATGAGCGCGATCGAATTTCGCGGTCGGCCGGTTGCGGCACTGGCCGCGGAAACCCGGTTCTACGCGCCGCCGCTGCCGGGGCAACGGCTCGATCTCGAGGTGCTGCTCACCGACTGCGACGATGCCGCCGTCGCCTATGGGGGGCGAGCCAGCATCGACGGCCAGTGCGTCGCCGAACTGGTGCACTGCCTCGGCCCGATGCTGCCGGCGGCCGACTTCGATGCGCCGGACGCGTTGCGCGAGCGTTTTGAACTGCTCTGCGGCGCCGGCGCTGCCCCGAACCGTTTCGCTGGCGTTGATCTGGATCGGCCGGTGGTGACCGAGCACGTGTCGGGAAAATCGATGCGCGCCACACTGAAGGTGCCGCAGGCGGCGCCGTTCTTTCGCGATCACTTTCCGCGGCGCCCGGTATTCCCGGCGACGTTGATGCTCGACGCACAGATGAATTTGGCGGCGACGCTTGCGAGCGAAGCGCCGGTGGAAGCGGCTGGAGCGCTGAGCCTGCGACGCATGACCAACGTGAAGGTGCGCTCTTTCACCACGCCTGGCCAGGTGGTCGAACTTGGTGCCGACGCGACCGCGCAAGACGATGGAACGCTGCTCGTTGCGCTCTCGGCAGGGTTCGAGGGCAAGACCGTTGCCACCGCGCGCGTCGAATTCGGCGCAGGGCCCTGGACGGCGCCCGCATGAACCCGACCCGCCGCCGCGTTGCCATCACCGGTATCGGGCTGGTGACGCCCGTCGGCAACGACGTTGCCACGACTTGGGACGCACTGCTCGCTGGCAGGAGCGGTGCCGCGCCGATCACGCTGTTCGACGCGAGCGGCTTCTCGACCCGCATCGCCGCCGAGGTGAAAGGCTTCAGCACCGACGGCCTGGCCACCGATCGCAAGCTGCTCAAGTTCGCCAATCGCTCGCACCGGTTTGCGCTGGCGGCGGCCGAACAGGCATTTGCGGATGCCGGCATTGCGCCGACGCCTCACACCGGCGAGCGCTGGGGTTGCGCCGTCGGTACCGGCATGATGGGCGTCGCGTACGACGATCTGGCCAGCGTGCAACGCCATTCCGCGGCCGATGGCGAGTTGCATGCCGACGCGCTGCTGACCGATGCCGCGGCGACCGATCCGATGGTGTTTTGCCGCAGTCAATCGACGGCGGGCGTCGCGCTGCTGACGCGGCGCTTCGGCATTCGCGGCTACGCGACTTCTGTGCATACCGCATGCGCTTCGGGCGGTCAGGCGATCGGCACGGCGCTCAAGCTCATTCGCCGCGGCGGCGTCGACTGCGCGCTCGCGGGCGGCTTCGATTCGATGATCAGCCCGGTGGGCATCGGCGGCTTCTGCCTGCTGTCGGCGGTTTCCGCGGACAACGACACGCCGCAGCGCGCGAGCCGTCCCTTCGACGCCACGCGCAACGGCTTCGTGCTCGGGGAAGGCGCCGGCTTTCTCGTGCTCGAGGAATGGGAATCCGCGCGGCGTCGCGGCGCACGCATCTACGCCGAACTCGCGGGCGACGGCAACTCGCTGTCTTCCTATCGCATCACCGACTCGCCGCCCGATGGCGACGGACCGATCCAGTCGATGCGCGCGGCCATCGACGATGCGGGTGCGCGGCCGGAAGACATCGACTACATCAATGCGCACGGTACGTCGACGCCGATGAACGACAAGAGCGAATCGGCGGCGATCCACGCGGTTTTCGGCGCCGGCACGAATGGGGTCTCGGTCAGCTCGACCAAGAGCACGATGGGGCATCTCATCGCCGCCGCGGGCGCGGTCGAGGTCATCGTCTGCGCGCTGGCGATTCATCACGGTGTCCTGCCGGTCAACGCCAACTTCGTCGATCGCGATCCCGACTGCGACCTCAACCTGATCGTCGGCGGC
Source organism: uncultured beta proteobacterium (assembly GCA_963821485.1). Classification (GTDB taxonomy): domain Bacteria; phylum Pseudomonadota; class Gammaproteobacteria; order Burkholderiales; family Casimicrobiaceae; genus PALSA-1003. The sequence goes on from CAWGEB010000001.1 coordinate 44,568, forward strand.
CCGCAAGCGCGCCGGGTGCGCATGGCGCTGTCCAACTCGTTCGGATTTGGCGGATCGAACAGTTGCGTCGTACTGCGCAACCCCGAAGAAGTGGACCGCGCCGGCGCGCGGCAGGGCTGACGTGGCGCCTCCCCGCGTACTCATCACCGGCACCGGCGCCGTCTGCGGATCGGGCATGTCGCCGGCGGCAATTCTCGATGCGGTGCAGGCCGGGCGGTCGGCCATCGCGCCGATCACGCAATGGGACACGACCGGCTGGCCGGTGACCGTTGCCGCGGAGCTTCCCGATTTCAATCCGCGCGCCCTGGTCGAGGACCGCAAGCTGCACAAGCTGATCCGCCGCACCGACATGTTCGGCCTGTACGCCGCGAGCCAGGCGATCGATGCCGCTGCATTCATCCCTGTTCGCGATGCCCTCGATCCGGCCGCCGCGTCCATTTTCTCCGACCGCAGCGGACTCTACGTCGGATCCGGGGGCGGCGCGTACAACACGCAGTATGAATATTTTCCGTTGATGAGCGAGACCGGGGGCGACCTGGTCGGATTCGGTCGCGAACTCGCCAGCGTCGTCAACCCGATGTGGCTGCTGCGCACGCTGCCGAACAACGTGCTCTGCCACGTCGGCATCAAGTACAACCTCAAGGGCACCAACGCCTGCATCACCAACCACAGTTGCGGCGGCACGCTCGCCGTCATCGAGGGCATGGAAGCGCTGCGGCAAGGCGAAGCCGACCGCGTCGTCGCGGTCGGTCACGATGCGCTGATCGAGCCGCAGATGGTGCTCTACTACCACCAGTGCGGTTTGCTCGCGCCGGACACGATCCGCCCCTTCGATGCCGCGCGATCGGGCAGCGTGTTCGGAGAGGGCGCCGGCGCGCTGACGCTGGAAACCGAAGCCGCCGCAGGACAGCGCAACGCGACGGTGCTCGGCGAAGTTCTGGGCGGAGGCTACGCCGGCGAAGCGCAGGGCCTGCTGGCGATTCGCGATGACGGGGACGGGCTGGCGCGGGCGATCGACCAGGCGCTGGCCGACGCGCATTTGCAGCCCGGCGATATCGGCATGATCGTCGCGCATGGCAATGGCACGCCGCAATCGGACGCCTCGGAAGCCGCGGCGCTGCGCCGGATCTTCGGCACCGGCGACGATGCACCCCCGGTCACGGCGTTCAAATGGGCGATCGGGCACCTGATCGCGGCCGCGGGCATCGTCGAGGCCGTGCTCGCGCTCGCGGCGCTGCGGCAGGGTGTGGTGCCCGCCATCGCGACATTGGCCCATGCCGATCCGGACTGCGCCGGCATCCGGATTTCCGCGACGGTGCAAAAGCCGCGCAGCAACACCGCGCTCATCCTGTGCCGTGGCTTTGCCGGCACCAACGCCGCGCTGATCGTCCGCGCGGCGTAGCGCGATGGCGGACGCCGCCGACATAGCGGCTGGCGACGCGACGCGCTGCGGCATCGATTCGGTCGAGATCGCGCGCATCGACCGCCTGCTCGCCGACACGCCAGCGGAAGCATTGGCGCGAATTTTTTCCGCGCAGGAACTGGCCGACAGCGGCAGCGGCCCGGCACGCAGCGCGAGCCTCGCCGCGCGCTTTGCTGCCAAGGAGGCCTGCGCGAAGCTGTTTCCGCGCGAACTGGCATTGGGTCAGATCGAGCCGGAGGATTTCTCGGTGGCGCGCGACGCCTACGGCGCCCCGCAGGTCGTCTGCAACGCGCGCGCGCAGGCGCTGCTCGACCGCCATCGCATCCGCGCCCTGACGGTGTCGCTGACGCACGACCGGACGAGCGCCTCGGCCGTGGCGCTGGCGATCCCTGCGCGCACCGATGCGCCGCTGGCGGGAAGGATTCTGTATCGCGTGCTGCCCATCCGGCGCAAGGTGATTCTCGAGAACCTGCGTCGCGTCTTCGGCGCCGCGGTCCCCGACGATGAAATCGAGCACCTCGCGAGCGCGCATTACGGGCATCTGTGGCGGCTGTTCGGGGAGTTTCTCCGCTTTCGCTGGATGACCCAGGCGCAAAAAACCGCAACCGTGCGCGTCGAGAACGTCGACGTGCTCGCCGCGGCGCTCGCGCGCGGCAAGGGCGTCATTGTATTGACCGGGCATTTCGGCAATTTCGAGGTGGCGACCGTCGCCGGACTCAGCCACTTTCCGGAGATGCGCGGCCGCATCCATTTCGTACGCCGCGACATCAAGCCGCGCTGGCTCGACGCACTGGTAACGCGCCGCTTTCATCGCGCGGGATTCGGGGTGATGGGCAAGCGCGGCTCGCTCGACGCGATCCTCGACCGGCTCGCGGCGGGAGACATGGTCGTGTTTCCCTTCGACCAGCACGCCAGTCCCCCGGACGGCATCGAGAGCGAATTCTTCGGCCACCCGGCGTGGACCTTCAAGAGCCTCGCGATCATCGCGCTCGCCACCGGAGCGCCGGTGCTTCCTGCGGCAGGCTGGCGCGAGCCGGACGGCCGCCATGTTCTGCGCTTCGAGGAACCGGTGCCACTGATCGAGACCGACAACGTCAACGAGGAGATCCGACGCAATACGCGCGCGTTCAATGCCGCGCTGGAGCGCCTCGTGCTGCGTCACCCCGAGCAGTGGTTCTGGGTGCACCGCCGCTGGAAGCTCGTGCGGCGGCAACGTTGACCGCCGAAGAGGTCCTGCAACGGTCTATAATGTAGGGTTATCGGTCGATCGGCCGTCCGCACGACCTGAATCGCCGGGTGGAACTGAACCATGTTTGAACACATACCCAACCTGCTCGCACCGAAGTTTTTCATCCTGTACGCGTTCATTGCGTCGGCGGTGTACGTCCATTACCGCGGCACGGTGCGGCACCGCTTCTATCGTCAGATCACCGACCACTCGACGTTCATGGCGCCGTTTAACGTGCTCATGTACATGTTCTCGGCGGTGCCGAACAAGCCGTTCATCGACGTCGCGCATTTTCCCGAGCTGAAGCCGCTCACCGACAACTGGCAGGTTCTGCGCGAGGAGGCGATGAAGCTCTTCGACGAGGGCCACATCCGCGCCGCCGCCACGTACAACGACCTGGGCTTCAATTCCTTCTTTCGCCGCGGCTGGAAGCGCTTCTACGTGAAGTGGTACAACGAGCCGTTGCCGTCGGCGCAGGCGTTGTGCCCGAAGACCGTCGCGCTGGTCGAATCCATTCCGACGATCAACGGCGCGATGTTCGCGATGTTGCCGGCGGGCGGCGACCTGGGCAAGCACCGCGACCCGTACGCAGGCTCGCTGCGCTACCACTTGGGATTGTCGACGCCGAATTCCGACAAGTGCCGCATCTGGGTCGACGGTGAGGAGTACTCGTGGCGCGACGGCGAGGCCGTCATGTTCGACGAGACCTTCATGCACTGGGCGGAGAACAAGACCGACACCCTGCGCGTGATATTTTTCGCCGACATCGAGCGGCCGCTCAAGAGCCGGATCATGACCAAGTACAATCACTGGTTCAAGAACACGGTGATCCGCGCGAGCGAGACGAACAATGCCGAGGGCGACCGCGTCGGCGTGGCGAACAAGATATTCGGGTTCGCCTACTACCTGCGGCTCCCGGCCAAGGCGCTCAAGCGCAAGAGCAAGACCCTGTACTACGTGCTCAAATGGGCGATCCTCGGCGGCCTGGTCGTCTGGATGCTCGCCTGACCGTTATTCGCGTGCTCGGGGCCCCATTTCCGATGTTCGCCCGCCTCGGGGCATTGACGCTTGGCGCGATCGGCGTCCTGCTGGGCTGCGCATTTCCGGCCGCGGCGCAGGAGGCGTACCCGTCGAAGCCGATTGCGCTGGTGGTGCCGTTTCCGCCAGGGGGCGTTGCCGACATCGTGGCCCGCCCGTTCGGCGAGGCGATGAGTCGCAACCTGTCCACGCCTGTCATCATCGAGAACAAGGCGGGCGCGGGGGGCGGCATCGGCATGGCCTACGTTGCCAAGTCCAAGCCGGACGGCTACACGCTGCTGCTGGCGCTGTCCTCGATTTCCATCCTGCCCGAAGCCGACAAGGTCACCGGCCGCGCGCCGATGTTCCAGCTCGACCAGCTGGTGCCGATCGCGCGGCTCACGGCCGATCCGACAGTGCTCGCGGTTCGCGCGGACAGCAGCTGGAAGACGCTGGCGGAGTTCGTCGCCGACGCCAGGAATCGACCCGGGGCCATCAGTTACGGTTCATCGGGCAACTACGGCACGATGCACGTGCCCATGGAGATGTTCGCCGCACGCGCCGGCGTCAAGCTGCTGCACGTGCCCTTCACCGGCGCGGGTCCGGCCGTGATCGCGCTGCTCGGCGGCAACATCGAGGCGGTGGCGTCCGGGCCGTCGACGGTGATCCAGCACGTCAAGGCTGGGAAATTGCGCGTGCTGGCGTCGTGGGGCGACAAGCGGCTGGCGTCGCTGCCGGAGGTGCCGACCCTGACCGAGCTCGGCTACGACGCGGTGTTCTTCCAGTGGTCTGGGCTGTTCGCGCCTGCAGGGACGCCAGAGCCGGTACTGCAGCGCCTGCGCGACGCGGCGCGCGTCGCCGCGAACGATCCGAAGTTCGTGGCGGCCATGGCGACCGTCGACACGCCCGTCCAGTACATGGACGCCCCGGAGCTGCAGCGTTTCTGGGACGGCGACGCAAAGAAGCTTGGCGACGTGGTTAGGCGCGTCGGCAAACTCGAGTAGGCAGGCCAGCTTCCCGGCAGGTTATCGGCTCGACAACGGCACGAAAATTGCATCGCCCTGCGATTTGGTGTGAGCGGGGCGCGGCAGTGGCATCATGGCGGCCCGGCGTCACTTTCCTTCAATCCTGAGCCGGACATGAGCGCGATGGGCCGCCCCGAGTGCCTCGGTGTCCAATGCGCCGGAGCGAGTAGCGCGAAGTTCCCCCAATGACCGCCGTCGACATCGTCCAACTCCTCGCTGACTACCCGCTGCCGTCGACGTTTTTCCTGCTGGGAGCAGTGGGGATTGCCGTCGGCGGCGCCACCATCGTCGACCGCCGGCGATCTCGGCACGATGCCGGCGGCGTGTCGTCGATGGCGTCCGTCGCCAGCGCGTCGGTGCGCGGCATTGCCAGCAGCACGAGGAACACGGGCGGCACGATCGAGCTTCAGCGCACCCGGGAGACGCTCCGCGCGACGCGGCAGCAGCTGCGTCTGATCACCGAGAGCGTTCCGGCGATGATCGTGTATTACGACCGTCACTTCGTCTGCCGCTTTGCGAATACCCAATATGCCGCCTTTTTCGGCTTCAGCGTGGAGTCGATTCTGGGCAAGCACCTGTCGGAGGTGATCGGCGCCCAGAGCTATGCCAAGACCGCGGTCCAGTTCCAGCGTGTCCTCGACGGCGAATCGGTCACCTACGAGCGGGCGCATCGATGCGTAGACGGGAGGACCCGCCACATCCGTGTGGCGTTCGCCCCGGAGCGCGATGCGGACGGTACGGTGAAGGGCAGCTACGCGCTGGCGACCGATGTCACGGCGTATCGCGAGGCGGAGGACGCGATCCGCACGCACGCGCTACGGCAGGAAGCGATCGCCATCTATGGCCAGTACGCGCTCGAGACGCGCGACATCGACAAATTGATCGCGAATGCCGCGGCGATCAGCACCTCGGGTCTGGATGTCACGCATTCGGCGGTGTACCGCCTGTCCGGCACGGCCGATCCGCTGCTGCAGATCGCGGGAGTGGGTTGGCGCGCCGACACACCAGTCAGCGTCGAGCGCGAGTCGTCGACCGGTCGCGCGCTGCTCGCTGGAACACCGGTGATCATCGACGATGTGCGCGACCCCGGCGACAACCTGGCGCCCGCGCATGTCATCGCCGAAGGGCTGTGCAGCGGTATCGAGGTGGTGATACCCACCGCGGACGGCGCATTCGGCGTCATCGGCGCCTACAGCAGGGAGGCGAGTCGCTTCAGCAAGGACGACGCCAGCTTTCTCATGGCGATCGCGACCTCGCTGGGGACGGCGATCGGCCGCAAACGGGCGGAGGAGCGCCTGGCGTACGTCGCGCAATTCGATGCGCTGACCGGGTTGCCCAACCGGACGCTGTTCCGCGATCGGCTGAGCCAGGCCATGACACGCGCCGAACGCGGCGGCAGCCAGCTGGCAGTGATGCTGCTCGACCTCGACCGCTTCAAGGAGATCAACGACACGCTGGGACATCGCGCCGGCGACCGCCTGCTGCAAGCCGTCGCCGAGCGTCTCACCAGCGTGCTGCGCACGGTGGACACGGTTGCGCGGCTGGGCGGCGACGAGTTCACGGTCATCCTCGAGGACGCCGAGAGCGTCGATGCGGTCACGCTGGTCGCGGAAAAGGTCGTCGGTGCGCTGGCGAGGCCGTTCCCGCTCGACGACCAGGAGTATTTCCTGACCGTGAGCGCGGGCATCACCATGTATCCGAGCAACCCAGGCGACATCGAAACATTGATCATGAACGCCGACGTCGCGATGTACGACGCGAAGGACAAGGGCAAGAACAATTTCCAGTTCTACCGCGCCGAGATGAATGCCATGAAGCAGGAACGGCTCAGCCTCGAAGGGCAGCTGCGCCGTGCTACTGAGCGCGGTGAGCTATTCATCCAGTACCAGCCGCAGACCGACCTGAGGACGAACCGGATCGTCGGTGCGGAGGCACTGCTGCGCTGGCGGCATCCGGAACTCGGATTGATCGAGCCGAACCACTTCATTCCGATTGCCGAGCAGACCAACCTCATTCTCCAGATCGGCAAGTGGGTGCTGCATCACGCCTGCGCCCAGAACGTCGCGTGGCAGCGTGCCGGCATGCCGCGCGTTCGGGTTGCGGTGAACGTTTCCGCGCGACAGTTCCGCGCCGAGCTGCTCGAGACCGTGGCGACTGCGCTCGAGCAGACCGGGCTGGCACCGGACTGCCTCGAACTGGAAATCACCGAAGGGCTGCTGATCGAGGATCCTGACGCCGCGAGCGCGGTGCTGACCGAATTGAAGGCGCTGGGGGTCCACGTGGCGATCGACGATTTCGGCTCGGGATATTCGAGCCTGAGCTATCTCAAGCATTTCCCGCTCGACAGCCTCAAGATCGACCGTGGATTCGTGCGTGATCTTTCCTTCGATCCCGACGATGCCTCGATCGCACGCGCCATCATCGCGCTCGGCCACAGCCTGGACCTCAAGGTGATCGCGGAAGGCGTCGAAACGCCCCAGCAGCTGGCGTTCCTGCGCGACCATCACTGCGACGTGGTGCAGGGTTTTCTGTTCGGGGCGCCGGTGATGGCAGACGAAATGGCCGCACTGCTGCGGCAGGCGGTGCCGGTCAGCGCCTGACCGGGGCGCTGTGCGACGCGCAGCGCGCTTAGCGGCGCATGTCGTCGACGATCCAGATCACGAACGCGACGGCGATGGCCGCCCACATGATGGCCATGATCCGAGACTCGGTGTAAAACTCCCACATCAGTGCGTTGACGCAGCACAGCAGGATGACCGCCACCTTGAGCAGGCGATTGCCGATGGCGCTGTAGGCGGGGGAGGTGGCCATGTCCTGTGCGTCGCGTGTGGTCGAACCACCGACCTACTGATTACGAATCAAGTTGTTATGGCAATACTAACGATTTGCGTCGGTCAACGCACTAAGATTCCGGATCAGACCTTTCCGGCAGGAAGGTCGTAGTCACGCCCACCCCAGTGGGTGGGCCTACGCAACTGCAGGTCGCTCGCCGCCTCGCCGAGCAGGTTCGCTGTCAGCCAGGCACCGACAATGTGCAACGGGCCGATCCAAATCGGCGCTCGCGCCATCGCACAAATCCGCGCCAGCGCACCCATCCAGACCAGTAGCGCGACCAGCCATAGCGCGAGCAAGGTCCAGCCTATCTCGGCGTCGCGCGCGACGATCAGGGCGCCGGCGGACCCGGCAACGAGCATCCACACGGGCACAATCGTACCGAGCCACCGCGTCCGCCTTGCCGAATGCACCAAGCGCCGGGCCTTGTGGTTGGCGGCTTCGATGTAGATGCGCTTCCAGCCACGCCGGAACTGCGACCAGTCGGCATACATGCGGCAATGAAAAAGCCCTGCCGCCAGGAACACTCCAGCATTACGACGCATTGCGTTGACCAGCCGCGCCAGAGCGAGATCTTCGAGCAGTGCACTTCTGACCGCCGCGTGCCCGCCGACCGCTTCATATGCATCGCGCCTGAAGAGCATGAATTGGCCATTGGCAAACGCACGGCGATCACGAGATGCATTTGCAAGGGTAAGGGGATACTGTCGCATGAGCTCGAATGTGGCCGCAACCTGTGCGGTGCGTTCGAACCACGTGTCGTACTTCAAGGTGCTGAGGAGGCTTAGGAAGTCGAGCTTTCGATGGCGCATCATTGCCAGCGAAGAGGCGATGCATCCCGGCGCAAAAATCGTGTCCGCGTCGGCAAAGAGCAGGTATTCAGCGTCCTTCGCATTGCGCGAACGGGTTACGCCCGCGTGCACCGCATGGACCTTGCCTGCCCAGTCGCCAGGGCACGCATCGATTTCGATGATCTCGAAACGCTCGTCATCGGCAATCTCGGCGCGGGCGAGTGCAGCACTGTCGTCGGTACATCGATCGAGCGCCAGAACGACACGCATTTGCGGATACGTCTCCGCCTTCAACGACCGGATAAGTCCGACAATGACGAGCGATTCGTTATAGGCCGGCACTACGACGCACACGCGCCCATTCGGCGGGTCCGCTCCGGCGAGACGCTGACCGAATCGCAATGTCGGAATGTCACGCGCCATGCGCTCGACCTGAATCCAGACATGCGCCCATAGCACGATCGTGGCGATCGGCCCCAGGCTCAGCGTAAAACCGATGATTTCCAACAACCAATCTGGTATCGTCAACGCAATCACCAGTGTCGATGCTCAATTGGCATACACGACGGCCTATGGGCCGACATAAGGACGTTCGTCGCTTTCCACTGGCAGTTTACGATTTTGAGCATAGTTTTGGAAGATTGCTGTTGTCTGTCGCGGGAGTGATGGCCAATTGACGAGTCGATGACGTCATCGGCATCGCACCCGGGCTGATTCTGTCGCCTCCCCAAATGGCCGCTGGTGGGAAGATGGGAATAGCACACCGCCGCGCTCTGTTTGCATGATGGCGTCGGTCGACACACTGCTTGAGGGGTGGACTGGCGTAGACTGGCCATGAGGCATTCCGACCAACATTAACGCCGAGAGGAATCCTGGATTTGCGGCACGGCTAGAGCGCTCGCTTGGATATGAAGGTACAGACACCGCATGGCCCCGATATCGCTGGTTACGTGTTGCTGGTGCTGGGTCTGGTCCTGCTCGCGCCCCCTATCAGCTCGGCAGCGACGACGGCGATCTACAAATGCTTCGACCAGAACCTGAGCTTACTGTATACGGACGAGCCCTGTAAGGACGGTGAGTTGCTGAATATCCGGGCCGGGGACGCTGATCTGGCGGCCGTGGCACGGCTTGAGAGCGCACGTGACGCGCTTGACCGAAGTGCGGCACAGCGTGTCGCTGATGAACGACGCGCAGCGACACAACAAGATCTCGCAGCGTGGTACGTCAGCCAGGACCTGCAAAGCGCGTTCAGCGATGTGGCGGCGTATACGCCATACGATTACGGCGTGCCATGGTGGTTTCCTGGGTTGGTCCGCCCCCACCCGCCTCGATCCCGACCATCCAAGCCGTTGGAGCCTCGTCGTTTTGCGCTAGATCCACCCCAGATGGTGCCTCGGCGTTAAGCGAGTCGGGACGACTTTTGCGGATCACGGGCTTGCTCCCATGCTTGCTGGGCACATTGCTGCTTTGCACCTCGGGTGCTCGAGCGCAGACCGTCGTCCACAGCAACGAAAATCTAGACTCTACTCGCCCGGAGGCATGGGCGATGAACTATGTCGCTGCTTCGAGCCTGATGACCGCGTTCGGAGCGACTCCGGCGCTGGCTGCTTGGCGCTGGGGTGTCGCGCTGGACCTTGGCTACATCCCCAAATTGAGCGAGGCGCAGCAGCGCGTCGGCCTCCATGGAATCAAGCACGAGGACCTCAACAGGTCGCCGGTATTCGGAAGGCTTCGGCTTATCCTGGGTCTACCTGGCGACTTTGTCGCGGAACTCGGCTATACGCCGCCGCTATCGATCAACGGCGCGCAACCGCTCGATCTCATCGCGCTCTCGATCGGACGCCGCCTATTTGAGCTCGATAGTTTCACCCTGTCGATGCAGGCCTTCGGCCAGCATGGCCGCGCACAGGGCGACATCACCTGTCCGGCAAGGCTCGCCGGCGTCGCGGACGGGCAACAGAATCCGTTCGGATGCCAGGCGCCATCCAACGACCATATCATGCTGAACTATTACGGCATTGAAGCGACTTCCGCGTGGAGCGCAGAGTCCTGGCACGCGCACGCTAGTGTTGGCGTCGCGCGCACTGAATTTGCGGTGCAGGTGGACGCTTTCACGTTTAGCGTGCACGATCGCTCGCGTCTCGTGGCTCGCGGTTCATTGCCATTCACGACGATTGGCGCAAGCCGGGACTTGGATGCGCGCTGGAACCTGGGCGTGGAAGTGCTATATGTCCCGTTGCGCGTGCAGCGCGAGCCCAATGCTCCGAGTGAAAACGACCCACTGACGAGCGTGCGGCTGCAACTACTCTATCGATTCGATTAACGGGAAGTTGGGCCTGGGCGAGTGAATCGCCGCGCGAGCAGGAATTGTCACCAAACTCGTGAAATTGACACCAAAGTCAGCGGGTGCTATTGCCGGAATTGACTATAGATGGTGCTGTTGAGTGGAGTCGAACCACCGACCTACTGATTACGAATCAGTTGCTCTACCAACTGAGCTACAACAGCCCTGACTGCCACGGGCAATCGGATCTGCGCCCGCGTTTTCACGGAGGTCGCTATTATACCGAAGTGGGCCGTAGCCGACCAGAACGGTCCACGCTCGCGCCTTGACTGACGTGTCGCATTGAAATCCACTCGCCTCCTGATCGGCTTCCACGCTGTCGTCGCCCGCCTGCGGCATCATGCGGAAGGCGTGCAGACGATTTTCGTCGACGCCGCGCGCCGCGATCGCCGCATGCGCGAACTGATCGACCGCGCCAAGACCTCCGCCGTCGACGTGCAGGCCGTCGACGAGCGGCGCCTGCAGGCCATCGCCGGACACGATCGACACCAGGGCGTCGTCGCGGTCGTCGACAGCGCACTGCCGCACGTCACGCTGGAGGACGTCCTCGACAGCGCGACCGAAGCCACACTGCTGCTGGTGCTCGATGGCGTGACCGACCCGCACAACCTCGGCGCGTGCCTGCGCAGCGCGGATGCGTTCGGCGTTCATGCATTGATCGTCCCCAAGGACCGCGCGGTGGGCGTCAATGCGACCGTGGCCAAGGCGGCATCGGGCGCCGCGGACACGGTGCCCGTCGTCAGCGTCACCAACCTGGCGCGGACGATGCGCGACCTGAAGGAGCGCGGCATCTGGCTGATCGGTGCCGACACCGGCGCGACCGAGACGCTGTTCGATGCCGAATTGTCGGGTCCCCTGGCCTGGGTGCTCGGGGCCGAGGGCTCGGGTCTGCGGCGCCTGACGCGCGAGTCCTGCGATCGCATCGTCGGCATCCCGCTGCTGGGAAGCGTAAGTTCCCTCAACGTGTCGGTCGCAGCGGGCGTGTGCCTGTTCGAAACGCGAAGGCAACGTCGGTTGCCATGACGGGCGGTCGCGTCTAGCATAACCAGCTTGTTCGCCCGGTGCGGACTTCGCGCTTACTCTTCGAGGATCCCATGAACATCGCTTCGACCCGACCCCGTCATCGCTACGCCCGCGCGGGGCTGATCGCCGCACTGGCTGCCGCGCCGCTGGTTGCCTCCGCCAAGGGCACCCTGGTCTACTGTTCGGAAGGCAGCCCGGAAGGGTTCCAGCCGCAATTCTTCACCACCGGCACGACCTTCGATGCCGTGTCGGTGCCGATGTTCAATCGGTTGGTCGAATTCGAGACCGGCACCACCAACATCGTCCCGGCGCTGGCCGAGTCGTGGACCGTGTCACCCGACGGCAAGACCTACACCTTCAAGCTGCGCAAGGGGGTGAAGTTCCATAGCAGCGCCAACTTCAAGCCGACGCGCGACTTCAATGCCGACGATGTCGTGTTCTCGTGGAATCGCATGGCCGACGACAACCATCCCTTCCACAAGATGACCGCCGGGCAGACCTTCGCGTACTACGAAGACATGGGCATGAAGAACATCGTCGACAGCGTGCAGAAGGTCGACGACTACACCGTGCGCTTCAACCTCAAGCGGCCGGAGGCGCCGTTCCTCGCCGACATGGCGATGGACTTTGCGTCGATCCTGTCGCAGGAGTATTTCGACGCGATGCAGAAGAAGGGCACGCCCAATGCCGCCGACGTGTATCCGATCGGCACCGGCCCCTTCGAGTACGTCTCGTACCAGAAGGACGCGACCATCCGCTACAAGGCCTTCGATCAGTACTGGAAGGGCCGGCCGAAGATCGACAACCTGGTCTACTCGATCACCCGCGATCCCACGGCGCGCTACGCCAAGCTCAAGACCGGTGAATGCCAGGTGATGGCATTCCCCAAGCCCGCCGATCTCGACGAGATGAAGAAGGACACGAACCTCAGCGTGCAGCAGAAGGAGGGCCTCAACATCGGCTACATCGCCTTCAACACCGAGAAGAAGCCCTTCGACAACAAGCTCGTCCGCCAGGCGCTTAACCTTGCCACCAACAAGGAGGCGATCCTCAAGTCGGTCTATCTCGGCAACGGCCAGATGGCGAAGAATCCGATCCCGCCGATCCTGTGGAGCTACAACAACAACGTCAAGGACTACCCCTACGATCCGGCCAAGGCCAAGGAACTCCTGGCGCAGGCAGGGTTTCCGAACGGCTTCGAGGTCGAGCTCTGGTACCTTCCCGTCACGCGGCCGTACAACCCCGACGGCAAGCGAATGGCCGAAATGATCCAGGCGGACTGGGAGAAGATCGGTGTGAAGACCAAGTTGCTGACCTACGAGTGGGCCGAATATCGCAAGCGGGCCAAGGGGGGAGAGCATACGGTGATCATGTTCGGCTGGTCCGGCGACAACGGTGATCCGGACAATTTCTTCGTCCCGCTGCTGGGTTGCGAGGCGGTCAAGGGCGGCGGCAACAGCGCCCGCTGGTGCAACAAGGCATTCGAGGACCTGATCATCAAGGCGGCGCAGACGCCGAAGCAGGCCGACCGGGCCAAGCTCTACGAGCAGGCGCAGGTCATCTTCAAGGAAGAGGCCCCGTGGATCACGCTGGCGCACTCCATCCGCTTCGACCCCGTGCGCACCGAGGTGAAAGGCTACAAGATGGATGCGACGGCGCATCACTACTTCAATAACGTCGAATTGGCGCCGGCAATGTCGAAAGCGCCGTGATCGACCAAGGGCCCCGGCTCGGTGACCAAGGCGAGCCGGGGCGACGGTATTTGCGTCATCCCCGCGAAAGCGGGGATCCAAATGGGTAGCCGCTCGGGAAACGGGTTCCCGCATGCGCGGGAACGATGAATTCAGTGATGCGCTCCCGCCCCCCTTGAACCCCTAGCAGCCCATGTTCGCGTTCATCCTGCGCCGAGTCGCGCTGATCGTGCCGACGTTCATCGGCGTGACGCTGCTCGCGTTCGCGCTGATCCACCTGATTCCCGGCGACCCGGTCGAGAACCTGTCGGGCGAACGCGGCATGGATCCGACGCGCCGCGAACGGCTGCTGCACGAGTTCGGACTCGATCGGTCGCTGCCGGAGCAGTATGTCGGCTACGTCGCTCACGTGCTCAGGGGCGATCTGGGCACGTCGCTGACGACGCACGAGTCGGTGTTCGGCGAATTCGCCACGCTGTTTCCTGCGACTGTGGAACTCGCCTTTTTCGCGATGCTACTGGCGACGTGCATCGGCATTCCCGCCGGCATCATCGCGGCACTCCGGCGCAATACCGTCGCCGACTATGCGGTCATGGGGGTGGCGCTGACCGGCTACTCGATGCCCATCTTCTGGTGGGCGCTGCTGCTCATCCTGTTTTTCTCGGTGCAGCTGGGATGGACTCCCGTCTCCGGCCGGATCGCGGTGGAGTTCGACGTGCCCACGATCACCGGATTCATGCTCTTCGACGCGCTGCGCTCGGGCGAGCCGGGAGCCTTGCGTTCGGCAATGTCGCATCTCATCCTGCCGGCGATCGCGCTCGGGACCATTCCGCTTGCGGTCATCGCGCGGATGACGCGCTCGGCAATGCTCGAAGTCCTGCGCGAGGACTACATGCGCACGGCGCGGGCGAAAGGCCTCCCCTATTGGCGCGTAGTGCTGGTGCACGCGCTGCGCAACGCGCTGATCCCGGTGATCACGGTCATCGGCCTGCAGGTCGGGCTGCTGTTGTCCGGGGCGATCCTGACCGAGACCATCTTTTCGTGGCCTGGCGTCGGCAACTGGCTGATCCACGGCGTGCAATCGCGCGACTATCCGGTGGTGCAGGGCGGCATCCTGCTGATCGCGACCATCGTCATTACCGTCAACCTGCTGGTCGACGTGCTCTACGGCGTCATCAATCCGCGGATCCGCCATGCCTGAGGCCGCGACGGCAACGGTCGATGTGGCAAGCGCCGGTGCCGGTTCCTGGGAGGAATTTCGCAAGGCCTACGGGCAAAGCCGCGGCGCGCTGATCGGGCTCGGCCTGATCGCGCTGCTGATCCTGCTGGCGGTCGGCGCAAACGTCATCGCACCGCACCCGCCGAACGAGCAGTACCGCGAATTCACGCTCACGCCGCCGGCGTGGACGGCGGGCGGCACGTCGCGCTTTCTGCTCGGCACCGACGCCGTGGGACGCGACATCCTGTCGCGGCTGATCTACGGGACGCGCCTGTCGCTGCTGATCGGCCTCATCTCGGTGACGATCTCGATGAGTGCCGGCGTGGCGCTGGGCCTGCTCGCGGGCTATTTTCGGGGGCTGACCGAAACCGTGATCATGCGGCTCATGGACGTGATGCTGGCCTTGCCGAGCCTGCTGCTGGCGATCGCGGTCGTGGCGATCCTCGGGCCGGGGCTGATCAACGCGATGTACGCCATTGCGATCGTGCTGCTGCCGCACTTCGTGCGGCTGACGCGGGCGGCGGTGATCGCCGAAGGGGGCAAGGAATACGTCGCCTCGTCGCGGATCGCCGGTGCCGGGTCGCTGCGCGTGATGTTCAGCACGATTCTCCCCAACTGCATGGCGCCGCTGATCGTGCAGGGGACGCTGGGCTTCTCGTCGGCGATCCTCGATGCGGCGGCGCTCGGTTTCCTGGGCCTCGGCGCCCAGCCGCCGACTCCGGAGTGGGGATCGATGCTGGCCGACGCGCTCGAATTCATTCAACGCGCATCGTGGGTGGTGACCTTCCCCGGTCTCGCGATCCTGATCACGGTGCTGGCGTTCAACCTGATGGGCGACGGACTGCGCGACGCGCTGGATCCGAAGCTCAAGAGATAGTGCTCGAGATCGAGCAGCTCAGGGTCGAGTTCGGCGAGGAAGCGTCGCCGCTGATCGCGGTCGACGGCCTGGACCTGTCCATGGCGCCGGGCGAGATGGTCGGCTGTGTCGGCGAATCCGGTTCCGGCAAGAGCGTCACCGCGCTGGCCATCATGGGACTCGTCGATTTTCCGGGCAGGGTGCGCGCGAAAAAGTTCAGGTTCGACGGCCACGATCTGTTGACCATGACCGCGGGAGCGCGGCGGGCGATGATCGGCAAGGACATCGCGATGATCTTCCAGGATCCGCTGGCGAGCCTTAACCCTTGTTTCACTGTCGCCTTCCAGTTGAGCGAAGCGTTGCGCGTGCACGGAACCGCCACGGAGCAGCGCAGCGGGCGGGTCCGCCGCGCCAGTGCGCTGGAACTGCTGCAGCAGGTCGAGATTCCCGACGCCGAGGCCCGTCTCAACGCGTATCCGCACCAGCTCTCCGGCGGGATGGCGCAGCGGGTGATGATCGCGATGGCCATCGCCTGTCAGCCACGGTTGCTCATCGCCGACGAACCGACCACCGCGCTCGACGTGACCGTCCAGGCACAGGTGCTCGATCTGCTGTGCCGCCTCCAGCGCGAGCGCGGCATGGCGCTGCTGCTGATCACGCACGACCTCGCCATCGTGGCCGAGACCGCACAGCGCGTCGTGGTGATGTATGCCGGCCAGCAGGTGGAAGCCGGCCCCGTCCCGCAGATCTTCGAAGCGCCGCAACATCCCTATACGCAGGCATTGCTTGCGGCGCTGCCGGAACACAACCAGCAGCGCGCTCGCCTGAACGCGATTCCGGGGATCGTCCCCGGCCAGCACGACCGTCCGACGGGCTGCCTGATGTCCCCGCGCTGCGCCTACGCGACCGAGCGTTGCCGGCGCGAGCGACCGGCGCTCGCGGGCCCCTCTGGGCGACAGGTACGCTGCCACTTCCCGCTCGACACCGGCGGCAGGCCCACGCACGGCTGGACACCGGACTTGCGCGTCCGCGCAGTGGAAGCCTGAAGCCATGACACCATTGCTCGAAGCCTCCGCGCTCAGCCGCCACTACGTGGTGTCGCGCGGGTTGCTGCGGCGCAAGGGGCTGGTCCGCGCGCTGGACGGTGTCGCGTTTTCGCTGCATGCCGGCAAGACGCTGGCCATCGTCGGCGAATCCGGGTGCGGCAAATCGACGCTGGCACGACAGGTGACCATGATCGAGCGCCCGACCGGAGGCGAACTCAAGGTCGACGGCGTCGATGTCGGTCACGCGGACCGCGCCACCCTCAGGCGGCTACGGCCGCTGGTGCAGATGGTGTTCCAGAATCCCTACGCGTCGCTCAATCCGCGCAAGAAAGTCGGCACGCTGCTCGAGGAACCGCTGGCCATCAATACCGACCTCGGCGCCGGCGACCGCGCGGACGCCGCACGCGCCATGCTGGCCAAGGTTGGCCTGCGCCCCGAGCACTATCAGCGCTATCCGCACATGTTCTCGGGCGGGCAGCGGCAGCGAATCGCCGTGGCGCGTGCACTGATGACGAATCCGCGGCTGGTCGTCGCCGACGAGCCAGTATCCGCGCTCGACGTCTCGATTCAGGCGCAGGTGCTCAACCTGCTCATGGACATACAGCAGCAACTCGGGATCGCGTACCTGTTCATCTCGCACAATCTCCAGGTCGTCCGCCACATCAGCGACGCTGTCGCGGTGATGTATCTGGGGCGCATTGTCGAATATGGACCCAGGGACGGTGTCTTCCGGCAGCCGAAGCATCCGTACACGCGCGCGCTGCTGGCGAGCACGCCGGTGCTGAGCGCTTCGGCGCGGCGTGAGCGGGCCGTGCTCAAGGGGGAGCTGCCGTCACCGCTCAATCCACCGTCCGGTTGCGCGTTCCACAAGCGCTGCCCGCATGCGATCGACCGCTGCCGAGTCGAGGTGCCCTTGCTCGAGCCGCTGGGCGACGCCCAGGTCGCGTGTCATCGCGCCGCGGAGCTCAATAGCTAGCGCCCTGCGTCAGGCTGTCTCGTAGCGCCATTGACGCTCCGGGGCCCTTTGGGCATGATCGTCGCAGTCGCGCCGCAGGCTGATGCCGCTTGCGGCGCGCGTCAATCCACCCGTGCTCGCCTTCATTCTCCGTCGCATCCTTCAGTCTGTCGTCGTCATGGCGGTAGTGGCATTCATCGCCTTCGGCCTGTTCAACTTCACCGGCGATCCGGTGACCTTCATGGTCGGGCAGGATGCGACGCAGGAAGATCGCGCGCGGCTGCGTACCGACCTGGGCCTGGACCAGCCGTTCTACATCCAATTCGGGCGCTTTGTGGGGCGGGCAGTGCAAGGCGAGTTCGGCTTGTCCTTGCGTCAGGGCAGGCCGGTCTCGACGCTGCTGAAGGAGAGGTTGCCGGCGACGCTCGAACTCGCGTTCACAGCCGCGCTGCTGGCGCTTGCCATCGGCATCCCCGCCGGGGTATACACCGCGCTCAGGCGCGATTCGTGGCTATCGCAGGTACTGCTCGCCGCGTCGCTGGTCGGCGTGTCGCTGCCGACATTTCTGATCGGCATCCTGCTGATCCTGATTTTCGCGGTCATCCTGGGCTGGCTGCCCTCGTTCGGCCGCGGCCAGACGGTCGCGCTCGGCTGGTGGACTACCGGCTTTCTCACCACCGGCGGCCTGAAGGCGCTCATCCTGCCTTCGATCACGCTCTCTCTGTTCCAGATGACGCTGATCATGCGCCTGGTACGCGCGGAGATGCTTGAGGTCCTGCGTACCGACTACATCAAGTTCGCACGCGCACGCGGCCTCACCGATCGTTCGATTCACTTCGGCCATGCGCTGAAGAACACGCTCGTTCCGGTCATCACCATTACCGGCCTGCAGCTTGGCGCGATCATCGCGTTTGCGATCATCACCGAGACGGTCTTCCAGTGGCCGGGGATGGGATTGCTGTTCATCCAGGCGGTGGGATTCGCCGACGTGCCGGTAATGGCCGCGTACCTGTGCTTCATCGCACTGGTCTTCGTGCTGCTCAATCTGATCGTCGATCTGCTGTACTATGCGGTCGATCCGCGGCTGCGCATCGAGCGCCTGGCTGCAGCGCACTGAACATTCCAAGCGAGCGCATGGGCCCGATCGAACATCTGCGCAGCGACCACGCAGCATTGACAGCGTTGCGTCGCGACCTGCACGCCCATCCGGAACTGGGTTTCGAAGAGCACCGCACGGTCGAAGTCGTCACACGCGAACTCTCGGCGCTCGGCGTCGAGCACCATTCAGGGATCGGCAAGACCGGCGTCGTCGGCGTCATTCGCGGCGCAAGCCACGGCAGCGGCCGTTCGATCGGCTTGCGCGCCGACATGGACGCGCTGCCGATGCACGAAGAAAACGACTTTGCGCACGTGTCGCGCTTCAAAGGGCGGATGCATGGCTGTGGACACGACGGGCACACCACGATGCTGCTCGGCGCAGCGCGCTATCTGTCGCGCACACGTCGCTTCGACGGTACCGTGTACCTCATCTTTCAGCCGGGGGAGGAGGGCTTCGCGGGCGGAAAGGCGATGATCGACGACGGCCTGTTCGAACGCTTTCCCGCGGATCAGATATACGCGCTGCACAACTGGCCCGGGTTGCCCCCGGGCCAGATCGCCGTCCGGCCGGGCCCGATGATGGCGGCGGCTGACCGCATCGAGATCCACATCGAGGGTCGCGGCGGCCATGGCGCGCATCCGCACCTGGCTGTCGATCCGGTTCTGGTCGCCGGCCATATCATCACCGCGGCGCAGTCGATCGTCGCGCGCAACGTCAGCCCGATCGACACGGCGGTCGTTAGCCTGTGCGCCATGCACGCCGGCAACCTCGGCGCGATGAGCGTGATACCGCGCGACGCGCGGCTGGTCGGCACGGTTCGCACTTTCCGCCCGTCGACACAGGACTACATCGAGCGCCGCCTCAACGAGCTGGTGCACGCCATCGCGGCCGCCTTCGGTGCGACCGCGACACTCAGGTACGAGCGCGTCTATCCGGCAACGGTCAACAGCGAACGCGAAGCGGAGTTCGCCGCTGCCGTTGCCGACGCGCTGGTCGGGCCCGAGAACGTCGTACGCGACTTGGAGCCGTCGATGGGGTCGGAGGATTTTTCATTCATGCTGCAACGCAAGCCGGGCGCATACGCGCGGCTGGGGCAGGGCGGCGCCGAGGGTGGTTGTTTTCTGCACAACACACGCTATGATTTCAACGACGAGGTGATTCCCCTGGGTGCGGGCTACCTGGCGGCACTGGCCGAGGCGGCGATGCCGTTGCCACGATGAGCTACGCGCGCCATTTCGCACAGAGCTACGCCGAGGCACGCGATAAATTCGTCGATGCGGCGCAAGCCTGTGGCGCACGCCAGTTTCGCCATGAGCATCCGAGCGAGCGTGGGGCCGAAGGCGAGGTGCTGTCGATGGACTTCGCCTTCGTCGGCAAACCGGGCGCCAAAGGTCTCCTCCTGCTGCTGTCGGCGACGCACGGCGTCGAGGGATTCTGCGGCTCCGGTTGCCAGGTTTCGTTGCTCCACGACGACGAATTCCTGCGCATGGCCGAGCGTTCGGGCGTAGAAGTGCTCATGCTTCACGCGCTGAATCCATACGGCTTTTCACACTTGCGGCGGGTGAACGAGGACAACGCCGACCTCAATCGCAATTTCGTCGATTTTCGCGCGCCACTGCCGGTGAACAAGGCCTATGCGGAAATTCATCCATTGCTGCTGCCGGCCAGTTGGCCACCGCCCGCCGGCAACGAGGCCACGCTCGGCGCCTGGATCGCGGCCAATGGCGCCAAAGCCTATCAGGCCGCGGTCAGCGGCGGCCAGTACCAGTTCGCGGATGGCATGTTCTACGGCGGCAACGGGCCGGCATGGAGCAACCTCGTGCTGCGCGCCGTCCTGCGCGAGCATGCGGCCAGGCGCGAGCGGCTGGGTTGGATCGATTTCCACACCGGACTGGGTCCGCGCGGGCATGGCGAGAAGATCTACGCTGGCGTCGACAGTGCCGCCGATATCGCACGCACGAAGGCCTGGTGGGGTGCCGACGTCACGTCGTTCTTCGAGGGCACCTCCACCTCGGCGCCGCTGACCGGTATCAACGGCGCGGCCGCACGGGACGAATGCCCGGCGGCGGTCTTTGCCGGAATCGCGCTCGAGTACGGGACCTATCCCCTGGATCAGGTGCTGCAGGCGTTCCGCGCCGAGCACTGGCTCCACAATCATCCGGAAGCGCCCGCCCAACTGCGGCAGGACATCAAGCGGCAGTTGCGCGACATGTTCTATGTCGATGCCGACGACTGGAAGCAAATGGTCTGCACGCAGGCACGAGACGCCTGCATGAAAGCCGTCGGGCAGCTGGGCATGGCCCACGCGCACGTATGACACAACGAGGAGTCAGTTGAATGAAAATACTGTATCGGATGTTCGTGGGCCTGGCGGTTGCCGCACTGTTCGGCGCAGGTGGTGCCTGCGCGGCGACCTACCGTTTCGCCGATCAGGGCGACGCAGTGTCGATGGATCCGCATTCACTGAACGAGTCGCTCCAGCTCACGCTCACCGGCAATATCTTCGAACCGCTGGTCGGTCGCGGCAAGAAGCTGGAGCTTGTCCCGCTGCTGGCAACGTCGTGGAAGCAGATTGCACCGACGGTCTGGCGTTTCAACCTGCGCCAGAACGTCAAGTGGCACGACGGCACGCCGTTCAACGCCGACGACGTCATTTTCTCGTACGAGCGCTCCAAGGTCGACGGGTCGGACATGAAGACCAAAATGGGGTCGCTCAAGGAAGTCAAGAAAGTCGACGACCATACGGTCGACTTCGTGACCAACGAACCGTTCCCCATCCTGCCCGACACGCTCAACACCTGGTACATCATGAGCAAGGTCTGGTGCGAGAAGAACAACGCCGTGGCCCCGGTCGACGTGCGCAAAGGCAAGGAGAATGCCGCGACCCTGCGCGCCAACGGTACCGGACCATTCATGCTGAAAGCACGTGAACCCGGGGTGCGCACCGTATTCGTTCCGAACCCGGCCTACTGGGAGAAGGTCGAAAGCAACATCACCGAGGCGGTGTTCACGCCGATCAAGAACGACGCTACGCGCGTCGCGGCGCTGGTTTCCGGCGACATCGACATGATGGAACCGGTACCGCTGCAGGACATCGACCGGCTGAAGGCGGCGGGCAATCTGAACGTACTTCAGGGTCCGGAGTTGCGGACGATTTTTCTCGGCATGGACCAGTCGCGCGACGAACTGCTCTTTTCGAACGTGAAGGGCAAGAATCCGTTCAAGGACAAGCGCGTCCGACAGGCGTTCTACCAGGCAATCGACATCGAGGCGATCAAGTCGCGCATCATGCGCGGTGCATCGACGCCGACCAATCTCATGATTGCGCCGGGCATCAAGGGATTCGTGCCGGAAATGAACAAGCGCGTGCCCTACGATCCGGTCGCGGCCAAGAAGCTGCTGACCGAAGCCGGGTATCCGAATGGGTTTGAAGTCGGCATGAACTGCCCCAACGACCGCTATGTCAACGACGCCTCGATCTGCCAGGCGGTTGCGGCGATGCTGGCCAAGATCGACGTCAAGGTGGACCTGATGGCGGAAACCAAGGTCACCTATTTTCCGAAAATACTCTCGCGCAATACGTCGTTCTACCTGCTCGGCTGGACGCCGGACTCGTACGACGCGCAAAACGCGATCTACGCGCTGCTGATGACTCCGGCGCCGAACGGGCAGGGCCTGTTCAATCTGGGCAGTTACAGCAACAAGCGGGTGGACGAGCTCGGCGTGCAGATTGCGAGCGAGCTCGACCAGACCAAACGCAATGCGATGATCGCCGAACTGTTCAAAATCCACGCCGAGGAATTCGGGACGCTGCCGCTGCACCAGCAGGCGCTCGCCTGGGCGGCGAAGAAGAACATCGAGCTCGTGCAGCTCGCCGACAACACCAACCTGCTGAAGTGGACCATCGTCAAGTGACGCGGTCGCTGGAGCGCGACACGTGCCGCTGACCTCCGCGGCTCCGTCGCGTCTTGGCGACTGGTGGGATGGCGACCTGGCGTACAGCTTTCGGCGCTCGCCCGTCGCCATCGTGTCTGCGGTGGTGCTGTTCATCTGTCTGGCGGCCGCTTTCTTTGCGCCGTGGGTGGCACCGCACAACCCCTTCGACCTGGCGACGCTCAATCTGCTCGATGCGCTCTCTCCGCCCCGCGGCATGGCCGGCTCGAAACCCCAGTTTCTGCTGGGTACAGACGACCAGGGACGCGACCTATTGTCGGCGATCATGTTCGGCGCGCGCATTTCACTGCTGGTGGGACTGGCCTCGGTGCT
Organism: uncultured beta proteobacterium; assembly: GCA_963821485.1. Lineage (GTDB taxonomy): Bacteria > Pseudomonadota > Gammaproteobacteria > Burkholderiales > Casimicrobiaceae > PALSA-1003. Next base: position 67,383 of record CAWGEB010000001.1, read on the forward strand.
GTTTGCGGTAGTGGTAGGGGTGAGCCTCGGCCTGATCGCCGGCTTCGTTGGAGGCAAGGTCGACGGCTTCATCATGCGCGTGGCGGACGTGCAGCTCTCGTTTCCCGCGATCCTGATCGCCCTGCTGATCGACGGAGTGGCGCGCGCGGTGCTCCCGCGCGACGCGCACGGTCCCGTCGCACTGTTTGTCCTCATATTCGCCATCGGCATCTCGAACTGGGTGCAATACGCGCGCACCGTTCGCGGTTCGACACTGGTGGAAAAGAACAAGGAATACATCCAGGCGGCGCGCGTGATCGGCATCCGACCGTTCGCGATCATGCGGCAGCACCTGCTGCCGAACGTGCTCGGGCCGGTACTCGTGCTGGCGACGATCAACATCGCCACCGCGATCATCACCGAGGCAACGCTGTCCTTTCTCGGCGTCGGCGTGCCGCCCACGCAACCGTCGCTCGGGACGCTGATCCGCGTCGGCAACGATTTTCTGTTCTCCGGCGAATGGTGGATAACGATCTTCCCCGGAGCGGCGCTGGTCATCATGGTGCTGGCGATCAACCTGCTGGGCGACTGGCTGCGCGATGCCTTGAACCCGAAACTGCAGTGATCGACCATGATGAACGCCGACGCGACAAGCCAGGCCGACGCTAGAGGCTTGAACACTGTCGCGCCGTTGCTGCAGGTCGAGGACCTGCGGGTCGAATTCCCGACGCGGCGCGGCACGCTTGTCGCCGTCGACGGCGTCTCGTTCTCGATCGCGCCTGGCGAGGTGCTCGGCGTGGTCGGCGAATCGGGCGCCGGGAAGTCGATCACCGGCGCCGCGATCATCGGTCTGATCGACCCGCCCGGGCGCGTCGGTGCCGGCCGGATTCTGCTCGGCGAACGGCGCATCGACAACCTGCCGCCGGAGGCCTTGCGCCGCGTGCGCGGCCGCGAGATCGGCGCGGTTTTCCAGGACCCGCTGACTTCGCTCAATCCGCTGTACACGGTCGGACGTCAGCTGGTCGAGACCATCTCCACGCATCTGGATCTGTCGGCAACGGCCGCGCGTACACGCGCGCTCGAATTGCTGACCGAAGTCGGCATCGCTGCGCCGGAGCGGCGCATCGACCAGTATCCGCACCAGTTTTCGGGCGGCATGCGCCAGCGCATCGTGATCGCCCTCGCGCTGGCGGGAAATCCGAAACTGATCATCGCCGACGAACCGACGACTGCGCTCGACGTGTCGATCCAGGCACAGATCATCACCCTGCTCAAGCGCCTGTGTCGCGACCATGGCACCGCGGTCATGCTGATCACGCACGACATGGGCGTCATCGCCGAAACCGCGGACCGTGTCGCCGTCATGTACGCGGGCCGCATCGTCGAGATCGGGCCGGTGGCGGACGTCATCCATCGCGCCGCGCACCCTTACACGCGCGGCCTGATGGGCTCGATCCCGTCGATCGCCGGCGAGCGTGATGTACTCGCGCAGATCGACGGCAGCATGCCGCGCCTGACCGCGATTCCAACCGGCTGTGCGTTCAATCCACGCTGCCCGCAGGTATTCGAGCGCTGCCGCCACGAGCGGCCCGAACTGCTCCGCGTGGGTTCGACGCAGGCGGCGTGCTGGCTGCACCAGGCCTGAGGGACGATGCCGCCCGTGGCCGACAGCGCCGCTGCTCGAGCTCGTCGACGTCGCGCGCTATTTCGACGTGTCGGCGCCGTGGCTCAATCGGTTGCTGGAAGGCAAGCCGCGGCAAGTGTTGCGGGCGGTCGACGGCGTCAGCTTCAGCATCGCCAAGGGCGAGACGCTCGGGCTGGTCGGCGAATCGGGTTGCGGCAAATCGACCGTGGCGCGTCTGATCGTCGGCTTGTACCGGCCGACACGGGGCCGCATTGCTTTTGCGGGGGTACGCATCGACGCCGGCGAGCCGCAGCTCGCACTGCGACGGACCATGCAGATGATCTTTCAGGACCCCTACGCGAGCCTCAATCCGCGATGGCGGGTGCGCGATATCGTCGCCGAGCCGATCCGCGCGCATGAACTGGCGCAGAGTGCGGCGGACGTGACGTCGCGGGTCGGCGCGCTGCTCGAGCAGGTCGGCCTGGGTGCTGCCGACGGCAGCAAGTATCCCCACCAGTTTTCCGGCGGTCAGCGGCAGCGTGTCTCGATCGCCCGCGCACTCGCGACGCACCCCGCGTTCCTGATTTGCGACGAGCCCACCTCCGCGCTCGACGTCTCGGTCCAGGCGCAGGTATTGAACCTGATGCGACGCCTGCAGCGCGAACTCGGCCTCACCTACCTGTTCATTTCCCACAATCTGGCCGTTGTGCATCACGTCGCCGATCGCGTCGGTGTGATGTATCTGGGGCGTATCGTCGAACTCGCGCCGACCCGTGCGCTGTTCGCGTCGCCGCAGCACCCGTACACGCGCATGCTGCTGGCGGCCGTGCCCGACTTGTCGCTTGCGGCCAGGCCGCGGACCGCCGTTGCCGGCGAGGTGCCCAATCCGCTCGACCCGCCTGCGGGATGCGCGTTTCATCCGCGCTGTCCCCATGCCAACGACAGGTGCCGCCGCGAGGTGCCGGTACTGCAGCCAGCCGACGCTGTCAACGGTATTTCGGTTGCCTGCCATGCCGTCGAGGAGGGGCGGTTGGCGCCGGTCGCCTTCGCGCCAGTCCGACCCGTCCAATCGGCTATAATCGATGCTTAACGCGCCCGCCCTCGAGGCGGTCGTGCATGGCAACCCCGCATGCGTGCGTGTCCCAGACGCCGCCGTGCCCGTGCAGAAGAATTCGAATTGCGCCTGACTCAGATCAAACTGGCCGGCTTCAAGTCGTTCGTCGACCCGACCAGCATCGCCACTCCCGGACAACTCGTCGGCATCGTCGGCCCCAACGGCTGCGGAAAATCCAACGTTATCGACGCCGTGCGCTGGGTGCTCGGCGAATCCAAGGCGTCCGCATTGCGCGGGGAGTCGATGCAGGACGTGATCTTCAACGGCGCGGGCGATCGCGCCCCGGTGGGCCGCGCCGCGGTCGAGCTGTACTTCGACAACAGCCAGGGCCGTATCGGCGGACAATGGGGCAGCTACTCCGAGCTGTCGATCAAGCGCGTGCTCACGCGCGACGGCGACTCGACGTACTACATCAACAACATTCCGGTGCGCCGGCGGGACATTCACGACCTGTTCCTGGGGACGGGCCTGGGGCCGCGTGCCTACGCCATCATCGAGCAGGGCATGATCGCCCGCGTGATCGAGGCGCGTCCCGAGGAGCTGCGCGTATTCCTCGAAGAAGCTGCGGGCGTGTCCAAGTATCGCGAACGACGCCGCGAAACCGAAAGCCGGATCGCCGACACGCGCAAGAACCTGGCGCGCGTCGAGGACATCCGCATCGAACTCGGTGCCCAGCTTGCGCGCCTCGACGCACAGGCCAAGGTCGCCACCGAATACCGCGACCTCGAATCCCGGCTCAAGCAGGCGCAACACCTGCTCTGGTTCGCCCGGCAGCAGGACGCGGTGCGCGCGCGCGAACGACAGGCCGCGGAAATCGCCAACCTTGCTGCCGCGTTCGAAGCCTTGCAGGCGGATCTGCGCGCCGTCGAAAACCGCCTGGAAGGCTTGCGTGCCGATCACTACAAGGCGGGCGACGAACTGCACGAAAAGCAAGGCGGTTTCTACGCCGCCAATGCCGAGGTCACGCGGATCGAGCAGCAACTCGCTTTCGCGCGCGAAAGCGAAGGACGACTGGCGCAGCAGGTCGCGCAGGTCACCGAGCAGATCGCGGCATTCACGGCCCAACTCGGCACGATGACCGGCGACGCCCGCGCCGGCGAGCAGGACGTCGAGCGCGCGATCGCGCAGCGCGAGTCCGCGGTGTCCGAAGAGCAGGCTGCCGTCGCGGCGCTACCCCAGCTCGAGATCGCGGTCGCCGACGCGGCACGCGCCATGGCCGCCGTTGCGCAGCGCATTGGCGAGATCGAGCAGGAGTTGCTCGTCGCCGACACGCAGCGCGAGAACGCGGTCAAGGTCCTCGGCGCGATTGCGCAGAGGCGCGAACGCCTCGAGTCGGAATCACAGGAGCTGGCGCTGCCGACGACCACGCAGATCGACACCGTAACCGAACAACTGCAACAGGAGACAGCCGACCTGGCCGATCGCGGCAAGGCGCTTGCCGAACTGAACGAAATCGTTCACTCGCTGCAGGCGAAACACCGCGCTACCAGCGACGCCTGGCAGTTGGCGAGCAGTGCACTCGCCGAACGCGAGGCGCGGGCGCAGGCGCTGTCCGACCTGCAGGCCAAGATCGGCGGTGGCAAGGACGCTGCTGCGTGGTTCTCGGCGCGCGGCCTCGAGCACACACGGCGCCTGTGGCAACAGCTCGACATCGAGCGCGGCTGGGAAGACGCGCTGGAGGCGGTCCTGCGCGAGCGGCTCAACGCGCTGGAAATGCCGTCGCTCGACGCGGTGCTGGATTGGGCCGCCGCGGATGCCGCGCTTCCGGGACGGATCGCGGCGTACACGACGGGCAACGCGGAGCGCGGCAGCGAGCCGCGCGGCGATACGCTGCTCGGCAAGGTACGCGTCAGGCAACCCCAGCTCGCGCGCCTGCTTGCCGACTGGCTGCACGGTGTGCATTGCCGCGGCGACCTTGGCACGGCGCTGCGCGAACGCGCCTCGCTGTCGCCGGGCGAAAGTTTCGTCGTCCCGAGTGGTCACGTCGTCAATGCGCAGGGCGTGAGCTTTTTTGCGCCGGACAGCGAACTCCATGGCGTGCTGGCGCGCCAGCGCGAACTGCTCGAGCTGGAGCAGGCGATCGGCGTGGCACGCGCCGAGACCGCAGCCTCCGCGGCCGCGCGCTCCGGCGCGGAAGCCGAACTCAATCTGCGCCAGCAGGAATACCACGGCGAGAACATGGCGCTGTCGTCGCAGCAGCGTCGCTGCCATGACCTCGAGCTCGAGTTGATGCAGCTGAAGCAGGCCGCGGAGACGGCCGAGCGGCGGCGGGCGCAGATTGCCGACGAGCTGGGCGTGCTGGGACGCGAGGAAGCCGTCGAACGGGAGGCGGTGTTGGCAGTCGACGCCAGCCTTCGGACGGGGCGCGAGCGGCTCGACGCCGAATTCGCGGGTCGCGACAGCGCGCGGCATGTGGTCAACGAAGCGGAAGTGGCGCTAGCCCGCGGCCGCGAGCGCGTACGGGTCGCAGAGCGCGCGGCGCAGGAAGCGGGATTCGCGGAGCGCTCGTGCCGCGAGCGGTTGGCGGAACTGGCGCGTCGGCGGGAGTCGCTCGAGGCACAGCTCGCCCAGCAGCAGGGATTGCTGACCCGGGTCGCTGCCGAACGCGAAGGCATCGACTGGACACCGGTCGAGACCGCGCTGCAGGCGCAGCTGACGGTTCGTGCTGCGGCAGAGCAGGCGCTCGCAGCTTCGCGCGACCGGCTCGAGGCGATCGGCACGGACTTGCGCGCCGCCGAGGAGGCGCGCCTGGTCGGCAGACCAGAAACTCGAGCCCGCGCGCGCGAAGATCGACGAAGTGCGCTTGAAGGAACAGGCCGCGGTGCTGGCCGAACAGCAGTACGGGGAACAGCTGGTCGAGGCGCATGCCGACCTCGCGGCGCTACCCGAGCAGATGAAGGCCTGGGGCCGCGCCAGCACGCTGCCGGCTGAAATCGAGCGCATCACGCAGGCCATTGCGGAGCTCGGGGCGGTCAACCTCGCCGCGCTCGACGAACTCACCCAGGCATCGGACCGCAAGGCGTATCTGGATGCGCAGGCGCAGGACCTGACCGAAGCGATGACCACACTGGAGAGCGCGATTCGGCAGATCGATCGCGAATCCAGGCAACTGCTGCAACAGACCTTCGACCTCGTCAACGTCAATTTCGGCAAGCTGTTCCCGACGCTGTTCGGCGGGGGACAGGCGCGATTGATCCTGACCGGCGAGGAAATTCTCGATTCCGGCGTACAGGTGGTCGCGCAGCCGCCCGGCAAGCGCAACAGTTCGATTCACCTGCTGTCCGGAGGCGAGAAGTCCTTGACCGCCATCGCGCTGGTGTTCGCGCTGTTTCAGATCAACCCCGCGCCGTTCTGCCTGCTCGACGAAGTCGACGCGCCGCTGGACGATCCCAACACCGATCGCTTCTGCGCGCTCGTGCGGACGATGTCGGAAGCGACGCAGTTCCTGTTCATCAGCCACAACAAGATCACGATGGAAATGGCCAACCAGTTGATCGGCATCACCATGCCGGATCCGGGTGTTTCCCGCGTGGTCGCCGTCGACATCGCCGAAGCGCTCGAGCTCGCCGAGGCGGCAACGTAGCCGGGCACCGATGCCGACGATGAGCCCGTTGTTCCTCGGCCTGCTGATTGCGGGTGCGGTGCTTGTCCTCGGCGTCGTTTTCATCAACTGGCTGCAGGAGCGCCGCGTGCGCCGCCGCATCGATGCAGCGTTTCGCAAACCGGCGGACGCCGGGCCCGGCGCGGATCGCGTCGAGCCGATGCTCGGTGGGGAGCAGACAGCGGTCGATGCGAGCGCCATGGTCGACGCGACGGACATGGAAACCGAGGCGGGCACGGACGAGGCGTCGCTCGTGGCGGACGTACCGAGCGCGCCACGCGTGCCGCGCCGTCGCGCATCGAGCGCGGCACCCTGGCCCCCGATCCGGACATCGAATGCGTGGTGATGCTGCGACCGGCGCAGCCGGTGCCGACGGCTGCGTTCACGGGTGCGCTTGCCGCAACCTCTTCCAGACCCGTGCGCTGGCTGGGACGGCGCGGCCCGGGGTTGTCGTGGCAGGTGCTCGATGCCTCCATGTCGGGCCCGTGGCAGGAAGTCGCCGCGTGCATGCTGATCGCCAACCGCTCCGGCGCGGCGACGCGCGCCGAGATCGACAACTTCCTGCGCCTCGCGGCACAAACTGCCGCCGGACTGCCCGCTGCGTGCGAGTTGCCTGACGCGATCGAGGAAGCTGCGCGCGCCGAGGCGCTCGACCGCTTTTGCGCGGATCTGGACGTTCAGATCGGGCTCACCATCCTGAAGAGCGACGCCGGCCAGATTGTCGGGACGCGGCTGCGCGGTGTGGCGGAGGCAGCGGGCTTTCGCCTGACCCCCGCCGGGCAGTTCGAATACGTACAGGATGAAACCGGCGCGATGCTCTACGCGCTGCAGAATTACAAGCAGGAGCCGTTCACGGTGGAAGGCTTGCGTGCACTCAGCACGCCCGGCATCGTGTTGCTGCTCGACGTGCCGCGGGTGGCGGACCCGGTACGCGTGTTCGACCAGATGCGCATGGTCGCCAAGCGGATGACGCAGACGCTCGAAGGCGTGCTGGTCGACGACAACCGGCGGCCCCTGAACGATACGTCGCTGGCCGCCATCCGCACGCAGGTGCAGTCGACCGCAGGTGCGCTGGCCGAGGCGAACATCGATCCGGGCGGACCGCGCGCAATACGCCTGTTCGGCTAGTACCCCTCACATGGCGGCGCCGCCGAAACCTGCAATCCGCGCTGCGAAGTTGCGCTCCGAGATCGAGGAGCACAACCACGCGTATTACGTGCTCGATGCGCCCACCGTCAGCGATGCAGAATTCGACCGCTTGTATCGCGAGCTGGAAGCGCTGGAGGCCGCCCACCCCGAACTGGTAACACCCGATTCGCCCACGCAGCGCGTCGGTGGCACGCCGGCCAGCGCGTTTGCGGCAGTCCGCCATCGCGTACCGATGCTCTCGATACAAACGGAAACGGACACTTCGGCCGCCGCCGCCGGCAAATTCGACGCGCGCATCCGCCGAGAACTCGGTCTTCGCGACGACGAGCCGCCGGTCGAGTACATGGCTGAGCTCAAGTTCGACGGTCTGGCGATCAGTTTGCGTTACGAGCGTGGACTCCTGATCGTCGCCGCGACCCGCGGCGATGGCGAAGTCGGCGAGGACGTCACCGCCAATGTTCGAACGATCCGCGCCATTCCGCAGCGACTGCGTGGCAGCGCGGCGCCCGACGTGCTGGAAGTCCGCGGCGAGGTCTATATGACGCGCCGCGACTTTGCGCAACTGAACGAACGCCAGCAGGCCGCCGGACTGAAGTTGTACATCAACCCGCGCAATACGGCCGCGGGCGCGGTACGGCAACTTGATCCTGCAGTGACCGCCAGCCGGCCGTTGCGTTTTTTTGCCTACGGCGTGGGCGATGTCGGCGGTTGGACGATGCCGGCGACACAAGGCGCATTGTTCGACGCGCTCGCGAGCTACGGCTTTCCGGTGAATGGCGATCGGCGAATTGCGCGGGGTGCGGCCGAGCTGAGCGCGTTCCACCGAGACGTTGAGGCGCGGCGCGCAGAACTGCCGTTCGACATCGACGGCGTCGTCTACAAGGTAAACCAGACCGCGCTGCAGCAACGACTGGGCTTCAAATCCCGCGAACCGCGGTGGGCGGTTGCGCACAAGTTTCCGGCCGAGGAGATGACGACGGTCGTGCTCGCCATCGACATCCAGGTCGGCCGCACCGGCGCGTTGACACCGGTGGCGCGACTCAATCCGGTCTTTGTCGGCGGCGTGACCGTGACCAACGCAACGCTGCACAACGAGGACGAGATCCGGCGCAAGGACGTGCGGGTCGGCGACACGGTCATCGTGCGTCGCGCCGGCGATGTGATCCCCGAAATTGCGAGAGTCCTGCCCGAACAGCGACCGCCGCGGACGCGAGTGTTCAAGCTGCCGGAACACTGTCCAGAGTGCGGCTCGAAAGTCGTGCGCTTGCCGGACGAGGCGATCGCGCGGTGTTCCGGTGGCCTGGTCTGTCCGGCGCAACGGAAGCAGGCGTTGCTTCACTTCGCCGGCCGTCGCGCCATGGACATCGAAGGCCTCGGCGAGAAACTCGTCGATCAGCTCGTCGACGCCAATCTCGTGCACACGCCGGCCGACCTCTACAAGCTCGGCCTCGCTGCGCTGGCGGATCTCGAGCGCATGGCCGACAAATCCGCGGCCAACATCGTGACCGCGATCGATCACAGCCGGAAGACGACGCTGGCTCGGTTCATCTTCGCGCTGGGCATCCGCCACGTCGGGGAGACGACGGCGAAGGATCTCGCCCGCCACTTCGGTAATCTCGACGCGCTGATGGAGGCGGACGAGGCCGCCCTGCTCGAGGTTCGCGACGTCGGCGGCGTCCTCGCGCAAAGCCTGATGCAGTTCTTCGCGGAAGCGCACAACCGCGAGGTCATTGCCCAGCTGCGCGCGGCCGGGGTACAGTGGCCCGAGGAAACTCCGCGGCGCGTGCCGGCGGGTGCGCTGGCTGGCAGGACCTTTGTGCTGACTGGGACCCTGCCGACGCTGTCGCGGGAAGAGGCCAAGGAAAGGATCGAGCGCTTGGGCGGGAAAGTGGCGGGTAGCGTATCGAAGAAGACGACCTACGTGGTCGCCGGGTCGGAAGCGGGCAGCAAACTCGACCGCGCGGTTGAACTGGGCGTAAGCGTGCTTGACGAAACTCAATTCAAGGAACTGCTCGATGGCGTTCGCTAGGGTTACCAAAGCGGTATTTCCGGTCGCGGGCCTCGGCAGCCGTTTTCTGCCGGCGACCAAGGCGAGTCCGAAGGAGATGCTCCCGATCGTCGACAAGCCGCTCATCCAGTACGCAGTCGAGGAAGCGGCCGCCGCCGGCATCACCGACATGATCTTCATCACCGGTCGCAACAAGCGGGCGATCGAGGACCACTTCGACAAGGCCTACGAGCTGGAGACCGAGCTCGCGGCGCGCGACAAGCACGCGCTGCTCGAAGCAGTGCAGGCATCGACGCCGCCTGGAATCAACTGCATCTACATCCGCCAGTCCGAGGCACTGGGACTCGGTCACGCCATCCTGTGCGCGGAGCCGGTCGTGGGCAACGATCCGTTCGCCGTGCTGCTGGCGGACGACCTGATCGACGCCAAGGTCCCCGTAACCCGGCAGATGGCCGACGTGGCGCGGCGCGAGGGCGCATCGACGATCGGCGTCATGCATGTGCCGGCCGCCGAAATCGGCAGCTGGGGCATCGTCGAAGCCGACGACGATCCCGCGGGCGGACGCATCAGCCGGATCCGCCGCATGGTCGAGAAGCCGAAGCCGGGGACGACCCCGTCGACGCTGGCGGTGGTCGGGCGATACATCCTGTCGCCGCGGATATTTCACCACCTGCGCACCATGCCGGCAGGGGCGGGCGGGGAGATCCAGTTGACCGACGGCATCGCGCATCTGCTCGACGAAGAGAAAGTCGTCGCCTACGCCTTCGAGGGCCGACGCTACGATTGCGGAAGCAAGCTCGGATACCTCGAGGCCACCGTCGAGCTTGGACTCAAGCACCCGGAAGTCGGCGCCCGGTTCGCGGCGTTCCTCAAGCAACACCCATGACGCTCAACGAACTGCGCTACCTGGTTGCGGTGGCGCAGGAAAAGAGCTTCGGCCGGGCGGCGCAGCGCTGCTTCATCAGCCAACCGGCGCTGTCGGTGGCGATCCAGAAGCTCGAAGAGGAACTCGGCGCGCAACTTTTCGAGCGCGCGAAGACGGAAGTCACGGTAACGCCCGTCGGCGAGCGCATCGTCGAGCAAGCGCAGAAGGTCCTCGAGGAAGCGGCGCATATCCGCGACATCGCGCAGGCCGGGCGCAATCAGCTGGTGGGTGTGTTTCGCCTCGGCGCCATTCACACCGTCGCGCCATACCTGTTTCCCGACCTGATTCCGGCGCTGAACGCGCGCGCGCCCGACATGCCGCTGGAGATCGAGGAGAATGTGACCGAGTACCTGGAGTCGGCGTTGAAATCCGGCCGCGTCGACGCCGCGATCATCGCCTTGCCGTTCCAGCCGCCGGGCGTCGTCGCCGACTTTCTCTACGAGGAGCCATTCCAGGTGGTCGTGCCGCGCCGCCATCACTGGGCCAAGCGCAAGTCGATCGCCCCGGCCGAATTGACCGGCGAGCACACGATCCTGCTCAATGTCGGGCACTGCTTTCGCGACCAGGTACTCGACAGCTGCCCCGAGCTCAATCGCAGCGCAGCCGCCGTGACGCGCACCAACTCGCTGGAGACGATCCGCAACATGGTCGCGTCCGGCCTCGGCGTGTCGGTCCTGCCGCGCGACGCCTTGACGCCGAAGTATCACAGCCTGATGGTCGTGCCGATTCCATTCAGCAAACCGGCGCCTTCGCGCCGCATTGCACTCGCCTATCGCAAGAGCTTCCCGCGACCGGCGGCGATCGCAGTGATCCGCGAGGCGGTCGCCGCGTGCCGCGGCGCGAAAACCAAGTCCGCGGCCACGTGAAGCGTTGTGCCGTGTCAGCCGAGAAAGTGATGCGGAATCCAGGCGGCAAGGTCCGGCCAGAAGACGACCGCCAGCAGGACCGCAACCTCGGCGATGATGAAGGCCCAGCAGTAGCGGATGGTTTCGTTGTAGGTGCAACCGGCGATGCTGGTCGCGACGAACAGCAGGACCGCCACGGGCGGCGTTGTCGATCCGATCTGCGTGGCCATGACCATCATCAGCCCGAGCTGGAATTCGTCGATGCCGAAATTGCGGCCGATGACCACCGCGACCGGTATCAGGATGATCAGGATCGCCATCGAGTCGACGAACATCGTCAGCACCAGCATGATCGCCATCAAGAGCAGCATGACGCCGAGCTTGCTGCCGGTGACGTGCGTGATTCCGGAGAGCACGATGTCGTTGAAATTCAGATACGAGAGCAGCCAGCCGAAAGCCCCGGCGACGCCGATGATCCCGGACACCATGGCCGTGGTCACCGCTGCGCGAATGAATATCTTCGGCAGGTCGCGCAGCTTCAGGATCCGATAGATGAAAAAGCCAACGAAAAATCCGTAGAAGCACGCGACCACGCCGGCTTCGGTCGCGGTGAACGCGCCGGTAAGGATGCCTCCGACGACCAGGACGGGCGCCAGCAGCGCAGGCCAGACGTTGAGCGTGGCTCGCAGTACCTTGCCCAGTTCGAAACGTCCCGTCGTGCGCCGCAGCTCGGGAAATGCCGGCAAGCGGGAATAGACGTAAATGACGATCATCAGGCCGATACCGATCAGGATGCCGGGCACGATGCCACCCAGGAACAATCCGCCGATGGAAACGTTGGCCATCGAGCCGTAGACGATCATGGTCATGCTCGGCGGAATGATCGCGCCGATCGTTCCCGCGCAGGCGACCAGCGCGGCCGCGAAGCCCGGCTTGTAGCCATGGTCCTTCATCGCGGGCACGAGAATCGACCCGATCGCCGATGTGTCCGCGACCGATGAGCCGGAAACACCGGCGAAGACCATGCTCGAAACGACCGAAGCGTGACCAAGCCCGCCGCGCCAGTGGCCGACGACCGTTTCCGCGAATTGCACCAGCCGTTTGGAAATGCCCCCGGCCGAAATCAATTCACCGGCGAGGATGAAGTAGGGCAGCGCCAGCAGGCTGAAGTTGTCCAGCATGGCGAACATTTTCTGCGGGAATAGCGCCGGCACCAGGCTTGGCGTTGCGAGAATGCCGGCGAGTCCGATCACGCCCATGACCAGCAGGATCGGCACGCCGAGCGTGATCAGCGCGAGCAGCAGGACGAACAGACCGAGCAGCATCAGTGACCCCCACCGAGGTCCTCGGGAGGAGGATCGTTCCACCCGAAATAGGTCGCCAGCCGCCGCAAGGCAACGAACGCCAGGTAGACGCTGCCGATCACCATCCCGACATACACGTAGTCCATCGGTATGCCCAGCCCCGGGCTGTCCTGGTTCTTGGCGACCTGCATGATCACCAGGGTGTAGCGGCCGATCGCCAGTGCCAGGACGAACCACAGCACTTCGGTCAGGAGCCCGACGACTCGCTGCGCGCGCTTTGGCAGCAGCCGCAGCAGCATATCCATGCCGAGGTGCGCGCCTCGGCGGTACGCCACCGGAATCGCCAGCATCACCATCCAGATGTGACCGAACTTCTGGAACTCCTCGCTCCACGACAACGGCAGGCCGAGCACGAAACGGTTGAATACCTGCAGGCCGCCGACCAGCGTGAAGGCGAAGAAAATCAAGAACAATACGTACTCAACGGTCCGATCGACCGCGCGAAACACATTCGCCGTCATGCGCCTTCCCTGATGCGCACCGCGCGGGCGCGCCGGCGCCCGCCGCCGTGTCGCGTTGGCCTACTTGGTCTCGCGAATGGACTTGAGCAGATCCTCGGCGCCGATGGTCTTGGCCAACTGGTCCTGCAGCGGGCCCGCGGCCTTCAGGAAGACCGACTTGTCGATCGGATTGACGATCATGCCCTTGGCCTTGAGCTTGTCCATCGACTCGGCCGCGCGCTGCACCGAGAGGCTGCGATTGACGTCTTGCCCGAGCTTGGCCGCGGCGGCGACGACCTCCCGCTCCTTGTCGGTGTAGCCGTCCCACTCCTTCTTGGAGATCACCGTGACGGTCGGTCCGAACAGGTGCTCCGTGAGCGTGATGTACTTCGTCACCTCGTAGTATTTCCCGGTGTAGATGACCGCGGAAGCGTGCTCGAACCCGTCGAGGACGCCCGTTTGCAGCGATGTGTACACCTCGCCGAAGGCCATCGGCGTGGCGTTGGCGCCCATGGCGTTCAGTGCCGCCACATAGGTCGGCGTCTGGATGGTCCGGATCTTGAGTCCCTTGAGGTCCTCTGGCTTCTTGATCTCCTTCTTGGTCGTCACGACGTTGCGATAGCCCCAGCTGTCCTGCCACCCGAGCACCTTGAGGCCCAGTTTTTCGTGCTCGGCCGCGAGCGTCTCGCCGACTTTTCCGTCGATCACATGATGATAGTGGTCGTAGCTGTTCCACATGAACGGCAGGTCCAGCACACCCATGCGCTTGTTGAAGTTGTTATGGATGGCGGTGCCGCCGATATGCATGGTGGCGCCGGCGCCGAGTTGCATCGCCTCGACCACGGCGCGTTCCTCGCCCAGCTGGTTCGCAGGATAGATGCGAGCCTCGAGGGTGTCCGAATTGCTGTTGATGTAGCTCGCGATGATGAATGCGACCATGTGGTTGTCGTTGGCCACGTCGGCCGCAGTAGCGTGCGAAATCTTCACCTGCTTCTTGGCTTGCGCCCCGACGTCCGACATAGGCAATAACGCTACAGCTGCGGCAAGGCAGACGGTGAGGCGATGCAGCACGGATCGAGTCTTCATTGCACGTTCCTCCTTGGGTTGCGATGCTCGGGATGAACTCCCGTATTCAACTTCCATTGGGTTCAAGGCCTTGCGCTCTCGCGGACGCGTAACTACGTCGCATGGGTCGACGGAGGCAATACTATGCCATGCGTGGTCCGGTCGACTCGCGCACAACCAGGGTCGGCTGAAACAGGAATTCGCCAGTGGGAATCCTCGGCTCGCCGAGCCGGCGGATGATGCGATCCACCATCGTCCGCGCCATCGCGGCAAATGGTGGCCGAATCGAGGTCACTGCCGGACTGACGAGCGCGGAGAGCGCAAGGTCGTCCATCCCGATCACCGAAACCTGGTCTGGCACGTGAATGGCGCGGCTGCGCAGGCCTGCAATCAATCCGATCGCCAGCATGTCGTTGATGGCGATGATGCCGGTAGGCCGTGGCTTGCTCCTTGCGATGTCGTCCGCCAGCGCCCGGCCGAGGTCGGCCATCTCGCCGTCGCCGAACGCAGATTCCGCTTTGCGTTCCAGAACCGTTGCCGTCCGCCCGGCGCCACGCACCGCGGAAACGAAGCCATCGATCTTTTCGGTGCGCGATAAGGTGCGGCCGGATGCGGTGACGAACGCCATTCGGGTATGACCCTGCGCCAGCAGATGCTCGACCGCAAGTTTGGACGCGTTCGAGTTGTCCATCGACACGTAGTCGATGCGGGAAGACTGTCGCGCAGGCGCCCGGCGGTCATAGCTCACGGCGACGAGCCCGCGGCGAACGGCGGCATGAACATGACCCTGGTCCGCCAACGAGGAAATCACGATGACACCACGGACGCCGTGGGAGAGCAGGTCGTCGAAAAAACCCGATTCCTTCTCCCGATTGCGGTAGGTGCTGCCGAGCAACACGCGGTGACCATAGCGCTCCTGCGCCACGAGTTCGATCTCGTGCGCCAGCGAGCCGTACGAAGGGTTCGCGATCGACGGGATGAGTATGCCGATCAGCGGGGTGTGTCCGGTCTTGAGCTGGCGCGCAGCGCGATTCGGCTGGAAACCGAGTTCCGCGATGACGGATTCGATGCGCCCCAGCGTTTCCTTGCGCATCCTTTCCGGGCGGCCGTTCAACGCATTGGACACCGTGCTGATCGAAACGCCCGCGCGCACTGCGACGTCCTCGATCGTGATCGGCTTGGCTTCCATCAACTGCGGCGCAGGACGCGGTCCATCGTGCTCCTCCCGATCCGACGGCGTGGACTCCCTGTTTGACTGAGAATCCAGGATTTCGTACACTATCGGTAAAACGTTTCACTAAAACGTTACACCGCTGCCCGGGCACCGTCAAGCAGCGACATTTCGAGAGGAGGAATGCATGAGCTCAGATCTGCGTGGCAAGGTGGTACTCATCACCGGCGCATCGACCGGCATCGGCGCGGCCGCAGCTCGGGCATTCGCGCGCCACGGCAGCAAGATCGTGATCCATTACAACGCAAGCCGAAAGCAGGCCGAAGCAGTGGCCGCCGACGTCAAGGCCGAGGGCGCCGAGGCAATTCTCGTCGGCGGCGACGTCACCCAAGGCGCCAATGTCAAGCGCATCGTCGCCGAGACGCTCGCCGCGTACGGCAGGATCGACATCCTGATCAATAACGCCGGCGGCATGATCGGTCGTACCAAAATCGAGGACTACACGGAGGAGTACCTGGGCAAGGTGATCGCGCTGAACGTGATCCAGGTCGCGCTGTTCATGCACGAAGTCATTCCACACATGCGCAAACAGCGCAGCGGCAACGTCATCAACGTCAGTTCCATCGCGGCGCGCCACGGCGGCGGCGGCGGGGCAATCATCTATGCCGGCGCCAAGGGCTTCATCTCCACGGCGACGCACGGCTGGGCGAAGGAGGTCGTCGGCGACAACATCCGCGTCAATGCGGTGTCGCCGGGCGTCATCACGACCCCGTTTCACGAGCGCTATTCGACTGCCGAGCAGCTCAAGGCGATGCAGGCGACGGTGCCGATGAATCGGCTCGGCGCGCCCGACGAATGCGCTGGTACGTTCATCTATCTCGCGTCGGACCAGTTGAGCGGCTACGTGACAGGGCAGGTCATCGAAGTCAACGGCGGTCAGTACATGCCTTAGCAGGGCTTGGCTAGGCCTTGCCGAGCAGCGCCGGGAGGTCTGACAACGAGTTGACGATCGCATCGGGTTTCGGACCATGCCTTTCCACCGGCGCGCGCGTGCGGTTGACCCAGATTGCTGTGAATCCGAATGCCTTGCCGCCGGCGACATCCCAGCCGTTGGACGACACGAAGCCGATGCGAACCGGCAACAACTTGAGATGGTCCACCGCCAACTGATAGACGCGCGGGCTGGGCTTGTAGATTCCGGCCGCATCCACGGACAGGATCGCATTGAGGTGCGGCGCGAGGCCGGTGGCTGCTGCCAGCGGTTCGAGCATCTCGCTCGTTCCGTTGGACAGGATGACGCGCGGCAACGGCGCGAGCTGCGCCAGCGCTGGTTCGGCGTCAGGAAACAGACTCAGGTCCAGGTACGCGTCGAGCAGGCGATGGCGGGCGGTGGCGGTCAGCGACAGCCCCAATCGTTCGACGGCGAAATCGAGCGCATGTGCGGTGATCGCGGCGAAATCTTCGCGGCGCTGGTGCACGCTCAGCATGAGGCTCTGCAGCCAGGTATATTCGAGCTGCTTGCTGCGCCAGAGCTGCGACAGCGCGTTGCCATGCGTCGGAAACAGCCGCTCGGCAGTCGCTTCGACCGAGTGCACGTCGAACAGCGTTCCGTAGGCGTCGAACACCAGCGCATCGACGGACAGTACGGTTGCGTTCGCGGCAATCATCGCAGCATCAATGTGGCGAATTTCGCGACTATGCTATGCAAAAAATGGACGGAAGTGGTGCATTAGCGCGAGTGGGTGCAAAAAAATAGGGGTTACACTTGCGTGTAACCCCTTGGTTCCATGGTGGGCGATACTGGTATCGAACCAGTGACCCCTGCCGTGTGAAGGCAGTGCTCTACCTCTGAGCTAACCGCCCGCGCGCGAACCCAGACAGGAGTGAGTATTTAAGCACGGCGTCAAAGCCAGGGTCAAACCACGCGCAAAGTTTGCCTATGCGTGTCATGGACAAAATCTGCACCAACATAGGGCAGATCGCCACGCGCGAGGGCGTCGGCGAGCATCCCCAACGGACCCGTTTTTCGATAAGCTTATAGTCCCAAAAGCAAATTTGTTTTTGGCGCAAGTCTTGCTAAAACACCATAAATCTTCAATTCTCAGCTCGTGTCCCGTATCAATTACGATGAAATGCGCGGCGTCGATGCCGCGATCAGGCCCCACTACCAGGGTTTCGCGGACTGGCTGCAGCGCACGCCCGCGGCAAAGATCGCACAGAAACGCGATGAAGCGGAGCGCGCATTCCATCGCGTCGGGATCACCTTTGCAGTGTATGGCGAGGACGGTGGCACCGAGCGCCTGATTCCGTTCGACATCGTGCCGCGCATCATCCCGGCCGCCGAATGGCGCACGCTGGAGCTGGGTTTGAAGCAGCGCGTGCGGGCGCTGAACCTGTTTCTGCACGACATCTACCACGATCACGCGATTCTCAAGGCGGGCGTCCTGCCCGAGGAGCGGGTGCTGGGCAACGCGCAGTACCGCCGCGAGATGCAAGGAATGGACGTGCCCGGCGGCATCTACGCGCATATCGCGGGCGTCGATGTCGTGCGTGCCGGCGAGGGCGAATACTACGTGCTCGAGGACAACCTGCGCGTGCCTTCGGGCGTGTCGTACATGCTCGAGAACCGCAAGATGATGATGCGGCTCTTCCCGGAGTTGTTCGCCACGCAATCGATCAAGCCGGTCGAACACTATCCCGACCTGCTGCTGGAAAACCTGCGCGGCGTGGCACCGGCGGGCGAGGAGCAACCCGAGGTGGCGGTCCTGACCCCGGGCGCCTACAACTCGGCGTATTTCGAGCACGCCTTTCTCGCCCAGCAGATGGGCGTCGAGCTGGTCGAGGGCCAGGACCTGTTCGTCCAGAACGACGCTGTCTATATGCGCACCACGCGCGGTCCGCAGCGGGTGCACGTGCTGTATCGGCGCGTCGACGACGACTACCTCGACCCGCAGGCGTTCCGTTCCGACTCGATGATCGGCGTGCCTGGGTTGTTCGCCGCCTACCGGGCAGGCAAGGTGACGCTGGCCAATGCCATCGGGACCGGAGTCGCCGACGACAAATCGATCTACCCGTTCGTCCCGGACATGATCCGTTTCTATCTGACCGAAGAGCCGATCCTGAACAACGTGCCGACGTGGCAATTGCGCAAGGCGGACGACCTGTCCTACTGCCTCGCACACTTGCACGAACTCGTCGTCAAGGAAGTGCATGGCGCCGGAGGCTACGGCATGCTGGTCGGCCCGGCCGCCACTGCAGCCGAGCGTGAAGCCTTTCGCGAAAGGATCGTCGCCCAGCCCGACAAGTACATCGCGCAACCGACGCTGTCACTGTCGACATGCCCGACCTTCACCGAGTCGGGCCTGGCGCCACGGCACATCGACCTGCGGCCCTATGTGCTGTCGGGCAAGACCGTGAATCTGGTGCCGGGCGGACTTACCCGGGTTGCCCTGCGCGAGGGTTCGCTGGTGGTGAATTCATCGCAAGGCGGCGGCACCAAGGACACCTGGGTCATGGCGCACTAGCATGCTTTGCCGGACTGCCAACGAACTGTACTGGATGGCGCGCCACATCGAGCGTGCCGAGAACGTCGCGCGCCTGCTCGACGTCACCAACCGCATGTCGCTACTTCCCTACGAGCTGGTCGAGCCAGGGCTCGCCTGGGCCGAGCCGTGGGCGGTGCCGCTGATCACCTCGGGCCTCGCGACGGAGTACTACCAGCGCTTCAAGCAGCTGTCGGCCGAGAACGTGCTGCGGTTCATGATTCTCGACGCCGGAACGCCGTCCTCGATCTTCTGCTGCATGCGCGCCGCCCGCGAGTCGGCGCGTTCGGTACGCGGGGCGATCACTTCGGAGATGTACGAAGACCTGAACTCGTCCTGGCTCGAGATGCGCGTCCAGGACTACGATCGCATCCAGGCGCAGGGCATTTCCGAATTCCTCGAGTGGGTCAAGATGCGCTCGCATCTGTTTCGCGGCGTGACCTTCGGCACCATGCTGCGCGACGAGGCCTACCACTTCATCCGCCTGGGAACGCACATCGAGCGCGCCGACAACACCGCGCGCATTCTCGACGTCAAGTATCACACGCTGCTGCCGTCGGCGGCGGACGTGGGCGGGGCGGTCGACTATTACCAGTGGAGCGCATTGCTGCGGTCGCTGTCGGGATTCGAGTCCTACCGCAAGATCTACAGCGACGTGATCACGCCGCGCCGCGTCGCCGAACTGCTGATCCTGCGCGAGGATATGCCGCGATCGCTGCATTCATGCATGAACTTCATCCACGAAACGCTCGAAGTGCTGTGCGACTCCGGGTCCAAGGAAATCGAGCGCGCTGCCGGCGAGCTTCATGCCGGGCTGCACTACGGCAGGACCGACGACATCATCGAACTCGGCTTGCACGAATACCTGATGGAGTTTCTCGACCGCATCTCGGCGCTGGGCGGCGAGATCAATCGCCACTTCCTGGTCCCCACATACTGAATGCCCCATTCCGGTAGAATCAGCGTCTTCGCACGGCCCATCGCTACGAATCCCAGTCATGACCTATTGCGTCGCCATGTCCCTCGATGCCGGAATGATCTTTGCCTCCGACTCGCGGACCAATGCCGGCGTCGACCAGGTCGGCCGCTTCTCCAAGATGCGCGTGTTCTCGCGCGAGGGCGACCGGATCATCGTCACGCTGTCGTCAGGCAATCTGTCGATCACCCAGAACGCGCTGAACATCCTCGATCAGCGCGCGCGTGCGGGCGACGCGCAGCTCAACCTCTGGAATGCGATGTCGCTGTTCGACGTCGCCCGCCTGGTCGGGGACGCGCTGCGCGAGGTGAAGACGCGCGACGGCCCCTACCTGTTGCAGAACAACATCGATTCGAACGCCAACTTCATCGTTGGCGGCCAGCTGAGGGGCGAGCCGCCGCGGCTGTTCGAGGTGTACAGCGAAGGCAACTTCATCGAGGCCACGCCGGATACCTGTTACTTCCAGATCGGCGAGAGCAAGTACGGAAAGCCGGTGATCGATCGCGTCATCCAGCGCTCGACGGGTCTGCTCGAGGCGACCAAGTGCACCATCGTTTCCTTCGACTCGACCATGCGCTCCAATATTTCCGTCGGCTTGCCGATCGACCTGGCGGTCTACGAGACCGACAGCCTCAAGCTCAAGCTGCAAAAACGAATCGAGGAGTCCGACCCTTACTTTCAGATGGTCCACACGCAGTGGGGCGAGGGCCTGCGCGCGGTGTTCGCGCAGTTGCCCAACCCCGAGTGGACCTGACGGACCACGGCCGCATCCGCGTCCGTACCCTGAGTCCGCGCTAGCATGGCCATCCGCGTCGCGCTGCAGCACCGGACGTCGTATCGCTTCGACCGCATGGTCAACGTCTCGCCGCACGAGATCCGCTTGCGGCCGGCGCCGCATTGCCGCAC
Source organism: uncultured beta proteobacterium (assembly GCA_963821485.1). Taxonomy (GTDB): domain Bacteria; phylum Pseudomonadota; class Gammaproteobacteria; order Burkholderiales; family Casimicrobiaceae; genus PALSA-1003. Next base: position 88,092 of record CAWGEB010000001.1, read on the forward strand.
CCCGATCCTCGGTTACTCGCTGGGCGTCGAACCGGCCAATCATTTCCTGAACTGGCAGCAGGATCCGTACGGCAACTGGGTCGCGCGGCTGGTGTTCCAGGAGCGCACCGACAAGCTCGAGGTCGTGGTCGATCTCACCGCCGACATGACGGTGATCAATCCCTTCGACTTCTTCGTCGAACCGTACGCCGAGCAATATCCGTTTACCTACGCGCCGGCGCTGGCCAAGGAGCTGCAGCCATTCCTGGAGACGGTGGAACTCGGCCCTCGGTTGTCCGCATGGCTGCAGAAATTCCGCGCGACCATCACACCGGGAGAGAGCACGGTGCTGATGCTGGTGCGACTGAACCAACAATTGCAGCAGGAGGTCCGCTACCTGGTCCGCATGGAACCCGGCGTGCAGACGCCCGAGGAGACGCTCGGCAGCGCGTGTGGTTCGTGTCGCGACACCGGGTGGTTGCTGGTGCAGATTTTCCGGCGTCTCGGCTTGCCGGCCCGCTTCGCCTCGGGCTATCTGATCCAGCTGGTCGCCGACGTCAAGCCTCTCGAAGGCCCGGCGGGACCGACCAGCGATTTCACCGACCTGCACGCCTGGGCCGAGGTCTACCTTCCCGGCGCGGGATGGATCGGCTTCGACCCCACTTCCGGCCTGCTCGCGGGCGAGGGCCACATTCCGCTGGCTTGCACGGCGGACCCGGGCAATGCCGCGCCCGTGATCGGCTACACCGACGTCTGCCAAACCGAATTCAGCGTCGTCATGACGGTGACGCGCATGCACGAGGACCCGCGCGTTACCCGGCCCTACACCGAGGCGCAGTGGGCCGCGATCGATGCGCTGGGCGAACAGGTCGACGCCGATCTGGTGAAGCACGACGTGCGCCTCACGCAAGGTGGAGAACCGACGTTCGTATCGATCGACGACATGGATGGCGCAGAATGGAACACCGCGGCGCTCGGTGTGAAAAAGCGCGAGCTCGGCGAAGCGTTGCTGCGGCGCCTGAGGACCCGCTTCGCCAAGGGGGGTTTCGTGCACGACGGGCAGGGCAAGTGGTATCCGGGAGAGGTCCTGCCGCGCTGGGCGGTCGGCGTCTACTGGCGTGTCGATGGCGAGCCGCTTTGGCGCGACGACGCGCTGATCGCGGACACGCGATCCAAGGGCAGTACCAGGATCGATGTCGCGCGCGACTTCACTTTGCGGCTGGCGGAGCGACTCGGCCTGCCGCAAAGTCTGGTGCTGACCGTGTTCGAGGATGTGCCCAGGCTGCTCAAGGACGAGATCGCCCTGCCCGAGAATGTCGATCCACTCAGGGCCGACCTGTCGCTCCCCGGGGAGCGGGCGCGGCTCGCCCGACTGCTGCTCGCGGGGCTCGACCAGCCGGCGGGATTCGTGTTGCCGCTGAAGGCGGCGCCACGCGCCGACGACCGCGGCGATACCGGGGAGCCGAGCGCATGGGAGTCGAGCCCGTGGCCACTCAAGCGCGAGCGCTTGTACGCGGTCGCGGGCGACTCGCCGCTCGGTCTGCGGCTGCCACTGTCGTCGCTGCCCGATGTACTTCCCGCCGAGGCCGAAATCGACTTTCCCGTCGATCCCTTCGCGCCCAGGGGCGCGATGCCCAAAGAGGCGACGCTGAGGTCCGGGGCGGGCAAGGTACGCGGCGGCAAACCGCGCGAGGTGATCAAGACGGCCCTCGCCGTCCAGGTCCGCAATGGGCACCTGTATGTCTTCATGCCGCCGGTGCAACGCACCGAGGACTATGCCGCGCTGCTGGCGGCAGTCGAGGACACGGCGCGCGCACTGAACGTGCCGGTGGCCATCGAAGGTTATACGCCGCCGCGCGATCCGCGCATCCGGGTGCTCAATGTCACTCCCGATCCGGGCGTGATCGAGGTCAACATCCAGCCTGCTGCGTCGTGGCGCGAGTTGATGGCGACGATGTCGACGCTCTACGAGGAAGCGCGGCAAACGCGACTCGGCACCGAAAAATTCATGCTCGATGGCCGCCATACGGGAACCGGAGGCGGCAATCACGTCACGCTCGGCGGCGCGACGGCCGCCGACAGCCCGCTGCTGCGCCGCCCTGACCTGTTGCGCAGCCTGGTGACGTATTGGCAGAACCACCCGTCGCTTTCGTACCTGTTTTCGGGGACTTTCATCGGGCCGACGAGCCAGGCGCCCCGCGTGGATGAAGCGCGCGACGATCGCCTGTACGAGCTGGAGATCGCCTTCCAGCAATTGACGCGCAAGCACGGCAGCCGCAAGGCCGAGGCGCCGCCGTGGTTGACGGATCGGCTCCTGCGCCACATGCTGACCGACCTGACGGGCAACACGCATCGCTCCGAATTTTCGATCGACAAGCTATATTCTCCCGACACTGCCACGGGCAGGCTCGGGCTGCTCGAATTTCGCGCCTTCGAAATGCCGCCGCACGCGCGGATGAGCGCCGTACAGATGCTCCTGCTGCGTTCGCTGGTCGCGCGCTTCTGGCAGCAGCCCTATGAAGGCAAGCTGATCCGCTGGGGTACGGCGCTGCATGACCGCTGGCTGCTCCCGCACTTCGTTGCCGCTGATATCCACGACGTCGCCGCGGAACTCGCCGCATTCGGGTATCCCTTTGCGGGAGAGTGGTTCGCGCCGTTCATCGAATTCCGCTTTCCGCGCTTCGGCACGATCACCTGCGACGGCGTCACCATCGAGCTGCGCCAGGCGATCGAACCCTGGCATGTGCTGGGCGAGGAAGTCAGCGGCACCGGTACCGCGCGCTATGTCGATTCGTCGGTGGAGCGGATGCAGGTCAAGGTCGACGGCATGGTCGTCGGTCGGCACGCGGTCGCCTGCAATGGCCGTACGCTGCCGTTGACACCCAGCGACATCCCGGGCGAGTTCGTCGCCGGTCTGCGCTTCCGCGCGTGGAGTCCGCCCTCGGCACTGCATCCAACCATCGGCGTGCACGCGCCGCTGACCTTTGACCTGGTCGACACCTGGGCCGGACGCGCCCTCGGCGGCTGCACCTATCACGTCTCGCACCCCGGAGGACGGAACTACGATACCTTTCCGGTGAATGCCAATGAAGCGGAGGCACGCCGCGTCGCGCGCTTCTGGCCGCACGGGCACACGCCCGGACCGATGACGATCGCGTCCGAACCGGTCAATCCGGCGACGCCGTCGACGCTCGATCTGAGGTGGCAGCCGTGACCGCCGCCCATGCGTTGGCCATGTCCGAGATCCGCACCCGGTTCGCGCCCAGTCCCACCGGCTTTCTGCACCTGGGCAATATCCGTTCGGCGCTTTATCCGTGGGCGTTCGCGCGCAGGCAACGGGGCGCGTTCATCCTGCGCATCGAGGACACCGACGTCGAGCGTTCGACACCCGAAGCGGTGCAGGCGATCCTGGACAGCATGCAATGGCTGGGCCTGGACTACGACGAGGGCCCGTACTATCAGATGCAGCGGATGGAGCGCTATCGCGAAGTGATCGCGACGATGCTCGCGGCGGGCTCCGCATACCATTGCTACGCATCGCCCGAGGAACTCGACGCGATGCGCGCCGAGCAGCTGGCCCGCGGCGAGAAACCGCGCTACGACCGGCGCTGGCGGCCCGAAGTCGGCAAGGCATTGCCGGCCCCGCCGACAGGCGTTGCGCCGGTCGTCCGCTTTCGCAATCCGATCGGCGGTGTCGTCGCCTGGGACGACGCGGTGAAAGGTCGCATCGAATTCGCCAACGACGAACTGGACGATCTGGTCATCGCGCGCTCGGACGGCACGCCCACCTACAATTTCTGCGTCGTCGTCGACGATCTCGAGATGCGGATCACCCACGTGATCCGGGGCGACGACCACGTGAACAACACGCCGCGGCAGATCAACATGATTCGCGCGCTTGGCGGCACGCCGCCTGTGTATGCCCACCTGCCGACCGTGCTGACGCCGGAAGGGGAAAAGCTGTCGAAGCGGCATGGCGCCCGGGGCATCATGCAGTATCGCGACGATGGCTATGTGCCCGATGCAGTCGTCAACTACCTAGCACGCCTCGGCTGGGCGCACGGCGACGACGAGATATTCAGCCGCGAGCAGTTCGTCCGCTGGTTCGATCTGGACGGGCTGACGTCGTCGCCCGGGCGCTTCGACCCGGACAAGCTCAAGTGGGTCAACCACGAACACATCAAGCGGCTGCCCGAGGCCGAGCTCGGCGCGTTGCTGGCGCCGTTTCTCGATCGTGCCGGGCTCGACCGAGCTTCGGGTCCCGATCCGGCGAGCGTCGCGGCCCTGCTGCGCGATCGCACGGCAACATTGTCCGAAATGGCCGATGCCGCGCATTATTTCTATGTCGCGGTGCATCCGACGCCGGAGCGGCTTGCTGAGCACGTCAACGCGGTCAATCGTGACGCGCTCATCGAGTTGCACAAAGAATTTGCCGACTTGCCGTGGCAGCGCGAAGCGATCGCCGCGGCGTTGAAGTCGGCGGCGGCCAAGCGCAAGCTGAAACCAGCTCAGGTGATGATGCCCTTGCGCGTACTGGTCGCCGGCACGCCCTCGACGCCTGCCATCGATGCCGTCCTCGCCCTCATCGGGCGCGACGCGGTGCGCGCAAGGCTTGCCGCCGGCCTCAAACTGTAGCTCTGCGTTCGTTCCGTCAGCCCGGGCGATTTGTGCGCGATTGCCCGTTCCGGTAAACTAGCAGTTTCCGGAACTTGTCGCCCATGACCAAGTTCGTGTTTGTAACCGGCGGCGTCGTTTCCTCCCTGGGGAAGGGCATCGCCGCCGCTTCTCTCGCCGCAATTCTCGCCTCCCGCGGCATTCGCGTCACCAACCTCAAGCTCGACCCGTATATCAACGTCGATCCTGGAACGATGAGTCCGTTCCAGCACGGCGAGGTCTTTGTGACCGAAGATGGGGCCGAGACGGACCTCGACCTCGGCCACTACGAGCGCTTCACCGACGTGAAGATGGGCAAGCGCAACAACTTCACGACCGGCCAGATCTACGAAAGTGTCATCCGCCGCGAGCGCCGTGGCGACTATCTCGGCGGCACGGTGCAGGTGATCCCGCACATCACCGACGAGATCAAGGCCTGGATTCTCGCCGGTGCGGGCGACGCCGAAGTCGCGGTCGTCGAGGTCGGCGGCACGGTCGGCGACATCGAATCGCTGCCTTTCCTCGAAGCGATCCGGCAGATGGGCATCACGCAGGGTCGCGACAACGTCTGCTACATCCACCTGACGTTGTTGCCATTCATCGCGGCGGCCGGCGAAATGAAGACCAAGCCGACGCAGCATTCGGTCAAGGAGCTGCGTGAGATCGGCATTCAGCCCGACGTGGTTCTGTGCCGCGCAGACCGGCCCGTTCCCGACAGCGATCGGCGCAAGATTTCTCTGTTCACCAATGTCGCTCCCGAGGCGGTGATCCCGGCGCTCGATACCGATTCGATCTACAAGATCCCGGCCGCGCTGCACGCGGAAGGACTGGACGAGATCGTCTGCCGCAAATTATCGCTGAGCCCGCGTCCCGCCGATCTGACCAACTGGCGCCAGCTGGTCGATGCCCTGGTGCATCCGGAACACGAGGTCAACATCGCGATGGTCGGCAAGTATGTCGACCTTACCGAGTCGTATAAGTCCCTGTCCGAGGCGCTGACGCACGCCGGCATCCATACGCGCAGCAAGGTACAGATCCATTACGTCGATTCGGAAGCGGTGGAGCGCGACGGCGTAGGCTGCCTCGACGGCATGGACGCGATTCTGGTCCCGGGTGGCTTCGGCAAGCGCGGGGTCGAGGGCAAGATCAGCGCGATCAGGCATGCGCGCGAGAATGGCATCCCCTATCTCGGCATCTGCCTGGGCATGCAGCTCGCCGTCATCGAGTACGCCCGCCACAAGGCGGGTCTGGCCGGGGCCAACAGCACCGAGTTCGAGCCGCAAACGCCGCATCCGGTGGTCGCATTGATCAGCGAATGGCAGAACCGCGATGGCACCATCGAGCGGCGCGACCACCAGTCCGACCTCGGCGGCACCATGCGCCTCGGCGCGCAGACTTGCGACGTCGTCGCCGGATCGCTGGCGCACCGCATCTACGGCACCGCGACGGTTTCCGAGCGGCATCGGCACCGCTACGAGGTCAATAATCACTATCTGCCGCGACTTGAAGCGGCCGGACTCACTGTAGGTGCGTGGGCCAAGAGTGCCACGGCCGGCGACTTGTGCGAGATGATCGAACTGGCCGACCACCCGTGGTTCTTTGGTTGCCAATACCACCCGGAATTCACGTCGAATCCGCGCCGTGGCCATCCGCTGTTCATAGCGTTCGTCAACGCTGCCCTCGAGCGGCACCGCGTCGTACGCGGCGATCCCGTGCGGGCGCGCCCGCAACTCGTCGCCTGACCCGCGGCATTGTCGATGGAACTGTGTGGATTCGAGGCCGGCCTGGACCGGCCTCTTTTTCTGATTGCCGGGCCCTGCGTGGTCGAATCGGAGCAGTTGCAGATCGACGTCGCGGGCAAGCTCAAGGAAATCTGCGCGGCACTGCGGGTACCGTTCATTTTCAAGTCGTCCTACGACAAGGCCAATCGCAGCTCGTCCAAGTCCTATCGGGGCCCCGGCATGGCCGAAGGCTTGCGCATTCTGGCCGAGGTGAAACGCCAGATCCGCGTGCCGGTACTCACCGACGTGCACGCGGAAGAGGAAGTCGCCGAGGTGGCCGCCGTCGTCGACGTGCTGCAGACGCCCGCGTTTCTTTGCCGGCAGACGAACTTCATTCGTGCCGTCGCCGCTGCCGGCAAGCCGGTCAATATCAAGAAAGGCCAGTTTCTCGCTCCCGAAGACATGGTCAACGTCGTCGCCAAGGCACGCGAAGCGAGCGGCCGCGACAACATCCTGGTGTGCGAACGCGGCGCGTCGTTCGGATATCACAACCTCGTCTCCGACATGCGCTCGCTGGCGATCATGCGCGCGACGGGCTGCCCGGTGGTGTTCGACGCGACGCATTCGGTCCAGCTGCCGGGGGGACGGGGGACGACTTCCGGAGGACAACGCGAATTCGTGCCCGTCCTGGCGCGCGCAGCGGTCGCCGCAGGGGTCGCGGGCGTGTTCATGGAGACGCATCCGGATCCCAGCAAGGCCTTGTCAGACGGACCGAACGCGTGGCCGCTGGATCGGATGCGCGAGCTTCTGACGACGCTGGTCGAGCTCGATGCGACAGTGAAGAAGTCCGGTTTCCCTGAAATCACGCTGATGGCGGCGGAGACATGATTCATACGTGGAGTTGGCGATACTCCATTTAGACGGGGGCGATGATGCGGACAGGAAGGATCCTGCATCGTGATTGGCATTGGATCGTCGTTGTCATCGGTGCCGGCCTGGCAACGTCGATCGGGGCGCAAACCGCAGAGCGCCCGACGTGGAAAGTCGGTGACACATGGAAGTATCATCAAAAGGGCGGATTACCGGAAACCGAGTCGGATTGGAGTCGAACAGTGGTCGAGGCATTGCCGGAAGGGCGTTTCAGAGTGGAAACCGAGGCCGGCGGGAAACTGACTTTCGACAGCGACGGAAACAGCCTGGATAAACGTGGCCAGGACTACTCGTGGCGCAGATTCGACTTTCCGCTGTCGGTGGGCAAGCGTTGGACCCACGAGCGCAAGATTGAAGGCAATACCTGGGGTGGGAGCGAAAAATCGTCATGGGAAGTCAAGGCGCAGGAGAAGCTAACCGTCCCCGCCGGAACTTTCGATTGCTATCGGGTGGAAGGCGTTACATGGGGAAATTGGAGCAGTGGCACTTCGCTGCTCCAAAACTTCAACGTATCGCAAACCGATACCACTTACTGGTACTGTCCAGAATTGAAGTGGGTCGCAAAGTGGAAAACCCACTCCCAGCGCCGAAAGTTGGCTCCGTTCATTGACGACGAATCGGTGCTGACGTCATTCGTGGCCGGTCAATGAAAGCGCGGCGGCTGGCAGTGGATTGAGAGCAAGGTTTGATCATGCAGAATTCATACAGGCGGTACAGAACATGAGCGCCATCGTCGACGTCATCGCCCGCGAAATTCTCGATTCGCGCGGCAACCCAACCATCGAAGCGGACATCGTCCTCGAGTCCGGCATCAGCGGCCGTGCTGCGGTACCTTCAGGCGCATCGACCGGATCGCGCGAGGCGATCGAACTGCGCGACGGCGACGCCTCGCGCTACGGCGGCAAGGGCGTGCTGAAGGCGGTCGAGAACGTCAACACGGAAATCTGCGAAGCCATCATCGGGCTGGACGCGTCCGAGCAGGCATTCGTCGACAAGACGATGATCGACCTCGACGGCACCGAGAACAAATCGCGGCTCGGCGCCAATGCCATCCTCGCCGTGTCCAGCGCGATGGCGAAAGCCGCCGCGGAAGAATCGACGTTGCCGCTGTATCGATACCTTGGAGGCTCGGGGCGAGATGGCGCTGCCGGTGCCGCTGATGAACGTGATCAACGGCGGCGCGCATGCCAACAACAGCGTCGACATGCAGGAATTCATGCTGGTGCCGATCGGCGCGCCGAGTTTTCGCGAAGCGCTGCGCTACGGCGCGGAAGTCTTCCAGACGCTGAAGAAGCTCATCGACGCGAAGGGCATGGCGACGACCGTCGGCGACGAAGGCGGCTTTGCACCGAACCTGCCGTCGAATGAGGCCGCGCTGCAACTGCTGCTCGAGGCGATCGACAAGGCCGGGTACACCGCCGGTACCGACATCGCGCTGGCGCTCGACTGCGCCGCGTCCGAGTACTACAAGGACGGCATCTACGACCTCGAATCCGAGGGCGCCAAGCTGACCCGCTCGCAAATGGTCGACTACCTGGCGAACTGGGTGGACAAGTACCCGATCATCTCGATCGAGGACGGCATGGCGGAAGGCGACTGGGACGGCTGGAAGCTGCTTACCGACAAGCTCGGTCGCAAGGTGCAGATCGTCGGCGACGACCTGTTCGTGACCAACACCAAGATCCTCAAGCAGGGCATCGCCAAGGGCGTGGCCAATTCCATCCTGATCAAGATCAACCAGATCGGTACGCTGACGGAAACCTTCGCGGCGATCAGCATGGCCACGCGCGCGGGCTACACGACGGTGATCTCGCATCGTTCTGGCGAGACCGAGGACAGCCTGATCGCCGACATTGCGGTCGGCACCAATGCCGGTCAGATCAAGACCGGCTCGTTGTCGCGTTCGGACCGCGTGGCCAAATACAACCAGCTGCTGCGAATCGAAGAGGATCTCGGCGATGTCGCCAGCTATCCGGGCCGCGCGGCCTTCTACCAGTTGAAATAGGGCCTGATTTGCGTACGCTCGCTGCTATTTTCGCGATCCTGATCCTCGCCCTGCAGTATCCGATCTGGCTGGGCAAGGGGGGCTGGCTGCGCGTGCGCGAACTGGATCGTCAGGTCGAGGCGCAGAAGAAGACGAACGCGGGGCTGGCGGCGCGCAATCTCGCGCTGGATGCCGACGTGCGCGACCTGAAACAGGGTTTCGAGGCGATCGAGGAGCGCGCACGCTCGGAACTCGGCATGATTCGCACCGACGAGGTGTTCTTCCAGCTTCCTACTCCTGCGCGCCAGAACGAGCTGCCGAAGATGTCCGCGCCGAAGTAGACAGGCGTTCCGGGCGATCGCGGCGGCATGGTCCCCGCGGACGCGACGGACCGGGCCGATTCGCGGCGCCCTCACCACGTTCCATGCCTCGCATCACGTCTCCCGACAATCCGCGCCTGAAGCAGGCGGCGCGCCTGCTCGCGTCGTCGCGCGACCGGCGCAAGGCCGGATTGTGCGTGCTCGAGGGTGCGCACCTGGTCGGTGTCTACCTCGACCGGCACGGACCTCCAGAGACGGTGATCGTGCTCGATGCCGCGATGGACAGCGTCGCGCATCGCACGCTGCTCGCGCGGATACCGGCGTCACGCGTGCTCGCGGTCTCTGCGTCCGCCTGGACGGAATTCTCGCAACTGCCGGCCGATGTCGCGTTGCTCGGCGTAGTGCCGACGCCGAACCCAACGCTGGGCCGCATCGCGGATTTCTGCCTGCTGCTGGAGGACTTGCAGGACCCCGGCAACGTCGGCTCGATCCTGCGTTCGGCCGCGGCCGCCGGCGTGTCGCAGGTCTTCATGTCTCCACGCTGTGCGTTCGCCTGGTCACCGAGGGTGCTGCGCGCCGGGCAAGGTGGCCACTTCCATCTCGAGATCTTCGAGGACGTGGATCTGCTCGCGTGGATCAGGAACTTCCACGGCAGCAGCGTCGCCACCGTGCCCTCGGGCGGTGATTCGCTGTTCGCGGCGGATCTTCGAGGTCCGATCGCAATCGCCGTGGGAAACGAAGGGGCCGGGCTGTCGGCGCCGCTGCGGCAGCGGCGACCCAGCGGGTCATGATCCCGATGCCGGGCAAGTTTGAATCGCTGAACGCGGCTGCCGCTGCCGCCGTCTGCCTGTTCGAATGCGTGCGGAGCCGCGTTGCAGTGGGTATCGAGCAACGTTAGTGAAGAACCGCTGAAAATGTCGCATCTTCACGGCAGTTGAAGGCGGCGGAGGGCACCGTGAACTTGCCTTCGATGCCCTGCGCCGTTGCCTTGATTTCAGACATCGAGGCGCTTGTGTTGAGGCCATCCGAGCATTGAATCGCCGTAGTAGGTACGGTGTAGAGTTGCCCGATCTGCGTGAGCGTTCCCGACAGCGTGCACTTAAAGCCCTGATACATGAAGTTGAAGGTCACAGTACCGCTGGTCGACTGATCGACCTGCAGGTTGAAAGAATCGTTATAGGTACCCGGTACGCCACAGCTGGAGCCTGAATATGTGCCTGTTTGTGCGCCGAAATACGAGCCCCGGAGCGTGATCCCCGTCAGCGTCTGGCGGCGAATCGACTTGGTGACCGTCGCCGCCAGAGCGGCCGGCGTCGTGACCACGTAGACCAGCTTTGCGTCATAAGCGCTCGTCGGCTGGAACGAGGCGGTGCCGACTTCGGTGACGGTCTTGTCGACCGGCTTCCAGGGCGAGGCGAAGTATGTCCCCGTCGTCGCATAAAGCTTGCCGTTGTAGTTGCCGCTGGCGTCGAGCGTTAACTGCGCCGTATACCAAGTGGGTTTGTTGTCCGGTCCGTAGATGAAGAATGTCACGAATAGGAAGGTGTCGCTTTGCACGACGTTGGCACCCCAACCGTCTTCCGCGGGGGTGTAGTAGATGTCCGTATAGTCCACTGCCCCGGCACGAAACGTCGCCATCAGCAGGAGCAGAGCAAGGATGATTTGTTTGAACATGGCGCCGTTACCGGTGGTTAAAACATAATCATAACAGCGTCATTCCTTGCCCACTGTGACGCTTGGTAACAGGGCAACGTCGCGTCGCGGGAGTGCCGGTTGCGCTCCGTGTAACCGGTACGGACCTCCGAAGACCGTGATTGTTCTCGACACCGCGATGGACAGCGTCGCGCACCGCACGCTGCTTGCGCGGATACCGGCGTCACGCGTGCTCGCGGTCTCCGCCTCCGCGTGGACGGAATTCTCGCAACTGCCGGCCGATGTCGCGTTGCTCGGCGTGGTGCCGACGCCGAGCCCAACGCTGGGCCGCATCGCGGATTTCTGCCTGCTGCTGGAGGACTTGCAGGACCCCGGCAACGTCGGCTCGGGCGGCGACTCGCTGTTCACGGCGGATCTTCGGGGACCGATCGCCATCGCCTTGGGCAACGAAGGGGCCGGGCTTTCGGCGTCGCTGCGCGCGGCGGCGACCCGGCGGGTCACGATCCCGATGCCGGGCCGCTTCGAGTCCCTCAACGCCGCCGCGGCGGCCGCGGTGTGCCTTTTCGAGTGCGTCAGGCAGCGCGGCCTGACCGCCGTCAGTTGTTCACGTTGAGCACTGCAGCGAAGTGAAGCGTCCCCGTGCAACCGCCACCAAAGTTGGGCGACGTTATCTTGCCTTCTATGCCTTGCCCGATCGGGTGCAGTGAATCGATGGTCGCCGGTCGCGGAGTAGTGTCTTGCCCGGGTCCGGTACACGCCAATGTGCCGGGCATCTGGTATAGCCGGCCTAGGTGGGTCAGCGGCCCGCCCACGGTGCAGACGATGCCGTACGACTGCCGAATTCCCGACGCAAGTGTCCTAAGCGGTTGAAAGCAAAACGAAAGCTAGGCATCAGCCAGGCGGGATCGTCGCACCATGCCGCGCGACAACGCTGACGCGGGGTGGCTAGTGCAGCACGGCCGAGAACGTAGCGTCCTCACGGCAGCCGCCGCCGACCGTCGGCGAAGTAAACTTGCCTTCGATTCCCAATGCGGTCGCCTTGATTTCGCTCATGGACGCGTTGGTTTTCAGGCCGTCCGTGCAACTGTAGGCGGTCGTGGGAATGGTGTAGAGCTGGCCGAATTGCGTCAGCGCGCCGGACAACGTGCAGGTCAATGATTGATAGGCAAAGGTGAATGTCACGCTGCCCTCGGTGCTTTGATCGACCTGCAGCGTGAAGAAATCGCTGTAACTGCCGTTGCTGCCGCTACTGTTGCAGCCCGAGTACGCGCCGGCCTGCGCGCCGATGTACGATCCACCAAGCGTGATCCTCGTCAGCGTCTGGCGGCGAATCGACTTGGTGACCGTCGCCGCCAGAGCGGCCGGCGTCGTGACCACGTAGATCAGCTTTGCGTCATAAGCGCTCGTCGGCTGGAACGAGGCGGTGCCGACTTCGGTGACGGTCTTGTCGACCGGTTTCCAGGGGGAAGCGTAGTACGTCCCCGTTGTCGCATAGAGCTTGCCGTTGTAGTTGCCGCTGGCGTCGAGCGTCAGCTGCGCGGTGTACCAGGTTGGCTTGTTGTCCGAACCGTAGATGAAGAATGTCACGAACAGGAAGGTGTCGCTTTGCACGACATTGGCACCCCAACCGTCTTCCGCGGGGATGTAGTAGATGTCCGTATAGTCGACTGCACCGGCACGAAACGCCGCCGTCAGCAGGAACAGAGCAAGGATAATTCGTTTGAACATGGCATCGGTATCGTTGGTGAAAGCAAAATTGTAACAGCGTCATTCCGCGCATGCTGTAACGGTTGGTAACAAGGCATCGATCGCGTGCGCGTCGCGGGAGTGCCGGCTGCGCCCCGTGTACGGTGCACGCCAGTGCGCCCCCGGCGACACCTCGCTTCAGTGCGGTGATCGGCGTGGCGCCGGCGTCGAGCGCCGCCGCCAGTCCGCCGACGAAGGCGTCGCCCGCGCCGGTGGTGTCGACGACGTCCACCTTTGGCGGGCACACGCGCAGCGCAATGCCGGAAGCGACCCAGAGCGCACCGGCCGCGCCCAGTGTGACGACGACCGCCAAGCCAGGCGCCGCGGCGATGGCGCTCGCAGCGAAATCGCGGGCCACGATGCTCCATCCGAAAGCATTGGCGAGTGCGACGGCTTCGGATTCGTTGACCACCAGGATGTCGAGCGCGCGCAACAGTTCGAGTGCAAGCGGACGCGCCGGCGCGGCGTTCAGGAGGATGCGCGCGCCGCCACGGCGTGCCCGTCCAATCAACGCTGCGTTGGCAGCGTCCTCGACTTCCTGCTGCAGCACCAGAAAGTTCGTCGATGTCAGCTGGGCATCAGGGACGATGCCCGGATCCGCCAGCGCGTTTGCACCGGGAACGACGACGATGCAGTTCTCGCCGTGGTCGTCGACGAGAACGGTGGCGCAACCTGTGCGCACGTCGACCCTTGCGACACCGTCGATGTCGACTCCGTCGGCAATGAGAAGTGCGGTCGCCGACGCAGCGAACGCATCATCGCCGACGGCGCCGTAGAGTCGTACATTCGCGCCGGCACGAGCCGCCGCGAGCGCCTGGTTGGCACCCTTGCCGCCGGGAAGCATTGCAAACGAGCTTCCGGCGATGGTTTCGCCCGGCGCGGGAAAGTGCGCCACGCGGCACACCAGATCCAGGTTGATCGAGCCGAACACGGTGACCATCAGTTGTTCGGATACCGGTTCACCACTCCCTTCACGAGAAGGATATTGCCGTAGCGCCGCAGTTCGCCTGTGCGCACCACTGCAAACGCACTGCGGGCGCGGGCATAGAATTCGTGGCGTTCGAGGCTTCCCATTTGCACCGCAGGAACTTGGCGAGCCAGTAAAGCAGCAAACTCGCGAACCGGCTCGGGCACGGCAGTGTCGTCATTCAATACACGCATCGTGATCGCTGCGGGCGTGGTGGTGGTATCGATGGGGAATACCGTCAGGATCGCCTCAAGCGCCTGGGTGGACGTTGCGGTCGGCAGCTGGATCAGGCGCTTGCCGACGCTGGCAGCGGGAAAATTGGCATCGACAATCACGATTTCATCACCATGGCCCATGCTCGCGAGCGCGTGGAGCAAATCGGCGTGCAACAGCGGATGTATGCCGATGAGCATGACATCATGCCCCTTTGACGCCGCCCGCGGTCAATCCGACGACGATTTCTTTCTGGATGATGATCGTCAGCAAGAGCACCGGCAAGGTCACGACGATCGCGGCTGCCGCGAGCGGACCCCAGGCGAGCTGCTCGAAGGTGAGCACGTTGTACACCGCCGCGGGCAGGGTTCGCGTTGCACGCCCGGCAAGGACCGCGCCGAACACGAAGTTGTTCCAGGAAAAGATGAACGCCAGGATGGTTCCGACGACGATGCCGGGTCGCGCCAGTGGCAGCGCCACATAGCGAAACGTGGTCCACACGCTGCCGCCATCGATCAGCGCGGCTTCCTCGAGTTCCTTGGGCAGCGTTTCGAAGTACCCCGCCATGATGTACACGACGATCGGGACCGTGATGACCAGGTGCGTGATCACCAGCGACGTCAACGTGTTGTTGAGCCCGAGAAACTGAAACACCGTGAACAGCGGAATCAGGTAGGACAGCGCAGGGGTCATGCGCGCGATCAGGATGAGGACAGTGAGCTTGTGCGCTTGCGCGCGCGCGATGCCGTATCCGGCCGGGATGCCGACCACCAGCGCGATCAGCGTGCCCAACCCGGAGACGACGATACTGTTCCAGAAATAGAGTCCCATCGAGTTGTCCTTGAACACCTGGACGAAATTCGCTAGCGTCGGCGGGCTCGGGATGAACACCGGGGGGTAGGTGCTGTTGTCGAGTTCGTTCTTCAGCGACAGCGACAACATCCACAGGAACACTAGGATCGCCGGCGAGACGATGACCACCACCGACAGCCAGAATCCGATCTTGCGCAGGATGCGGCGATGGCGACCGCGTCGTGCCAGTGTGGCGTGGGGGGCAGCGGTGATGGTGCTCATGTCCACTTCGCCCGCTGACGCACGTACAGCAGCAGCATTGCCAGCGCCAGAATGATCGTGAAAAAGACGACGACCACCGCGGACGCGTTGCCGACGTTGTAGAAAGCGAATGCTTGCAGGTACAAGTAGAGGTTGATCGTCTCCGACGCGGTGCCCGGCCCGCCGGAACTGATGACGTAGATCGTGTCGAAGGCCTTGATGGCATCGATGGTGCGGATGACGGCGGCGACGACGATGAATGGTGCGACCAGGGGAAAGGTGATGTAGCGGAACAACTGCCATTCGGTCGCGCCGTCCAGGCGCGCGCTCTCGTAGGGCTCGGTGGGCAATGCCGCAAGTCCGCCCAGCACGATGAGCATGACCAGCGGTGTCCAGTGCCACACCTCGACCAGCACCAGGCTGGGAATGACCAGCGTCGGCGAGTAAACCCATAGTGAGGGCGGCAGTCCGACCAGCGACAGCAGGTAGTTGAGCACGCCCTGCTGCGGGTGGAACATCATCGTCCAGACCAGCGCCACGGCGACCGGCGTGGCCATCATCGGCATCGTGAAAATCGAGCGCAGGAGCCCGCGCAGCGGAAATTCGCGGTGAAAAATGAGCGCGGCGATGGTGCCCAGGACCAGCGGCACGACGACGGCGAGTGCCGTGAAATAGAGCGTGTGGACGATTGATTCGTGGAAGCGCTGGTTGGTCGCCAGCTTCACGTAGTTGTCGAAACCGATGAAATGCGCGACTGAACCGATCTTCCAGTCGAACGCGCTCATCCACACGGTGAACAGCCAGGGAAACACGATCACCGCGCCGACCACCACCAGCGCGGGGACGATGAACAGGATGTAGCTGCGTTGCCGGCGCGCCAGGAAGCCCGGACGCGGCACCACCGTTGGAGCGTTCGCGCTCATCGAATCAAGAAGGAATCAATGCGCCGATGGCGGTAGAGAACGAACCCCTCTCCCTTTGGGAGAGGGGCAGGGGTGAGGGCATCGGAAGCCGCGCTACGCCTTCTCGCTCTTGTCCAGCACGGGCTGGAATTCGGTCGTCGCTTTCTTGAGTTCGGTGGCCGGATCGGCGCCGTTGATCATGTTCGTGAGCGCGATGCCGAAAGTGTCGCGGAACTCGGTGACCGGCGCGATCACCGGCAGGCCGGGCTGCGCGATCTTCGCCGATGCGAGCATGCATTCGACCCACTCCTTCGGCGCCTTGAAGTCGCTCGACGCCTGTGCGGCTGCGTACGCAGAAGTGCGTACCGGCGCGCCCGCGGCGGCCTGCAGCATTCGCGTCTGGTTGGCCTTGTTCGACGCC
Source organism: uncultured beta proteobacterium (assembly GCA_963821485.1). GTDB lineage: Bacteria > Pseudomonadota > Gammaproteobacteria > Burkholderiales > Casimicrobiaceae > PALSA-1003. The sequence goes on from CAWGEB010000001.1 coordinate 104,634, forward strand.
CACTGGATGTAGAACCACGCCGGACCTTTTTTCTTGCTGGCCGTAGTGACTCCTTCGCCGTCGGCGAACAGTGCGGAGACCTGCTGCTTCGGCCCCGGCGGCATTACGCCATAGCCAACCTTGCCGACAATGCGCGACTTGGTAGGGTCCTCGAGCGGCTGTGCGAAGCCGATGCCGTCGAGCCACATCGCGGCCTTGCCTTGGCTGAACAGGCTCTGCGATTCGTTCCAGTTGTATCCGGCCACCCCCTGCGGGCCATATTTCGCCAGCAGTGCCTGGTACATCTTCGCGGCGTCAATCGCCTCCGGCGTGTCGGTGGTCAGCTTGCCGTTCTTGTCGACGAATCCCCCGCCATATCCCAGCAAGAAGCTGGTCCACACCGGAACGTTGGCGTTCTTCAACCCGCGACCGACGAATCCGGAGACGCCCTTGGCGGGGTCGTTGAGCTTTGCCGCCGTGTCGAGCATCTCGGCGAACGACTTGGGATAGGCGATGCCCTTGGCGTCAAACAGTTCCTTGTTGTAATAGAGGACCCACGGGTCGAGGTTCAGCGGCAAACTGTTGACGCGTCCGTCCGGTTCGACCGCATAGAACAGCCCGCCCTTGGCGAAATCGGCGAAGTCGAGATCCGGCGCCGCCATCGACTTGTCGTTGATGTACGGGCGCAGATCCGCGAGCCAGTTGTTCTTGGCGAACTGCCGCTTCTGCACGTGGTACGAAATGGCGATGACGTCGAAGCTCGGGTTGCCGGAGTTGAGTTCGATGACCGCCTTCTGCCGCTGTTGCTGCTCGGGGACCATCTCCGAGCCGACCTCGATTCCGGTCAGGTCCTGGAACTCCTTGTGATACTTGGTCAGCAGGTCGCCGCGCGGGCTCTTTACCAGGAGGATCTCGATCTTCTCTCCTTTGAAGCGCTTCCAGTCGAAGCCGGACTGCGCCTGTGCATTGAGCAGCGATGCGCCGGGGACGGCGCCGAGCGCGGCCGCGCCCAGTCCACCCTGCAGCATGCGGCGGCGGGTGGCGCTCGCAGTATCGTGGTCGTGATTTGCCATGGTTTCCTCCAATGTAGGCTTGCTACCCCTGTCTGATCGGCTCGGCCGCCACGGGCCGAGCTTCCGGTTTTTCGCATCGTAACGCGAAAACGCGTTGGGCTGGTGCGTTTTGCCCCGTGCTCGCTATGCGGTCGCCGTCGCGGCGAGAAAACGGGCGTCGGTCAGTTCACCAAGCAACCGCACACGCTCGGCCTCGGGCAGCGGCAGCCATGGGAGCCGTAGTGCATTCCACGAGGGATCGCCCGTCTGTGCGGCGCGAATGGCCTTGAACGCAGAAAGAAAAGGATAGCGGAAAATGATGGCGATGAATTCGAGGATGCGCGCTTCGTCGGCTTTGCTGACCGTCGACTGGAGGAGCGCCGCGACGATGGCGGGAAATGTATTGGCCACGCCGCAGATCGTGCCGGCGCCGCCTTCGCGCATCAGCCTCGGCAAGTGCGGTTCATGGCCAACCAGTATCGACAATTGCGGGACATGTTCCAGCAACGATTGCGTGTTGGCGTAGTCACCGCCGCTGTCCTTCACTCCCGCGATGATCGCGGGATATGCGGCGCAGAGGCGCGCAACGACCGCCGGCCGAATCGGCACACCGGAGAATTGCGGTATGTGATACAGATACACCCGCAACGCGGCGTCGCCGACGGTATCGATGAGCGACGCGTAGTAGCGATAGACCGCCTCATCGGACAGGTCCTTGAAAAAGAATGGAGGCAGCACGAGGCATTGCGGGCAGCCCGCGCGGAGCGCATGGCGCGTCAACGTCACGGTGTCGACAAAGGCCGCACAGCCGGTTCCCGGGACGATCCGCGCGGGGGGTACTCCCGCTGCTAGCAGCGCGTCCAGCCCCGCGCTGCGTTCCGCGACCGAGAACGACTGCCCCTCGCCGGTTGTCCCGAAGGGTGCGACGCCGTCCACGCCCTGGGCGAAAAGGGTTCGCACATGTCCCGCCATTTGCACATGGTCGATCGCGCCGGCGGCATCGAGTGGAGTCAAGGTCGCGCACCAGAGGCCGCGTACGAGGTTCGTTGGGTTCACGGGCTTCTCCTCAATCGCCGAGCGCGCCATTGCGCGCATGCATTGGATGAGCATCGAAGATAACATGTTGCTCTGTCAATTGCGTTGCAGTGCTCGCCAAGTCCCCTGGCCGGGGCAAGAATCCGCCTGCGGCGCTGCATTCGTCGGAGGATCGTGATGCCGCTTGCGCCTGCGGTTCGGACGCAACTCATGCGTGCTTCGCCAGGCCTCGGCGGCGCGCCGCTCGGCAACCTGTTCCGGGCGGTGACCGACGACACCGCGATGGGCACGATCCGGCATGCGCTGGACGCAGGCAGTCTGCTACTTCGATACCGCGCCGCACTATGGTAATGGCCTGTCGGAGCATCGTTTCGGCAATGCACTGCGCGCGGTTCCCCGCGACCGTTTCCTGCTCTCCACGAAGGTCGGGCGACTGCTGTCGGCGGATGCGCGCGCAGCGCGCGATCAGCACGGCTATGTCGACACGCTGCCCTTCGTCCAGCATTACGACTACACACGGGACGGAGCGCTGCGTTCGCTCGACGACAGCATGCAGCGACTGGGGCTTGCGCGCATCGATTTCGCATTCATCCACGACATCGACGTGGCGACGCATGGGGCGCTGCAGCCGCAGCAGTTTCGAGCCGCCATGGATGGCGCCCTGCCGGCGCTGGTGCAACGAAAAGGCGAGGGTGCGCTGGCCGGTGTGGGGTTGGGCGTCAACGACGTTCCGGTGTGTCTGGCGACGCTCGCCGTCGCCGACGTCGATCTCATCCTGCTGGCAGGGCGCTACACGCTGGCCGACCAGACGGCGTTGCCGGCGTTGTTGCCGGAGTGCCTGCGGCGGGGCGTGACGATCGTGGTCGGAGGCGCGTTCAACTCGGGAATTCTCGCAACCGGCGCCAAGCCGCTCGACGGTACGCCTCCCTATTTCAACTACGCGCCCGCGCCCGCAGCGGTGATCGCGCGCGTCGAGCGCATCGAAAGCGTTTGCGCGGAATTCGCGGTGCCGCTCAAGGCGGCAGCGCTGCAATTCCCGCTCGCGCACCCCGCGGTCGGATGTGTCGTTGTCGGCGCTCGCAGTGTCGCGGAGTTGAACGACAATCTGATGCACGCACGGCACGTGGTCCCGCGCGATTTCTGGATCGCGTTGCGGGAGCAGCGACTCGTCGATGCCGCGGCGCCGTTGCCGGGCGACCGCGCAACGCCATGAGCGCACTGGGTCGATGCGCACCATCACGTCTGGCGCATGGCCCGCGGCGACTACGGCTGGCTGCAACCGACGTCGCGTCTCGCGCCGATCTGTCGCGACTTCGGACTCGGCGAATTGCGCCCGTCGCTCGCTGCCGCGAGCATTGACGCGACGGTGCTGGTGCAGGCTGCACCGACCGTTGCAGAGACACGCTACCTGCTCGACGTCGCGAGCGCGAGCGAGGGTCTCGTGCGCGGCGTCGTGGGTTGGGTCGACCTTGCGGCGTCCGACGCGTGGCGACGCTGGCCGACCTGGCGACTGACCCGCTGCTGAAGGGCATCCGTCCGATGCTGCATGATCTCGCCGATCCGGCCTGGATCCTCCAGGACAACGTGCAACCGGCGCTGTCGGCGTTGACGGCGCTGGGACTGCGCTTCGATGCGCTGGTCAAGCCACGCGAGCTGAGGCCACTGCTTTCGATGCTCGACCGTCACCCGGAGCTTGCCGTCGTCATCGACCATTGTGCGAAGCCCGACATCGCAGGCGGCGGGTGGCAGCCATGGGCCGATGACCTCGCGACGATCGCCGCCAACACCGCCGCCTGCTGCAAGCTCTCGGGACTCGTGACCGAGGCGGGCGCCGACTGGACCACCGCGGCCTTGCGTCGCTACGTCGACCATGTGCTGCAATGTTTTGGCTGCGAGCGCGTGCTTTGGGGCAGCGACTGGCCGGTGCTGACGCTGGCTGCGAGCTACGCGACATGGGATGCCGCTACACGTGCGCTGCTGGCCGAACTTCCCGAGGCGGATCGCGACGCAATCCGCGGCGGCAACGCGCGACGGTTCTATGCGCTCGCGCGCTAGTACGCGTGCCGCTGCAGTCCGGCGCGCAGCAGGATCGTCGTCGCGATTTCCTCGATCGACTTGGTCGTCGTGTCGAGCATGGTGATCGATTCGCGCTGCATCAGCTGCTCCGCCTCGCGTACTTCGTAGCGGCAGTTCTCGATCGTTGCGTACGAACTGCCAGGCCGGCGCTCACCGCGGATCTTCCGCAGCCGCTCCGGATCGATGGTCAGCCCGAACAAGCGATCGCGATAGGGCATCACCGAGGCTGGCAGTCGCTTGTCGGCGAAGTCGTCCGGCGTGAGCGGAAAGTTCGCCGCGCGAATGCCGAACTGCAGCGCAAGGTAGAGCGTCGTCGGTGTTTTACCGCAGCGCGAGACGCCGACCAGGATTACCTGCGCCTTCGACAAGTCGCGCGTCGTCGCACCGTCGTCGTGCGCCTGGGCGAAGTTGATCGCCTCGATGCGCGCGAAGTATTCGTGGCTGTTGGCGATGCCGTGCGATCGACCCGCGGCGTGCGACGATTTCGCCTTCAGCTCCGACTCGAGCGGTGCGATGAACACCTGGAACAAGTCGAGCACCAGCGCGTTCGCGCGGCCCAGCTGCGCGCTCATCGCCTCCTCGACGATCGAACTGAAGACCAGCGGCCGCCGGCCTTCGCTGGCGGCGACTTCGTCGATCCGGCGCAGAACGCCATCGATCTTGTCCGGCGTGTCGACGTAGGGGATCGTCTCGCGCTTGAAATTCAGGTCCTCGAATTGCGACAGCAGGCTGTTGCCGAGCATTTCCGCCGTGATGCCGGTGCGATCGGAGACGAAGAAAACCGTCCGGCGGTCCGGCATTGTCACCAGTCCTTCCATACGGGAATCAGGCCCGCGGGCAGGTCCGGCATGTCGCCCAGGTCGATCCAGCTCTCGCCCGGACCGTGATAGTCCGATCCCGACGACGCGAGCAGCCCGAACACCCGCGCGTGGCGTGCGTATTCGCTGGCCTGCGCCTGCGTGTGGCTCGATGACAGCACTTCGATCGCGTCGCCACCGGTGTCCCGGAATTCCCCGAGCAACTGGCGCATCTGCGCGGAGTCGACCTGGTAGCGGCCGGGGTGCGCCAGCACCGATTGCCCGCCTGAGGCGCGGATCCAGCCCAGCGCTTGCGACAGCGTGGCCCACTGGTGGCTGACGTAACCCGGCTTGCCGGCGGTGAGATAGCGTTGAAAGGCCGCCTTGGCGTCGCGGACGTGTCCGGTTTCGACCAGGAAGCGCGCAAAGTGCGTGCGACCGATCAGGCGCTCGTTGGTGACGTACGCGGCCGCACCTTCGTAGGCACCCGCGATTCCTGCGTCTGCCAGCGAGTCGGCAATGCGCCGCGCGCGCTGGTCGCGACCCGCACGAATAGCGGCAAGGCCGTCCTGCAGTTCCTGGCAATCCGGGTCGATGCCCAGCGCGACCACGTGCAGCGTGACGTCGTGCCAACTCACCGAGAGCTCGGCGCCGTCGATCAGGCGCAACCCCGTCTCCGACGCTGCGGCACGTGCTTCGGCGAGGCCGCTGGTCTCGTCGTGGTCGGTTAGCGCCAGCACGTCGACGCCACGGCTGGCGGCGCGCCGGACGACCGCCGCCGGCGGCAGCAGCCCGTCCGAATGGGTCGAATGGCAGTGGAGGTCGTAGCGACGCATGGGGGCAGGTTGCCGGCGCGGCAGGTAACTTGCATGCCCGCCGACTGCTTGCATTCTAGCAAGACCGCCATTCCCCGGCCCCGCATCATGTTGCTGCAAGGCAGCTGCCGGTCAGCACGCCGGACATCCCGCAAAACCGTCCATTCGGCGGGTCGGCACGGCCGTTCACCGGATACCCTTGCACTTCATCCGGGTTTGGTCAACAATTATGCCAATGTCAATGTATTTGGGGGCGCAGCCGCGACCTGGTTGCGCATACGAAGTCATGGTTCAATAACTAAGACGATAAAACCGTGAAACTCTTTGAGCGTGTACTCAATCCGCGCGAGATCCGGCGGCGCCTTGGCCTGAATCAGGAACAGTTCTGGACGCAGATCGGTGTAACGCAAAGTGGGGGTTCGCGCTATGAGAGCGGGCGCGAGATGCCGAAGCCCGTGCGCGAATTATTGCGCCTGGTGCATGTCGAGCAAATCGACTTGTCGCAGGTCAAGCGCGTGGACTTCGAGATCATCAGCTATCTCAAAGAATCGCATCCCGATTTGTACCGTAGCCTGCGTCGTGCGGTGCGCAGCAAGCATCGGCGACCCGAAGGCGAGCCGGCGATCCTCGCGGACGAGGCCTTCATGGCCAAGCACGGCGAAACCAACGGCGACTTGCTCGACGACGCGACCGGGCCCAACTGAGCCGGGCCGCGGATCGCCGCGGCCATGTCTTCCCCGCGCCTCTTGCGGCGCATCAAAAATTTCCTGAGCCCCGAGGGCACACGCTAGAATCCAGCCCGGCGTGCGACGGCAATCGTGCTTGCGCGCAATGGGATGGAGAAAGCGGCATGAACGACCGTCGGCGGGTCATCCGGCTCGACCAGCTTGGTATGCGCGATCTGGCACAGGTCGGCGGCAAGAACGCTTCCCTTGGAGAGATGATCGGTCAACTCTCCGCGCGCGGCGTGCGCGTCCCAGGCGGGTTCGCGACGAGCGCATTCGCGTTCAGGGAATTCATCGACGCCGACGGACTGGCACCTCGAATCGAGGCAGCGCTGGCCGGCCTCGACATCGACAACGTGAGGGAACTCGCCCGGGTGGGCGCCCAGCTGCGCGGATGGATCGAGGCCGCGCCTTTGCCCGCCGCGCTGGTGGCTGAGGTCTCGGCTCAATACCAGGCGTTGAATGCCGACAGCCCCGGCATCAGCGTCGCGGTTCGATCGTCGGCGACTGCCGAGGACCTGCCCGAGGCCTCGTTCGCCGGGCAACAGGAAACATTTCTTAATATCAATGGCTTGGCCAATGTTCTTAATGCCATAAAGAAGGTGTTTGCGTCGCTCTACAACGATCGCGCCATCGCCTACCGTGTGCATCAGAACTTTCCGCACGGTGAAATCGCGCTGTCGGCCGGCGTGCAGCGCATGGTTCGCAGTGACCTGGGTGCGGCCGGGGTGATGTTCACGCTCGATACCGAATCCGGATTCGATCAGGTGGTGTTCATCACCGCGGCCTACGGGCTCGGTGAGACGGTGGTCCAGGGTGCGGTCAATCCGGACGAGTTCTACGTCTACAAGCGCAACTTGAGCGAAGGCCGTCCGGCCATCCTGCGCAAGACCGTCGGCGAAAAGGCGCTCCGAATGATCTTCGCCGAGGATGCCAGTGCGGGCAGATCGGTCTCGACCGTGGACGTGCCCGCGGCGGACAGGATTCGCTTTTCGATCACCGACGCGGAGGCGGAGGAGCTTGCGCGCACCGCGCTCGTCATCGAGCAGCATTACGGGCGTCCCATGGACATCGAGTGGGGACGCGATGGCGTCGACGGACGCCTCTACATTCTCCAGGCGCGTCCCGAGACGGTGAAGTCGCGCGCCACCGGGGCGGAACAGCTGCGACGCTACCGGCTGAACAAGCGGTCGGAAGTGCTCGCGAGCGGACGCGCGATCGGCCAGAAAATCGGGCAGGGCCCGGTGCGCCTGATCCGCTCGGCGGCCGAAATGGATCGCGTCAAGCCGGGCGATGTGCTGGTGACCGACATGACCGACCCGGATTGGGAACCGGTGATGAAACGCGCCGCGGCGATCGTGACCAACCGCGGTGGTCGCACCTGCCACGCTGCGATCATCGCGCGCGAGCTGGGCATTCCCGCGGTCGTAGGTTGTGGCGATGCGACCGCCGTCCTCACGGAGCAGCAGGCAGTCACCGTGTCCTGCGCCGACGGCGACACCGGGCACGTCTACGAGGGCATGCTCGAAGTCGACATCATCGACGTCGCCATGGACAAGATGCCCGTAGCGCCGACCAAGATCATGATGAACGTCGGCAACCCGGAACTCGCGTTCGAGTTCCGCCGCCTGCCCAACGACGGCGTCGGCCTCGCCCGGCTCGAATTCATCATCAATCGCAATGTCGGCGTGCACCCCAAGGCGCTGATCAACTTCGACACGCTGCCGGCGGACCTCAAGCAGGACGTCGCCCGGCGGATCGGCGGCTACGCGGGACCGACCGAGTTCTACGTCGCCAAGATCGTCGAAGGCGTGGCGACCATCGCCGCCGCGTTCTGGCCGAAGAAGGTGATTGTCCGCATGTCCGATTTCAAGTCGAACGAGTATTCGAATCTGGTAGGCGGGGCGCGCTACGAACCGCATGAAGAAAACCCGATGCTCGGCTTTCGCGGTGCTTCGCGCTATATCGCACCGGAGTTCTACGATTGCTTCCAGCTCGAATGCCAGGCGTTGAAGTACGTGCGCGACGACATGGGATTCACCAATGTCGAGGTCATGGTGCCGTTCGTGCGTACGCTGACCGAAGCCAAGGACGTCATCGAACTGCTCGGCCGCAACGGCCTCGCGCGCGGTGACAACGGCTTGCGCGTGATCATGATGTGCGAGATTCCGTCGAACGCGATTCTCGCGGATCGATTCCTGGAGCACTTCGACGGCTTTTCGATCGGGTCCAACGACATGACGCAGCTCACGCTCGGCGTGGACCGCGATGCCGGGGGCGCCATTGCCTCGACCTTCGACGAACGCGATGATGCGGTCAAGGCGATGCTCTCGATGGCCATCGGCGCGTGTCGCAAAGCCGGCAAGTATGCGGGCATTTGCGGGCAGGGGCCTTCCGACCATCCAGACCTCGCGCAATGGCTGGTCGAGCAGCAGATCGAAAGCATGTCGCTCAACCCGGACACGGTGCTCGAGACGTGGCTCGCTTTGGCCAAAGCCAATCCGCGATAGGTAAGTGGCCTCATCCGTTCGGCTGATTGACGTGCGGGCGGTGTAGTGCACTCAATCGCGGGCAGTGGACCCACCCGCGACCTTGCACATCGACCTGCACGCTTCACGCATCGCCGGCGCACTGACGCTGGCCTGCGTGGTCGCGACGGCGGCCCTCATTGCCTGGCTGCCCGTGCAGCCGTGGCTGCGCATGGTCGCCGTTTCCGCACTCGGGGTCTACGGTGTGATGCTTGCCCGCTCATGGGCCCAGCGCTCCACGCCACGCGCGGTGGTCGCCGTCGAGCTCGGCGTCGACCGCCGCATCGCGATCATCGAGCGCAATGGGCACCACAGCGAAGGCACGGTGCAGGATGATTCCTACGTGAGTTCGGCGTTGACGACGATCGTGTGGCGCGCCGTGGCAGCGCGCCGTTCACGCACGATTGCGATCGTCCCGGACATGCTGCCGGCGGAGGACTTCCGCCGATTGCGCGTGCTACTGCGGTTGGGGCAGGCTACGTCGCGTGCCGCAACCACGCCTGCGCATCGATGATCGCGCCACTTTCGGCTTTGGGCTGCCCGGCGAGGAGGTAGAGGAACAGCGGTACGAACGCTTCGGGCGGGGGCAGCCGCGAATTGTCGTCGCCAGGATGCGTCTGCGCGCGCAGCGGCGAGCGCATGGGACCGGGCACGATGCCGTTGACGCGCAATGCGGGCAGGTGTTCCCACTCGTCGGCCAAGATCGTCAGCAACGCGGACAGTCCCGCCTTGGCAACCGCGTAGGCGCCCCAGTACGCCTTCGGCTCCTGGCCGCGCGTGTCCAGAGTGAACACCACGCTCGCGTCCGGGGCCGCGCGCAGCAACGGCAGCAATGAGCGCGTCAATCCGAACGGCGCAAGCAGGTTGACGCGCAACGTCGCAAGCCAGGCATCGAAGGCCTGATGCTCGATCGGGCCCAGCGCGCCCAACTGCACGGCGGTGTGCACGATGCCGTCGATGCGTCCGTGCTGCGCCTGCAGCGCGCTGGCGACGTTGCCGAAATCCTCGGCCTTCGCCGTCGCCAGATCGAGCGGCAGAATCGTGGGCTCCGGGCCTCCGTCCGTCACAATATCGTCGTAGAGCGATTCCAGCTTGCGCACGACGCGGCCGTGCAGGACGACGGTCGCGCCGCGCTTCGCGCACGCTAGCGCGAGCGTGCGGCCAAGGCCGCCGCTGGCGCCCGTGACGAGCACCACGCGTCCAGCAAGATCGGCAGTGGATGCAGCGGCGGGCGAAGGCGGTGGCATCGGCGGATTCGTGCAAAAAGCAGCCGATGATAGCGGAATTCCGCTTGCGTCCACGGCGCCGGAGCCTTCTTGCCCTGGACGGGTGCGCCGAGCAGCCTGCGGTTTGCCATGCCGCCGGACCAAACGCTATAATTGATGGTTAGCTGTGGGGCTATAGCTCAGCTGGGAGAGCGCTTGCATGGCATGCAAGAGGTCAGCGGTTCGATCCCGCTTAGCTCCACCATCAGTCCTTCCCAACAATCGCCTCGTCCCCATCGTCTAGAGGCCTAGGACATCGCCCTTTCACGGCGGTAACCGGGGTTCGAATCCCCGTGGGGACGCCAGTTTTTAGGCCCGAAAAGTTAAACAATTAGTGCAACAATTGGGGTAAATGAATGATGGCAAGGTTCAGGCGTGTGCCGGGCGCCAGTTGGGCGGCGGTGGAAGTCCACGCCCAGTCGGATACTGGCAAAATCGGCGTCATCAACTCACACGCTTCCTACGCGGGCTGGACGCGGTATGGTTGCCGCCCCGATGGCACGCCGGTAAGCGAGCAAGGGAGCAGCCCAGACGGCGCCATGATGATCCTGAAACGCGCCGTCGCGTTGCACTCTTGCCCGGAGCCTGCCCGTTTGGCGTCTCGGCCCGCACCAATCAATCATTGAGCATTCACTGAGCAGTTCGCGCGATCCAGCGCGACAAGGCGTTCCCGCATCGCCGTCACTGCGGAGCGCATATCGGCCCGGGCCGCTTCGGGCTCGTTCTCGATTTCGTCGTCCATGATGTCCAGCAACTCGTTCGCGTGCTGGAAGAGCTCGTGAATGTCATCCGCTGGCGCCCCGATGCGGTTCGCCTCAGTGATTTCGGCCAGTACTCGCATGAATGCCTCCCAGGCTAATTTCGCGGTACTCATCGCAGTCGCTCCCAGTGGGGCTCATCTCGCTCCCAGGCTCGGCTGAGGCTGGACTGGGACACCCTCGCAAGATCGGATAGCTCAACTTGTGAGAGACCAAGTCGTTCCCGGCTGGATTTGACGTTCTCGCCAAACTGCAAGTTGGTTAAGTCCATGTCGAGCACTCCGGTCGGCCCTTTAGTTCACGATTGGCCGCAGCCGCGAACAAAGCGTTGAGATTCTCCCGCAGCACCGCGCGTAAGTCTTGCCCTCCCATCGACCAAGGGTAAAGGAATAGCCGAGTCCGTGCCACCGGGCCGATTTGGTGGCGCCCGAGGGGGAAGCTAGTCTGTTGAAGCGTCCGATACCCCTACGTAAATCTGCGGCAAATTCATTTCGGGTATGCAAAGAGTTCAGTTGTGCACGCGGGCGCGCATAGGTACCTTCCCGCACCTTGTACACATCAACAGGAGCAGCACAATGCACGGCACGCTGTCACACAAGACCCGGCTCTCCAACGCACTGGCACGTCTCGATCGTCTACTCGACGAGCGCAATGATGGTGGGGAGCTCACGCATTGGGTGGCCGATGTCATCCACCACTTCATCGACCTTGCAGAGGCCCGTTCTGAGCAGTACGGTAGCTCCTCCTCCGCCCTCGGAGCCATCTCAGGTAACACTTGGCTCTTACCTAAAGAAACAGTAGAAGCCTTCCTGAAGGGGACACATGAGGTTTGCAGCATTGGCGCCCTTGGACTTCAACAGCGTTATGCCGCAGCGGTGCGACCCGGTTCCTCCTATTAAGCCGACGATCCCATGCAGTTGGGTCGCCATAGGCAGCGTGTTGCACGGCCGGTGCTGATACCCGCTACCGTACCCGCTTTTCGTCGCGACACGTCCGGAATGGCACTTCTCTCGAGGTGTCTGCTTCCGACCCTGAGCCGACATACGCACCGCTTGGAAGCGGCCATTCAAATCGATTTGAGCGACTATCGCAACTGACCAACACCGTCGCGGCAGTGACCCTTGCTGGCCAATCTATTATTGGATCACCTCGTCCGCGCGCAAGAGCATCGCCTGCGGGATCGTCAGGCCGAGTGCCTTCGCGGTCTTGAGATTAATGACCAGCTCGAACTTGGTTGGTTGCTCAATCGGCAGATCGCCCGGCTTGGCGCCTTTGATAATCTTGTCCACGTAGGTGGCGCCGCGCCTGAACAGGTCGGCGGCGCTCGGTCCGTAGGAGATGAGGCCGCCGTTCGCCACAAACTCCCTAAAGGGGTACATCGAGGGCAGCCGATGCTTCGCTGCCAGTTCGACAATGCGTTTTTGCTCGACGAAAAGCACACTGCTCGGCAACACTACGAGCGCATCGTGGCGCTCCAGGGCGATGGCGGAGAATGCCCCATCCAGCTCGGCGGCGCTCCGTAGCTCGACGAGTTGAAGTTGCACTCCCATCGTCCGGCCACCGCCTCCGCCTCGCTCTGTATTTCCTTTATCATCCGCTCGCCGAAAGCCTCACGGGTCCATAGGAAAGCTGCGCGGGAGACCGTCGGAAGCATTTTCTTGAGCACTTCCAGACGCTTGAGGACCAACTCCGGGCCAAGATAGGACAATCCCGTGACATTTCCACCGGGCCGCGCAAGGCTCGCTGCGAGTCCGTCCTCGACCGGATCTCCCATAACGACTGCAACGATAGGGATGGTGGTTGTCACCTGCCGTGCGGCACGAGCGACCTGCGTGCTCCCAACGACGATGACGTCGACCTTCAGACTGATCAGTTCGCTCACCTTGCCGGGGAGTTGCTCGAACCTTCCGCCCGCAGATCGGTACTCAATGAAGATATTCTGCCCTTCAACGTAGCCGCGTTCGCGAAGTCCCTGGCGAAAGGCATCGACTAATGTCAGAAATTCGGGAGACTCGAAGGGTGGAACCCCTAGAAGGCCCAAGCGCGGAACTTTCGCTGCCTGCTGCGCGTGGGCGGCGGATGGCGCGACGACGAAGCCGAAAGCGACGCCGCCCAAGAATCTCCGTCGGTCCATCACCAGATCACCTCGTCGACGAAAGGCAGTCCCGCCATCGTACGCCTACCGTTGGGAACTGGGCGCAGCCAACCAGCGGCTGCTTGTGGCCTATTCTGTTGAAAAACTCCGTTTCCAGAGCAACTAGAAGAATTGCGGGCCTTCAGAGCCTTCGTTGCATTGCGAACGCGGAGGGGACACTCGACTCCATACTGCGCGCCACCAAGAGCCTTCTAGTAGGCCCCCTGGCGATTCACAGACCAACTGGCGATTGCGATTCAACTTGGCAGAAAAATGCAGCGAGTGCATTTTCGAGTTTTTCAACAGAATAGGCCGAACTGAGACGGTCAAGCGCGGGTCTGGCTGTCGTGGATCTCGTCATCGCTACCTGGTTCGCGCTCCCATCCGCTGCAGCCGTCCGCGGGAATCGTCGCTGGCCAGGTCTTCGGCCGCGTGCAGACGCAACGGTTATCGGTCAGCGGGTTGCGCGGATCGTTGATGAGCGGCCCGCCGTAACGGCAGGTCAAACAGCCGCCGATGCGCGGCGGCTTGGGCGTCCAGTGGTCGGGGAGCATCGCGCAAGGTCATCGTGGCGGCGCACCTGCGAGTGGCCTGTCAAACCATTGCGAATGGCTCATCACACTTTCTATGTGATGGCGCTGACCGCTATCGGCACTTCAGCCTGCCTTCGATGTTATCGATGCCGTTCCTGCACGAAGCGAACTGAAGCGGCGGCGAAGGCGTCCACTGGCCATTCGAGTGGCGGCACTCGGCATTGAGCATGCCGCCCCCCACCCAGATGTCGCGACACGAGTTCGTGTAGGGACCGCCTGGCGGCGCCGAGCCGGTACTGCAACGCAGTACCCCGTTCATATTGGCAATGTCGCCGATGCAAGGCGACGGGTTGAGGGTCGATTGCACATTCGAGCCCTGTCGGTTCTTGCAGGAAGCCGACATCATCTTGCAATCCCAGCTTGCTGAGCACGACCGCTGATAGGATCCGCGCGGCGGCTGGTCCACGTAACAGGCCACCTGTCCATTGAAGGGTATACGCGGATAAACGCCCGGGGGCCCTATGTTGGACCTCCCACCGGAAGGACCGCCGGGTCCTGGACCGTTGCATGGAAGGCAGTTGCCATTGTCCTCCCCGCAATCGCAGGCAAGGACCGGCGACGACGCCCCGCCTAGAAAGCAGCCAAGCACGATGGCAGTGGTAATCGGAAGATATCCACGACGAAAAATTGCGAACATGGGCGCCTCCATGATCCAAGTTACATGAGCTGGTGACCTGTGCTACGAAGCCTTTCAATGGTTGCCCCTTGATGGCCTCAACTACCATTGTGCACCCTTCATTGGTGCAATGATGCGGAGGATTCGACAGAACTCCCGTTGATTATTTGAGACCCGCACGGTCGTTGCCAATCAAATACCGCGCTGCTCGCGCTCTGCCTTTGCTTCTTCGTCCCAGCCTTGATCTGCTCGAACACGTCGACAGGCATCGCAGCGAGCTTCTGCGCTCTGGCCGACGTTTTCTTGTCGACGACTTGGTCCGACCAGGAAAAGAACGTCGATACCGCGCGCGCCATGTGCATGCCGTGCCCGAGCGAGTGGCTGGCGGTGGCGCCAACGGTCTAGGCGTCGTAATCCAGACTCGATCTGTGAGCCTGCGTCAGATCAGATTCGGCCTCAGCCGGCCGAGTTCGGCCAAGAGCCACCTTACGAGGGAGTCGCCGATTGCGGTCGTTCGATGGCGCTATCGACCCGAGCCAGCCAGGCGGTCTTCTGCGAGGCAAACGTTCAACGAATGAAGTTAATCCGACGAGGGAGGCGGGTAGTGTGACAACCGCGAACGACCCGCACGCTCAATTACTGGATCACCTCGTCCGCGCGAGCGAGGATGGACTGTGGGATCGTCAGGCCGAGCGCCTTGGCGGTCTTGAGATTGATCGACAGCACGAACTTGGTTGGCTGCTGAACGGGAAGGTCGGCCGGTTTCGCGCCTCGCAAGATCTTGTCCACAAAGTACGCGAAGACGCGATCACCCTCCGCGTCGTCGATCGCAAGCGACAGCAGGCCGCCAGCCTCCACATACGTCTCTCTCCGGGAACAATCGTCGGGAGCGCATGCCGAAGCGCGGCGCGCATGAGCAGAACCCGGTTCGAATAAAACAGGGTTCGTCGGCGACAAGTCAGCGCCTGCGCCCGCTGTCGAGCCGCTTCGGCGACCGCGCTCTCGAGTTCGCTGTCCGCTGCAACGGCAAAAACGATCCGTTGCATGCCAAGCGATCGATACAGCCGTTCCCTTTCCTCACGCATAATCTCATCATGGGATTGGGCCGAATCGACGAGCACGCCGATCCGTTGCGCGCTCGGCAATAGCTCGCGCAGGAGTTCCAGACGCTTGGCGAGGAGCTCGTGAGGAACGATGGAAAAGCCGGTGATATTGCCGCCCGGCCTGGCCAGGCTCGCGACAAGACCGGCGCGGACGGGGTCGCCGGCGGATCACATGACGATAGGAATTCGGGTCGTGGCATTCTTGGCCGCGATGGAGGCAGCCGTGCCACCCGTTCCGATGATTTCTACATTGAGCCGGACGAGTTCCTCCGCATACTGGTCGTAGCAGCTCGGGCTTACCGCCAGCAATAGCGGTATTCGACGACCAGGTTTTGGCCCTCGATCCAGCCAAGCGCGCGCAGGGGTGCCCAGGACTGCTGAATCTCGGCGGGATTAGGACCGACATAGGGCCCCAAGATGCCTATGCGGCGGACTTTTGTCGCGGGTTGCGCGCGCGCACCGAGCGTCCCGCCGAGAAAGAGCGTGCCGCCGAGCATTGCGAGAGCGCCGCGACGATTCATGGGCTCACTTCGCCGCCGAAAAGGAAATGCAACCATACTACGCATTCGCGGCGATTTCACCCCGACCGCGAACGGCCGCTGTTGGGCGGTTCAGCGAAACTCACGAGCGTCCGCTTCTCAAAAGCAGCAAAGGCAGCAACGGGTCGACAACGGTCTAATCGTGGTCTCGATAGCCGACGTTCATGCGAACGACGGCTTACGGCGAATGAATTCGGCGGCAGTCGGCCAGCTCCGGCCGTCCGCGGTTGCCGCGGAAATTTCCCGTGAGCGGTCGTTCGCGCCAACGCTACTTCGGCGTTCTCGCCCCCAACTCACCCCTGCGCGCGACGGTTACCGCCTTCGCGCCGGCCGCCCGATCTCCCCGTCGGCCCGCCCGCGTCAACCCCCGATACGCTGCCTCAGCAGGCACCTCGTGGGGTTGGACTTCCTATCCGTTCAAGATAGCGACTCAGCGCCGAAATCGACTCGGTAGTCGTTGAAGGTCTGAGCGTTCGTCTCAGAATCAGGCGGCGACGGTGCACACATTCGAGTTGTGTAACCTCTTGCCCACTCGAAACAGGAAAGCAACTCAACTTGCGTGCGTCCGTAGGTACTGTTGACCCTTGGCTGTCACAGTGACCGTGCCTGCAACACCCTTCTCAGCATAACCTCCGACAATTAGAGCGTCGACGATTTCCCAATGTTCAAACCGTACGGAGATGCCTCTCGCGCACCGATCCAAGCATTCAAGTTGCTCGCGCGTTAGGTGCGTCTTGATCAACGTGAGCCTTATCGACGGTTCTGCAATTGATACCGGTTCTGCTGGCGGACAATTTTCATCTGACGCCTCATTGTGATTAGCTCGATATTGCCATGCGCAAACGTGCGCTAAATGACCAGCAAATGAGCGGCACTTTTTTGGGTACGAACGAATTGTTATCAACAGCACGCCGCGCGTGCTTGACGTGTCGATGGGCACCAGAAATAGAAAGCCCCGATCTCTCGGGGCTCAGTTCGGCCACCAGCGGCCAGTCAGTGTGCCCGTTCAAAATTTGCTAGTAAGCGGCCGTTCCCGCGCGGGTGCGAGCGGGGGCGCCGTAGTTCGATCAGGGCTATGACGAAGGTGTCGGGATTCGACAGGAAGCAACCTTGAAAGCGTAGCATGACGCGAACGCAGCGCGTACATTGGGCGCGCGGACACATTTCGCCCAGGTTCGCGAGAAGCTCAACGGCACGGGCGCGGCGAGCGAAAAGGACTAGGCGGAGATGAAGTTATTGGTGATGATTGAGATAAAAGTGGAACGTTGAAATCACGCCGATCACGTTCCCACGCGGCTCATGGGTTCCCGCGGCCGACCGCTGTAATGGCCGCGTTTATCAGCTTTGCTCTTGGCCCGTCGACGCATGATGAGTGCACCCAAAATACCACCAACGGCTAGCGAATTGGTGGAGGGTTCCGGAATGGCAGCAATATCTACAATAGTTACAAAATGTGAATCAAACCCGTCTGCGATGCCCACCCATGATAAGCCACCATCGAAGCTGAGGAGATCAGCCCCATCCGGATACAAATCTCCAACTGCTCCGTCCCAACGGCCTTCGGGATGTCCAGGCGGTGGCGCGTCGATATAGTGAACCACGAGTGCATACTGTTCACCGGCGATTTGAGGAACGTATTCCGAAGCAAAAGAGATCACATCCGCGAAGCTGGGCGTTCCCGAAAAAACCACATTACCAAGAATCGTTGAAGTGGGAAGACCACCACTGACAGAACGTGCCTGAATATCGAGCGATAGCGGGTCAGCGAATCCGTGCGTCCTGGTGTCAATCCTTATGGAGTTGAGAGTTCCTGTGAGCCCCGCAGTGTACGTTTGCGCAACATAAGCGCAGCAATCGTTGATTATTGTTGTGAGATTGTTGCCGGTTGTAAACGATTGGTCGACAACGGCATTTCCTAAAACAACAGGCGGGAAACCAAGAAGCGCCAGCATTGGCAGCAGCACGCAACGGCGCTTCATCAACAAACCTCCTTTTGACCTCGTAGGGTTTTACGACATCCACCGCCCAGGTCTTGGCAGCAGTAGTTGTAGTTGGCTTGTATGTCAACGGGTGCCTTCCTAGAAAACCCTCCTGCTATACTGACGATTGCACTATTGCCTGGCAACTGCAAAACTCTTTGACCCCGCCGGTTTGTGGGCGTTCGCAAATCTGGAGCCCCCCGTCCCCGTATTACATACCTTCATCGTGGTCATAGCAGGTAGCCATCCAATCTGAGAAGGTTGAGTGCATCGTTGCCACAACTTGAACGGCAGCTTCCATCGGATTCAATGTCCGCTCGCGGCTCCGCACAATGTCGGAATCGGGTCGGGCACGGCCACCCGGTCCCCAGCGATGAGCGGCGGTTCTACGATCTACACCGATCGTTCGCGCCTGCATGGCTGCTACGCCTCAGTTAGCCGCCGCTCGGGTCGGCACAGTGGGGGTCTCTGACCGGCCAACAGCAGCCGTACAGTGAAGTCACCGAGAGCAATGGGATGGACGCTCCCAATTGCAGGTATTCAGTCGATTTCGGCGGGATGAAGTGATTTGCAGGCATTCAGTCGATTTCGGCGAGATGAAGTGACATGACGTATCTTGCGTGCAACGGCGCCAAACCGCGAATCCGGGCGTTCGCCGCGACGAGGTTCCGTCTAGCTGTTCGCAGTTTGGTCTGGAGAAGGGGCCAATAGTCCGCGAGGAAGGCCCAACCGCACCTCCAGAATGGTCTGCATTTCGGCCGCCTTGCGAGGTTCGGTTTTCGCGACTTGTTTCAGTTCTGCGCGCGCTCTGTCGATTGCGAGACCGATACTCCTCCACTGGTCTGGCGGCGGATCGGGAAGTGTGCGGAGAAGCGTGAACCAGGGAACGGGTTGCATTTGACTCTTGGCCAACACTTCGCGACTCGCCAGGCAAATCTCTCGGTCCCTCTCGAACGGGGGACGATACTCGACGCGCTGCGTCACGAGCTCCGTCACCGTCGCCGCGATGGTTTCGCCGTTGCCGGCCAATTGTTCGGAGACGCGCGCCTCGATGGTCAGCAATACACGGCCGACGTGATCGAAGGTGAAGAGCACGAGAGCCGACTCCGACTGAGGAATGCTGTAATTGACCGTGATCTTGGCGACCCCCGGAACGGGATTTCCCGGATGTTGTGGATCGTCTCGACTCGCTTCAACAAGGAGGGGCCCCAGGGTGCCGCTGTGCGCATTGACGGCAACACCGTTGACTCGCCACGAAAACTTCGGTAGTGCCGCGCCAGTGACCTCGGCGCTGCATGTCACCGTCACATTCTGATCGATTACCTCGTAGTCGTAACTTCTGCTCGGGCACCCCGGCGCAGGACTGACGGTAACCACACCAGTGTTCAATGTTCCCGTGATGCTCTCTTGGTGGTCGATGTCGATCCTCAGTGTCCGTGCCGGCGGGTCAAGCAACGGAAACGGGCTGTAAGGCGAAATGAGTTCGATGCCAGGACCCGCCCCGAAAAAACGCGCAAGCAGCGCTAGCATTTCCGCGCCTCCGCCGCTGCGACGCGTCAGCGTCAGGTTCTGGAATGTCTTTTCCGGGGTGTCTCCACCCCGGGTCACGATGGCGGTGCGCGAGTACTTGAGCTGCTGCTCCAGGTAACGAATGAAGAGGCAGGTGCACAGGTCGCTGGTTTTGTCCTCGTCGCTTGCCGGTGTCACTAGGCAGGTTACGTCGCGCGGCCCGTTGATCCATCCTGTCACATCCAAACCGCCGCCCTCGGGATGCAACCACTGCTCAACCGCGGTCGCCAGCCCATCGCCGGCGCTTGTGGAAGGGAGCCAGAACGAGGTTCCCGCCATTTGGTTTCGGTAGCTCATCAGGATTTCGGCGAGTTCGTGCACGAAAATCGCTCGCGCGCGCTCATTGGCGCGCGTGTCCCCCATGTTTGACCAGCTCTCTGGATTTATTGTGATGGTCGACCGGTTTGGCGCGCTTTGGTAACCCACGTTGTAGCCGTCGGCATGGGGGGGCAAAGGCCCGCCAAATTTGACCGTCACGCCGGTGGCGGCAAAGACGTCCCCGACGTCGAAGATGCCCTGCAAGAGCATTTGGTCGTTTTCGCATGTCTGCCGCACGGCCTCCGCGCGAGCTCGCGCATGCGGGCATGCCAGGTTGCCGTCTTTATCGATGCTGTCGTCGTATTCGATCGAAAAATTCTTTGTGCTAGGCAGGCTGATCATCGACCTTCCGGTTAGCAGTAACCAATGAGCGGGGATAAACCCCTTCGCGATAGCGTCATCAAACTCAGATGACTTTCAAACGGCACGAACGTCTTACGTAATATGATAAAAATGTGACTTGCGAAACTATTCGCCCCTTATTATTATGGACTCTTTCGCGCATCTCCATGTCTGCAACGAGCCGTTCAACAAAGCCCGCGGACGTCCGCTCCTCGCGGGTATGACTGGCAGCAACGGGTCGATTTTTGCCGTTGCGCGAACTTGGCCGGTGCTAGGGAATCAGCCACTTACTTGCGTTGACTACGCGAAATCGCAACCGCTCCGTCAAGAACTCCGACAACCTCGTCTTAGGACAGATGAGCAGGCTCGCCAGGGCATGGGAGGAATTCATGCGAGCGCTAGATGAGGCGCGAGACTTGCATCGACAGCGGCGCGGAGGCGCACACGATCGCCGAGCTAGTGCGCTGCGCGCGTGAGTTGCTCAACGTCATTGCAGAGGAAATCATTGACGAGCCGAAGTCGACCGTGGCTGACGCTCGCACCGTCCTAGCTCAACTGCGAGGCCTTCTCGAATCTCCGGAGCATGACATCATGCCGACCGGGTATTGACGGAGGCAAGCCCGCTCGAACTCGCGCACGGCAACCGGCCCGTCCCCGCACGGCAACCGGCCTATCCCTTATGGGAGCGGTTCGACCTTTGAAAGCCTGAACGAAGCGATCATGCGCTCGAACTGCTCTTGAGCGACAAGCTCGCGCCACTCGGGATCCATACGTTGCGCAATTGCTCGCGCAACGCAAGCTGCATCGACGGCGTCACGGCTTTCCTCCGGTTTGAGCAGTTCTGTACTCAATGACCGAGAGGAATTTCCGCGTGCGACGACAATCGTCGACATTGATCGCGCCCTCAATAGAACAGATAGCCTTCTTGTACCGCACGAAAGCAGGAAGCGCCTTGACCACGGTCAATGATTCACGATAGTCACACGCGCTTAGGCGATTCTGAGCGGTTCTGGCGCGGGGTTTTTGAAATGGTAGACACGCCGGCCGCCCACTGCAGCCGGGGCGGCCACTTCGATTCGCTCGAGCAGCCATTCGCAAGAAGCCGGGCACCTTGCCCTTCGTTGGACGCGGCCGGAATGCCGGTGATACGCCGCGGTTGATTGGTCATTCGTCCATTGTTCTGAAACAATGTAGCTTCCACCACGCGGTCCAAGCTCATCATGCCATCCCCGGAAAAAGTCCCCAAAGCCTTGGCGGAGAAATTCGTCGCCATCACCGCCCTGACCGACGACTTCTGCGCTCAGCATCTCAACGATGAATATCGTCAAGTGATTCACAGCCTAGTCGGAACGTTGGCCAGGAAGCGCCCCTCGCCATTGCTGAAGGGGAAGGAAAACATCTGGGCAGCCGCAGTGGTGCACGCGATTGGGCGGATCAATTTTCTGGATGATCCCACCCAAACACCGCACTGCAAGCCGACGGTTATCTTTGAGTTTTTCGGAGTTGTCGAAAGTACGGGCCAGACCAAGTCACGGGAGATTCAAGAGCTTCTAGACGTGGGACCCTTGTCGCCAGAGTGGACCTTGCCCAGCCGTTTGGCGGACAACCCGATGGTATGGATGCTGGAGGTCGACGGGCTCATGATGGACATGCGTCATGCGCCGGTTGAACTGCAACGGGCGGCCTTTGAACAAGGTCTGATTCCCTTCGTTCCCGGCGAACAGTCGGACAAGTCTGGATGAGCAAGACGCGTCGGGACCCGCGGCGTAAGAAGATGCCACGCATGAAGGTCCGCTATCCTCATCCTTGAGTGGCGGCAATGGGTCGACATCGGCCTTAAAGCAATATCGCACGCCGGCCTCAATGGTCATTCGCAAAATGGCTACGACGCCGCGTGGCACAAAAAGGCCCCGACGGTCAAACGCCGGGGCCCATGGATCAATCAAATTATTCTTGCTCAAATTCCGGGGCGAGATGCCGCGGATCGTTCAGGAAACCTTGGCCTTCTTCGGCTCTTGCTGTCCACTGACGCTTGCCATTGTCTGGGCGAGAAACTGCTTCACCTTACCTGCGGCCGTATCGCGCCCGTCGGCGATGGCCTTCACGTACTGATCCAGGTATTTCTGCGTTTCCTTGGTGTACGTGTTGAATGGTTCGCCCATCACGGCTGCCATCTTGGCCTGCGTTTCCGGCACAATTTCAAAGCCGATGCGCGAAACATCGAGAACCCGGCGCATGTTGGACTGATAGAGGTCGGCCCATTCGGTTAGCAATGAGCCAGAATCCTTGGTCGTCAGCAGCGATTTGAGGTGCTTGGCATTCTCGGCGAACGCGGCATTGGCCGCGTCACTTTGCAGCTTAAAAAGACGCTCGTTGGCTTCAGCCATTACGATCGCCATGCGGAGTGTCTGTTCGACGTTGGCGTCGAGACCGGCGACCGTGGTCGCATTCGGAAGGTGTTGTGTATGAGTAGACATGTGTTGCCCTTTGCGAAACTACTAACGCTACATAGGAAATCCCATATAGATATTCGCTTGGACTTAGGCAAGTGCGCGGACACGCGCAAGAGTCATAAGCGAAGTACGCCAGGTACTCGACCGGCTATGAATCGGCATCGCGCAAGCGAGGGGATGCCTAGGGGATCGCCAAGGGCTGCACGTCCAACTTGGCGGGGGCGGAAGGGTTGAAGCTGCCCTCTCCGTTCACACCCACGGTGCGCGCCGTTAGCGATTGCGTCAAGGCATTTCGCAATCATTTGCCCGAGCCAAAGTGTCTGGCTCGCCTTGTCCGTTATCCGCGACTGTCGGGTTTGCGTTGCCCCCTGAACGTTCCTGCACGTGAGAACAGGGCTTTGCCTCGATGTCTGCTTCCGGGAAAGTTGTATGACCGGATAGGGTCGACAATGAAGTTACCCACGTTTCGTGGACAGTTCCAGACAGGCACAATGGCTTTAGGAGGGCTGTGTCATGGAACGCAAGGAACGCAGGCACCATACCCGGGAGTTCAAGCTTGAAGCGGTGCGGTTGGCTGCCGTTGGAGATAAGACCAAGGCCAAGGTGGCACGGGAACTGGGCGTTCGGGTGAACCAGTTGCGCCAGTGGCGCCTGGACTTCGAGGAAGAGGAGCGCAACGGCGCTCCCAAGCAAGAGCTCGTCACGGCTGAGCAAGACCTCGGGACGCTGCGGCGTGAGAACGCCAGGCTACGGGAGGAGAACGAGATTTTAAAAAACCGCCCTCGCGGGTTGCCGCGCCCCATATGTGAAGAAACACGCGGTGCGTACACTGAGGCCACGCTTGGACAGTGGCCGCTTGCTTTTTGGAGGCGTATGTCCCCGTCAAAAAACCTGGCCCAGGGGAAGCTGCGGACCCAGCTGTGGTGGCACTGCGCGTGACCCCGTTTAGGAAAGTGATCTGATCCGAGTCCCCGTCCGGCGTGCTCAACCGACAGGAGGTGAGGATGTCCAGTCACAAAAGCAACGCGGCGGGGCTGCCGGTCATTCACGACCGTGCAGCCGGCATCGACGTCGGATCGCGGTTTCATGTCGTTGCGGTAAGTGCAGACCTCTGTGCGGAGCCCGTCCAAACGTTTCAGGCTTTCACTAGTGATCTTCAGCGCATGGCCGACTGGCTCGTGGCGATGGGCATTCAAACGGTGGCCATGGAATCCACCGGCGTGTATTGGGTGCCGGTATTCGAAGTGCTAGAAGGGCGAGGTATCGAGGTGATCCTGGCCAACGCGCGAGAAGCGAAAGCCGTTCCTGGCCGCAAGTCAGATGTCAATGATGCGCAGTGGTTGCAACGCTTGCATGCGTGTGGACTGCTGCGGGCCAGCTTCCGGCCCGGCCGTGACATTGCTGCGCTGCGCGTCTACTTGCGGCTGCGCGAACGCCACCTGGACTATGGGGCAGCCCACATCCAGCACATGCAGAAGGCGTTGACCTTCATGAACCTGCAGCTGCATCACGTCGTTGCGGACGTGACCGGCGTCACCGGGATGAAGATCATTCGCGCAATTGTCAATGGACAACGCGATCCACAGGTGCTGGCACAGATGCGCGACGTGCGATGCAAGGCGAGTCTGGAGACTGTTCGCGCGGCCTTGGTGGGGAACTACCAGCCAGAGCACGTCTTTGCGCTCAGCCAAGCATTGGCGCTGTATGACTTCTACCAGGCCCGTGTCGACGAGTGCGATGCGCAGATCCAAGCGGTGCTCGCTGCGCTCACCGCGGAGAAGGCAAGTCCGAGTGCTCCATTGCCGAAGGCGCGGCACCGCACGGTCCAGCCGAACGCTGTAAGCTTTGACGTGCGCCCAGTCTTGTACCAACTGGCGGGTGTTGATGTGACGCAGATTCACGGCATCGGTCCGTACTTGGCATTACGGATGATTGCCGAATGCGGTACCGACCTTAGCCGATGGCGATCGGCCAAGCACTTCACCTCGTGGTTGACGCTGTCCCCTGGATGCAAAATCAGCGGGGGCAAGGTATTGTCGGCGCATACGCGAAAGACGACCAACCGGGTGGCCGCCCACCTTCGGTTGGCCGCCGTCACCGTGGGTCGTACCGACACTGCGCTGGGCGCCTTCTACCGACGCTTGGCCGCGCGCATCGGCAAGTCCAAAGCGGTGACGGCGACCGCGCGCAAGATCGCGGTCCTGTTCTACAACGCCATGCGCTTCGGCATCGACTATCGGGACCCCGGTGCTACGCACTACGAACAAAAGTACCGGGAGCGTGTCATCAAGCAGTTGCATCGACGCGCGGCCGAATTCGGGCTCACCTTGCAGGCGGCAATGAATGTTTCTTAGGAAAGCGGCCATCTACTTTGCGAAGGCGTCGAGATGAAGTACGCCTTTGTCGAATGCCAGCGCCGGCAGCATTCGGTGCGTACGCTGTGTAGGGCCTTGCGCGTTTCACCCAGTGGGTACTACGCAGCCCGGAGCCGGCCGCCCAGCGCCCGGGAGGAGCGGCAATCGTCTCTGACCACCAAGATCCGGGAAGTCCACCTTGCCAGCCGCCAGACATATGGCGCGCCGCGAGTGCACGCGGAGCTCTCGGTTCAGGGGATTGCCTGCTGTCGCAACACGGTCGCCAAGCTGATGCGCAGAGCGCAGATTGTGCCCAAGGCGATCCGGCACTTCCGGGTGACGACCGACTCGCGCAATACGAAGGAGGTCTTACCCAACTTGGTCAGGCGGTGCTTCAAAGCCGAGCGGCCCAATGCTTGCTGGCTCAGCGACGTGACCTACATCCCAACACGCGAGGGCTGGCTGTACCTCGCGGCGGTTCTGGACGTGTACTCCCGCGCCATTGTGGGCTGGGCCATGAGCCACACGCTGGAGGGCCAGTTGACCACGGACGCGCTCGCTATGGCAATTGCCAGACGTGGCGTTCCCGAGCTCGTACACTCCGATCGAGGCTCGACCTACGCAACCTCGATATACCTGGACCTCATTCGGAAGCACGGGATCCGCCAGAGCATGAGCCGCAAGGGGAATTGCTGGGACACTCAGTCTAGGATGGCCTTGAACGCCCGGTCCAATCTGACTCGTGCTGGGATTGGCTGAATGCCTTGGTGTTGACCTGTCGATTGGGTACCGGCGTTCCCCGTGCGTTGCCGGGCCAGGCGTCAGTGACCTGATAGGAGCTTTGCGCTGCACCGTGAGTGTCCTGTCCTGCGGCTGGGATCGGCGAGACGAGCCAAGCTCACTCGAGGAGAATCTCATGGCACAGTCGAAGGAAGGGCGAGAAGTCATTCTTGGAGTCGATACTCACCTCGACGCCCATGTGGGTGTCGTGATTGACGGCGTCGGTAAGGTTCTTGGGACCTTGATTGCACCGGCTGGACTCCACGGGTACCAACAGCTTCTTCAGTGGAGCCGTTCATTCGGAGCGTGCACACGAGCTGGCGTTGAAGGAACGGGAACCTACGGTGCTGGGCTCGCACGCGTTCTGCGCGACGCAGGCATCGAAGTTCTGGAAGTCAATCGGGCGGATCGGTCGAAGCGACGCCTCAGAGGGAAGTCCGACCCGACGGATGCCGAGAATGCCGCGCGCGCCGTACTGTCGGGCGAGGCCACGGCGATCCCGAAGCTGCAATCGGGCGTAGTGGAGGCGATGCGTGCCATCACCGTTGCCAGACGCAGTGCTGTCAAGGCGAAGACACAGGCCATCAACCAACTGCGCGCCCTGCTGGTGACAGCGCCCGATCCGATTCGCTCGAAGCTGATGAAATCGAAACCTGAAGACTGCGTGCAGGCCTGCATCCAGATGCGTGCCCTGGGAACGACGCCCCTTCTGGAGGCGCTGACGCCGCACGTTGCGCATCCTGGCGAAGCGCTGGACGGTCCTGGCGGCCGAGCTGCGCGAGCTGGATGCGATGCTCGAGGCCCTTGCCAGGCGCGCCGCCCACCGGATGCTCGATCGGTTCGGCGTCGGTCCATACACCGCCGCCACGCTCATGGTCGTCGCCGGGGATAACCCCGAACGTCTGCGCAACGACGCGGCACTGGCAGCTCTTTGCGGTGCGAGCCCTCTGCCGGCATCTTCGGGAAAGACGCAGCGCCACCGACTCAATCGCGGGGGCAGCCGGGAGGCCAACAACGCACTGTGGACCATCGCGATGGTGCGGATGAGAAGCGATGCCCGCACTCGCGCTTACGTGGCACGACGGACCGCCGAGGGCCTGTCGTCGAAAGAGATTCAGCGCTGCCTGAAGCGCTATATCGTGCGCGAACTCTATCCGCTGATCCTCGCGGATCTGAGAGACGCCGTAGTCACTTCTTGACATAGGAGCGTCAACGCGCCGATGGAGAGCTTCTTCCATACGCTGAAGACCGAACTGGTCATGCACTGCGACTACAAGACCCGCGACCATGCGCGCGCCAGCTTGTTCGATTACATGGAAGTGTTCTACAACCGCCAGCGACGTCACTCGACGATTAACTACGAGGCTCCGCTAGCCTTCGAGGCGATGCAAATCGCCTAAGTACGGTGTCCACCGTTCGTGGGTAAGATCAATAGCGGTCAGAGATCAGCCGGCTGCTATCGACCCGAGCCGCCATTCGATCTTCCGGAAACCCGATATTCGTTGGCCGACAAGCGGACGTTAGCGCCTCATGCGCGCGTACGACGAGGCATTTCTTGATCGCAGGCAGTGCCGCGATGGTAGTCATATAGACCCGGGTCTTTGCGACATCGGTCATTTCCAATTCTCCTCGGGCTAGTCTTCAGGCGTTCTGGGTGGTTTCATTGGCTGCACCCGCAACGAGAGTGCATACGTACGCGCGTTCAAAGAGACCGATGTCAAATCTGGGCTGAAGTCTTCGCGTACGGCAGCCTTGGATTGACGTGGATTGCCACATTCCCGACAATTTGCCGACACACACCGTCCTACACGTCGCCGATGCCCCGGCGCTCGCGCATCGCGCGGCCGATGCGAGCGAGATCATCATCGCTCAACAGCCGCGCAGCCATCGGCAACAACTCGCTCTCCTCCCGCTCGATGTGGCGTTCGTACCGGCCAAGCAACGCCTCGACATCGTCCGCGGCGAGCGGCACCGATTCACCTGCAGCGACCCTTTCCAATACGCCGCGCAAGCGCGACCAGATCGCTCCCAGTGCGCGGTGGTCCGCCTTCAACCCTTCGATCATTTCCCGCAGGCACACCGCGTCCGATCCGGCCATCGATTCGATCAGCACCGGGAAAAGATCCTCTTCCTCATCCGCGTGATGGTGCGGGGCAGACGTATCGAAATAGCGCATGACGTTCGTCGCCGCCGTGCGCGCGGCCGGGTCGGCACCATGAGCAGCCAGATGCGGCACCAGACGCCTCAGCGTTGCGCACTGGCGCTCGACGCGGCGGTGGCAAGCTGAAAGCATCTCCAACGG
>CAWGEB010000002.1:0-351308 GCA_963821485.1 uncultured beta proteobacterium
GTGCTGGTAGCGATCCCACTTGCGGTCTCGGAGCGATCCGCGCTGAACTGGCTTGCAGGTCTCACGCTGGCGCTGCTGTTTCCGTTGAAAGGGATCTCCATCCTGATGGCAGGTTACGTGTTTGTTCTGCTGCTTGGCCTCGGGAAGCCTTTTCGGAGAAGGCTTACATATGTGGTTGCCGGCACAAGCATTGGCGTAGTCGTCATCGCAGTCGGAATCGCGATCTTTTCCCCAACGAAATTGCGGACCTCGATTCGCAACGCAGTACAGCGTACTTGGAGTTGCAGGAAGCCCCTGCTCATCGTTGGAATCCGTATCGGCATGGATTGCTTCGGGGCACACTCCACCTGCGATGTTGGCGCGGGTGCCGGTGGTGGTGGCCGGAGAGTTGCTCAATCGAATGCGGGGGCTGCTTGCCGGCTTCGTTTTGAACGCAATCCCCAACATCCCGTTCCTCGCCGCGGGCACGATCTCGCTTGCGATGCTCACCACGTTGGCAGCATGGAACCGGAAGGCTGCGTTGGTCGTTCCGTTACTTGCGATGTGGGTGATCGGGCTCGCAATCGTCGGCGTTCAGGCACAATATTTTCCTTATCACTACTTCGTTCTCGCTTTCCCTGCGGCGTGGTCGTTTCTTACGTTCATCGGGCATGGAGACGAGATTCTTCACGCGGTGGGCAGTCCCGGTCGGCTCGGAATCGTGCTAATGGTCGTCTTCGTACTGGCGGCGGGTGTGATTGGCTACCCGCTGTGGAGCGCTGGGGCGGCTTTCGTCGCGCTGTGGACATTGGGCCTGATCGCCATCGCAATGGCGCTGGTACTACCGTTCGGACTGGGAATCGGACCCGGCCGTATTGCCGGTTGGGGTGCTGTCGTTATGTCCATGTTGGTCTGGACATTCTTTGTATCACCCGTATCCGATCACTATCGGACGTGGCGAGAATTTCGGGCCAGTGAATACGAAGGTTTCTCTGCAACTCGACAAGAAGTACTCGTTATCCACGCAATCCTCCATTGTGTTTCTTGACGATGGTAGGGCTGCGTACTATCTCCCGGCCCGAAGCTATGAACGCTACTTCTACGACGTGCCGCTCAGCCGCGGGCATTCGGATATCGTAATCCGCGCGTCACCCATCTATCGCGGCATTCTCTCAAGGCTGCTTTCCTACCGCGGGACCTACATACTCATTTGGGCTGATGACCTCGAGCTCGACTCGTTCAA
The DNA here is from genome assembly GCA_963821485.1 of uncultured beta proteobacterium. GTDB lineage: Bacteria > Pseudomonadota > Gammaproteobacteria > Burkholderiales > Casimicrobiaceae > PALSA-1003. The sequence goes on from CAWGEB010000002.1 coordinate 1,223, forward strand.
GGAGATTAAATCAAAGATACAAACGAATTTACCCTCGTTGAGATCGCGAGTGTGGGTCCAGCAACATAACTACCCCGTGGGCAAACCTTGGACCCGTCGCCAGGTGCTATTGCTTTATCGAAGATCGACTAATTGAACGGTGTCGGGAGTCGCCTTGCAGAGCACCTGCCTACCCGGGCGACACAGTGTCTCAGAGCGAAGTTGATGACTAGTTTCTGGCGTCCGTGAAGCGCTTGAGTCTTTCGATCCGGCGCTAATTTCTTTGGGCACCAATCAAAATTCTCGCAAATTTCGGCGACGACAGATGGTCACGCCAAGGCGGATACACGTACATGAATATCCGTTGAATTAGCCCCAAGATTCTCTGGGCACGGATTCACAGTTGTCCTAAAGGATGAGGAGGGCGTTGTGTCTTTGACTAGCACGCAAGTTTCTTTAGTGTCCTGCTCATTTCTCGCTATTCGTAGTGGAGGTTCAGCCGTGAAGTATAGGCATCGAATGCGATCAACACCTGTGCGGCGAACGCGTGGCGGCAGAACTGAGCGGGGTCGGGCGCCCAAGTTGTAGGTTCTAATTTGCGGACTTCGGCGCCCCGACGATACAAGCCTGTATGGCGTTAGCCATTGCCCGTGCGCCGTTCTCGTTGTAGTGGCAATCGTCGAAGAAGTACTGGGTCGTGGGTGGCAGGATGGGCGCGATGTCGCAGGCTTCGCCACTCTGCGACCGGACCGCATCCAGTAGAGTCCGATTGTAGACGCGCGCGAACTGCGCTATCTCGGCTAGGGAAAGCGTAAAAGTCGCATTGGGCGGTGTCATCCAAAGCCGCTGCTTTAATGCCGGCTCTATCGTCGGATCGTACGCCGTCGGCTGCGTAAGGAAAATGCAGCGCAACTTGAGTTTGCTGCAGTCTGCGACAAGCTGCCGCGTGGTCGCGACAAAGTCCGGGCTGGCCTTTATCTCTCCTGGAAATGCGCGTTGCGGCCGGCTGAGGCTGTCATTTTGTTTGGAGTAATTTTCACCCGCGACGTCGCCAACGACGGCACTTGCCGGTGAAGGTACTAGCCCGACTGGCTGCCTCCCGAATCTTGCGCCAGACAAATGCCAGTGCGGTATCGTGGTAATTCATTGCCTTCCACCAGCTGCTGGGTCCGCGTCGGCTTTCATCCATAACCTCCAAGATCTGATGGTTCCAGTCGTTCACACCCATCAGGATTAGTACGAGGTCCGGCTGGTAGCGCGCGATGTGATTCAGCGTCACTAGGTGGTGCGGGCTGCGCAGCCCGCTTACTCCGGTATTTACCACCTCGACACGGGTACCCATGGCGGTGGCTAGGCCATCTTGCAGTAAATGGGTCCACGTCTTTCGGTCATCAAGATATAGCTCCTCCGTGGTACTAGCCCCGATGGCGAACACTCGCGACGTACCCGCTGGCTTCTGCTGGTAGTCGATCGCCGGCGTGGTACGGAATCCCTTGCCGTCGGTGGTGACATGCTGAACACCATCGAACCCTGGCATGACGTCGCCTACCACACGGAGGTGCCAATCGATGTTCGGAGGGAGGGTGAGTAACATTTTTTCGCGCAGATGCGTGAAGATGAACGGGGACAGCGCCTGGTTCGCGATGAACACGAAAACAATCGTTACACCTAACTGCTTAAGTATCTCTATGCGCGAATTGGCCATCCAAAGCCCAATAGCGCCGACAATCGCAAATTTCCCCACAGAGACCCAATCATGCTGCCATGCCGTTGGCAACAGGCCGAGCCCGATCAGGAGCAAAGCCGCGGCCAGCGTCAGAACCCGCGCAATGTAGCGTTCCGACCAAACGCCTTGTGTAGTTACCTGGTCAACTGGCTGGGGAGTACCAGAGGCCGCGTCTGGACGAGCTTGGTGGGAGGGAGGGTGGGAGGGAGGGCGCGATGGGCGGTTTGATTCTTGCATGATAGGTAGAGTTGATGGATCCTTACGGACGCAAAAGTCTTCCTTTAAACAACCGCAATCTCACGCTGACAATTGATCGCGTTAACTTGCGAATCAGCGGTCAATCAAGATCAAATGCAGCCTCGTAATTCCGCTTCAGCGCCGGATTCTGGTCTTCCTTGCGCAGGAAGCAGTTGCCGACGGCCAGCACCTCGATCTCGGTGCCCATGAAGCAGCGGAACGCATCCTCGGGCGTGCACACGATCGGCTCGCCGCGCACGTTGAAGCTGGTGTTGACGATGACCGGGCAGCCGGTCAGCGCCTTGAAGCGGCTGATCAGCGCGTGATAGCGCGGGTTGGTGTCCCGGTGCACGGTCTGGATGCGCGCCGAGTAGTCGATATGGGTGACGGCCGGAATCGACGATCGCGGCACGTTGAGCCGGTCGATCCCGAACAGTGCCTTCTGCTCGTCGGTCATCGGGATGCGGTGCTTCGCGCCACACGCGGCCACCAGCAGCATGTACGGGCTGTCCGCGTCCAGCTCGAACCATTCGGCGACGTCCTCACGCAGCACCGACGGCGCAAACGGCCGGAACGACTCGCGGTACTTGACCTTGAGGTTGAGCAGCTTCTGCATCGTGGGCGAGCGGGCATCGCCGAGGATCGAGCGCCCACCCAGCGCCCGCGGGCCGAACTCCATCCGCCCCTGGTGCCAGCCCAGCGCCTTGCCTTCGGCCAGCGCGCCGGCGCCCGCTCGATCAGGGTCGTATCGTCGACGACGTCGAACACCGCGCCGACGGCGCCAAGCGCCGCTCGATGTCGGCTTGGGCATAGGCGGGCCCGAGATAGGAACCTCGCATGCCATCCGCCGCACCGTTCAGCGCGCGTGGCTGGCCCTTGTACAGGTGGGCGGCCACCAGCGCCGCACCCACGGCGCCGCCGGCATCGCCGGCCGCCGGCTGCAGCCACAGGTTGTCGAACAAGCCTTGCTTCAGCAGCTTGCCGTTGGCCACGCAATTGAGCGCCACGCCGCCGGCGAGGCAGAGGTTCTTTTCGCCGGTCTCGCGTGGCGACGGCGCGAGCCAGCTTGAGCACCACCTCCTCGGTCACTGCCTGGATCGAAGCGGCCAGATCCATTTCGCGCTGGGTGAGCGGCGCTTCGGGCTTGCGCGGCGGGGCGCCGAACAGCGCATCGAAGCGCGCGTTGGTCATCGTCAGCCCGGTGCAGTAGTCGAAGTAGTCCAGATTCAGCCGGAAACTGCCGTCGTCCTTGATGTCGATGAGCTTCTGCTTGATGAGCTCGAGATACTTCGGCTCGCCGTAGGGGGCGAGCCCCATCACCTTGTATTCGCCCGAGTTGACCTTGAAGCCGGTGTAGTAGGTGAAGGCGGAATAGAGCAGCCCGAGCGAGTGGGGGAAGTGGATCTCGCGGATGACCTTCAGTCGGTTGCCTTCGCCCAACGCCAGCGACGTCGTCGTCCATTCGCCCACGCCGTCCATCGTCAGCACCGCCGCGCGCTCGAACGGCGAGGGGAAGAAGGCGCTGGCGGCATGGCTCAGGTGGTGCTCGGAGAACAGCAGCTTGGGCTCGCCAGTCGACGTCGTCGGCCACGGCTCTTCAGTTCCTTGACCAGCAGGCTCTTCTGGAACAGCTTCTCCTTGAGCCAGAGGGGCAGCGCCTGCCGGAACGAGGTGAAGCCGCGCGGGGCGAAGGCGAGGTAGGTTTCCAGCAGCCGCTCGAACTTGAGGAACGGCTTGTCGTAGAAGGCGACCAGATCGATCTCGGCCGGCTCGCACGCCGGTGGACTCGAGGCAGGAGCGGATCGCCTCGTGGGGAAAGCCGGGATCGTGCTTCTACGCGCGTGAAGCGCTCCTCCTGCGCGGCGTACTCGATGCGGCCGTCGACCACCAGCGCCGCCGCCGCGTCGTGGTAGTACGCGGAAATGCCGAGAATGCGCATGCGTCTAGAAGAGGGTGTAGATGAACGGCGCCACCGCCGAACCTTGGGCCAGGATCAGCAGCCCGCCCACCACCAGCATCACCAGGATGATGGGCAGCAGCCAGAACTTCTTGCGCGCCTTGAGGAACTGCCACAGCTCTCGAGAAAGGACATGTTCGGTTCCGTCAGAATTGGTTCGGAAGCCCGGCGGGATCGGGGCCCGGCGGGGTGCGTTCGACCCAGTAGGTTCGCCATCGGTTCGAACCGACGCTTCATCGCATCGCGGCCCGCAAGTCGCATCACCCAGCCGCTCGGCGTAAACACTCCGTAAAAGATGACGCCCAGCACGATCGGGCTGACTATCTTGTTTAGAATCTCCGCCAATCTCATCCAAGCACGATTCAGCGGCGCGAGGAGATCGGGCTTTACTAGTGTGACCAGCAGCGTCACACCAGAAAACGCGAACCACCAAACATAGATCGACGCACCGCGCCACCAGCAATAGACTCCGGCTAGCGCGAATGCAAGAACGAACAGCGTGCCGAATGACCGGTTAGATGGAAGCCGCCTCTCGGGAAGTCGTGATTCACTCATGAGGAAATTCCAAGGAGGGCAGAAAGCGCAATGTATTTGCTATGAGACATAGAGCGCTCGCGTTCGTACCTTGAAACATGCAGTGAATTCGACTGTGCCTCCCTTGGGCACGCTCAGGGCACATAGTAGAGGCGGATGGAGCGACCTACGCGCTCGAATGGTTCGTAGGCGTCAAGCCATCGGTATTGACTGTTTGGCGGCGGGCGCGGCACAAGAAATGAGTCACCCATGACGTACCTGAATTCGCTCACCGCGACCCAGCCATGCACCGGTTCGCCAGGTCGAAGCGGTGTCGTGTCCGGGAGGCCATGACGCGATATCTGGGCGGATCCGAAGTACGCTAAGTGAATGTGTTCGACTCCCTTGCGCTTGAGCGTGGCGGCAAGGCGGTCGAGATCCTGACCCCAATCCAGATCGCTGTCCACCAACCACTTCTGCGGTTCCCGATCGCAGCATTCGTTGAAGTATGCCAGGTAGTCTGGATGCGCGCGCACAGAAGAAACTGTCAGCCATGCAAGGAGCAGCAACGCAACTGCAAGGCCGATTGAAGAAGTTTGTCGGCGCCTGCCATAGGACGGCGACGCCCGCCCCAATAGCAATCGCGAGTAGCGGAAATATCGGCAATACGTACCGTACTCCAGCATTGACCGTGCTAGGAAGGCAAACGACGAGTATGCCAAAAACGCCTAGCACCGGTAGGCATACCACAGGGCCAGATTCCCGCCTGCAGCGTAATCCGAGAATAGCGAGTCCGAATGCTGCCAGCAGCAGAAACGCAATTGGCGTCTTGACGAGGACACCGACCGGGAAGAACGACCAGCGTCCGTGGTCGTATGCTTCGCCCATAGAGATATGCTGGGTGCCCGGTGCGCACCCTGTCTCCCAAGTCCCGCAAACCCCGAACAAATTCCGGTGCCGGGACAGGCAACTCGACCAGGCGATACGCCAAGTCGTGGGCCAAGCCGCGGACACCAAGATAGCTGATCAATTGGGGCGTGGGCCTTGTTTAGGTCCGACGATTGGCTCAAGGGAGAATCGGTAGCCGGCCCAAAGGACGAGAGCTCCAATAAGTGACGGCCAGAGATTGCACCCTCGGCAAGAGTCCGCAGCCGTGCTCGCCGTCCACGCGGCTCAGCGCGTGCCACCCAAATTGCAGCCGACACCAGTACAACGATACCAAGGAACGGGATCGCAGAGAACTTGGAGAGCACGGCTAACGCGGCCGCTGCGCCGAACGCGAGCGCGCGGCCCCGACTAGGCGCCTCGAGCCACAACGCCCACAGGAAGAACGCCAAGCTAAGCGTGCCCGTGACAAGCGTATCGTTGGTCGCAAGCCCCGCATGCGCGAGCGCGAGTGGAAGCATGGAGTACGCAAGAAGTCGCCGTGAGCGCCGCCGACTGGACCAGCAATTCTTGCAGCCCAAATGCCTACTACGGCCAAGGTAAGCAGAAAAAACGGTAGTGCGCCGATTCGTGCCGCAGTGAGGGTACGCTTGTAGTCACCGCCGTCATAGAGGACCCGGAGGCCCTCATCTCTCATTTTCGCCTCGCCAAATGCATGGATTCCGAGCAACCGCGGACCTACTGCAAAGACCGCACGCATTGGAGGATGCGTAAGATCCTGGTTGTATTGGCCGTCCCACCATTCCATGCCGGTCCCAATATGGGCAATCTCGTCATTTGTATGGTTGAAGACGCGATAGGTATCGGCGATTCGGGCCAGCGCAAAGGCCAATACGATGAGCACGGCAATCGCATAAGGCAGTCCGATCCGCTTGTACATCGCACATCCTTAAGAGTAGCCGCGACGGAACCCTATGCTGCTCCGCGTAGCGGTCATCCGGCAGGCGGCTGTTCAGACTCGAGGGCGTCTGTACTCGCCGCAACATTCCTGATCGAGTAACCGCTCAACCACCAGAACAGGCTTCCGGGAAGGCTTGCGACCGCGATCGTGACGCCAAACATGACTGACACTGCGAACGCCGCGCTTGCAGGTACGTTGATGAATCCGAACGCCACCACCATCGCGCCTTCGCGCACGCCCCAGCCGGCGATAGAGATCGGTACGACCGTAACGAGGATTACCGGCGGTACCAGCAAGATGCAGTCCCGCAACGTAACGTCGAGCTGCATGGCGCGCGCGAGCGAATACACGATGACGGCGAATCCAACGAAGCTCAGTACCGACAGCAGAATCACCGGCAGCGCGTAGCGTGCACTGGCCATGACTTTGGCCGCAAGCGCGGAGAGCGCGAGCAGCGCGCGTACCACGCGCCAGCGACCAAAGCCCTGCGCCATCCGATTGAGCGCGAGAAATATGCCAAACCCTGCCACGCCTGCGAAGAGCACGGTCGACAGCGCCCAACGCGCAGCGGGATCGGTGACGAGATCGAACAACCACGGCAATCCGGCCGCGATGAGCAGCAGCAGCGACAACAACGTTAGCGCGTGATCGATGAGTACGGTGTTGGCGGCGGCGCCGAAACTCAATCCGGCGCGGTATGCACACCATATGCGTACCGCGTCGCCGCCTACCGACGACGGAAGTGCCTGATTGAAAAAATGTCCGATCAGAACCACCTGCAGCGCGGTATTGAAGCGGAGCCGGGTTCCGTTTGCTTTGATTACCGCGAGCCAGCGCACCGTGTGCAACACCGCGATCGACAGTGCGATTGCGACTACCAAGACCATCGTCATGGCATCAACTTTGGCGAATTGCGAAACCACGCCTCGTACGTCGAATGCGCGGAGTACGATCGCGATGAGCACCAACGAGATCGCGAACTTCAGTAGCGGTCGCAAGATTTTCATGCTGGGATGCGTGCCCGGATATGCGCACACGACATCGCTAATGCGCATGGCAGCGCGGCCATCGCCATAAGGATAGCCGCCGCGCGCCATGCGGGCGTATGCCGCGCTATCGAGCAATAGTTCGCTTGCGGCGGCCACGATTTGACCGCGTTCAGTGCCCACTACCTTGGCCACGCCAAGCTCGACCGCTTCCGGCCGCTCGGTCACCGCGCGCAGGACCAGCACTGGTTTCGACAGCGCTGGCGCCTCCTCCTGTATGCCTCCCGAATCCGTCAGTATCAGACATGCCTTCTGCATGGCGGCCACGAGTTCGGGGTATACCAGCGGCTCGCAAAGCACGACCTGCGCGTGTCCGGCGAGCATCTTCTCGACCGTCGCGCGCACGTTGGGATTGGGATGCACGGGGTAGAGGACCTTCAGTTTGGGGAAGTCGCGGCACAAGTCGAGCACCGCGTTGCATATGTTGACGAGCGGTTCGCCGAAATTTTCGCGCCGGTGCGCGGTCAGCAGAATGTCATGGTCGAAGCGCCGCACCGGTTCGCGCTGCAGCTTCGCGGTCGTGAACTGTAGCGCGTCGATCACCGTGTTGCCGGTAAGATATGCATTGGCCGGAGCTACGTGCTCAGCGAGCACATTGCCAAGCGCGCGCTCGGTCGGGCAGAAATGCAGTTTCGCCAGCCGCGTGACGGCGACGCGGTTATATTCTTCCGGAAACGGATTGTCCGGATCGAAGGTGCGCAGACCGGCCTCGACGTGGGCGAAGGGGATACGTCGGTAGAAGCAGCTTAGTGCCGCGCACATCACGGTGGTCGTGTCGCCCTGCGCGAGCACGAGGTCGGGTCGCACCGTGGAAAAGTACTGCTCGAACGCCTGCATGAGCCGCGCAGTCAATTCGCCCAGCGACTGGTTGTCGCTCATTACCTTGAGATCCCGGTCAACGCTGATGTCGAACCACGCCATGAGCGGCGCGAGCAGGTCGCGATGCTGTCCCGAGCACAGCACTTCGACGACAAGGTCCGGCGCGGTGCGCAGCGCGCGTATCACAGGCGCCATCTTGATGACTTCGGGGCGTGTGCCGACGATGCAGGTGATTGTCTTGTTCACGGCGTGTATCGTGCGACCGCTGCCCGGCTCTTATTCTAGACCGCGCACGCGCCACGCCACCAATTTTCTGAGCAAGCGCGCGGTATTGCCGCCGACATCCATCTTGCTCGCGCTTTGCTTCAGGTCGTAGCGCAGGTCGATCGGGATTTCACAGAAGCGTGCACCCATGCGGTTCAACTTGAGCAGCAGCTCGACCATGCACGCGAACCCTTGCTCTTCGACCAGTCGTTCGCCATAACGCTGACGCGCGCGCTGCAGGAGTCCGACTCGATAACCGCGGAAACCGCAAGTATAGTCGAGCACGCCGCGGCAATTGTGCAGGAGCTTGAACAGGGCGGCGGCACCGAGGCTCAATACCTGGCGATGCGGTGCGACGCCGGCGATACGGCTGCCGCGGCGGTAGCGCGACGCAATCACGACGTCATGGCCACGGTTTAGCGCCGCGAGCATGGCCGCGAACTGGCGCGGATGATGCGTGTCGTCGCAGTCCATGAGGAACAACACGTCGTTCGGCGCCGCATGGTCGCTGACGTGGGCGATCAGGCAACGCAGGCCTTCGCCCAGCCCCATGTTGATCGATTTGCCGATAACCTCGACGTCAAGTTCTGCTTTGCCATTCGCGGGCGCGCTCTACCGTGCGATCGGTACATCCGTCGTTGTAGAGCACGATGCGAAAGCCTGCTTCAAAGCCGGAAGGACTTCCTTGAAGCGCGGAAAAAGTGCCGGTATCGTGGCTTCCTCGTTGTAGGCGGGAAGCCCTACCCAGATCGTCGGTGCATTCAGGTCAACTGACATGGAACGGGCGCCGCGCGGCGCGGCATTTGTCGGGCGGGCTTTGAAACCTCCGCGCCGGCGCGAGCAGGCCTAGTGCGCAAGGTGCAGCAACGTCGAATACTCATCAATATTCACAACGGATCGAGGATCACCGTTCGTTGCTCCTGCATGGCCAAGCAGCCGGCGATAAGGACTTGAAGGACAGCGAGGGTTTGCCTGGCTGGAATTGTGGGACGGCCAATGCGGATCATCTCCGCAAACTGCCAGAGCATGCGGCGAAACATGCCAAAGTTGTCGGAGATTTCATGGGAACTCACCCGCTTGGTCCCGAAGATGTCGACACGGAAGGTCTTAGGGACGTCTCTGAGGGCGTCTATGAGCACAAGCGTTCCGTCTTCCGTCGTGATGGCAATGGAGTCGTGCGGAGCGGCATGTGGCATCACCGCAACGGGTCTGCTGCTTAGGAGAGGCAGGATGGCATCCAGCATGTGGATGCCGTATCTGGCCCAGTCGTTCAGCACGGCACCGCGAATTAGTTTGACTTGGCCGTAGCTGTCGATCTCCGCCCGGACTGAATCCAATTCCGTTGCAAATCTCATGGCGGAGCCGGACATCAGCTGGCCACGCTCAATGTAGGGCCGAAAATACTCCAACTCGGTCAGAGAAAGCGTGAGAGGCTTGTCGACGAAAATCGGCAAACCCGCCTCAAGAAATGGTGCGGCCATTTCACGATGGCTCTCATGATCGTCCCGCGCCAGGATCACCGCGTCCACGGCCCCGACCATGTCCTCCGCATGCTTCACGGCATGGTCGATGAGCGAAGCCTCGCATAGGCGCCGGGTGATGTCCGGATCCTGAGTCCATGCATGCGTCACGCGAAGCTCACCAACACCGAATTCGGATGGATGCCGGCGCTTGACGTACTCATGGATGACGGGCCAGCCTGATTCCGCGAGCCCCGTGTCCGAGTAGCCGTTGATGATCGCCGACATGGAAAACGGGTGCCCATTGCCTTCGCTCAACCCGATCATGCCGACACGTATCACCATGCGGCCCAGCCACCGTCGACACAAATATTTTGCCCGGTGATGTAGCTTCCTGCATCACTGCACAGCAACGCCACGGCACCCTTTAGGTCGCTCGGCTCGCCGACGCGGTTCATAGGGTTCTTTGCGGACAGCCTTTCCAGGAATACCTTGTGCTCCCGAGTCGGGGGATGGGGAAAGGCTCCCGGACTGAGCGCATTGACACGTATTCCGTGCGGCGAAAGAAAACTCGCCAGATACTTGGTGAACTGAATCACACCGGCCTTCGCTGCTCCGTAACTGGGTGGATTCGCAAATGTCGTGCCTTCGTAGATGCGGTAGTCGGGCGCAACATGTCCATACATCGACGCGATATTCAATATCACGCCCCGGCGAGCTTTGAGCATCGGGAACGCCAGCTTGATCATGCGGAAGGGCGAGTTGAGGCTCATGTCGATATCGTATTTCCAGTCCTCTTCGGTAATGCTCTCCCAACTGTTTTTCTTGCCCGACCATGCATTGTTGACAAGAATATCCAACCCGCCGAACTCGCGCTCCACTGCTTGGATACAATTGTTCACGGACCCGGGTTCCAGCAGATCCAATTCCAGCCCGATCACCCGCACGCCCTCGGGGGACGCGCGCTGAATGGAGTCGGCAGCCGAGATGCACTTTTCATGATCACGACTGGCGATCACCACGTTCGCCCCAAGTTCGGCAAGCACTTCACACATGGCGGTGCCCAGATACCCGGCGCCGCCGGTTACCAACGCGGTCCGGTTCTTGAGAGAAAACAGATCCTTTAACGTCGTACTCACGGAATCACTCCCACTCGTCATCCAACAATTTCGTAATTCCCGTAGAACGAGCGGCGCTCATCCGCGTCGAGAAATAGCCCTTGGCGAATTGCGCGTGCAAGTTGCGCCACACCGTCCTCAACGGCATATGCTGCACGGAAATCCAATGTCTTCTGAATCTTGTCGAAGGCGACCCTGTAATTGCGTGGATCCTGGCCGCCCTTCTTGTACGTGATCAACGCGGGAGAAACGCCTAGCTGGTCGACAATGACCTCCACCAGCATTTGCTTGGTGAAGTTGTTTCGGCTGCTGCCTACATTGAAGACCTCCTTGTCCACAATTGCCCGTGGAGCATTCAGCACAGCAATGATTGCCGTGCAGAGGTCCTGGACATGGCAGTAGGGTCGCCACGTAGATTCATCGTAGACCAGAAGGCTCCGACCCAAGGCCAGTTCGCGCGAGAATTCGGACACCGTAAGGTCGAAGCGCATGCGCTCGGAGGTGCCAAACGCCGTAGCCACGCGCAGGACAGTTGTCGCGCACGAACCCTTCGGCTTGCTCAACAGATGTCTTTCGACTGCAATTTTCGTCTCCGCATACAGCGATTGCGGATTCAGCGGAGCGTCTTCACTTGCCTCCTCGTCGGTAGGCAGAATGCCGTAGTTGCTGCATGTGGAGGTAAAGACAAAACGTTGGGCGCCACTGCGTTCCGCCTCGTCGACGACGCCCATTGCGCCAATTTCATTCACCCTGCGAGCCATATCCGGATACTTCTTGCAGATGGGATCTCCCACAAGCGCGGCGAGCAATACAACGTCGGTTACTTCCCGCATCGATTCGGTCAGTTTTTGCCTGTCACACAAGTCGCCCCGTACGAATTCGAAATTTGGGTTATCGGCAATCCCGGAGAGCGACGACACGTGCCTGTACATCAAGTTATCAAGTACGCGGACGAGGTAGCCGTCGCTCAACAAGCGCCGCGTCAGCATCGAGCCGATGTAGCCGGCGCCGCCGATGATCAGAACTCGTCGACCGTCGTGCTGCGTATCCGGTTTCAAGCGATCCGTCGTCATTGCCGATTCCTGCAAAGTACCCACTTCCGTTCAATCCACGTGCCGACCTGGCATTCGAGAAACTAGCTCATCGTACGTTGGCTCGCACATATCACCGCCACAGATATCGGCAATGACGCTATCGTCGAGCTGTGGGCTCGAAGGCACCGACAGGCAGCGTTCCCAAATGTCGATTGCGTTCGGAAAATCCATGACTGGCTGGGGATGGTTAGCGTAAGCCTGCTGTAGGTGATTGGGGGTCCATAGTGGCCGTGCTTGAACGTCATGCTCAAGCAGAGCCTTCAGTGCCTTCTCTCGACGTGCTTCGCTTGGGAAGACAATGTTGGCAAGCCAGTTGTTTGAGCGTCCTGCTCCCTCCGAATAAAGCTGCAAGTCCGCATCGCTCGCGATACAGGTGCGATATTGCTCTACAATCGCGCGCTTGCGTGCAAGCCGTTCGGGCAGCTTTTTCATCTGGGCGCAGCCGAGAGCTGCGAGAATGTTCACAAGACGGTAGTTGTAGCCGACCTCGTCGTGTGCGAAGCGTATGCCATCGGTCTTCGCCGTAGTGCTCAAATGCTTGGCGCGCCTCGCGAACGACATCGTCGTTGGTCACGACCATTCCGCCGCCGCCCGTCGTCAGGATCTTGTTTCCGTTGAAGCTGTAGACCGCAGCAAGGCCATGATGCCCCACGTGTGTTCCGTCGCGTTCGTAGCAGCCCAGCGCTTCGGCGGCGTCCTCGAGGAGGGGGAGATGGAGCTCATCGCAGATCGACCGCATGGCGTCCATGTCACACGTCCACCCCATGAGGTGTGCCGGCATGACCGCAAGCAAGCGGTGACCCGTTGTCTTCGAGTGCCAAGCCTGCGCTTTGCTGTTGAAATCATAGTGTCGCCGTACCAGGTCAAGCGTACCGTGCGGGCACAAGTTCATCGATTCGGCAGCTGCATCAGCAAAAATCGGGTAGCCACCCGCATGCACAACAGCATTCGCCGTTGCGATAAATGTAAGCGTGGGAACGATGACGTCGAAGGACTCCGTTACAGCATGGGAGCGTCGCAGGACTTCAATTGCCAACTGCAGTCCCAACGTTCCGTTGCAGACGGAAATTGCGTGTCGCATTCCGACGAATTCCGCAAATTCTTGTTCGAATCGATCGACAAACGGTCCAGCCGTTGACACCCACGCCGTGCGCAGCGTCTCAATGACAAATGACTCGTCGGTTTCGTCAAAAACAGGTTCGTGGAGCGAGATCATCAGTGTCCGGAAGACATCGGAGCCGTCATCGTTTGGGTGATTGAAATACTCCCCGTGCCAGCAGCGCCTCGGCGACGGTCAGGTCGGACTCGGTGTCAATATCGACTGACGGAGACTTGAATACTTGGCCCAGGAAGAGCAGATCGACGATGCGCCCTTGGTCGTCGACGACGGGGATGCAGGCGATGTTGCGCTCGAGCATCACGCGCCTTACGTCTTCCATGCGATAGGTGGCTGGTACGGTATAGGGATCCTTGTTGCATACCACCCCGGTACATCCTTCCAGCGAGTTGTTGGCCAGGATCCAGCGTCGAATGTCGCCGTCAGTGACTGAGCCAAACAGCCGTCCGTCCTCGTCGATGACGAACAGAATGCGCTCCTCGGTTTCCTCGAGTTGCTGCATCGCCGCTCTCAGTGTGACGTCCTTGTTTGCGAAGAAAAGCCGGATGGACGACGTCGCAGGAAGGCCTCCTGCCGGAAGTCGTGAAACAGCCTCTTGCCCCAAGGGAGTAACCACTGCACCGGCCTGGCCGTAAAGTAATGCCGTTGTGCCCTCGGGCAGTCGGTCGGCGCGGAAGGCATAGACGGCTCCACTGAGCCGGAATGCAGGTGGCAGCTTCTGCCGAGGTTGCCATGCGTCGATGCCCGCAATGAATGGCGACGGCTCGCCGTCCACTATTCGCCATGTGCGATGCGGGTGCTGATCTGCTGCCTCGAAGGTTGCGACGGAGTCGAGGTCATCGGCTGCGAGTCGGCGCAAGCATTCCCTGACTTCATCCGGGGACCGCAATGGACACGTCGGCTCCAACAGCACCATGACTTGCGGCGCTTCTCCTTCCACACGCAACACTCCGATGAGGTGCCGAATGGCATCGATGACCAGCGACTCGTCGGTCGCCAATTCGGGGGGACGTTGATATACCTCGGCACGCAGGTGCCGTGCAACGTCGGAGATCTCGCCATCATCGGTGGAGACAACGATGCGGTCGATTTCCTTGACGGCGCGCGCGGTCTCGATGGACCAGGCGATCAATGGCTTTCCGCCCAAGGACCGGATGTTCTTCTTCTTTATCGATTTGCTGCCGCCGCGCGCAGGGATGACCGCGATGACACGTAGGCCTCCGATCATCGCCAGGCCTGATCGATTGATTCGCAATCGTTCACGTAGCCGCATCCATCGCGCAAGCATTCAGTGAAGAATCCGCAGGAGGCATTATCGTTGCGCTCCTCGGTCTTGTGAAGTTCGATTGGGCGCCGCTTCTACACGAGCCCCGATCAACCGGCCGCGACACGATCATGTTGCACAGATCGATGGACAGGCTATTTGCTTGAGTTCTTGATCCGCGCCCCCGGTTGGGGGATCGTGTCTGTGGACTCAGCTGCCGACAGCGCCGAACTCTTGTTCTGATCGTGGACTGGGGTTCGCAACCGGGAGCTTGCTTAGATGCAGCGGTCGTTCCGCGAGGAACTGCGCCGCTGTGCACGCCATCGTCGCGTTGCGCGATTCCTCACTACGCCCGCACCTGCAGCAACTCACCGAGATGCAGCGATTTGCCGCGTTCATTCCGCTGTACTGAAACAATTGCTTCCTACAAAAATCAGCTGCAGGCCACAAAAGTACAACTCATGGCAAGTTTTATGCTACCCTGCGCCGCCCTCATTTTGGTATTGACATGTTGAATATGCCAATGGTATACAAGGCGGAGGTCGGAAGAGGGAGAATTTTCGTCATGGACTCAGAACGATGCGAGTTTCATGGGCTCCAGGCGCGTTGTTGCAGCTACTGACAGTATTTCGCAGAAGCGGGTTCTGCTCGAATCGCTAGCAATTCGGGTAATTGAATGTTTCGTAGTACACATTGCCGTTGCGCTAAATCTCTTGCCGGCCACGGTTGTCCAGGTGTGAGCAACAGAACCGGCGCATTCTGCCGTTGCGGCGCAATAAATTGTGTTGGCGGAGGTTTCGTGGCCGATTTAGGCCGGCGTCCTGTGTTTCGGGTGTTGAATGGGCTAGCGAGCCCAGTCCTGCTCTTCATTTTCCTGCTATTGATGGCGACGCGCGCCATTGCGGGTGGGGTGGGGTTGGCCTGGGACCCGGTAAGCAACCCTTTGCTTGTCGGTTATATGGTCTACTACGGACCTGCAGCAGGCAGCTACACGTCCAGCGTCGACGTCGGCAACACCACTTCCTACACCGTAACCGGCTTGACCGAAGGCGCGACGTACCACTTCGCTGTGACCGCGTACGATGCGGCGCACACTCAAAGCGGCTATTCGAATGACGTGGGCGCTACTGTCGCGTACAGCGCGCCGGTGGCGCAGTTCACTGCCAGCACGACATCGGGAACTGCTCCGCTGGCCCTGAATTTCTTGAATTCATCCACCGGAACGATCAGCACCTACGCCTGGACGTTCGGCGATTCCACGACAAGCAGCAGCCAGAGCCCTTCCCATGTGTATGCATCCGCGGGCGTCTACACCGTAAGCCTCACTGTCACGGGACCCGGGGGCAGCAATACCAAGACGAATACCAACTACATAACGGTTACTGCATCGACACAACCTACGACAACGGTGCTGTCGAGCAATCTGAATCCTTCGGTGCTCGGCGCTGCAGTGACGTTCACTGCAACCGTTGCGGGTGCGGCCCCGACGGGTAGCGTTGCCTTCACCGACGGTGGCAGCGCGATCGCTGGCTGCAGCGCGGTGGCATTGCCGGCTGGCGCGGCGAACAGCAAGGCGGTGACCTGCAGCACCAGTAGCCTGGGTGTGGGCGCGCCATAACATCGTGGCGACCTATGGCGGCGATGCGGGCAACGCTGGCTCGACCAGTACTACGCTCACGCAAACGGTGAACAAGGCGCCAAGCAGCGCCTCGGTCACAAGTTCAGCCAATCCGTCGGTCGTTGGCAGCAATGTGACCTTTACGGCCACGGTCAACGGCGTGGCGCCGACCGGCAGCGTTGCCTTTACCGACGGTGGCAGCGCCATTTCCGGTTGCAGCGCGGTGGCGTTGCCGGCCGGCGCGGCGAACAGCAAGGCTGTGACCTGCAGCACCAGCAGTCTGGGCGTGGGCGGCCATAGCATCGTGGCGACCTATGGTGGTGATGGGGGCAACACTGGCTCCGCCAGCAGCACGCTCGTGCAAACGGTGAACAAGGCGTCAAGCGGCGCATCGGTCACAAGTTCGCCAATCCGTCGCTCGTTGGCGCGGTCGTGACCTTTACGGCCACGGTCAACGGTGTGGCGCCGACCGGCAGCGTTGCCTTTACCGACGGTGGCAGCGCCATTGCCGGTTGCAGCGCGGTGGCATTGCCGGCGGGCGCGGCGAACAGCAAGGCTGTGACCTGCAGCACCAGCGGTCTGGGCGTGGGCGGCCATAACATCGTGGCGACCTATGGTGGTGATGGGGGTAACGCCGGCTCCGCCAGCAGCACGCTCGTGCAAACGGTGAACACGTCTGGAACCGGCACGTCGCTCTCGAGTTCCGTCAACCCGTCGATCGTTGGCGCCAATGTGACCTTTACGGCCACGGTCAACGGCGTGGCGCCGACCGGCAGCGTTGCGTTTACCGACGGTGGCAGCGCGATCGCCGGTTGCAGCGCAGTGGCGTTGCCGGCGGGCGCGGCGAGCAGCAAGGCTGTGACCTGCAGCACCAGCGGTCTGGGCGTGGGCGGCCATAGCATCGTGGCGACCTATGGTGGTGATGGAGGTAACGCCGGGCTCTGCCAGCAGCACGCTCGTGCAAACGGTGAACACGTCTGGAACCGGCACGTCGGTCTCGAGTTCCGTCAACCCGTCGGTCGTTGGCAGCACTGTGACCTTTACGGCCACGGTCAACGGCGTGGCGCCGACCGGCAGCGTTGCCTTCACCGACGGCGGCAGCGCGATCGCGGGTTGCAGCGCGGTGGCGTTGCCCGCGGGCGCGGCGAACAGCAAGGCCGCGACCTGCAGCACCAGCAGCCTGGGTGTGGGCGGCCATAGCATCGTGGCGACCTATGGTGGTGATGCGGGCAACGCCGGCTCCGCCAGCAGCACGCTCGTGCAAACGGTGAACGGTGCGTCGAGCGGCGTATCGGTAACAAGTTCAGCCAATCCGTCGGTCGTTGGCGCCAATGTGACCTTTACGGCCACGGTCAACGGCGTGGCGCCGACCGGCAGCGTCGGCTTCACCGCCGATGGCGCGACCCTCAACGGCTGCGGCATGGTAACTTTTACTGGCGGGTCCACCAATGCCAAGACTGCCGTGTGCAGCACCGAGCAACTTGAGCGCGGGCGCGCACAACGTGGTCGCCACCTATTCCGGCGACGCCGGGAACAGTGGCTCGACCAGCGCGACATTTTCACAGGTGGTCAACGGCGCGGGCGGGGGCGGGGGCACGGAGGTGGTCTGGATCGAAGACAGCGTCCCGGCGGGGGCGGTGGTATTTGGCGACGGCGGCGATAGCTGGAACTGGGTCAGCAGCAACCCGTCGCCGTTCTCCGGGACGCTCGCCCACCAGTCGGCATTGGCCAGGGCTACCATCAGCACTTACTTCATGCTGCCGCGAACACTTTGCCGGTAGACGTCGGCGATACCTTGTTCGCTTACGTCTACCTGGACCCGGCGAATCCTCCGAGCGAGCTCATGCTGCAGTGGAACGACGGCAGCTGGGAGCATCGCGCCTACTGGGGCCCGAATCTGATCGCCCTGGGCATCGACGGCACGGTGAGCCGGCGTACATGGGCGCGCTGCCCCCGACCGGACAGTGGGTGCGCCTGGCGGTGCCGGCATCGCAGGTCGGTCTGGAAGGACGCACGCTCAACGGCATGGCTTTCAGCGCTATGGAACGGCCGCGCGACCTGGGACTATGTGTCGAAATCCTCGGCCTGGGTGCAAGACGCGGTGCCGGCAGGGGCGACAGTGGCTGGCGATGGCGGAGATACGTGGAACTGGGTCAGCAGCAACCCGACGCCGTACTCCGGCGCGCTCGCCCACCAGTCCGCCTTGGCTGCAGGCTTCCATCAACACTACTTCTCTGGCGCCGCCACGACGCAGGCGGTGAGCGTCGGCGATACCCTGTTCACCTACGTCTACCTCGATCCAGCAAATCCGCCGAGCGAACTCATGCTGCAGTGGAACGATGGCACCTGGGAGCATCGAGCCTACTGGGGCGCGAACCTGATAGCCTACGGCACCGACGGCACGGCGAGCCGCCAGTACATGGGTCCGTTACCCCCGACCGGGCAGTGGGTGCGCCTGGCCGTGCCCGCAGCGCAGGTCGGTCTGGAAGGCCGCACCCTGAATGGCATGGCCTTCAGCCTCTATGGCGGCCGCGCGACGTGGGACTACGCGTCGAAATCCTCGGCCTGGGTGGGGGATGCGCTACCGGCCGGTGCGATGTCATGGAGCGACGGCGGCGACACGTGGAACTGGGTCAGCAGCAACCCGACGCCGTTCTCCGGGCGCGCGCCCACCAGTCGGCCCTGGCCGCCGGCTATCATCAACACTACTTTGCCCTGGCCGCGGATACCTTGCCGGTGGGCGTTGGTGATACCTTGTTCACCTACGTGTACCTCGATCCGGCTAATCCACCGAGCGAACTCATGCTGCAGTGGTACGACGGCAGTTGGGAGCATCGCGCCTACTGGGGCCCCAACCTGATCGGCCTGGGCATCGACGGCACGGCGAGCCGCCGCTACATGGGTGCGCTGCCCGCGACCGGACAGTGGGTGCGGCTGGCCGTGCCGGCATCACAGGTAGGGCTCGAGGGACGGACGCTCAACGGCATGGCTTTCACGCTGTAGGGCGGCCGCGCGACCTGGGACTATTCGGGAAGATAAATTTCTTCAAGCAAGTCTGGAAGATCGCGCCGCCAAGACGGGAACACCTGGCAGAATTCCCGTCACATCGAAGATCAGGTCGCACCCTCGCGCTTGAGGACGACGACGATGGTCTTTAGAAGAATTCTGAGGTCCAGTGCCAGCGAGCAATTGCGTACGTACCGAAGATCCAGTCGCACCATGTCGTCGAAGGAAGTCTTGCTTCGTCCTTCCACCTGCCACAGACCAGTGATCCCGGGCTTTATTTCCAAAATTCGTCTGAGGTGCCACGGCTCATATTTCTCGGTTTCATAGGGAATCGGTGGCCTAGGTCCAACGAGGCTCATATCCCCTTTGAGAACATTGAAAAGCTGGGGAAGCTCATCCATGCTTGTCTTGCGCAGGATGCCACCGATACGGGTAACCCTCGGATCCGACTTGATCTTGTAAATTGGCTTCGCGGCATCCCCTTGATTGACTGCCGCATGATCGCCCTTGATCAGACTGGCGACATATTCCCGGTGAATTCGATCATCCGCGTTCAAGGCCATGGATCGAAACTTGTAGAAAACGAACGGGACCCCTCTGCAACCTAACCGGGTCTGTTTGAAGACGATGGGCCCCGGAGAAGTCTTCTTTATCGCCATGGCAATGATCAGCATCAATGGCGCAAAGATGACGATCGCAGCGCATGAGCCAACGATGTCCAGGCTCCGCTTGAGAAAATCTCTAAGTTGGCGAGGCTCTGGGTCAGCCAGAAACGAGGGATAGTAGGAACTCGGCAGACCGTGCTGTCCGGTCTGTACGTATTGGATCAACTGATCGGGATACGTCATCGAGGCCGTCGAGAAATTCAGAGCGCGCACACGATTATTTATCGTTTGAACGAAGGCCTGCGCCCCCTGCTCGTTAGTGTCGGGGAGAAGCAGGGCGATGAGATCGTCATCCAGAAATCCAAGACGATCAGTTTCCCGCTTGCTGCTGTGGAGGACATCCAGCAGGCCTTTGACATCGCCAAATTCATCACCGTACTTGCGATCCAAGCGAAAATGCACGATCGATAGTGGTGTGACTGGAACGTTCTGCCCGCCGCTTCTCGAGGCGCAGGAGCTTCAAGAATTGACGTATGGGGAGAATGTCGTTTACGTTCAGAGAGCCCGCGCGTGGTCGCAGGGTAACTTCCATCCGCAGATGGATGTCAACTTTCGTCTAGCGACGGAGAAGGCTTCGGCGGGGCGCTCTCGACAGATACCGGATCGGGCATTACTTTCGGAGTCGGAGCAGTGTGCGAAGGTCTCGGCACACTTGAATCGAACTGCTCAAAACTACCTGCGTGGTCGTCCGACAGATCGTAAAAGTCCGTGATCACGGCATTGTCCAGGAAGCCCGGACCACCATTCCAGTGCAGTCGGGAGAGCCGTTGATCCGGCAGATCGATCGGTAGTTCTTGTGAACTCATCGCGAAGTCATGGCAAGACGGGATCGCGCCGTCCTTGAAACGTCGCGTCGAGTGGCGGGCCAACACTGGCTTGACTGGGACCTTGGTTTCGAGCGCTCTTGGAAATATGCATGGGCGCGACGATTTGCGTCACGTAGTGCGCAATCTCTCGATTAGCGCCGGTCACGCAGCCACCCCCGATGGAACTGAAGCAATATTCATGCAAGGAAATTCTTTATAATTTAAACAGCTACTTACTGCGCAAATATAGCATAAGCGGGGTGCCATTGTAAAATTTTCCGACAGTGCCGCTAGCTTCAGGAAAACGGCTCCGTGCAGAAACGCCATGATATCCGCTGTGCGCGTCGAGATCGCTGGCCTGGAACGCCAGAGTCCGAGGTTGCCGAACGGGCCTAAGTTCGACTTACGCGGCGTTGCGGACTTTCGGCAGAAAGGTCCCGCGATAGGCCTCGAAATCAAGGCCGATTGCACCTTGCCGAGCCGCTTCGTTCCTGGAACTGGATCTGTTAGCTCGCGGCGCTAGGCGTCTGGCGTGTCCGACGCCGAGGCGGTCTATTGAAGAGCCAGCCCCCTTCGCGCGCCTTGTCCCGCAGCATCTCGCTGACGGTGCTCGCGTCGATCGACGGTTTCTGGTCGGCGTAGCCATAGACGAGCGCAGTGTCGCTGAGCAGATTGATGATGCGCGGAATACCGCGGCTCGATTCGAAGATGGCATCGCAGGCATCGGGGGTGAACAGATTCTCCTGCCCCGGTCCTGCAAGGCCCAGCCGGTGACGGATGTACGCCTGGGTCTGCTCCTTGTCGAACGGCGTGAGGAGGTAGTCGACCCCTACCCGCTGTGCGAACTGGCGCATCTCGGGACGGCGCAAGGTATCGCGCAACGATAGCTGCCCGACCAGCACAATCTGTAGTATCGGCGCATACCCCGCGGATACATTTGAGAATAGTCGCAGCTCCTCGAGCACGTCGAGCGCCAGCGCCTGCGCCTCGTCGACAATGAGTACCATGCGCTTGGCGCGCGCCTCCTCGCGCTTGGCGAATTCCACAAGCTGCTGCTGCATTCCGATCTTGTCCAGCCCCTGGTAGTTAAGACCAAACTCGGCAAGTATCCATTGCAGCAATTCGACGAATGTCCCGCTCATACCCGTGACCATGCCCACCGTGATCTGCGGCCCACGCTTTTTCAGCAAATAGCGCAATAGCGTCGTCTTGCCGGTGCCGATGTCGCCGGTCACTACGCAGAACAAGCGCACGATTACTCAGGCCATAGACGAGCAGATCGAGCGCCATGCGGTGCTGGGGCGAGAGATACATGAACTCTTCCTGCGGCAGCAGCGCAAATGGCCTTACATTGAACCCGTAGAAAGATTCGTACATGGAAACTAGGTCTCGGCTCCGAAGAAGCGCCGCAAGAACCCCGGTCTCGGTCGCGTAATGGGCTCGGGCTCGGGCAACTCCCGCGACTTGTTGAGTACAATACCCAGCAGGTTCGAGCCGCTTAGAAGCTCACACGAACGCTGGATGTCGTCTCGCAGCGTCTTGCATTCCTCCACCAGCAGGATGGTTGCGTCCATGTAAGCCGACAGCGCCAGTGTATCCGCGCCGGCGAGCACGGGTGGAACGTCGAACACGATCAGGCGATCGCTGTACCGGCCACGCATTTCTCGAATCATGTCTGCCATCATCGGCGAGCGCATCAGCTCGGAGGTGTTCGCGACCGGTGCACCTCCGGGAAGCACGACGAGATTGCCGACGCTCGGGTGGATCAGCAGGTCTTCGAGCGCCGCGTCGCCGAGCAGATAATCCACGAGGCCAGGTCCCGGTTCGAGCTCCAGCATGTGGCGTACATCGGGATCGCGGAGGTCGGCGTCGACGAGCAGCGCCGTGTAATCCGCCTCCATCGCGAAGCTCATGGCGAGATTGAGGGCGACGGTGGACTTGCCGGCACCCTTGTTGGGACTGGTTATCGCCAGCGTCTGCCAACCGTTCTGGCGCATCTGCATGAGGACCTGCGTGCGCAGCAGGCGGAACGGGTCGGCGATCGTATCGTTCCTCACCGAGGCCAGGCGGTGTCGCTCCAGCACCTGCGGGGTAACCTCGAGCACCCGCGTGCGGGTGTAGGCGATTCGGTTTGGCCGACGTCCGAGGGTGGAGCTGGTCGCGGGAGGCGCCTCTTGCACGGATCCGAATAGGCTCTCTCCCGGCGCTTGCGTGCTCTGCAATCGCTTCAGGGCGACGGAGATCTTTTCCAAGGCTGGCTACCAGAGCGCGATCCTGCGCGTAAGCGAGTCCAGGAGCGCGGACAGGGGCTTCAGGAAATAGTTGACGCCGAGCAGAAAAGCAATCGTCAGCACCGCCAGCAGGCAAACCACCATCCAGGTTCGGCGTCGCTTGCCCACCTGCTCCCACGTGTGTCTCGATGTAAGGGATGGCGGTCAGGATAGGGACCGTCGCAATGCGGGCGAGTTCGAGCGGCCCCTTCACCGATGCATCGAAAGCCTCGCGCAGCGCAGGCGAGGCCGAGCCCGCCGCCCAGTGCGGCGATGACACCGATGAGTGCAACTGCAGGTCGGTTAGGGCTCACCGGCCTCTCGGGCAAATGGGCAGGCTCGCCCAGGCTGAAGCGCTCCGCCTTGAGGTCCTTCTCCAGCTCTTGCGAGACCTCGGCTTGCATCTGTTTCGCCTTGACCTCACGGTAACGCGTCTGGGCGTTTTCGTAGTCGCGCGTCAGCTCGTGGTATTCGCGTTCGATCTCCGGGATCTGCATCAATCGCGCGTCGTACGTTCGCTGCTGCGCACGAAGATCGTCCCTAAGGATCGCAAGTTGGTTGAGTTCACGCTTGACACCATCGATCTGCGTGGTGAGCGCGATGTACGCCGGGTTGTCGGGTCTTTGCATCGGGTCCGACGCCGCCTGCTTGTCGGTCGTTCCGGCGCCACCGCCGCTTGCCACCTGAGGACTGCAGCGCGGCGATGGATCGTTTGATCCGCTGGATGTCGGGATGATCTTCGGAGTAACGTTCCCTGAGCTTGGCAAGCTCAGCCTCGAGCTTTTTAACTTCTGCATTGTCGGCTTGTCTGCCCGACGCGCCCGATTCCGCACTCAGCGCGGCGATTTCCCGCTGCATTCGCCGGATGTCGGGATGATCGGCGCCGTACACCGCGGAGGCGCTCGCGTATTGCGCTTGCAACGCGCGCAGACGCTCTGCCGGCGTCAGGCCACGTTCCCCAGCGCCGCCTTTCGCTGGCGGGGCGCTGTTGGGCGGGACGGCCGGCAGCTGCGCTTCCAGGGCGAGCTGACGCTCCTGAAGCGTGCTCATGTCACGCTGGATGCGCAGCAATTCGGACGCCGAGCGCTCGGCAAGTTGCATGTTGACCGCCGACGAATCCGGCAGGCGGCCCGCGTTACGACGCTTGAACTGCGCAAGGTTTGCTTCGATGTCCTGGATCTGCGTAGCCAGCCGATCCGCCTCTTGGGCGAGGAAAGCGGTCGTCTCGGCGACGCTCTGCTGGCGCACCTTCAGGTTCTCGTCCAGGTAGAGCGATGCCAGCTCGCTCGCGACCTTCTGCGCTCGATCCGGCTGCGGCGAGTCGTACGAAATCGTGAAAGCGATGGTGGCGTTGACGCGGCGCCCGCTGCTCCGGTCCGAGATGTCGGCGTTCACGGTCGTCAGCTTGATATCCTTGCGCATCCGCTCGAGGATTTCCTCGTTGGTCGCGCGCTGGCGATACTTCTCATACAGGCCGTACTTCTCGACGAGCTGCAGCAGCACGGCCCGCGTCATCACCTGCTGGCTGATAACCTGGATGCGCTCGTCGGCAAAGCTCGTGATGGTGGAGCGAACCAGATCGGGGGGTATCTCCTGCTCCTGCACCAGAATGGTCGCCGTGGAACGGTAGACTGGCCGGCAGGCGCGATCGCCACCACAGCCGGCGACCGCAGCGAGCACTGCGGTAACGGCGAGGATCTGAACTTTGTGCCGTCGCAAGACGGCCAGATATTCGCCTGACGGTTTTTTCGCTCTCGATCTTCTTCCATGGCCGGGGCATCCTATCGGGCTGCGCTCGGGTGCGCAGCCCTTTCCTGGCGAAAAACTCGCATATTGCGAATGAAGGTATAAGTATGTCACACGCGTCCGCGCGTCGCACGAGGCGATCCTACGGGATCGTAAACGGATCGAACGGCGAGACTCCCGGAGCGCCCGGCGACGAACCCGCCGGCGCTGCCGATCCTGGTGAACGCTCGGGAAGCGACACCGCGCCGGCCCCAGGCAATCCCTGCACATTGAGACGTTGGCCTACCCAATCCGTGAACGAGGCACCGGGCCAGTTGTAGCCGATGCTCACGAACACGACGTTCGATTTGGCGTCCGACATCAGGCTGACCTGCAATGCGCCCGTACTGTGCACTCGAATACCGGTAACCAGCGTCGAGCTTCCAGCGTTCTGCCAGCAGGTAGGAAAGGCCGACCTCGCCCGAGTAGTAGTTGTTGGTGGTCGAACTCGAGATCGTTACCGGGACCGTGGTGCGGGAGTAGCTCGCTCCAATGCCGGCCGGTCAGACGGTCGGAAAACTGGTGAGTCAGCGAAACGCCGGCATTGTCGCTCTCGTTGAGGGTGCCGGAACTGCTCGGTGCCAGGTTTTCCGAGACGTTGACGCCAAACTGCGTGCGCTCGGAGAACGCATAGCTGATGCTCCCACCGTACAGTTCGCCGTTTTCGCGCTGGTTGCTGCCGGTGGCGGGCAGATCGTTCTGTACGACTTTGGTGTCGCTCCAGAAGCCGCCGACCGAAGCGGAAATCGTCAACTGCGGCGAAAACTGATGTACGACCCCGATCGTCGCGTGACTTCGTTGCTGTGGGTGACATCGCTGATGAAATTGGAATACCCGGCCGTGAAGGTGAACTGGGTGCGGTCCGAATAGGCGTAGCCAAGGTTGCCGCTGGCGTTGTAGCCGTGATTGTTGGACAACGTCGAGCCGGTCTGCAACGCCGTCGTAGGTGTTGCTGTATGCCCCGACCGTCGCACCGAGCGACCAGCGCTCGGTCAGCGCGTAGGTGTACGTGCCGGTCACGGTAGCGGCATTGGTATAGGCGAGTACGAGCGTGGTTCCCGTCAGGCTCGGTTTCATTCTGCAGGCTGGCGGATCGCACAAACGACGCGTTCCCCGTCCACGTCGAACGCGCCTCGCGCAGCGATCCGATCAGTCCAAAGTTGCCGCTCAGATAGTCGACGGTCGGCGAGAGGCCCCACACCTTGTTCGCGCCGATCGCGATGAGCGCTGTCACGTCGCTCGTCTCTGTTCGGCGCGCGGCAGTGATGAATGGCGTTATGGTCCCGGTGAACGCCGACTGCGTGCCGACTGGCGTTGACGATCCGGAGATCGACGACTGCGTGGCCGATGACGTGAAGAAGTAATTGTCGTTGTACTCGATGCGCGCCGTGGCGCCGCTTTGCACCGACCACTCCTGCGCGCTGGCAAGCGACGCCACCGCTGTCGCAGCAGTCGCGACGCACGCGACACCAAGGCGCATCGCCATGATCCTGAGCGTATCGGCGCGCTGCTGCCTAGGGCACGACTACAACGTCGCCGGCGCGAAGCTGGATGTTCTGTTCGAGCTTGTCCCCGCGGACGACGCGGCTGTACTCGAACGGGAGCACGACTTGACGCGCGCCGTCGCGGCGCATGACGCGAATGTCGTTACTGTCCGCAAACGGCGTGAGGCCGCCAGCCATGCTGAGCGCCTGCATTACGTCGACATACCGCCCGACCGGGAATTCGCCCGGCTTGTTGACCTTGCCGATGACGTAAACGCGCTGGCTTCCGATCTTGACGATCGTCACCGAGACAGCCGCATCGGGGATGAACTTTTCTAGGCGCTGCGCAATCTCCTCGCGAATCTCGAGTACGGTCTTGCCGGCGGCCTGCACCTCGCCGATCAGCGGGTACGAGATGCCGCCGTCGGGTCGGACCAGCGCTTCTTTCTTGAGGGCGTCTTCATGCCATACCGAGATCTCGAGCACGTCTTCCGGGCCTACGCGATAGTTCGACGGATCGACATTCGCGACGCGCGAGGCCACCGCCGGAGGCTTCGCGTCGGCCGGGGCCTGCGCGTACACATGCGCCGGTCCCAGTGGCAACAATGCGACTACAAGGCAGGCGAACAGGAATCGCAGCAGCAATGAAGTCATGATTTGCGGGTTCCCCGTGACAATGGTCTGACGCAAGACTACCGCGAGTTTCCGGTCCGGGAAAGGCCGGATCCCACGGGCCGGTGCGATATGAGGCAAACGGGCCTCTGCGCCGACAACTTCGCTGGCGTGGGCGGCACGGGATCTTGCTGGTCGCCTGTGTACTACCGTACCCCTGTACTGCTCAACTATCGTATGGGCTCAATGCGGCAGAACGACACGCATGATGCCCAGCAGGATCGGCTGATGCACCATGTAGACGAGGAGGCTGTGACGGCCGAGCCAGGTTAGCCACGGAGGCGCCGCGCGCGCGACGGGTTGCAGCGGTTCGAAGCCCCGACTGGCAAGCCAGGACCCGACGCTGATCCCGAGCAGCACTACGCCCAGCCACGGGAACAACGGCACGTAATCCTCGGTGGCGGGTTTGTGCGTCATCAGGCCGACCCAGTTGAGCCACGGCAGGTCGAACAAGGGCAACCGGACCTGCAAACCGAGCGCGATGATCACCATGCCGGTGATGAGCGCCGCAAGCGGATGTCGGGTCAACGGCCACGCCAGGAGCGAGGCAACGGCGATGCAATGCAGGATGCCGAAGGTGATGAAGGTCTTCGGGAACGCCGCATAGCTCGCCGCCGTCACCAGCAGTGCACACGCCACGATCAGAGCGATGCGCCTCCAATAGCGTGTCCTGCTGATGCCGGCCTGTCGCGCGAGGACGAGACTGATGCCGACAAGCAGCATGAACGAACTGACGATGATCGCGCGCAGCGACAGCCACAGTGCATCGCGATTGAAATCGGCGTGCAGTACGCTGAACCAGTTCAGGTCGAACGCGAAGTGGTAGGCAATCATTGCGCAGACTGCTGTCCCGCGCAGCGCGTCGACGGCGGCTAGTCGCGTTGACGACGCGGCGGACGCCGCGACGTTCATGGCCGCGCTGCGCGGGCGTCGGCTCATCGCGCCCAGGAAAGGCGGTAGCCGCCGCTACCGTCGGGTTGGCCCACCGCAGCGAGTGCGCTGGCAATCGCGCCCGCGCGCTCGGCATCGATGCCGGCACGCGGTCGGATGAGCGCGTCTACGCGGGTGGCGCCGGTCAGCGCTGCTGTCACGGTGCCGCTGATCTCCACGTCGCCGCCGGAGTTGGCCAGCGCCCCGGCAATGGCGCTGCCTTGCCCCGTGCCGTCATAGCGCACGTCGCCCAACGCCAGCTGGAAGCCGGGACGCGTCGCGATGCTTGCGGTCCGAAGTGTCGCCTGATCCCAACGCAGTGCGAGTTGCCCGTCGATGCGATCGCCGTGCCTGGCCAACTCGTCGATGCGCACTCCGATGCTGCCCCCCGCGGTGATCAAGGCTGAAGGTGCGCCGGCTGCTGCCAGCACTGCGCTCATCGGCACGCTGAGCGCGACGTTTCGTAGCTCGGCTTCACGCGCGCTGACCGTGAACGACGCCGGCGCCGCGGCGCCTGCGCCGGTTACCAGGCTCCCACGCAATTCGCCCCGCAACAGCGGCCACGCGTCGACATGCCAAGAGACTGGCAGGCCAATGCCGCCCGGAAGCATGCGCAATTCGCCGGCACCGTTCCAGATGGTGCCGGTGGCGTTGGTCAGCCGGAACCTGCCTGCGGAAGCCGCGTCGATCCTGCCGTCGACCAGCGAGGCTGGAGCCGTCACCAGCAACGCAAGCAGCAGCAGCGACGCGCCGACAGCGAACGCGATCGCGCCGCGCATCTATTGCGCCAGCGTGAGTTCGACGCGGACCTGACCCGTTTCGACGCGTGCGGTCGCCGAGAGCTCCACCACGCGTAGCCTGGCGTCGCGCTGCAGCGCCTCGAGCAATGAAGGCAATGCGTCGAAGCTGACGCCATCGAACGTCATCCGTAGCCGGTCGTTGTCGATGCGATCGATGGCCGTCGGCTTGATCCCCTGGCGTGCGAGCACAGCCTCCAGCTCCGCGCGCGCATCGCGCGGCGCTGGTACCGCGGAACTGCGTGACAACGCGGCGATGTCGTCAGCCCTGCGCTTGGCATCGGCGAGCACCGCGCGGTGCCCCTCGAGTTGTGTTGTCAGGCGCTCGCTATCGCGCTGCATCGGCTGCAACACGGCAAGCCATGCCAATCCCGCAGCAAGAACGCCGCGTTGCAAGCGCGAGCAGCGTCCGTTCCGCGCGCGAGCGCAATCGCCACCAAAGTCCGAAGCGCTCGCGCAACGACGGTTGCAGGGTGGTCGCCATTAGGGCCTGTTAACGCTATGGGCGCAAACGCGAACGGGTGGCATGGGGCGCCAATCGCGACAGCCGACGAAGCCAAGACTAGCGGTCTTGGCGAGGAGAGCAACAAAGAGTGGCGCCCCAGGGCGCCCGTTCCCTTCGGGTTGCTGCCGAAAACGCCCATCGCTGCGTTGCGGAGGCTCGCCGGGTGCCCCACCCGCCTTCGCCTTCGCGCCTTGCGCTGAGCGCTTTCGGCGGTGCAACGCGTCTGTGTCCATAGCGTTAACAGGCCCTAGTCCAGGCCGACGCGCAGACGGGCACCCGCCGCCGTCGGTGCTGCGATCGCCACCAGCCCCGCCCGCTGCAATTCGCGTTGCACGCGCGCGGGTTGCGTGGCGTCGAGTTTCTGCAACTCGAACACGACGTGGCCATCGGCGAAGCGCAGCGAGCGGATCGCGCCGGGGGGCAACGTCGCCAGCGCGGGCGCGGCGCGCGCCAGCAGCGGCAGCGCGTCGTCATCGGCGAGCAGGCCCGCCCGGTGGCGCAGCGCGGCATCGCGTCGCGCGATCGCAGTCGAGGGGGCAGCGCTGGCGGCCTCGTCGGGTGCCGCGTTCTGCGCCAGTGCCACGAGCTCACGGCGCGCGGCCGTCGTCTGCCACTCGAGCCAGAGCCACTGGCCGAAACTCGCGAGCATATGAATTCCCAGCGCACACGCGGCGATCCACAACGCGGGGCGCAGCAGGCGCGGCACGTCGATCGATGGCGTGACCGCCTCGCCGGCATGGACGTTCGACTGCACGTCGATCGCGGCCTTGAACGCGGCTGGCGTCGCCGCCGACCAGCGCCATGGTTCTCCCGGAACGAATGCAACACCGGTTGCCTTGCTCGCCTGCGCCAGCAGCGCGGCAGAGGCACCGGCGACATCGGCACGAACCTGCGCAGGTCGCTGTGCCCCGCTGCCGGCGATGGCGAGTACCAGTTCGTCGGGCGGCGCGTTGCCAGTCGCGGCCCCGACGGCGAGCGTCGCACCGTCGGCGGTTCGCACGAACCCCGCGGCATCGAGCGCAGTCGCGCACCAGCACCAGCCGCCGGCAGGCGGTTGCGCGAGATCGCTTTCCAGCAGCACCCGGCGCCAGCGGATGCCTGCGCGCGTCGACGCCGACGCGAATTGACGCATCCATGTCTCGGCGACAATCGCCACACGCACGGCGCCCTCCGCGCCTTGCGCACCGATCGCGATATGGCTGTCTTCGGGCGCGCCGGCAAGCTGATCCTCGAGGGCGAAGCCGACGGCGGCCCGCGCCCGCGCCGCAGGCAGCGGCGGCAGTTTCAGCGTCACCAGCCGGCCTTGCGAGGCGGCGATCACGGCGTCGAGAAACTCGGCGGCGGGCCAGTCCGCACGGCGGCCGCGTCCCAAGCGCACGAGACGGTCGGCGGCGTCGAACAGGCCCCAGTCCGCGTCTCGACCGGCGTCGGGCGGAGCGTCGAGATATACGCGCAGCGTGGACATGGTGGCCGGATTCTACTCGACGCCGCGGTTCACTCGACCGTCTGCCAGATGATGAGGGGCCACTCACCCGCCACGGTCGAGCGCCTGAGCATCGCCCGTGCGCGCGCCAAGGTGTCGCCCTGCCGCGCCTCGATCGAGACTTCGAACCAGTTGCTCCTGACATCGACCAGCGTGTCGTCGACGATGATGTCGGCGCGGGGCAGACGCGAGCGGAAATCGGCGACGCTCGCGAACGGCTTCTGCTCGCGCGCGCTGACCAGCGCCAGCGCGCCCGCGCGGTCGAGACCGCTGGCGAGCGCGCCCAGCACCTCGGCAGGAGCGGTGTTCACGTTGACCGGCGCGGGCGCGGCGATCGCCGTCACGTATGGGCGAAGGCGGGCGAGCAACTCGTTGCTGCTGGACCGCACCGCCAGCAGTTCGCTGGTGCGCCAGATCGGCGCGTTGGCGGCGAGTCCGGGCGTCGCTTGCGCCATGTACCACGCATCTTCGGCGCCGCCCGGGTCGGTGACACGATCGTCGGCGTCTACCCAATCGGTGGCAGCGTTGAGCAGCGCCGTCGGCAGCGACAGTGACGCGAACAGCCGCCCCAGCGCAGTGCGCGTGGCTGCCTGGCTCGTCGGGTTGCTCAAGTTGTTGATGTTGATGCGACCCTGCGCGTCGACGATGTAGCCCGCGATCGAGCCGTTTTCGAGCGGGATCGCGGGCAGCCTCAGCGCCCAGGGCTGCGCCAGATGCACCGGGGCGCTGCCCGGGGCGTTGTCGAATACGATCTGCCTTGCCCACTGCACGCCCGCCATCGCCAGCGCCTGTGCCTGCACCTGGTTGCGGCGATGTTCATGATCGTTGATCCAGCCCTGCTGTTGCCACAGCAGCGTCGCGGCGATGGTCGCGGCCAACGCGGCGAGCAGCATCGCCAACACGATGGCAGCGCCGCGCGCTCGCCTCCTCGGCATGTGTTCCCTCATCGCAGCGCCAGCCAGCGTTCGATCGATTCGCCGTTGTCGAGTACGAGTTCGACGCGCGCGGCGCGGGGCAGGTCGGTATCGCCGACGACGGGCCAATTGGCGAGCCACAGGCCATCCTTGCCCAGATACGCGAGCCGGAAGCTCGCAACGTCGGCGAGCAGCGGATACACGTGTGGCTCGGTTGCCCGTGCGCGATCGTAGCTCGACCAGTACAGCACTTCGATTACGCCATCGCGAAAGCGGTAGCCCAGGCGCTGTCCTATGCTTCCGGGCTCGAGATTGAATTCGGGGCCGGCGCGGGAAATGGCCAGGACGGCATTGCCATTGCCGTCCACCGTCGCGAGCCATGCGGGCTGGCGCGAATCGCCCAGGCGCGCGCTGCGCGGTACGGCTTCGCGCAGATCGCTCTCGAGGCGTGCGAAAAACCGGTCCAGCGTGCGCCAGCGCGCCGCTTCCGCCGCCAGGCGCGACTCGCTTTGCGTCATCGCTTGCAACGCACGGTAGCCCAGAACGGATAGCGTCGCCATGATCGCCAGCGCGATCAGCATTTCCAGCAGGGTGAAGCCGTCGCGGCGCGCGCGCATCAGCGCCGACCCAGGTAGCCGACCAGGCGCGCCAGCACGTAGTCGGGCGCAGCAGGATCGGCGACGGTGATCTCGATCTTGCGGAATGCGGGATTTGGCGTGCCGCCGATCGATTCGTGCCACGCGAACGTGGCGCCGGCTTGCGCGGCGCTGCCGGAGCGCTCGCCGGCCGCGGGTGTCGGTGTCTCGAGTTGCGCCAGCGCCAGCCGGTTCTGGGCGACCCAAAGTGCCAGCGTGCGTGCTTTGAGCGCAGTGGCACCGTCGGCACTCTGCGCAATGCTGCGAAAGCCGGCGGCGAGTGCGATGGCGAGTATGGCCAGCGCGACCAGCACCTCGACCAGCGTAAATCCCGCTAGCGTGACGAAACGGCGGACAGGGCGACGCGATTGAGCGGGTCGGCAACGAGCAGGGCGTGCCATGGCGGGGACGCGATTTCCATCACGTAGGGTTCATTGATGCCGCTCGCGGCCAGCGGCAGAATCGCGTCCGGCGGAACGCTCTGGCCGGCGTATTGGACCACCGCCGCCGTCACGCCGTCAGGCAGCGTGCGCGTCGCGAGGACCTCGTCGTCGGTCAGCGGCAGCCAGCGGTCGCCGTCGGCGCCGTGATCGCGGCGCCAGAAACGGTAGCTCTCACCGCTCGCGGACACCCCGAGCGACTGGTTTCGCCACTGCGCGAGCGAGGCAGCGTGCTCGATGGCGGCGGCGAAGCGGCGTCCCTCGCGTTCGACGGACTGTTGCGGGTTGGTATCGAAGCGTGCGTAGGCGATGCCCGCCGCGATCCCGATGACGACGAGCACGACCAGTATTTCGGCCAGCGTGAATCCGGCCTGTCCCGAGCGCAGGTGCGCGCGGTATGCGCGTGCTCTGCGCAATCCGCAGCCTATGGTCAGAGATCCCATGACCCGATGTCGGTATCGAAGCCCGTGCCTCCCGCCTGCCCATCCGCGCCGTAGCTGAACACGTCGATCTCGCCGCGCAGTCCGGGATTCAGGTATTGATACGGATTGCCCCAGGGATCCTTGGGCAGACGCTCGAGGTACCCGTTCGGCTTCCAGTTCGACGGGAGCGGCGGCTGCGTCGGGCGCGCGACCAATGCCGAAATGCCCTGGTCGGTCGTCGGATAGCGACCGTTGTCGAGGCGATACAGTTTGAGTGCCTGCATGATCGCGGCGATGTCGTTCTTGGCGGCGATGACGCGCGCTTCGTCCGGTCGCTCCAGCACGCGCGGCACGACCAGCGCGGCGAGGATCCCGAGGATGACGATTACGACGAGGACTTCGACCAGCGTGAAGCCGTATTGGCGCCTTGCGTCGCGGGCGATTGGATGCATGCAGCCATTATAATCGCGCGCAATCGATTGCGATTTCGCCACCACCTTGATTCGTCGCCTATTCTGGTTGCTTGCGTTGCTGCTGCTGATCGCAGGAGCCGCGTATGGCTGGGCCGCGTGGCGCTCGCTGCCATTGCCGCAGTCGACCTATGCTTTCACCGTGATGCCGGGCGCCACGCTGCGTTCGGTCGCACGCGACCTCGCTGCGGTCGGAATCATTCCCGCTGACTGGGTGCTGGTGGGCATGGGGCGTTTCGCTGGCGTCGACCGCGTGATCAAGGCTGGCAACTACGAGATCGCTGCCGGTACGACGCTCACGAGTCTGCTTGCCAAGCTGACGCAGGGCGACATGACGCAGAGCGCGTTCACCATCGTCGAAGGCTGGAACATGCGCGACCTGCGCACGGCGCTGAAGGGCAACCCGGCGATCAAATCGATGGTCATCGACCTTCCCGGCGCGGAGTTGATGCAGAAAATCGGCGCCTCGGAGAATCAGCCGGAAGGTTGGTTTTTTCCCGAAACGTACTTCTTCGCGGGCGGCACGACCGACGCCGCGCTGCTCGCGCGTGCCAACCGGCTGATGCAGGAACGTCTGGCGACGGCATGGGCGGCGCGCGCATCCGGGCTGCCGCTGGCCTCGCCGTATGAAGCGCTGATCCTCGCGTCGATCGTCGAAAAGGAAACCGGACGTGCAGCGGATCGCCCGCTGATCGCTGCCGTATTCATCAATCGGCTGCGCCAGGGAATGCGTCTGCAGACCGATCCGACCGTGATCTATGGACTGGGTGAGCGCTTCGACGGCAACCTGCATCGGCGCGACCTCGACACGGATCACCCCTTCAATACCTACACCCGCGATGGCCTTCCCCCGACGCCGATTGCGTTGCCGAGCCAGGCATCGCTCGACGCCGTGCTGCATCCGCCCTCCACGCCGTTCCTGTATTTCGTCGCACGTGGTGACGGTTCGAGCGAGTTCTCGTCGAATATCGGGGATCACAACCGCGCCGTGGCAAAATATCAAAAACCGGGGCGCTAGGATCCCTCGATTACGCAGCGCGAGTCGTTCCGTATCGCGTCCGTCGAAAACTTCCACGTCTGCTCAATGATCGACGCCACGCGCAACGGCCGCTTGATCACCGTCGAAGGCATCGATGGTGCGGGCAAGAGCACGCACCTGCCTTGGCTGAAGGAACTGCTGGAACGGCAGGGGCGCCGGGTCTGGCTCACGCGGGAGCCCGGTGGTACGCCGCTCGGTGAGCGCCTGCGAGCGCTGCTGTTGCACGAGCCCATGGTGCCGCTCAGCGAATTGCTGCTCATGTTCGCTGCGCGGCGCGAGCATTGCGAGCGCGAAATTTGGCCGCGCATGCAGGCCGGCGAATGGGTCGTGTGCGACCGCTTCACCGACGCCACATACGCGTACCAGGGCGGTGGGCACGGCCTCGCGCCTCGGCAAATCGCTGAACTCGAGCAATTCGCGCTCGACGGCTTCCAACCTGATCTGACGCTGATCTTCGACGTGCCGGTCGCGGTCGGTCGTGAACGGCTCGCCGCCGGTCGCACCCTCGACAAGTTCGAGCGACAGCAGGTAACGTTTTTCGAGCGGGTGCGCGCGGTATACCTCGAACGCGCCGCGGCTGAGCCGCAGCGCTGCCGCGTCATCGACGGCACGCAGTCACCGGCCGCCGTACGCGATGCGCTCGCAGCGGTGGTGGGCGAGCGATGAGCGACCCCGCCGAGACTCCGTCGGGGCCCTGGGAGACACTGCCACCGTGGCTCGAGCCGGCAGCCGCAGGCGTGCTGGCGGAAAGGGCGCGCTGGCCGCATGCGTTGCTCATCGCCGGACCGCAGGGACTCGGCAAGCGCCTGCTGGGGCTGCATTTGGCGCGCGCCATGCTTTGCGAATCGCCGCGCTCCGACGGCTCGGCGTGCGGCGCATGCATCGGCTGCGGGCTGGTCGAACGGCGCAGCCACCCGGATCTTAGGCTGGTCGAGCCGGTGACCTACGACGAAGACGGCAATGCGACGCCCGTCGATACGATCACTGTCGAGCCGATCCGCGACCTGATCGACTTCGCGCTTCTGTCCAGCCATCGCGGCGGGGCCAAGGTCGCGGTCATCGCACCGGCCGATGCCCTCAACGCCGCCGCCGCGAACGCCCTGCTGAAGACGCTCGAGGAGCCGCCGCCGCGAACCTACCTGCTGCTGGTCAGTCATCGGCCCGGTCGCTTGCCCGCGACCGTCATTAGTCGTTGCCGACGCTTGCCGATCACCACGCCCGAGACGGCCATCGCGTCGGGATGGCTGTCGCGTCTGGGCGTGGCCAGGCCTGAACTCGTTCTGGCGCAGGCCGGTGGGGCGCCCTTGCTGGCGCAAACGCTGGCGGCGGACGAGGTGCAACGAGGACGCGACTGGCTGCTCGGTGAACTCGCCCGTCCGGAGCGCATGTCGCCGGTGGCGGCCGGCGCCCGCCTGGACGCGGCGCCGAAGGACGAGCGCAAGCGCGCGCTCGCCGATGCCACGTACTGGCTCCTGACCTGGACCGCAGACCTGGCGGCGGTGGCCAGCGGCGGGACACCCCGGTTCCACCCCGATCGCGGCGATGCGCTGGCGGCGCTTGTCCCCCGGGTGGCGCGGGTGCCCCTGTTCCGCTATTATCAAACGTTGCTGCGGCAGCGCGCGCTGCTTGCCCATCCGTTGCAGCCGCGTCTGGTTGCCGAAGCGCTGCTGTTCGAATACCGGATGCTGTTCGCACGGTCCAGGGCGATTTGAGGCGAGCGAGGCGGCACCGGTCAATACGGCAAGGGTTGACGAACCTATATGGCGACAGACCGCTCCAACGGCAGTCCCGGACCCGCCACGGTCTCGCGGCCGGGGGTCCTGTCGCTCAATATTCGTGAAAAAGCAGCGCTCTATGCCGCCTACATGCCATTTCTTGCCGGAGGCGGTATCTTCATCCCGACCAACCGGCAGTATCAGCTGGGCGAAGAGGTGTTCATGCTGCTCTCGCTCATGGACGATCCGCAGCGCATCGCGGTGCAGGGCAAGGTCGTGTGGGTTACCCCGGAAGGTGTCCAGGGCAACCGCACGCAGGGCATCGGCGTCCAGTTCACCCGGGACGACACCGGTGCCGCGGCGCGTGCGACCATCGAGAAAATCCTCGGCGAAACGCTCGCCTCGAACCGCCCGACCCATACGATGTAGCTTTCGGATGTCGGCGGTCGGGTGGCCAGCTCCCGACCTCTTGTTGCACGCTTCGCGCGGTCCGCATTGCGTCGACGTCCGATCCCTGCCTGCTGACTGACATGTTCGTCGACTCCCATTGTCATATCGATTTTCCGGAACTTTCGAGCCAGCTTCCGGCTGTCCTCGAGGCGATGGCTGCGGAACGGGTGACGCACGCGTTGTGCATCGGCGTGAATCTGCCCGACCTCCCCGGCGTGCTGCGGATTGCCGCGGAACACGCGAACATCTACGCAAGCGTCGGTGTTCATCCCGACTACGAAGCCACGACGGAGCCGGCGGTTGCCGACCTGTGCCAGCTTGCCGGGCGGCCCAAGGTCGTTGCCATCGGCGAGACCGGACTGGACTACTATCGATTGACTGGCGACCTCGAATGGCAGCGCTCGCGGTTTCGCACCCATATTCGCGCTGCGCGCGAATGCGGCAAGCCGCTGGTGGTCCACACCCGGTCCGCGGCGGCCGATACGCTGGCGATCATGCACGAGGAGCGTGCGGCGGAGGTCGGCGGCGTGATGCATTGCTTCACCGAGAGCTGGGACGTGGCGAAGGCGGCACTCGACCTGGGCTTCCACATTTCGTTTTCGGGCATCGTCACCTTTAAGAACGCGAAAGATCTGAAGGATGTAGCGACGCGTGTGCCGCTCGAACGCATGCTCATCGAGACCGATTCACCGTATCTGGCGCCGATGCCGTTTCGCGGCAAGCTCAATCAACCATCCTACGTGCGCCATGTCGCGGTCGAGATCGCGCGCCTGCGTGGCGCCGGCACCGAGGACATCGGGCGCGCGACGTCGACGAATTTTTTCAATCTATTTGGAGTATCTCCCGATGCTGCATGATGCCGTCAATCGCATTGCAGGCGTGCTTCTTTGCGCGACTATCAGTCTGGTGCCGGTCGCCGTACAGGCGCAGGCGCAGAAGCAATCACTCTACGATCGATTCGTGGAGTCGGTCGCCGTCGACCGTTCCGACGAGGTCGCCGCGATGCTCGCGCGCGGCATGGACCCGAATACCGTCGACCCCAATGGCGAGCCGATGCTTGTCGTCGCTGCGCGCGCGGGTTTCGAACCGACGGTCGATGCGCTGCTGCGCGCGGGCGCGAAGGTCGACGCCAAGAACGGCTTTGGCGATACGGCGATCATGGTCGCGTCGCTCGGCGGGCACCTCGTCCTCGTCCGGAAGTTGCATGCGCGCGGCGCTGAGATCAATCCTTCCGGCTGGACGCCGTTGGCGTACGCGGCGGCGGGCGGGAAGACGGACGTCGTTCGCTATCTGCTCGAGGTCGGCGCCAACCTGAACGCGCTGTCGCCCAACGGCACGACGGCGCTCATGATGGCAGTGCGCGGCGGACACGCCGAAACGGTCGACCTGCTGCTCGCCAAAGGGGCCGACGTCAATATTCGCAATGAAACGGGAGCCAGCGCACTGGCGTGGGCCACGCGCGGCGGTTACGACAGCATCGAAAGTGCGCTGGTCAAGCGCGGCGCGAAGCCGTAAAGCTGCTGCGGGGGCGATCTACTTTGTTGCTCGACCGCTCGCAATCCTCACGTACGTCTATGTACGCTCCGGTTGCTCGCGACCTCGCGCCGCGCATCTCGCCCTCCTCGCGACGCTTTTCAGCCCCTGTTGGCGCGCTTGCGCCGGGATTCCTTGGGGTCGGCGATCAACGGTCGATAGAGTTCGATGCGATCGCCGTCAGCAACGGGCGTCTCGCGATCGACGCGCTTGCCGAAAATGCCCACGGGGCAGCCGGCGAGATCAGCCTCCGGATGGCGCGAAGTGATGCCCGAGCCCGCGACCGCTTCTCCCACCGTCGCGCCGGCGGGCAGGCTCACTTCGATCTCGGTTGCGCGTGCAGGGAGCGCGTAGACCACGGTGACTGAAATCGGGTTCATCCGGTGTACACCGCTTCCGCCCGCTTCACGAAGGCGTCGATGAAGCTGTCGGCGATGTGGTTGAACACCGGGCCGATCAGCGTCTCCAGCGCACGCGTGGCGAACTCGTAGTTGAGTGCAAGCTCGACCTTGCAGGCATCCTCGGTCAGCGTGAGGAAGGTCCAGGTACCGTCGAGCTGGCGAAACGGCCCATCGCGCAGTGCGAGCACGATGCGGTCGGGTTCGTGGTATTCATTGGCCGTCGTGAAGTGCGCGCGCACGCCGTGGAAGTCGATGTCGATGCGCACGATCGCGTCTTGGTCTCCGTCCTCGATCAGGGTCACGCCCGCGCACCAGGGCAGGAACGCA
The DNA here is from genome assembly GCA_963821485.1 of uncultured beta proteobacterium. Taxonomy (GTDB): domain Bacteria; phylum Pseudomonadota; class Gammaproteobacteria; order Burkholderiales; family Casimicrobiaceae; genus PALSA-1003. The sequence goes on from CAWGEB010000002.1 coordinate 40,030, forward strand.
GGATAGCCATCGACGTCCTTGACCAGCGCGAACAGTTGCTGCGCGCTGTACGGGACGAGCACGGATTTGCGGACGTTGGCCATTGCTACAATGGGAAGATGATGGGAAGACGGTGGGGAAATTGAGGAACCTGGGTTGCCAATGAGCATTGTCGCTAACAGAAAAGCCTATCACGACTATTTCGTCGAGGAGAAATTCGAGGCGGGGCTCGCGCTCGAAGGCTGGGAAGTCAAGGCCATTCGCGCCGGGCGCGCCCAGCTGAAGGAAGCGTACGTCATGGTCAAGAACAACGAGATCGTCCTGATCGGGGCGCATGTGATGCCGTTGCCGACGGCCTCGACGCACATTCACCCCGATCCGACGCGCACGCGCAAACTCCTGCTGCATCGCGCGGAAATCAACCGCCTCATCGGCAAGGTCGAACGCGCCGGCTATACGATGACGCCGCTCGACCTTCACTTCAAGCAGGGACGCATCAAGCTCGAGATCGGCCTGGCGAAGGGCAAGAAGCAATACGACAAGCGCGAGACCGAGAAGCTGCGCGACTGGAATCGCGAGAAGCAACGGCTGCTGCGCGATCGGACCGGCAGCGCGCGCGGCGGGCGAACCAAGTGAGCGGAAGGCTCGCCGTCCGGTTGCGCGCGTCCGCTCCGGACGACGTGCCGGTCCTGACTGCGCTCTATGCCGACCACGTTCGCGCCGGAACCGGTACCTTCGAACTCGAGCCGCCGGACGAGGCGGAGATGGCCCGACGCCGCGACGACGTCCTGGCACGCGACCTGCCCTATATGGTCGCCGAGCACGAGGGCCGGATCGTCGGCTTTGCGTATGCCGGTCCGTATCGCCTTCGACCGGCGTACCGGTATACGGTCGAGGATTCGATCTACATACGTGCCGGCTGTGAAGGGCAGGGAATCGGTCGCGCGCTGCTCGACGCGCTGATCGCCGCGTGCGAACGCGCGGGTGCGCGCCAGATGATTGCGGTCATCGGCGATGCGGGCAACACTTCATCGGTCCGTCTGCACGCCGCTGCCGGCTTCGTGCGCACCGGATTGCTCACGAGCGTAGGCTGGAAGTTCGGGCGCTGGCTGGACGTCGTGCTGATGCAGCGCGCGCTCGGTCCGGGCGACACCCGAGCGGGCGCGTGACGATGTTCAGGCGTGCGCCGCGAGCAGCGATCGCGCAGCCGCGACGCCGCTGCGCATGGCGGCCTCCAGCGTCGCCGGCAGTTCGGCCTCGGTGTAGTCTCCGGCGAGGAAAAGATGCGGCGTGAGGGCGCCGGGCGCCGGACGCGGTAGCGCCGGCGTGCACGCGTAGGTCGCGCGGCGTTCGGCGATGACCTGCGTCCAGACCGGGGCGGGCAGCTTCGGCAGCAAGCGGCGCAACTGGGCGTCGATGGCCGTCGCCAGCGTTTCGTGCGCGATCCTGGCGCCCGGTGCCTCGGTGCTGATGACGACCGCGGCCAGCCCGGCGGGGCCGTCGAGCATTTCGCGGTTGAACAGCCACTGTCCTGGCGCGCCGTCCAGCTTGAGCATCGGCGCGGCGAGTCCCAGCGTCGCCGGATAGTTGAGATAGGCGGTAGTGATCGGTTCGAAAGCGAATGCCGCCACCTGCGCCAATGCCTTTGCCACCGCGCCGGCAGAGGCATTGGCCGCCAGCAATCGCTCGAGTTGATGCGGCCCGACGGCCACGACAGCGGCCGCAAAGCGCTCGTCGGTATAGCCCGCGCTGAGGATGATCTCGTCGTTGGTGTCGAACACGCCGCCGACCGTCGTGCCGGCACGAATCCTTCCACCGCGATCGGTGACGTACGCCGCCGCTGCGTCGGGAAACAGCGTCGACAGGTCGACGCGCGGCAGCAGCAGGTCGGAGTCGCGAGCGTTGGCAGCGAACGCGAGCCGCATGACATTGAGGAATACCTGCGCCGACGCGGTCGCGATGGGCGTATTGAGTGCGGCAATGCAAAGGGGTTCCCAGAGGAATTCGACGGCTGCCTTCGGCTGCTCGGCGAGCAGCGCGGCGACCGTCAGCTGCGGCGAGCAGCAAAAGCGATCGCGGGCGAGTTGGCGCGCGAAGGCCGCGGTATGCAGGCGATCGCGCCACGACACTCCGCGCATGGTCAGCAGCGCCGCCGCCAGGTGCCAGGGGGCCGGCAAGGCGGGGGTGCGCAGGCGGAACACGCCCGGTTGTTCGAGGACGAGGCGGCGGCGGTCCAGAAGTTCGCGCTCGACGCCCGCGCCATGCACCTTGCGCAGCAACTTGAGCGTCTGGCTGTACGCGCCGAGCAGGATGTGCGCGCCGTTGTCGACCGGCGTGCCGTAGGCGTCGACGCGGCGCGAGCGGCCGCCCAGCGTGCGTGCCGTTTCGAACACGGTCACCTCGAGTCCTGCCGCGGCGAGCGTGACCGCCGCCGCAAAGCCTGCGTATCCGCCGCCGATGACTGCGACGCGTCGCTTCAAATCAATATTGCCATGACGTTTTCCACGCGACCCACGCCTTGTACAACGGCGCCAGCGAGATCCGACGGTCGAGTACGTGATAGCCGTCGCGCTCGATTTCGGCCAGCAACGCGCGATATACCGCGGCCATCATCAACCCGGGACGCTGCGCGCGCCGGTCGGCCGCGGGCAGCGCGGCGAATGCCTTGGCATAGAACGATCGCGCGCGATCGATCTGGAACGCCATCAGCGACTGGAATTCCGGCGTCAGCCTGCGACCGAGAATATCCGCGTTGCTGACGCGAAATCTCCGCAGCTCGTCCTGCGGCAGATAGATGCGGCTGCGCTGGGCGTCCTCGCCGACGTCGCGAATGATGTTGGTGAGCTGGAACGCGATGCCGAGTTCGCGGGCGTAGACACGGGTGGCGTCGTCTGTGTAGCCGAATATCTGCGCCGACAGCAATCCGACGACCCCGGCGACGCGGTGGCAATAGCGCTCGAGCGTTGCGAAGTCCTGATAGCGATTCTGGTCCAGATCCATCGCCATGCCGTCGATGATGGTGTCGAAATGTTCCTGCGGCAACGAATAGTCCGCGACGACCTCGGCGAGCGCCAGTGCGACGGGGTGCTGCGGCTTGCCGGCGAACACGGCGGCGATTTCGCGGCGCCACCAAGCCAGCTTCATCCGCGCCACGGACGGGTCCGTCACCTCGTCCACGACATCGTCGACTTCGCGGCAGAACGCGTACAGGGCGGTGATGGCCTTGCGCCGCGGCTCCGGCAGGAAGCGAAAGCTGTAGGCGAAGCTCGATCCGCTCTGCGCGAGCTTCGCTGCGCAATAGGCGTGCGGATCCATGTCAGTCGGGAAGGGCCGCCCCGACCGACTGACCAGCCCCCTGGGGGGCAGCGAGCGAGAGCGAGCGTGGGGGGATGTTTCATGTCGGGAAGGGCCGCCCCGACCGACTGACCAGCCCCCTGGGGGCAGCGAGCGGAGCGAGCGTGGGGGGATGTTTCATCCTAGCGGCGCAGCGCCGCGATCGACATCGCAGCCCAATCGCGGGACCTCAGCACGGGCCGGTGGCGGAACACATCGCCGCGAACCGCGTCGATGCGGCGCAGGATGCGCAGGCCGCCGGCAACGACCATGTTCAATTCGAGTTTCAGGCGCAGCGGCAGCACGTGCGTCAGCGCCCGTCCGGACTCGAGCAGGCCGCGGGTGCGCTCGACTTCGAAGCCGATGAGCCGAGCCCAGCGCTCGTCGCAGCGTCCTTCGCCGATCTGCGCTTCCGCGATGCCGAAACGCCGCAAATCGTCCTGCGGCAGGTAGACGCGTCCCTTGTTCCAGTCGATGGCGATGTCCTGCCAGAAATTGGCAAGCTGCAAGCCGGTGCAGATCGCGTCGGACTGCGCCCGGGCCGCGTCGTCATCGATGCCGTAGAGGTGAAGCAAGCAGGCGTCCGACCGGGTTCGCCGAACGCGCGCAATAGTCGCCGAGGTCGGGGAAATCGGCGTAGCGCGTCTTGACCACGTCCTGCCGGAACGCGGACAGCAGCGCGCGCAGCGGTGCGAGCGGCAAGGCGTGCGCGCGGACGGCGCCTGCGAGCGACGCGAACGGCGGTTCGACCGGTTCCTCGCCGCGTTCGATGGCGTCGAGCATGGCGCCGTAGTGATCGAGCGCGGCGAGCCGGACGCCCGGTGCCGCATCGCCCTCGTCGGCGATGTCGTCGGCGCTGCGCGCGAACGCGTAGATCGCGACGACCGCACCGCGCAGATGCGACGGGACCAGCCAGGATGCAACGGGAAAGTTTTCGTAGTGATCGACGGACACCGATGTTGCGCCTGACATAGCGAGGGCGCGCCGCCTCGGCGTGGCGCGGAAGTCGCATATCCGCTATAATGATGTGTTTCGCGACACGACTGCGAAAGTGGCGGAATTGGTAGACGCACCGGCCTTAGGAGCCGGAGCCGAAAGGCGTGAGAGTTCGAGTCTCTCCTTTCGCACCACGACGGAATTCGACAAGGAATCTAGCAAGGAATCAGCGGGTATGCAAATGACACTGGAGACACTCGGGCAACTTGAGCGTCGGCTCAATGTCGCGGTGCCGATCGAACAGATCGAGGGCGAGGTGCAGAAGCGCCTGGCTCGACTGGCCAAGACGGCGAAGGTCGCCGGCTTCCGTCCGGGCAAGGTTCCGCTGAAGATGATCGCGCAGCAGTACGGCCCGCAAGTGCGGTCGGACGTCATCACGGATACCGTGCAGACGAGCTTCAACGACGCGATCCGCGAGCAGAACCTGCGCGTGGCCGGAAGCCCGAGGATCGAGCCCAAGGAAGCGGCGACCAAGGATCAGTTCGAATTCTCGGCCGTGTTCGAGGTCTATCCCGAGGTCGCGCTCGGGGATATCTCCGGCATCAGGATCGAGCGTCCGGTCGCTTCGGTCCAGCCCGCCGACGTCGATCACACGCTCGACATCCTGCGCAGGCAGCGCGTTCGCTACGAAGTCGTCGCGCGTGCCGCGCAGCCCGGCGACCGGGCGATCGTCGACTTCACCGGGCGGATCGACGGCGTGGAATTTCCCGGCGGGCAGGCGAAGGACTATGCGATCGTGCTTGGTGCCAGCGGCATGCTGCCCGAATTCGACGCCGCGTTGCCCGGCATGGTGGCAGGCGAGCGCAAGAGCTTTGCGCTGACCTTTCCGGCGGATTATCACGGCAAGGAAGTCGCGGGAAAGACCGCGGAGTTCGAGCTTACCCTGCGCACGGTCAGCGAGCCGATCCTGCCGCCGATCGATGCCGAGTTCGCCAAGGCGTTCGGCATCGCCAGCGGCAGCCTCGACGAGTTGCGCGCCGAGGTGACCGCCAACCTCAATGCGGAACTCAAGCGCAAGATCGCGGCGGTGGTCAAGGAACAGGTGATGCAGGCGCTTCGCGCCGGCGTTCAGGTTGCGGTTCCAAAATCCCTGGTGGACGTCGAGGCGCAGAACCTTGCCGCGCGGGCGGCGGCCGAGTTGAAGAATCGGGGCGTCAATCCCGAGGGCGTGGATCTGACTGCCGAGACGCTGCGCCCGCAGGCGGAAGAGCGCGTCACGCTCGGTTTGATCCTGAACGAGATCGTCCGTACGCACCAGTTGCAGGCGCGGCCGGAGCAGGTGCGGGCCATGGTGGTCGACGCCGCCCAGAGTTACGAGCAGCCGGAAGCCGTGATCCGCTGGCACTACGAGCAGCCAGAGCGATTGAACGACTTCGAGATGGCGACGGTCGAACGCAATGTCGTCGAATGGGCGCTGCAGCGGGCCAAGGTCGAGGATCGCCCGACGAGTTTTTCCGCGCTTATGGAACCGGCCGCAGGTTGACCCCACATAGCAGGACGAAGCACACGCGTACTGGAGACGGCGTCACATGAGCAACAGCAAAATGCAGGAACCGACGGGCCTCGGCCTGATCCCGATGGTGATCGAGCAGAGCGGACGCGGCGAACGCGCCTACGACATCTATTCGCGGCTGCTCAAGGAGCGGGTCGTATTCCTGGTCGGCCCGGTCGATGACGCGACGGCGAATCTCGTCGTCGCGCAGATGCTGTTCCTGGAGTCCGAGAATCCGGACAAGGACATCAACTTCTACATCAACTCGCCGGGCGGGTCGGTTTCGGCGGGAATGGCGATTTTCGACACCATGCAGTTCATCAAGCCCGACGTCTCGACGCTTTGCGTCGGCATGGCGGCAAGCATGGGCGCCTTCCTGCTGGCAGCCGGCACCAAGGGCAAGCGCTTCGCCTTGCCCAACTCCACGGTGATGATCCACCAGCCGTCCGGAGGCTTCCAGGGCCAGGTGTCGGATATCGAGCGCCACGCCCAGTTCGCGATCGACCTCAAGCGCCGTTTCATCGCGCTCATGGTCCAGTTGACCGGGCGTACCGCCGAACAAGTCGAGCAAGATCACGATCGTGACCGCTTTTTGACCGCCGATCAGGCCGTTTCCTATGGAATCATCGATAAAGTCTTGCAGAGCCGGGCTCAAGGCCTGTAGAGTGTGATCAAGGCTTCGACCAGCTGTGCTAGACAACCTCCCGGCAGCGCTGCTGCGGGATGTGCAGGCAAACGACAGGAAATGCGGGGAAAATAGGGATCCATGGCGGATAAGGCCTCCGGCGACAAGCTTCTCTACTGTTCCTTCTGCGGCAAGAGCCAGCACGAGGTCAGGAAGCTCATCGCCGGTCCGTCGGTGTTCATCTGCGACGAGTGCATCGAGCTGTGCAATGACATCATCCGCGAGGAGGGTGCCACGGCCGATGCGAGTCGTGCCGACAAGAACAAGCTTCCCACGCCGCACGAGATCCGGCAGATCCTCGATCAGTATGTGATCGGTCAGGATCTGGCCAAGAAGATCCTCTCGGTCGCGGTGTACAACCACTACAAGCGGCTCGACACCAGCATCAAGGAAGACGACGTCGAGCTCGCCAAGAGCAACATCCTGCTGATCGGCCCGACCGGTTCCGGCAAGACTCTGCTGGCACAGACGCTGGCGCGGCTGCTCGACGTGCCCTTCGTGATCGCCGATGCGACGACGCTCACCGAAGCCGGGTATGTCGGCGAGGACGTCGAGAACATCATCCAGAAGCTGCTGCAGAAGTGCGACTACGACATCGAGAAGGCGCAGCGCGGCATCGTCTACATCGACGAAATCGACAAGATCTCGCGCAAGAGCGACAACCCGTCGATCACCCGTGACGTCTCGGGCGAAGGCGTGCAGCAGGCGCTGCTCAAGCTGATCGAGGGCACCATCGCGTCGGTGCCACCGCAGGGCGGGCGCAAGCACCCGAACCAGGAATTCGTGCAGGTCGACACGACCAACATCCTGTTCGTCTGCGGCGGGGCCTTCGACGGCCTGGAAAAGATCATCCGCCAGCGCACGGCCACCACCGGCATCGGCTTCGGCGCCGACGTCGCGAGCCCCGACGACCGCAAGGACATAAGCCTCCTGTTGCGTGAAACCGAGCCCGAGGACCTGATCAAGTTCGGTCTGATTCCGGAGTTTGTCGGACGCCTGCCGGTCGCTGCGACGCTCGAGGAGCTCGATGAAGCGGCGCTGATCCAGATCCTGGTGGAACCGAAGAACGCGCTGATCAAGCAATACCAGAAGATGTTCCGCATGGAAGGCGTCGAGCTCGAAGTCCGCGAACCCGCGCTGCGGGCCATCGCCAGCCGTGCGCTCGCGCGCAAGACCGGTGCGCGGGGACTGCGCTCGATCCTGGAGCAGGTCCTGCTCGACGTGATGTACGACCTGCCGTCGCAGACGAACCTGTCCCGCGTCGTCGTCGACGAGGCGACCATCGCCAACGACGGGAAGCCCCTGCTGATGTTCGCCGAATCGCCGAAGGTGGCGGCGGCACATTCCTAGATCGCGCGCGCCGAACACGCCGCCTTGCGGGTGGCCCCGCGCAGGTATCGGTCGCACCTCCGCGGTGCGCTCCGGGGCGCCTTGAACCTGTGCCGGCCAGCCCCATCTAAGCTTTGATTGATCTATCCACCCTTCAGGATATTCTGCCGTTATGGCCACCGAGCTCACCAAGCAACCCGCTGAATTGACAACGTTCCCGCTGCTTCCCTTGCGCGACGTGGTCGTGTTTCCCCACATGGTCATTCCCCTGTTCGTGGGGCGTCCGAAGTCGATCAAGGCGCTGGACGTCGCCATGGAGGCGGGCAAGCACATCCTGCTCGTCGCCCAGAAATCCGCCGCCAAGGACGAGCCGGGACCCGAGGACCTTTACGACATCGGCAGCGTCGCGACCATCCTGCAGATGCTGAAGCTGCCGGACGGCACGGTGAAGGTACTGGTCGAGGGCACGCAACGCGCGCAGATCCTGCGCGTGGATGATGCCGGCGAATACATGTCGGCCGACGCCGCGACGCTCGGCGGCGCCGACGGCGGCACGCACGAGATCGAAGCCATGCGCCGGGCGCTGCTGGGTCAGTTCGACCAGTACGTAAAGCTCAACAAGAAGATTCCGCCGGAAATCCTGACGTCGATGTCCGGCATCGATGACGGCGGCCGCCTGGCCGATGCCATTGCCGCGCACCTGCCGCTGAAGCTCGAACAAAAGCAGGAAATCCTCGAAATGCAGCAGGTGGGCAAGCGGCTCGAGCACCTGCTCGGGCTGCTCGAAGGCGAGGTCGACATCCTGCAGGTCGAGAAGCGCATCCGCGGCCGCGTCAAGCGGCAGATGGAAAAGAGCCAGCGCGAGTACTACCTGAACGAACAGGTCAAGGCGATCCAAAAGGAACTCGGCGAAGGCGACGAGAACGCCGACCTCGACGACATGGAAAAGAAGGTCAAGGCCGCCAAGATGTCGAAGGAGGCCGAAGGCAAGGCGATGGGCGAGCTCAAGAAGCTCAAGATGATGTCGCCGATGTCCGCCGAAGCGACGGTCGTGCGCAACTACATCGACACGCTGCTCGGCTTGCCATGGAAGAAGAAGAGCAAGATCAACAAGGACCTCGCCAATGCGGTGAAGGTGCTCGACGCCGACCACTACGGCCTCGAGAAGGTCAAGGAACGCATCGTGGAGTACCTCGCGGTGCAGCAGCGCGTCGACAAGCTGAAGGCGCCGATCCTGTGCCTGGTCGGCGCCCCCGGTGTCGGCAAGACGTCGCTCGGCCAGTCGATCGCACGCGCCACCAACCGCAAGTTCGTGCGCATGAGCCTGGGCGGCGTGCGCGACGAGGCGGAGATACGCGGCCATCGCCGCACCTACATCGGTTCGATGCCCGGAAAGATCCTGCAGAACATGACCAAAGTCGGGGTCAGGAATCCGCTGTTCCTGCTCGACGAGGTCGACAAGATGGGCATGGACTTCCGCGGGGACCCGTCGTCGGCGCTGCTCGAAGTGCTCGATCCGGAGCAGAACAACACGTTCGTCGATCACTACGTCGAAGTCGAGTACGACCTTTCGGACGTGATGTTCGTCGCCACTGCGAATACGCTGAACATCCCGGCGCCGCTGCTCGACCGGATGGAAGTCATCCGGCTGTCGGGTTATACCGAAGACGAGAAGATCGCGATCGCCAAGCAGTACCTGGTCCCGAAGCAGATGAAGAACAACGGGCTCAAGGAGAACGAGTTACACATCGCCGACTCCGGCCTTCGCGACATCATGCGTTACTACACGCGTGAGGCGGGCGTGCGGGCGCTCGAGCGCGACATCTCGAAGATCTGCCGCAAGGTGGTCAAGGGACTGCTGCTGAAGGCGAGCGAGGGCAAGCCGCGGGCAGCGAAGAAGCCGGTCGAGGTCAACGCCAAGAATCTCGACAAGTACCTCGGCGTGCGCAGATTCACTTACGGCATCGCGGAGAAGAAGAACCAGGTGGGGCAGGTCACCGGCCTGGCCTGGACCGAGGTCGGCGGCGACCTGCTGACGATCGAGGCGGTCGCGCTGCCGGGCAAGGGCAAGACGACGACGACGGGCAAGCTGGGCGAAGTCATGAACGAGTCGATCGCGGCCGCGCTGTCGGTGGTACGGCATCGCTCGAAGCAGCTTGGCATCGCGCCGGATTTCTATCAGAAGACCGACCTGCACATCCACCTGCCGGAAGGCGCGACGCCCAAGGATGGCCCAAGTGCGGGCACGGCGATCTCGACGGCGATGGTCTCGATCCTCACCAATATCCCGGTGCGGGCCGACGTCGCCATGACTGGCGAGATCACGCTGCGCGGGGAAGTGCTGCCGATCGGCGGATTGAAGGAGAAACTGCTCGCGGCCGGGCGCGGTGGCATACGTCAGGTGCTGATACCTGAAGAGAACGTGAAGGACTTGGTCGAAATACCCGACGAGATCAAGAACCGGCTGGAAATCCATCCGGTGCGCTGGATCGAGGAAGTGCTCGCCTTTGCCCTCGAGCGTCAGCCGACGCCGATCGTCGATGCGCCTGCGGCGGAGGCGCCTGCCGTGCCGACGGCGCCGCGTTGAAGAGCCCGCCGCCGTCATCAAGCACTGATCGTCTCACGACACTGCGCCTCGCGGCGGCGGCCGCGAGATGCGTGTCGCAGTCGGCGCTGCACGGCGCTTGACACGTTGATTTCGCGATTGCTATAAAGATCGTCCGGCGCTCGTCGCCGGCTGCGCCGCAAAAGACATCCACCAAGCTTCGAAAGGGGACATTCGTGAACAAGTCGCAGTTGATCGACGCGATCGCCAAGCATGCGGACATCTCCAAGGCTGCAGCGGGACGTGCGCTGGATGCGACCGTAAATTCCATCAAGGGGTCGCTGAAGAAAGGCGACGTCGTCACGCTCGTCGGCTTCGGTTCGTTCTACGTCGGCAAGAGAACCGCACGCCAAGGCCGCAATCCGCGCACCGGCGCGACGATCAAGATCAAGGCGGCCAAGGTCCCCAAATTCCGCGCTGGCAAGGAGCTGAAGGATTCGGTAAACTAAGCGGTTTTGCAGCCGTCGGTATCTGATCGTTGTTCCGCGCGCCGCGAGACGAGTCATGGGCGCCGGTTGCGACGCGGGTGCTTAGCTCAGTTGGTAGAGCGTCGCCCTTACAAGGCGAATGTCGGGAGTTCGAGCCTCTCAGCACCCACCAACGAAGCGACGCTGCGGTCGAACGCTGTAGTCGAAATACCGCGCAGTCGAAATACACGGAGTGGTAGTTCAGTTGGTTAGAATACCGGCCTGTCACGCCGGGGGTCGCGGGTTCGAGTCCCGTCCACTCCGCCAAAAACCATGTAAAAGCAAGAACTTGACTGTCCCCAGTCACCGGTGCTTCTTGCTAGGCGTCACTTTCTAGGGAAAGCGTCGCCGATGCGTACTAGGCGAACCTTGACGAAGTCTTGCTACTATTCACGTTTCCGTAAGCGGAGATTCAACATTGCCGAACCGTGCGGGATCAAACGCGATGAGTGGACGAATATTGATCACGGGATCGGCCGGTCTCATCGGGTCGGCATTGCGAGTTGTCCTCGACGCATATGGGTATCGCAGCAGGGGCTTCGATATCCGAGCGAGTGGAATGGATTTCGGAGACATCTGTGATGCAGTTCGAATTGCCGATGTCATTGACGGCTGTGACGGCATCGTCCACTTGGCAGGCGTTTCGAGGGTGGTTTGGGGAGAGGCAGATCCCAGTAAGTGTCAATCGGCAAATGTTGATGCGGTTGCCAATCTACTTGCCGCCGTCGAACGACGAAACAAGTCGCCATGGCTCATCTTTGCCAGCAGTAGAGAAGTATATGGGGAGACAGACGGAAACCAAGTACGCGAGGATGCGCCGCTTCGTCCGATCAACGTGTACGGTCGATCCAAGGTGGCGGGGGAAAAATTGGTTTGCGATGCGCGCGCGCGCGGCATGCGTACCGCCATCGTCAGGTTTTCCAATGTCTATGGGCGGACTGTTGACCATTCCGATCGGGTCATACCAGCATTCGCGCGTGCCGCAGCTACCGGCGGGCAAATGAGAGTTGATGGTAGTGATCATACTTTCGATTTCACGCATGTCGATGATGTCGTATCGGGTATTCTAAAAATAATCGATCTCCTTCAGGCAAGTGCTCATTTGTCCCTTGATCCGATCCATTTCGTATCTGGGCAGTCCACGTCGTTGCGTGAACTCGCTTATTTGGCGAATGAACTCGGGGGAAACAAGGCAACAATTGTAGAGGCGCCTTCTCGAACATATGACGTTTCGCGATTTCGGGGCTGCACGCAGCGCGCAAGTGCCGTTCTCGGGTGGTCCGCGCAGACCACTCTTGCCAACGGGCTAAGGCAACTAATTCAGGAGTTTCGGGAAGGATCTACCATCTAGCCGCGCGGTAGCGGGTGCTCCAATTCCTTGACCTCACCAATAATAATTTCAGCATCGGTGAAAGCAAGGGGATCATCATTTGGTGATCGTCACGTTCTCGTTTTCATAGCTGCTCGGCCCCCCGGATTGCCACGCGACCATCCTCTATGTGGATGACATGGTCTGCGTTGAGCACGGCTTCAACCCGATGGGTGATGATTAGGATCGTCCGCCCGGCGAAGCGATCATCGATCGCACCTCTGATCCGTTCCTCCAGTCCACGATCAAGCGCGTTCATGGCCTCATCCAGCATCAGGAAGTCAGGATTGCGCAGAATGGCGCGCGCCAATTCTATTCGTTGCCGCTGACCGCCGGAAAATCGTAGCCCCTGCTGGCCAATCCATGTTCCGTAGCCCTCGGGAAGCGGTTCGATGAATTCGGAAACGCCCGCGATCCGCGATGCCGCGACGACATCCTCCTCTGTGGCGTCGATGTCCGCCATCCGGATGTTGTCGATCACGGTCCCTTCGATCAGATCTACATCCTGCCCGGCGACCGCTAGCAGTTTGAGCCAATCGGTTCGCCGCACTTCCTCCATTGGCATGTCATCGACCCAGATCGTGCCCGAAGACGGTTGGTAGAGGCGCAGGAGCAAGTTGATAATCGTCGTCTTGCCGGCGCCGCTGGCGCCCACCAGTGCCGTGGTGACACCTACGGGAATCTCGAACGAGACATCCTTCAGGGCCGGCTTGGATCCGGCCTGATACTGGAAGGTTACCCGATCGAAGCGAATGCTCTTGCGCGGTGACCGAATAGGCAGATGCCCGGGCGCAGGATACTCCTTGTCGTCTTTTTGCAGCATCATGCGGACGGAGCGCAATTGTGGTTCGATTTGCGCCATATAGAGGAGATTGCCTTCCATCTCCCGGGTGTGTGGCTGTAACCGGTAAAGCAACGCCACGGCCGCGAGGGTCGTCGGGAAGCTCGCGTTCCAAAGACTCGCACCGGCGATGATCAAGCACAAGATGGCGAGATATCCAACTTCGGTCAGCGGATTGAGCAACGACGAGAGACGTGTGAGCGCCATCGATGCATGTCGTGCCTCGGCGGAAGAACGAATGAAGCGGCGCTGATGCGCTTCCTCGAGACCGTACGCGCGAATCGTCCGCAACCCCTCCAACGTCATCAGCATCTGCTCGCCTAGCTCTTGGTGAACGCGCTTGACCCGCTTGCCGAGTTCTCGCGCCGGTTCGGACAAGCGGCGCAGACCCGCGGAGATTAGCAACGATCCCACCAGGGCGGCCAGCGCAATCTGCCAGGACAGGGCAAGAAGAAACGTCGCAAAGACGAGTATGGAGCAACCACTGATGATGATCCGTGTAAGGCTTCCGTAGGCGCCAGCGATTAACCAGGATTCGGTGCCGAGCACCTCCATGAGCTGCGCCTGTTCGTGCCGCTGAATGAAGCTGTAAGCCACGGTAAGGTACTGCTCATGAATCAGATTCCTTGCCTTTTCGTTGATTTGCTCGCTCACATGCGCGCTGATGATGTTGTTGGCGAAGGCCAGACCTCCGCGCACGACGATCAGCAGGAGGATCACGGCGGCCATCTGTGTGGAGGAACCAAGCCAGTCACTCGCATAGCTGCAGCGCCTGACCCAGGACGCCACCCGTCGACGCTGCTGCATCCAGCTGGCCCATCGCTGAATAGAAAAAGAGAATGATGAGCGTAATGCCCAGTGTCTCCGCGAAAGACGAACCAAGTCCAAGTACGATCAGCGTAGGCGTCGCCCAACGCGGCTTCGGCGCGATCTTGAGCAGACGCGAAAGGTGATCGAACGCGGCGCGCCGAGCTTGGCCCGGCGCGCCCGCGCCCCTCTCCGGCGTCCTCGTGGTCGCTTAGTGGCACTTGTCTGGGTTCCCGATCAGGAAGCGCTGACCGCTCTCCGCGTTCATGGACTTCGCTGTCTCGCGGTGCGACCTGCGCAGCCGGGCGCGAACCTTTCCGATCAGTGCAGAGGGAATATCCTTCAGCAACACTTTCAGTGCTATGGATGGGTAGCGACGGAATAGCAATAGGAGCAGGGGCGGCAAATGCCTGAGTCCCCTGACGGACAACGCGTCTTGAACAAGCCAGCCACCATAGTTGCGAACGCCCCTTTTCAGCGCATCGCGATGGCCGGGCTGACGGGCGAGCATCTGATCGTGTGCGAGCATCCAGGACCGCAGCATGCGGGGTCGGTTGCTGGACATGTTGTCGGGAAGATAGCGGTAACCGATCAGATGCTCGGGCACGACCGCGTAACGATACTTTTCGGCGACTCGGCAAAGAACAAGCCAATCCTCGCATCCCTCGGCGCCGGCGGCTCGCAACCCGCTATCGAACCCGTTCGCATCGATGAGTGCCTGTCGTCGAACCAGCGCCGAGCTACCGTTCCCGACGAAGTTGCCAGCCAGGATCCGTTCCAATACGTGGCCTTCCAATCGGGCTCCCTCCCAAACGCCGGTAATAGTGCTCTGGCTGTCGATCCGAACATACCAGCAATAAACCAGTCCGACGTGCTGCCCCCCTGCCTGTAAGGCCTGGATCTGCCGCTCGATCTTTGTCGGCGCCCACAGGTCGTCGGCATCCAAGAAGGCGATCAAGTCCGATCGCGCGCGGCGCCAACCCTCGTTGCGGGCCGCGGCCAGGCCGGCATTGTCCTGAGTGACAACCTGGACTCGGTCGTCGATCGCGGCGTGTCGCTTCGCAATCGCGCCGGTATCGTCGGTCGATCCGTCATCGACGACGATGATCTCGAGCGCACGGTGCGTCTGTGATCGCACGCTGCGCAGCGTCTCGTCGAGAGTCGCGGCCGCGTTGTAGGCGGGAATGACGACACTCACGAGCTGCGCGTCCGTCATCGGCAAACTTCCAGTTGCGTGATGAAGTCCTCAAGCGTCGAGTCGCCGCGGATTTCGATACGCGGTAGGTTGAGCGGGTCACTGGTCAGGTGCGCTACGCCGGGCTCCGTGCTGAATCCGGTACGGAAGCCGCATTCCGCCGCCAGAAGGCGCAGTCGCTCGTCTGTCAGGCCAAAGGGCGCCGCGAAGGAGTCGGCCGGGCGATCCAGCCATTGCCGCAGCATCGCCCGGGATCGCGCCAATTCCTCGGCCAACTCGAGCGTGGACAGCCCGTCGGCGCCGCGATGGCTGGCCAGGTGGCTCCCGAACGAAACCCCTTCCGCTGCCAGCCTGACGATCGTCGGCGCGTCCATCAAGGGCGCCGGTTCGCCTAGGTGCGCAATCCCATTGGGCTGTCTGGCCGACGGCATCGGTCACGACGAAGACCTCAGCCCGAAAATCATGCATGCGCAGGATTGGCCAGGCCTGGTCGGCGAAGTCCTGGAATCCATCGTCGAACGAGATCATCACGGGCCGGCCGACGAAAGGATGGTTATTCGCCAGAAACCAGGCGAGTTCCTCGGACACGATCGTGTGATAGCCGTTGCGGCGGAGCCATGTCATCTGTGCTCGGAACATTTCGGAGGACAGGCGATAGCGCGCGAGGCCTGCGGGCCCATCGTCGGCAATCCGATGATACAAAAGCACCGGGACCTGCGGGTGCCGCTCGTCACGGCCAAGTCCGCACGCCGAGCGATGGCTCCGCCCCACAGGATGTGGCGGGCCACGTCGATCTCGATCTCGGCGGTGATCGGCAAGGTCTCGATCGTCGCGTCGCGGCTCGGCTGCCCCGCCGCGAGGCGCACGAACCGGTCGATGCGGTAGAGCTCCGTGCAAAGCGAGCGTTCGAGCGCAAGCCCGGGTACGGCGCTGAGCACGCGCGCAATCGTCTTGGCCCCCCACGGATTCTCCCAGTCGAAGCCGGTCCGCGAGAGATCGTCCTTGAGCACGAAGGCGTGCGCGGTCAGGAGGTGGCCGCCCGGCCTCAAGGCGGCCGCGAGCCGTTGCGCTACCCGCTCGAGATCAGCTTCGTCGGCGAGATAGTAGAGCACCTCCGAACAGACGATCAGATCCAATTCCTGAGGCAGGGGATCGACGGCGAGATCGAGCTGCTGGAACTCGACGTTTGCCTGTGAACGGCAACGATCGCGCGCGCGCTGCAGCGCTGTCGCCGAGATGTCCGCCGCGATCAACCGCTCGACACGGGGCGCGAGCTTCTCGGTGAAGCGACCTTCCGCGCAGGCCAGCTCCAGCGCCGTTGGCGATCGGACCGTCGGGGATCAGCATGAGCTGCCGCGCATATTTTTCCTGCTCGTAGGGCGAGCCGTAGTTCCAGGGATCGGGCTCCTGGAACAGATCCTCCCAGTAGGCGCGGCGATCGCCATGGCTCCGCCTCTTCGGACGCTCGGTCGCGGTAACCACAGGTCTTGCCCAATCGCGGATGCAGGCGCTTGGCGAGATTGGTCGGCCTCCATCTGGAGACGATGAGCTTGTTCCTGATGGCTATTGCGCAGGCCGGGATGGACCTGAGGCGCTGAGCAGCGCCGTTCGGGCGGCCGTCTGCCAGAATGCGCCGCCAGCCGGAACGCCGGATCGCCGTTCGCGGTGCTGCGGCTGGCCTCGCGCAGCGACATGCCGAAGTTTAGGCAAGGTCAGCGAGCGCCCCAGCGAGGGACCGGCGCGTACGGCGACCTCGGTGACGCCCAAGCGCGAGACCGCGAGCTCGAGCCAGTGCCGCGTTGTGATCGTCCCAAGCGCGCCGAAATCGATCAGCGCACGCACATCGCGGCCGTCGCAGAGATAAACATAGAGACGGTCCACTCCCGGTGGAGGCGTAACCGGTCGTGAGATCGCGCAGATCCACCCGCAGGCCGAGAGTCAGGGACAGATGACGGGGTGCGGCAAGGTCGTCGTAATCCAGCACGAGCCGCTCGAACCTGTATTGGACGCGGCGTGCGGCGACCGGGTCGTTCCAGAGCCTGCCGAGTTCGGCGACCAATGCCGTTACCGAGGGCGCCGAATTCCGGCCAGCGGGCAGCGAGCTGTGCGGGGACGGCGCGCAGGCCGACCATGACGCCATCGAGCAGCACCTCGACGATCGAGCTCGCAAGATCGGGGGAGGCTGGAAGATTGTCGAGTCTCGCGATGCGCGGCGGCGCCAGTTCCTCCGCGTCCGCAGTCGAAAGCGCCGCACCACAGCGCGAAATAGGCATAGGCGAGGTCGGCCGTCTTGCCGTCTGCCGGTGGATGCGCCGCCGGGATGGGCAGGATTGGCGTCCGCCAGGCGCTCATCCGCCGCGAAGCCTCGCGCGATCACGATCGCCGCATCGGCCAGCATCTGGTCGACGTCCTGCGTCAGCGAATGCTCGCTCGCCCGGTAATAACTGAGCGGGGCATCGACGTGGACCCAACGCCCTCCCATGCGGGCCGCGCGCTGCCAGAGATCCCAATCCTCGCAAGTCCGCAAGGACGTGTCGAAGCCGCCGATGCAGACGATCATGTCACGCTCGATCAGGACGGCGTGGATCGCCGCGGCGCAAGAACGGGCGAACATCTCGAACGGCGTCTGCGCGATTCGGGGATCGCTCCGTGACCGGCGACTGCGCGCCATCCGGCATGACGCGTCGATAGCCGCAATAGGCGGCGATGGCGTCGGGCGCGGCATCCAGCGCTCCGTTCATGAGTTCGAGGAAGCGACTGTCGATCCAATCGTCGCTATCCAGAAACAGCACACGGCGACCGCTTGCCCGGGCGATGCCGATGTTACGCGCGGCCGAGGCACCGGCGCCCTGCCCCTGAAGGCCCACAAACCGACCATCCCGCTGCGTGTATAGCCGGATGACGTCCGCAGTCGTCATCGGTCGAGCCATCATCAATGATCAGCGCTTCCCAGTCGGAATCGCTCTGGGCGAGAAGGCTGTCCAGCGTTTCCGCGAGGGTCTTATCGGCGTTCCGGGCCGGTACGATTACCGACGTCCGGGGATGATCGCAGGGGCTCATGGCCTCTCCGCTTGTTCCGATAATAGAAGAGGAGTCCAGAAAGGTATCCCAAGATTTCTTCCTTCAGGAACCGATCCTGTGGTGTTCTGATGCCGCGTAGCCGATCCCACAATCGGCCGCCATACCAGCGCGGCATCCGGCGGAACGCCTGGGTCCGGTTGGCGGCGATGCCGGTGCGTTCATGTTGGACCAGCAGCGCGGCGGCGTGGCCCCGCATGTAATGGAAGATCTGGCTGGACAGGCCTTCCATGGTTCGGCGGTGGAAGTGAAAGGCCACCGAAGCGGGCTCGTATCGGCAGGAATAGCCCTTGGCGAGCAGCCGATACCAGAACTCCGAATCACCCGAACACCCCGCCTGGCCCACGTCCAGGCGCTCGTCGAAAAATCCGACCCGATCGAATATCTCGCGCCGGAAGGCCATGCTGGCGCCCGCACCGACTTTCCAGGCGGGAAAGACGCCATTCGAGTGGGCGGCGAAACGCGCCGCGTCGAAATCCTGCCGCTGATATCCCTGGCCGAAGCTCCAGTAGGTCTCGAAATGACGCTGTGCTTCGGTCGCCAGTTCGGCGGGTAGTACGAGTCCCGTCACCGCCGCGATTTGCGGATGATCAAAGGCCGCAACGAGCCGCTCCAACCATCGCCGATGGAGCAGCACATCGTCATCGGTATACGCCACGATCTCGGAGGTGGCGCGGCAGGCACCGGTGTTGCGGGCAATATCCAGTCCCGCGCGGTCTTCCCGGACGTAGATCGCTCCCGCCGCCAGGGCCACCTCTCGGGTACGCTGATCGCGGGACGCGTTGTCGACGACGATGATCTCGCGGGGCGGATACGTCTGCTGGGGCAGGGATGCCAAACAGCGTTGCAGTTCCTCGGGACGGTCCCGGGTGCAGATCACGACGCTTGCCGAGAGGGCAGGCGTTCGTCGCGCCTGTTCCTCGGTTGCGATTCGGGCAAGCGTGTTCGCGTCGATCCGGGCATGCGATTCGGAAGGAGTTCCGGATCTGACCACGAAATGACCCACTGGACGGTCCTTCCACCAAAACACGGTCATCCCCTGCGGAAGATCGGCGGCCCTGCAGTCTACCGGTCCCGAGATCGCGACGTGATTTACGCCCTCGCGGCCACGCCAGCCTTCGGTCGGAAAGCGCTCATCCATATTCTTCATTCTTCCACACACCGGGGGTCGCGGGTTCGAGTCCCGTCCACTCCGCCAATCACGCGTTGTCTAGACGTCTGCTTCGCCCACGGCAGCAGCAAGGCGGGGCTCGCGCATGCGTGCGAGCGATTTGATCGCGAGGTGGCGAGCAAGCTGGTGCGGCGGCATGCGCAGCCAATGTGCGCGAAGATAGCAAGCGCCGCGGGCAAGTGCAGCTCCCTGCCGACGGCCGTCGAGCGGTTCCGGGTTGAAACGTGAATCGAGAATCCCGTCCATCAGCCGGTTGAGTGGTGCCACTGGCGCATCGAGTGCAGCCTGTCGCTCGACGTCTGCCGGGATCGCTGTGCCGAGCGTTCGCCGTGCGTGACGCAGCGCGTAGTACAGCGGGCGACCGAGTCCATGCAGTCTGGCACGGACAAAAAGCTCATCCCAGAATCCCGCGCGCGCGCCGAAGTGACAGAACAGGTCGTGCAGGTCGAACAGGTCGCGCAGCGGCTTGCCGACCTCGTCGCTGAACAGGTGATACGCGCTGTGCAGCACCATGTCGGCTGGGGCGAGCACGCGCAGGCGTGTGCCGGCGACCGGGAGGCTGGCGGCGAGCAGCGAGTCGGCATCGACGTGCGCGCGGCCTGTCGGTGGGGCGATGGTGTGATGAATGTCGACCGGCGTGTCGCGCTCCGGGTGCTGGAGCGGCGGAATCTCGTGCATTGAATCGCGGTAGTAGCGCTGGTCGTATGCGCTGATCTCGGGTGCGACCCAACCGCCGGCGACGAGCGCCTGCTCGACCTCGTCGATCCGGGAGCGCGGCACCATGAGATCCAGGTCCCCGACCAGGCGTCCGCGCGCCGCCGGGAGATCGGCCATCATATAGGCTGCCCCCTTGAGCAGGATCACCGGAACCTCGAGTTGGCCCAGCGTGCGCATGACGCGATTGATTTCGAATCGCACCGAGGTCTGGCTCGATTCTGCGGCGATGCTGGCGGCCCGCAAGTGCGTCAGCGCCTTGGGCGGGACATGGTTGATGAGGTCGCCGGCCCAAAGGGCGGTGTGCAGACGCGCGCGCAGGCCGTATTTGTGACCCAGCCAGAGCAGCTCGTTCCACTGCTGAGCGGTGAGCCCGCGTGTTCGCGCCGGATCGAGTAGCGCGGATACGAGGCTGTTGCTGCGACCTCGGGAGCTCGCATCCATGCTCATGCGGCGCGCGCTTCCCGATGCAGCGTGTCGATCAATGCGATGGCCTCGTCGAAATCGGAATAAGTCAGCTCGACCATGGTGCAGCGTTCGACGACGCGGGTCAGAAAATCGAACCCCGTATGCAGCATCGACGCGTAGTTGATTGAATTGTCCATGAGCATGCGGAACCCCTCCGCCTTGTCTAGCTGGCGCGTGCTGGTCGCGGCACCCGCTATGTATGCGGGCGTGACGACGAGTCCGGGCACAGCGGGCTCGCCGGCGCGCGCGACCGACTCCGGCGGCGCGTGCATGTAGGCGACATCGCCCTTGGGTGTGCCATGATAGATTGGGCTCAATTGCACACCAGGCTCGAACGCCCGGATGACTTCGATCGACGTATTCTTAAGCGAGACCGGCCGAGGATTCGGGTAGAGCAGCCCGTCGCTGAAGCCGAACACCGTCGCTTCGTCGGAAAACAGGCGCCACCCACGCAATACGAGTGCGGCGCACAAGGTGCTCTTGCCCGAGCCTGAAGGCGCCGGCATGATCAGCGCGCGACCATCGCGCTCCATCACTGCCGCGTGCAGGATCAGGGGTGCGTTGCCGCCGACGACGATGCTCCAGTTGAGACTCGTTTCGAGCGCCGTGAACGCGCGGTGCGCCGGCACCAGGCCAACCAGCGGTTCGCCGTTGACCCAGGTCCGGACATGCGGGCGCAGCCAGCGCCGAAGCGGGCGACGACCGGCAATGCGCAGCCTGGCATCGTCGATACCGGGGGGCTCCTCGAACGGATAGCGCGCGTAGATATCGGCGAATTCATCGACCAGGTGCGGCACCGTGATCGACAGGTGCGTGGTGAACGCGCCGGTGACGAGATGGATTCCTTCCGAACGCAGGCGCCGCGCGAGATCCTCGCGGGCAAGGTCGCCGATCAGCACCCGGGGACGGGCTCGATCAGTCCAAGCTCGTCGAGCGTCGCCAGTATCCGTTTCACGTGCTCCGCCATGCGTCGATCGTTGGGTACTTCGAGGAACTGGGCGATGCGCGCACGCAGCGTCTCCGCGCTATGGTGACCTTCGACGATCGAGCACAGAAGCCTGCCAGAAACGACGTCGAGAATGTGAGTGTTGCCCGAGAGCGGATTGTACACCGCACATTCGCCGTCCCAATCGCGCACGGACAAGTTCGCCTCGCCGCTGATGCGCCAGTGCTCGCTTTGTTGCATGGCTTTAACGGATCAGGCGGGGCGAATCGACCCGTTCGCTTGTTGGATTGAGGTGCGCCCCAAGCCGGCGCGACCGACGCGTATCAAGCCGCGCCGTGAATCACCCGTTGGGGCGCGCGCCCGGTGTACAGACGAATACCTGCTTGGGCCGCCCCATCGACTGGATTTCGGTGGTCGTGGTCGAACGGTTGCCGGTGAGGGAAAAACACGCCTCGGGGGACGATGCAAGAATGGCATCCAACGCCGCGGAGGCACGCTGGTGGTACATGGTTGCGATCACCATGCCCGAGCCGGCGACGGTACCGCGCAGGAACTGCCGGCGCGCGACGCGGCGCTTCTGTTCAGCCAGGGAAGGCCCCGCCTTCAGCGTGTTTGCTTCGGGTATCACTGCGCGGTGCCGGTCGTCGTTCATCGCTGCCATTTTGCCCTTGATCGTGCCGGGCTCATGACCTAGTCGCCCGGCGATCGGAACGCGTGCAAGAAGCATACCGTGCGGTATGCGGTGATGGAAATTCAATGGCTTAGGAAAGATCGCCGGCTTGGGTCCGACGAACTCAGGTCGAATTGTAAATTTTTCCGACACTGCGGCGCCCGAGGCCTACGATGCACCGGGCAAGCCGTACCCACGAGCGCCGGCGAGCCGCCTCGGTCGGTGTGCTAAAATTGTCCTATCTACCATGATGTTGTGCAGGGATCGATCCGCGGACGCTTGCGCTGCCGACATCGACCAGAGGGCGAACGCGAGTTCGCCCTTTTTGCAGCGCGACCGTGGTTTTCTTCGCGCCTCGCCGCGATCCTTGATTGACGCGGCCGGGCAATTTCGGCCCTGGAAGGTAACGACGCTTCATGTTCGATCTCATCTATCGCCGGAAACGGCTGGTTCAGTTCATCCTGGCGCTGATCATGCTGCCGTTCGCATTTTTCGGTGTCGATTACTACTTTCGCAGCGGCAACAGCCTGGGCGAGATCGCGCGGGTCGGCAACGAGCAGATCTCGCAGGCCGAATTCAACGATGCGCTGCGCAACCAGCAGGAGCGGATGCGCCAGCAGCTCGGCAAGAACTACGATCCGGTCGTCTTCGAGAATCCCGAAGTCCGTTACTCGCTGCTCGAGCAGATCATCGGCCAGCACCTGCTCGACGAGCAGGCGCGCAAGAACCGCTTTCGCGTTTCGGACGAGCAGCTGCGGCAATACATCGGCGACATCGCCGCGTTCCAGGTGGACGGCAAATTCTCGCAGCAACGGTACGAGCAGCTCCTTGCCGCGCAGAGCCCGCCCAAGTCGTCGCCGGCATTCGTGAACGACGTGCGGCAGGCGCTTATGCTGGCGCCGCTGCAGGAACCGATTTCGGCAGGCAACATCGTCGCCAAGAGCAACGTCGAACGCTATCTGAACCTGCTCGACCAGCAGCGCGAGGTGTCGGCGTATACGATTTCTCCAGACGTCTACATGAAAAGCGTCAAGGTCGACGATGCCGCGGTCGCGGCGTACTACGACGCCAACAAGGCCGCCTTCCAGGTGCCCGAGCAGGCCAAGATCGAATACGTAGTGCTCACGCCGGATACGCTGGCGAGTCAGGTCAGCGTCGACGTCGCCGACGTCCGGAAGCAATACGACGACAACCTCAAGCAATACGGGAAGGCGGAAGAGCGGCAGGCGAGTCACATCCTGATCGCCGTCAAGCCGGACGCCAGCGATGCCGAAAAAACCGCAGCAAGGGAAAAGGCCGAGGCGCTGGCGGCGCAGGCGAGAAAGAATCCGGCGCAATTCGCGGCGCTGGCCAAGCAGAGCTCGCAGGATCCAGGGTCTGCGTCACAGGGAGGCGAGCTGGGGTTTTTCGCGCGTGACGGTTCGATGGTCAAGCCGTTCGAGGACGCGGTATTCACGGCGAAGCAGGGCGACATCGTCGGTCCGGTACAGACCGACTTCGGCTGGCACATCATCAAGCTCACGGCGATCAAGCTTGGGAAAATGCAAGGCTTCGACGAGGTCAAGGCCGCAATCGAGAAGGACCTGAAGCAACAGAAGTCGCTGCGCAAGTTCGCGGAAGCGGCCGACCAATTCCAGAATCTCGTCTACGAACAGGCCGACTCGCTGCAGCCCGTGGCGAAGGCACTCAATCTGCAGGTGCAGACAACGCCGGGTCTGACCCGCGCGCAGGTGCAGGCGCTCGGGCAAGGCAGCGCAAAATTTGCGCAGGCGGTCTTCAGCCCGGAATCGCTGCAGTCCAAGCGCAACACCGACGCGATCGAAGTCGGTGCGAACACGATTGTTGCCGCCCGTGTCGTGGACTACAAGGCGGCCACGCCAAAGCCGCTGGATGACGTCAAGGCGCAGATTCGAAAGCAACTCGAGCAGAAGGCGGCGAGCGATCTCGCACAGGAAGCCGGCAAGGAAAAGCTCGCGCTGCTGCAGCAGGGCAAGGATGCCGCCATCGCATTTGGCAAGCCGGTCGCGCTGACGCGCAACCAGGTGCAGCCCGGCTTCCCACCGGACGCGCTACTCGGAATCTTTCATGCCGATCCGGCAAAGTTGCCGGTCTACCTCGGAATGCCTGGCGAGGGCGGCGGTTACTCGCTCTACAAGGTGTCGCAGGTCATCACGCCACCGGCGCCGGATGCCGCGCGCGTCGCGGCTTTCAGCGGGCGCATCGGCGAGCAGTTGGGTCGGGAAATGTTCAACGCCTATGTGGCGAGCCTGAAGGCGAAGGCAGACGTAAAGATCAACCAGACCAACCTGGAACGAAAGTAGGCTGCGGAGCTGCTGCGCGCCCCGCTCAGGGCTGAATCGACGGCGTACAGCCGATTTCGCGCATCAGCTTCTGATTTTCGGCGATGGCATTTTGGCGCGCGGCCGCATCCAGGTATTCCCTGTCGCCCTTTTCATTGTAGCGATAGACGTTCGCGTCCTGGCGCAACGACCGGACCCGCCCAACGGCCTGCTGACATTGCGTTCGCCGCAGGTTCTCGGCGACGCGATCGTTTTGCACTTTCGCGTCGTCGTCGGTGCGCTGCTGCATGCGCTTGCGGATTTCCGCGTCCTTGATGGCCAGGTCGCGCACCGCGGCAGGATCCGCGGGCGGCGGGCCCGAACTCATGCGCTCGGCCTTGACGCCGGCCGGCGGCGTATCGCCATAGGCGACCCGGCCGTTTTCGTCGACCCATTTGTACATGGCCGCGGTTGACGCCGACGCCGCGAACGCGACGACGACACCGAAACCTGCGGCAGCCAGCCATGAGTTTCGCAACTTCATTCGGGGTCCCGGGAAGAGACGAATTATGACAAGGTAATGCCAACGGAGGGCACTCGTCAACTCGCGTCCCCCGGCCCGGGCGTCCCCTCCGATTGCCGGTGTGGGGCAAGCGCGTATAATCCGCTTTTGTGCATAGGAGAAATGCACCATGCGTGTCGTCCAGAAGGCATTCACCTTTGACGACGTCCTACTGCTCCCCGCCCACTCTTCCGTCGTTCCCCGCGACGTCAACCTGCAGACCCGCCTCACCTCGAGCATCACCCTGAACATCCCGCTGCTGTCGGCGGCGATGGATACGGTCACCGAAGCACGGCTGGCGATCGCGATCGCGCAGGAAGGCGGCATGGGTGTGGTGCACAAGAACATGACACCCAAGGCTCAGGCGGCCGAGGTAGCCAAGGTCAAGCGCTTTGAGAGCGGCGTGGTCAAGGACCCGATCACAATTCCGCCGACGATGTCGGTGCGCGAGGTCCTCGCGTTGACGCGCCAGCATCGCATCTCCGGTCTGCCCGTTGTCGACGGCAAGAAGGTGGTCGGCATCGTTACCAATCGCGACCTGCGCTTCGAGACCAGCCTCGACCAGCCGGTGGCGAACATCATGACCAAGCGCGAAAAGCTGGTGACGGTCCCGGAGGGCACCGAGCTCGAAATTGCCAAGGAGCTGATGCACAGGCACCGGCTCGAGCGGGTGCTGGTCGTCAACGCGGCCTTCGAACTGAAGGGCCTGATCACCGTCAAGGACATCCTCAAGTCGACCGAGCACCCTTTTGCCTGCAAGGACGAGCTTGGCCAGCTGCGCGTCGGCGCGGCGGTCGGGACGGCCGGCGACACGATCGAGCGCGTGGAGGGCCTGGTCGCCGCCGGCGTCGACGTCGTGGTGGTCGACACTTCGCATGGACATTCGCAAGGCGTGCTCGACCGCGTACGCTGGATCAAACGCAAGTACCCGAAGCTGCAGGTGATCGGCGGCAACATCGCGACCGCGGACGGCGCGAGGGCGCTCGCCGACCACGGTGCCGACGGCGTCAAGGTGGGCATCGGTCCCGGATCGATCTGCACGACGCGCGTGGTTGCGGGCGTCGGCGTGCCGCAGATCACGGCGATCCTCAATGCGCTCGAAGGGGTCGCCGGACTGGACGTGCCGCTGATCGCCGACGGCGGGATTCGCTATTCGGGGGACGTCGCGAAGGCGATTGCCGCCGGTGCGTCGTCGGTGATGCTGGGCAGCGTATTCGCGGGCACCGAGGAATCGCCCGGCGATACCGAGCTCTACCAGGGGCGCTCGTACAAGAGCTACCGGGGGATGGGATCGCTTGGCGCGATGCAGCAAGGCTCGGCCGACCGCTATTTCCAGGACACGGAAGGCGAGGGCGAGGCCGAAAAGCTGGTGCCCGAGGGAATCGAGGGCCGCGTGCCTTACAAGGGGACACTGGCCGCCGTCATTCACCAGTTGACCGGCGGCATGCGCGCCGCAATGGGGTATTGCGGTTGCGCGACGATCGACGCAATGCGCAACGACGCGGAATTCGTGGAGATCACGACCGCAGGCATCCGCGAATCGCACGTGCACGACGTGCAAATCACCAAGGAAGCGCCGAATTATCGCGTCGAATAACCGGCGTCTGCCGTGGTCGCGGCATCGCCGGGCGTCGTGTCGACCGCGCCGGCTGCCTGGCATCGCTCCATGCACAGCAAGATCCTGATCCTCGACTTCGGTGCGCAGTACACGCAGCTCATCGCGCGGCGCGTACGCGAACTCAACGTCTACTGCGAGGTCCACGCGTTCGACGTGACCGATACGTTCGTCCGCGAGTTCGCAGCGGCGGGGATCATCCTGTCCGGTGGGCCGAACAGCGTGACCGAGGGCGACACGCCGCGCGCACCGCGACGCGGTGTGGACGGCGGGTGTGCCCGTGCTCGGCATCTGCTATGGCATGCAGACGATGGCGGCACAGCTCGGCGGCGCGGTCGAGGCCGGAAGCGTGCGCGAATTCGGCTACGCCGAGGTCCGTGCACGCGGGCACGGAAAATTGCTTTCCGGCATTGCGGACAGCATAGCGCCACACGGACAGGGATTGCTCGATGTCTGGATGAGCCACGGCGACAATGTGACCACCATGCCGCCTGGCTTCTCGCTCATGGCGAGCAACGAAGCAACGCCCATCGCCGGCATGATGGACGAGTCCCGAGGATTTTACGCGGTGCAATTTCACCCGGAAGTCACGCATACGAAACAGGGCAGGGCGATCCTGGCGCGCTTCGTGCGCGACATCTGCGGCTGCACCGGCGACTGGACCATGCCCGGGTACGCCGACGAGGCGGTGGCGCGAATCCGCGCCCAGGTCGGGAGCGAAGAGGTCATCCTCGGCCTGTCGGGCGGGGTCGACTCGTCGGTGGCCGCGGCGCTCATCCATCGTGCGATCGGCGACCAGCTGACGTGCATCTTCGTCGATACCGGCCTGCTGCGGCAGGACGAGGCCGCGCAGGTGATGGAGACCTTCGGCAAGCATCTCGGCGTTCGGGTCGAACGGGTCGATGCCGCGCAGACCTTTCTGCGCGAACTCGCAGGCGTCACGGATCCAGAGGCCAAGCGCAAGATCATCGGCCGCGAATTCGTCAACGTGTTCCAGGCGGAGGCAGCGCGCCGAACGAACGCGCAGTGGCTCGCGCAGGGCACCATCTATCCAGACGTGATCGAATCTGCCGCAGCCAAGAGCAAGAAGGCGCACACGATCAAGTCGCACCACAACGTGGGCGGACTGCCTGACACCCTGCACCTCAAGCTGCTCGAGCCCTTGCGCGACCTGTTCAAGGACGAGGTACGCGACCTGGGCATTGTTCTCGGACTGCCGCGGGACATGGTCTACCGGCATCCGTTTCCAGGGCCTGGCCTGGGCGTGCGCATTCTCGGCGAGGTCACGCACGAACGCGCGGACCTGCTGCGCCGCGCCGATGCGATCTTCATCGCCGAATTGCGTGCTGCGGGCTGGTACGACAGGGTGGCGCAGGCCTTCGCCGTGTTTCTTCCGCTACGTTCGGTCGGCGTCATGGGGGACGGGCGCACCTACGAGCACGCTGTCGCGTTGCGCGCCGTGCAAACGACCGATTTCATGACCGCGCACTGGGCGCCATTGCCGCATGAGCTGCTGGCGACGGTATCGAACCGGATCACCAATGAGGTCAAGGGAATCAATCGCGTGGTCTACGACATCTCCGGCAAGCCGCCGGCGACGATCGAATGGGAATGAACATCGAGCCGGTGCGGACCCGGATGCCATGGTGCCAGGTCGCCCGCGCACTGCTACGGGACTCGAACGCGAGTACGATGCAAGCACGGATGGTGCAGACTACGGCATGAAGCGGGAACTCTATTCGTCGGGCGCCCCATGGGAACCGATCGTGGGCTATTCACGCGCAGTCAAGATCGGTAACCAGATCTGGGTGTCCGGCACGACGGCGACCGACAACAACGGCAATATCGTCGGCAAGGGCGACGCGGCGGCACAGACCCGGCAGATCATCGCCAACATCACCAGCGCGCTCACGGCGGCCGGGGCGAGCCTGTCCGATGTCGTGCGCACGCGAATATTCGTCACCGACATGACGCAGTGGGAAGCGATCGGGCGCGCGCACGGCGAGGCGTTCCGAGACATCCGGCCGGCGGCGACCATGGTCGAGGTGCGCCGCCTGATCGATCCGGACCTGCTGGTCGAAATCGAGGTCGAAGCCATCCTCGGCAGCGGCGATGATCGCTGAGCAGACGCAACCGGAACCGGAACCCCAAGACCGCACGGCGCTCGTCGATGACGCGCACTGGATGCGCGAGGCGCTGGCGCTGGCGCGCACTGCGCAGGCGCGCGGCGAAGTCCCGGTCGGGGCGGTCGTGGTCCGCGCTGGCACCGTCGTCGGGCGCGGCGGCAACGCGCCGGTGGCCGCCAGCGATCCGACGGCGCATGCCGAGATCGCGGCCTTGCGCGAGGCCGCGCGCGCACTCGGCAACTATCGGCTGCCCGACTGCGACCTGTATGTGACGCTGGAACCGTGCGCCATGTGCGCGGGTGCGATCATGCACGCGCGCATCCGGCGGCTGGTCTTCGGCGCGAGCGACCCGAAGACGGGCGCGTGCGGCAGCGTGGTCGACCTGTTCGCCGATGCCCGCCTGAATCACCACGCCACGGTGCTGGGCGGGGTCGCGCCGGACGAATGTGGCGCGCTGCTGACCAGCTTCTTCGCGGCGCGCCGCTGAACGACTGCGCATGGCTGAGCGAAGTTACGGCATCGGCATCTATGCGCCCGCCGGCTTCACCACCGATCCGGCCGCCGTCGCACGGGCAGTGTCGCGCCTGGAGGCGGCCGGGCACCGCGTTGTCGTCGACCCGAGCGCATCGACGCTGTGGCAGCGCTTCTCGGCCCCCGACGAGGAGCGACTCGCTGCCGTCATGCGCATGGTGCAGGATTCGCGCGTCGAGCTCGCGATCGCGGCGCGTGGCGGCTACGGCTGGTCGCGCCTGCTCGAACAGCTGGATTTCGGCGTCATCGCCGCGGCGAACAAGCGTTGGCTCGGCCACAGCGACTTCACCGCGTTCCAGCTGGCCGCGCTCGCGGCGGCCAACATGGTCACCTTTGCCGGGCCGATGGCTGCGTACGATTTCGGCGCCGAGACACCGTCGGCCTTCACGCTCGACCACTGCTGGGAATTGCTTGGGTCGTCGCGCACCGTGATCGAGTGCAGCCTGGAGGGCCCTCCAGATTTCGACGGCGAGGGGACGCTGTGGGGCGGCAATCTGGCATTGCTCGCCCACCTGGTCGGTACGCCGTACCTGCCACGGGTCGACGGCGGCATCCTGTTTGTCGAGGATATCGGCGAGCAGCCCTATCGCGTCGAGCGCATGCTCTACCAACTGCATCATGCGGGCATCCTCGGACGGCAGCGCGCGCTCCTGTTGGGCACATTCAACGGCTTCGAGCTGGCGGCCAACGACAACGGATACGACCTCAGCGCGGTGATCGAGCACGCACGCAGCGCGTTCGGACTACCCGTGTTCACCGGCCTGCCCTTCGGTCACTGCCGCGACAAGCTCACGCTGCCGGTGGGCGGACATTGCCGGCTCACGGTGCGCGACGGCGCGGCGCAGCTTGCGCTGTCGGCGTACGCGGTCGCGTGAGCAGCGCGTATTGCGTGCGGCTGGCCGACTGGGCCCGCGACCAGGCCGCGCTTCGTGACATCCGGCGTGCGGTGTTTGTCGTGGAGCAGAACGTGCCTGAAGCGCTGGAATGGGACGGGATCGACGGCGACTGCCGTCATGCCATTGCCGAGAATACCGCGGGCGAACCGATCGGCTGCGCGCGCCTGCTGCCCGACGGACACATTGGACGCATGGCAGTCGTCGCCGCGGCACGTGGGCAGGGCGTGGGCGACGCCTTGCTCCGGCGCATGATCGCGCTCGCCTCGGAGCTCGGGCACGCACGCGTGATCGTCAATGCCCAGACCCATGCGCTTGCCTTCTACGAGCGGCACGGCTTCGTCGCCTTCGGGCCGGAGTACGACGATGCAGGCATTCCTCACCGCGCCATGGAGCGGCGGCTGTAGTCGTCGCGAGGGTCAATGCGCGACCGCGGCGGCGGACTCGATGCGAAACACCTGGGTGACCTCGCCCGTTGCCGCACCGGATGCAGCGAAACTGCGCTCGACGAAACGCGCTTCGCCAGCGTCGTCGATGGTCATCACGGTCGAGCAGCGTGTGCCGTATTCCGGGCTGACGATGAAAGCTGGCGACAGGATTCGCTCCCATTGCGGCGAGACGCCGGTGTCCGGCAGCGCGACGGCGGGCGCCGGGTCGCGGTCCGCCAACAGTTCGAACACCGCGTCGAGCGGATCGCCATCGCGCGCCAGTGCCGCGGCTAGCGCCGCCTTGCTGCGCAGAACTTTCGGCCACGGCGTGTCGAGCAGATGATTCGACAGACCGGCGATCCCGCGGCCGAGTACCCGTGCGCCGCTCGCGCGGTTCGACGCGTAGACCGCGGACGCACCGTCCCCAGCAAGCAGGTTGAATCCGTGGAAACGCTGGCCGTCGACGGACGCGCGGGCGGCGAAGCTGGCCGCCGTCTCGTCCGCACCGAGTGCCCCCGTCACCAGGCTGCCGCGCGATGGCGCGAACGGATCGCGCGCGACGCCTTCGCGGAAATTGGTGATCAGCGCCCAGCGGCCCGTTCGCGTCACGCCGAACCAGGTGCCACCGCCGGCACGGTCGCGCCCGGCGAGCATCGTGTGCGTCCACCAATGCGCGGGATCGGCGGCGCGGGCGTGAAACTCGTCGCGGTTGGCGGCGATCAGCAGCGGGTAACGCGGATGCACGTGCAGTGCGATCAGGGCGAGGCACATCTGTTCATCCCGCGAGCAGCGCTCGTGCCAGCGCGTTGTGTTGCTCGATAAGCACAGGAACATCCACGTCGACCATCCTGCCGTCACTCACCCTAGGCTTGCCGTCGATGACCGAGAAATCGACGCGCCCGGGTGCGCAGAACAGCAGCGCGGCAAGCGGGTCGTGCTGCGCGCCGGCCAAGGCTGGCGTGTCGATGGAAAAGCCGATGAAATCCGCCGCCATGCCGGGCGCGATCGCACCGATGTCGTCGCGATTGAGCACGGCCGCGCCGCCCAGCGTCGCCAGCTCGAGCACGTCGCGCGCCGAGAACGCCGCCACGTCGCCCGCGACGCGCGAAAGCAACAGCGCGAGCCGTGCCTCGGCGAGCAGATTTCCAGCATCGTTCGACGCGGACCCGTCGACGCCGATACCCACGCGCAGCCCGGCGGCGCGCATGCGCGAAAGCGGCGCGCGGCCCGACCCCAGCCGCAGATTCGAACTCGGGCAGTGGCAGACGCCGGTGCTCGTCCTGGCGAAGCGCTCGATCTCCGTCGCGTCGAGCTTGACGCAGTGGGCATGCCACACGTCGGGGCCGGCCCAGCCCACGCTCTCGGCGTAGGCGCCGGGCCGGCACCCGAAACGCTCGAGGCTGTAAGCGACGTCGTGATCGTTTTCCGCCAGGTGCGTGTGCAGGCCGACGCCGTAAGTCCGCGCGAGCGCCGCGGCATCGCGCATCAGTTCGCGTGATACCGAGAACGGCGAGCAGGGTGCGACCGCGATGCGCGTCATCGCATAGCGGCCGGGATCGTGGAACGACTCGATCACGCGGCGCGTATCGTGGAGAATCGCATCTTCCGACTCGACCAGCGCGTCGGGCGGCAGCCCACCGTTGCCGACGCCCACGCTCATGGCGCCGCGCGTGGCGTGAAAGCGCATCCCCATCTCGCGTCCGGCGCGGATCGTATCGTCGAGGCGCACATCGTTGGGAAACAGGTACAGGTGATCGCTGGTAGTCGTGCAGCCCGACAACAGCAATTCCGCCATGCCGAGCTTGGCGGAAACGTAGGCTGCTTCGGACGTCAGCCGGGACCAGATGGGATAGAGCGTTTCGAGCCATTGGAACAGGTCGGCATCCTGCGCGAGCGCACGTGTCAATGTCTGGAACAGGTGATGATGCGTATTGATCAGCCCGGGCAGGACCACGTGCCGCCGGGCATCGATCACCCGGTCCGCCGACGTCGAAGGCATGTCGTCGATGCTCCCCACCGCGACGATGGTATTGCCGCGCGCGTAGATCGCCGCATCGCGCAATTCGCGCCGCGTCGCGTCCATCGTCGCCAGCGTATGGATGTTGCGGACGAGCAGCGTGCCCACGTCGTTACGGCTGCGTACCGATGAAGCGCTCGGTCTTGCGCGTCGCGCCGGGCGCCAGCAGGGCGGCCAGCTTGCTGGCGTCGAGCAGCTCGGCGAGGACGGCGTCGAAGGCCTCGGTGTCGCGCACGCCCTCGTAGACTTCCATCCACAGCAGCGGCTCGTCCTGGCGTCGCAGCAGGCGACCGCTGACGGCGGTGCGCTGCTCCAGCCGACGCAGCATGGCAGCGACGGCGTGTCGCGCTGCCTCGGCGTGGGCAGCTGCGACGCGGTAGTAGACGTAGTAGGAGACCGGAGCGGCGCTCGTAGGCGGACCTTCATGCGGCGCGCTCATTGGTGTACCTTCGCGCTGCGCGCTTCGGTATTCGCGCTCGGGGCGGCCCTTCGCGCTCATGCAATCCGGCCCCGGCGGGGCGGTGGATCGGGGAGCGCATACGGTAGCGGCAGCAATGCGAGCCTGCGTCCATCCGGGGCGTCCGCGTGCACCTCTCCGCTGTCCCGCGCTGCCAGCTGCAGGACGGCCAGCAGGTCGGCACCTCCGCCCGGCGCCGGCGCGGCGTTGACGATGGTGCCGCAGGCCTGCGCATCGAATACCGGGCTGTAGAGTCGCGCGCCCGGTGCCGGCGGCAAGCCGTCGACGTGGGCAAGGACGAGGCGCTCCTTCAGCCGTCCGAGGTATTGCGTGCGCGCCACAATCTCCTGACCGGTGTAGCAGCCTTTCTGGAAGTTCACCCCGTCGAGCGCATCGAGGTTGGCGGTCTGCGGCACGAACTGATCGGTGGTGGCGGCCGTAATCACCGGTATGCCGGCCCGAATGGTCACCCATCGCCACGCCGGAAGGCCGACAGGGCGTGCCCTGGCCGTCAGGCGTGCCCATAGCGACGGCGCGGCTTCGGGTGACGCAAGCGCAACGAAACGTCCCCCCGGCACCGCCATCACCGACGCATCCGCCGTCACCACCTGGCGGTGCGGCGCGGGCAGCGCGCCGAATAGGTCCTGAACGACCATGGCGGCGCTCGGACCCGCGATGCCCAGGCGCACTGTCGCTGCGCTGACGTCCTCGATCGTCGCCTTGGATCGCAGCAGGAACATCACCAGCCGCTTGTGCACGCTGGCGGCCAACGCTGCGGGAAGCACCAGCTCGAAACTGCGGTCGTCGACGCGGCGGACCACCATGTTGGCGAGCATGCGGCCCTTCGGCGAGCACCACGCCGCATAGTGCGATGCGCCGGATGCGAGCTGGCTGACATCGTTGGTCAGCTGCCCCTGCAGGAAAGCCGCCGCGTCCGCGCCTGCGACCCGAAGCACAGCGATCGTCGCGAGATCGGTCACCACCGCGTGGTCCCGCGCGGCCACGAGCTCGGCATCGGGATCCCCGAACGAGGCGACGCCTTCGGCGTCTCCAGACGATGCGACGCCTTCGGCGTCGAAAAGGGCGCCGTGCGCGGTCAGAAATTCGATCCAGGAGGTCATGGGGTATCGGCTCTCGCGCCACGTGCACCAGGACGCGGGTCAGCGCCCTGGTTGGAAGGTTCCTTAGAGTAAAAACTGTGCTAAAATCGAACGTTAGCTTGGATTGGCATGCAAGTGGGGGTTAGCGGAGGGTTCGCCGTCCCACGATCGCACCAAATCCAGGCAATTCGCAGATCCGCCCATTCAGGGTGCCTGATCAAGCGGTCAGGCCCAGTTGCGGATCGAGGCTCAACCCTGAAAAGGAGTGTATTGATGTCGGTCACGATGCGTCAAATGCTGGAAGCCGGAGTGCATTTCGGCCACCAGACACGGTACTGGAATCCGAAGATGGCTGATTTCATCTTCGGTTCCCGCAACAAGATTCACATCGTCAACCTGGAAAAGACGATGGAGATGTACCAGGAGGCGATGAAGTATATCCGCCAACTGGCATCCAACCGCGGCACCATCCTGTTCGTCGGCACCAAGCGCCAGGCACGCGAGATCATCGCGGAAGAGGCGCAGCGCGCAGGGATGCCCTTCGTCGATCACCGGTGGCTCGGCGGCATGCTGACGAACTTCAAGACGGTGAAGGTGTCGATCAAGCGCTTGAAGGATCTCGAAACGATGTCGCAGGATGGCACTTTCGAAAAGATGAGCAAGCGCGAAGCGCTGACATTGCAGCGCGAGATGGAGAAGCTCAATCGCAGCCTGGGCGGCATCAAGGAAATGAACGCGCTGCCCGATGCGCTGTTCGTGATCGACGTCGGCTACCAGAAGATCGCGGTCACCGAGGCAAGCAAGCTCGCGATTCCGATCGTCGGTGTCGTCGATACCAACCATTCGCCGGACGGGATTGCCTATGTCATTCCGGGCAACGACGACTCGAGTCGCGCGATCAGGCTGTACGCACGGGGTGTCGCCGACGCCATCCTTGAGGGACGCAGCCAGGTGATACAAGAAATCGTCCAGACCGAGGAGTTCGTTGAAGTGTCTGCGGACGAAGCTGCCGCCTGACGAGAATGTCGACGGGGGCTGCGGCCCCCGCATTTTTAGCGCGGACGCAAAGGGCATGCCCTCAGCGACGCCGCGTTGGCAACAACTTGGAGCAAGCATGGCGGAAATTGCCGCAAGCATGGTGATGGAACTGCGCGGCCGCACGGGCCTGGGCATGATGGAGTGCAAGAAGGCGCTGGCAGAGACCGCCGGCGATATCGCGAAGGCGGAAGAACTGCTGCGAATCAAGAGCGGCGCCAAGGCATCGAAGGCCGCCGACCGCATCGCCGCGGAAGGCGTGATCGGGCTCGACGTATCGCCGGACGGCAAGGTCGGCGCGATCATCGAAGTCAATTGCGAAACCGATTTCGTCGCCAAGAACGAGGAATTCCGGGCGTTCGCGGCCGAGGTCGCGAAATTGGTTGCCCGCGACAACCCGGCTGATGTCACGGCGCTTGGTGCGTTGACGCTGGCGTCGGGCCAGACGGTCGAGGCCCGCCGTGTTGCGCTGGTGCAGAAGATCGGCGAAAACCTGTCGATCCGCCGGTTTGCGCGTCGCGTGGCGAAGGGCAAACTGCACGCGTACGTCCACGGCGTGCGCATCGGCGTGCTGGTCGACGTGACTGGTGGCGAGCCGACTCTGGGCAAGGATCTTGCGATGCACGTTGCAGCCATCAAGCCGGCGACCCTTAGCAAGGCCGACGTCTCTTCCGAGCTTGTCGAAAACGAGCGCAGAATCGCCGCGGCGCAGGTCGCAGAGGATGGCAAAACCGGCGAAATGGCGGCCAAGATCGTCGAAGGCAAAGTTAACAAGGCAATCACTGCGATGACGCTGCTCGGCCAGCCCTTCGTCAAGGGCGACGGCAAGCAGAGCGTCGAGCATCTGGTGAAGGCGCAGGGCGCGACGATCAACGGCTTCACGCTCTACGTGGTTGGCGAAGGCATCGAGAAGAAGAAGGACGACTTCGCCGCCGAGGTCGCGGCGATGGCGAAGGCCTGAACACCCATTCCGCGATTGGAGCGAGGCTTTTCCCGATGACCATCCCGACGATCGCGCCGCTGGCCAGCGTGGCTCTCGTAGCGAACAAGGAACCGGCCTATCGGCGCATTCTGCTCAAGCTTTCGGGCGAGGCGCTGATGGGCGACGATCCCTACGGCATCAATCGCGACGGTGATCGACCGGATCGTCGCCGAAATCGGCGAGGTCGCGCGACTGGGCGTGCAGATCGCAGTCGTGATCGGCGGCGGCAACATTTTTCGCGGCGTCGCGCCGGCGGCTGCGGGAATGGACCGCGCCACCGCCGACTACATGGGCATGCTGGCGACGCTGATGAACGCGCTCGCGCTGCAGGATGCGTTCGCGGCGCGCCGGCATCGTCTCGCGCGTGCAGTCGGCGTTGTCGATCGAGCAGGTCGTCGAGCCGTACATCCGCGGCAAGGCGCTGCGCTACCTCGAGGAGAGCAAGGTCGTGATCTTCGCGGCAGGAACCGGCAACCCGTTTTTCACCACCGATACCGCCGCCGCGCTGCGCGGCACGCGAAATGGGCGTCGACATCGTGCTCAAGGCGACCAAGGTCGACGGCGTGTATACCGCCGATCCGAACCAGGATCCGCGGCGCGAAGCGCTATGCGACGCTCACTTTCGACGAGGCGATCGTCAAGAATCTCAAGGTGATGGACGCCACCGCGCTGGCGCTGTGCCGCGACCAGAAGCATGCCGCTCAAGGTGTTCAGCATCTTCACGCCGGGCGCACTGAAACGGGTCGTCATGGGCGAGGACGAAGGCACGCTGGTCCACTGCTGAACAAGGCACGGGAGACAACGATGATTGCTGACGTCAAGAAGACCGCCGAGCAGAAGATGCAGAAGTCGCGTCGAGACGCTGAAGGCACGACCTCGGCAAGGTGCGCACCGGACGCGCCCACACCGGCCTGCTCGACCATGTCCGCGTCGATTACTACGGCATCGATGATGCCGCTCAACCAGGTCGCCAATGTGACGCTGGCCGACGCGCGCACGATCGCCGTGCAGCCCTGGGAAAAGAAGATGGTGCAGGCCGTCGAAAAGGCGATCCGCGATTCCGACCTGGGCGTCAATCCGGCGACTGCGCGGCGACGTCATCCGCGTGCCGATGCCGGCGCTCACCGAGGAGCGCCGCAAGGAACTGGTCAAGGTCGTGCACAAGGAGGCGGAGAACACGCAGGTCGCGGTGCGCAACATCCGCCGCGACGCGATCACTCACCTGAAGGACCTGCTCAAGGCGAAGTCGGTCTCCGAAGACGACGAGCGGCGCGCGCAGGACGAGGTGCAGAAGCTCACCGACCGCTATATCGCGCGAGGTCGACAAGGTCCTGCATGCGAAGGAAGCGGACCTGATGGCAGTCTGAGCAGCCATCTTGTTTACGAGCTCAACGCGGGACATACCCGATGTGCGCGCCGTACCGCGGCACATCGCGATCATCATGGATGGCAACGGGCGCTGGGCCAAGCAGCGCCTGCTGCCGCGCGTCGCCGGCCATCGCAACGGGCGTCGAGGCGGTGCGCGAAACGGTCCGCGGCTGCTGCGAGCGCGGCGTCGAATACCTGACGCTGTTTGCCTTCTCGAGCGAGAACTGGCGTCGGCCTGCGGACGAAGTGTCGATCCTGATGCAGTTGTTCATCCTCGCGCTGGAGCAGGAAGTGGCCAAGCTCGACAGCAACGGCATCCGCTTTCGCGTCGTCGGCGACACGTCCCGCGTTCGAAAAGCGCATTCGCGAGCTGATTGCCGTCGGCGAATCGCGCACCGCAGGCAACGACCGGCTGCACGCTCACGGTGGCGGCCAACTACGGCGGGCGCTGGGACATCGCGCAGGCCGTGCAAAAACTCGATCGCCGCACAGCCGTCCGCCGCTGCGCGGTTTCGCGCCCGAGGCGTTGGATCCGTTCCTGGCGATGGCTTACGCGCCGGAGCCCGACTTGTTCATTCGCACCGGCGGCGAGCAGCGCATATCGAACTTCCTGCTGTGGCAGCTTGCCTACACCGAACTCTACTTCACCGACGTGCTGTGGCCCGATTTCGACGCCGAGGCGCTTCGAGCGGCCATTGCATCGTACCAGCAGCGCGAGCGCCGCTTCGGACGGACGAGCGAACAATTGCAGGAAGCGGCCGGCGACTGATGCTGAGAACGCGCGTCCTCACCGCCGTCATCCTGGTACCGCTCGTTCTTTCCGCGTTGTTCGGTCTGGACACGCGGTCGTGGGGTGTGCTCACGCTGGTCGTCGTCGGCATCGCGGCCGGCGAGTGGGCAAGGCTCGCCGCGTTTTCCGCGATGGGCTCGGTGCTGTTCGTCATTGCCATGGCAACGACCGGTCTGTGGTTGCTATTCATGCCCGCCAGCGGCTTCGTTGCCGGCTCCGGCTGGCCGGAAGCGGTCGTGCTGTCGGTCTGCGGTGCGGCCACCTTGTTCTGGCTGCTCGTCATCCCGCCCTGGCTCTACCTCGGCTGGCGCGTGACTGCCCGTGCCGCGCTGGCGGCGATCGGCTGGCTGGTGCTGATCGCCACCTGGGTGGCGATCGTGCAGATCCAGGCACGCTCACCGGGAATGTTGCTCGCGCTGATGGCTATCGTCTGGATTGCCGACACCGCGGCCTATTTCGCGGGGCGCCGGTTCGGACGCCGCAAGCTGGCACCGTCGATCAGCCCCGGCAAGACCTGGGAGGGCGTGTACGGCGCGCTCTTCGCGGTCGGCGCGTACGCGCTCGCGCTGCTCCCGTTCGCGGCACGCGGCGGCTATGCGCAGGCGTTGAGCGTTGGCGCGGTCGTTGCCTGGGTCGCGCTGGTGCTCGTGATTGCGGGAATGTCGGTCACCGGCGATCTGTTCGAGTCGATGCTGAAGCGGCAGCGCGGCGTCAAGGACAGCGGCCGCGTGCTGCCCGGTCATGGCGGCGTGCTCGATCGCATCGACGCGCTCACGGCCGCGATGCCCGCGGCGGCGCTCGTCGCGAACTACCTCATACGCTGATGTCAGGTCACGCTCGCCGCAGCATCGCGATTCTCGGCGCCACCGGATCCATCGGCGCCTCGGCCCTGGACGTCATCGCGCGGCACCCCGATCGTTTCACGGTAACGGCGCTGTGCGCCAACCGGCGGTGGGACGCGCTGCTGGAACTGGTTCGCCGGTTCCGACCACCGTACGCTGCGCTGCTCGACCCGGCCGCGGCTCGCGAGTTAACCGCTGCCGTGCAACGCGAGGGCCTGCCCACGCGCGTGCTCGAGGGTGAAGCCGGGCTGTGCGCCGTGGCTGCAATGTCCGAGGCCGATACTGTCATCGCCGCAATCGTGGGCGCCGCCGGTCTCGCACCGACGCTGGGTGCAGCACGCGCCGGCAAGCGCATTCTCCTCGCGAACAAGGAGACCCTCGTACTTGCCGGAGCCTTGTTCATCGACGCGGTGCGCGAGGGTGGGGCGACGCTCCTGCCGATCGACAGCGAGCACAACGCCATTTTTCAATGCCTGCCGCACGCGCACGCGCACGACGTCAGCAAGGTCGGTGTCCGCCGCATCCTGCTCACCGCCTCCGGGGGACCCTTTCGGACCACGCCGGAAAGCGAACTCGCCGCTGTCACCCCCGATGCCGCTTGCGCGCATCCGAACTGGCGCATGGGCCGCAAGATCTCCGTGGATTCGGCGACGATGATGAACAAGGGCCTCGAGGTGATCGAGGCGCATTGGCTGTTCGGCGCGGCGATCGAGGCGATCGATGTCGTCATTCATCCGCAAAGCGTGATCCATTCGATGGTCGAGTACGTCGACGGCTCGGTGCTTGCGCAACTGGGCAACCCCGACATGCGCACGCCGATCGCCCAAGCGCTCGCCTGGCCCGACCGGGTCGAAGCCGGCGTGGGGTCGCTCGATCTGGCGCGTATCGGCACGCTGGACTTCTCGCGCCCGGACGCCGCGCGCTTTCCCTGCCTCGGGTTGGCCTATGCGGCCCTGCGTGAAGGCGGCACCGCGACCGCGGTTCTGAATGCGGCCAATGAAGTCGCCGTCGCGGCGTTTCTCGAGGGCCGGATCGGCTTCCTCGACATCGCGGCGATCTGCGCAAGGACGCTCGAGCAGGTTGCGGCACGACCCGTCGGTTCGCTCGCCGACGCCTTGGCGGCTGACGGCGACGCACGACGCTGCGCGCAGGAATCGATCGCCCCCGCTCGCGCGCAAAGACACATCGCATGATCGATCTGGTGCAGAAGGTACTGGCGTTCGCTGTCACTCTGGGGCTGCTGGTCGTCTTTCACGAACTCGGCCACTACGTGGTTGCGCGACTGGCCGGCGTCAAGGTCCTGCGCTTCTCGGTAGGCTTTGGGCGCGTCGTGTGGTCGCGACGCGTCGGGAGAGACCGTACCGAATGGGCGCTTTCGGCGGTCCCGCTCGGTGGGTACGTCAAGATGGTCGACGAGCGCGAAAGCGACGTCCCGACCGCCGACTTGCCGCGCGCGTTCAACCGGCAGAGCGTCTGGCGGCGCATCGCGATCGTCGCGGCGGGACCGATCGCCAATCTGCTGCTGGCGGTTCTGCTGTTCGCGGCAACGTACATGGTCGGCATTCCGGGGCAACGTGCTTTGCTCGCTCCGCCGCCTTCGGGTACGCCCGCCGCTGCGGCCGGCTTTGCTGACGGCGACCTGGTCACCGCCGTGGATGGCGAGGGCGTGCGTTCCTGGCAGGATTTGCGCTGGCGCCTGCTCAAGGCATCCGGCAACGAAGAAGTATCGATCGCGGTGGAACGGCCTGACGGTCGCCGCGCCATGCGCGTCCTTTCGTTGTCGACGCTGAGCAGCAGCGACTGGGAAGGGGGCTTCCTCGCCATCCTGGGACTCAAGACCGATCTCGGCGCGCCCGTCGTGCGCGAGGCCGTGACCGACAAGCCGGCCGCACGCGCGGGCATTCGCGCGGGCGACGCGATCGTCGCGATCGGCAGCGAAGTCATGCGCTCGCCGTCGGACGTTGCAGCGATCACCAACGCGCACCCGGGTGAGACGCTAGCGTTCACTCTGCGTCGTGATGGCGCCGAATTCCATGCGACGCTGGTGCCCGAAGTGAGCGAGCAGAATGGCAAGCGCGTCGGCATGGCCGGCATGCGTCTCGGCATCGACCCGGTGCAAGGCGAACGCTCCGCGATCGTCGTCCGTTATGGTGTCGTCGAGGCGCTGGCCCAGGGCGCACGCAGGACGTGGGAACTGTCCATATTCACGCTGAAAATGCTCGGCCGCATACTCACGGGAGATGCCTCGCTGAAGAACATCAGCGGGCCGCTGACGATGGCCGACTATGCGGGACAGTCGGCACAGGCAGGCATGCTCACCTTCGTCGGTTACCTCGCACTCATCAGCATCAGTCTCGGTGTGCTGAACCTGCTGCCCGTTCCCTTACTCGATGGGGGACACTTGATGTATTATCTCGCAGAGATTATCAAGGGCAGTCCCGTATCCGACCGGGTTCTCGAGGTCGGCCAGCGAATCGGCATGACCGTGCTGGCTATGCTGATGGCTTTGGCGCTTTTCAATGACCTTTCCCGACTTTTCTGAGCCGCAGATCGTGCGGCGCGCGTGCTTGCGCGTCGCGATGTGGCTCAGGCCGATGTTGCTACTTGCCGCAGTGCTCCTCGCGGACGCGGCCTTCGCCTTCGACCCGTTCACCGTCAAGGACATCCGCGTCGAGGGTGTGCAGCGTACCGACGCCGGCACGGTGTTCAACTATCTGCCGATCAAGGTCGGCGATCGCATCGACGACGAGAAGGCATCCGCGGCGGTGAAGGCGCTCTACGCGACCGGCTTCTTTCGCGACGTGCGCCTGGAGGCCGAGAACGACGTGCTGGTCGTCATCGTCCAGGAACGGCCCACCATCAGCCAGATCGATATCGTCGGCACAAAGGAGTTCGAGAAGGACGTCCTGAAGAAGGCGCTCAAGGACATCGGCGTCGCCGAAGCACGCATTTTCGACCGGTCGGCGTTGGACCGGGCCGAGCAGGAGCTCAAGCGGCAGTACATCAATCGCGGGTTCTACGGCGTGAAGATTACGACCACTGTGACGCCGCAGGAGCGCAATCGCGTCGCGATCAACTTCAACGTCGAAGAAGGCGATGTGGCCAAGATCGCACGGATCAACATCGTAGGCGCGCAGGCATTTCCGGAGGCGACGCTGATCAAGGAAATGCAATTGTCGACGCCCGGCTGGTTGACCTGGTATACCAAGAACGACCAGTACTCCAAGCAGAAACTGCAGGCCGACCTCGAGACGCTGCGCAGCTACTACACCAACCGCGGTTACCTGGAGTTTGCCGTCGACTCGACGCAGGTGTCGATCACACCCGACAAGGAAGACATCTACCTGACCATCAACATCACCGAGGGCCCGAAGTTCACGGTCAAGGATGTTCGTCTCGCCGGTGAGCTGCTGCTACCCGAAGACGAGTTGATGCGGCTCGTGCAGATTCGTCCGGGCGACGTCTATTCGCGCGAGAAACTCACGCAGTCGGCCAAGGCCATCTCGGACCGGATGGGCAGCGATGGCTATGCGTTCGCCAATGTCAACGCCGTGCCCGAGGTCGACCGCGAGAACCGCACCGCCACGTTCACGTTCATTGTCGATCCCGGACGTCGCGTCTATGTCCGAAAGGTCAACGTCAGCGGCAATGCACGCACGCGCGACGAGGTGATCCGGCGCGAGATTCGCCAGCTCGAGGGCGGGTGGTACGACGCGACCCGCATTGATCGGTCCAAGATACGTATCACGCGCCTGCAGTTCTTCGAGGACGTCAATCTCGAAACGCCGTCCGTGCCAGGCAGCCCCGATCAGGTCGACCTCAATATCGCCGTCACTGAAAAGGCGACCGGTAGCCTGCTCCTCGGCGCGGGCTATTCGAGTGCTGACGGGTTTGTCATTTCGGGCTCGGTGTCGCAGAACAACGTGTTCGGTACCGGCAATTCGCTCACTGCCAATGTCAACACCAGCAAGGTCAACACGCAGGTGGCCTTGACGTATGTGGAGCCGTACTGGACCACCGACGGCGTCTCGCGCTCGCTTGAACTTTATTTCCGCAACGTCAATCCTTCTTCGCTGCCGGTGGCGGCTTACCAATCGCAGACCGCCGGTGCCGCGATCGGGTTCGGCATTCCGATCACCGAGACGGACCAGATCAACTTGGGCGCCCGCTTCGAGCACACGAACCTGACGCTGTACAGCGACAGCCCGCTGCTGTATCGCGAGTTCGTGCGGGAATTCGGCGCCATCACCAACAGCG
Source organism: uncultured beta proteobacterium (assembly GCA_963821485.1). GTDB lineage: Bacteria > Pseudomonadota > Gammaproteobacteria > Burkholderiales > Casimicrobiaceae > PALSA-1003. The sequence continues at coordinate 83,457 of CAWGEB010000002.1, forward strand.
TCATCTTCAGCGCGGGCTGGGCACGCGACACGCGGGACAGCATCCTGTTCCCATCCAATGGCATGCTGCAGAGCGCGATCGCCGAACTGGGCGTGGGCGACCTTCTATACTACAAGCTCAACTACCTCATCCAGTGGTTTACGCCCATGCCGCTGAGCAGCGTGCTGATGTTGCGGACGGACCTGGGGTACGGCGGCGGCCTCGGCGACAAACCGCTGCCGTTCTTCAAGGCGTATTATGCGGGCGGGGTCGGATCGGTCCGCGGCTACCAGACGGCGTCCCTGGGACCGCAGGACATATCCGGCAATACGATCGGCGGCCGCCAGAAGATCGTCGGCAACGCCGAGCTGTTTTTTCCGATGCCGGGAACCAAGGCGGGGGATCAGTCGGTTCGACTGTCCGTGTTTGCCGACGCCGGACAGATTTACGATAGCGGTTTTGAACCGAACCTGGAGTCGTTCCGCTATTCGACCGGCGTCGGACTGGCGTGGAATTCGCCGATCGGTCCGCTCAAGTTCAGTTATGGTTACCCGCTGAACGCAGGACCGCACGACCGGATTCAGCGCTTTCAATTCCAGGTCGGCACTGTCTTCTAGGCGTGGCCGAGCCATTGTTGCAGGAGAGAATTTTGAATCACCGCATGCAGCACTTGTTGGTCCAGGTGGCGGGCGCGCTGTTCGTCGCATCGCTGGCGGGACCGGGACTGGCGCAGGGCGCCGATTACAAGATCGGCTTCGTCAACAGCGAACGTCTATTCAGGGATGCGGCGCCCGCAAAACGCGCGCAGCAAAAGCTCGAAAAGGAGTTCGCGGGGCGTGACGCTGAAATCCAGAAGCTGGCCAAGCAGGTGCGTGACCTGCAGGCCATGCTCGAAAAGGACGGCGTCACGATGGCGGAGACCGAGCGCCGCAACAAGGAGCGCGACTTGGCGAACATGAGTCGCGATCTGCAGCGCGGCCAGCGCGAGTTCCGCGAGGATCTCAATCTTCGTCGCAACGAGGAGCTGTCCGCGGTGCAGGAGCGCGCGAACAAGGTGATTCAGCAGATCGCAATCGACGAGAAATTTGACCTGATCATCCAGGACCCGGTTATCTACGCCAGTCAGCGCATCGATATCACGGATCGGGTGATCAAGGCACTCGCCGACAAGTAGCAAACAGGCATCGCCGTGTCAGCGCGCATGGGTCCACGTCACACAGATGCCGGAATTTCGCTGCTGGAACTTGCCAGGCACTGCGGCGCAGACCTGGTGGGTGACGGAGACGTGCTGATCCGAGGCGTAGCCACGCTCGATGCCGCAGGTGACGGGGCGATCGCCTTTCTTGCCAACCGGAAGTACCGGGCCCAGCTCGCGGCGACTCGGGCCAGCGCGGTCATCGTGTCGCCTCGCGACGCCGACGCGACGCCGCTGCCGAAGCTGGTGAGCGCCAACCCGTACGCGACCTACGCCCGGGTCGCGACATTGTTTCATCCTTCACCCCCGGTTGTTCCGGGTACTCATGCGACTGCAATCGTCGCGTCGAGCGCGCGCGTTGCCGCATCGGCGTCGCTGGCGGCCTATGTGGTCGTCGGCGAGCGCACGATGATCGGCGAGCGGGCGCAGGTTCATGCCGGGGCTGTCATCGGCGACGACTGTGCCATCGGCGACGACGTCACGATCTACCCACGGGTCGTCGCCTACGCCGGAACGCGGATCGGACCCCGCACCATCGTCCATGCCGGCGCGGTGCTCGGAGCCGACGGCTTCGGCATGGCCGAGCAGGACGGGCGCTGGATCAAGGTGCCGCAAGTAGGTGGCGTGGTCCTTGGAGCCGACGTCGAGATCGGCGCCAATACGACCATCGATTGCGGTGCACTCGGCGACACGGTGCTCGAAGACGACGTCAAGCTCGATAACCAGATTCAGATCGGCCACAACTGCCGCATCGGATCGCATACCGCCATCGCGGGCTGCGTGGGCATTGCCGGCAGCACGCGCATCGGGAAAAACTGCAAGATCGGTGGTGCCGCCATGATCGATGGCCACCTCGATATCGTGGACGGGACGGTGATTTCCGGCGCAACCGGCGTTTTCGACTCGATTACCCACGCCGGAACCTATACCGCGGCGTTTCCGGCGCTGCCACACCAGGAATGGCGGCACGTCGCTGCAATCGTTCGCCGATTGAGAATGCTGAGCGATCGCGTTCGCATGCTCGACCGCAAATTCGGTGGGCGGGGGGACGACCATGGGTGAAATGGACATCGGCGAAATCTTGCGGCATCTGCCGCACCGCTATCCGTTCCTGCTGATCGATCGCGTGCTCGAATGCATTCCCGGCGAGCGGATCAAGGCGATCAAGAACGTGACGGTGAATGAACCGTTCTTCCAGGGGCATTTTCCTGGCTACCCGGTCATGCCGGGCGTGCTGATCATCGAGGCCTTGGCGCAAGTCTCGGTGATACTGGTGTACAAGACTCTCGAACGAATGCCCGACGGCAAGTCGCATATCTTCTTCGCGGGCATCGACGACGCGCGTTTCCGCCGCCAGGTGCTGCCTGGCGACCAGCTCCTGCTCGAATCGACTGAAAAACGGCTGGTCCGCGGGGTCGGGAAGTTCGCCGTTCGCGCAAGCGTCGGCGGCGCGCTCGTCGCCGAAGCCGAGCTCCTGGCGGCATTGCGCGACGCCTGAATGCCGATGGCCGGCGTCCACCCTTCGGCCATCGTTGCGAGCGATGCGCAGCTCGCGCCTGGCGTCGAAGTCGGGCCGTTTTCGATCGTCGGGCCCGAGGTCGCGCTAGGCGAGGGGACCGTGATCGGCGCTCATGTCGTCATCGCGGCGCGCACGACGATTGGACGCAGGAACCGGGTCTTCCCGTTCGCGTCGCTCGGCGAGATTCCACAGGATCGCAAGTACGACGGGAAACCGACTCGTACCGTCATCGGCGACGACAACGTCATCCGTGAATACGTCACGATCCATGCGGGGACCGCGCAGGATCGCGGCGTGACCACCATCGGCAATGGCAACTGGCTGCTCGCCTATTCGCACATCGCACACGACTGTGTCATCGGCAACGAGACGACGTTTTCGAACAATGCACAGCTCGCGGGTCACGTGGTCATCGATGACCACGTGGTGCTCGGCGGATTCGTCGGCGTCCACCAGTTCTGTCGCGTCGGCGCGCACGCTTTCATCGCCGCCGGCTCGATCGTGCTGCAGGACGTGCCGCCGTACGTCACTGCGGCCGGCTATCCGGCGAAACCGCGTGGGATCAACAACGAGGGATTGCGCCGCCGGGGATTCTCGGTGGACGACCTCGTCGTGATCAAGCGCGCCTACAAGACCCTGTATCGCTCTTCGCTCCAGCTCGACGATGCGCGGAGGCAAATCGCTGCGGATGCGAAGACCGCCGCAGTACTCGCGCCCCTCGCCATGTTCCTGGAGACGGTTGGTCGCGGGATCGTGCGCTGAATCCGTTGGACGCTACCGTCACGATCGGCATTGTTGCTGGCGAGCCTTCGGGCGACGCGCTGGGGGCCCAGCTCATTCGCGCGGTGCGCGCCAGGATGCCGCATGTCCGTTTCGTCGGCGTCGGCGGCGCGCGCATGGTGGGCGCGGGATGCGAACTCTGGTATCCGCTGGAGAAACTGGCGGTGCGGGGCCTGGTTGAAGTGCTTCCGCGGGTGCCCGAGCTGATCCGCATCCGGCGGGATCTGCATCGTCGCTTGCGCCAGGCCAACGCGCCGCTGTTCATCGGCATCGATGCCCCCGACTTCAACCTCGGCCTGGAGCGCCGGCTCAAGCGTCAGGGTGTGCGCACGATGCATTACGTCAGCCCCTCGGTATGGGCATGGCGCAGCGAGCGCATCGACGCGATCGCGCGAGCGGCGGATCGCCTGCTCGCGTTGTTCCCGTTCGAGCCGGCACTGTACGAAAACACCAAACTCGCGGTCACCTTTGTCGGGCACCCCTTGGCAGCGGCCGCGGCCACTGCATCGAGCCGCCGCGAGACGCGGGAGCTGCTGAAGCTGGAATCCAGCCGTCCGGTGTTTGCGCTGCTGCCGGGCAGCCGGATGGGGGAGCTCACGATGCATACCGAGCTGTTGCTCAGGACCGCAGCGGAAATCCTCGAAGCGCAGCCTGAAGCGCGCTTCGTCGTGCCGCTGGTCAGCCGCGAGGCGCGTGAATTTTTCGAAGGCGTGCAATACCGCCTGCAACTGGAATCCTTGCCGATGACGTTGCTGTACGGGCACGCGGACCATGCACTGAAGGCCGCCGATGTCGGCATCATCGCATCCGGGACGGCGACCCTCGAGGCGGCGATGTCGGGTTGTCCGCACGTCATCTACTACCGCATGAATCCGGTCACCGCCGGCATCGTCAGGCGGAAGCTGCTGCTGCCGTATGTCGGGCTCCCGAACATTCTCGCCGGCCGGTATGTGGTGGCCGAATTCCTGCAGGAGGAGGCCAGCCCGCCCAATCTGGCGCGTGCGGTGCTGAATCTCTACGACGACACAATCACGCGCCGCCGGCTGGAGACGCTGTTCGCCGGCATGGCGATGAAGCTGTCTGCGGATACCGCGACCCTGGCGGCAGATGCTGTCGCCATCGAACTGCGCACGGCGGGGATTGCGTGCTGATCGCCGGCGTCGACGAGGCGGGAAGGGGCCCGCTGGCCGGGCCGGTGGTCGCCGCGGCCGTGATCCTGCATCCGCAGCGGCGCATCTTCGGGTTGCGTGATTCGAAATTGCTGTCGGCACGGGCGCGCGAGCGCCTGGCGATCGACATCCGCAGGGATGCGGTCGCCTGGGCCGTCGCGCAGAGCGATGTCGGCGAGATCGACACGCTCAACATCCTGCAGGCGACGTTGCTCGCGATGCGGCGCGCGGTCGAGCTTCTAGGGCAACGACCCGACGTCGTGTGGATCGACGGTCAACATTGCCCACCGCTCGATTGTCCGACCCGGGCAATCGTCGGTGGCGACCGCGATATCGCGGCGATCGCAGCGGCATCGATACTTGCCAAGACGGATCGCGATGCGATGCTGGTCGAACTCGATCGGGCGTACCCTGCGTACGGGTTCTGCCGGCACAAGGGCTACTCGACGCCGGAGCACTTGGCCGCGCTGGGGGCGCACGGGCCGTGTCCCGCCCATCGCCGCAGCTTTGCCCCGGTCTTGCAAATGGCGATCAACTTCCGATGATCATGAAGACTCCACCCAAAGCACTGCTGTTCGATGTTTTCGGCACCGTTGTCGATTGGCGGGGCAGCATTATCCGCGAGCTTCGCCAGTTCGCGCGAAGCAAAGGATACGACGCCGACTGGGGCGCCTTCGCCGACGCGTGGCGCCGAGGTTACCATCCGGCGATGAATCGGGTCCGGCGCGGAGAGCTGCCGTGGCAATCGATCGATGCGTTGCACCGCATGATCCTTGACGACCTGTTACGGGAATTCGGATTGCGGTTCAGCGAGCGCGAAAAACGCGACCTCAACCACGGGTGGCATCGCCTCAGGCCGTGGCCGGAAGCCGTCAAAGGGCTTACGCGCCTCAAGCGGCGCCACGTGATCGGCACGCTGTCGAACGGCAACGTCGCGCTGCTGGTCGACATGGCGAAGCACAGCGGTCTCCCGTGGGACTGCGTGCTGTCGGCGGAGTTGTTCCACCACTACAAGCCCGATCCGGAAGTCTACCTGGGAGCCGCCGCGCTGCTCGGGCTGGCGCCGCGTGAGGTCATGCTGGTGGCCGCCCACAAGGACGATCTCGCCGCGGCGCGCAGGTGCGGGTTCAGCACCGCGTTCGTGCGCAGGCCGCTGGAACACGGGCCCAAGGCGACCGCGGATCTTGGCGACGACCGGCGCTGCACGTTCAATGCCGATGATTTCGTCGACCTTGCCCGCCAGATGGGAGTGTGACTTCGCCGTCTTCAGACTTGCTTCAGTTCGCTCAAGTATTCGTGGCGCGCGGTGTTCACGTGCGAGATGCGCAGCTCCACCGGTACATCGCTGTAAGTGAGCGCAACGCGCCGGATCTGCAGCAGTGGCGCACCCGGGGCGACCCGTAGCAAGGGCGCGATCTGTTCGTCGACGCTGGTCGCGCGCAGCCGTTCGACGGTGCGCACCACTGAAATGCCGTACGTGTCCTGATAGAGATTGTAGACAGTGCTCGGCCGATCGCGGATGGCCCGTTCGGTCATTCCGGAAAAACGCGCGGCCGACACGGTGATGTCGTCGACGATTACCGGTTCCCCCGACAGTGAGAGCAGGTTGCGAAAGCGGAACACCGGATCGCTGAGTCCGATGCCCAGCGCTTCGCTCGCGAGCGCATCGGCCTTGGCCTTGGCGAATGCGAGCAGGCGGACGGCCGGATATTCCTTCGCGCCGTCCTGCGCCACGACGTGGAAGAAGTAGAACAGCAGGCGATCGCGATTATGACTGGCGACGAAGGTGCCGCGTCCCTGTTGCCGGATCAAGATGTTTTCTGCGACCAGTTCGTCGATCGCCCTGCGGACGGTGCCGATGCTGATGCCGTAGCGCTCGGCCAGGCGTCGCTCGGCAGGGATGGCGACGCCAGGCTTCCATTCGCCGCTCGTGAGCGCCTCCATCAGTTGCCGCTTCACCTCGCGATACAGCGGCGTCGTCAGGGGGACCCCGGGAAAAGGGGCGTCGTTTGTCGACGGGGAACTGGCCATGGCGAAAGTCTAGCAAATCCTCTAGGTGATTCAACTCATCTAGATGATATAGTTGACTTGTCCCATGGCCGGCGCTAGACTTTGATCGCTCGCCAAGCCCACCGGAGGAGAGGCCGTCATGATTCATTGCGTATTGCACGACCCGAAAGACTCGGTCGCCGTCGTCGTCGTAGAAGGCGTGAAGGCCGGCCAGACGCTCACCGGGCTGATCCTCGATGAGGACCGCACCATCACCCTACCGTGTGCGCAGGACATCCCGCTCGGGCACAAGGTTGCGCTGAAGGACATGAAGATCGGCGACACGGTCATCAAGTACGGCATCGACATCGGCAAGGTCGTGGCGCCGATCACGGTGGGGCAGCATGCCCACGTCCACAACATCAAGACCAAGCGGTGGTGAGCATGCAATCCAAATTCTGGGGTTATCGCCGCAAGAATGGCCGTGTCGGCGTGCGCAATCACGTCATCATCCTGCCGGTCGACGATCTGTCCAACGCGGCGAGCGAAGCCGTTGCCAACAGCATCAAGGGCGCGCTCGCGATTCCGCATCCCTATGGGCGGCTGCAGTTCGGTGCCGACCTCGACCTGCACTTCCGGACGCTCATCGGCGCCGGCAGCAATCCGAACGTGGCCGCGGTCGTGGTCATCGGCATCGAAGACGGCTGGACCAAGAAAGTCGTCGATGGCATCGCCGCAACCGGCAAACCGGTCGTCGGTTTCGGCATCGAATTGCACGGTGATCACGACACGATCATGCGGGCGTCGAAAGCCGCGCGGGCGTTCCTGCAGGACGCAAGCGAACTGCATCGGGTGGAGTGCGACTTGAAGGACCTGTGGGTGTCGACCAAGTGCGGCGAGTCGGATACCACCTCCGGCTGCGGTGCCAATCCCACGGTCGGCGACGCGTTCGACAAGCTCTATGCTGCCGGATGTACGTTGGTCTTCGGCGAGACGACCGAACTGACCGGGGGCGAGCAAATCGTCGCCGCGCGTTGCCGCGACGACAAGGTGCGCAAGGAATTCATGCGCGTGTTCGACCGCTACCAGGAAGTGATCAACCGGCACAAGACGACCGACCTCTCCGATTCGCAACCGACCAAGGGCAACATCGCAGGTGGCCTGACCACGATCGAGGAAAAGGCCCTGGGCAACATCCAGAAAATCGGCAGGAAGTGCGTGGTCGATGGCGTGCTCGACAAGGCCGAGACGCCGACTGCACCCGGTTTGTGGTTCATGGACAGTTCGTCCGCGGCGGCGGAGATGGTCACGCTCTGCGCCGCGTCAGGGTATGTGGTGCATTTTTTCCCGACCGGACAGGGCAACGTCATCGGCAATCCGATTCTTCCATGCATCAAGATTTGCGCCAACCCGCGCACCGTGCGAACCATGAGCGAGCACGTCGATGTCGATACCTCCGGCCTGCTGCAGCGCGAGATCACGATGGACCAGGCCGGCGACAAGCTGCTCGACATGATGTTCCGCACCGCCAACGGCAGGCTGACCGCGGCCGAGGCGCTCGGGCATCGCGAATTCGTCATGACGCGGCTGTACGAAAGCGCCTGAAGACCGCCCTGCGGCCGCGACAGCGGCCGCAGTCGATGCCCTATAATCGCGGCATTGTATCGAACCCTAGGGAGTAGACCCATGCGTTTCGCTGCGCTGGCGCGTCGCGTCTGCACGCTGCTGGTCGCGTCGCTTGCCGTGGCGGCATCTGCAGCCTCCGCCGAGATGTCCGAGATCAAGGTCGCGCAACAGTACGGCATCAGCTATCTGCCCCTGATGATCATGGAGGAGCAGAAGCTGATCGAAAAACACGCCAAGGCTCAGGGTGTCGATGTCACGGTCGGCTGGGCGAAGTTCGCCGGCGGCAACGTCATGAACGACGCGATGTTATCCAACAGCCTGCAATTCGCGTCGGGCGGAGTGGCGCCGATGATCACACTCTGGTCGCGCACGCGCGGCAATCTCGACGTCAAAGCGGTGGCGGCGATCAACTCGATGCCGATCTACCTGAACTCGCGCAATCCTTCCGTGAAAACGATCAAGGATTTCACCGAGAAGGACAGAATCGCCTTGCCCGCGGTAAAGGTCTCCGTCCAGGCGATGACGCTGCAGATGGCGGCGGAGAAAGCGTTCGGCGAAGGCCAGTACGGACGGCTGGATTCGCTGACCGTTTCAATGGCGCACCCCGATGCCCAGATCGCCCTGTTGTCGGGACAATCGGAAATCAACGCACACTTCAGTTCGCCACCATTCCAGTATCAACAGCTGCGCAACCCCGTGATCCACACGGTGGTCAATTCCTACGACGTGCTCGGCGGGCCGTCATCGTTCAACCTGGTCTGGACCACGTCCAAGTTCCGCACCGAGAACCCGAAGCTCTACGACGCCTTCGTCAAGGCGCTGGACGAGGCGACTGCGTTCATCAACAAGGACAAGAAAGCGGCTGCAGAAGCGTACTTGCGGATCTCCAAGGACAAGGATTCGGTGCAGGAGATCCTTGCCATGCTGAACGATCCGCTGATCGTCTTCACGACGACGCCCGAGAACGTCATGAAGTACGTCGATTTCATGGCCAGGACGGGCACGATCAAGGTCAAGCCTGATTCGTGGAAGGACTTGTTCTTTCCGAACGTGCACGGATTGCCGGGCAGCTGACCCGCGATGAGCGCGCCCGCCGTTGCCGCTGGCCCTGCGATCGAGGTCGATCTCGACGCCATTCGTGCGGCGCACGCGCGCATCCGGACGCATATTCAACGCACGCCGGTACTGACCAGCCGATCGCTCGACGAAGCAGTAGGCGCGAGCCTGTTCTTCAAGTGCGAAAACCTGCAGAAGGTCGCCGCATTCAAGGCGCGCGGCGCGTGCAATGCCGTACTTTCACTGTCGGATGCCGAGGCGGCCCGGGGCGTGGTCACGCATTCCTCCGGCAACCACGGCGCCGCGCTGGCGTGGGCGGCCACGCAGCGCGGCATTCCATCGTGGATCGTCATGCCCTCCAATGCCGCTATGGTCAAGCAGAATGCGGTGCGCGGATTCGGAGGCACTGTGCGCCTGACCGACGGCACGCTTCCCGCGCGCGAGGCGATGTGCGAGCGCGTGCTCGCGGAGACCGGCGCGACGCTGGTGCATCCCTACAACGACTGGCGCGTCATCGCCGGGCAGGGAACTGCAGCGCTCGAGCTGCTCGAGGAGGTTCCGCAGCTCGACGTCGTCATCACGCCGGTCGGTGGTGGCGGCCTGCTTTCTGGAACGGCGATTGCGGCCAAAGGCCTCAAGCCGTCGATCAAGGTCTACGGCGCCGAACCCGCCGGGGCCGATGATGCCGCACAATCGCTGCGCCTCGGACGGATCGTGCCGCAATCGGATCCGCGCACGATCGCCGACGGGTTGCGTTCGTCGCTGGGAGAAAAGACCTTCGCGGTGATCCGGTCGATGGTCGACGAGATCGGCACCACGTCGGAGGAGGCGATCGTTCGCGCGATGCGGTTGACCTGGGAAAAGCTCAAGCTGGTGATCGAACCTTCGGCGGCAGTGCCGCTTGGCGCGCTGCTGGAAAACAGACTACCCACCGGAGGACTGCGTGTCGGCGTGATCCTCAGCGGGGGCAATGTCGACCTGGATCGACTGCCCTGGCAATCGTAGCCCGTCGAAGGGGGACACCATGAACGGACCGGCGCCGCTGCTCGATGTGAAGGGCGTTACGCTGCAGTACAAGACCAAGGATCACCTGGTCACGGCGACCTATCGTGTCGATTTCGAGGTATTCCAGTCGGACCGCTTCGTCTTGCTCGGGCCTTCCGGGTGCGGCAAGTCGACGCTGCTCAAGGCCGTGGGGGGCTACATGCGGCCGGTCGAAGGCGTGATTCGCCTGAAGGGGCAGGAGGTCAGCAGGCCCGGCCCCGATCGCATGATGGTGTTCCAGGAATTCGATCAGCTGCTGCCGTGGAAAACGGTCAAGCAGAACGTCATGTTCGCGCTCACCGCCAGCGGCAAGCTCGCCGGCAAGGCGGCCGAGGACCAGGCGCTCGAATACATTGCCAAGGTCAATCTCGCCAAGTTCGCCGACAGCTATCCGCACACGCTGTCCGGCGGGATGAAACAACGCGTCGCGATCGCGCGAGGCATGGCGATGGAGCCCGACGTGCTGCTGATGGACGAGCCCTTTGCCGCGCTGGACGCGCTGACGCGCCGCAAGATGCAGGACGAATTGCTGCAGCTGTGGGACGACACGCATTTCACGGTGCTGTTCGTGACCCATTCGATTCCGGAAGCGATCAAGATCGGCAGCCGGATCCTGCTGATGTCGCCGCATCCCGGGCAGGTCAAAGCCGAGATCAACAGCCTGCCGCGCGACGCCGCTGAAAGCGAGATGGCGAAAGCGCTCGAAGGGAAGATACACACCATGCTGTTTGCCGACGAAGTCGAGGAGGAGGTGACCCATGTCTGACGTTGCGGTTGTACGCGCGGACGTCTTTCGCGACACCGTCGACGCGTCGCAATTCGGCGTCGTCCAGAAGCCGCTGTCGACGTGGGAGCGGATCTACAACATGACCGCGGTGCGCAAGCTGGCGATCCTGGTAGTCCTCGCGGTCATCTGGGAGGTGTACGCGCGCTGGCTCAACAACCCGCTGCTGTTTCCGACCTTCACCTCGACGCTCGAGGCGTTCTACCAGGGCATCTTCGGCGGTGGGCTGCTCGGCAAGGCATGGACGTCCATCAAGGTGCTGCTGATCGGCTACAGCGCGGGTATCGCGCTGGCGGCGCTGCTCACCGTCGTCGCCATCACTTCGCGCATCGGCACCGATTTCCTGGAAACGCTGACCTCGATGTTCAATCCGCTGCCGGCGATCGCGTTGCTGCCGCTCGCGCTGATCTGGTTCGGCCTCGGCAACGGCAGCCTCGTCTTCGTGTTGATCCACTCCGTGCTGTGGGCGGTTGCGCTGAACACGCATTCCGGCTTCCTCTCGGTGTCCAACACGCTACGCATGGTCGGGCGCAACTATGGCCTGCGCGGCCTCGGCTACGTTGCCCGCATCCTGATTCCCGCCGCGTTCCCGAGCATCCTCACCGGCCTGAAAATCGGCTGGGCATTCGCGTGGCGGACGCTGATTGCGGCTGAACTCGTGTTCGGGGTGTCGTCGGGGTCGGGCGGCCTGGGCTGGTTCATCTACGAGAACAAGAACCAGCTCGAGATCCCCAACGTGTTTGCGGGCCTGTTCACGGTGATCGTGATCGGCCTCCTGGTGGAGAACGTGATTTTCCGCACGATCGAGAGCCGGACGGTACGCAAGTGGGGCATGCAGAACTGACGTGGGTCCGCGACGCACGATGACCGCATCGGTATCTGTTGCAAGACCGTGAGCGATGCTCGGATGCGTGTCGTCATCACCGAATTCATGGACGAAGCCGCCGTCGCGTCGCTTGCGGCGGACTTCGACGTGGCCTATGACGCTTCGCTGGTCGAGCGCCCCGCGGAGCTGAGCGCGGCGCTGCTCGACGCCGACGCCGTCATCGTCCGCAACAAGACGCAGGTCAACGGCGAACTGCTGGCGGCGGCGCCGCGGCTCAAGGCCGTCGGACGCTTGGGTGTGGGGCTCGACAACATCGATCTTCCGGCCTGCAAGGCGCGCGGCATCGAAGTCATCCCTGCGTTCGGCGCCAATGCACTGGCGGTCGCCGAATACGTGATCGCTGTCGCGATGCTGCTGCTGCGCGGTGTGTATGCGTCGACCGCTGCGGTCGGCGATGGCAGGTGGCCGCGCGCTGCGCTGTCCAATGGCCGCGAGATCGCGGGCAAGACGCTGGGTGTGGTGGGGTTTGGCGGCATCGGCAGACTCGCCGGACGACTCGCGCGGTCGCTCGGCATGAACGTCGTCGGATTCGACGCGCAGGTCCACGCGGACGCCCCGGTCTGGCGTGAAGAGCAGACCTCGCCGCTGGCCTTCGATGAACTGCTGCGCATCGCGGATGTCGTCACGCTGCATGTCCCGCTGACGCCGGCGACGCGTGGGCTGCTGGACGCCGCCCGCCTCGCGCAGATGAAGCCGGCCGCCATTCTCATCAATACCGCGCGTGGCGGCGTGGTCGACGAAGCGGCGCTTGCCGTCGCGCTCCGGTCGGGAAAGCTCGGCGGCGCCGCCCTCGACGTGTTCGAGCACGAGCCGCTTCCGGCGGGTTCCCCGTTGGCGGGCTGCCCGAACCTGATCCTCACGCCGCACGTCGCCGGCGTGACGAGCGAATCCAATGTGCGGGTGTCGACGATGATCGCAGACAAGGTCGCCGCCGCGCTGCGGCGTTGATGGGTCCGACGATGTCAAGGTTCACGCTGGCGCAGCTGACCGACATCGCCGCAACTGCGCTGGCGCGGGCCGGTGCGAGTCCGAGCATGGCCGCCGCCACGGCCAAGGCGCTGGTCGGCGCCGAAGCGCAAGGCCTCGCATCGCACGGCATGTCGCGCATACCGCAGTACGCCGCCCATTTGCGCAATGGCCGTGCCGACGGCAACGCGATCCCGGTCGTGGCGAAGTCACGCGGCGGCGCGGCGCTCGTCGACGCGAAAAGCGGGCTCGCGTTCCTCGCGTGTGCGCTGGCGGTCGACGAGGCGATCCGGCGCGCGCGCGAATTCGGCGTGAGCTTCGTCGGCGTGACCAACAGTCACCATTTCGGCGTCGCGGCCGATCACCTGGTTCCCGCGACTGCAGCAGGCATGGTCGGACTCGCTTTCGGCAACTCGCCGTCGGCGATGCCGGCGGCCGGCGGCAAGCATCCGATCTTCGGCACCAATCCGATCGCCGCCGCGTTTCCGCGGAAGCATGGCGAGGCGCTCACGATCGACCTGTCGCTGTCCGAAGCCGCGCGCGGCAAGGTCGTGGTCGCTGCGAGGGAGGGCCGGCCGATACCGCCGGGCTGGGCTCTCGACCGCGAGGGCAACCCCACGACCGACGCCAAGGCGGCGCTGGCCGGCTCGATGCTGGCGATGGGCGGCACCAAGGGCGCGATGCTCGCACTGATCGTCGAACTGCTCGCCTGTGCGCTGACCGGTGCCGCCATGGGCTTCGAGGCCGACAGCTTTTTTGTCGACGAAGGGAATCGGCCGCGCATCGGGCAGGCATTCCTCGTGATTGATCCGGATGCATTGGCAGGGCGATCGGTATATTTTGAACGCATCGAGACGCTGATCGCGGAGATGAAGAAGGATGAAGGCGTACGCCTTCCCGGCGCGCGCCGGCGCGCACTCGCCCTCAAGGCAGCGAGCGATGGGGTCGAGATTCCGGCGGCGCTTGCCGAGCAGCTCGATCGGCTTGCCAGAGCGTAACGCCGTGCTTGCCGCAACCGGAGCCCGCGCATGACCACGCCACCTTCGCGCCTGACGGCACTGCTGCTGAATATCGCGCACGCGCTCGACCACATGTTCCTGCTGATCTTCGCGACCGCGGTCAGCGCGATCGCCAGCGATTTCGGCTTTGCCGACTGGGAATCGCTGATGCCGTATGGCGTCGGCGCATTCTTTCTATTCGGGCTCGGCTCGTTGCCGGCGGGACGACTCGGCGACCTGTGGGGCCGCCGCCGCATGATGCTGATTTTCTTTTTCGGCATGGGCGCATCGTCATTGCTCGCCGCGCTCACCCGCGACGCGTGGCAACTCGCCGCAGCGCTTACCCTGCTCGGCGCATTCTCGTCGATCTATCACCCGGTCGGCATCCCGATGCTCGTGCGCGGCGCCGGGCGGCCCGGGTTGACCATCGGCATCAACGGCCTGGCTGGCAATCTTGGCGTCGCACTCGCGGCGCTGACCACGGGCCTGCTCGTCAAGTACGCCGGCTGGCGGGCCGCGTTCGTCGTCCCGGCGCTGCTGGCGTTCGCCTGCGGCATTGCCTTCGCCCGCGTTGCGCCACCGGAGGTAGCGGCGCCCGCGCGTGCGCCCAGGACCGCGGCGACGCACGCCGCGTCGACGCTGGCGCGGGTATTTGCCGTCATGACCGTCGCCGCGATCTCCTCGAGCCTGCTGTTCAATTTCACGACCAATGGCAACGGCCAGCTCCTGCGCGAGCGATTGACGGGCATCGTCGAGGATCCCGCGCTGCTCGGCCTGCTGCTGGCACTGGTGTACGTCGTCGCGTCGTTTGCGCAGGTCGCGGTCGGGCTGCTGATCGACCGCTTCCCCCTCAAGTACCTGTATATCGCCATCGTCGCCTTGCAGGCGCCGCTGTTCGCGCTGGCCGCGTCGGCGACGGGCTGGACGCTGTTCGGGCTGCAGATCGCGTTCATGATCGTGGTGTTCGGCGCGATTCCATTCACCGACGCGATCATCGTGCGCTACGTCGACGATCGCATGCGATCGCGCGTGAGCGGCATGCGCCTCGCAGTCTCGTTCAGCGTCAGTTCGGCCGCAGTCTGGATGCTCGGGCCCGTGGTGAAGGCGGCGGGGTTCGGGACCTTGCTGCTGTTGATGGCCGGCATCGCCGTCGTGACCCTCCTCGCGATCGCCTGGTTGCCACCGGTTGCGCGCGGCAGGCCGCCGATGCCAAAGGTCGCCGTCGGCACGACGCCGCAACCGACGCACGGGGAAGACTGACGTCAGCCCGGTGCCGCCCGGCACGCGCGATCAGGGTTTGGCGCCTCTCAGTTCCTCTTCCTCGAGCAGCAGGTAGGTGCCGTACGCGTTGCTGCGGTTGGCTTGCTCGAACGCCGGCAGCGACTTGAACCGGCTCCAGTCGGTCCCGGCATAGGCCGCGTCGAACGGTTCCAGCTCGCGCACCGCGCGTCCCATGGCTGCGCGCAGAAATACGAGGTAGTCGCGGGTCAACGCGAGGTCGCGTTCGACATCGCGCGACGCGGCGCCGTGCCCCGGAATGACGATGGTGGGAGGAGGCGAGAGCGAGAGCATCTTGCCCATCGCCGTGAGCCAGCCGCGGCTGTCGGCATTGCCGACGAACGGGATGCGGCCGGCGAAAATCAGGTCGCCGGCAAAAAGCACACGATCGTCGACCACGTACATCAGCATGTCTTCGGGCGCATGGGCGCCGCCCGAATAGAGCAGACGAAAGCTCAGCGCTCCCAGGCGGAAATCGGTGTCGCCATCGAGCCACACGTCGGGCGGGACCACGCGCGTTTTTTCATCGACCCACGGCGACAGATCGGCGCGGCGCTGCGCCAGTCGCTCGACCGCCTGTCCCGAGGCCAGGTATTGCCGCGCTTTCGCGTGCGCCCAGATTTCGGCGCCCTGCGCCTTGAACTCCTGCAGGCCGTAGATATGGTCCGCGTGATAGTGACTGACGATGACGCGCTTGATCGGTTGGGGCGTGACCTTGCGAATCGCCGCGATCATCGCCCGGCCGAGCGCGGGTGTACCGAGCGCGTCGAACACGACGACGCCGTCGCCGGTGACCACGAAACCGGCGTTGGACATGAATCCCCTGTTCGCCACCGACGCCATGCCTGCATCGCCCTGGAAGAACCAGCAATGCTCCGACACGCGTTGCGGCTCGAGCGCAATCTCCTGGGCGAATGCGGGATTCGCGATCCACGACAATAGGAAAAGCGCGACATGGCGCACGCTTGGCAGCGAATTCATGCGACCTCCGCAACCGGCGCCAAGTGATGATGCGAAATCTGGTCGGTCGTGTGCGCACTCGCGCGGCGACGCGCCCTGCGGGCCTTGGCTTCGCCCGCCGCGCTCATGCGACCCTGACGCCGAGCATCATGCCGCCGTCCTCGTGCTCGAGGTTGTGGCAATGGACCATGTAGGTCTGCGCGCCGGCGAAGGGCATGCTGAAGTCGATGGCAACCCTGACGCTCTCGCCCGGCCAGACGAGCACCGTATCCTTCCAGCCCAGGTCCGTCGCGAGACGACCTTGGCTGTCGATCTTCAGCGCGGCAAGCTGGTCCGGACTGGTCTGGCGTTCGAGCACCTGGAAGTGAAATCCATGCAGGTGCATCGCGTGTGGCATGCTGTTGAAGTAGTTGCGGATCAGCCAGGTTTCCACCGTGTCGCGCTTCACTTCGATCGGCGTCTCGCCCATCGCGAACACGCGGTCGTTGATGCGCCAGCGGCCCTTGGCGAATCCCAGCCGCAGCGGACGTTCGGTGCCATCGCCAAGCTTGATCGGCGCGATGGACGTCAGTTGCGCCGGGACGCGCGCGCCATAGGCGAGGCGCTCGCGCACCCGCAGCTGCAGGAGCGCGCGCTGCGCGCCCTCGGGAAACCCGCCGCCATGCCCCATCGCCGCGTGGTCGACGACGGGCGCTGCCGCGGCCGGGGTGGCGGGCGCCGCGTGACCCATGGCCGCATGGTCGACTGCGCCAGGCGAAGTGCCGGTGGTCGTGCCCATCTCCATGTGCATCGGATCGAACGCACGCGTCTCGAGGATGAACGTGTCGCCGACGCTCGCGTCGGACAGGTCGACCAGGATGTCGAGGCGTTCGGCGGAAGCGAGGAACGCGTCGTTGCAGGCCATCGGCGATGCCAATAGTCCGCCATCCGTACCGATGAGCATGAACGGCACGCTGCTGCCGTCCGCGGTGCGCAGCCCGAGCCGATACGTACGCGCATTCGAGGCGTTGAGCACGCGAAAACGGTAGATGCGCGTTGCGACGTCGAGGTACGGGCAGGCGGTCCCGTTGACATGGACGTCGTCGCCTAGCATTCCGTGCATGCGATCGGCATCGCTTGCAACATAGCCAATCCCGCGACGGTCCTGCAGCACGAGCGGCAACTCGGTCCTGCCCGGCACAAGGTCGAGCGCGCGGCGCAATTGACGTTCGTCGTTGTCCTCGACCTCGATCATTCCGAACAGGCCACGGTAGGTCTGCGCGGCCGTCATGCCATGCGGGTGCGGGTGATACCAGTACAGCGCGGCACGGTCGCGCACCTCGAAATCGTACGCGTAGCGCTTGCCCGGCGCCGCCAGCGACATGCCGGCGCCGTCATTGTGCGTATCCACGGCCAGTCCGTGCCAGTGCACGATCGTCGCTTCGGTTAGTGCGTTATCGAAATCGATGCGAACGCGCTCGCCTTGTTGCAGCACGAGGGTCGGATTGGTGAATTGCCGGCCGCGATGCTCGACCTGGTAGGCAAGTGCGCCCGGACGGTTCGCGAGGGGGGCGGCGCGCAGGCGCAACCGCGCACCCGCTGGCGCCAATCGACTGAACATGCCCCGGGTTCCCGGAACAAACAACGGTTTCCCGCCCACGCCAGCCCCGCAGAAGTCTTGGACATTGCCGGGCGACGGTGCATCGTCGGTCAGGGCGGTGCGTGGCAATGCGCAGAGTCCGAGCGCGCCCAGGGCCTTGAGGAAATTTCGGCGTCGAGTTGACAAATGGTTCACGCAAAAGCGAATGGGCCGGTGCTCAGACCAGCCTCGCGGATTATCGTTCAGGAGGACGTGTGCGCGCCACCAAAGGTCCAGCGCAGGCCGATCCAGAACCCCCGCGGCGCTCCGATCCCGCGAAACTGTTCCGATACGGGATCGATACCGAGCGCCGGACCGAAGGTACGATCGGGACCGGTGAAGGCGTTGGCGCCGAGTAGTCCGAAATTCTGATATTGCCGATTGAACAGATTGGTGATGTTGGCGAAGAGCTGCCAATTCGGCGCCAGCTGGAACTGCGTGTCGAGGTTGACCACCGTGTAGCCGGGTATCTGGCCATGGATATCCTGGTTGTTCTCGTCGCCGTGCGCGTATTGGCTCGATGCGTAGACGATGGTGGCGCCGATCGCCCAGCGTTCGCTGGCGTTGAATTCGGCACGCAGCTTGGCCGAGTCCGCGGGTATGCCGGGAATGCGGTCACCGGGACGGACGACGATGGCGCCGCCGGCGTCTGCGGTCGAATTGTTCGGGCTCGCGGCGAGAAACGTCGACTGGAACGTGGCATCGATGTGGTTGTAGCGTAGGGTCAGCGTCAGCTCGCCCCAGCGCGCGGAGCCCATCAGCTCGACGCCTTGGCGCCGGGTCTGGCCGACATTCTGGAAATAACCGACGTTGGCGCCGCCTGCACCGCTGGCGATGAACTGGATGTCGTTGTCCAGATCGGTCCGATACAGCGCGCCTGCCCATTGCAGTCCCGTGCCGGGAGTACCGCGCGCGCCGACCTCGACGGTCTTGGCTACCACCATCTGCAGCGGAGGATCGGCGAGGAACACGTTGGGCAGCTTGCACGGCGCCGCGGCATTGGCGCAGGTGAGCTCGATGGGCGTCGGCGCGCGCATGCCCTGGTTGTAGGCTGCGTACGCGGTGAGCAAAGCCGATGGGTTGAAATTGACTCCCACCGCAGGATTGAAGCGGGTAAACGTGTAACTGCCATCGAGGCCGGGGTCTTCACCGCTGCGGTCATTGATGATGATGCGAGCGTAGTTGTAGCGCCCGGAAACGGTAAGCGTCCACGCGTCGGCGAGGGCGAGCGTGTCGGCGAAAAAGATGCCGAGATAGCGGTTGGTGCTGCCTACATCGGTTTCGGGCACATAGGGGCCGGTCGCGATGGTGTTGCGATCGACGGTGAAATTGGCGGTCTGCGTTTGCTGCGTGAACCCGGTGTCGCCGAAATCACCGCTGGCGCCTGCCACGAACTGATTCCTGCGGCCGCCGACATCGCCGGTCAGCGTCAACTGCAATCCGAGGCCCCAGCTGTTCTGATCGATGACGGAGCGGTCGTTGGTCGCTTCGTTGGTCTGCACTGTCCCGCCGTCCGGGTCGACGCTCCCGTAGCCGTTGTTGACGTTGCTGCTCACGTTCTTGTTGCGGTAGTGCCGGTAATAGGCGTTGCCTCCGAGCAACGCGGAGTCGCTCAGGAACCGGCTGCCCTTCGCGGTGACGAACGCGAGCTGGTTTTCGTTGGTGTCGGGAAAGGTATACGCCTGCCGCGGCGTGTCGAGCCACGGCTGCGGCAGTGTCTGCGTGCCTTGCAGGGTGTTGTCGGCCAGGGTGAGGCTGACATCGAGGTCGGTGCGGTCGTCCTGGTAGCCGAGCTTGCCGAAGAATTGCTTGATGCGGCTCGGGTTGTGCTCCGCCCAGCCTCGCTCGTCCGAGAAGTTGGCGGTCGCGAAGTAGTCGAGGCGGTCGTGTACGCCGCCATACTCGACTTGGGCCGACTTGCGGCCGAAGGATCCCCCGGAAAGCTGGATCGCAGCGCCGGGGTATTGCGCGCCGCTCTTGGTGTAGATCGCCAGCGCACCACCGAGCGTATTGAGTCCGAACACCGGGTTCGAGCCGGGTATCAGCTGAATGCTCGAGATTGCCGATTGCGGCAGCAGGTCCCAGTTGACGACGTCGCCGAAGGCCTCGTTGATGCGCACGCCGTCCTGGAACACCGACAGGCCCTGCGCTGCGCCGAGCAGGGGAGACGCGGTCAGGCCGCGAAAGTTGATGTCCTGCTGATAGGCATTACCCTGGGCCGCGCCCACGCCGACGCTGTTGGCATTCGCACCGAGAAAGTCGGTCAGTTCGAGCGGGCGTTGGCGGTCGAAGTCGCGGCGACCGAAGGTCTGGACGTTGGCAGGCACATCCTTGAGCGGCGTTCCGAGTCCGGGCAGGGGTGTGGTGCCGATGACTGTTAGCGACGGCAGCTCGAACACCTCTGCCGGATTGTCGGCATGGGCGAAGGGCGCAGACGCCGCGACGGTCCACGCGAGCGCACGCCAGGCTGCACTCGCGCGGGTCCATGGTGCAGCGCGAGCGCCCAATCGTCAGCGGATCGCCACGCCCCAGGGCAACTCGCCGACGGGGATCTCTGCGATTTTGGTGTTGGTCTCGGTGTCGATCACCGCGACCGCGTTGGAGCGCCCGCTGGCGACGTAGAGTTTCTTCCCGTCCGGCGTGATCGCCATGTTCCAGGGACGCTTGCCCACGGGTACCTTGGCGATGATCGCGTTGGTCGCGGTGTCGATGACCTGCACCGTGCCCTCGCCACCGGAGCTTACGTACACGCGTTTCCCGTCGGGGTGCACGGTGACGCCGTTGGAGCGGCTGCCGGCCTTGATGCGCGCGATCACCTCGCCGCGCGCGACGTCGAATACATTCACGGTGTCGGCGTTTTCCGCCGCCACGTACGCACGGCTGCCATCGGGCAGGAAGCCGATGCCGCGCGGGCGGTCGCCGACTTTCACCGACTTCTGCACTTCGCCCTTGGCCAGATCGACGATGTCGATGCTGTCGGCTTCCTCGCTGCTGACGTACAGCCACTTGCCATCCGGACTGAACACCGCGTGTTCGGGATTCTTGCCGCGCATCTTGAGCCGCCGTTCGACTTTTCCGGTCGCCGTGTCGACGAGCAGCACCAGGTCATTTTCCTCGATCGCCGCGGAAAGCCACTTGCCGTCGGCCGACAGGTAAATTGCCTCCGGTGAATCGCCCAGGGGCGTGCGGCGCACCACGGCTCCCGTCGCGGTGTCGATGCTCAGCAGCGAGTTGCTGCTCTGGTCGCTGACATAGAGCAGCTTGCCGTCCGCGGCGAGCGCGATGCCGCGGGGTTTGCTGCCGACCTTGAATGTGTTCGTCACCTTGTCGCTGGCGATGTCGATCACCGAGACCGAGGCGGAGCCTTCGTTCGACACATAAGCGAAAGGCGCCGCGATCGCCGCTACGCACAAGCATGCGGCGGGAATCGGCGCTATCCAGAAATACCCGCACGTGGCCATGCCTCCTCCTTTGACTCGTTCTAGTCGGCTTACGTGGCTGCGAAAGCAGCCGCTAGATAACCACATTAGATCACATCCTTCCGCTGACCAAACTTCACGCTATCCCTGCGCGTGCACAGCTGCCGCTCGGCCGAAGGCGTAAAATCAAAATATTTGGTCGGCGCGACCGGACCGCGGAACCCAATTCTGTAAGGGCGAGACAATGATGAGCCAGCGATCGTTGCAGTGGCTTGCGCTCGTCGTCCTTGGACTGAGTGCTTCACCTCTGTGCCTCGCTGCCGATCTCACGGCTGATCAGGTGCGATCCATGCTGGCCAAGGCAGAGAGCCTTGAGTCTGTCGACCTGTCGGGAAAGGATCTTTCCGACCTCGATCTCAGCAACATCGATTTCAAGCGCGCAGACCTCTCGCGCGCAAATCTGTTTGCTTCCCGACTCGTATCGTCGAATCTTTCGGGTACGAATCTAAAGCAGGCGAATCTGAACGGTGCCTGGCTCATGGGCACGAACCTATCCGGCGCCGATCTTTCCGGAAGTTCCATGCTCAGCCTGGTCATTCTGGGTGGGACCATCAAGGAGAAGCCGAATCTTGCGGGCGCCAATCTCTCTGGCGTGCGCATGATCGCAGACCTTTCCGGCGCGGACCTGCGGGGAGCAGACCTGGGCCGGGCCAACCTTGGCGTGGACATAAAGAATCAGGGCATGGGTCAGATGCGCATGGATCTCAGTGGCGCGAATCTTGCACGCGCCAACCTTGGTAACGCGAACTTGAGTCGTTCACTCATGACCTTTGCCGATCTCAAAGGAGCGAACCTGGCGGGTGCCAACTTTTTCCGAGCAAACCTTTCCGGCGCGGATTTGACCGGTGCGGATGTGACCGGCGCGAATTTCGCCGAAGCCGACCTCGACGGCACAATACTGAAGAACGTTGGCGGCATCGGCGCGGCCATCGGCATGGACACGGCAGTGAACCGCGACAGGGCCGTTTATTGACATCGCGCGCCCTCGCGTCGCCAACGATCGTCATCGATCACTTGAACTGCGACCGCTCGAGCCGAAGGTAGGTGCGGTTTGCGTTTTGCGGATGCAGTGTTTCATATTGGTCCCACCACGCAAATTGCGGCAGGTCGCAGCGATTCCGTAACTCCGCGAGGCTAACGCCCGCTTTCATCAGCGCTTCAACGCGAGTTTCGAGCTCCGCGAAGTATTGACCGAAGGTCGCGACGTCGGCGCAGGTGCCGACTGGCCCGTAGCCTGGAACAAGATGCCGACAACGCGTCGTCTCGATGTTTACCAGCGCATCACGCCAGCCTGTCGGGTCTGCATCACGCATATCGGGAATACGGTTGATCGAAACCAGACTCCCCGCTATCAGCGTTGAAGTCGTTTCGTCGAAGACCGCGACCGCGCCGGGGGCACTCGACCACGGCGGTGCGATCAACCGCAACGGGCGTCCGATCAGTTCGAGCGTTACGTCGCCGGTGATCAATCGATCCGGATCGACCACCCGGGTTCCAGCCATCCGATCTTCACCGAGCGTCGACCGAAGATTGCGGAGACATGTATCGCATCGGGCTGCGATCAACTCTGCGCTGCTGCGATGCGCGAGTACGGATATACCGCGGGCCTGGAACGCGGCTGCACCGAAGATCGCTTCTTGGCCGGCATGGGTCAGGATTGCGAGAAGGATGGGACGATCCGAGATGCTCTTGACGGCTTCGATAATATCCTTGCCTTCGCGATAGGAAACGCCGGTATTCACTACGACGACGCCACGCGGTCCGACAACGAAAGCGACGTTGGCGGTACGTCCGGCATTGTCCGGCGTGATCTCACCGCCACTCCCCAATAGAGCGTAAACACCCGCGGCGACCATCACGGCCGCCGGCTGAGCGGCGCGCACGTCATGTGCGGCACACGCCGCTGCCAACACGGCGGCGACCGTCCCATGCAGGAGTTGGGCGCCCGACATCGGTTTCGAACTCAGCGAGGACCAGAAAGCCTCTGCGACCTTTCCCGAAAAAGATGCTTGCTGCGGGTAACAGTGATGCGCCTGCATCGTCCTGGAATCCGCAAGGATTGTATGCCGTCGGCGGGGAGCGATCCGGCATTGCGGAAAAGGGTCAAGAACGGCATCAATTCACGGGTCCAGATCCTTCAGATTGCTGCACTGCGGGATGACAATCGATCCGCTCTTACCAGGGGCGTCATGACGGGCGCCTGACGCGCGGAGCGTTCTCTGGCTGTTCCCTGTCGCTGCGTCGCACCAATTCAATGTACGCA
This sequence comes from uncultured beta proteobacterium, assembly GCA_963821485.1. Lineage (GTDB taxonomy): Bacteria > Pseudomonadota > Gammaproteobacteria > Burkholderiales > Casimicrobiaceae > PALSA-1003. The sequence continues at coordinate 107,046 of CAWGEB010000002.1, forward strand.
TGCAGCACGAGGGATTGAGCAAAGTTGTGGTGTGCAAATTGACTTCGGTCAGCTATCGCGGGAAACTCCTCTGCGTCGGCGGCCGAGCTCCAAGACCAAAGTATTTCCACACGCCGCGGCCGCCGCCAGGCTGGTTCACGTTCACGATAACCATTGGAGGAACATATGCACAGCGCTCTTAAGCAGCTCGTTATCGCAAGTCTGACATGTGCTCTGGTACTCCCTGGCGTCGTCGCGGCGAATCCAGATCTCGAGAAACTGATCGCCGATCCGAACAACTGGGCGATGCAGGCCGGCGACATGTACAACCAGCGGTATAGCAAGCTGTCACAGATCAACGCACAGAACGTCGGCAAGATGCAGGTCGCGTGGCTGTTTTCGACCGGCGTATTGCGCGGCCACGAGGGGTCGCCGTTGGTGGTGGGCGACACCATGTACATCCATACCCCATTTCCTAACAAAGTATTCGCCGTTGATCTCGAGACGCAGAAGATCAAGTGGCGCTACGAGCCGAAACAGGATGCAGCCGTCATCCCGCAGATGTGCTGTGACACCGTATATCGCGGCCTTGCCTATGCTGAAAACAAGATCTTCTTGCAGCAAGCCGACAGCACGCTGGTCGCCTTGGACGCAAAGACCGGAAAAGTCATTTGGTCAGTGAAGAACGGTGATCCCAAGCTTGGCGCGGTGAATACCAACGCCCCGCACGTCTTCAAGGACAAGGTGATCACGGGCATTTCTGGCGGCGAGTGGGGCGTCAGGGGATTTCTCGCCGCGTATGACATCAATACGGGCAAGCAGGTCTGGAAGGCCTACAGCACGGGCCCCGACGCGGAGATGCTGATCGACCCGGGGAAGACGATGACGTGGACCGACGGTGCACTCAAGCCGGTCGGCACCGATTCGTCGCTGAAAACCTGGAAAGGCGATCAGTGGAAGAACGGCGGAGGCACCACCTGGGGCTGGTATAGCTACGACAAGGCCCTGAACTTGCTGTATTACGGCACGGGCAATCCGTCGACCTGGAACCCATCGCAGCGTCCGGGCGACAACCGCTGGTCGATGACAATCATGGCTCGCGACGTCGACACCGGCATGGCCAAATGGGTCTTCCAGATGACGCCGTTCGATGAGTGGGATTTCGACGGCATCAACGAGATGATCCTCGCCGACATCAACGTCAAGGGCAAGCCTACCAAGGCGCTCGTACACTTCGATCGCAATGGCTTCGGCTACACACTCGATCGAACGACCGGTGCGCTGCTCGTTGCCGAGAAGTTCGACCCGGCGGTGAACTGGGCGACGAATGTCGACATGAAGACCGGCCGTCCGCAAGTCGTCAAGAAATACTCCACGGCGCAGGGTGGACCAGATGTGAATACCAAGGGCGTCTGTCCGGCCGCGCTGGGATCGAAGGACCAGCAGCCCGCTGCGTTCAATCCCAACAACGGCATGTTCTATGTGCCGACCAACCACGTCTGCATGGACTACGAGCCGTTCAAGGTCGATTACGTCGCGGGGCAGCCGTACGTCGGAGCGACCTTGTCGATGTTTCCGGCACCAGGTGGCACCAACATGGGCAACTTCATCGTCTGGGACGCTGGAAACGGCAAGATCGTCCAGTCCAAGGACGAGAAGTTCTCGGTCTGGAGCGGCGCACTCGTGACCGCCGGCGGAATCGCGTGCTTCGGGACGCTGGAAGGCTATCTCAAGTGCGTCGACGCCAAAGACATCAACAAGGAGCTGTTCAAGTTCAAGACGCCGTCGGGCATCATCGGCAACGTGTTCACCTACATGTACAAGGGCAAGCAGTATCTCGGCGTCTTCTCGGGGATCGGCGGGTGGGCCGGCATCGGCATGGCTGCGGGTCTGGAAAAGGACCAGGATGGCCTGGGTGCGGTCGGCGGTTACAAAGAACTGCGCGATTACACGGAATTGGGCGGCACGCTTACTGTCTTCGCGATCCCCAACTGATTGTCGCATCCTCCGGGGTGCCGGCGCGGTTCGCGCGCCGGCGCCTTTTTTGTCCAGTGCGAAACTCGCACGCGGGAACTGACGCCGTGAGCGAAAGTCCGAAGGGCAGTAGCATTTCGACCGAACCAGAATGACGGACACTTTCCAATTGCCACGGGCGCTGGCGCTGCTATTCGCGTTCTGCAGCCTCGGCGTTGCTCCGCAACTCTGCGCGCAGGCCAAGGAAGAACCGGGCGCCGCTCCATACAAAGTGGTCGATGGCATCAAGGTCGATCCGAACACCATGAATGGATTCCGGGCCTGGCGGGCAGCGGCGTGTGATCGATGTCACGGCGCCAACCAGCAAGGGTTGGTCGGCCCTTCGCTGCTGGAGACCTTCAAGACGCTCAGCAAGGAGGAGTTCGTCAAGGCCGTTACCGAGGGGCGCCTCGAAAAAGGCATGCCAAGCTTCAAGACAAGCCAGACAGTCATGGATAACATCGACGGGCTCTATGCCTATCTCAAGGGACGGTCCAACGGCGACATCACACAGGCGCGCGTGCAGGAGCTGAAGCAATGACTCGGGCCAGTAGGTCGCAGGCCCATCGGCAGATGTTTCCCGCGTGCTTGCGGTGATCCGATCGAGGGAATCGTTGCGGTGCGCGCTTTTCAGTGCGCTCGTCGCTGCCGTGGTCGCCGCCGGCCCCGCGGCGCGCGCGGAGGACCTCCCTAAGGCATTCCGGCCGTGCATCGACCCGAGCAACCTCCCGTTCGCGAACACGCGGGGCGAAGGTTTCGAAAATCACATTGCCGAGCTGTTCGCGCAAAAGCTTGGGCTCCCTGTCCAGAACTACGCGTTTCCACAGCGGATGAATTTCATCCGCAATACGCTCCGCTACAAGCTGCCCGAACAGGACTTTCGTTGCGACATCGTGATGAGCGTGCCCGCGGGCTACGATCAAGCGTCGGCGACCGCCCCGTATTACCGATCGACCTACATGCTCGTATACCCCAAAGGGAAGGGACTCGATCAGGTCAGGGCCGGAGCCGACTTGTTCGCATTGCCGCCGGAAGCGTTGCGTAAGCTTCGTATCGGAGCGTACGACCGCTCGCCGGGATCGACTTGGCTAGCCAGGCACGGTCTGGAGGACCAGGTCAAACTTTATCCCATCATGTCTCCCGACCCGGAGCAGTATCCGGGCGAGATCATCGAGAAAGACCTCGCGCAGGGGAAGATCGATGCGGCGATCGTCTGGGGGCCGATTGCCGGCTACTACGCCAAACGCGTTCGCGATGTCGAGCTGGTACTCGTACCGCTCAAGTCCGAGCCTGGGATCAAGTTCGACTACGAGATCGCGATGGGGGTCCGTTACGGCGAGCGCGAGTGGAAAGATACTGTGGAGAAGCTGATCGCCGACAATCGACCGGCGATTAACCGAATCCTGCGCGAGTACAACGTTCCGATCGTCGACGACCGCGGTGACCTGCTGCAATAGGTCCAGCTTCAGACAAGCCAACCAACCATCCGATTCGCTTCCATGCGCCTCGATCGGCTTTGCGCCCACGGTCTTTCGGAATGGTAGGACGGTGGCACGCGCGTGCGCGCACAACCGCCTTCTTCGGCGGTCTGGCAGCTGCGCTATGCGCCGCGGCCGCGCCGAGCCAGTCTCCAAGCCCGGCGGCGTTCGTCGCGTTGTCGAGTAGCGTTGTAAGGGTCGAAGTCGATCGACAGGGAGGCGGGTTATCGCTGGGTACCGGCGTCACGATCGCGCCGTCAGTCGTCGTCACCAATTGCCACGTGACACGCGATGGGACCTTCGCCCGTATTTCCGGCTCGGGGCGACTCTGGGACGTCACCGCTCAGTACGCCGATGTACTGCACGATCTTTGCTTCCTGCGAGTTCCGGCTTGGCTCGGCAAACCCGTTGTCCTCGGTACCAGCGATGGTTTGCGTTCGGGTCAGTTGGTAGCTGCATTGGGCTTTACCGGCGGGACGGGTATCTCACTCAGGTTCGGGCGTGTGCTTGCACTGCATTCGCTCGACAAGGGTCATGTCATCGAGTCCGACACCGCCTTCACGTCGGGAGCCAGCGGTGGCGGGCTCTTCGACGACACCGGCGCGCTGGTGGGACTGCTGACTTTCCGTTTGACGGGGTCTCGCGGCAACTACTACTCAGTGCCCACGGAATGGATTGGCGGGCATTTACCCACCGAAGATCAGTGGACTGACCTGGGGCCGCTCCGCGGGCCGCGCCCGTTCTGGCAAAGCGACGCCGAGTCTCTTCCGTATTTCCTGCGCGTGGCTGCGCTCGATGCTGAGGGACGCTGGGGCGCGGTGCTCGATCTCGCCGACCTCTGGTCGACGGTATCCCCACGCGACGCGGAACCGCTTCTCGTCCGCGCCAAGACACTGCAAAAACTGAATCGGCCAGGTGCGGCGGTCGTCGCGTTCAACGCCGCGCTGCGACTAACACCCGACGAGCCGGCGGCATGGTATGGCCTGGCGTTTGCGTATGCGGCCTTGGGCGACGAGGCCGCATCGCGGGACGCCCAGGCGAAGCTGGAGGTGCTGAACGGGGGCCTGGCCGCAGACGTCAAAGCCCGGCTTGGACGATCCAAAGACACCGAGTAATTCGCGGCGCCGCAGCGGCGTGTGGTCGCCAACGCTTTCAGTCGCCAGCCGCGATCGAGCGGGAGTGAATCATGATCAGATCCTGTTGCGGAGTACTGCTCGCACTAGCGACGATGCAGTTCGCGCATGCCAACGACTTTCCAACCCGAGCACGAGTCGAGTTTGTCCTCGACTGCATGCGCTCCAGCAAGGCCGCGCCGGAGGAGTCGATGTACAAGTGTTCGTGTGCGATCGACGACATCGCAAGCAAGGTCGACTATGCAACCTGGGTCGACCTGTCGACCGTCGCCAATGCGACGACGATCGCCGGGGAGCGCGGAGGCGCGATGCGCGACCTGAAAGATGGACGCAAGACAATCACGTCGTTTCGTGCGCTGCAAGCGGATGCCAAGAAACGCTGCTTTCTCAATGAGTGAGCGCCACCTCGCGCCGGTGGCTCTGCCCTAATGGCGCCTCCGGCGCACCGCGCTCGCTGCAACGCGACTGTCGCATGCTGCGCGGCGCTCGCATGGTCGTCGGGCGTCTGGGCCGAGTCTCCCGACTTGCACGATTTCCAGATCGATAATCCTGCGCGCGGGGTATATGTTCATTATGGCGCCCAGGCCGAGATGTCCGCATCAAACGCGGGGGACGCTGCCAATCTCGGCTTCGTCGTCGGCGCAACATGTGTAGCAGTCATCGATACGGGTGGAACGTACTCCGTCGGGCACGCATTGCGGCTCGCAATCCGTCGCGTGACCATGCTACCCGTGTGCTACGTCATCAACACCCACGTCCATCCCGATCACGTGTTCGGCAATCAGGCATTTGTCGAAGACAAGCCGGAATTCGTCGGCCATGCGCGACTCGCAGAAGGCATGCGGCGTCGCGGGCCCAATTATCTGCGCGCGCTGCTGAGGGATCTCGGCACTGCGGCGGAAGGCAGTGCGCTCGTCTTGCCGACACGGACAGTGGCAAGCGTCGAAAGATTAGAATTGGGCGGTCGAAGCTTGAGCTTGCGTGCATGGCCGACCGCCCATACCGACACGGATCTTACGGTCTTCGACGAGACGAGCGGAACACTGTGGCTCGGTGATCTCCTGTTTGTCGGGCATCTTCCCGTCGTCGATGGCAGTCTTCGGGGCTTCATAAAGGTTATCGACGAACTCAAGGGCATCCCGGCGCAGCGGGTCATTCCCGGACATGGACGCGTCGACGCATGGCCTGCCGCGATGTTACGCGAGGAGCGCTATCTCAAGCGACTTTTCCGCGACGTGCGGGTCGCAATTGCGGCGAAGACACCCATCGCCGAAGCCATCGAAACCGTTGGCTGCGATGACGCGGATCAGTGGCTGCTCGTCGATCAATTCCACAAGCGCAATGTTAGCGCTGCCTACGCCGAGCTAGAGTGGGACCAATAGCGATATGGCTGGCGAGGCGCATCGCTCAGGCATACAATGGTCCGAAACAATGGCCGCGACCGACGGAACCATCTGACATGACTGCCCGAACCCTAGCTGCAGGCGCAGCGATCTGGCTCGCATTCTCTGGCCTGGCTTCGGCTCAGGATATCGATCCCGAAACCAATGCGATCTGGAAAAAGGTGCGAGCGGACCTGTTTTCCGGGAAGACGATCGGCACTAGCGGTGACGTTGTCGTGCTGGAGACTCCAAAGAGGGCAGAGGATGCGGCGGTCGTCCCGATTGCGATCCGCGCTCAATTTCCCCAGACGAAGAATCGGTACATCGAGAAACTCTGGCTGATCATCGACAACAATCCATCTCCAATCGCGGCGATTTTCCAATTCACACCGGAGAGTGGGCGCGCCGACATCGAAACCCGCATTCGGGTCGAGCAGTACAGCCACATACGCGCGATCGCACTCACCAATGACGGCAAGCTGCAGATGGCAACTAATTACATCAAGGCGTCAGGCGGCTGCTCCGCGCCTGCCAGCAAGGATGCGCTGGCCGCGAAAGCGACACTCGGCAAGATGCGACTGCGCGTTGACGATGTACTCGCAGCGGGCCGACCTGCGCTCGCTCAGCTGATGATCAGCCATCCCAACGATTCAGGCTTGGCGATGGATCAGCTGACACGCACCTACGCGTCCCCCCATTTCGTGCGCAATATTGAGGTCCGCTACGGCGGCAAGCTCGTGCTTTCCGCCGACGTGGACTTTTCGATCAGCGAGAACCCGAACTTTCGCTTCTACTTCACCCCGGACAGTGGTGACGAGCTCGATGTAAAGGTCGTCGATAATCAGGATCTCGAATTTACCGGGAGCTTAAAGCTTGGTCCGGCACGCATGGAGGCCGCTTCGACATCGCGCTGAGATGACCAGATGAGGTCGCCAGTACTCACAGGGGAACTCGTTCCGTCGATCGGCAACGGCCGGGATTTGAGAGACGTTCGTTTGCAGTGCACGCTGTCATCGCTGTCATTCAAAGGAGGAGGCCGTGGACGTTCGTGCTGCTGTAGCTCATAGCGCAGGGGCCCCGTTGGTCGTTGAGACCGTGCAGCTGGAGGGACCTCGGGTGGGCGAGGTATTGGTCGAGATCAAAGCGACCGGCATCTGCCATACCGACGAATTCACACGTTCGGGCGCGGATCCGGAGGGCCTGTTTCCCGCGATTCTGGGTCACGAGGGCGCGGGCATCGTCGTCGACGTCGGTCCGGGCGTCACGAGCGTCAAGAAGGGCGATCACGTCATTCCGCTCTATACGCCGGAATGCCGGCAGTGCAAATCCTGCCTGTCGCGCAAGACCAATCTGTGCACGGCCATTCGTGCTACCCAAGGGAAGGGTGTAATGCCCGACGGCACCAGCCGCTTTTCGTTGAACGGCAAGCCCGTGCATCACTACATGGGATGCTCGACCTTTGCCAACTTCACCGTTCTGCCCGAGATCGCCGTCGCGAAGATCCGTGAGGACGCGCCGTTCGACAAGGTCTGCTACATCGGGTGCGGCGTGACAACCGGCATCGGGGCAGTGATCAACACCGCCAAGATCGAGCCAGGTGCGAATGTCGTGGTATTCGGGCTCGGTGGCATCGGGCTGAACGTCGTACAAGGTGCACGCATGGCCGGTGCCAACATGATCATCGGCGTCGACCTCAATCCCGCACGCGAGACACTCGCGCGCAAATTCGGCTTGACGCACTTTGTCAATCCGAAGGAGATCAAGGGTGATTTGGTGCCATATCTGGTCGATCTGACCGGCGGTGGCGCGGATTACAGCTTTGAATGTATCGGTAACGTCGAAGTCATGCGACAGGCTTTGGAATGCTGCCATCGGGGCTGGGGCGTTTCCGTGATCATCGGCGTGGCGGGCTCGGGACAGGAGATAAAGACGCGGCCGTTCCAACTTGTGACAGGGCGAGTGTGGAAGGGAACGGCGTTCGGCGGCGCGCGCGGCCGAACCGATGTGCCGAAGATCGTCGATTGGTATATGGATGGCAGGATAAACATCGACGATTTGATTACGCATGTCCTGCCGCTCAACCGGATCAACGAAGGTTTCGATCTTATGCACGAGGGTAAATCGATCCGAGCGGTGGTCACCTACTGACGCCGAGTTGTTCGCAGTGAAACGTCGAAGCAAGACGATTGGTCATATTGTTGTTCAGTCCGCGCGCCGGGCAGTAAGGCGCGTGATAGCTGTCATCTAGACAAAGGAGGAAACTGACAATGGCAACTTCCATTCATCCAGGTGTTGACCAAGGCCTCAAGGCTGGCGCCGCAAACTTCGCCGGCGGTACGCTGTCCTGCAAGTGCTCCGATAAGAAAGTTACCGTGTCGATCAAGGGTCAGGCCGCCCACAATCACGTGTGCGGTTGTACGAAATGCTGGAAGCCGAGCGGCGCGCTGTTTTCGCAGATCGCGGTCACCCCGCGCGAAAACCTGAAGGTCACCGCCAATGAGGACAAGCTTAAGGTTGTCGATCCGAGTGCGACCATCAAGCGCTACGCGTGTACGGGCTGCGGCGTGCACATGTACGGGCGTATCGACAACACGGCCCATCCACTCTACGGCGTGGATTTCTTCCATACCGAGTTGTCTCCGGAGGCAGGGTGGGCGCCGCCCGAATTTGCCGCATTCGTCTCGTCGATCATCGAGGCGGGGGCTGACCCTGCGAAGATGGGTGCAGTCAGGTCTAGGCTGAAAGAGCTCGGCTTGGAGCCCTACGATTGCCTCTCGCCACCCCTCATGGACATGATTGCCACGCATGCCGCAAAATCCAAAGGCACGCTCTATCATGCCTAGCGTTCCTGCCGGATAGCGCGCCGACTGACAGGCGGAATTGCGCGTTCGATCGTCACGCGGAGGGCCAGCGCACTGGCAGCGCCCGACCCTCCGTAATTGTTTCGATGTGACCGCCACGGGCCGTGGCGCTGTCTAGTCCTCGATATGACCGTCAAAACACTATCCGAGAACAAGTGCTTCGGCGGTGCGCAGGGAATCTACACGCATGATTCGGCCGAAACGCGGTGCAGCATGCGGTTCGGGGTATTCCTGCCACCACAGGCATCGATGAAGCGGGTACCGCTGCTCTATTGGCTCTCGGGCCTGACGTGCACGGAGGAAAACTTCATCGTCAAGGCCTGCGCCCAACGCGTCGCCGCCGAGCTTGGCCTGGCGATAGTTGTACCGGATACCAGCCCCCGGGGGCTAAACATCCCCGGCGACGCCGAGAACTACGACTTTGGTGTCGGCGCCGGATTCTATGTCGATGCCACCGAGGCACCGTGGTCCGGCGGATATCGCATGTATTCGTATGTCGCTGCGGAGTTGCCTGAAGTTGTCGCCGCGACCTTTCCGGTCGACGCGTCGCGCGCGGGAATTTTCGGGCATTCGATGGGAGGGCACGGGGCATTGACCATCGCCCTCAAGAACCCCGATTCGTACCGGTCTGTCTCGGCATTTGCACCAATATGCTCACCGATGCGTTGTCCCTGGGGGGAAAAAGCACTCGCGGGCTATCTCGGTCGCGACCGTATGCGATGGTGCGAATACGATACGACAGCGTTGCTCGAAGAGCGTGGGTGGCGCGGGCCGCCGCTTCTCGTCGACCAAGGAACCAAGGACCCATTCCTGGATACCCAACTCAAGCCTGGGCTGCTTAGGGAAACCTGCGTCCGGCGCGATGTCCGGCTCGAGCTACGGATGCAGGAAGGCTACGACCACAGCTATTTCTTCATCGCCACTTTCATCGAAGACCACCTCCGATACCATGCGCGGTATCTCTGAGCACCCATGAATCCTTTCGATACTCCGATCTGCCGCTGCGCATGACCCGTAAATCGCGGCGTTGCTGGAAACGCCCTGGTGCTGCATGCGCCGCGGGGCTGATATCGGTCTCCGCGGTTGTGCAGGCACAGGAGCGCCTGGACCCGATCGTCGTCACCGCAACGCGAACCGAGGAGCGCGCGTTTAATCTTCCGGTGGCGATTGACAGCATCGACGCCGCGCAGATCCAGCAGAATCAGCTGCAGATGAGCCTGTCGGAATCGCTGGCGCGTGTACCTGGCATCGTCGCGCAGAGCCGTTGGAACTATGCGCAGGACCTGATGCTTTCGATCCGAGGCTTCGGCGCACGCGCTAATTTCGGCGTGCGCGGCATCCGCCTCTACCAGGATGGCATCCCCGCGACCATGCCCGACGGCCAGGGTCAGACCAGCGCTTTCAGCCTCGTTTCGGCCAAACGCATCGAGGTCATGCGCGGCCCATTCTCGACGTTGTACGGCAACGCGTCCGGCGGCGTGATCGCGGTGTTCACCGAGGACGGTCCCGATCCGCCGATGGCGCAGGCACAAGTCGTCGGCGGCAGCTATGGAACATGGAACTCGATCCTCAAGTTCGGGGGCGCAACGCCGACGGCGAGCTACCTCGTCGCCGGCAATGCGTTTCAGACTGACGGCTACCGTGATCACAGCGTCGCTACTCGCGATCTCGGCAACGTCAAACTACATTTCGACCTTGGCGAGAACACCAAGCTCACATTGATCGGCAATTCGTTCTATCAGCCTGATGCCCAGGACCCGCTCGGCCTCACCCAGGCGCAATGGGACGCGAACCCGCGTCAGGCCGATCCGGCGGCCACAATGTTCAACACCCGCAAGACCGTCAATCAGCAGCAGGGCGGCGCGACGATCGAGCAGCGCCTGTCTGACGACTCCGTGCTTCGCGTCACCGGCTACGGTGGCTCGCGCCTCGTGCGGCAGTATCTCTCGCTGCAGGGAATCGGGGCGACATCGTCGGGAGGCGTTACCGACCTCAGCGGGGACTTCTATGGCGTCGATGCGAGAGTGACGACCCGCTTTGCGATTCCCGGCGGCCCGCTGCTGTTGACTGCCGGCGTGGCGTACGATGACCAGCATCAGCGTCGCAAAGGATTCGTCAACAACAACGGTGCGCTTGGCGACCTCCGGCGCGACGAGGACGACTACGTTAGCGATACGGACGGTTACGTGCAGGCCGAATGGGCGCTGGACTCGTTTTCACTGCTTGCCGGCCTGCGCTACAGCGACGTACGGTTCAAGTCGAACGATCACTACATCAATGCGTTGAACCCCGACGACAGTGGGAGCGTCAGCTACAGCCACCCCAGCCCTGTCGTCGGCGCGGTCTGGCACGTCAACGACAACTTCAACGTGTACGCCAACTACGGCGTCGGTTTCGAGACGCCGAGCTTCATCGAACTTGCCTACCGCAATGTAGGGTCGGGTCTCAATTTCGCGCTGCAGCCGGCAATCAGCAAATCGGCCGAAGTCGGGATCAAGGTCCTCTTGCCCAACCAGCAGCGCCTGAATGCGGCGATGTTCTGGATCGATACGACCGATGAACTCGTCATCGACACCGCGTCGGGGGGGCGAACGACGTACACCAATGCGGCCAAGACGCGCCGCCGCGGCTTCGAGGCAGAGTGGGACGCCGTCCTTGGCAATGGCTTCACGGCTTACGCGTCCTACACCTACTTGTTGGCGGAATTCGCTGCCGCAGCAACGACAGGCAGTCCGCCGCAACTCATTCCGGCGGGCGCGCGCCTGCCGGGAATCCCCGCATCCAGCGCCTACGCCGAACTGACGTGGTCGAGTCCGGAATGGTACGGTTTCTCTGCTGCGATCGAAGGCCAATACGCGAACAAGGTGTACGTCAACGATCGCAATGTCGCCTACGCACCTTCCTATGCGGTCGCCAACATTCGCGCCGGCTTCCAACAGGTTGCGGGGCAGTGGACCTTCACCGAATTCGCCCGCATCAACAACGTGACGGGACGCAACTACTCGGGCACCGTCATCGTGGGTGACATCAACAACCGCTTCTTCGAGCCGTCGGCCGAACGCAATTTTCTCGTGGGATTGACGGCTAATGTCAGGTTCTGATCGCCCCGAGCGCTACACGACGACCGCGATCGTGTTGCATTGGCTCATCGCGCTGATGGTCGTCGCGCAGATCGCCTTCGGCTGGTGGATGCTGCAGATTCCGAAGGACCCGGTCGGTCCTCGCGTCGATGCATTCAACCTGCACAAGTCGACGGGGCTTAGCATTCTGCTGCTGGTCGCGGTGCGCATCACCTGGCGCAGGATGCACCCGGTTCCGGCGCTGCCACCGATGCCGGCGTGGCAGGCGAAGGCCGCGCGCATCAACCACTTGCTGCTCTACGCGTGTCTCGTCGTGCAACCGCTTTCCGGCTACATCGGATCCGCCGTCAGCGGCTATCCGGTCAGGTACTTCGGCATGCTGTTGCCGGCCTGGGCGCCGAAAAACATTCCGCTGAAGGAAGTGCTCAGCGTGGTCCATCTGGCCAGCAGCTGGCTGCTGGTCGCGGCGATCGTGCTGCACGTCTCGGCCGCGCTGAAGCACCAGTTCGTCGACAGGGATAACCTGTTGCGACGGATGTGGCCGTAGCCGGCCGCTGCAGAGGCTCCTCAGGTTCCGCCGGCACCCTCCAGCAACTTCGCCGTCTCGACGTACTTGCCCTCGCGGGCGATGTCGAGCGCGGTCTTGCCGCGGTCGTCCTTGAGCCCGGTTTTCGCGCCGGCAGACAGCAGCAATTTGACCGTCTCCGTCTTGCCGTAGCCGGCGGCCCACATCAATGCGCTCAAATCGTGCGCATAGATGGCGTTGGGGTCGACTCCCGCCTTGAGCAGCAGCGCGACGATGTCGGCATGGCCCTGGCCGGCGGCGTAGGTCATCGCATTCTTCTTGAGCTGGTCGACTGCATTGGCGTCGGCGCCCTTGGCCAGCAGGATCCTGACGATCTCCGTCTGCCCCGCGTTGGCCGCCGCCATCAGTGGCGTGACGCCGTTCACCGCCGCCTGGTTCACATTGGTCCCGGCATCGATCATCTGCCGTGCCAGCGCGGGGCGGTCGGTCTTCAACGCGATGAGCAGGACTGTTTCCCCGAGCCGGTTGCGCGCGTTGGGGGACGCATCTTCGGCCAACGCGCGATTGATGCCCGCCTGGTCGTTGTTGCGGGCGGAAGCCAAAAGACGCGCGTTGACGCTGAGGTCCTGCGACTGCGCATGGAGCGTTGGCGCAAGCGCAGTCAACGATGCCGCCAGCAAGCACTGGAGAAACCATCGGTGGTGGAGCATCGGCTTTCCTTCTGGCAACATTCCGTTCGGGTCCATGCGCGGGCATGGCGAGCGCATGCACGTCAGTGGGCTACAAGTTTGCATTCGATTTGAAATTGGAATATAACGTTTTTTGCACGAAACCGGCTGCGCCCATGGGCCGGCCCAGGCTCAACAACAAGAATTCTGCGGGAGGAACCGTCATGTCATTTCACGCCCATCGGGTGGTCGGTGCAGGGGCGATTGCGCTCGCCTGCGCTTTCGTCGTTTCTACCAACGCACAGGAAATCGCGGGAAGCGCAACCACGACTGGCAGCCCGATGTCGTCTGCGCTGATTCCCGTTTCTCAGGCGATGCTGGACGGGGCCGGCAAGGATACCAAGAACTGGATCCACGCAAACGGCAGTTACGACAATGCCCGCTTCTACGCTGGCGACCAGATCAACACGACGAATGTCGGCAAGCTCAAGCCCGCGTTCGTGTTCCAAACGGCGGTGCTGGAGTCGATGGAGACGGCGCCGATCGTCGTCAACGGCGTCATGTTCCTGACGACATCGTTCAATCACGTCTACGCGATCGATGCGACGACTGGGGTCGAATACTGGCACTACAAGCACAAGCTGGGTCCGATCGTCACGGTGTGCTGCGGCAACAACAATCGCGGCGTGGCGGCGGTGGAAGGCAAGCTGTTCATGGGCACGATCGACGCGAAGCTGGTCGCGCTCGACGCCAAGACCGGCAAGCTGCTGTGGGAAACGCAGATCGCCGATCCCGAAAAGGGCTATTCGGAGACGATGGCGCCCGCGGTGGTCGATGGCAAGGTGCTCATCGGCACCAACGGCGGCGAATACGGCATCCGCGGCTTCATGAAGGCCTACGACGCCAACGACGGCAAGCTGCTGTGGACCTTCTACACCATTCCCGAGACCGGCCAGGAGGGTGTGTGGGCGGTGAACGACGCGACCGGCCGCGACATGCACCGCGACATTGCCGCGGAGAAGGCCGCGCTGGCGAAGGGCGGCGGGTTCTTTCAGCAGCTGGGCGGCGGCGTGTGGATGACGCCGGCGGTCGACAAGAAGACGCGCACCGTGTTTTTCGTTGTCGGCAACCCCTCGCCGGATCTGTACGGAGCGATCCGCCCGGGCGACAACCTGTACACCGACTCGATCGTCGCCATCGACCTCGACAAAGGTACGTACAAGTGGCACTTCCAGTACATCGCGCATGACGTGTGGGACCTCGATGCCGTCAGCCCGCCGATCCTGACCCAGGCCAAGGACAAGGACGGCAAGATGGTCGACGTCGTCATCCACGGCGGCAAGACCGGCCACATCTACGTCCACGAGCGCAACACCGGCAAGCTGATCCGCTTCTCCGAGGCGATGGTCCCGCAGGAGAATATGTGGGTGCTGCCGACCAAGGACGGGGCGCGCATGCTTCCTGGCGCGAACGGCGGCGTCGAGTGGTCGCCGATGGCGGTCAATTCGAAGCTGCGGCTCGCCTACGCGGCGAACCTGCATCAGCCGATGACTTATCACGTCGAGGAGTCACCATATCCTGGCGGCAAGCTTTGGCTCGGCGGCGCGTTCAAGACCATACCGGGCGAGGAGCAGTCGGGCAGGTTGGTCGCGGTCAACCTCGATACCGGCAAGATCGGTTGGAGCGTCAAGACACCGCAGCCGCTGATCGGCGGCACGCTGGCGACCGCGGGCAATCTGGTCTTCAACGGCGAAGCCAACGGCTGGTTCAAGGCCTTCGACGCGGGCACCGGCAAGGAGCTGTGGAAATACAATTGCGGTGCCGGCGTCAATGCTCCCGCCGTCTCGTACATGGTCGGCGGCAAGCAATACGTAGCGGTCGCCGCCGGCGGCAACAACCAGATCGACTCGAAGCGAGGCAACAGCGTCTTCGTCTTTGCAATGCCGTAGCCAGTCCTGATAATCCAACGCGGCCATCCCGCTCGCAGGGTGGCCGCGTTCATTTGCTGCCACCATGATCAAGATTCCGCTGCTATCGCTGGTCGCGCTGATCGCGGCCAGCTCCGCGCAGGCCCAGCCGGCTGCTGCGAGCACGGCCGCCGCCCGCGACAAGGCGCAGGTCTGCTTCGCCTGCCACGGGCCGGACGGCAACTCGCAGAACCCCGACTATCCGGTACTCGCGGGCCAGAGCTGGCGCTACATCTACATCGAGCTCAAGGACTTCAAGGAAGGGCGCCGCACCGATCCGCATGTGGCGCCGATGGTCGCCAACCTCTCGCGCGAGGACATGATCGAGCTGGGCAATTTTTTCGCGGCCCAGAAGCAGGCGCCCATCAAGTTCACCGCCGATCCGGCCAAGGTCGACGCCGGAAGGAAGACGTCGGACGCGGTGCTGTGCCCGATGTGTCACCTCGGCGGGTTCGTCGGGCAGAACGAAATTCCGCGTGTCGCCGGACAGCATCCGCAGTACATCAAGAAGCAGCTCGAGGATTTCAAGGCCAAGCGACGCACCAACGACGCCGGCAACATGACCAGCGTCGCCCACACGCTGTCCGAAGCCGACATCGAGAATCTCTCGCACTACATCGCCAATCTGTACTGAGCCGCGCCTGGCGTGGTGCGCGACTCGCGTCATTGCCGACGCGTTCGGCGCGGAGTATGCTCGATTTGCCGTCATTCCGAAACGCCGGCTCCGCGCCGGTAAAAATTCGTGCCGGCATTCAGTCGATGGAGGACGCTCGTGTCAGTCTCACTGTCATTTATCGTCAACGGCAAGGCTATATCCGCTGACGTCGATACCCGCACGCTGCTCGTCGACTTCATTCGCAACAACCTGGCGCTCACCGGCACGCACGTCGGCTGCGATACCGGACAGTGCGGTGCGTGCACGGTGCTGATCGACGGCAACGCGGTCAAGGCATGCACGATCCTCGCTGCGCAGGCGAACGGCTCGAACATCACCACCATCGAAGGCGTTGCTGCCGCCAACGGCGAGCTGCATCCGATGCAGGCGGCCTTCAAGGACTGCCACGGCCTGCAGTGCGGCTTCTGCACGCCGGGCATGGTGATGAGTGCCATCGACCTCGTGCAACGTCATCCGAATGCCGACGAAGCCACGATCCGTGCGCAGCTCGAAGGCAACCTGTGTCGCTGCACGGGCTACCAGAACATCGTCAAGGCGGTCGCGCAAGGCGCGGCCGCGATGAGGAAATGACCATGGGCGCCAACGATCTGTCCAGCATTGGTCAACCCGCCCGGCGCCGGGAGGACTATCATTCCTCACCGGGTCGGACCAGTACACGGACGACGTCAATCCCGCGCATCACACGCACAACCCGCTGGGCGCGAAGGGCTGCGGCGAGGCGGGCGCGATCGGCTCTCCGCCCGCGCTGATGAACGCCGTGCACGACGCGCTCGCTGCGGTCGGCGTGAAATACCTCGACATGCCGGCGACACCGCATCGCGTGTGGCAGGCCATTCAATCCGCGAAGCATTGAGCAGAGAGAACGACAGATCATGTACGCATTCGAATATCAACGCGCCAAATCGGTCGCCGACGCCGCGGCAGCGCTCGCCAAGAGCGGGGGCAAGGCGCTCGCGGGCGGACAGAGCCTGGTCGGAGCGATGAAGCTGCGACTCGCCAATCCCGGCACCGTGGTCGACCTCGGTGGCATCGCGGAGTTGAAGGGCATCAAGAAGGAGGGCGACGCTATCTTGATCGGCGCGATGACCACGCATGCCGAAGTCGCAGCGTCCGCCGTGGTCAAGCAGTCGATACCCGCGCTTGCGGCGATGGCCGAAGGCATCGGCGATCGCCAGGTACGCAATCGCGGCACGCTCGGCGGTGCGCTGGCCAACAACGATCCGGCCGCGGACTATCCCGCCGCCGTGCTGGGCTTAGGCGCGACGGTGCATACCAACAAGCGCAAGATCGCCGCCGACGATTTTTTCAAGGGCATGTACGAGACGGCGCTCGGCGCCGACGAGATCATCACGGCGGTGAGTTTCCCGGTCCCGAAAAGGGCCGCGTACATGAAGTTTCCGCAGCCCGCTTCGCGTTTTGCGCTCGTGGGCGTGCTGGTGGCGCAGACGCCGGGCGGAGTCCGCGTGGCCGTGACCGGCGCCGCGTCGCACGTGCATCGCGCGACCGCGATCGAAGCCGCGCTGACGAAGAGCTTCACCGCGGACGCGGCCAGGGCGGTGAAGATTCCGGCGGATCACCTGAACAGCGATCTGCACGGTTCGGCCGAATACCGCGCGCATCTCGTGTCGGTCATGGCTGCGCGCGCCGTCGCCGCCGCCGGCTGATTCCCGCGGGACCCGACGCCCTTTCTGTCGCTGCGGGGAGGGCGTTTTCACGCCGGCCGTTTCCTTTCGGGGGGCGTTGACTATCGAACGATCGTTCTATAAAGTATCCCTTCCTGTCTGACCGGGTCTCGTCCGGGCGTTGTGCCCGGGCGAGCCCGGTGAGCCGGTCCTGCCATGAACGCCGCGCTCACCGCACTGTTGCACAACCCGCTGGTCTGGCGCGGCGATCAGTTGGCGCCGGCCGTGGACGCGGTACCCAGCGGCTTCGCCGACCTCGACCGAGAGTTGCCGGGGGGAGGATGGCCCCGGGGTGGCCTGACCGAATTGCTCGCCGACGACGAAGGCATCGGCGAATTGGGCCTGCTGCTGCCTGCCCTCGCGCATCTCGCGCAAGGCGGCGCGTGGATCGCGCTGGTGGCGCCGCCGCACCTTCCCCATGCGCCGGCGTTCGCCGGCCGCGGCATCGATCCGGCGCGGGTGGTCGTCATCGCCACGAACCAGGACAAGGATCGCTGGTGGGCGGCCGAGCAGGTGCTGCGCGCCAACAGTGCGGGCGCGCTGTTGTTCTGGCCGCAAACGTTCAATGAGCAACGCCTGCGCCGGCTGCAACTCGCGGCGCAGGAGGGCGGGGCTCCGGCATTCGTGTTTGGCGGCACCGCGCGCGCGGCGCATCCCTCGCCGGCGCCTTTGCGCATCCGGCTCTCCGCGGATGCAGCGCGCCTGCAGCTCGACCTGTTCAAGCGTCGTGGCGGCGTCCTGGCCCGACCCGTGCTGCTCGACACCAGGGCGACGACAGCGCATGCGGGCAGCGCAACCGCGTCGGTGGCGGCCGCAGGCGGCAGGGCAACCGCCGGCATCGAACGGCTGCCGGCGCAGCGCCCGCCCTGCTTCCGTCGCCACTACCCGGTCGGCGCGCCGCAGGCGCGCATCTGGAATCGTGCGCTGGCACGCGCCGATGAAGTCAGACGCGTACCAGGACCGGATCCGCGGGGAGCGATTTATCCCTTGGCGGAGACGATGGCATGAGCCTTCTTTCCCCTTGACGTGCTTTGGACCTGCCTGCATTTTCCCGATCTGCCGCTCGATGTTTTCGCGCGCGGGCAGGCGCGGGAACGGGCGACGATCGTCAGCAGCGTCAGCCATCGTCCCGACGTCGTCGCCGCCAACGGTGCGGCCAGGCGGCGCGGCATCGTTCCGGGCCTCTCCGTTGCCGCTGCGCTGGCGCTGGACGCCGAGTTGTCGATACATTTGCGCGACGAACGCGCGGAGGCGGCCGCGCTCGGGAGCATCGCGCTGTGGGCCGGGCAGTGGACGCCGACGATCAGCATCGATCCGCCGGCCTGCGTACTGGCCGAGATCTCCGGCTGCCTGAATTATTTCGGTGGCTTCGAGCGATTGCGCGATCAGATCGATCGCGGTCTGGCCGAGCTCGGTTTTTCCGCCGTGGTCGCCACCGCGCCGACCGCGCCGGCGGCGAGCCTGTTCGCACGCGCCGGTCAGGCGGTCGCGATCGAGCACGGCGCCGATCTGGCGCAGCGGCTCGCGGCCTTGCCGGTCGCGCTGCTCGGCCACGCGCAAGCGTCGCTCGATACCCTTTCCGGCATCGGCGCTCATACGCTCGGCGATGTGCTGGCGTTGCCCCGCGACGGCGTCGCCCGCCGCTTCGGCCAGGGGTTGCTCGACGACATCGATCGTGCGCGCGGGACGCTGCCCGATGCGCGGCCGTTGTTCGTCGCACCGGAGCGCTATCAGGGCCAGATCGAACTGCCGTCGCCGGTCGCGGAAACCGAGGCGCTGCTGTTCGCCGCCAAGCGCCTGGTCACCGAGCTCGGCGGATTCCTGCTCGGGCGTGGCGCCGGCGTCACGCGCCTGCGCTGCGACCTCGTGCACGAGGACGAGCAGCCGACGTCGATCGTGCTCGGACTCACCGCGACCCGCCGCATCGAGCACATCATGCACGTGCTGCGCGAACGGCTTGCGCGCGAGCCGCTGCCCGACCGGGTCGAGGCGATCCGGCTGGTGTCGGAAGAGATCGCGCCGCTTGCGGCGAAGGAGGGCGATTTTTTCGCGGCCGCGAACAAGGACAGCGAAGCCGGTGCGCAACTCATCGAACGGCTGCGCGCACGGCTCGGCGAGGATGCGGTGAGCGCGCTGGCGCTCGCTGCCGATCACCGGCCCGAGCTTGCAGGGGAACAGACCCCAATTATTTCCGGCGCGACTTCTTCACTGAAGAATAATTGGGGCCTGTCCCCGACTCGACCGCTATGGCTCATGGCCGAGCCGCGCCCGCTCGGCGCCGACCCGGCGGCGACGCAACTGCAATTGCTCTCCGGGCCCGAGCGCATCGAGACGGGCTGGTGGGATGGCGGCGACATCGGCCGCGACTATTTCGTCGGCCGCGGCGCGCGGGGAGAGCAACTCTGGCTGTACCGCGATCGCGGTGGACAGTGGTTCGTGCACGGGATCTTCGCCTGATGCCCTACGCCGAGCTGCACTGCGTTTCCAATTTCACTTTCCTGCGCGGCGCCTCGCATCCCGAGGAGCTCGTCGCGCGGGCGAGCGAGCTGGGCTACGCGGCGCTCGCGATCACCGACGAATGTTCGCTCGCCGGCATCGTGCGCGCGCATGTCGAGGCGAAGAAGCGCAAGCTGCCGTTGCTCATCGGCAGCGAGTTCCGTCTTGAAGACGGCCTGCGTTTCCTGCTGCTCGCCACCGATCGCGACAGCTACGGCCGACTCGCGGCATTGATCACCACCGGCCGTCGCAGTGCCGCGAAGGGCAGCTACCGGCTGACGCGCGCTGATCTCGCCGACGGCATCCAAGGGTGCCTGGCAGTGTGGTTGCCGGCACGCGCGCCCGATGCCGAGCAGGCGCGCTGGCTGGCGACGCGCTTTCCCGGCGCATTGTGGATCGCGGCCGAGCGCCTGCTCGATGCCGACGACGCCGTACGCTGCCAGCAGTTGACGGCCATCGCCGAAACCGTCGGCTTGCCGATCGTCGCCGCCGGCGACGTGCACATGCATCGCCGCGGGCGCCGCGCGCTGCAGGATACGCTGACCGCGATCCGGCTCAAGACGACGGTGGCGCGGGCCGGTCATGCGCTGCATCCCAACGGCGAGCGCCACCTGCGTCCCCTGACGACGCTGGAGCGCCTTTATCCTGCCGCGTGGCTGGCCGAGACGATCGAGGTCGCCGGGCGCTGTGCGTTTTCGCTCGATACCCTGCGCTACGAATATCCCGAGGAGATCGTTCCGGCGGGAGAAACGCCGACGAGTCATCTGCGCCGGCTGACCGAGGACGGCTTCGCCCGGCATTTTTCATCCGCGGGCACGCCCGATGACAGGCGCGCCAAGGTGCGCCGGCAGATCGAGCACGAGCTCGCGCTGATCGCCGAGAAGCGCTACGAACCGTTCTTCCTGACGGTCTACGACGTCGTCGACTTCGCCCGCAGGCAGAACATCCTGTGCCAGGGCCGGGGATCGGCCGCGAATTCCGCCGTGTGCTATTGCCTCGGCATCACCGCGGTCGATCCGTCGCGCATGGAAATGCTGTTCGAGCGCTTCATTTCGCGCGAGCGCGACGAGCCTCCGGACATCGACGTCGATTTCGAGCACCAGCGGCGCGAGGAGGTGATCCAGTACATCTACGGAAAATACGGCCGCGAGCGCGCGGCGCTGACCGCGACCGTGATCTGCTATCGGCCGCGTTCTGCCCTGCGCGACGTCGGCAAGGCGCTCGGCCTCGATCTGAACCAGGTCGACCGGCTCGCGAAGTCGATGACCTGGTGGGACGATCACGACCAGTTGCCGGCGCGCCTGGTCGAAGCCGGTTTCGATGCCGCCAGCCCGGTGATGCGGCATCTGTTCGAACTGGTGACGGCGCTGCTGGGCTTTCCGCGCCATCTGTCGCAGCACACCGGCGGCTTCGTCATTTCGCGCGGGCCGTTGTCGCAGTTGGTACCGGTGGAAAACGCGGCGATGCCCGAGCGCACGGTCATCGAATGGGACAAGGACGACCTCGATGCGCTGGGACTGCTCAAGGTCGACGTGCTCGCGCTGGGCATGCTGTCGGCGATTCGCCGCGCGCTGGATCTGGTCTCGGCGCGCCGCGGACGCACGCTGGCGCTGACCGACATCCCGGCCGAGGATCCCGCCGTGTACGACATGATCGGCCACGGCGACACCGTGGGCGTGTTTCAGATCGAGTCGCGCGCGCAGATGGCGATGCTGCCGCGGCTGCTGCCGCGGACGTATTACGACCTGGTCATCGAGGTCGCGATCGTACGGCCCGGCCCGATCCAGGGCGGCATGGTGCATCCGTACCTGCGCCGGCGGCAGGGCATCGAGCCGGTCACCTATCCCAGCGAAAAAGTGCGAGCGGTCCTGGAACGCACCAAGGGCGTGCCGATCTTCCAGGAGCAGGTGATGCAGCTCGCGGTGATCGCTGCCGGTTTCACGCCAGGCGAATCCGACCAGCTGCGCCGTTCGATGGCGGCGTGGAAACGCAAAGGCGGGCTGGAGCCCTTCGAACAGCGCCTGCTCGACGGCATGCGCAAGAACGGTTACGACGACGACTTCGCGCGCCAGATCTACCAGCAGATTCTCGGTTTCGGCGAGTACGGTTTTCCGGAGTCACATTCGGCGAGCTTCGCGCTGCTGGTGTACGTCTCGGCGTGGCTCAAGCACTACGAGCCGGCGGCGTTCACCTGCGCCCTGCTGAACTCGCAACCGATGGGCTTCTATTCTCCGTCGCAACTCACCCAGGATCTGCGCAAGCACGGCGGCATCATCCTGCCGGCCGATGTCGTCGCCAGCGACTACGAGTGCACGCTCGAAGACTTGGATCTGTCTTCCCAACCCGCACTGCGCCTCGGACTGTGCCTGGTCAAGGGCCTGGCGGAAGCGGCGGCGGAGCGGCTGGTTGCGGCGCGCGGGCAGGGCGCGTTCGCCAGCGTGGACGATCTTGCGCGACGTGCCCACCTGAATGCGCACGACATGCACGCGCTCGCCGCCGCCGGTGCGCTGGCCGGGTTGAGCGGCCATCGCCACGACGCGCTGTGGGACGTCAGCGGCATCGAACGGTTGCCGCGGTTGCTGGCCGGGGCGCCCATCGTCGAGGCGCAACCGGTGCTCGCTGCGCCCACCGAAGGCGAGGATCTCGTCGCCGACTACGCGAGCCTGGGGCTGACGCTGGGACGCCATCCGCTGGCGCTGCTGCGCGAACGTCTGCGCCGCCAGCGCATGCACACCGCGGCCGAACTGAAGACATTGCCGCATGGACGACTGGCGCGGGTGACGGGCCTGGTCACCGGCAGGCAGCGCCCGGGAACCGCCAGCGGCGTCACCTTCGTCACGCTCGAGGACGAGACCGGCATGGTCAACGTGATCGTCTGGCGCGACCTCGCCGACCGGCAGCGCAAGGAGCTGCTGCGCTCGAGCCTCATGAGCGTCTACGGCACGCTGGAGCGCGAAGGTGAAGTCGTGCATCTGATCGCCGGTCACCTGCGCGACCAGACGGCGCTGCTGGGTCAACTGGTCACGCGGTCGCGGGATTTTCATTAGCGGGTCAAGACTTCCTGCCCCCACGTAGGGTTGGTCTTCGCACTGCGCTAGCCAAGCCTGCACGGCTTGGATAGAGTGATCGTCGATGTCGAACCGTCGCACCCTTGCCGTCGTCGCACTGCTCCTGGTCGCCAGCCTGTGCGGCTGCGGGAAATCCGCGGAACAGGTCGAAAAGGAGCGACTGGCGCGGGAAGCCGCGGTGCAGAAGGCCATCGCCGATTCCGTTGCGGAGGAGCGCGCCAAGGATCAGCGCATGCTCGACGCCGCAGCCGCCGAGGCGCGCGAACGCATCGCGCGCGAGGACCGGCAACGCGACCAGGGACTCGACAAGGCCGCCGCGAGCGATGACACCGCACGTCGCGCGCAGGCGCTCGCCGAGCAGCAACGCGCCGCGGACGAAGGTGCGCTGCGCATCTACACCGACAAGCTGCGCTACTCGTCGCGCGATCCGAACTCGGTCGAGACGCGCAACGCACAGCTCAGTCCCCGGCGCAACGGCATGTGCGCCGAATTCAACGCGAAGGACCGTAATGGCCGTTTCACCGGCTTCAAGCGCGTGGTTGTCACGGACAGAAGTGTCGCGCCCGAGGAGCCGCCCAATCGCGAAACGCTCACCCAATTCCTGGTGTTTCAAATCGCTGCCCGGGATACCGGCTGCTTTCCCGACGTCGCGCAACTCAAGATAGTGCAATAGCCTTGGCCGGACCGGCTGCGGGCTGGCGGCAGCCGTCCCGAGCCACCGCGCTATAATCCACGCTCGAATATGTCAACGCCGCCGCTTCCCGCCAATGTCGACGCTGTCGTTGCACTGCTCGAACAGCACGACTATTTCACCGATCGTCGTCTCGCCACCAGCGTATATCTGGCGCTGAAGCTTCGCCGGCCGCTGTTCCTCGAAGGCGAGGCCGGCGTCGGCAAGACGGAGATCGCCAAGGTGCTGTCGCGAGCACTCGGCCGCTCGCTGATACGCCTGCAGTGTTACGAGGGTCTCGACACCGCGTCGGCGGTCTACGAGTGGAACTACCCGCGGCAAATGATCGAGATCCGCCTCGCCGAGGCGCAGGGCAACGTCGACCGTGACGCGCTCGCGTCCGACATCTTCGCCGAGCGCTTCCTGATCCGTCGCCCGCTGTTGCAGGCGCTGAAGCCCGACGACGGCATCGCGCCGGTGCTGCTGATCGACGAGCTCGACCGGACCGACGAGCCGTTCGAGGCGTACCTGCTCGAAGTTCTCGCCGAATATCAGGTCACGATTCCGGAGCTCGGTGCGATCCGGGGCAACGAGCCTCCCATCGTGATCATCACTTCCAATCGCACGCGCGAAATCCACGATGCCATCAAGCGCCGCTGCCTGTATCACTGGGTCGACTATCCGGATGCGCGGCGGGAGCTCGCCATCGTGCGACGCAAGGTCCCCGGCGCGGACGCACGGCTGGCGCAGGAAGTCGTCGCCTTTACGCAACGCTTGCGCGGCATGGATCTATTCAAGTCACCCGGGGTCGCGGAGACGCTCGACTGGGCCGAGGCGCTGGTCGCGCTCGACCGGATGTCGCTCGATCCGGAAGCGGTGTCCAACACGCTGGGCGCGTTGCTCAAGTACCAGGACGACATCGGGGCGATCACCCCGGAAGTCGCCATGCGCCTGGTCGACGAGGCTCGCCAGGAAGCTGCGGCGATCCGGACATGAGCGCGAAGCTAACCCAATGAAGGCCGCACCGCCGCCGGTGTTCGGCCGGGCTCGGCTCGCGGAAAACATCATGCACTTCGCGCGCGTGCTGCGCGCGGCCGGGTTGCCGGTCGGTCCGGCCAAGGTCATTGCCGCGCTCGATGCGGTCAACGCGGTCGGCATCGAGAATCGCGAGGATTTTCGCGCGGCACTGCAGTCGGTGCTTATCGAGCGCCACGAGCAGCAGACGTTGTTCGATCAGGCTTTCGAGCTGTTCTGGCGCAATCCGCGCATGCTCGAGCGCATGTTGCAACTGCTGCTGCCTCGGGTCTACGATCGCGTCCCGCGCGACGAAGCCGAGGCACCGATGCCGGGGCGGCTGGTCGAGGCGATGTCGCCGCCAGAGCGCAAGCCGAGCGACGATGCCGTCGAACAGGAAGTCGAACTCGACGCAGCATTGACCTTTTCGCCGCGTGAGGTCCTGCAGGGCCGAGACTTCGAGTCGATGAGCATCGACGAGCTGGCGCAGGTCAAGGCGATGATCGCACGCCTGCGCCTGCCGTTGCCCGAGATTCCGACACGGCGCACCCGAGTCGCCGATCGCGGCACCACGGTCGACCTGCGTGCCAGCCTGCGCGCGATGGCATCCGCGCGAGGAGCCGTGGTGCCGCTGGCGTGGCGCGAGCGGCGACGGCGGCGCCCACCGCTGGTCGTGCTGTGCGACATCTCCGGGTCGATGGATCGCTATTCGCGCATGCTGCTTTTCTTCCTGCACGCGATCACCAGCGACCGGGACCGCGTGCACGTGCTGCTGTTCGGGACGCGTTTGACCAACATCACGCGGCACCTGCGCCAACGCGATGTCGACGTCGCCATCGCGCGCGTCAGCGCCTCGGTCACGGATTGGGCCGGGGGCACGCGCATCGGCGCCTGCCTGGCCGAGTTCAACCGCCGCTGGTCGCGCCGGCTGCTGGGGCAGGGTGCCATCGTGCTGCTCATCAGCGACGGCCTCGACAGCGATGTCGGCGACGGGCTTGCGCAGGAGATGGATCGACTGCACAAGTCCTGCCGCCGGCTGATCTGGCTGAACCCGCTGCTGCGCTACGAGGGGTTCGAGGCGCGGCCTGCCGGGATCCGCGCAATGCTGCCATACGTCGACGAGTTCCTGCCGGTGCATAATCTCGACAGCCTAATGCAGTTGGCGGATCTGTTCGCGCGCCGCTCGTTCACTCGCGGCCGCGTACCGCTGCTGCCGAGGGCGGCGTAGACATTAGGCAGAACCCACATCATGGAAATGAACGGCAGCCGGGAAGTGCCGGCCAGCGTCGAGGCGACCTGGAGCGCGCTCAACGATCCCGAGGTGCTCAAGGCATGCATCGCGGGGTGCGAGTCGATCGACAAGGTCTCCGACAACGAGTACCAGGTCGCGATGACCGCACGGGTCGGTCCGGTGTCGGCGAAATTCAGCGGTCGCATCGTGCTGTCGGATATCGTCGCGCCGAAATCGTACACGATCAAGTTCGACGGGCAAGGCGGCGCTGCGGGCTTCGCCGGCGGCGAGGCACAGGTCGAATTGTCGCCGGCGGGCGGTGGCACGCATATCGACTACAAGGCGAAGGCTCAGGTGGGCGGCAAGCTGGCGCAGATCGGCTCAAGACTGGTCGACGGCGCTGCGGCCAAGGTCGCCGACGATTTTTTCGGCCGCCTCGTCGAGCGGCTGGGTGGCAGCAAGGACGTAGGCGCGGTAGCGACGACCGCGGGGATACCAGCCGACGCGGCAGCGTCCGCATTGAGGAACATGTGGCTACGGCTTGGCATTGCCGCTGCCATCATCGTGGCGATGGCCATCTACTGGCTCACACGGCCGACCTGAGTGGCCGGCAAGGATCGAATCCCATGGACAGCGTTGATCTAGAAGTGCTGCGCAAGAGCGCCCGATGGCTCGATGAAGGCAAGCGGGTGCTGCTGGTGACGGTCGTACGGACGTGGGGCTCGTCGCCGCGACCACCGGGCGCAATGCTCGCCGTACGCGAAGACGGTCAGGTCGTCGGCTCGGTATCCGGAGGCTGCATCGAGGACGACATCGTCGAGCGCTCGCGGCGCGAGGGCGCGTACGTCACGCGGCCGCAGGCGGTGACCTACGGCGTGTCGGCGGAGGATGCACGCAAGTTCGGCCTGCCCTGCGGCGGGACCATCCAGCTCGTGCTCGAACCCGCCGGCCCGCACAGCAAGCTCGCCGAACTGCTCGGCATGATCGAGCAGGGCAGGTTGGTCTCCCGCAAGCTCGAGCTGGACAGCGCGAAGGTGACGCTGGCAGCCGCCCATGCGACCGACGGATTGCTGTTCGACGGCAGGACGCTGACGACGATCCACGGGCCGCGCTACCGCATGCTGGTGATCGGCGCCGGGCAGTTGTCGAAATACCTCGCGCAGATCGCGGTCGGCCTCGACTACCAGGTGACGGTATGCGATCCGCGCGAGGAATATACCGAGACCTGGGACGTCCCCGGCGTCAGCCTGGTGAAGACCATGCCCGACGACACGGTGATCGACATGAAACTCGACGAGCGCTGCGCGGTCGTGGCGCTGACACACGATCCGAAGCTCGACGACATGGCCCTGCTCGAAGCGCTCAAGTCGCGCGCATTCTACGTCGGTGCGCTCGGCTCGCGCGCCAACAACCTCAAGCGTCGCAAGCGCCTCGAGGAATTCGAACTCACGCCGGATCAGATCGCCCGGTTGCACGGGCCGATCGGGCTGTATATCGGCAGCCGAACACCTCCGGAAATCGCCATTTCCATCCTCGCCGAGATCACCGCGGTGAAGAACGGCGTGGCGCTGCCCGACGTGGCGCAGGTCGCGATCGCCAAGGAAAAGCTCGGACCCTCCGTCGCCTGCGAGACCAGCGACACGTAACGTTTGGACGCGATATCAGCGCCGGTTCCACGCGGCGTAGCGCAGCGCCACGGGTACCAGCGCCAGCACGCCGAGCAGTGCCAGCGCGGTCAGTGCCTCAGGCGAGAGCAGGTCGCGGGTGGAATCGATGCGTCCCAGCGTCTGCCCGAGATTGGTGAACACGAAGGTCACCGGAATGATGCCGATCATGGTCGCCAATGCGTAGGTCCACACGCGTATTCCGGTGATCGTTGGGATCAGGTTGACCAGGAAATACGGGACCATCGGCGTAAGTCGCAGGAACAGCATCCAGCAAAATGCGTTGCGCGTGAAACCGGCTTCGATCCGCGTCGCCATGGGGCCGAGCCGGCGTCGCACCGCGTCGGCGAACAGGTAGCGCACGGCGAGAAACAGCAGCGACGCGCCGATGGTCGCGCCGACCACGATCAGCGCGGTCGCCACCCAACGACCGAATAGAAAACCCAGCAGTAGCGAGAACAGCGTCGTTGACGGGATGCTGAGCGACGTCGCCGTGACGTAGGCCACGAATGCGATAAGCAATGCCCTGGCGTAGTGGTCCTGGGTGAACGTCAGCAGCGCATCACGATGCAGCTTGATCGCATCGAGTGACAGGTAGTGCGGTCCGTCGAAGGCGACAAACGCCATCAGCGCAGCGACGAACACCGCCGCCAGCGCGAATTTCGGCCAGCGACGATGCCGGTGGCGGCCTCCTCGCGCAGTATTTGAGTTTGACGGCGTGATTCGGCCGCCTTGCGTCGACTCGCCACGCGCGATCCCCGCTCGAGCGAGCGGGGCCCCTCGCTGCGGGCTCCCGCCGCGGCTACTTCTGGTCGATCTTCGGGTCAAGCGCGTCGCGCAGGCCGTCGCCCAGCAGGTTGAACGCCAGGACGGTGAGGAAGATCGCCATGCTCGGGAAGATCGCGACGTGGGGCGCAGTCATCATGTCGGAGCGCGCCTCGTTCAGCATCGCGCCCCACTCGGGCGTCGGCGGCTGTGCGCCCATGCCGATGAACGACAGGCTTGCCGCGGTGATGATCGAGGTGCCGATGCGCAGCGAAAAATAGACGACGACTGCGGCGATGGTGCCGGGGAAGATATGGCGCAGGACGATGGTCCAGTCCGATGCGCCGACGCTGCGCGCGGCCTCGATGTACGTCAGGTGCTTGAGCGACAGCGTGTTGCCGCGAACCAGCCGCGCGAAGGTCGGAATGCTGAAGATCGCGACGGCGATGATCACGTTGAACATGCCGCCGCCGAGGATGGCCACGATGCCGATGGCGAGCAGGATGCCGGGAAAGGCAAACAGCACGTCGCACAGCCGCATGATGATGCGGTCCCACCAGCCTTCGCGGTAGCCGGCGACGAGGCCCAGCGCCGTGCCGACGAGCGCGCCGACCGCCACCGATACGAAGCCCGCAGTCAGCGAGATGCGCGCGCCCATGAGGATCCGGCTGAAGATGTCGCGTCCGATCGGATCGACGCCGAACCAGTGCTTGGCGGACGGCCTGGCGTTGAGCGAGTCGTAGTCGAAGAAATTCTCGGCATCGTAGGGGACGATCAGTGGCGCGACGATCGCGAGCGCGATCAGCAGCGCCACGAAGACGCCGGCGATCACGGCGACGTGCTGGCGCTTGAACTTGCGCCAGAATTCGCTCCACGGCGTACGGACCGCGGCGCCTTCGACCTCAGGTGCAGTTGCAGTCGCAGTTGTCATCGGTAGCGAATCGTCGGATTGATCACCGCGTAGAGCACGTCGACGATCAGATTGATGAGGATGAACTCGAGCGAGAACAGCAGGACCAGACCCTGGATCACCGGGTAGTCGCGCATGTCGACCGCGTCGACCAGCAACCGCCCCAGGCCCGGCCAGTTGAACACGACTTCCACCACGATCGATCCACCGAGCAGGAAACCGAACTGCAGCCCCATCATGGTGACCACGGGAATCAGCGCATTGCGCATCCCGTGCTTGAGCACGACCACGACCTCCGACAGCCCCTTGGCCCGCGCCGTGCGGATGTAGTCGTCCTGCAGGATGTCGACGAACGACGAGCGCGTGAAGCGCGCCATGATCGCAGCCACGGCAGCGCCGAGCGTGAGCGAGGGCAGGATGTAGTGGCGCCAGGAATCGGCGCCGACCGTCGGCAGCCAGCGCAATTGCACGGAAAAGATCTGCATCAGCACCATTCCGAGCGCGAACGCCGGAAACGAGATGCCCGACACGGCGAGCGTCATGCCCAGCCGGTCCGGCCAGCGGTTTCGCCATACCGCGGACAGCGTGCCGATGACCATGCCGATCGTCACCGACCACGACATCGCCCACACCGTCAGCCAGAACGTCGGCATGAAGCGCTCGACTATCTCGCTGCTTACCGGGCGCTTGGTCCGGAGCGACCTGCCGAAATCGCCGCGCAGCACACCACTCGGCGAAGCGGACGAACTGCTCGGGCAGCGATTTGTCGAGCCCGAGGTCCTGGCGCACCAGTGCGACGGTTTCGGGAGTCGCATCCGGGCCCGCCGCGAGCCGAGCCGGATCGCCGGGCAAGCAGGTGCACGAACATGAACACCAGCACCGCGACGATCAGCAACGTCGGGATCAGTCCGAGCAGGCGCTTGAGGAAGTATTGCAGCATCTATAGCAGGCGCCCCGCGCCACTTACGCTGCTAAAACCACGGGAACCTCGTTGCGCCGGGCGCCTCGCGACGGACTCGTTACTTGAGGTCGATGTCGGTGAAATTGAACGACCCGTCCGGCATCGTGTAGACGCCGGAGAGCTTCTTGCTTTTCGCCGACAGGAGCTTCTCGGTCACCAGCGGCACCCACGGCGCGTCGGCGAAGATGGTCTCCTGCGCATCCTTGTAGAGCTTCGCTTTCTCGGCCTTGTCGGTCGTCAGCAGGGCGTTCTTGATGTCGGCGTCGACCCGGTCGCTCTTGTAGTAGGCCGTATTGAAAAGCTTCGGCGGCCACGACGCCGATGCCAGCAGTGGCCGGATCGCCCAGTCGGCTTCGCCGGTCGAGGACGACCAACCGATGTAGTAGAGGCGCAGCGGCGCGGTGGCCGAATCGGGCCAGCTCTCGACCTTCTCGACGCGCTGCCCGGCTTCGAGCAGCGTGATTTTGGTCCGGATGCCGATCTGCTG
Source organism: uncultured beta proteobacterium (assembly GCA_963821485.1). Taxonomy (GTDB): domain Bacteria; phylum Pseudomonadota; class Gammaproteobacteria; order Burkholderiales; family Casimicrobiaceae; genus PALSA-1003. The sequence goes on from CAWGEB010000002.1 coordinate 137,757, forward strand.
CAGCTGCTGCTGCAATACCTGCGTAAGCTTCTGCGCGATGCTGTGGTTGTAGCCCGACCACAGCTCGGTTTCGAAGCCGTTCGGATAGCCGGCTTCGGCCAGCAACTGCTTGGCCTTCGCGACGTCGTACGGCCAGCCGCCGGTTTTGATCGAGTACTCGACGCCCTCGGGGACGACACCTTCGGCGGGTGTCGCGTAACCGTTGAACGCCACCTTGGCAACCGCATCCTTGTTGATCGCGTAGGCGATCGCCTGACGCACCTTGGGATTGTCGAAGGGTTTCTGCTGCGTGTTCATCGACAGGTAACGCAGGATGATCGACGGCGCGGCGACGACCTCGAGCTCGGGCTTGGCCTTGAGTGCGTCGGCCTGCTCGTACGGCAGTGGATAGGTGAAATGGGCTTCGCCGGTCTGCATCACTGCGGCGCGCGAATTGCTATCGATCACCGGCTTCCAGGTGATCGTGTCGACTTTCGGCAGGCCCTTCTGCCAGTAGTTGTCGTTTTTCGCGACCTTCAGGTAGTCGGTCTGCTTCCACTCGACGAACTTGAACGGGCCGGTGCCTACCGGGTTGAAGGCGATGTCCTTGTTGCCGTACTTGGTCAGCGCGGTCGGGCTGATCATGACCGTCGACGGGTGCGCGAGCTGGTTGATGAACGCCGAGAACGGCGTCTTGAGCGTGATCCGCGCGGTATAGTCGTCGACGACTTCAACCTTGGCGATATTGTTGTTGTAGAGGCCGTATCGCTTGAGCTTGTTGTCGGGATTGGTGACCCGGTCGAGATTGGCCTTGACCGCGTCGGCCTTGAAATCGGTGCCGTCGTGGAACTTGATGCCCTTCTTCAGCTTGATCGTATAGACCAGGCCATCCTTGCTCGCCGTGTAGCTCTCGGCCAGCACCGGGATCATCTTCATGTCCTTGTCGAAGCCATACAGGCCTTCGTAGAACGACTTGGCCATCGCCTGCGACAGCGTGTCGTTGGCATCGTAGGGATCGGTGGTCGTGAACTGCGACGCGACGGCGAACACGACGTCCTTGGCCGCAAAGGCGGGGCCTGCGAGCAGGGCGCCAGCGAGCATCGTGACCACCAGCAGGGAACGCGGGAAGCTTTTCATCAGTGCTCTCCAGAACAAATCACAACGACAGTCATGCCGACATCTTCGGGTCAGAACGCGCCCGCGATGCGATGCGTGGCAACGAAATGCCCGGGCTCGACCTCACGCAACGGCGCGACCACGGGCTCGTCGCCGATCACGCGGATGGGGCTCGGTACTTCGTCGGATGATAGCTCCCTTTTGCCCTTGCGTCGCGCCGGATCCGCGACCGGCACGGCGGCCAGAAGCTTGCGGGTATAAGGATGCTGCGGATTGTCGAAGACCGCCCGCCGCGGTCCGATTTCCACGATCTGGCCCAGGTACATGACCGCGACCCGATGGCTGACCCGCTCGACCACGGCCATGTCGTGCGAAATGAACAGGTAGGCCAGGCCGAATTCGGCCTGCAGGTCCAACAGCAGATTGACGATCTGGGCACGAATCGAAACATCGAGCGCCGACACGGCTTCATCGGCAACGATCAGCTTGGGTTGCAACGCGAGGGCGCGGGCGATGGCGATACGTTGCCGCTGCCCGCCCGAAAACTCGTGCGGATAACGCAGGGCAGCGTCGGGCGACAGGCCCACGTGCTGCAGCAACCACGCCACCCGGTCGGAGGCAGCGCGGCCGGCGGCAACGCCATGGACATACAGCGGCTCCGCGACCGAAAAGCCGACAGTCAGTCGGGGATCCAGCGACGCGAACGGATCCTGGAACACCATCTGGATCTCGCGGCGCAGCGGTCGCATCGCATCGGCGGGTAACTTGGCGATGTCGCGGCCGCCGAACTCGATGCTGCCGCTATCGATGTCGACCAGGCGCAACAGCGAGCGCCCGGTGGTCGATTTGCCGCAACCGGATTCACCGACGAGTGCCAGTGTTTCACCCGCAGCCAGGTCGAAGCTGATGTGCTCGACCGCGTGAACGCGGCGCCGCACGCGACTGAAAAATCCGGATCGCACGGCGAAACGGGTCGTCAATCCACGCACCTTCAACAGGGGTGCACCTGTCGCCGGCGCGCGCAATGGAAGCTGATCCGGTGCAGGCGTTGTCGTGCCCGATGCGGTTTCGGGCAGTGGAAAGCGTGCCGGAACGTTGCTGCCGCGCATCGACCCAAGCCGCGGCACAGCGGCCAGCAACGCGCGGGTATAGGGATGTCGCGGTGCGCCGAATATTTGCACTGCCGTACCGTCCTCGACGATCTCTCCGCGAAACATCACGAGGACCCGATCCGCAACCTCGGCGACGACGCCCATGTCGTGTGTGATGAACACGACCGACATATGCATCTCCTCCTGCAGCAGACGGATGAGTTCCAGGATTTGCGCCTGGATGGTCACGTCAAGGGCGGTCGTCGGTTCGTCGGCGATGAGCAGACGCGGCTTGCATGAGAGCGCCATGGCAATCATGACCCGCTGCCGCATGCCGCCCGACAGTTGGTGCGGATGCCGCGTCAGCACTTGCGCGGCCTCTGGGATGCGGACCTGCTCGAGCATGCGCAGCGCCTCGCGGTTAGCTGCCGCATGGTCCTTGGCCTGATGCAACCGGATCGATTCCGCGATCTGCTCGCCGACGGTGAAGACGGGATTCAGCGACGTCATCGGTTCCTGGAAGATCATGGCGATCTCGGCGCCACGAATGGCGCGCATGGTCGCCGGCGGCGCGCGGGCGAGATCGATGCGACCGCCGCCCGGACGCTCGAACATCAGCGCACCCGTGGTGATGTGGCCGCCGCCATGCTCGATCAGGCGCATCAGCGACAGTGCGGTCACCGACTTGCCCGAACCGGACTCGCCGACGATGGCGACAGTCTCGCCGCCGCCGACGCTGAAGGATACGCCGCGCACCGCCTGCACGACGCGCTCGGTCGTCCGGAATTCGACCGCGAGATCGCTGACAGCGAGTAGCGGGGACGCGGCGCTCATCGCCGCGCCTGCCTGCGAATGTCGTCGATGGTTGCATTCATGGTGATCGCCTGGGGATCCATGCGCAGGTGCAATAACGCAGGGCGACCGGCGCCGAGCGCGCGCTCCAGCGCAGGTGCGAATTCGCTCGTCCTGGTGACGGTTTCGCCGGATGCGCCGTACGCGCGGGCGAGCGCAGCGAAGTCCGGATTGACCAGGTCGGTGCCGGACACGCGCTCCGGGTGCTGGCGCTCCTGGTGCATGCGGATCGTCCCGTACATGCCGTTGTCGACGACGATGAACACGACATTCGCGCCGTATTGCACGGCGGTGGCGAGCTCCTGTCCGTTCATCTGGAAACAGCCATCGCCGTTCCACGACACGACCACGCGCTCCGGGTGCACGATCTTGGCGGCAATCGCCGCCGGCACGCCGTAGCCCATGGCCCCGTTGTATGGAGCGAGCTGCGTGCGAAAGCGTCGGTAACGATACAGGCGGTGCAGCCACACGGTGTAGTTGCCGGCACCGTTGGTGAGGATGGCGTCGTCGGGCAGGCGCGTGCGCAAGGCGGCAACGACCTGCCACAGATCGAGCGTGCCGACCATCGGACACGGCACCTGCCATGCGAGGTAGTCGGCGTTCGCTTCGCCGGGACTGTTTCTCCAGACGGGCGTCGCGCTCGGTGGCAGCGTGGCGAGCGCGGCGGCGGCCTCCGGCATCGACGACTGGATCGCCAGCGTCGGATGGTAGACGCGCCCGAGTTCGGTGCCGTCCGCATAAATGTGGATCAGCGCGTGTTCGGGCGCGGGGGCGGTGAGCAGCGAGTAGCCGCCCGTGACCATCTCGCCGAGGCGCTCGCCGATGACGAGCAGGACGTCCGCAGCGCGCACGCGCGCCGCCAGCTTCGGATTGATCGCGATGCCGACTTCACCGGCGTAGTTCGGGTGCGTGTTGTCGACGACATCCTGGTTGCGAAACGCGCTGGCGACGGGCAGCGCATTGGCTTCGACGAAGCGCCGGAGGTCGGCACACGCCGCGGCGGTCCATCCGCCGCCGCCGGCGATGACCATAGGCGCCGTCGCGCCTGCCAGCAGCTTGCGCAGCGATCCGAGCTGGTCCGGCGATGGCGTCACGCTGGCGATAGCGACGCGTGGCGAGTCGACCGCGTCCGCCGGTGTCGTCAGCATGTCCTCCGGCAGCGCGAGTACCACCGGACCCGGTCGGCCTGACAGCGCGACGCGAAACGCCTGCGCGATGTATTCGGGCATGCGGTCCGCGCGATCGATCTGCGCCACCCACTTGGCGATACCGCCGTACATGCGGGCGTAGTCGACCTCCTGAAACGCCTCGCGGTCCTTGAAGTCGGCGCCGACCTGTCCGATGAAAACGATCAGCGGTGTCGAGTCCTGCTGCGCGGTGTGGATGCCGATGGCGGCGTTCGATGCGCCCGGTCCACGGGTGACGAATACGATGCCTGGTCGGCCGGTGAGCTTGCCATAAGCCTCGGCCATGTACGCGGCACCACCTTCCTGGCGGCAGACGACGAGTCGCAGTCGGTCGCGCACTTCGTACAGCGCATCGAGCACCTCGAGATAGCTTTCGCCGGGAACGCAGAACGCGACATCCGCCCCCTGCAGCAACAGGTTGTCGACGAGAATCCGGCCGCCGGTTCGCATGAGCAGGGGTCAGTGGGAGTGGGTTGGCGCGGGCCATTCTACACGCGCGCGCGAAGGTCTCGGCGGAAAGCCGGTGGGTGTGCCGGGCAACGCCTTTCCGCGGCGGCACCGTATAATCGGCCGGGACCGCTGCACGCCCGCCGGGGAGAGGGAGCCAGGACCGCACATGGTCGAGTTGATCACGTTGGAGGAATCGCTGGCGTTCAGCGCCGGTGCGCTGCTGTTCGGACTGATCACGATGCGCGTGCGCCCCGAATTTCGGCGCTCGGTCCTGGTCACGCTGCTCCTGATAGCCCTCGGCCTGGGGGCCCTCTCGCTGCTTTCGCGCTATCAGATCATTCCCGCGCACCTCGCGATCTCGGTGGTCCCGCGCGAGATCTGCCTGCTGATCGTCGCGCTCGGCATCATCCGCATCTACATCACCTTCGTCGTCAACGTGCTGCTGGCACGGCGTGCCGTGCCGCGCATCGTCGGTGAGGTGAGCATCGCCCTGTCCGTAGTCGTTTTCACGCTGGTCAGGCTGGATGCGGTCGGCGTGAACCTGACCAGCATCATCGCGACGACGGCCGTCGGCGGCGCCGCGATCGCTTTTGCAATGCAGTCCACCTTGGGCAACCTCCTGGGCGGGATCTCGCTGCAGCTCGACAACACCTGCCGCATCGGGGACTGGATCGAGATCGAGGGTGTTACCGGCGAAGTCGTCGGGATCCGCTGGCGCTACACCGCGCTGGCGACGGTGAACAACGTGACCATCATCATTCCGAACGCCTCGCTGATGAACAACCGGGTCACCTTGCTTGGGCGGCGCGGCGACCAGCGCATTCCATGGCGCCGGCCGATCGAGTTCAGCGTCGGCTACGAATGGACACCCGGTCAGGTGATGGTGGTCGTCAACGCGGTGCTGGAACGTGTCGACGTCCCTTGGGTCGCCGCCGATCCGGCGGCTATTTGCGTCTGCGCCGGCTTCGACGCCAGTGCCATCAAGTACACCGTCTTCTACTGGCTGACCGACATCAAGCAGTACGTGGTGACGGACTCGCGCGTCCGGGTCCACGTCTACGCCGCACTGGGACGCGCCGGCATGGACATTCCCATCTCCCGGTCCGACGTGTATCTCCACTCCGCGCGCAATCGGCAGGTCGCCCGCTCCACCGAGGAACAGACGTTCAGGGTGGCGCTGCTGCAGTCGCTCGAACTGTTCTCGTCGTTGACCGACGACGAAACGCAGGCATTGGCCGCGCTGTTGATTCCCACCCCGATGGCGCAGGGAGACCTTGCCACCAAGCAGGGCGAGCCATCGGAATCCCTGTACATCCTGGCGCGCGGACAGGTTGGAGTCTTTCGCGACGGCGACGATGCCGGCGTGCGCACCCGGCAAAGACTCGGCACGCTGTCTGCGCCGCAGTATTTCGGAGAGATGGGCCTGCTCACGGGCCAGGCCCGGATGGCGACCATCCTGGCCGAATCGGAAGTGCTCTGCTATCGCCTGGACAAGAACCGGTTCGAGGCGATCATCCGCGCGCGCCCCGAGATCGCCGATGCGATGTCGCAGACGGTCGTTGCGCGCCAGGCCGCCAACGATGCGACACTGGCTTCGCTGTCGGCGGACGCCCGCGCCCGCGCCACGGGCTCGAAGGCGAGCGAACTGGTCCGCCGCATTCGCGATTTCTTCGGTCTCTAGCCTGCCGGCGCCGCAATCGGTGGCGCACTAGCGCGCCGCGACGAGGTCCTCGCGCTGCAGCAGGAACACGCTGTCGTCATCCTGCCCGGTGGAGAGCCAGGTGAACGGCAATCGGGGAAAGGCGGCTTCGGTGGCGGCCCGGTTGTGCCCGACCTCGACCAGCAGCAGTCCGTGCGGGTTGAGGTAGGGCGCTGCCTTGTCGATGATCGTGCGCACCGCGTCGAGGCCGTCGTCGCCACCAGCGAGCGCCAGCGCGGGCTCGTGCCGGTATTCCGCCGGCAGCTCCGCCATCGACATCGCAGTGACGTACGGCGGATTGCTGATGATCAGGTCGTAGGTTTTTTCGGTGAGGTTCGCCCACAGGTCGGAGCGAATGAGGTTGATCCGTTCCTGCAGCCCGTAATCGACGACGTTGCGCAGCGCGACGGCCAGCGCATCGGAAGAAATGTCGGCCGCGTCGACATCCGCGTTGGGGAAGTGATGCGCGATCAGGATAGCCAGGCACCCCGATCCGGTGCAGAGGTCGAGCGCGCTCTGCGCCGTGGCAGGATCCGGCAGCCACGGCGAGAGCGCGTCGGGAATGAGTTGCGCGATATAGGAGCGCGGGATGAGCACGCGTTCGTCGACGTAGAACCGGAATTCACCCAGCCACGCCTCGTGCGTCAGATACGCCGCCGGAATGCGCTCGCTGACGCGCCGTTCGATCAGCGCCGCAAGCTCGACGCGCTCCGCGTGAGTGAGCCTTGCCTCGAGAAAGGGGTCCACCCGGTCGAGCGGGAGGTGCAGCGTGTGCAGCACCAGATATATCGCCTCGTCGAAGGCGCTGGCGGTGCCATGCCCGAAGTACACCTGTCCTGCGTTGAAGCGTGACACCGCGTAGCGCACCCAGTCGCGAACCGTTTCGAGTTCCTGCGTCGTAGCGCTCATGGAAGACCTCGGCGCTACGCGCTGCGGTATTCCTGCTCGGCGTGGCCCGTCGCGTTCATGACGCCAGCAACCGCTCCACGGTCCGCCGATAGAGCTCGGTGAGCGGCTCGAGGTCGGCGACGGCCACGCGCTCGTTGAGCTTGTGGATCGAGGCATTGACCGGCCCGAGCTCCACCACCTCGCGGCAGATGTCGGCGATGAAGCGGCCGTCGGATGTGCCTCCAGTGCATGAAAGTTCCGGCGTGGTCCCGCAGACCTCGCGCACGGCTTCGCTCACGACCTCGACCAGTCTGCCCCGCCCCGTCAGAAAGGGGCGACCCCAGCCCGTCCAACGCAGTTCGTAGTCGATGCGGTGCTTGCGCAACACGGCCTCGAATCGCTGTTCGAGCGAGTCCCGGGTGCTCACCGTGGCGTAGCGGAAATTGAAGCTCAGCTCGAGCGTTCCCGGGATGACGTTTGTCGCGCCGGTGCCGGCCTGGATATTGGACACCTGCCAGGTCGTCGGCGGAAAGTACTCGTTGCCGTCGTCCCAGCGCATCGCCGCCAGTTCGGCGATGGCTGGCGCCGCGATGTGAATCGGATTCTTGGCCAGATGCGGATACGCGATGTGGCCCTGCACCCCGCGCACGATCAGCGTGCCCGAAAGCGTGCCACGGCGCCCATTTTTGATCATGTCGCCGAGCCGGTCGACCGATGATGGTTCACCGATCAGGCAATAGTCGAGCGTCTCGCCCGCAGCCCGCAGCCTGTCGACCACCCTGACCGTGCCATCGGTGGCCGGACCTTCCTCGTCGGAGGTGATCAGCAGCGCGATCGATCCGCGCACCTGCGGCGTTGCCGCCAGCAGGCGCTCGACCGCGACCACGAACGCGGCGATCGAGGATTTCATGTCGGCGGCACCGCGCCCGTACAGGTAACCGTCGCGCTCCGTCGGCGCGAAAGGGTCGGAGTGCCACGCCTCGAGTGGACCCGTGGGCACGACATCGGTGTGGCCTGCGAAGCACACGACCGGGCGCGCAACGCCCCGTCGCGCCCATAGGTTGGTGACGCCGTTCGATGCGATCGTCTCGCAGCGGAAACCGAGCGGCTCCAGCCGCGCACGCAGGATTTCCTGGCAGCCGCCGTCGTCCGGGGTCGGCGATCTGCGCGCGATCAACTCGCGGGCGAGGGCGAGCGTCGGCGCCGCGGAGAGGGTCGTCGCCGACGTGATACTGCGCGGATTCACTGCTGGCGATTCAGGAAATCGGGATCGATCTCGAGCTTGACGAAGTCGCCCGACAGTCGCTGCGCGGCTTCCGCGCTGTTCTCGCCGGACGCTGCCGTTTTCGTCGAGGGCGTGTTCTGGTTGACCAGCCACGCCAGGTTGGTTGGCGAGTCGGACGCGATGAGCGCTTCGTCATAGGAGACCACACCGTCGAGATACAGGCGGCAGAGGGCCTGTTCGAAGGTCTGCGAACCGGGATAGAGGCTTTGCTCCATCGCTTCCTTCATCTGCGTGATTTCGCCGTTCTTGATCAGTTCCGCGATCAGCGAGGTATTGAGCAGGATCTCGACCGCCGGGAGGAGTTCGCCTTCCTTGTTACGCACCAGCCGCTGCGAAATGATCGCGCGCAAGCCGATGGACAAGTCGGACAGGAGTCCGGAGCGCGCGTCATAGGGAAACATGTTGATGATCCGCGACAGCGCGTGATAGCTGTTGTTGGCGTGCAGCGTCGACAGGCACAGGTGGCCCGTCAACGTATGCAACAACGCGTGCTGCATCGTCTCGCGGTCGCGGATTTCGCCGATCATGATGAGGTCCGGTGCCTCGCGCAGGGCATTCGGCAGCGCCTTGCCGTAGCTCTGCGTATCGACGCCGATCTCGCGCTGATTGACGATCGACTGCTTGTGCTCGAACAGATACTCGATCGGGTCTTCGAGCGTCAGGATGTGCCCGGATCGACTGGCATTGCGGTAGTCGATCATCGCCGCCAGCGTGGTCGACTTGCCCGAGCCGGTGGCGCCGGCGATGAGCACTAGGCCACGCTTTTCCATCACCAGGTTGAGCAGCACCTGCGGCAGCTTCAGGTCCTCGAACGGTGGTACGCGACTGCGGACGTACCGGATGACCATCGAGATCGTGCCGCGCTGGCGGAAGATGTTGATCCGGAAATTGCCGACGGCGCGGTCGAGATAGGAGAGATTCATTTCCATCTCGTTTTCGAACTCGCGCGCCTGGTCCTTGGTCATGAGTTCGTACGCGACGCGGCGTACCGACTCGACGTCCATCGGCTGGGTGGAGATGGGCGAGACGACGCCGTTGATCTTGATGTTGATCGGGGCGCCACAGGATATGAACAGGTCCGACGCCTGCTTTTCGGCCATCAACTTGAACAAGCGATCGAGATACATGGTGTGGTCCCGAAGGTTGGTCGCGAGGCGGATCGCCACGCGATCGGTCCCCTTGACAATGTCATGAATTGACAAGAATAACCAAGGTCGAGCAAAGTAACAACTGGGTCGCCTTCCGGGCCGGATTTTCCGGCAGGGCGCGGCTCGCAACCGCCGCAAGCTTGCGGAAACCGTTCATTCCATGCTCGCCATCATCGGTGGCAGCGGGCTCACCCGCCTGTCCACGCTCGCCATTGCCCACCGCGAGGTCGTTCGCACGCCCTACGGGGAACCCTCGTCGGCCTTGATCTTCGGCCAGATCGCCCAGCGCGACGTCGTGTTCCTTGCCCGGCACGGCCACGGCCATACGATTCCCCCGCACCGCGTCAACTTTCGCGCCAACCTGTGGGCGCTGAAGCAGCGCGGTGTCGATTCGATCCTCGCGGTCGCCTCGGTCGGCGCGATCGCGCCGCAACACGCGCCCGGCGACCTCGTGCTTCCACATCAACTCGTCGACTACAGCAACGGACGCGAAGCGACCTTTTTCGACGGTGGAGATCGCAAGGTCGTGCACGTCGACTTCACGCACCCCTACACGCCGGCGTTGCGGCTGCGTTGCCTTGCGGCGGCCCAAGCTGCCGATATCGCGCTGTACGACGGGGGTGTGTATGCGGCGGTGTCGGGCCCGCGCCTGGAGACCGCCGCCGAGATCGACCGGCTGGAGCGCGACGGCGCGACCTTGGTCGGGATGACCGGAATGCCCGAAGCCGTGCTGGCGCGCGAGCTCGGCCTCGCCTATGTTTCCATCGCGGTGGTGGTGAACCATGCGGCAGGACGGGGCGACAGCGAGCAGGCGGTCGCACTGGCGCGCATCGTCGGCGTGCTGGAAGCTGCCATGGACAAGGTACGGCGGCTCATCGACCACGTCGTGCCGCACGAGCGTGTCTGATGCCGGACAGGCGCAAAGCTGACTTGCAGGAGATCACGGCATGATTCGGCCCATCCTGCGCATGGGTGACCCTAGGTTGTTGCAGCGGTCGCTGCCGATCGCGCGTTTCGGCACGCCCGAACTGAAGGAGCTGGTTGCGGACATGCGCGAGACCATGATCGCGGCGCACGGCGCCGGGCTCGCCGCTCCGCAGATCGGCGTGCTGCAGCGTGTGGTGATCTTCGGGTTCGAGCACAACGACCGCTATCCCGATGCCGAGCCTGTGCCGTACACCGAAATCGTGAATCCCCTGCTGACGCCGCTCGGCGCGGCCATGGAGGAGGACTGGGAAGGTTGCCTGTCGGTCCCCGGGCTGCGCGGGAGGGTCCCGCGCCATGCTGCATTGCGCTATACAGGGTTCGACCCGTCGGGCCGTCCCATCGATCGTGAAGTGTCGGGATTTCACGCACGCGTGGTGCAACACGAATGCGATCACCTCGACGGAATTCTCTACCCAATGCGCATGCCTGACCTGCGCCTCTTGGGATACACCGACGTGCTGTTTCCCGACGCCGACGTTATCGCCGAGTGAACAGATCCGACCGCCGGGAGCTGCCTTCTAAGCGAACGGTTTGCGCGCAGTGATCGTCCACGACGCCGACTTCATCACGACGCCGTCGTCCTGCAGGTGCCGCGCCAGTTCGGCCCGGAGCGCCTTCTCAATTTCCGGCCGGCGGCGCTCGGCTTCGGCGCCCGCCTCGCGCACGATCTCTCCCGCGGGGCCCAGCGCAAGCTGAAAGGCCATCGCCTGTTCCACCGACGACCCGACCATGACCGGCCCGTCGGTCGCTTCGAAGCGGATCTCGTCGAAGCCCGCCGCCTTGAGTTGCGCCGTGACCACATCGGTATTCGCCATCGAGAACGGACCCGGGCCGCACGACTGTGCGCTGTCGCCCGGCGGCGGCAGGAAGCCAAGGACGAGCTGCTTGGGGATGCTGGCCCATGGATTGTCCTGCAGCGAGCGCCAGGTGATGAACATCAGGCGGCCGCCGGGCTTCAGCGCGTTGCGGATATTGCGCATCGCCACGACGGGGCTGCTGAAGAACATCATGCCGAAGCGCGAGAAGCAGAAGTCGAACTCCGGCTCGAAGCGGTACGTCTGCACGTCGGCGTCGATGAAGCGGATGTTGCCGATGCCGGCGTCCGCCGCATCTGTCCTGGCCTGCGCCAGGAAGGATGCGCAACAGTCCAGGCCAACCACCGACCCCGAGGGCCCGACCATGCGCGCCAGTTCGATCGCGGTGTCGCCCCAGCCGCAGCCGACGTCGATGACCTTGCTGCCGGGTGCGAGACGGAGATTGCTCAGCGGAACCCGACTGTGATAGCTCAGTCCGTCCAGGAGGATGTTGCGAAAGCGATCAAATTTCTCGGCGAGGACGTCGTTCCAGAATGCTGTGAACTCGTCGTTGGTCACTGCAGCTTCGGTCATACGCGCTCCCATGGTGCCGGTCCACGAGAGAGTTTCCTGCGCAAGGCGGGCTCAGGTCAACCGCAACTGCTCGTAGAGGGCAGTTTCCAATTTTAGCAGCGCCGCCTCGTCGTGCAGTCGTGCGCCCTCGAGCAGGAAGACGTCCTCGACGCGCTCACCGAGCGTGTTGATCTTCGCCGTGGCCACGTTGACGTTGGCCTTGGCGAGCAGGTAGGCGATCCTCGCGAGCAGGCCCGGGCGGTCGCCGGCAACGACTTCGAGGATGTAGTGTGTGCCCTTGTCGTCCGGAAACAGCCGGACCTTCGGGGACAGCGGGAAATGCTTCAGGTGGCGGCTGACGCGGCCGACGGTAGGTGTGTCGAGGGGCATGCGCTCGGTCAGCGCGCGCTTGAGTTCGAACTCGACGTAGCTGATCACCTCGCGGTAACTGGCATTCGGATTCATCGGGTCGTGGACGACGAAGGTGTCGAGTGCGTAGCCATGGCGGGTGGTGTGGATCTTCGCTTCGAGAATCGACAACCGCGCACTTCCGAAGAAACCGCAAATGCGCGCGAACAACTCCTTCTGGTCGGGCAGGTAGACCATCACCTGCAGTCCGACGCCGTCGCGGGCGAAGCGCGCCTTGACGATCGGATCCGGGTGGTCGACGCGAAAATACAGGTGGCGCGCGTGCCAGGCGATTTCGTCGGCCGAATGGCGTTGGAAATAGACCGCATCGAGGCGCTGCCACAGCGCGTTCTCCGCACCGTCGGGGACCGCGTACAGCCGCAGTTGCCGCATCGCCTCGGTGCGGCGGGCGTCAACGCTGTCGTGCAGTCGACGGTCGACGCTGCCGCCGGCGATGCGCGCCTTGGCCGCGTGGAACAGATCCTCGAGCAGCTTCGCTTTCCACGCGTTCCACACCCTCGGGCTCGTCCCGCGAATATCGGCAACGGTCAACAGGTAGAGGGCAGCCAGCCGTCGCTCGGTCCTGACCTTCTTCGCGAATCCATCGACGACCGCCTGGTCGCTGATGTCTTGCTTCTGCGCTGTCATCGACATCGTCAGGTGCTGCTCGACCAGCCACACGACGAGCGCGGTGTCTTCGGCGGCCAGTCCGTGCTCTCGGCAAAAGCGCCGGGCGTCACGGCTCCCGAGTACGGAATGGTCGCCGCCGCGCCCCTTGGCGATATCGTGGAACAACGCGGCGACGATCAGCATTTCGGGGCGCGCGAAGTCGGCGATCAGCCGCGAGCATAGCGGGTATTCGTGCGCATGCTGCGGCTCCATGAAGCGGCGCAGGTTGCGGATGACCATGAGGATGTGTTCGTCGACCGTGTAGACATGGAAAAGGTCGTGCTGCATCTGCCCGACGATGCGCCCGAACACCGGCAGGTAGCGACCCAGGATCCCGTACTGGTTCATCCGGCGCAGCTCGTGCGTCACGCCACCCGGCTGGCGCAGGATGGACATGAAGCGCGTGCGATTATCGGGATCGCGCCGAAATGCGGCGTCGACGCGGTCGCGCTCACGCCAGACCGCGCGCAGCAGCGGCGCCGACATGCCCTTGAGTTCCGGGTGTTGCTGCAGCGTCAGGAAGCTGTCGAAGATTGCACCCGGCCGCCTGACGAACAGGTCGTCGTCCTTGAGATCGAGCAATTCATCAACCGCCTGAAAGTCGGCGTCGATGGTCCGCACCTTCACTTCGGACGGAAATAGTCGCGCGTGCAGATTCTGCAGCAGGATCACGTTGATCTGGCGAATCGATTTCGCGGCGCGATAGTAGCGCTGCATGAGCTGTTCGGAGGCTCGCCGGTTCGGCGTGTCCTCAAGACCCATCTCTTGCGCCAGCGCCGTCTGCACGTCGAATACCAGCCGGTCTTCGCAGCGTCCCGAGAGGTAGTGCAGGCGGATGCGCAGCTCGTCGATCAGCCGCTCGTGGCGCGCCACTTCGCGTGCCTCAGCCGACGTCATCAATTCGTGCCGTGCTAGCTCCCGCCAAGTCCGGCCGAGGCCCGCGGCACGCGCTATCCACACGATGGTCTGCAGGTCGCGCAGGCCGCCCGGGCTCTCTTTGACATTGGGCTCGAGGTTGTAAGCGGTGTCCTGGTGGCGCAGGTGCCGCTGTTGCTGCTCGAGCACTTTCGCTTCGTAGAACCCGCGCACGTCCAGAGTCGCCGCGAAGCGACGTCGGAAGCGGTCATACAGTGGACGCGATCCGTCGAGCAGGCGATGCTCGAGCAGGCTGGTACGGATCGTGACGTCGTTCGCCATCTCGGCTTCGCATTCGTCGACCGTGCGCACAGAATGCGCAACCTCGAGCCCGGCATCCCATAGGCGTCCGATGAAGCGTTCGATCGCGCCCTCGGCGACGCGATCCTCGAGTGGCCGCGGCAGCAATACCAGCACGTCCACGTCGGAATGCGGAAATAGCGCCGCACGGCCATAACCGCCGAGCGCGACGAGCGCGCTGCCGGCGGGAGCGCCGATCTCGCTCCAGATGCCGCGGACGATGCGGTCCGCAAGCTGCGACTGTCGATGTAGCAGTCGTTGCGGTCTGGGGTCGGCGGCAAAGGTCGCCCGCAGCGCTTCGCGGCCGGCGGCGAGTTCGCGTTTCCAACGCAGCGTCGTCGAGGCGGCTGGCGCGAGGGGCGAAGCGGCGAGCGTCGCGGCCACGAGGGCGCTAGCGTACGACGGGCGGCGGAGGCGGCGCGCCGGACGACAGCGTGAGCACATCGAAGCCCTCCGCGGTGACCAGCACCGTATGCTCCCACTGCGCCGACAGGCTGTGGTCGGCAGTGACGATCGTCCAGCCATCGGCGAGACAGCGGATACCGGGTCGACCGGCGTTGATCATCGGCTCGATGGTGAAGATCATCCCCGGCTGCAGCTTGATGCCGGTTCTCGGCCGTCCGTAGTGCAGTACTTGCGGCTCTTCGTGAAACTGGCGGCCGATGCCGTGGCCACAGAACTCGCGCACGATGGAAAAGCCGTGACCCTCGGCAAAGCGCTGGATCGTCGCGCCGATGTCGCCCAGATGCGCTCCTGGCTGGATCGCACGAATGCCGAGCCACATCGCCTCGTAGGTGGCTTGGACCAGCCGCCTGGCCTGGATTGTCGGCGCGCCCACGTAGAACATGCGGCTGGTGTCGCCGTGAAAACCATCCTTGATCACGGTGACGTCGATATTCACGATGTCGCCGTTCTTGAGTTTCTTGTCGCCGGGGATGCCGTGGCAGACGACGTGATTGACCGACGCGCACAGCGAAGCCGGGTACGGGCGATGACCGGGTGGCGCGTAGTTGAGCGTCGCGGGAATCACCTTCTGGACATTGACCTGATAGTCGTGCGCGAGCCGGTCGATCTCGCCCGTCGACACGCCCGGTTGCACGTGCGGCGTGAGATAGTCGAGCAACTCCGACGCGACGCGCCCGGCAACGCGCATGCCGGCAATTTCCTCGTCAGTCTTGATCGAGACCGACATCGTATCCACGCCTCGCATTATCGTTCAGCTTCGCAGCAGGTCGTTGATGCTGGTCTTCGCGCGCGTTCCCGCATCGACGCGCTTGACGATGACCGCACAGTACAGGTGGCACTTGCCTTCGCCCGTCGGCAGGCTGCCTGCGACGACCACCGAGCCGGACGGCACGCGGCCGTAGCTGACCTCGTCCGTCATGCGGTTGTAGATCTTGGTGCTCTGACCCAGGAACACGCCCATCCCCAGCACGGAATTCTCCTCGACGATGACGCCCTCGACCACTTCGGAGCGCGCGCCGATGAAACAGTTGTCTTCGATGATAGTGGGGTTCGCCTGCAGCGGTTCCAAGACCCCTCCAATGCCGACGCCGCCGGACAGGTGCACATTTTTGCCGATCTGCGCACAGGATCCGACGGTCGCCCAGGTGTCGACCATCGTGCCAGAGTCGACATAGGCGCCGATGTTGACATACGACGGCATCAGCACGACGTTAGGCGCGATGTACGCGCCGCGCCGCGCGACGGCTGGCGGCACCACGCGCACCCCGGCCTGTGCGAACGCGGCGTCGTCGAATTGTGCGAATTTGGTCGCGACCTTGTCGTAAAAACGGAAGGGCGCGTTGGGCGACGCGAGACCGATCGGAGCGTTGTCCGACAGCCGGAACGACAGCAGCACGGCTTTCTTGAGCCATTGATGCGTGATCCAGCCGTCGCCGACTTTCTCGGCGACGCGCCGCCGGCCGGCGTCGAGATCGGCGATGACGGCACCAACCGCCTCGCGCAGGGCACCATCGGCGGTGCCCGGCGACACGTCGGTGCGCCGCTCCCAGGCGGTCTCGATGGTTTGTTGCGGGTCTGGCATGGGCGGCGCGACGGACGCGGGCAAAACATCCATTTTACCGTACCCGCGGCATCGCTCCCAACGCTTGCTGACTTCGCTGCGCGAACGCGACGAGTCGGCCGATGGCTTCGGCGCACTCGGCGTATTCGGCGACCAGTGCGATGCGGACGTAGCCTGCCCCCGGGTTTGCGCCGTGTGCGTCGCGCCCGAGGTAGCTGCCGGGTAGTACGCTGACCGCTTCCTCCGCGTACAGTCCCCGGGCGAATTCCGCGTCATCACCCGGCACCCTGGCCCAGAGGTAGAACGCGGCGTCGGGTTGCCCCGCCGGCAAGACGGCGTTCACCGCGGGTTGCAGACGCGCGAATTTCTGCGCGTACAGCGCGCGATTGGCGCGCGCGTGCGCTTCGTCCCTCCATGCGGCGACGCTGGCCGCGGCCACAGCCGGCGACATCGCGGAGCCGTGATATGTCCGGTAGAGCAGGAAAGCCTTGACCAGCGCCGCATCGCCTGCGACGTAGCCGGAACGCAGCCCCGGCACGTTGGAGCGCTTGGAGAGGCTGCCGAACGAGATCAGCCGCGGGTATCCGCTGCGGCCGAGCGCATGCGCGGCGGCGAGCGCGCCAAGCGGAGGCTTGGCTTCGTCGAAGTACACCTCCGAGTAGCACTCGTCGGCAGCGATCACGAAACCGTGACGGTCCGACAGGTTGAACAGCCGCCGCCAGTCGTCCAGGTTCATCACGCGTCCCGTCGGATTGTCCGGCGAACACACGAAAAGCAGTTGCGTCCGCGCCCAGACCGTGTCCGGGACCTGCTCCCATTGCGGCGCGTAGCCATGCGTCGCGAGCTTGTCGACGCAATAGGTCGCAGCGCCGGCGAGGAGCGCGGCACCCTCGTAAATCTGATAGAAGGGATTGGGAACCACCACAGTGGCGCCGTCTCGGGCCGCGTCGATGACCGTCTGCGCGAACGCGAACAGTGCCTCGCGGCTGCCAAGCACGGGCAACACCTGCGTCGCGGCGTCGAGCGACGCGAGCCCGTGGCGCCGCATCAGCCAATCGGCGATGGCTTCGCGCAGCGCGGGCACGCCAGCCGTTGTGGGATAATTCGCGAGCCCTGCGCTGCCTGCGCAAAGCGCATCGCGGATCAATTGCGGCGTCGGGTGCTTGGGTTCGCCGATCGACAGGCTGATGGGCGTGCGCCGGGGATTCGGCGTGACACCCGAGAACAGGGCACGCAGCCGCTCGAATGGATACGGCTGCAACAGCGCGAGATGGGAATTCAACGGCAGGGGCGCGAACGCGAGAAATGTGGTGAACGAGCCGCAATTATACGGGACAGGCGAGGGCGGGCCGACGTCGTTGCCGTCGCGATGGAAGCTGGTTGCGGCGGGCGCGCTGCTTGTGGCGCTGGCGCTGCTCGCGCTGACGCTCGCGCATTGGGGCTGGCAGTGGTTCGGTCCTGCCCCGGCGACGACTGCCACTCCTGCGCCCGATACCGATTATGCGCGGCGCCTTGCCGACGCGCATCTGTTCGGAACGCCCGCGGCGCCTGCCGCGCCGGGCGCCGCGCCGACATCCGCGACCCTTGGCGACCTGCGCCTGCTCGGCATCATCGTCCAACGCGATGGCGGCGGCTACGCCTTGTTTCGTGTCCCCTCGCGCGGAGCGCTGCTGGTCGCAGTCGGACAAGAGGTCGCCGGCGGGATCAAGCTCGAGGCGATCCGCCCCAACGGCGTTACCTTGATCGACGGCGGTGTGCGGCGCGAGATGCCGTTGCGCGCCGCGATTCCCTCGGACAAGGCGCGCGGGGCCACGGTGGCGACTGCGCCCGCCGCAGGATCGGCATGCGCGGCGCCGCCCGGGTTCTCCGGGCCGGTGGTGCGCCTGAACGCCGAACTCCTGGGCGGCATGATGAACACGACCGATGCGTGGAAAGCGCTGGTCGAACCCGGCGCCGGCGCACTGATCGTGCGCGATCAAAGTGGTTTCGCGTCGAACCTGGGGTTGCGTAACGGCGACCGCGTCGACAGCGCCAACGGCATCGCGCTGGCGATCCCAGGGGACATTCCGGCGTTGGTATTGCAGCCGCTCACACGCAGCCAGGCCGTTTGGCTGTCCGGAAGCCGGGACGGCAAGCCACAGCATTGGCTGTACCTGAATGCGGGTGCGTGTCCGGGCTGAACGCAACGGCGCCGCGCGGCGTCTGGTTCAATTTGCATTTTCACCCTGCGTCGGGAGTGGCGTGCCGGGCCTCCACACTTTGGTGAATTCGTTTGCTCGCTCTATCTGCTTTGGTGAGAGGCGCCGCGCAATGCTAGCCCGCTCGCGCGCTGCATTCATGTCCCCGGACGAGGCTGCCAAGTTGAAAAGCATGTACGCCAGCACGTCGTCCCGTGGCACGCCTAAACCGCCGACATAAAGATTGCCGAGGTTGACTTGCGCTTCGGCAATGCCTTGCTCGGCTGCCTTGCGATACCACTCCGCGGCCTGCTTGTCGTCCTTTGGCAAGCCACCGCGCCCACTCTGGTACATCACCCCGAGATTGTTTTGACTGGTGGCAAAACCCTGCACGGCTGCCTTGCGATACCACTCCACTGCTTGCCTGTCGTCCTGCGGCAATCCTCGGCCGTTGAAGTAGCTAAAGCCCAGGTTGTGTTGGGCGGGTTCGTAGCCTTGCTCGGCCGCCTTGCGATACCACGCAACGGCTTGCGCATCGTCCTGCGCTACGCCCAAGCCGTTCAGATACATATTCCCGAGGTTGTGTTGAGCCGGTGCGTGGCCTTGCTCGGCCGCCTTGCGAAACCAGCCTGCTGCCTGCCCATCGTGCTGCGGCACACCGCTGCCGTTGCGAAGCATATTGCCGAGGTTGTTTTGGGCAGGTGCGTAGCCTTGCGCGGCGGCCTTGCGGTACCACTCCACGGCCTGCTTGTCGTCCTTTGGCAAGCCACCACGGCCGCCCTGGTACATTACTCCGACGTTGTTTTCGGCGATGGCTTCGCCCTGTGCGGCTGCCTTGCGAAACCACTGCAGCGCCCGCTGATCGTCCTGCGGCGTGCCCCGGCCGGTCAGATACATTTCGCCAAGCAGAACCTGTGCCGCGGGGTGACCCTGGTCCGCGAGCGGCTGTAACTCGACCAATGCAGCAGAGTAGTCCCCGTTTTCGAGCGCGTCGCGGCCTTCGTTGAAAGCGGCAAAGGCCGTTCCGATCGCGATGCACGGAAGCAGAAGTGGGAAAATCGCGATTCGGTTCAAGCAGGACAAATTATCGCGATACGAGATTGGGCAACCACTCCAGCAACATGGGGAGTGAGTCGATTGAGCCGTCAGCAGGCCAGCGCTCCGGCGCGTCCTCCGGCGCAAAGTACCCGTAGCGAGCGATCAGCGTTCTCATCCCGGCGGCGATGCCGGCAGTGATGTCGCGTTCGGCGTCGCCGACATAAACGCATTCGTTCGACTCGCAACCGAGTTCCTTCGCTGCCGCATACAGCGGAGCGGGGTGCGGCTTGGTGTGTGGCGTCGTGTCGCCGCAGATCACGGTGCCGGCCCGTGGCACGAGCGCGAGATGCCTGACCAGCGGCAAGGTGAAGCGCTGTGCCTTGTTGGTGACGATGCCCCAGCGCAAGCCCCGACGGTCGATTTCGTCGAGCACGGTGGCGGCGCCATCGAACAGGCGCGATTGTCCAAGCAGGCCGTCTTCGTAGTAGTTCAGGAACGCTTCGCGCAGCGGTTCGTAATCGGCGTCGTCGCGGGTGACGCCCATGCCGGCGGCGAGCAGTCCGCGCGCGCCATGCGAGGCATAACCGCGCAGCGTGGACATCGGCAGCGGTGCCAGCGCGCGATCGGCGCGCACGCGGTTGAGCGCGGCTGCAAGGTCGCCCGCAGTATCCGCAAGGGTGCCGTCGAGGTCGAACAGCACCGCACGTACTGGCAGACGTTCAGCGGCCGACATCACGACGGAAGGTGGCGATGTAATTGACCGCAGTGTCGGGCTCGAGTCGGTAGACGCGAGTCAGCGGGTCGTAGGTCATGCCGATGATGGCATCGGATTCGAGTCCGGCGCGGCGCGCGTGGGCGGCGATTTCCGCGGGTTTGAGGAAGCGTGCGTAGTCGTGGGTCCCCCGTGGCAGCAGACGCAACATGTATTCGGCACCGATGATCGCGAACAGGTAGGACTTCAGATTGCGATTGATTGTCGAGAACACGACCGTGCCGCCGGGCCGCGCCAGTTGCGCACACGCGGCGATCGTCGATGCAGGATCTGGCACGTGCTCGAGCATTTCCATGCAGGTCACGACGTCGAAGGCACCCGCGGCGTCCAGGGCGAGCGCCTCGGCGGCGAGCAACCGGTATTCGACCTCGGTACCGGACTCGAGCTGGTGCAGGCGCGCGACACCCAGCGCCTTCTCCGAGAGATCGATGCCGGTGACGCGCGCGCCCTGCGCCGCCATCGCCTCGGCGAGGATGCCGCCGCCACAGCCGACGTCGAGCACGGCCTTGTCACGCAATCCGCCGCAACGGTCCACGATATAGGCCAGCCGCAGTGGATTGATGTCGTGCAGCGGCTTGAAGTCGCTGGTCGGATCCCACCAGCGATGCGCCAGCGCGCTGAACTTGGCGAGTTCGGCCGGATCGGCGTTGGTCGTGTTCATTGCATGCGCTCCTGCCAGAAACGAACGCGCGCCGCGAGATCGCGTGTGTCGACGCGGGTCAGGACGCGCTCGGCGAGAAGCCGTTCTCCCGCGACCCATACGTCGGAAACCTGATCGCGGCCGGTGACGTGGATGAGGTGCGACAACGCATCGTAACAGGGACCGTGCTCGAGTCCACCCAAATTCACGGCGATGAGATCGGCGTGTTTGCCCGCCTCGAGCGATCCCACGTCGTCCTCCATGCCGAGCGCGGTCGCACCACCCAGCGTCGCCATGCGCAGCACCGTCGGTGCGGACATCGTCGCCGCGTCGCCGGTGGCGGCCTTGGCGATCAGCGCGGCGAGGCGCGCTTCGCTGAATACGTCGAGGCGGTTGTTGCTCGCGGCACCGTCCGTTCCCAGGGCAACATTGACGCCGTGGCGGAGCAGGGTGTCGATCGGCGCGACGCCGTTGGCGAGTTTCAGGTTCGAGGTCGGGCAGTGCACGACATGGCAATGCTGCGCGGCGAGCAGGTCGATGTCCGCGGCGTCGAGCTGCACGCCGTGAATGGCGATGAAACCCGGGCCCGTCGCGCCGAGGCGATCGAGCCGCTGTAGAGGCGCCAATCCGAAGCGAGCCAGGCTTTCCGCGCGCTCGTCCCCCGCTTCCAGCAAATGCGTCTGGATGGCAAGGTCGAGTTGCCCCGCGTACATCACGATCTTGCCCCAGCTTTCGTCGCCAACGGTGTAGGGCGCGTGCGGTGCGAGCGAAAAGCCCAGGCGTGCTTCACTTTTCCAGGCATCGCGCGCAGCGAGGCCGGCCTGCAGGCACGCGTCGGCATCGGCGGCGTAGGGCGTCGGGAAATCGAGCACGGGCAGGCCCAGGACCGCCCGCATGCCGCTGGCGTGGTACGCACGGGCCGCGCCATCCGGAAAGAAATACATGTCGCTGCAGCAAGTGATGCCGGCGCGCAGCATCTCGGCCGCCGCCAGCAGCGTTCCGTCGTGGACGAAATCAGGTCCGACAAAGCGGCCTTCGAGCGGCCAGACGTGCTGCTCCAGCCAGGGTTTGAGCGCAATGTCGTCGGCGATGCCGCGCAGCAGCGACATCCCGCCATGCACGTGCGCATTGACCAACCCCGGCAGGAGCACGTGCGATGGCAGCGCGACGGTCTCGCGCGCGATGTAGTCGCGGTCGGCGATCGGCGCAGGGCAGACGGCAACGATGCGGCCACCGTCCACGAGGACCGCGTGTCCGTGCAATACGCCGGTGGGGACGATGGGAACGACCCAGCGGGCGTCGAGGCGCAAGTCTATCGGCGTCGGCATGGTGCCTTCAGGGTCGGACGCTGGCTCGGTTGCGTAACGCGCATGGTACCGCCGAACCGCACAGTGGCGTGCTCGCGCCGGGTGCCGGCGGTCTGTCGCTGCGCACCTGCAATGAAAAAGCCCCGCACGAGGCGGGGCTTTTCCGACTGCCTGGCGTCGTCTTAACGCTTGACGACTTCGCCTTTGACTTCAACTTCGACGCGACGGAGCGGCGCGTAGCAGGCAACCAGTTCCTTGAAGTTCTTCTGATTGCATACAACGCCCGGAATCGGCTGCGTCTTGCCCATGCCAAGGGTCTCGATCTTGTCCTTGGCCACGCCCTTGGAAACAAGGTAGTCGCGAACTGCATTCGCGCGACGTTCCGACAGTTTCTGGTTGTAGGCCTGCGTGCCGATCGGATCCGTGTGGCCGGTGACCAGGACCAACTCGAGCTTGGTCACGCTGCTCAGCTTGCTGATGACGTCGCGGTCGATCGCAGCCATGCCTTCAGGCTTCAGCACGTACTTGTCGAAGTCGAACAGCGCCTTGCTCGCCAGCGTGATCTTCTGCACCTGCGCGGCAGGAGCCGGCGGTGGCGGCGGCGGCGGCGGTGGCGGCGGCGCTACGGCCGGAGCGGGTGGCGGCGCCGGCTTCGGCACCAAATCGGGGTCGCATTCGATGATTGCCATCGCCGGCGTCCAGTACCCGGTACGCCAGCACAAGGTGTCGTTCACGCCGGGCTTGCCGCCGTAGGAACCGCTTCTCCAGATGTTTGAATCCGGCTTGCCGTAACCGAACAGCACATATCCGCTATTTTGCGGATTGGCCTGGCCGAACGCTGCGGAACCCAGCATGGCGGCAGCTGTGCCGGTCATGATGGTCGCAATCAGACGAAGTTTGTTCACTTTCACCCCTTTGGCAGAGTTGTTGAGGTTTACCCGTATAATTTTTCGACGCGTAACGGCAACTTTTGTGGGTCGTCCGGAAACAGCGACTTGCGTTCGACTATAGCATAGGGATTTTGGCGCTGCAAAGCGCAATTTGGATTCTTGCAACAGGAAGTCCAATGGTGTCGCAGCAATACAACGGTCG
Source organism: uncultured beta proteobacterium (assembly GCA_963821485.1). Classification (GTDB taxonomy): domain Bacteria; phylum Pseudomonadota; class Gammaproteobacteria; order Burkholderiales; family Casimicrobiaceae; genus PALSA-1003. The sequence continues at coordinate 161,150 of CAWGEB010000002.1, forward strand.
TGTTAAGATTCGTCATTTTCCGCGATGGCTGCTGTCAATGGTCGATACGACCGCTGGAGAACGATTCTGCGGCGCAGCGCCGGATGACCAGCCCCGTTCCGCTTTCGACCCTTTCAACCCCTAAAGAGCCCTCCCCACGATGGAGCAGTTCGCCAAAGAAACCGTTCCGGTAAGCCTGGAAGCGGAAATGCGGCATTCCTACCTGGATTACGCAATGAGCGTGATCGTGGGAAGAGCCTTGCCCGATGTCCGCGACGGGCTGAAACCGGTCCATCGCCGGGTGTTGTTTGCCATGCATGAGGCCAACAATGTCTGGAACCGGCCATATGTCAAATGCGCGCGGGTGGTCGGCGACGTTCTCGGCAAATACCACCCGCATGGCGACTCGGCGACCTACGAGGCGCTGGTGCGCATGGTGCAGGACTTTTCACTGCGCTATCCCCTCATCGACGGTCAGGGCAATTTCGGGTCGGTCGATGGCGACATGCCGGCGGCCTACCGCTATACCGAGTGCCGCCTGGAGCGGATTTCTGCCGAGATGCTCGCCGATATCGACAAGGAAACCGTCGATTTCGTGCCGAATTACGATGGCAAGGAACTCGAGCCGACCGTTCTGCCGACGCGCATCCCGAATCTGCTGGTCAACGGCTCGTCGGGCATCGCCGTCGGCATGGCGACCAACATACCGCCGCACAACCTTGGCGAAATCGTCAGCGCGTGCCTGGCCCTGCTCGACAATCCCGACCTGAGCGTCGACGAACTGATCGAGCACGTTCCCGCGCCGGATTTCCCGACCGCCGGCATCATTTACGGTGCTGAGGGCGTGCGCGAGGGCTACCGCACCGGCCGCGGCCGCGTCGTGATCCGAGCGCGCACGCATTTCGAGGATCTGGACAAGGGCGGCCGTCAGGCGATCATCGTCGACGAGATCCCCTACCAGGTCAACAAGGCGACGTTGCTCACCCGCATCGGCGAGCTGGTGCGCGAAAAGAAGCTCGAAGGCATCTCGGACTTGCGCGATGAGTCCGACAAGTCGGGCATGCGCGTCGTCATCGAGCTCAAGCGCGGTGAAGTCGCCGATATCGTCCTCAACAACCTGTACAAACTGACGCAGCTGCAGGACAGCTTCGGCATGAACATGGTGGCGTTGGTCGACAATCAACCCCGCCTGCTCAATCTCAAGCAGTTTCTCGAGTATTTCCTGCAGCACCGGCGCGAGATCGTCGTGCGCCGGACGCGCTTCGAGCTGCGCAAGGCGCGCGACCGCGGACACGTCCTGGAAGGGCTCGCGGTCGCGCTGTCCAACGTCGATGAGATCATCGCGTTGATCAAGGCGGCGGCGACGCCGGCCGAAGCGAAGACCGGCCTGATGGCGAAGGTCTGGCGTTCGAGCGTGGTCGAGGAGATGCTGCGCCGTGCCGCTGCGGATGCTGCGCGACCGGATGGCTTGGCGACGGAGTTCGGCTGGCAGCCCGAAGCGCGGCCGCCGGGCTATAAGCTGTCGGACGTACAGGCACAGGCGATCCTCGAGCTCCGGTTGCAGCGACTCACCGGGCTCGAGCAGGAGAAGATCACCGCGGAGTACCGCGAGGTGATGGCGCAGATCGTCGACCTGCTCGACATCCTTGCACAGACAGGCCGCGTGACCACGATCATTACTGGGGAGCTGGTGTCGATTCGGGACCAGTTCGACGACAAGCGCAGGTCCGAGATCGTGGCGCAGGGCGTCGATCTTTCCATGGAGGACCTGATCGCGCCGGAGGACATGGTCGTCACGCTTTCACACGGCGGCTATATGAAGGCGCAGCCTGTCGCCGAATATCGCGCGCAGGGGCGCGGCGGTCGCGGCAAGCAGGCAACGGGTACCAAGGAAGACGACTTCATCGACAGCCTGTTCATCGCCAACACGCACGATTTCATCCTATGCTTCTCGAACCGCGGGCGCGTGTACTGGCTCAAGGTGTACAGCGTCCCGCAGGGCGGGCGCGCTTCACGCGGCAAGCCGATCGTGAATCTCGTGCCGCTGCTCGAGCACGAGAAGATCACAGCGATCCTTCCGGTCAAGGAATTCGCGCAGGATCGTTTCGTGTTCATGGCCACTGCGCAGGGCACCGTCAAGAAGACGCCGCTATCGGAATTCTCGCGACCGCGTCCGTCGGGGATCATCGCGGTCGATCTCGACGACGGCGATTTCCTGGTCGGTGCCGCGTTGACCGACGGCAAGCACGACGTAATGCTGTTCTCCTCGGGCGGCAAGGCCGTGCGCTTCGAAGAAACCGACGTCCGGCCGATGGGGCGAAACGCGCACGGTGTGCGCGGCATGCAGCTCGATCGCGGGCAGCGGGTGATTTCGATGCTGGTGGCCGAGGACGAGCAGCAGTCGGTGTTGACGGCGACCGAGAACGGCTACGGCAAGCGGACGCCGATCGTCGAACACACGCGCCATGGACGCGGCACCAAAGGCATGATCGCGATCCAGCAGACCGCGCGCAACGGCAAGGTCGTCGCCGCCGCGCTGGTACATCCGGACGATGAGGTCATGCTCATTTCAACCGGAGGCGTGCTGATCCGCACGAAGGTCGCGTCGATCCGGGAGATGAGCCGCTCGACGCAGGGCGTCACGCTGATCAACCTCGGCGAGGGTGAGAAGCTCGCGGGACTGGAGCGCGTCGTCGAGACCGAGGACGACGTCGACGCATAGCTGCGCGAGTCCGCAGCGAGGGACCTCGTGCACAGCATGGGGCATCGCGCGAGGCGAGTCGCGGCAGGCGGCCGACACATTCAGCCAAAGGTCCAATCGATGATCAAAGGAGGCCGCGAGGGCGCGCCCGCCGATCCCGACGCTGCTGGTGCCATGGCTGATTCACGCAGCACTCCCGGCGTCAACGCGCAGCAGGAGCTCAAAAGCTGCCGCGATGCCATCGACGCGATCGATCGCGAACTGCTTGGATTGCTCAACGAACGCGCCAGGCAGGCGCAGCTGATCGGTTCGCTCAAGGGTGGTGGCGCCGCGTATCGCCCTGAGCGCGAAGCGCAAGTGCTGCGCGCGCTGCAGGAGGCCAATACGGGCCCGTTGCCCGACGAGTCGGTCGCTGGCGTGTTCCGGCAGGTCATCTCGGCCTGCCTGGCGCTGGAACAGAAGTTGCGCATCGCGTACCTGGGTCCCCCGGGGACGTTCAGCCATGGCGCGGTGGCGCGACACTTCGGCGACTTCATCGAGGCCGAGCCCTACGCCTCCATCGATGAAGTCTTCCGCGCTGCCGAATCGGGGCAAACGGATCATGCGGTCGTTCCCGTCGAAAACTCTACCGAGGGCGCGGTCGGACGCACGCTGGATCTGATGTGTCAGACCGAGCTCAATATCGTTGGCGAGATCAAGCTGCGGATCGCCCAGCACCTGCTGTCGAGCGCGGGAGCACTCGACGGCGTCACGCGGATCTATTCGCATGCGCAGTCGCTCGCACAGTGCACGCAGTGGCTTGCGCGGCACGTGCCTGCAGTTCCGCGCATCCCCGTGGCGAGCAATGCCGAAGCCGCGCGACTCGCGGCGGCCGAATCCGGCGCCGCTGCCATCGCCGGCGAAGCGGCTGCGACCATCTACGGCCTCTCTGTGCTCGCGCCGCACATCGAGGACGAGCCCAACAACACCACGCGCTTCTGGGTCCTGGGTCGGCAGTCCGTCGCGCGGTCGGGACGCGACGAGACTTCGCTGGTGATGTCCGCGCACAATCGGCCAGGAGCCGTGCATGCGCTGCTCGAACCGCTCGCCAAGCACGGTGTGAGCATGACTCGCCTGGAATCGCGGCCGGCCAGGACCGGCCTCTGGGAATACTTGTTCTTCGTCGACCTCGAGGGTCATTGCGATGACCCGCCGGTCGCGGCGGCGTTGAGCGAACTGCGAGCGCGCGCGCCCTTCCTCAAGCTGCTCGGGTCGTATCCGGCAGCGCCTGTACTGAAGTAGTGGAGGAGTTGCGACGATGACGTCCGCCAAGATCGCGGAACAGGCGCCTGGTCATATCCAGCGTCTGTCGCCGTATGTGCCGGGCAAGCCGATCGACGAGTTGGCGCGCGAATACGGGCTCGCCGAGGAAGGGATCGTCAAGCTTGCGTCGAACGAAAACCCGCGCGGCCCCAGCGCCCGCGCGCGCCAGGCGATCGTCGATGCCGCTGCGGGCGTGACGCGCTACCCGGACGGCAACGGCTTTGCGCTCAAGAAGGCGCTGGCGGCAAGATTTCGCGTGAGCATCGAGCAGGTGGTGCTCGGAAACGGTTCCAACGACATTCTCGAACTGGCGACGCAGGCTTTCCTGCGCCCCGATGACGAAGCTGTGTACTCGCAGCACGCGTTCGCCGTCTATCCGTTGGCCACGCAGGCACGCGGCGCGAAGGGGATTGCGATCGCCGCGCACGAACTCGGCCATGATCTGCCCGCCATGCGCGCAGCGCTAACTCCGCGCACGCGCATCGTGTTCGTCGCCAATCCGAACAATCCCACCGGGACCTGGCTTGCGCCCGACGCGGTGCGCGCATTCATCGCGTCCGTTCCAGCCGACGTTCTCGTCGTGCTCGACGAGGCGTACAACGAATATCTCGAGACCTCGCAGCAGGCCGACAGCGCGTCGTGGCTGGCCGCGCATCCGAACCTGCTCATCTCGCGCACGTTCTCGAAGGCGTACGGCCTGGCAGGCTTGCGCGTCGGCTACGGCCTGGCCGACGCGTCCGTCGCGGGATTGCTCAACCGCGTGCGCCAGCCGTTCAACGTGAATTCCGTGGCGCAGGCGGCGGCGATCGCGGCACTCGCCGACACCGACTACGTCGTGGAAAGTGCGCGGCTGAATCGCGCCGGACTCGTCCAGTTGACAGCGGGACTCGACGCGCTCGGTGTCGCCTATGTTCCGTCGCACGCCAACTTCCTGCTGGTGCACGTGGGCGACGCGGCCGCCGTGTACGAATCGCTGCTGCGTCAGGGCGTGATCGTGCGCCCTGTAGGCAACTACGGCTTGCCGGAGCATCTGCGCGCCTCGGTGGGCCTGCCCGGCGAGAACGAGCGCTTTCTCGCGGCGTTGCGCGCGGCGCTGGGGCGCTGACGGCGTGCCGGCGCAACCGCTCGCCAAGCTCATCGTCGTCGGCGTCGGGCTGATTGGAGGCTCGTTCGCGCTCGCGCTGAGGAATGCCGGTGCGGTTCGCTGCGTGGTCGGCGTCGGCAGGAGCAGCGCCAATCTCGACGTCGCGCAACGCCTGGGCATCAGCGACCGCAGTTACACGACGGCGCAGGCCTGGCACGCCGAATTGCATGATGCGGATCTGGTGCTGCTGGCGGCGCCGGTCGGTCAGTTGCCGGGACTGTTCGCTGCGATTGCCCCGCATCTGGGTGCAGCGACCATCGTCACCGATGTCGGCAGCACCAAGCAGGACGTCATCGTAGCGGCGCGGGCGCACCTCGGCGCGGCGTTTGCCCGCTTTGTGCCCGGGCATCCGATCGCCGGGACCGAGCATTCAGGGGCCGCGGCGGCGTTTGCCGCGCTGTTCAGCGGCAGAAACGTGGTCCTGACCCCGGACTCAGAGACGAATCCGGATGCCGTTGCGCGGGTCGCCGATTGCTGGACGCGATGCGGGGGCGTGGTCAGCCGGCTCGACGCCGCGCGCCACGACACGCTGTTTGCCGCGGTGAGCCATTTGCCGCATCTGCTGGCGTTTGCACTGGTGGGCGAGCTCGCGCTGCGGCCCGATGCCGATGATTACTTTCGCTATGCCGCAGGGGGCTTTCGCGACTTCACCCGGCTGGCGAGCAGTCATCCGGAGATGTGGCGCGATATCGGCATCGCCAATCGAGCGGCGCTGCGCACCGAGCTTGCATCGTATCGGTCGGCGCTGGAACGGATCGACCGGATGCTCGCCGAAGGCGATGGCGCTGCACTCGAAACGGTGTTTGCGGTCGCGCGCGACGCACGCAGTGCGTGGCTCGCGGCACACGCCGACAGCAAAGACCTATAGCGATCTGTCCACCGATGGAATTCCTGGATCTGCCTCCGATCGCGAATGTCGCCGGCACGGTGCGCATGCCCGGGTCCAAGAGCCTGTCCAACCGGATGCTCCTTCTGGCGGCGCTGGCCGCCGGCACCACCGGACTCGATGGCTTGCTCGAATCCGACGACACGAGCGTCATGCTCGATGCGTTGAAAGCGCTAGGCATCGCCTGGTACAAGGACGATGCCCAGGACATCTTGCGCCGCTATGTCGTCCCCGGTGCAGGCGGGCCGTTCCCGATCAAGGTGGCGGACCTGTTTCTTGGACTGTCGGGATTGTCGATGCGCACGCTGACTGCAGCGCTCGCATTCTCGTCGGGCCATTACCGGCTGGATGGCGTTGCGCGCATGCGCGAGCGGCCGATCGCGGATCTGGTCGACGCATTGCGGCCCTTGGGCGCGGACATTCGCTACGAGCAATCTGCGGGGCTTCCCGCCGCTGCGGATAGGAGTGGCGATTCCGGCCGCGACCTCGCAGGTGCGCATTCGCGGCGACGTGTCGAGCCAGTTCCTGACCGGTCTGCTGCAGGCCTTGCCCTTGTTGCCTTCCGGCGCAACGGTCGATGTGGACGGCGAGCTCATTTCGAAGCCTTACATCGAGATCACGCTCAATCTGATGCGGCGTTTTGATGTAAGCGTCGAACGCGAGGGCTGGCGACGGTTTCGAGTGCCGCCGAAATCCCGTTACCGGAGCCCCGGGCGCATCGCGGTGGAAGGCGACGCGTCCTCGGCGTCGTACTTCCTTGCCGCGGGCGCGATCGGCGGCGGACCCGTGCGGGTCGAGGGCGTCGGCCGCGGCAGCGTGCAGGGCGACGTCGCCTTCGCCGATACGCTGGCAGCCATGGGCGCCACCATTCGTAGCGGCGACAACTGGATCGAGGTGCTACGCGACGGACGCCTGCACGGGATCGATTGCGATTGCAACGGGATCCCGGATGCGGCGATGACTGCGGCGGTGGTGGCGCTGTTCGCGGAAGGTTCGACGACATTGCGCAACATCGGCAGTTGGCGGGTCAAGGAGACCGATCGCATCGCCGCGATGGCCGCTGAACTGCGTAAGGTCGGCGCGACCGTAGACGACGGCCCCGACTGGCTGCGCATCACGCCACCGCCGGCGCTCACGACCGCCACCATCGATACTTACGACGACCACCGCATGGCGATGTGCTTCTCGTTGGTGGCACTTGGCGGGGTGGGTGTTCGCATCAACGATCCACAGTGCGTGCGCAAGACCTTTCCCGATTACTTCGCGGAACTGCGCCGGTTGGCGACATGAGCGCCGCCGGGCCGTCCCAAGGACGCCTGCACGAGCGGGGCGAAGCCCAGGCGCGAAGCGCGCGCCCGCGAGTGCTGGCGGCGGCCGACAAGGAGGTGCTTCGGTGGTCCCGCGAACCCGAGGAGGCCGCATGGAATTGGGCCCCCTTTGGGGGCAGCGCAGCGGCCGCTTTGGCCACTGAGGCCGCCAGCGTGGGGGTTGTTGCGTGAGCGCCGCGGCCCCGGTGATCGCGATCGACGGCCCGGCGGCGACCGGCAAGGGCACGGTCGCCAAGGGCGTGGCGCGGAGCCTCGGATTCCATTACCTCGAAAGCGGATCGCTGTACCGGCTGGTCGGATTGGTCGCGTTGCGAAAGTCGTTGCCGCTGGCTGACGAAGGTGCACTTGCCGCGGCGGCGGTCGACCTCGACCCAAACTTCGAGGGCGAGGCCATCCGCCTCGACGGGGAGGACGTGACCGAGGTGCTGCGGGGGGAGGCGGTGGGGGCCGCGGCATCGCGCGTCGCGGTCTACCCGCAGGTCCGCGGGGCGCTGGTCGCCCGTCAGCGTGCCTTCCGCAGGTCGCCTGGGCTGGTGGCTGAGGGCCGGGACATGGGTACGGTGATCTTTCCCGACGCGAGCCTGAAGGTCTACGTGACGGCCACCGCCGAGGAACGGGCGAGGCGTCGGTATAACCAGTTGATCGAAAAAGGAATCTCGGTTACCATTGACAGTCTTTTGCGTGACATTCGGGAGCGGGACGTGCGCGACAGCACGCGAGCGGCAGCGCCGCTGCGGCGCGCCGCGGACGCCATCGAACTCGATACGACCAGTATGACCATCGACGCGGCCATCGGCTTCGTGCTTGCGCAGTATCGGGCCAGGGTCGCGGCCGAACAGCGGTAGTCCGAGGGAACGGCGCCACCGCCGCCCTTGGTTGCAATGGACCGCCCAGCGGACGCATCGCATCCAGTCCGGAGGGCGGATTGATCAACGAACCCGCAGCTGCGCCAGCGGCGGCGGAAGAATTCAGGATACAGATACTCATGTCAACCGCTACCACCACCCAGTCCAGCCCGATGAAGGAGAACTTCGCGGCGCTGTTCGAGGAATCCCTTGCGCGGCAGGAGATGCGCCAGGGCGAACTGATCACCGCCGAGGTTACCCGCGTCGACTTCAACATCGTCGTCGTCAATGCCGGCCTGAAGTCAGAGAGCTTCATCCCCATCGAAGAATTCAAGAACGACAAGGGCGAAGTCGAGGTCAAGGCCGGCGACTTCGTCACGGTTGCGATCGAGAGCCTGGAAGACGGCTACGGCGAGACGCGGCTTTCGCGCGACAAGGCCAAGCGCCTCAAGGCGTGGCACGATCTGGAAGCGGCGATGGAGCAGGGCGCCATCGTGTCCGGCCTCGTGACCGGCAAGGTCAAGGGCGGCCTGACCGTCATGGTCAATGGTATCCGTGCCTTCCTTCCAGGGTCACTGGTCGACATCCGGCCGGTGAAGGACACCACGCCCTTCGAAGGCAAGGCGCTCGAATTCAAGGTCATCAAGCTCGATCGCAAGCGCAATAACGTCGTAGTTTCGCGGCGTGCCGTGCTCGAAGCGAGCCTCGGCGCGGAGCGCGAGGAATTGCTCAAGACGCTGCAGGAAGGCGCGATCGTCAAGGGTATCGTGAAGAACATTACCGACTACGGCGCGTTCGTCGATCTCGGCGGCATCGACGGCCTGCTGCACATCACCGATCTCGCGTGGCGTCGCGTCAAGCATCCTTCGGAAGTGCTTGCGGTCGGCGACGAGGTCACTGCCAAGGTGCTGAAGTTCGACCAGGAAAAGAACCGCGTTTCCCTGGGCATGAAGCAGCTGGGCGAAGATCCTTGGGTCGGCCTTTCGCGGCGCTACCCGACCGGTACCCGCCTGTTCGGCAAGGTGACGAATCTCACCGACTACGGCGCGTTCGTCGAAATCGAGCAGGGTATCGAGGGCCTGGTGCACGTCTCGGAAATGGACTGGACCAACAAGAACATCCATCCGACCAAGGTCGTGCAGCTCGGCGACGAAGTCGAGGTGATGATCCTCGAGATCGACGAGGAGCGCCGGCGCATATCGCTGGGCATGAAGCAATGCATGCCGAATCCGTGGGACGAGTTCGCGATCAATCACAAGAAGGGCGACAAGGTGAAGGGCCTGATCAAGTCGATCACCGACTTCGGTGTCTTCATCGGCTTGCCGGGCGGCATCGACGGCCTGGTGCATTTGTCGGACCTGTCCTGGTCCCTCGCCGGCGAAGCGGCAGTTCGAGATTACCGCAAGGGGCAGGAGGTCGAGGCGGTGGTGCTTGCCATCGATGTCGAACGCGAGCGCATTTCGCTCGGCATCAAGCAACTCGACGGCGATCCGTTCTCCAACTACGTGGCCATGCACGACAAGGGCACCGTGGTGACCGGGACCGTCAAGTCGCTTGACGGCAAGGGCGCAGTCATCGCGCTCGACGGCGATGTCGAAGGCTACCTGCGCGCGTCGGAAGTCGCGCGCGACCGGGTCGAGGACATACGCTCGCACCTGAAGGAAGGCGATTCGGTGTCGACGATGATCATCAACATCGACCGCAAGAATCGCTCGATCAACCTGTCGATCAAGGCCAAGGACAACGCCGACGAGTCGGAAGCGATGCAGCGCATAAGCACCGAGAATTCGGGCACCAGCGCCGGCACGACCAACCTGGGGGCATTGCTGAAGGCGAAGCTCGACAACAAGAGCCAAGGGTAAGCGAGCCCGTGATGACCAAATCGGAGCTGATCGACCGCTTGGCGGCGCAGTTCCCGCAATTGGTGGCCAAGGATGCCGAACTTGCGGTGAAGATGATCCTCGATGCGATGGCCGAGAGCCTGGCGAAGGGCGAGCGCATCGAGATCCGCGGGTTCGGCAGCTTCGGGCTCAACTACCGGCCGCCTCGAACGGGGCGCAACCCGAAGTCCGGCGAGCGCGTGCAGGTGCCTGAAAAGCACGTGCCGCACTTCAAGGCCGGCAAGGAGTTGCGCGAGCGCGTCGATTTCAAGGAACTGAAGAAGAGCTGATGGCGACCGTGACCGGGCGGCATCGAATTTGGCGCGTGTGCCCTCGGGTAAGGCCGGCCACCGCGTTCAGCCCATGACCATCATCCGGTGGATTCTCGGCGTTGCGATTTTCCTGTTCCTGCTGCTGGTGTCGTTGCAGAACGCGGAACAGGTCAAGCTTCGGTTCTACACGTGGGTGTCCTGGGAAGTTCCGCTCATCCTGCTGCTGCTCGTTGTGTTCGCGGTCGGCGTCACCGCCGGCCTGCTGGTCGGCGCCTTTCGCACTGCGCGACTGAAGCGGCAGTTGAACCGGGCGCGGCGCGACCACGCAAAGCAGCTCGGCGCGCCGCCGGCGCCGCCGCCGGATGGTCGGTAGGCGGAACCCGCCGCGCCCCATGGATTTCGAACTCTGGTGGCTGCTGCCGATCCCGGCGTTGTTCTTCGGCCTCGGCTGGATCGCAGCGCGCATCGACATCAAGCATCTGTTACGGGAATCGCGGGCGCTGCCGCTGTCGTATTTTCGCGGTCTGAATTTCCTGCTCAACGAGCAGCCCGACAAGGCCATCGAATCGTTCATCGAAGTCGTGAAGGTCGATCCGCAGACGATCGATCTGCACTTCGCGCTCGGCAACCTTTTCCGCCGGCAGGGCGAAATCGATCGCGCGATCCGGATGCACCAGAACCTGCTGGACCGCGCCGACCTGCCGGCCGAGAAGCGCCAGGTCGCGTCCTTCGAGCTGGCCCAGGATTTCCACCGCGCGGGGCTGCTCGATCGCGCCGAGGAACTGTTCGCCAAGCTCGACGGCAGCCCGTTCGAACTGCAAGCGCAGGGATTCCTGCTGCAGATCTACGAGCAGGAGAAGGATTGGCCGAAAGCGATCGCCGTGACCCGGCGCATGGAAGCGCTGGCCAAGCGTCCGTACTTCAAGGAGATCGCGCACTATTTCTGCGAGCAGGCGCAGAACTCGCTGCTGCGCTCTCAGTACAGCGAAGCGCGGGGATTCATCGAACAGGCGCTGGCGGAGTACAAGCTGTGCGCGCGGGCAATGATCCTGCTGGGCGACGTGGCGGCGCAGGAGGCCGACCATTCCGCCGCGATCGCGTCATGGCAACGAATCGAGTCGCAGAATCCTGCGTTCCTGGGATTGGTCGCCGACCGCCTCGCCGACGCATACCGCAAGACCGGCGACGCGGCGCAGGGCATTCGGGTCCTGCGCAATTACGAGGACCAGTATCCGTCGCTCGACCTGCTCACGACGCTGTTCAACCAGATTCTGGCGCACGAAGGCGCAGACGCGGCAACGCAGCTGATCAAGGAAGAACTTACCCGGAATCCGACCCTGCTCGGACTCGACAAGCTGCTCGAAGCGCAGCTCACCGCGGCACCCGCCGAGCGGCGCAACGATCTCGAGCTGGTGAAGAATCTGGTGAGCCAGCACATCAAGCGCCTGGGAATGTATCGCTGCGAACAATGCGGATTCCGCGCCAAGCAGTATTACTGGCGCTGTCCGGGCTGCGGCAAGTGGGAGACGTACTCTCCACGCAGGACGGAAACTCCCGATGGATTCGCGTGATGCGTTGCACTGGACCTGACTTTCAGCGATGGATACGGCGTGCCTGACGTGAACTCGCCCGAACCGCGCGTCATCGTCGCGCTCGACTTTCCCGACATGATGAGCGCGTTCGGCCTCGCCGCGCGGCTCGATCCGGCGGCATGCGCGGTCAAGGTGGGCAAGGAATTGTTCACGGTCGCCGAAGCGGGACTGGTGCGCGAGCTTGTGCGCCGCGGCTTTCGCGTGTTCCTCGACCTCAAGTTTCACGACATTCCGAACACCGTGGCACAAGCCTGTGCGGCGGCGACGCGGCTGGGGGTCTGGATGATCGACGTGCATGCGGCAGGTGGCAGCGCCATGCTTGCCGCGGCGCGCGACGCGGTCGCGAAGACGGCAGCGGCAGAGGGACGCCCGCGTCCGCTGCTGATCGCGATCACCGTCCTGACCAGCCTCGACGCGGCCGATCTCGCGGCCATCGGCGTCGCAGGCCCCGCGGAAGCCCAAGTGTTGCGGCTCGCGCGCCTGGCGCAGGCCAGCGGTCTGGACGGTGTCGTCTGCTCAGCACAGGAGGCGGCCACGTTGCGCGCCGCCTGCGGCAGCGGCTTCAAGCTGGTCACCCCGGGCATTCGGCTTGCCGGCACAGCGGCGCACGATCAGGCTCGGGTGATGACGCCGGAAGCGGCGATCGCCGCGGGCGCCGACTATCTCGTGATCGGACGCGCAATCACCGGCGCCGTCGATCCGCTGCGCGCGTTGCACGACATCAACACGACTCTTGGATTGCTAACGTGAAGATCACGATGATAGGCGCCGGTTACGTGGGGCTGGTGACCGGAGCCTGCTTCGCAGAGGTCGGCAACGACGTGCTTTGCGTCGACGTCGACGCGGGCAAGATCGCGATTCTCAATGGCGGCGGGGTGCCGATCCACGAGCCGGGGTTGTCCGAGATGATCGCGCGCAACATGCAAGCCGGACGGCTCCGGTTCACTACCGCTCTGGATGCCGCGGTCGCGCATGGCATGCTGCAGTTCATCGCTGTCGGTACGCCGCCGGACGAGGATGGGTCCGCCGACATGCGCCACGTCATCGCCGCAGCCGAAAACATCGCGGCGCGGATGACCGAATTCAAGGTCATCGTCGACAAGTCGACGGTCCCCGTCGGCACCGCCGACCGCATTCGCGAAACCATCGCCGGCGTGCTCATCCGACGCAAGCTGAGCGTGCCCTTCACAGTGGCCTCCAATCCCGAATTTCTCAAGGAAGGCGCCGCGGTCCAGGACTTCATGCGCCCGGACCGCGTCGTGATCGGCGCCGACGATGAACACGCGATCTCGCTGCTGCGTGCCGTGTATGCGCCGTTCCAGCGCAATCACGAACGGCTGCTGGTCATGGACGTGCGCTCCGCGGAGCTGACCAAGTACGCGGCCAATGCGATGCTCGCGACGCGGATCTCGTTCATGAACGAGCTGGCGAACCTCGCCGACGCGCTCGGTGCCGACATTGAACAGGTCCGGCAGGGTATCGGATCGGACCCGCGCATCGGTTACGGTTTTCTGTATCCCGGCGTCGGCTATGGCGGCTCCTGCTTCCCCAAGGACGTCAAGGCCCTGCAGGCGACGGCACGGCAGCACGGTCATCCATTGCGGATTCTCGCCGCGGTTGAGACCGCCAACGAAGCACAGAAGTTGCGTCTGGTCACGAAGATCACCGACCGCCTTGGCGAGGACCTGCAAGGGAAGGTCTTTGCGATGTGGGGCCTGGCGTTCAAGCCCAATACCGACGACATGCGCGAGGCGCCGTCGCAGGAGATTGTCGGGGCGCTGGTGCAACGCGGGGCGCGCGTAGTGGCCTACGATCCGATTGCGATGGACGAAGCCAGGCGCGTGTTCGGCGCCTTGCCGGCGCTGAGTTATGCGCGGTCGCCGCTCGACGCCTTGACCGGTGCCGATGCGCTGGTGGTCGTGACCGAATGGCAGGAATTCCGCAGTCCCGATTTCGGCGAACTCAAGCGAACGCTGCGGCAGCCACTGCTGTTCGACGGGCGCAATCTGTTCGATCCGGAGCTGGTACGCGGCGCGGGGCTGGAATACTTCGGTATCGGACGGCGATGACGACGGCAACCGCAACCGCAACCGCAACCGCCAGACAGTTCGCAGGCTATCTGGAGGCCATTCGCAAGGCCCGCGTTCTCGTCGTCGGCGACGTGATGCTCGACCGCTACTGGTTTGGCGACGTCGAGCGGATTTCGCCGGAAGCGCCGGTGCCCGTCGTGAAGATCGCGCGCACTGACGAGCGTCCAGGCGGTGCCGCTAACGTCGCGCGCAACGCTGCGGCACTGGGCGCACAGGTGACGTTGATCGGCGTCATCGGTGACGATGAGCCCGGGCGCTCGCTGGAACGGTTGCTCGCCGGCGAACACGTGCGCACCTCGCTGCGTCGCGACGCAAACCTGCCGACGACGGTCAAGCTGCGCGTTATCGGCCGCCAGCAGCAATTGCTGCGCGTCGACTTCGAGACGATTCCCTCTGCCGACGCGCTTGCGGCGAAGCTGGCCGACTACGAGCGGGCGTTGCCGGAGTCCGACGTCGTCGTCGTGTCCGATTACGGCAAGGGCGGACTCGCCGACATCACGCGCATGATCGAATTGGCGCGCGCGCGCGGCACTCCCGTGCTGGTCGATCCGAAGGGGGAAGACTACCTTCGCTATCGTGGCGCGACACTGCTGACGCCGAATCGTGCCGAGTTTCGCGAAGTCGCGGGTCGCTGGCGCAACGAAGCCGAGCTTGCGACCAAGGCGCAGTCGTTGCGCGCGGAGCTCGCGCTCGAGGCGCTACTCGTCACCCGTTCCGAAGAGGGCATGTCGCTTTATACCGATGCGGGGGCGCAGCATATTCCGGCGCAGGCGCGCGAGGTGTACGACGTCTCCGGCGCCGGAGATACCGTCATCGCGACCATCGGTGCGCTCGTGGGCGCAGGCGCCGACATGGCCAGCGCGGTGCGCATCGCGAACCTGGCGGCGGGCATCGTCGTCGGCAAGCTCGGCACTGCCGTGGTCCATCCGGATGAACTGACGCAGTGACTGCCAGCCGCGCAAACGGTAGCCGTCGGCACTCGGGGTGATCATGGCCAAAGCCAGGACCGCGTATGCCTGTACCGAATGCGGTGGCCAGACCAGCAAGTGGCAGGGACAGTGTCCGCATTGCGCCGCCTGGAACACCCTGGTGGAGACGATCGCCGCCAAGCCCGCGTCGCGCTTCCAGGTGCTCGCAGGCGCCGGGAGCGTCGTGCGCAGCCTGGCGAGCGTGGAGGCCGTGACCAATCCGCGTTCGCCGACGGGGATCGAAGAATTCGACCGTGTGCTCGGCGGAGGACTGGTCGCGGGTGGGGTGATCCTCCTCGGCGGCGATCCGGGCATCGGCAAATCGACCCTGCTCCTGCAGGCGACCGCGGCGATCGGCGCGAACCGCCGCTGCCTCTACGTTACCGG
Source organism: uncultured beta proteobacterium (assembly GCA_963821485.1). Lineage (GTDB taxonomy): Bacteria > Pseudomonadota > Gammaproteobacteria > Burkholderiales > Casimicrobiaceae > PALSA-1003. Next base: position 176,524 of record CAWGEB010000002.1, read on the forward strand.
CGAGGAATCGGCCGAGCAGATCGCACTGCGGGCGCAGCGCCTGGGCTTGGTGAACGCGCCAGTCGAATTGCTGGCCGAGGTGCAACTGGAGGCGATCGTCGGCGCGATACGCACGCTGCAGCCCGAAGTCGTCGTCATCGACTCGATCCAGACGGTGTACACCGAGGCGCTGGAGTCCGCGCCGGGCAGCGTGGCCCAGGTTCGCGAGTGCGCAGCGCAGCTGACGCGGCTCGCGAAACAGAGCGCGGTCACCGTGATCCTCGTCGGTCACGTGACCAAGGAAGGCGCGATCGCCGGTCCACGCGTGCTCGAGCACATCGTCGATACCGTTCTCTATTTCGAAGGCGACGCGCATTCGAGCTTCCGACTCGTGCGCGCGATCAAGAATCGCTTCGGGGCAGCCAACGAGCTCGGTGTCTTTGCCATGACGGAGCGTGGACTCAAGGGCGTGGCCAACCCGTCCGCGCTGTTTCTGTCGCAGCATGCGCAGGCAGTACCCGGCAGTTGCATCCTCGCCACGGTGGAAGGCTCGCGCCCGATGCTGGTCGAGATCCAGGCGCTGGTCGACCCGGCGCAGGGTGGTATCGCGCGTCGGCTGGCAGTCGGCCTCGATCCGCAGCGGCTAGCGCTGCTGCTCGCAGTGTTGCATCGCCATGGCGGCGTCGAAATCGGCGACCTCGACGTGTATGTCAACGCGGTCGGCGGCATGCGCATCGGCGAGCCGGCTGCTGATCTTGCAATCATGATGGCGGTCTATTCTTCATTGAAAAACAAACCGATAGAGGCTAAATCTATTGTATTTGGAGAGGTCGGTCTCGCGGGCGAGATCCGGCCGGTCCAGCGTGGCCAGGAGCGGCTGCGCGAAGCCGCCAAGCTCGGCTTCAGGCGTGCGTTGATTCCGACGGCCAACAAGACCCGGCAGTCCATCGACGGCATCGAGATCGTCACCGCCGATCGTGTCGATGAAGCGCTGCGCGTGCTCGCGAACTGACTTCCAGGCGCTGCGATCAGGCACGATCGACGAATGGTCGCCGAACGCGGCGACGAAGACTGTCGTTCGGCGCGTGAAGGCGACGAAGACGACCACTGCCGTATTGACGGCGGGCCAATGTGAGCGTCGAATAGCAGCACGGCGTGTGACTTTCCGACAGCCGGCGTCAACGTTCCGCACCACCTCTCAAGGAGTCTGAAAACCCATGGCCACGAAATCGTCAGCAAAGCCGTCTGCGCGCGCACGCGCCGGCGCCAGGAAAGCGAGTCCCAAAGCAGCGCCCAAGGCGGCACCGAAAGCAGCGCCCAAAGCGGCGGCTTTCGCCATGCCCAACCAACCCGATTTTCGCGACCTGGCGAAGATGGCCAAGGTGTTGACACCCGAGCAGGCGTTCGAACTTTACAAGTCGAACGCGAAGATGGCGCTCGACGTCATCAACGCGGCGATCGAAAACACGACCAAGCTGCGCAAGCTGCAGTTCGCCGGCGAGGAAGAAGCTCGTTCGATGCAGAAAAAGGCGCTGCGGCACGCCGCGGAAGCGAGCGATCCGCAGTCGCTGATGGCGGCCGGCCAGAGCGTGACTCAGGAATCGGTCGACAAGGCGATGCGTTACTGGGGCGAAATGTTCGACATGATCGTCGAGATGCAGAAACGACTGTTCTCGTTGATGGAGGAGCAGATGGCTGGCGTGCCGGGCGCGAAAGAAGCCAAGGCCGCGTTGGCGATGATGCCGGACATGCGGCAGGCGCAAAACCTGGTCAAGGCGATGCAAGGCGTGATGTCGTCCGGCGGCAATGCATTCGAATCGATGCAGAAGGTCATGGGTGACTTCACGCGCATGGCGCAGCAGTCGATGCCCGGCATGAAGCGCTGACGGCCCGGAAAAGCGGGGCGCAGCGGAGGCAGGTTCAGGCGAGGTGATGCGTCGACGGCGTGCCGGCGTAGGGCAGCGTCGTCGTGCGAATGCCTATCGGCAGGCAGCCCGCCAGGAGGGCTGCGAGAAACAGGCAACACAGGGTTTTCAACGCCGTCGCTCCGTTGCGGGCAGTTGGTCTGCAGGATTGACCCATGCCGCCCATTGTAGGCGGTTTCACCGCCGGGCCGCTAAGTGTCGACGCGAGTCGACCGGCGGCGCAACCGATGCAATGCGCGTAGCGTCGGTGTGGCAAAAATGAAAACCCCCGCCTAGGCGGGGGTTTTCGGTGTTGCGGCGAAACGATGCGGACTATGCTTTCCTGCGCCGCGAGATTCCGGCGGCCAGCAGCCCCATGCCGAGCAGTGCGAGTGTAACCGGCTCAGGTGTCGTTATTGTTGGATTGAAGTTGGTCCTGAGGTTGACCAGCACGTTGTCCGCCACACCCTGAACCACGATCTGAGTGTTGGCGCCCACCAGCGATGTCGTACTCACAAATGGCCGTTGCAGCGGAGCAGCCTGGGCTGGCGTTGCTCTGGTTCGCAAACAACAGTCCGACCTTGCTGCCGGCGCCCTGACCCGCGCTGTTAAGGTACACATTGAATCTCTCGGGGTTCTGAACGCTCGACACGGTCAGGTGATAGATACCGGTCAGGCGCGCATCCACCGGCAGCACCAAGTCGATGTACCAGTTCGGGGAGATCTCGGTATCGCCTAGCGGGTCGCTCAACAGTCCCAAGCCCGTTTCGCCGGGATCGAAACCGGTGAACTTGGAGACCAGTTGGGTCGCGGTGTTCGTCGGGTCGAAACCGAACGCATTCAGCGTGAACAGACCCACCGAATCGTCCAGGAAACCGTGTGGGCTCGCATAGACCATGTTGCGGCAGGCAGGCTTCGTATCGCAACCCAAATCCCAGATCACTGGCGCCGAATAGGCCGCCCCGCTCCCTACCAGCAGCCCAAGCGCCAAAGCCGCCTTGCTGGCAAAGCTGCTTATCGATGTGCTTCCCGATGTAATCTTCATGACGTCAACTCCTCAGGTAACCATCGCCGCGGAACCATTGCCAAGCACCCCAGAGTTTCTCGGATCCCGGCCGGCGTTGCTTTCGTACCCAACAAGAGCAAGGAGCACGCCAGCAATAGAACCTCACATTAAATCAATTACTTGAAATTTTCGGGCCGTCCATCCGAGGCTGGTGTGTAAAAAAAATCGACGCTCGCACCGGGTAGTCAGCTTCGGATAGCTCACGCCGCTGCACGCTGTAAAGACGCTTGACACCGGCGGCGGCAAGGGCGGGACGGCCGCGTGGCAAAATGCTGGTTTCAAGCTGGACAAACCGACGTGCCAACCGCCATTTCGCGCTTGATGGTCCCGGCGATCAAGGACCGACGGTTCTTGCCGCTATGTTTCGTCGCCTTCGTCGGCATTCGCCTTGCGGTGCTCGTTCTCGTCCCCACGGCAGTGCCGTTTTCCGATGCCGGCTGGTATCTCGCCAGGGCGCTGACGCTGGCCCAGGAGGGGACATACAGTGAAAACGGGTTTCCTACCGCGTTTTGGCCAATAGGCTATCCGGGTTTTCTCGCACTCATATTCAAGGTTGCCGGGCCATCACTCTTTGCAGCGCAAGTCGCAAACCTGTTCCTTGCGGCTGCATCGTTCTGGCTGCTTTATCTTGTCGCCTGCCGATTCCTCGACGATGAATTTGCCGCCCGCTGCGCGGTCCTGTTGCTCACGATCTATCCCAACAACGTCGGCTATGTTCCGCTGCTCTTGACGGAAACGCTGTTTACCTTCCTGCTGCTGCTGGCGTCTTTGGCATTGCTTTCGGGTCGCCGTTGGCTTCATCTCGTGCTCGCCGGCGTTGTCTTCGGCTTCGCTATTCTGGTCAAGACCCAGGCCGTTTTTCTTATCCCCGTGCTGGCTTTCGTGGCGTTTCTCGACCAGTGGTCGGTGCAACACAGCGGCAAGGCAGCATTTCGTGCGCTGGCGGTTACCGCGGTCGCACTCATCGTTGTGCTTCCCTGGACATTGCGCAACTACACCGTGTTCGGCACGTTTCCGCTCGTTGCCTCCAATGGAGGAATGTCGCTCCTCGCAGGCAACAACCCTTCCGTCGGCGGCGACTATCGACACGATTTCGCCGAGGACGATCCGCTGGTGGCCAGCGTGAAATTCTCCGTTGCGGATCAAATCGAAGCGGACCGTCGAGCGCGCGCGCTGGCCTTTGCCTGGATACGCGACAACCCAGGGCAGTTCATTGCGCTCGCGCCAAAAAAACTGTTTCGCCTGTGGGCCGTGGATGGCGAGGGCGAGTGGGGATATCAGGACACCGCATTCTACGAGCGGAACTGGGCCTGGTTCAGGGCCGTGCGTTGGACGAGCCAATTTTTCTATCTTGCGCTGCTCGCGCTGTTCGCAGCAGCATTGGCCAAACTGGTAATGTCCAATGCGCGCCCGCGCGCCTACTATGGCGCCGCAATTGTCGCAACCGTGAGTCTGATCAGCGTCGTTTTCTCGGGCCAATCCCGATATCACTTTCCAGCCATGCCATTTGTGATTGCCTACGCCGGCTGGCTGCTTGCCGGTCGCGCAGGGCTCGTGCAGCGAGCGCCCAATTCAGTCCGGCTTGCATCCGTTGATGCTCGCGCGATTTCGCGCGACCTCGACTAGGCAGAAATTGTCGATGCAGGACGGATCTGACGGAGGATCAATTCACCCTGGACGACTTACGGTATATCCTGAAATCCTGATACGCGTCAGTGCATCGGACTCATTGTCCGCCGGTCGGTTGGTGATTGCTGCCGGCCACCGACAACGCGCAGACTCGAACGAAATCCGTAGGCGCAACAGTGGTTCTTGCCGCGCCGGGAAGAGGGTGCATGAACAGAAAGTGTCCCGATTGTGCCAGTCGCAATGTGCGTCGAACCAAGCGATTCGCTTCGGAAATGACGTGGCGGCGCAATTTTCTCTCGCCGTACTTCTGCCGCGATTGCAAGAAGCGCTTTCTTGTTCTGAGCACAAACATGTACCTTTTGAGTGGACTCGTCGCGTTGCCGATCGTGGGTGTGATGATCGGCTGGTATGCGTTTGCGGTCCTCGGGCAGACCCGACCCGGGCCGGTGCCAGTGACGCCCGTCCAAAGGACCGTCGCTGACACGAGGAAACTCGCGGAGCAAAACGATCCCGTCTCGGAATACGCACTTTCGCAGATGTACGCCAAAGGCACCGGCGTGCCCAAGCGCGAGGCGGAAGCGCTGGCATGGCTGGAGCGCGCCGCCGAGCACGGGAACGCGGAGGCGCAATACGAATTCGGCATGGCGCTGCGCGAGGGGCGTGACGTCGTGCAGGACTACCAAGGCGCGTTCAGATGGCTACAGCTTGCTTCCGAAAACGGCAATGTCCGGGCGCAGTATGAATTAGGGTACATGTACCGCGTGGGTATGGGCGTTCCAACCGACAACGTCAAGGCCTATTTCTGGTTCAATCTCGCCGCTGCGCGCGGGAATGCCGAGGCCATCCAGGCGCGTACTGCGGTTTTGCCGCTGCTTTCGAGGTCCGAAATCGTCGAGGCACAAAGCGATGCGCGGCGTTGGAGCGTGGACCACGCAAAGCCGGCGACCGCGGGCAAGTGAGGCACAATTGGAGCGTTCCAACGACCTGAACGAGTGCCCGGGGCCGGGATCGAACCGGCATGGCAGCTTTCGCGGCCGAGGGATTTTAAGTCGAGATATAGCTCTGTCGATACTTGCTGAGCATCATTGATATCAGCTGCTAAGGTGTCGAGCGTTATTGGCTGTTTCGGGCATTTCTCTGCCGCGTTGTCCCAAATTTGTCCCTTGAGTTAAGGGTGTGGCCCACCACGAGGGAGGTCGTCACATGGGCAAGCTGATCATCTGGATTTTTATCGCCTCCGCCGCCGCTTGGTTGGCTTTCACATACTGGGATCGACTCTTTCCTAACAAGCCGATAGCGCGCGTTAGTCCCGACCCGACCGTTCCATGCCGAATCCCCAATACGCCGGGGCACGCCTTATCTTGCAGTGCGGGTTGTACGCCATCGGCTTCCTATGGCACCAATGAAATACTTGCTAACTGCACTGCAAACTCGGACTTTTGTTGCTGTCAGAAAGAGTGGGGTTTGGTTCACCCAGGGGGCAGGGACGTGTGCGAAAAGCAGTAATGAGCGTACCCCGTTCTGGCTGAACCCACTCCGGCGGCGTCCGTCACTGTATCCGCCCCATATCCGCCATCTCTAGCGCGATCCGCTGCGCCTGCATCGTGACAATGTCGAGCCAGACCTGATTGGCGTTCGGCGACCTCGATGTGCTTCGTGCATTGGACATCCTGCCCGGGCCGGTCCTGCTATTGCCCGTCCTGCAAAAACTGGTCGGACACCGCTGGCGTGGCATCGCGCGTCCCCTTGAACACCCAGCCCTTCTGCGTCGGGTCGCGATCGAACTGCGCTTGCAGAATCCGTTGCGGGAACGAATCGAGGCTGATCGTTCTTGGTATGCACGAACCGCAGCCGCCACTGGTCAAGGTCGACGTCGGCCCAAGTGAGATTGCGCAGATTCGATGCGCGCGCGCCGGTGGCGAGTGCGAGCATCACGGCGCAGTAGATGTTGGGGTCATCGTTGGCCTTGCAGGCGGCCAGGAGTGCCCTCCGTTCGTCGTCGGCCAGATAGCGGATGATTCCGGCGTGCTCCGCCCCTTTGGTCACGCTCAGGACCGGATTTGCAGGCAGCCAGCGCAATTCCTTCCACGCCCATTTGCAAACCGCGGAAAGGGCTGCCAGGTAGCGATTCGCGGTTGCCTGAGAGATGGGCGCCGCTCGCGCCTCCGCGTCCGCTTGTAGACTGCGCCTGCCCGTTCGTCGGGCAAGTAGCTCCGATCGGAATCCGGCGATCGCTTGAGGCGTTACCTTATCAAGAGTGGGCTAGCCGGCGTGCTCCTTCCACCACTTCAACTGGGGCGAGATCTTCTTGCTGTCCGCATTCCTGGGCCGGATCGGCAGATGTTCCTTTACGAACTTGTCGATGAGTTCTGCGAGGGTGCGCCGGCGGTCGGCCGTCGTCGGGACGTAGGTACCGTGCCCGAGATCGCTTTCGACTTTCTTTCACCAGAGGTCGGCGTCAGTCTTGCGCTTGAACGTCCGGATCCGTGGCTTCTCGCCCCGAATGCGAATGCGAACGCGGACGCGATAGCGTACAGTTCCGTCGGTCGATTTACGGCGTTCAATCGTTGCCATTGTTGGACAATACTGGACCAGGCGTCCCGAGAATGTCCCACAGCTTCGGCGAGAAGTTAGCGGAGTCTACGAATGTCGCGTAACTTATTGATTTTGTGCCCGGGGCCGGGATCGAACCGGCATGGCAGCTTTCGCAGCCGAGGGATTTTAAGTCCCTTGTGTCTACCAGTTTCACCACCCGGGCTGGCAATCATTCTAGCGTCGCGCGGCGTGCCCGGGTCGAAATCGATTCGATGAAAAGACTTTCGGCCGGACTGAATGTTTTCGACCTGCCGCGGCGGCAGGCGCTGGCGCTCAGTTTCTCGATGCTGTTCGGCGCCGCCGCGCTCGACTACGTCACGTCCTACGAGGTTTCGCTCGCGGCACTGTACCTGTTCGCGATTTTGACCGTGAGCTGGAATCGCGGCATCGTCTGGGGCCTGGTTTTCGCCGTTCTAGCACTGGTGTGCCAGATTGCAATGGGCCTGCTGCAAGGCCATCCGTATTCGACGCTGGCATCTTTCTTTCAGTCGCAAGCGAATCTGTTCTTCGAGTATTGCGTCGCAGTGTTCCTGACCTCGCAACTGCGCGGCCTGTTCGAGCGCGAGCGCCAGACCGCCAGAATCGATCTGCTGTCCGGCGTGAAGAACCGGCAGGGGTTCCATGAGGTACTCGAGAGCGAAATATCCAGGCACCTGCGCAACGGTGCGAGCTTCTGCCTGGCCTACGTCGACTGCGACAATTTCAAAGCCGTGAATGATCGGTTCGGACATGCCGAGGGGGATCGCCTGCTCGAGGCGGTCGGCCACGTCACGGCGGCCAGCGTCCGGCGCAGCGATTCAGTGGGAAGGCTCGGCGGCGACGAGTTCGCCATCTTGTTCCCCGAAACCAACCAGGCGGAAGCGCTGGCCATCGAGGCCAAGCTGCGTGAAGCGCTCGAGCGGATCACCCGACCGCGCCCTTGGTGGGCGGTGACCTTCAGCATCGGCATCGCGACGTTCAAAACCATGCCCGCGTCGGCCGACGAGGCGATGGGCTTCGTCGATCAGCTCATGTATCGCGCCAAGCGGTCGGGGAAGGCGCACACGATATCGGCGGTGTTCGGAGATTCGGCGATGAGTACTGATGGCGCGGCGGTGGTCGCGCTGCGGCGCCTTCCCGAATCGAGGGGCAAGTCGTGAGGGCTCGAACCGGGCCTACGCGCGGACCCGGTCCCGCTCGCGCCGCAAGGCGTCCTGCAGCGACTGCTTTTCTCCGAGCACCCGGGTCGCGTAGGCGGAGCCGGTAGCGCCGTTGTAGAGCTGCAGACCGGCAAGCTCGTTGCCGCCTCGACCGATATATTCCTTCAGGATGCGCACGCCCACCTGAATGTTGGTGCGCGGGTCGAGCACTGACGAGCGGTCCGCCGCGTCGAATTTCTCGGCGTGGAACCTGGGAATCACCTGCATGAGGCCCATGGCGCCACCGTCGCTCTGGGCGACAGGGTTGAATCGCGATTCGACCGCCATGACCGATACGATCAACAGGGGATCGACGCCGTGGCGCGCGCCCTCGCGATACGCGGTCCGAACGAACTCGCGCGTCGCTTCTTCGGAGACGCGATACTTCCTGGCGACGATGCCTGCGAGTGCATCGATGCGTGGATCTGCCGGGATGGCGCGATGGCCGGGTTGCGCCGCGACCGGTCGCCGCTCGGCGGACGGCGCCGACAACGGGGACGCCAACTGCGTCGGGCGCGCGCCAAGGGGCGCAGTGGCACCCGACACCAGCAGCACCACCACAAGGACAGCTGCCAACACGCCGGCGGTTACCCGGACGTCGCCGGTCACGTGGGGTCGGGGAAAAGATCGTGCGCGTGCCGCTCGTTGAAACCAGTGCTGAAACCAAGGCTTCGTCATCGGTATGCTCCTGACGTCAGGTCGTACCGTGTCTCGCGCCTTGCGAGGCGCGCCGCCACGTCGCCAGGGGTTACCTTGCTCTGGTAACGGGCCCCCCTAGCTCAACCATTTGCTGTCCAATGTGACAATTAAACAAAGAGATGGATCCAGGCCCCGAAACCGCCGGGGCCACCGTGGCCCGATTTGCTGCAATGCAACAATGGCGAAGTATACAGGCGGCGGCAGGCATGTCAAGGCAGCCCGACCGGCGCCCGGGCCGTTGCCAACCATTTGATTATAAAGACGTGAGATGCGAGCGCCGGCACCGGAAGCGGCCGATTAACGGCATCGGCCCTGCCAGGCGCGCGCGGCGGCGGTTGCGGGGGTCCGTTGTTAGCGGCCGCCGGCGGGCCTTAGCTTCACGTGGATGTTCTTTTCCTGCGTGAACCGCAGCATCTCTTCCAGGCATTCCTCGCGACCGACCCCAGATTGCTTGACCCCGCCGAACGGCGCACCCAGGAAATGCTTGCCGACCTCGTTGATCCAGACATAACCCGCCTGGACCGCCATGGCAGTGCGGTGGGCGGTGGAGAGGTCGTTGGTCCAAATCGAGCAGGTCAGACCGTAGTCGACGGCATTGACGTCGGCGAGCATGCGGGCTTCGTCCGACCACTTCAGGATGGCCAGTACCGGTCCGAAGACTTCTTCGCGTGCCAGGCGCATCGAAGGCGTAACGTCGGCGAAGACGGTCGGGGCGACAAAGAACCCCTTGCCAAGGATGGGGTCATTGAGCCGACTGCCGCCGCACAGCAGCCGCGCGCCCTCGTTTCGGGCGGATTCGATGTGGCTCAGCACCCGATCGAGCTGCGCCTGGCTGACGATGGCGCCCATCGTCGTCGCCGGATCGGTGGCAATGCCGGGCTGGAAGGCGCGGACGCGCTCCTTGACCCGGTCCAGCACGGCATCGTGAATCGCGGCGTGGACGAAGGCACGGCTGGTCGACCCGCACGACTGCCCGCACCACGTGAAATTCATTCCACCGACCACCGCACCGGCGACCTCTTCCGGGTCGGCGTCGGGGTACGCGATCAGTGCGTTCTTACCGCCGAGCTCAAGCAGGACCGGCTTGACCGTTTCGCTGGCCGCCCGCATGACGGCGCGGCCGGCGGCGACGCTGCCGATCAGCGCGACCATGGCGACGTCCTTGTGCGATGCCAGCGCGGCACCGGTGTCGCGATCGCCGGGCAACACGTTGAACACACCTGCGGGAAGCAATCCGTCGACGAGTTCCGCCAAGCGCAACGCCGAAAGCGGAGACTGGTCCGGCGGCTTGATGACGACAACGTTGCCTGCGGCAAGCGGCGCCGCGGACTTGCCCGCGGCGAACATGAACGGATGATTGAACGGCACGATGCGCGCGACGACGCCGACCGGTTCCCGCACCGAGAAATTGACTACTTCCGGACCCATCGGGATCGATGCGCCCTTGATTTCGGTGACCAGGCCCGCGAAGAAATCGATTTGCGCCGCGGCGATCATGGCGTCGCTCACCATTTCGCGCACCGGGTTGCCGCAGTTCGCGGCGTCTATCCCGGCCAGTTCCTGCGCATGTTCGCGCAGCAACTGGGCTACGCGCCGCAGGATGCGTGCCCGCTCGAGTGGAACGACGGCGCGCCAATCGAGAAATCCGCGCCGGGCGGAAGCGACCGCAGCGTCGACGTCGGCAGCCGAGCAGGTCGCGACCCGCCCAAGCGTCTCGCCGGTGCTGGGGTTGAGGGTGTCGTGCCAGCGTCCCGACAACGGATCGTGCCAGGCGCCACCGTAATAGGCGTTGTTGTGGGTGGGAGTCGATAGCATCGGCATGTGGGATCAGACCCGAGAATTCATGGATGTCGCGGTTGTCCGAGACGGCCGATGAGCGCATTGGCCGCGATCGCGACGATGAACAGCACGATGAGCAAGGCATACATGCGCGGCATGTCGAAGCGCGCATACGCCTGGATGATGAGATAGCCGACACCTCGGTTGGACAGCTTGGTTTCGGCAAGCAAGGTCCCGATGACCGCCACGCCAAGTCCCAGCCGGACGCCATTCAGGATCGGCTGGCGCATCGCGGGCAAGTAGATCGTGGTGATCATCTGCCACGTCGTCGCACGGAAACTGCGACCGACGCGGATCAATACCCGGTCGATCTGGCGCATGCCCGCAGCGACGCTGATCGCAATCGGAAAAAAGCAGGAGACCGTGCCCATCGCGATCTTGGAGCCGGCGCCGACGCCGAACCACATGATCATCACGGGAAAGAAAATGATTTTCGGCGTGGGGCCGAGGTAAAGGACGAGCGACTCGTAGGCTTGCGAGAGGAAGCGATTGGCGCCGAGCGCGATGCCGGCCGCCAGACCGCTCACGCCGCCGATCAACAGTCCCGCGCCGATTTCAGCCGCCGTCGTGCCCAGGTTGCCGTAGAACTCCCCGCCGGCGAGCAGTCCGACGATCGACATGCCGATGGCGGCCAGCGAGGGAACGACGTCGCGGAACAGAAGGCCGGACGCCGATACCGCTTCCCACGTCGCGAGGACGATCGCGATGATGACGATCCGCAGCACCGTCACGTCGCGCGCGCTCGGCGACGCGACGCCGCCCATGGCACTCATGCCGCGGGTGCCAGCCATCGTTCGAGCCGTTCGGTGACATCGAAAAAGACGATGCTGGTGAGGATCACGAAGCAGATTGCCGCATACGTGCCCGGCAGGTCGTAGCGCTCGGCGAGTTCGTTGATGAGCTGTCCAAGGCCGCCGAAGTTGATCAGGAACTCCACGCCGACGATGTTGATCATCGCGAAAATGAGTCCGAGCCGCAGTCCGACGAAGATCGACGGCAGGGCAGCGGGGAGCAGGATTTTCCAGAACTGCTGCGATGTCGTCAGCCGGAAGCTGCGGCCGACGTTGATGAGCACCTGTCGCGTCGCCGCAAGTCCTTCGACGGTCTTCAGGATCACCGGCGCGAGACCGGCGACGAATCCGATCGCGACGATGGTCGTCGCGCTGCGCCCGAACAACACCAGGAACAGCGGATAGGCCAGCACGATCGGCGCCGCGGCGAGCGCGCCGACCCACGTCTCGCAGGCCAGGCGCAGAACGCGGAAGCGGTACAGGAGCGCGCCGAGGCCGATACCGACGACCGCGAGCAGCAGACTCGCCCACAGCACTTCCTGCGTCGTCTGCCAGAAGCGCTGCACGACGTTTTCATCGCTGACGATGCGGGGCAGCGCAGCGAGGATCTGCGAGGGCAACGGCACGATGAAGCGGTTGATCAAGCCGGCGCGGATCAGCAGTTCGATCAATGCGATGGCGGCGAGCAGCGAAGCAACGCCGAATACCCGGGCGCCGTTGCGCTTGCGCACCCAGGCGATCCTCGTCACCGCTTCGCTCCCGCGAGGAGCGCGCGCGCCTCGGCATCCTGGATGCCGCGGCTCGCCTCTTCGCGCAGGTCCTGCCAGATCTGGGCAACGCAGTGGCCGAAGGCGTCGCTGCTGACCACCTCGGAATCGCGCGGATGCGGCAGATCCACCTTTACGACGCGCTTGAGCCGCCCCGGTCGGTAGGTCATGACCAGCACGCGATCAGAAAGCTGCACGGCTTCGGTGAGATTGTGCGTGATCAACAGGGTCGTCTGCTTGAGCTCCTGCTGGATCTGCAGCACCTTGTCGCCGAGCAGCAGTCGCGTCTGTTCGTCGAGCGCGGCAAAGGGTTCGTCCATCAGCAGCAGTTTCGGTTTCGATGCCAGCGTGCGGGCGAGCGCGACGCGCTGCCGCATGCCGCCGGACAGCTCGGCAGGAAAGTGCCGTTCGAAACCATGCAGCCCGACCATCGACACGAAGTGCGCCGCCTGTTCCAGTCGCTCCGGCCTGGCCACGCCAGTGATTTCGAGCGGAAAGGCGACGTTGTCGAGTACGTTGCGCCACGGGAAGGTCGAATCTTCCTGGAACACCATGCCGATCGCCGGATGCGTCCCTGACACGACATCGCCGCCGATGCTGACCCGTCCTTCGTAGTCGCCGACCAGGCCGCCGATGATGTTGAAAACGGTCGACTTGCCGCAACCCGACGGACCGATGATCGAAACGAACTCTCCGGCGGCAACCGAAAACGACATGCCATCGACCGCCGTGGTGATGCCGTCCGCGGTCTGAAAGCGTTTCGTGATTCGCTCGACGTCGAGAAGCGGGGCGTCTTGCGCTGACGCGGCGCCGCTGGATCCCCCCGTCGTCACCTGCGGTGTGGACACGAGTGTGCTCACTTGCGTGCGCTGGTGGTGAGCGCCGCGGTCATCGCCGGCGCATAGCCCGGTTGCACACGAACGTCGACCACCGCGACGCTGCCGGACGCCGCTGCGAGCACGGCCGCCTCCAGCGCGGGAGCCAGATCGGCCGTGCGTTCGATGGGACCGAAGCCGACAGCGCCTTGGGCGCGGCCGATTGCGGCAAGATCGATGTCGGGATCAGCAATGCGCTGGCCGATCCACTTGTTCTCAACCGGTCGGTTGCGCATGCGCGCGACGCGCTCCTGGTGCACTTCATCGTTATAGAAGGAGCGGTTGTTGGCGATGACGACCAGCAGCGGGATGCGGTAGTGCGCTGCGGTCCAGAGCGCGGTCGCACCCATGAGGAAATCGCCATCGCCGCAGACGGCGACGGGCAGGATCCCCGACCCCCTCAACGCGAGCGCGGCGCCGACCGAGATGCCTGGGCCACCGCCGATGCCGCCGCCGCCATCCGAGCCGAGGAAATCCAACGGATGCCGGAACGGCCAGCTCTCGCCGTTCCACGAAAGCGGTAGGTGTGTGAGCGAGACCCGACGCGTCCCGACGACCCGCCGCAGCGCAACCGCCAGGTCGTCGGTCGCGATCAGCCCGTCGGGCGTCGGAGAGGGCACGAAATCTGTCGAGCGCACGGTGTAAGTCGTCGTGTCCACGCGTGTCCCGAGCGCCGCAAGCAGCGCCGGTACGACGGCGTCCGGCTCGGCCGCAATCATGCAGTCGACCGGAGGAAGGCCCTGGTAATCCATGCTCCACCCGCCATGCAGCGTGTGGTCCAGCGACACCTGGATGACACTTGCCCGCGTCTCGCCGCCGCATGCAGCGTGGAGGGTCCCGGCGAGGTCAACCCAGTCCAGGCTGAGCACGACGTCGGCCTGCGCGATCGCCGCCGCCAGCGCCGGCCGCAGCAGGACGCCGGGCGCGTCGACGTGAAGCGGATGTTCGGTGGGAAACGACGCCCCGACCTTGAGATCGGTGCCCACGCGTGCCGCCAGACGCTCGGCGAGGGCGACGCGCGCCGCCCACGCGGCGGGGTCGCGCGACACCCGACCGATCAGCAGTATCGGATGCTTCGCCGCGCGCAACAATTCCACGGCGCGACCGACGCCTGCAACGGCGCCGCCGCTCGGGGTCTCCGGTGCATAGCGCGCCACCGTGATCGGCGGCAGCGGCGCGGCGAGTGGCGCCTCCTGCATCTCGGCGTCGAAGTTCACGTACACCGGTCCCTGCGGCGCAGTCTGCGCATGCCACATGGCGCGCAGCAGCGCTTCGCGCGCGGCGGCCGGCGAAGCCGGTTGATCGTCCCACTTGACGTAGGGCCGCACAACCGCGCCCTGGTCGCGCGCAGTGTGGATCCAGTCGATCCACGGCCGGCGCTTGGCGGCATCGACTGGGCCCGTTGCGCCGAGGATGAGCACGGGCATGCGGTCGCACCAGGCGTTGAAGATCGCCATCGTCGCGTGAAACAAACCAACATTGGAATGCACCGCGACCGCCATCGCTTGCCCCGTGACTTTGGCGTAGCCGTGCGCGATCGCCACTGCATGCTCCTCGTGCAAGCACAGCAGCATCTGCGGGGCCTGGTTGCCGAGAAAATTGACCAGGCTGTCGTGCAGGCCGCGAAAGCTCGCGCCCGGATTGAGCGCGATGTAGGGGATCGCCATCGCGCGCAGTGTCTCTGCGATGACGTCGCTGCCGAATTGCGGTGCCGGCGCGGGCGCTCCTGCCGGCCGTTCGAGCGCGGTTTCCTCGACGGGACTCACGCGGGCGCTGTCGATTGACCGGCTATTGCCTGGGAGGAATCTGGATCAGCTCCGCCAGCTGTTCCTTGCTCAGCGGTGCTGCCGTGTACTTGAGAGCGACCGCGTCCGGCACGATCGTGTCGAGCCCGACGATTCGGTCCGGATCCACCGATGACTTGGGGAAGAAGTCGTTGCGCGTGCGCTTGGCCATGTCGACCGAGATGCCGACAAACTCGGCATAGGCCTGGAGTGCCGCCGGATCGTTCGCGTACATCAGCTCGATCGTCTCGCGATACGCTTTCATGAAGCGCTCGATGACCGGCTTCCGATTCTGCAGCGTCTGCACGTTGGTAATGAGCAGGCGCACGGTCTGGCCCTTGAAGACGGTCGCATCGTTGCCGGTGGCGACGATGCGGATCTTGCCTTCGTCGAGTTGTTGGAGACCAAACGGAGGGGCGGACCAACCGACATCGATCTGATTGGTCATCACCTGGGTCAGCGTGGGTGCGGGTCCGCCGGTCGCCGTCGGCTTGGCCTTCAGGTCGTACTGCTTCATGAACGCGGTTACGATGCCGTCGGTCGACGAACCCTTCGTCGAATAGGCGATGGTCTTGCCATCGGTATCCTTGAGCGACTTGATCGGCGACGTCGCCGGCACGTACCAGTAAAGGTCGGCCGCACCGGTCGTTTCCGCGCCGATGATGCGTACCGGCGCGCCCTTCGAGAACGCGCTCAGCACGCCCATGATGCCCGTCGCGACGCCGATCTCGACGCTGCCCGAAATCACCGCCTGTTGGGTCTCGCCGCCACCCTGCGTCCACAGGATTTCGAGTTCCAGGCCGTGCTTCTTGAAGATGCCGAGGCGCTGTCCGACCTCGCTGATCGAGGTATCCCAATTGCCGCGCTGACCGGCCGCGATCTTGAGCATGTCGAGCGCGAGCGCCGGCGCAGACATGGCGATGCACGCGAAGGCGACAATGGCGCTGCGCAATAGCCCGAAACCGCTCATTCCTGCATCCTCCTGGGTAAACACGCCGCGCACGATGAGCGCGGAACTGGCGATCTGTATTCGGCTCGGTCGCCTGGGGCGAGCCGCAGCGCACGAAGTGTGGCGCGTCGGTCGCGTGGCGTCAATCGCGCGACGGACAAACCCTGCTGCAGGACCGCTCACGGACCTGCATTATCCAGCTAGGTGGTCGACGGCTCCTGGCGCAGCGCGAGTTCCGCGGCATCGACGCCGAGCGTGGTCCAGCGCGTCGACTTCGGGACGATGCCCTCGAACGATCGCAGTTTCACCTGCGCGATGCGCTGCGGCGACGTGCCGATCGCCGGGCCTCCGTCGCGAATCTTGCGCGCAGCGTCGACCATGATGCGCCGGAACTGGACGATCGCGACGTCGCTTGCGCCGAGCCTTTCATGCGAGCGATCCGCGATCGGACCCATCGTCTCCCACATCGCGATGTCCTGATTTGGAATGCCGACGATCCCGGTGTGGCTGCCGGACTTCATCGCGTCGCGGTCCTGCTGGTAGTTGTTCGCAAGCGTGCGGGTGCGCCGGAAGTCCCGGTCGAGATCGACCCCGACCTGCGCCCCACAAAACTTGCGCCATTCGTCCTGGTCGATGCCTTCGTTCTCGCTCCAGGCGATGAAGTAGAACATCGTGTTGGTGTCGTCCTGGGGAATGTTGAGGATCGACAGGTTGTAGCGATCGTTCGGCGGAATGAGCACGGTGAACGGCGCGACGAACAGCGTGATGCGCAGGTAGTCGTGCGTATCCGCGTCGACGATGGGGCGGCGTATCGCCACGTAGCGAAAGCCGAAGTCGGTTCGCTGCAGTTGCAGGCGGGGTGCCTTGTCGGTGGATGGACGCAGCCATTCGCTAGCGGTTGCCCCGGCACTCGCGACCTTCGCCGGCACCATGTCGGTCGAATGCAGGCTCGAGCTGTGCGCGGAATCGATGGCGCCCTCGAGTACCTGAGCCCAATTGCAGCCGACGTGGATCTTCACGATGCTGGTCCGGATGTCCGGGGTCGGCGCCCATGCCGGTGCCTCGAATTCACGCATCGCATCGGGCGGGCCCATCCAGACCCAGACGAAGCCTCCCGCTTCGCGGCAAGGGTACGCCCGGGTACGGTTCGCGGGGCCCGGAGTGCAAGCATTCGGCTCCGAGGGCTTGTCGACGATGTTGCCTTCGACATCGACCTTCCAGCCGTGATACAGACAACGCAGCCCGCATTCCTCGTTGCGGCCCAACGCCAGCGACGCGCGCCGATGCGGGCAGTGTTCGTCGATAACGCCGAGGCAACCCTTGGTGTCGCGAAACGCCACCAGCTTCTCACCGAGCAACTGCACGCGCACGGGTGCGCCGTCGGACTCCGACACTTCCTCGGACATGCACGCGGGAATCCAATGCCGGCGCATCAACTGACCCATCGGCGCATCGCCCTCGATGCGGCACAGCAGATCGTTGTCGGCATGGCTGAGCATGTGTCCTCCGATTGCCTTCCGGCACACCGGGTCGCCATTGCCCGATGCACGGCGCAAGCATAGTATGAATCGTGCCGATGAATGGTAGACACTTCAATCACCCATGTCGAGCGGCGGCAACGCGTGAAGGACGTCCGACCGGTGCGCGTCGCGGCAGTTCGCCATGAGTGAACGACGCTTGCGCATGGGTGTAGCCGGACTCGGCCGCGCGTTCAGTTTGATGCTTCCGACACTTGTTGCCGACTCGCGGATCGAGTTGGTCGCCGCGGCCGATCCGCGCCCGGAAGCGACGCAGCGTTTCGCAGCGGACTTCGGCGCGCGCGCGTACTCGACCGTCGAGGATCTGTGCGCCGATGCCGATATCGACGTCGTCTACGTCGCGACGCCGCATCAACATCACGCCGCGCACGTCGCCCTGGCGGCGCGTCACGGCAAGCATGTGCTGGTGGAGAAGCCGATGGCGATTTCGTTGGCGGAATGCCGCGGTATGATCGAGGCGGCCGAGCGCGCCAAGGTCGTGCTGATCGTCGGACACAGCCACAGTTTCGACCTGCCGATCGTGCGCACGAAACAGATCGTGGACAGCGGCGCGCTCGGCGCGGTGCGCATGATCGAGGCGCACTACCACACCGATTTTCTCTACCGCCCGCGGCGCCGGGAGGAACTGCAGACCGAGCAGGGCGGCGGCGTCGTATTCAGCCAGGCTGCGCACCAGGTCGACATCGTCCGTCTCCTTGGTGGCGGACGCGTGCAGAGCGTTCGCGCGCTGACCGGGTCCTGGGATCCGGCGCGACCGACCGAAGGCGCATACGCGGCGCTGCTGAGCTTCGATAACGGAGTGATCGCGACCTTGAGTTACAACGGGTACGGACACTTCGACGGTGACGAATTCTGCGGCGGCATCGGCGAATTGGGGCGGCCCAAACCCGCCGGGGCGCACGGCTCAGCGCGGCGCCGCCTGGCGTTCGCGCTCGACGGCGCGGAAGAAGCCGCGCTCAAGCAGAGCCGCAACTATGGGGGCGCGGGATACGCGCCACCATCCATGCCGGTTGCCGCGACGAGCGACGACTCCGCTGCACCGTGGCATGAGCACTTCGGCCTGTTCATCGTATCCTGCGAGCGCGGCGATCTGCGGCCGCTGCCGACCGGTGTGGTGATCTACGGTGACGCCGACGTGCGCGTCGAGCCTCTGTCCAGGCCGCGCATTCCACGCGTCGAGGTCATCGATGAACTCCACGCGGCGATCGTCGGTGGCGAACCACCGTTGCACGATGGCCGTTGGGCGATGGCCACGCTCGAAGTGTGCCTGGCGATTCTGCAGTCGGCGCGGGAGCGGCGAGACATCGCGCTCGAGCATCAGGTTGCTCCCCGCGTATAGCGCATGTCCGGGCGAACCCGTATCATTCCGCTTCCGGGTCGTGCTGCGGTACTTCGGGGCACACCCGCTTACCTTCGGGATGTGCGTGGCAAAACTCGGGTTGACCTTAGCATGCTGGGACTACGACCGAATCCGTGCGCTCGCCGACGGCAGCGTACAAGCCGATGGCATCGAGCTCAACACACTCAACCTGCACGTCGAGGAGACGTTCTTCCGCATGTTGCGGCATCGCGAGTTCGACGTCGCCGAGATGTCGCTGTCTTCGTACGTCGTGTCGCTGTCGCGGGACGATCCGGCGTTCATTGCGATCCCTGTGTTTCCGTCGCGCTTTTTCCGTCAATCGTGCATCTTCGTATCGGTGAAAAGCGGCATCAGCGAGCCGAAGGACCTCATCGGCAAGCGTATCGCGACGCCCGAGTACCAGATGACCGCGCCGGTGTGGATACGCGGCATCCTACAGGACGAGTACGGCGTCGATCCGGCCAGCGTCGAGTACTTCACCGGAGGCGAGGAACAGACCGGCCGCCAGGAGAAACTCAAGCTCGACCTGCCGCCGCAGTTCAGGGTTCGGCGCATCGGCCCGACGCAGACGCTGGCGCAGATGCTCGCCGACGGCGAGGTCGATGCGATGCACACCGCGCGCATTCCCTCGACGTTCCAGACGCGGCCCGACGCGGTCCGGCGCCTGTTCCAGGATCCGGTCGAGGTCGAGCGCGCCTACTATCGCCGCACCAAGATCTTTCCGATCATGCATACCATCGTGCTACGGCGCGATGTCTATCGCGCGCACCCGTGGATTGCCCAATCGCTGACGAAGGCGTTCGGCGAGGCGAAAGAGCGGGCCTACGCGAATCTGTACACGACCTCGGCACTGGCGACGATGCTGCCATGGCAGGTGGCGCAGGTCGAGGAAGTGCGCCGCGAAATGGGCAACGACTGGTGGCCGTATGGATTGGAGCCGAACCGCCACGTGCTCGACACGTTTCTGCGCTACCACCACGAGCAGGGGCTTTCGAAGCGACGCTTGCAGGCTGAAGAGCTGTTCGCGCCGGAGACCCTCGAGT
The DNA here is from genome assembly GCA_963821485.1 of uncultured beta proteobacterium. Lineage (GTDB taxonomy): Bacteria > Pseudomonadota > Gammaproteobacteria > Burkholderiales > Casimicrobiaceae > PALSA-1003. Next base: position 196,520 of record CAWGEB010000002.1, read on the forward strand.
CTTTCAGGATTTAGCCACCGCAAGGATCACCGTGAACGACAGTACACAGCCAGGACGCTACGGCAGCGGACAAGCCGTCCGCCGACTCGAAGACCAGAGCTTGCTGACGGGGGCCGGCTGCTTCGCCGACGATGTCGCACCGCAAGCTTGCGCACACGTCGCATTCCTGCGCTCGCCGCATGCGCATGCGCGCATCACATCGGTGGACACCGCGGCGGCCAAGGCGATGCCTGGCGTCGTCGCCGTGTTCACGGGAGAGGATCTCGTCCGCGCCGGCGTCAAGCCGATTCCGAATTCGGCGGACTTCAAGCGTGCCGACGGTTCGCCGACGGCATCGCCTCCTCGCCGGGCACTGGCGGTGGAGTCGGTGCGTTTCGTCGGCGAAGCCGTCGCCGCGGTGATCGCCGAGACTCGGACGCAGGCGCGCGATGCGGTCGAGTCGATCGACGTGCGCTACGACACGTTGCCGGCGATCACGGACGCGGTCGCGGCGATGGTGGCCGGCGCGCCCCTGGTCTGGCCGCAGGCGACCGGCAACATCGCGGCCGAAGCCCGCCACGGCGACGTTGCGGCGGCCACGGCGGCGTTTCGCAACGCTGCGCACGTGGTGACGCTGGACTTGGTCAATCAGCGGGTCGTGGCATGCCCGATCGAACCGCGTGCGATCGTGTCGACCTACGAGGCGGCCGGCGATCGCATCGTCCTGCGCCTGAGCAGCCAGACGCCGACGGGAGTGCGGGACGCCCTGTGCGCCGAAATCCTCGGCCTCCCAACCGAAAAGGTGCGCATCCTGGTCGGCGACGTCGGCGGCGGCTTCGGGATGAAGACCGGCATCTATCCCGAGGATGTGGTCATGGCATTCTGCACGCGCCAGCTGAAACGGCCGCTCAAGTGGACCGCCGACCGGCTCGAGGAATTTCTCGCCGCGACCCATGGGCGCGACGTGAACAGCAAGGCCGAGCTCGCACTCGACGCCGGCGGCAAGGTGCTGGCGCTGCGCGTGGCGTCGTTGGCCAACATCGGTGCCTGCGCCACGCCGGCAGGGGTCGTCATCCAGCTGCTCATCGGTCCCTGGGTGTCGACGAGCATCTACAACGTCCCGGCGATCGACATCCACATCAAGGCGGTGCTCACGAACACCGCGCCGACGGGACCGTATCGCGGCGCGGGGAGGCCGGAGGCGATCTACATCATCGAGCGCCTGATGGACGCCGCCGCGCGGCAACTCGACGTCGATCCGGCCGAGCTGCGTCGTCGCAACATGCTGCAGCCGCAGCAGATGCCCTACACGAATCCGATGGGCAAGACCTATGACAGCGGAAACTTTGAGCGGGTCCTGGATCAGGCGCTGGTACTGGCCGACTGGAAGGGCTTCGATGCGCGCCGCGCCGAGGCCGGGCGCCGCGGCCGGCTTCGCGGCCGCGGCATGGCGGCGTTCCTCGAATGGACCGGTGCCGACGTCTTCGACGAGCGCGTGACGGTCACCGTCTCGGGCGATGGCTACATCGAGATCTTCTCGGCGACGCAGGCGATGGGGCAGGGTCTGGTCACGACCTATGCGCAACTCGCTGTCGATGTGTTCGGCGTGGGCATCGACCGCATCCGCGTCCTGCAAGGCGACACCGACCGCGGCACCGGCTTCGGCAGCGCGGGTTCACGTTCGCTGTTCGTCGGCGGTACGGCGATCAAGATCGCGTCCGAACGAACGCTCGTCAAGGGGCAGGAGCTCGCCGCGCAGGCGCTCGAAGCGGCGGCAAGCGACATCGAGTACGTGCAGGGCGTGTTCGCGGTCGCCGGAACCGATCGGCGCATCGGGCTGTTCGATCTCGCGCGGCGGCAGCCGGGTGCGCAGATTCTGGTCGACACCAAGCATACGGTCGCCGGGCCTACCTGGCCCAATGGCTGCCACATCTGCGAAGTGGAAATCGACCCGGACACCGGCGCCATCGACATCGCGTCGTACGCCTCGGTGAACGATGTCGGTCGCGTCGTCAATCCGCTGATAGTGCGCGGCCAGCTCGACGGTGGCGCTACGCAGGGCATCGGCCAGGCGCTGTGCGAGCGTTTCGCCTACGACGCCGAATCGGGACAGGCGATGACCGGCAGCCTGATGGATTACGCGCTGCCGCGCGCGGCAACGGTCGGCAGTTTCACCACCACGATGGACGAATCCACGCCGTGCCTGAACAACGCGATGGGCGTGAAAGGTGTCGGTGAATTGGGCACGATCGGTGCGACTCCGGCAGTGGTCAACGCAGTGATCGACGCGCTCGCGCGCGCCGGCCATGGCGCCAGGGCCTCGGCGATGCAGATGCCGTTGACCGCCGAAAAGATCTGGCGGGCGGCACGATGAAGCGCAGGGGCGCCTGATGAAACAGCTCGTCCTGTTGCGTCACGGCGAAAGCGCATGGAACAAGGAGAACCGCTTCACCGGCTGGACCGACGTCGATCTGACGCCACAGGGCATCGCCGAGGCGAAGGAAGCGGGCAGGGTCCTCCGGGAGAAGGGTTTCGTTTTCGACATCGCCTACACGTCGGTATTGAAGCGAGCCATCCGCACGTTGTGGCTTGCCCTCGATGAGCTCGACCTGATGTGGATTCCGGTGGTCCGCAGCTGGCGGCTCAACGAACGACACTATGGCGCGCTGCAAGGATTGAACAAGGCGGAGACCGCAGCAAAATTCGGCGACGATCAGGTGCTGATCTGGCGGCGCAGCTACGACATCCCGCCGCCTGCGCTCGAGGTCGGCGACGAACGCTATCCCGGTCGCGACCCGCGCTACCGCAAGCTGTCGGCCGACGAACTGCCGCTGACCGAATGCCTGAAGGACACCGTGGCGCGCTTTCTTCCGTATTGGCGTGACGTCATCGCGCCCAACGTGATCGCGGGCGAACGCGTGCTCATTGCCGCGCATGGCAATTCGCTGCGGGCGCTGGTCAAATACCTGGACCACGTCGGCGACAGCGAGATCGTCGGGCTCAACATCCCCACCGGGATTCCGCTCGTCTACGAGCTGACCGACGATCTGGTACCGATCCGCAATTACTACCTAGGAGACGCCGACAAGGTGGCGGCGGCGACGCAGGCCGTCGCGAACCAGGGGAAGGCGGCGCAACCGCCCGTCTGAGCACGGCGCTTCAAGCGCCAGTCTTGCCGTCCGAACGCAGGCAAAGCTTCACCCCCGCGCGCAGCGCATGGAGCCACAGGCGCGGGCGCGCAGGGTCGCGCGCAAGCGCGCTGCGAAACGCGCTGTAAGCGACGCGCGGGTCCCCGCGCAGGAAGTGCACGTAACCGTGCGCGAGTTCCAATGCCTCTAGCCGCCGCTGCAGGTCTGCGGGCGTGGTGGTGGTACCGTCGGGACCGACGAGACCATAGCGACTTGCCGCGCGGCTGACCACTTCATACTCGAAATTGATGTCGCGCGGTTTGCGTGAGACCGAATTGGGAAGGATGCGGTATAGCGCGCCCACCGAAGCCAGCTTGGTGACCTTGCCCGCGCGCGAGGCGCGCAGCCAGTAGTCGTAGTCGTCGCCGTTGAATAGGCTGAGATCGAATCCGCCAAGCTGCCTCACCATCGACCCGCGCAACATCACGGTGGTGGTCAGCAATTCGCAGTCGAACAGCAGCCGGTTGTAGAGCCAGCCGGAGTTCGCTACGTCGATCTCGTCGCTGACGCGGCGCGATTCGATCTCGGGTCGGCGCGCAAAGCTCCCATCGGGCTCGGCGGTCCAGACGTGCCAATGGGTGAACACGGTGCCGACGTCGGCGTGCTGGTCGAGGTGTCGCACTTGCGCCGCCAGCTTGCCCTGTATCCATACATCGTCGGCGTCGAGAAATGCGATGTAATCACCCCGGGCGGCGGCCAATCCTGCATTGCGCGCCGCTGGCGGGCCGGCGTTCTTCTGGTCGATGACGTGGATGCGATCCCTGAAGCGGGCGAGCACATCGAGCGTGTTGTCGGTGGAGCCGTCATTGACGACAATGATTTCCGTCGCGACATCGTCTTGTGACAACGCGCTGTCCACCGCCTCGGCGATGTAGGCGGCGCAGTTGTAGACCGGGATAATGACGGTGACGAGCGAACTCATGGATTGCGGCGCAAGGACAGATCGGCCGGAGGTTCGCGGGGCGGGCCCTTAGGCGCGTCCGATCATCGGCTCGAAGTAGGCGATGGTCTTTTTCAAACCGTCGTCCAGCCGGGTTGTCGGTTCCCAACCCAGCTTCGAGCGGGCGAGGCTCAAGTCGGGCTGCCGCTGCATCGGATCGTCGCTTGGCAAGGGCTTCTTGACGATCTTCGACTTCGAGCCGGTCAGCGCAATCACCTTTTCGGCCAATTCAAGGATGGTGAACTCGCCCGGGTTGCCAATGTTCACCGGCCCGGTAAACTCGTCGCCCGTGGCCATCAGGCGCATGAGTGCCTCGACCAAATCGTCCACGTAGCAGAACGATCGCGTCTGGGCACCTTCGCCGTAGACTGTGATTGGCTCGCCGCGCAGCGCCTGCACGATGAAATTGGAGACCACGCGCCCATCGTTGGGGTGCATGCGCGGGCCGTAGGTGTTGAAGATGCGGGCGACCTTGATGCGCAGCTTGTGCTGTCGGTAGTAGTCGAAAAACAGCGTTTCGGCGCAGCGCTTGCCCTCGTCGTAACAGGATCGGATGCCGATCGGGTTGACATGGCCCCAGTAGTCTTCTGTTTGCGGGTGGATCTTCGGGTCGCCGTATACCTCGCTGGTGCTGGCCTGCAGGATCTTGGCTTTGACGCGCTTGGCCAGGCCAAGCATGTTGATCGCGCCATGCACGCTGGTCTTGGTGGTCTGGACCGGGTCGAATTGGTAATGCACCGGCGAGGCCGGGCATGCGAGGTTGTAGATTTCGTCGACTTCCACGTACAAGGGGAAGGTGATGTCGTGGCGCATCAACTCGAAGCGATGATTGGATCGCAAATGGACGACGTTGTCCTTCGTGCCGGTATAGAAGTTGTCGACGCACAGCACATCGTTTCCTGCGTCGAGCAGGCGCTCGCACAGATGCGAGCCCAAGAACCCGGCGCCGCCCGTTACCATAACGCGCCTTTTCGTAGTGTTGCCTGTCATCTTGAATCCCCTGTGGCCTTGTCTGACGCCGATTGAATTTTCGCCGGCCGTATTTCAGCATACAAGTGGCATTGAAATCGAGCCAGCGCGACAGAGTAGAACATGTTCAGCGATTCAACTTCGGTCATCGCCGTCGCCAGTGATCAGCATGTAGCATATAGCTTGACCACCCGCGCAACCCGCAAACCCACGGATCCGGCGCGACGCTTGCAGTGGGTTCAGGCTCGCCAGCGTTGTAACAGATAGCCATACACGAGCGTCTGCAGCAGCGCAACGGTGCTGCCGGTCATCACCTCCAGCACCCGGTACATCGCCAGTCTCATTTCGTCGGAGAGCCCGGTCCCGGCAAGTGCGGCGCCCATCAATACGACCGACGTGTTCGGCGCCAACCGCCAGTTCTGCGGGTAGTTCTGCAGCGACATGGCGATGAGCACCGAGATGGTCATCGCCGCGAGCATGGAAAGGAAGCTCGCGCCGAACAGTACTAGGGCGATGCAGGCGACAACTGCGCCATTGAGCGTGTTGATGAGCCGCGCCCAGAAATTCTTCTTGGCGATCTCGACGTCCGGCTCGGTCACGACGATCAAGGAGATCATCGCCCAGTAGGGTTCCGCGATGCCGACCGCGCGCAACCCGAACCAGACGATCGTCGAACCGGTAATGAGTTTGGCAACGTAGAGAAATGCGTTGGCACGCAGCGTGAGAGCGGGGAGTTGCATTCAGGCTCGCATAGGTTCGGGTGAGTCCGCTCTCAACCGGAACAGCAGGCGCGGGCTCAGTTCCTCGATGCGCGTCACACCGAGCATGGCCATGTCGCGGTGGATCTCGCTCGACAGCAAGCCGATGGCGTGGCCGACTCCGGCGGCGCCGCCGATCGCCGCCGCGTAACAAAAGGGGCGGCCCACGAACACGAACTTGGCCCCGAGCGCCAGCGCCTTCAGCACGTCGGTGCCACGACGCACGCCCCCGTCCATCATCACCGGAATATCCGGACAGGCCGCGACGATTCCCGGCAACACACGAAGCGCAGACACGGCGCCATCCAATTGCCGGCCGCCGTGATTGGACACGATGATGCCTTCGGCGCCGGCCTCGCGCGCAATGCGGGCATCGTCGACGTCGAGAATGCCCTTGATCACCAGCCGGCCCTTCCACAGGCGACGGATCAGTTCGAAATGCCGCCAGTTCAGATGCCCGCGGTCGGAGTAGTCGCGCACGACGTTCGGCGAGACGATCGGCGGCCCACGATCGGCGTCATTGTTCTCGAAGTGCGGCATGCCGTGCCTGAGCAAGGTGCGCGCAAAGGTGCCGATCAGCCAGCGTGGACGCGTGATGCCGTCCCACGCGAGGCGCAGCGACGGTCGCAGCGGCGTGGAAAACCCGGACCGGATGTTGTTCTCGCGATTTCCGGCGACTTGCGAATCGACCGTGATCACGAGGGTATCGAATGCGGAACGAGCCACGCGCTCGATAAGCGCGGTGATACGCGGCACGTCGCCCGGAAGGTAGGCCTGGAACCAGACCGCCTTGCCTTCCTTCGCCACGTCCTCGAGACGGATGAGCGACGAACCGCTCATCACCATGAGGACATTCGCGGCGCCCGCGGCCTGCGCCAGGACCAGGTCGCCGCGGTACGCGGACAACGCGGTGATGCCCATCGGCGCAATGCCGAATGGCGCTGCGTAGGTGCGCCCGAACAGCGAGGTCTGCTGCGAGCGCTTGGACACATCCACGAGCATGCGCGGCAGGAAGCCGAACTCGCGGAAGGCGACACGGTTGTCATCGAGCGACATATTGGTCTCGACGGCACCGGCGATGTAGCCGAAGATCGGTCGCGGCAGGTGTTTGCGCGCTGCGGCTTCGAAGTCATCGAGGCAGAGCAGGTCGCGCTTCATGCCACGCCTCATGGATTCGGGCGGTAGAGCGCGGCGGCGTTGTCGAACAGTGCACGCTGCGCGAGAGCGTCCCCCAGCGCGTCGCGCAGCAGGTCGATGTCGGTCGCTTCAAACGGACGCGGCGCCCGCGTCGACGGCAGGTCGGTACCGAACATGAGGGCATGCGGATCGACCGCGGCAATCGCCTTGAGCGCCATCGCGACATCGACCGAGACCCGCCCGAATCCGGTGGCCTTGACCTTGGCACCGCCTTCGACCAGTTTCAACAGCGTAGGCAATCCTGCCTGCGACATGCCGAGATGGTCGATGACCACCTGCGGCAGGCGAGTCAGGGTCGGTACCAGGTCCGCGAGCTCGGCGGCGTCCGCATACAGTTCGACGTGCCAGTGCGCTAGTTCGAAGATACGACGCGCCATCGATTCGATCGCGTCGATTGTTTCGGACCCGCCCCGGTAGAGATTGAAGCGCACCGCGCGCACGCCGGCGGCATCCAGTTCGAGGATGAGCTTGTCGCTGGCATCGCGCGGCAACTGGGTCACGCCGACGAATCCGGGACCGAGCTCAGCGAGCGCAGCGAGGAGGTAGCCCTGGTCGAATGCCTGGAACGAACCCGAAACGATCGCTCCGGACCCGATATTCAGTGCCTGCGCCTCGGCCCGATAGTTGCCTGCGGTGAAGGCAGGTGGCAGATATCCGTTGTTCGGCACCAGCGGGAAGCGCGGGTCGATGATGTGGAAATGGGCGTCGAAGATGCGTGGCGGATGCGCAACCATCAATGGTTTCCTTGCTAATGCGCTTGCGCCGGGATACCGATTTGTAGGAGCAGCGACTTGACGCCGTTCCAGGCGATCTGCACGCCAATGCTCAACACGATGAAGGCGGAGAGGCGGATCACCACCATCATGCCCCGATGCCCGATCCACTTCGCAACGCGCTCGGCATAGCGATAGGTGAACAGGACAGACGCAGCGACGATGGCGGCGCCGATGATCGCGGCGAGGAACTGGATGAATACCTTTTCGAGCGTGTGCGCGTGATTGGCCCCGAGCGTGACGGCGACCGACATGACCCCCGGGTCGACGGTGAGTGGCATGGTCAACGGATAGAAGGATTGCGCCAGTGCGGCACGCGATGCCCGGCTGGGGTCGATATCGGATTTTTCCGGCTGGGCTTCGTCGTTCAGTAGATTCCAACCGAGCGCGCAAACGACTGCGCCACCGGCGATTTGCACGACCGGTATGGACAGGTCAAACAGGCGCAGAACAAAGGAGCCGAACAGCATCGATCCCAGCAGCAACGCGAAGGAATACAGCGCGATGTGCCGAGCCAGCGTACTCCGCGTCGCCTCGTCGCAGCCATGCGTCATCCGCAGGAACAGCGGAGCGTCGCCGGGCGGGTTGACGACGGGCAGGATGGCTCCGGCGATGAGCAGGATCGCACCGGAAAGTTGAGTGAAGTCGGACCAGAGCATGATGACGCCGCGAATTGTAACCGAGGCTTGACGGTACCGGCGGCGAGCCGCACTGCGCCGCGCCGCCGGCTGCGAGTACGACCGGTACGAGAACGGCTAGTCTGCGCTATTGCTTTGCTGCCAGCGCCACGCGTCGGCGCACATCTGTCGCAACTCGCGCGTCGCCTTCCATCCGAGCAGGCTGGCGGCGAGCGACACGTCGGCATAGCAGCTGGCGACGTCACCGGGCCGGCGCTCGACGATGCGGGAGGGAATCGACTTGCCCGACACCGACTCGAATGCGGCAACGATCTCGAGCACGCTATGGCCCTTGCCGGTGCCCAGGTTCGCGGCAAAGATCCCGTCCTGAGTCCGAAGCCTGCCGAGGGCGGCCAGATGCCCCGCGGCGAGGTCGACGACATGGATGTAGTCGCGCACGCCGGTGCCGTCCGGCGTGGCGTAATCGCCGCCGAATATATTCAGCATGGGATAGATGCCGACCGCCACCCGCGCTACATAGGGCATCAGATTGTTCGGCGTGCCGACAGGATCTTCGCCGATGAGGCCGCTTTCGTGTGCGCCGACAGGGTTGAAGTAGCGGAGCAGGGCGATGCGCCATGCGGGCTCGCTGCAAGCCTGGTCGCTCAGGATCTCCTCGATCATCAGCTTGGTCCGTCCGTACGGGCTGGTCGGGCGCAGCGGGTGATCCTCGGTCAGCGGAAGGCGCTGCGGGTCGCCGTACACCGTCGCCGAACTGCTGAAGACCAGCGTCCGCACCCCGGCGCTGCGCATGGCTTCGATCAGGGCGATCGTTCCCTGTACGTTGTTCTGGTAGTAGAGCAGCGGCTTCTCGGCGGACTCGCCCACCGACTTGAGACCGGCAAAATGGATGACGGCGTCGATCGGGTGCCGGGCGAAGGCATCGCGCAGAAGCGCGGGATCGCGCACGTCGCCGACGATCATGGTCACGGCTCTTCCGGCGATGCGCTCGATGCGCCTCGGTACCTCGGGCCGGGCATTCGACAGGTTGTCGAGCACGATGACGTCCTCACCGTGGCGCAAAAGCTCCACGCAGGTGTGCGAGCCGATGTAGCCCGCGCCGCCGGTGACGAGTATCGCCATGTCAGTGCCGCTCCGGAAAGTTGCCGGTCATCGCCGGGGGCAGGTGCATTCCAGACCCCGATGCGATGCCGATGAGGCTGGGGAGTGTAGAACATTCGGCATGCTCGGCGTGAATTGTGCGTTGGCAGCATTTTGCGATGGCGGTAGAGTATGCTTTGAGCATTCATAGAGGGCCACGGCGTGCAAAGGTCATCCGGCGCAACCACCCTTCTTTTCACGGACATCGAAGGCAGTACCCGCCTGTGGGAACAGGATGGGGAGGGGATGTCGCGCGCGCTGGCGGCCCACGACGCGGCGTCGAGGGCGACGGTCGAGGGCAACCACGGCATCGTCGTGAAAATGACCGGCGACGGCATGTACGCCGCCTTCGACCACGCCGCGGACGCGCTCAACGCCACCGTCGCGCTCCAGCAGGCGCTCGACGCGCTGGAGTCGGCCAGCGGGTTCCAGCTCCGCATCCGCGCCGGCTTGCACCTCGGCATGGTCGAGCGCCGGGACGACGACCTTTTCGGCAGCGCGGTCAATCGGGCCGCGCGCATCATGAAGGCGGCGCACGGCGGCCAGATCCTGGTGTCCCAGGCGGTCGTCGACAAGGTCAGCGACCATCTGCCGGCGCAAATGTCCCTGCGCGATCTCGGCGGGGTTCGCCTGCGTGACCTGGCGACCTCTGAGCGAGTCTATCAACTCCTGCACCCGAAGCTACGGCAGGATTTCCCGGCGCTGCGTTCGCTCGAAGCGACCCCCAACAACCTCCCGCAGCAGGTCACGTCGTTCATCGGCCGCGAGCGCGAGCTGTCCGAAGCCAAGGCGCTGCTCGGCAATACCCGCTTGCTTACGCTGCTGGGGATGGGCGGACTGGGCAAGACCAGATTGTCGCTGCAGATCGGCGCCGACGTACTCGAGAAATATCCGGACGGCGTCTGGTTCGTCGACCTGGCACCGATCAAGGACTCCACGCTGGTCCCGAACGTGGCCGCGCAGGTCCTCGGTGTGCGGGAAGAGTCGGGCAAGCCGATGCTGCAGACGCTGTGCGCCCACATCAGGGAACACAAGCTGCTGCTCATCATCGATAACTGCGAGCACCTGATCAGCGCCTGTGCCAGCCTGGCTGACGCGCTGTTGCAGGCGGCGCCCGACGTCCGGATCCTCGCCACCAGCCGGGAAGCACTGCACATTCGCGGGGAGCAGACCTATCCTGTCCTGCCGTTGCGGATTCCCGATCGCAAGGCCGGCGCGGAAACCCTCATGCGCTCCGATGCCGTGCAGCTGTTCGTTGAGCGCGCCAGGCTGCACAAGCCGGACTATTTTGTATCGGAGCACGACGCGCCGGCCGTCGCCGATTTATGCGCACGGCTCGATGGCATTCCGCTTGCGCTGGAATTGGCCGCCGCACGGATGCGCTCGCTTTCCGTGGAGGATATCAACGCCCGCCTGCACGACCGCTTCAAGCTGCTCACTGGCGGCAGCCGGGTTGCCATGGAACGCCAGCAGACGCTGCGCGCGCTCGTGAACTGGTCGTACGATCTGCTGCAGGAGAACGAGCAGATCGTCCTCGATCGCCTCAGCGTTTTCGTCGGCGGCTTCGACCTCGCCGCGGCGGAAGCGGTGTGCGGCGCGGACCCCGTCGACCCCGACGACGTTCTCGACCTGGTTACGTCGCTGGTCGACAAGTCGCTGGTCATGTTCGAGCGGGACGGTGGCGGCGCGCGCTACGGCTTGCTGGAGACGATACGGGAGTTCGCGCACGAGCACTTGGTCAAGCAACGGTATGGAATGCAGGCGACGATTCGCGAGTTTGCCCAGGAGCGGCTCGAGCAGCGCGACGACGTCATGGCGACCGCGCTGCGGCACTGCGAGTACTACCTCGGCATCGCCAAGACGGCGCGCGGCAAGCTGCGGGGGCCGGAGCAGGCCGCATGGACGCGGCGATTGGAAGCCGAACTCGACAATCTGCGCGCAGCGATCGCACTTTCGCTTGCGCAGAAGGCGGACCCGGTCATCGCGGTCAAGTTCGAAGTCGCCTTGTTGAATTTCCGAATACTTCGAGGCCACGCCAGCGAAGCGCGCAAGAATGTGCGCGCGGCGCTGGCGCTACCCGGAGTTGTGGAACCGAAGATCGCTCGCGGCCACGCGCTGTACGTGGGTGGCGTGCTGGCGACCAGCCAGGGTGACTATGCCGAAGCGGCAAGGCTGCTGAACGAATGCCTCGGACTGCGCCGCGAACTGGCCGACCCGCGCGAAATTGCGGCGACCTTGTCCACGCTCTCGGTGCTTCACCTGCGCGAGGGCAACGCGGCGAAGGCGCGCGAGTGCGAAGAGGAAGGACTCGGCATCTTTCGCCAGCTCGGCGACAAGGTCGGGGAAGGGATCGGCTTGGTGCATCTCGGCGAGATCTGTCTGCAATTGGGCGACGACGCCAAGGCCCAGGAGTATTTCGAACAATGCCTGGCGCTCGCGGCCAGTATCAAGCACTCGGAGCTGGAAATCGAATGCGAGCGCAACCTGGGAGAACTGGCGTTGACCAAGGGCGATGTGCCCGCCGCGCAGCTGCGCTTCGCGCGTTCGCTGAAAGTCTGCCGCGACGCGGAGAACAAGCGGGACGAGGCGGCTGCGCTCTTGTGCCTAGGCAAGACCGACGTTGCCACGGGCGACTATGCCTCCGCACGCAGCCGGCTCGCGGACGCGTTGCGTGCCTTCGAGGATTTCGAGATGAATTCGGAGGCGCTCGACTGCCTCGAGCATTACGCGATATTCCTGCTGGCGTTGGGCAAGGCCGGCGGCGCCGTGCGGCTGCAGGCCGCGACCACGGCGATGCGGGGGGCGCTCATGCTGCCGCGGTCGCCGCGCGACGAACCCAGGCGGAAAGCGAACCTCGACGCGGCGCGCGCTGCGCTCGGTGCCGCCGCTTTCGACGCGGCGTGGGAGGAGGGTCAGGCGTGGGCGTTCGACGATGCCATCGAGTACGCGCTGGACGCAGCGGCCGACTCGACCGAACGAAGCGCGTCCACGGTATCTGCGTGACGCAGCGGCTCTGCCGCGTCGCGCGGGTCGAGAGTAGCTGACCCAGTTCGCACACAATCGCTGGTACCAAAACAAAGCCCCCGTCGATGGCGACGGGGGCTTTTCATTGTGTGTGAAATTCGTTCAGGCGTGGGTCTTGCGCCGCCGCGTCCACCAGCCTGCGCCGAGGCCACCGAGGATCAGCGCGAGCGAACCGGGCTCGGGGATGAGCGTGAAGGTCACGTTTCTCGACGTGTCCTTGATGACGCAATCTTCGGCTGAGGGATTATTCTCCCTGCAATTGATGATCTGAACGAAATTCTTGACCGATACCAGTTCGCCGCCATCGGACGAGAGCGTGGGCAGCGTATCTGACAGGAGCTCGCCGTCCGAAAACGTCGGAATGTAGTCGAACCTGAGGAAGAAAAAGCCGGGGAAGAAGGACGCGTCCGGACCCGCAGCCGGAAAGCCACCGATCGCCTCGGTCCGGATGCCCGCAAACTTCCCGCTGATCACCGCGACCAAGTCCATGTCGTCGAAGTCGTCGACGAATCCGGTGAAGTTGAGGGTGGCAGTGTGCCCCGAGCTGTCGTCGAGGTTGACGATCGGGCTGGGCACGGCCTGCATGCTGACCGGTGAGCAGCTGCCGGAATTGGCAGCATTCTCACCGTTGGTCGCCAGGCAACCATCGGCGATCTCGAACACTGCCGTGCCGTTGAAGAAGGGTGGATCGAACGACGAATCGTAGAAACTGGCGCTGGCCGCGCCGGAGAGGGCAAAGGCCGCGGCCGCGACCAGGGCACTGCATGACGTTCGAAATGTGCTGGATGACATGTTGGTTGCCCGTCGGTTGTTTGTAGGATTCGGCGCAGACGCCGCTGGACACGAACTCAGCCCAACGCCATCACACCCGTTTGCTTGCGATGCAGCAAGAAATGCACCAGCACGCGCCGTGAGCAATAAGCAATTGAAATAAAATACGTTTATTAGGCGATGCAAGGTTTCGGCGTTCGAATCGAAGCCGCACTGTAAAGTCTGCCGACACATTGGCATAGGCCGTCGACGTAACCGAGGCCCCGCTTTGGGCGCCGATGCGTGGAGGCGGGGTCGGAATCGAACCGGAAAGCATCGTCACAGGGGTACTGTCTGGAGATAGCAACCTGATGGCAGAAATACCGCTTGCGCTGCGTGTTGGAATGCAATATGATGAGCGTAATATGAAACGAGCCGCCAGTAGGTCCAAGGAAGCTACACACGAGCGCATCGTCGAGGCCGCCGCGCGCGCCATCCGGCGCAGCGGCTACAACGGCACCGGCGTCGCCGACATCATGAAGGACGCCGGCCTGACGCATGGCGGCTTCTACGCCCACTTCGCCTCGCGTGAGGCGATGCTCGCCGAGGCCGCCGACCGGGCCGGCAGCCGAAAGCGTGGCATCGATGGAGCGCATCGCCGCCGCCGTGCCGCCGGAACAGGCGCTGCCGGCGATGCTGGAGGCCTACCTCTCGAAGGCGCATGTCGAAAGCGTTGAAACGCGGCTGCGCGACTGCCGCGCTCGGTTCGGAGATGCCGCGCCAGGCGCCAGAGGTGCGGCGCGTCGCCACGCGCCGCATCAAGGAAATGATCGATCTCGTCGCCCGCCAGTCGCCCGACTGGGGTCAGAAGGGGGCGCACGAGCACGCGCTGGTCACCGTGGCCACGATGGTCGGCGCATTGATGCTGGCACGCGCGGTCGACGACGCCCAGGCTTTCCGAGGCACTGCGCGAGGCGGCGCTGAAGCACCTCACCTCCACTCTCGACTGACGCCGCTTGCACGCAAGGCCCTTTTGCTCGAGTCTAAATATGATGAACATCATATCCATTGCATCCATCACCACCCACTGAAAGGCATTCCCATGAAGATCAAGAGATTCCATCGCGCTCGTCACGGGCGCCTCATCCGGCATCGGCCAAGCTACGGCGGAGCGGCTCGCGAAGGCCGGCTACAAGGTCTACGGCACCAGCAGGCGCGGAGCCCAAGCGGGCCAGCGATCGTTCGCGATGCTGCCCCTCGACGTGACCAGCGATGAATCGGTCGAAGCCGCCGTCAGCGAACTGATGCGGTTGGAAGGCCGCATCGACCTGCTGGTGAACAACGCCGGTTTCAGTGTCGCCCCTGCCGGAGCAGAAGAGAGTTCAATCGAACAGGCCCGATCGATCTTCGATACGAACTTCTTCGGCATCGTCCGGATGACGCGCGCCGTCGTGCCGCACATGCGACGCCAAGGGAGTGGTCGCATCATCAACATCGGCTCCGTGTTCGGCTTCCTGCCGGCGCCGTACATGGCGCTCTATGCCGCCACCAAGCACGCGGTCGAAGGCTATTCGGAATCGCTCGACCACGAGTTGCGCACCAGGGGCATCCGGGTCTCGGTCATCGAGCCTGCGAACACAAAGACGCAGTTCGACGCGAACCTGCTGGAACCCGACGCGAAGCTCGATGACGTATCGCGAGGCGCGTGCGGCCGTGGGCGACAGGCTGAAAGAGTTGATCGAGAGTGCAGACGAGCCGAGCGTCGTGGCCGACATCGTGCTGAAAGCAGCCGTCGCGGCTCGCCCGAAGCTCCGATACACCGCCGGTGGGCGCGCGAGCCTCCTGCAACTGCTGCGCAGATTTGCGCCCGCCGCCCTGGTGGACGAGGGCATCCGGAAGAACCTGCGACTTGCCGCGCTGCCAGCGTTGCTGCCTCGCACCCCGGCCTTCGAGAAGTAGTGGATCAGGAGAGCGCTATGACCGATTTGATCAAGCGATACTTGGAGGATTTTGAAGCGGGACAGACCTTTCGGTCCGGCCGCATCCGCGTCGATGGCGAACGCATCAAGAGCTTTGCCGCCGAATTCGATCCGCAACCTTTTCATCTCGACGAACGTGCGGCGTCCGCCTCGATATTTGGCGGTCTCGCCGCGAGCGGCTGGCACACCGCCGCGATCACGATGAGGCTGCTGGTCGAGAGCGAGCTTGCACCGGCCGGCGGCATCGTCGGCGCCGGCTTCGACGAATTCCGCTGGCCACGACCGGTTCGGCCAGGCGATGAGCTTCGGGTCGAAAGCGAAGTGCTCGAAGTACGAGCCTCGAAGTCTCGTCCCGACCAGGGCGTCATCAAGGTGAGAACCACGACGCTGAATCAGGACAATCAACCCGTGCAGGTGTCCGTGGGCAATCTAATCGTGCCGCGCCGTCCCGCACGCGCGTCATGAAAGCATTCATCGTCGATCGCTATGGAAGCGCAGATCGCGTGCGCTCCAGCGAAGTTCCAGACCCGGAAATGCGGGAGGATGATGTCCTGATTGAGATCCACGCTGCTGGTGTGAACCCACTGGATTCCAAGATCAGAGACGGAGAATTCAAACTGCTCTTGCCTTATCGATTGCCGCTCATTCTCGGTAACGAGTTGGCAGGAGTCGTAATCCGAGTGGGATCTCGCGTGCGGCGATTCAAGCCCGGCGACGAGGTGTATGCACGACCTGACAAGAACCGAATCGGGACATTCGCGGAGTTCATCGCAGTCAGCGAAGATGACTTGGCGATTAAACCCAAGAGCCTAACGATGGAGGAAGCGGCTTCCATCCCCTTGGTCGGCTTGACCGCTTGGCAAGCGCTCATCGAAAAGGCGAAATTGAAGAAGGGCAGAAAGTTCTGATCCACGCGGGCTCGGGCGGCGTGGGAACATTCGCAATTCAACTTGCGAAGCATGTTGGTGCAACCGTGGCTACGACAACGAGTACGGCGAATGTCGACTTGGTTAGGCGTCTCGGTGCAGATATCGTGATCGACTACAAGAAGGATTCGTTTCGAAGAGATCCTGCGCGATTGCGATGTCGTTCTGAACAGTCTGGACGGAGAGACGCTCAAGAAGTCCCTCCGAGTGCTCAAACCTGGTGGAAAGCTCATCTCGATCTCCGGTCCACCTGATCCCGAGTTTGCGAGGTACCTTGGATTGAGTCGGATACTTGAACTGGTGATGCGTCTTTTAAGCTTCCGGATCAGAAGACAAGCCAGGCGTCATCAGGTCAACTATTCCTTTCTCTTCATGAGAGCAAGCGGGGATCAGTTGCGACAGATCGGTTCTCTCATCGAGACGGGCGCCATACGCCCGGTCCTGGATCGGGTCTTCCCATTTGAATCGACCAAAGAGGCAATGGCTTACGTCGAAAAGGGACGGGCAAAAGGGAAAGTCGTCGTCAAGGTTCGATAGAAGAAGCGCTTTGCCTAAAATCGAAGGCCTTCGCTGTGAGCGTGTGTCCGCTCAGCAGGGTCACAACCGCCAGTGCTGATCGCGTTTGCTTCGCCGTAATGACCGTCTCAATTCGGCCCACAAGCGGCCGTTTAACGGAATCCCAATCCCGCATCGCTGGGGACCTCTTGACCTATGGAGCTCAGGTCTCTCCCCACTATGAAGACAAAAGCAAAAATCCGCTCAAGGCGGCTTTTCGAAGTGACTGTTGGAGGCGGAGGTCGGAATCGAACCGGCGTAGACGGCTTTGCAGGCCGCTGCATGACCACTCTGCCACCCCGCCGGGTGGTCTGGCATTACGTCACCGGCGGGGTGACGCCAAACACAAAGGGAGAGCGGGCGCTCTCCCTGGGAAGATTGGAGCGGGAAAGGAGTCTCGAACTCCCGACCTCAACCTTGGCAAGGTTGCGCTCTACCAACTGAGCTATTCCCGCGTGGAATAACCAATAATTATAGCTTAAGCGCCTTGGCTGTCAAAACCCGGGACGACGCGATCATTTGAGCACCGCAGCCATCGCGTCCGCGACATAGTCGATGTTGCGGGAATTCAATGCGGCAACGCAGATTCTTCCTGTGCTGATCGCATAGACCGAAAACTCGCTGCGCAGGCGTGCGATCTGCTCCGCGGTCAGTCCGGAATACGAGAACATCCCCCGCTGCTTGAGCACGAAGCCGAAATCCCGGTCCGGGATCCGTTGCTTGAGCGCCGCCACCAGCGCGCGCCGGTTGGCCAGAATGCGCGTGCGCATGCCTTCGAGTTCGCGCTCCCATTTCGCGCGCAGCTCGGGCGAGGTCAGCACGGTCGCCACGATCTGTCCGCCGGACGTCGGCGGGCTCGAGTAATTGGCGCGGACGACGCGCTTGATCTGCGACAGCAGGCGCGCCGCTTCGTCCCGGCTCGACGCCACGACCGACAGCGCCCCGACTCGCTCGCCGTAGAGCGAGAACGATTTGGAAAACGAGGTCGCGACGAACAGCGGCCCGGGTGTCGAGGCGAAGCGCGCAGACGATGGCACCATCGGCGGCGATGCCGTCGGCAAAGCCCTGGTAGGCAAGGTCAAGGAACGGAACCTGTCCGCGCGCGCGGACGATCTCGATCACGCGCGACCATTGTTCCTGGGTCAGATCGGCACCGGTCGGGTTGTGGCAGCACGCGTGGAGGACGATGACCGAGCCTTCCGGCGCCGCGCCGAGCGCCGCGGTCATGCCGGCAAAATCGATGTCGTGCGTGCGCTCGTCGTAGTAGGGGTAGGCGTTGACCTTGAAGCCTGCGCCTTCGAACAGCGCGCGATGGTTTTCCCAGGACGGGTCGCTGATCCAGACCTGCGCGTTGGGCAGGAATCGGCGCAGGAAATCGGCGCCGACCTTTAGCGAGCCGGTACCGCCGAGCGACTGCACGGTCACCGCGCGGCCCTCCTGCACGACTGTTGCTGTCGGCACCGAAGACGAGTTGCTGCACCGCCTTGTCGTAGGCTGCGATGCCGTCGATGGGCAGGTACGGAAGCGGTGCCCCCTTGGCCAGCAGGGCCTGCTGCGCATCGCGCACGCATTCCAGCAGCGGCACCTTGCCGTCGTCGTCGTAATAGACGCCTACGCCGAGGTTGATCTTGCGCGGATTCGTGTCGGCGACGAAGGCTTCGGTGACGCCCAGGATGGGGTCCTTCGGGGCCATTTCGACGGCGGCGAGCAGCGACGAGGGAACGGATGCATTCATGGTGTGGCCGTGGACGTGTGAACGCGGATTTTAACATGGCCGCCGCTGCTTCGAATTCGCGCCAAGGCCGGTCTCGCGCGGACCGACGTGCATCCGCTACAATGTTCGATTGCCCGGAACGAGCCCATGATCGCCAACTTTCCCAACAGCCCCTACGAACTGCACCAGCCCTTCCAGCCGGCGGGCGATCAACCCGAGGCGATCGAAAAACTGCTGGAAGGCATCGGCGACGGCCTGGCGTATCAGACACTGCTCGGGGTGACCGGCTCGGGCAAGACCTACACCATGGCCAACGTCATCGCGCGCACCGGCCGCCCGGCGCTGGTGCTGGCGCCGAACAAGACGCTCGCGGCGCAGCTGTATTCCGAGTTCCGCGAGTTCTTCCCGAACAACTCGGTCGAATATTTCGTCTCCTACTACGACTACTATCAGCCCGAGGCCTACGTCCCGTCGCGCGACCTGTACATCGAGAAGGATTCGTCGATCAACGAGCACATCGAGCAGATGCGGCTGTCGGCGACGAAGTCGATCCTGCAGCGGCCGGACTGCGTCGTCGTCGCGACCGTGTCGGCGATCTACGGCATCGGCGACCCGTCCGAGTATCACAGCATGATCCTGCATCTGCGCCAGGGCGACAGGCTGTCGCAGCGCGAAGCGATCAAGCGGCTCACCGAGATGCAATACCAGCGCAACGACACCGACTTCCGGCGCGGGACGTTTCGCGTGCACGGCGACGTGCTCGACATCTTTCCGGCGGAGCACGCCGACAACGCGGTGCGGCTTTCGCTGTTCGACGACGAGGTCGAATCGCTGCAGCTGTTCGATCCGCTGACCGGGCACATCCGGCAGAAGCTGCCGCGCTTCACCGTGTTCCCGTCGAGCCACTACGTCACCGGGCGCCAGAAGGTGCTCGACGCGGTCGAGAAGATCAAGGTCGAACTCGCGCTGCAGAAGGAGTTCTTCGCGTCGCAGATGAAGCTGATCGAGGCGCAGCGCATCGAGCAGCGCACGCGCTTCGACCTCGAAATGATGATCGAGATCGGCTTCTGCAAGGGCATCGAGAACTATTCGCGCCACCTGTCCGGCCGCGCACCGGGCGAACCGCCGCCGACGCTGGTCGACTACCTGCCGTCGAACGCGATGGTGTTCATCGACGAATCGCACGTGACGATTCCGCAGGTCGGCGGGATGTACAAGGGCGACCGCGCGCGCAAGGAGAACCTCGTCAACTACGGATTCCGCCTGCCGTCCGCGCTCGACAACCGGCCGTTGCGCTTCGACGAGTTCGAGAAGCTGCTGCCGCAGACGATCTTCGTGTCGGCGACGCCGGCGGACTACGAAAAGAAGCACGCAGGGCAGGTGGTCGAGCAGCTCGTGCGTCCGACGGGACTGGTCGATCCGATGCTGGAGGTGCGCCCGGCGCAGACGCAGGTCGACGACCTGCTTTCCGAGATCGGACTGCGCGTGGCGCGCGGCGAGCGCGTGCTGGTGACGGTGCTGACCAAGCGCATGGCCGAGGACCTGACCGATTATCTGAACGAGCACGGCGTCAAGGTGCGCTATCTGCACTCGGACATCGACACGGTCGAGCGCGTGGAGATCATTCGCGACCTGCGCCTGGGGGAGTTCGACGTCGTCGTCGGGATCAACCTGCTGCGCGAAGGCCTGGACATTCCGGAGGTGTCGCTGGTCGCGGTGCTCGACGCCGACAAGGAAGGCTTCCTGCGCGCCGAGCGCTCGCTGATCCAGACCATCGGTCGCGCCGCGCGCCACATCAACGGCACCGCGATCCTGTACGCGGACAAGATGACCGATTCGATGAAGGCGGCGATCAGCGAGACCGAACGGCGGCGCGGCAAGCAGATCGCGTACAACGAACGCATGGGAATCACGCCGGTCGGCGTCACCAAGCGCATCAAGGACATCATCGACGGTGTCTACGACGTCGACGAGGAGCGCAAGCAACTCAAGGCCGCGCAGGCGCATTCGAGATACGAAGCGATGCCGGAGAAGGACCTCGAGCGCGAACTCAAGCGCATCGAGCGCGAGATGCTGGACGCCGCGAAGAATCTCGAATTCGAAAAAGCGGCCGAGCTGCGCGACCACCTGTACCGGTTGAAGGAGAAACTGTTCGGCGTGGCGTTGACGCAATAGCGATCTGCGCCACGTCCGAGCGTCGTCGTGGCGCGAGCTGGATCGCGGCGCCGTGCTAATATTGCACCGCACCAATCACCCCGGGATGGACGATGGCGACACGGCGCAAGCCGGTGCAACCGGCACCGGGCATTCCCAAGCACGACCACAGCATCCTCGTGCTGCAAGGCGGCGGCGCGCTCGGCGCCTACCAGGCGGGCGTGTACGAAGGCATGGCTCGAGAAGGGCTTCGCGCCCGACTGGGTGACCGGCGTTTCGATCGGCGCGATCAATGCCGCGCTGATCGCCGGCAACCCGCCCGGGCGGCGCATCGAGCGCTTGCGCGAATTCTGGGATCAGGTGTCGTCGGGCATGCCGCTGATCGCCCCGGCCTTCCTCGACCCGCTGCGCCTGGCGTTCAATCGCGTGAGCGCGACCGCGACGATGGCCTTCGGGGTTCCGGGTTTTTTCGTGCCGCGCGTGCCGCCTCCCTATTTGCAGCCCGAAGGAAGCGACGGAAGCGCTCAGCGTCTACGACACCTCGCCGTTGCGCGACACGCTGCTCCGGCTCATCGACTTCGAGCTCATCAACGGCAAGACCGTGCGCCTTTCGGTCGGCGCGTCGAACGTGCACACCGGCAACTCGAAATATTTCGACAATCGCGACGACACCATCACACCGGAGCACATCATGGCGAGCGGTGCGCTGCCGCCAGGTTTTCCGCCCGTGACCATCGACGGCGACCACTATTGGGATGGCGGCATGGTCTCCAATTCGCCGCTGTGGTACGTGCTCGACGATTCGCCGCGCATCAGCGCGATGATCGTCCAGGTCGACCTGTTCAGCGCCAGAGGCGAATTGCCGATCAACCTCGATCAGGTCCTGGAGCGCGCCAAGGACATCCAGTATTCGAGCAAGACGCGCTTCAACACCAATCGCGTCAAGGAACTCGAAGGCATGCGGGTGGCGCTGGGCCGCTTGCTCGCCAAGCTGCCGCGAAGTTTCGCGACGATCCCGATTACAAGCTCCTCGCCCCGCTCGGCGAGTACAAGCGCAACATCACGATCATGCATCTGATCAACCGGCGTCTGGATTCGGCGTCGAGCGCCAAGGATTACGAATTCTCGCGGGCGACCATGCGTCAGCATTGGGAGGCGGGACTGGAAGACGTGCGACGCACGTGCTCGCATCCCGACTGGCTCGAACGCGACCGAAATCGTCAGCGGCGTACGCGCCTTCGATCTCGCGGTCTGACTGCGTCGATAGCCAAGGACTGCATACCGTGACCGAAGACGAAGTCAAGGCGCGCGCCTACGCGATGCCGCTCACCAGCCCGGCCTTTCCGCCGGGACCGTACCGGTTCGTCAACCGCGAATTCTTCATCGTCACCTACCGCACCGACCCCGACGCGTTGCGCGCGGTGATCCCGGCGCCGCTCGAATTCACGCAACCGCTGGTCAAGTTCGAGTTCATCCGCATGCCGGACTCGACCGGATTCGGCGACTACACCGAGTCGGGACAGGTGATCCCGGTCAGCTTCCAGGGCAAGGCGGGCGGATACGTCCACGCCATGTTCCTGGACGACGAGTCACCGATCGCGGGTGGTCGCGAGCTCTGGGGCTTTCCCAAGAAGCTTGCGTCGCCGAAGCTGAGCGTCGAAAAGGACACGCTGCTGGGCGTGCTGCGTTACGGGCCGGTGCCCGTCGCGGTCGCGACCATGGGCTACAAGCATCGCGCGCTGGCCAGCGACAAGATCCTCGCGTCGCTGTCGGCGCCGAACTACCTGATCAAGATCATCCCGCACGTCGACGGCAAGCCGCGCATCTGCGAACTGGTGCGCTACTTCTGCGAGGACATCACGGTCAAGGGCGCGTGGGAAGGACCGGCGGCGCTCGAGTTGTTTCACCACGCGCTCGCGCCCGTCGCGCAGCTGCCCGTGCTCGAAGTGGTCTCGGGCGTGCACATCCAGACCGACCTCACGCTCGGCCTCGGCACCGTCATCCACGATTATCTTGCCTGACAGGAGAACGAGATGAAGCTCAAGGACAAGTCCGCGATCATCACCGGCGCGGCCAGCGGGATCGGCAAGGAAATCGCCATCATCTTCGCGCGCGAAGGCGCCAAGATCGCGATTGCCGACATGAACAAGGCCGCGGCCGACGCCACGGCCGCCGAGATCAAAGCCGGCGGCGGCAAGGCGATCGGCGTGGTGATGGATGTCACCGACGAGAAGGCGGTCAACGACGGCGTCGCAGCGGTCGGTCGCGGCTTTTGGCGGCGTCGACATCCTGATCAGCAACGCCGGCATCCAGATCGTGCATCCGCTCGAGGAATTCACCTACGCCGACTGGAAAAAGATGCTCGCGATCCACGTCGACGGCGCGTTCCTGACCACGCGCGCGTGCCTGCCGCACATGTACAAGTCGGGACGCGGCGGCAGCGTGATCTACATGGGCTCGGTGCATTCCAAGGAGGCGTCGATGCTCAAGGCGCCGTACGTGACGGCGAAGCACGGCCTGATCGGGCTGGCGAAGGTCGTGGCGAAGGAGGGCGCCGCACATGGCGTGCGCGCCAACGTGATCTGTCCCGGGTTCGTGCGCACGCCGCTGGTCGAGAAGCAGATCCCGGAGCAGGCGAAGGAACTCGGCATGTCGGAGGCGGATGTCGTGAAGAAAGTCATGCTCAAGGAAACGGTCGACGGCGAATTCACGACCGTGGAAGACGTCGCCGAAGTTGCGCTTGCTGTTCGCGTCGTTCCCGTCCAACGCGTTGACCGGCCAGTCGCTCGTCGTCAGCCACGGCTGGTTCATGCAGTAGATGGGCCCGATCGAAGCAGCGCCCGACCGCGAGGAGCTGCAGTCGGCAAGGTGTGGCGCACTTCGGTGCTGTTCGTTTGCACGGGAAACATCTGCCGGTCGCCGTTGGCCGAGGGTGTGTTCAGCGCCTATGTAAGCAACGCGGGGCTGCGCGATCGCATCGTGGTCGATTCGGCCGGGACGCACAACTCGCAAGTCGGGCAGCCGCCGGACGCGCGCGCAGTCGTCGCCGCAAGGCGCTACGGCTACGAGCTTCCGCTGCACCATGCTCGCCAGGTCGGCGTCGACGATTTCTCGCGCTTCGACTGGATCCTGGCGATGGATCGCCACAACCTGGACAGGCTGCGGTTGCTGCGGCCGGCAGATTATCGTGGGCATCTCGGGCTGCTGCTTGCGCTGGGGCACGTACGCGGCGCCCTCGACGTCCCGGATCCGTATTACGGTAGCGCCCACGATTTCGAGCGCGTGATCGAATTGGTCGAGCGCGGCGCCGAGGCGCTGCTCGAGGCAATCCGGGCCCGGTTATAGTGGGCTCTCCCGTTCTTTGCGGCGGGTCGCGCAAAAAAAGAAGGCTGCGCAACCTGCACCGCAGCCTTCCACGTTCAACCTGATGTGCGGACGCTTTGCGCCCGCGACGATTTCGATTCCGGCTAGAACCTACCGCCGATCCTCCGACGCATCGCGAGGATCATCGCGGTCAATCCCAAACCGAGCAACGGCAGCGACGACGGTTCGGGAGTCAAGCGCGGCGGTGTCGGCGTCGGTGTGACGAAATCTTGCGTATCCGAGTTATGCAGCAGGAAGACGTCGTAGGTCGGCGAGGTCACCGAGCTCAGCCCGGCCAGCAGCGTCTGCGCTAGCGCTATCGTTGTTGCGGAGCCGCCGGTCACCTTGAAGTTGCCAGAATTGATATCGTAGGATCCGCTCGGGTCATACCTGATTTCCCAAACGGCGAGCTGTACCGCCGCCGAAATCGCCGTTGTCGCGGTTCCGCCAGCGGACCCACCCACCTCTGTGAACAGTTGCTGCAAGGCCAGACTGGCGCCTGGCGGGGCGGTCACCGGTCCGGCGGTATAGTCATAAACTGGGCCGAAACTGAAAAATTGATCGAGCTCGAAACACCAGAAATCAATCAATGCCGGACCAGGAACGAGCCCGACCTGCAAACCGGTGAATGCCCCGGCATTGACGTCCTCATTGAGCGCAGGCGCCCCGACAACGATGTGGAAGCCCTCGGCGCCGTTAGCGTAGCCCGTAGGGTTAAGCGTCGGCCCGGCCAGTACCGTCGTGGCGAGTCCGAACGCAGCCGACGCGGCAGCGACCACGGCGAGTTTCTGAAACGTCGATTGCTTTCGCACTATCGCTCCCATTTGTTGTGACTCGGGAATGCAATTTCAAATCACCCGGCTCAATCGTTGGTTCGTTGCGCAAGCCCGGCGATGCTGAGGGACACTAAGCAAATGGCATGCCTTGCAAATGGATGATTTAATATATATAAAAATCAATATGTTACATCATATTCTTGTCAGACACTCTCTGTGCAGCACAGGGCATGTAAAGAAAACCGACAATGGTGGCGCTCAACACCGAGATGGACTTGGTTGCGTGACACGAGCGTGCAAAAATCCACTGGACGAGCTCTGCATGGATGGCTCGTCATTGCGCAGCGATGCGTCATTGAATCGCGGTTGCGGCCCACTCGACTCGCGCTTCCGGCTGGTGGAAGCAGAAGCGCGCGTTGCGTAATTGTGAAATTGCGCTGTATTTGTGCAAACTGTTCGCCACACGCTGTTAACCACCATCTTGGAACGGTGGCCACTTGCGGTTAAGAAGTATGGCGGCCTTCCTCTACTGGCAAGCAAGGCACCCATTCGCGTCGCCTTGCGCAGTACACATGGTGAATAATGAAAGTTGCATGAAATGTCCTCAATCTGCCAAGCGGAGCTTCCCCTAGTGCCGGCGGATGCTACAATTTATCGGTTCGCTGAGAAGAGGAGAGAACATGAAGCCGATCTTGGAACGATGCGGAAATTCGGACTCGACGATGCTCCGTCGTACGGCATATTTCGCCGGCACCGTGCTGGCGGTGTTGCTAGCCGGCTGTGCAACGCAATATCCGCCCGCCCCAGTCCAGTCGACGGTCTCCGATTTCAACTACCACATCGGCACTCATGACGTTGTCAATGTCATCGTCTGGCGCAACCCCGAGCTCTCGATGGCCGTGCCGGTCCGGCCCGACGGCAAGATTACGACGCCGCTGATCGACGACCTGCCGGCGCTCGGCAAGTCACCCACCGAACTCGGACGCGACATGGAGAAGGCTCTCGCGAAGTACGTCCGCGACCCGGTCGTGACCGTGATCGTAACCAGCTTCGCCGGGCCTCCAAGCGAACAGGTGCGCGTGATCGGCGAAGCGGCGAAGCCGCAGATCCTCTCCTACAGCTCGCAGATGACGTTGCTCGACGTGATGATCGCCGTCGGCGGACTCACGGATTTCGCCGACGGCAATGGCGCGCGCATTTTCCGTCCCTCCGAGAGCGGCAAGCTCTACAGCGTACGGTTGCGCGATCTGCTCAAGCGTGGCGACATCACCGCGAACGTCGACATGCGACCGGGCGACATCCTGATTATTCCGCAGAGCTGGTTCTAGGCGCCACGCGGCGTCGCACCTATTTTCCGACATGGGGTGACGAATGGATGAGTTGCTTCAGACGGCACTGGTCTATCTGCGCGGGATGTGGCACCGGCGGTGGATCGGACTCGGCGCGGCGTGGCTCGCCGGAATCATCGCGGTCACGATCGTGTACCGCATTCCCGAAAAGTACGAAGCGAGCGCACGCGTCTACGTCGACACCGAATCGCTGCTCAAACCTCTGCTCGCCGGGCTGGCGATCCAGCCGAACATCGACCAGCAGGTTTCGCTGATCAGCCGGACGCTGATCAGTCGTCCCAATGTCGAGAAGCTTGTGCGGATGGCAGACCTCGATCTCGGGACCAAGAGCGACGCCGCGCGTGATGGCCTGATCGACGGTGTCATGAATACCATCCGGATGTCGGGAGGATCCACGACGAATCTTTACGTCATCAGCTACCGCGATTCGAGCCCCGAACGCGCGCAGAAGGTGGTGCAGTCACTGCTCACGATCTTCGTCGAATCGAGCCTGGGCGACAAGCGCCAGGATTCGCGCACTGCGGTCAAGTTCATCGACGAGCAGATCAAGCGCTACGTCGATACGCTGCAGGCATCCGAGAACCGCCTGAAGGAATTCAAGCTCAAGTACCTGGGTGTCGCCGAACGCGAAGGGGGGCAGGACTATTTCGGCAGGCTGTCGAAGCTGAGTGGCGACATCGAGAACGCCAAGCTCGAGCTCGAGGCCGCCGAGCAGTCGCGCGATGCGTACCGCAAGGAATTGCAGGGTGAAACGGCAACGTTCCTGCCCGACCCGACGCCGCAGCAATCAGGCGAGTTGTCACCGGAAATGGATGGACGCCTGTCCGCACTGAGGAAGAATCTCGATGCCCTGTTGCTGAAATACACCGAGGAGCATCCCGATGTCCTTGCCACCAAGCGCCTGATCGAACAGCTCGAGCAGCAGCGCACGGCCGATCTCGACGCGCGCCGCAAGTCGGCCACCGGCAAGCCCGGCGCCGCCGGCACGGAACGCAATCCCGTGTTCCAGCAGCTTCGAGTATCGCTTGCCGACGCGGAAGCCACCGTGGCGTCGGCGCGATCCAAGCTCGCCGGATACCGGGGTCAGTACGCCCAGCTCAAGGCGCAGGCACAACTGGTGCCGCAGGTCGAGCAGGAATATGCCCAACTCAACCGCGACTACGACATCCAGAAAAAGACTTACGAGAGCCTGTTGGCGCGCCGCGAGGCGGCGGGCATGGGCATGGACGTGCAGGACTCGGGCGGTGCGCAGTTTCGGGTGATCGATCCGCCGCGCGTCTCGCCGGAACCGGTCGCACCGAACCGCGTCGCGCTGCTCGGGTTCGCGTTTGGCGCATCGCTGCTCGCGGGCGTGATCGCTAGTTTCGTGGCCAGCCAGGTGATGCCAATATTCCACGATGCGCGCGCGCTGCGCGAGCTTACCAAGCGGCCCATTCTCGGCATGGTGTCGATGCTGCCGAGCGAAGCGCTGGTGCGGGCTCGTCGGCGCAAGGCCTATCTTTTTGCGGGCGGCGTCGGAGGCCTGCTGGTGTCGTTCACGGCCGTCTTCGCGCTGACCCAGTTCATCGGGCGCGCCATATGAGGAGCGTGCGATGAGCCTGATCGAACAGGCAGCGAAACGCCTCGAGGAGTTGCGACGTGCTGGCGCAACCCTGCACGAGGACCTGCCCGGCGGGGTCGCGCACACAGGCGAGACGGACCGCGTGCCTACACCGGAAGCGGTCGTTCGGGCGCTGGAAGCGCAGTCGCAGCCGGCCGAGACCAGCGCACTGACCGACGAGTCCGAAGTACAGCCTGCCGTGACCCGGACACATGCCGCGAGGGGCGGAGCGCGATCCGCGACATCGCAGGGCGCTACGCTGCGCGCGCCGCACCGCAGTGTCGAGATCGATCTCGCTCACCTCAGGGCACGCGGCTATGTCACGCCCGATATGCCCACTTCGCAGATCGCCGACGAGTTCCGGGTCATCAAGCGACCCATAATCCGCAATGCGCTCGGCAGGGCCGGCGCCAAGGGAAAGAATCAGAACCTGGTCATGGTGACCAGCGCCTTGCCTGGAGAGGGCAAGACCTTCACCGCGCTGAACCTCGCGATGAGCGTGACCATGGAGCTCGATCACACGGTGCTGCTCGTCGACGGCGACGTCGCGCACCCGTCGCTGCCAGGATTGCTGGGGATACCGAACGAGCCCGGGCTGCTCGACCTGCTGACGCGCGACAACGTGGACGTCGCGGATGCGCTCATCCGGACCAATGTCGAGAAGCTAACCGTGCTGCCGGCAGGATCGCGCCAGCGTCGCTCGACGGAACTCCTCGCGAGCGAGCAGATGGCGGCCCTGTTGCGCGAACTGTCGTCGCGCTATTCGGACCGCATCATCATCTTCGACTCGCCGCCGCTGCTCGCGACTACCGAGGCGCGGGTGCTCGCGACGCACATGGGTCAGATCATCATGGTGGTTGCTGCCGACTCTACATCGCAGCATGCGGTCAATCAGGCGCTCGCGACCATCGAGAGCTGCGAGGTCGTCTTGATGATGCTCAACAAGGCGAGCCGGACCGAAGTCGGTAGCTACTATGGCTATTACGCGGACGACGGCCAGACCTGAGTCCCGTTGCGCGCTGCCGCGAGCAGCGCCGTACCGACTGCGGATGGCGTCGATCGCGCTGTCCGCACTTGGATTGCTTGCTTGCGGTAGCGTCCACGCAGAGTCCTTCCGTATCGTACCGAGCTTCGCAATTTCGGAAACGCTGACCAACAACGTCAATCTTGCGCCGTCGGGCAGCGCGCGAGGCGACCTGGTCACGCAGTTGACTCCGTCTTTTTCGGTCAACGAGACCGGCACTCGGGCCACTCTGACCGGAACCGTTTCCGTGCCTTTGCTGCTGTACGTCAACACCGGTGCTGAAAACAACACGGCTTACGCCCAGGCAAACTTGATCGGAAGCGTCGAGGCGATCGAGAAATTCTTTTTCATCGAAGGCGCGATCGATGCCTCGCCGCAGTACTTCACGCCCTTCGGCGCGCAGCCGCAGGGCCTCGCAAACGCCACGCAGAATCGCTACCAGAGTTCGCTTTACCGCATCAGCCCGTACATCAAGGGCGGCTCGCCGGGCGATGTGGAGTACGTCGTGCGCAACGACAACATCTGGTCCACGTTGAACGGCGCGCCAGTATCGACGAGCAATTCCTATACCAATCAGATTGTCGCTAACGTTGGGCGCCACGCGACGCAGCTCGGCTGGTCACTGGAATACAACTACTCTTCGGTGAAGTTCAATTCACAGCCGGCGCTGGTCACGCAACTTGGCAGGCTGCGCCTGGACCATTCGCCCGATCCGCAGCTCAAGCTGTCGGTGAGCGGTGGTTACGAAGCGGAAGACTACACGCTCTCGAGTTCGAACGGGCCGATCTACGGTATCGGCGGCACGTGGCATCCTACCGACCGAACATCGGTCGACGCCTTCTGGGAACACCGCTTCTTCGGCTCGTCGTACCTGTTCAACTTCAATCACCGCATGCCGCTGTCGGTCTGGTCCGCCTATGCCTCGCGCAACATCACGAGCTATCCGCAACAGATCGGTACGCTGCAGGCGGGTGTCAACATCTCCACCCTGCTCAACCAGCTGTTCCTGTCGAGCCTGCCCGATCCCGGCGCAACGGCAGGCCGCCGTCGATCAGTTCATCAACAACCGCGGACTGCCTTCAACGCTGTCAAGCCCGATCAATCTCTACACGCAGCAAATCACGCTTGCGACGCAGGCCAACGCAACGGTCGGGCTGCTGGGTGCGCGCAACAGCATTTTTCTTACCGCCTTCTACCTGCAGCAGCAGCCCATTTCGGCGGCCGGCAACGACCTGCCCGCGGGTCTCGCCGCGTTCAACGACAATACGCAGGTGGGGGCCAACCTCGTCTGGTCGCACAGCCTGACGCCCTCGCTGACACTGGTCGCGAGCGGCAACGTTTCACGCACCAAAAGCAACGTGCCGGAGGAGTCCCGGGGCTTCAGCGGGACAACGCGGCAGGGCTATGCTTCGGTCGGCCTGTCGACCTCGCTGTCGCCGAATACATCGATCAGCGGCGGCGTCCGCTACCAGGTCCAGCACGCCGATTTCAACAATGATTATAACGAGGCGGCCATCTTCGTCGGCCTGAACCACACCTTTCGCTGACCGCTGCCATGTATGAATCCTTCTACAAACTGACGGGCAAGCCCTTCCAGCTCAACCCCGATCCCGCGTTCTTCTTCGGCAGCCGCGGCCACAACCGCGCGTTCGCGTACCTGCAATACGGGCTGTACCAGAGCGAAGGCTTTATCGTCATCACCGGAGAAATCGGTGCCGGGAAGACGACGATCGTGCGCAGCCTGCTGGAGCAGCTCGACAGCACCAAGGTCGCTGCCGCGCAGCTCGTGAGCACGCGACTCGACGCCGACGATATCCTGCGTGCGGTCGGCATCGCGTATGGTCTCCCGGTCAGGACCGTCGGCAAGGCCGTGCTGCTCGGTTCGCTGGAAGCGTTTTTCTGCAAGCTGGCACTGGACAACAAGCGCGCGCTGCTCGTCGTCGACGAAGCGCAGAACCTCACGCCGCAGGCGATCGAGGAGCTGCGCATGCTGTCCAACTTCCAGCTCGAAGACAAGGCACTGCTGCAGAGCTTCCTGATCGGCCAGCCTGAGTTGCGGACGATGGTACACGGGCCGCACATGCAGCAGCTTCGGCAGCGCATCATCGCGTCCTACCACCTTGGCCCGCTCGACAAGGACGAAACGCAGGCGTACATCGAACACCGGCTGAAACACGTCGGCTGGACAGGGGATCCGCGCTTCGAGCGTGGCTGCCTGGATCAGATTCACATGCTCACGGGCGGGGTCCCCAGGCGCATCAACACGCTCTGCAACCGGCTGCTGCTCGCGGGATTCCTGGCCGAGAAACACGTTCTGGACACGCCGGACGTGCAGGCCATCGCGCACGAGATGCGCGAAGAACTGGGGCCGGACGCGACGGTGGGTCCGGTGCTTGTCGCCAGCGACACCGTGTTCGCTGACAAGGATGCGGCCAGGGCCCCGGTCGACGACAGCAATTGGCAGGAGCATTTTCGCAAGATCGAAGAACGCATCGACAGACTCGATAAGACGGTCGGCGCGGCGGTCGACTTGTTGCACACGATGCTCCACCCGGACAAGGTCAACACCCCGGGCACGCCCGGGGGGCGATGATGGGCGAGATGATGCCGGCACGGGGGCCGCTGGTCTGTGTCGTCGGTGCGCGACCCAACTACATGAAGATGGCGCCGCTGGTCCGCGCATTCGCTGCGCGGCCGGATCTGCCCAGCGCGATGCTCGTGCACACCGGCCAGCACTACGACGCCGTGATGAACGAGAAGCTGTTCAGCCGACCTCGAATTGCCGCCGCCCGACATCAATCTGGATGTCGGATCGGGCACGCATGCGGTGCAGACCGCCGAAATCATGCGGCGCTTCGAGCCGGTGGTCGACGATCTCGCGCCGAGCTGCATCGTCGTCGTCGGCGACGTCAATTCGACGCTCGCCTGCAGCCTGGTCGCGAGCAAGAAGCGCATCCCCGTCGTGCACGTCGAGGCGGGCCTGCGCAGCTTCGATCGCGACATGCCGGAGGAGATCAATCGCGTGCTGACCGACCAGATCGCCGATCTGCTCTACACCACGGAGCGCGCGGCGGCCGACAATCTCGCCCGCGAAGGCATCGCGCCCGAGCGCATCCGGTTCGTCGGCAACGTCATGATCGATTCACTGCTGCAGCATCGAAAGCGCGCGCTGTCGCCGCTCGATACGCTCGAGCGCGCGGGCTGCGCCGCCGATATCCTTGCCGATCCCGCCGGGTTCGGCGTGGTCACGCTGCATCGGCCGTCCAACGTCGACCAGCCGGAGGCCTTGCGTGAAGCGCTCGCCATCCTGCGCGATGTCGCCGCACGGTTGCCGCTGGTCTGGCCGATCCACCCACGCACCCGCGGCAACATCGAACGCCTGGGGCTGTCGGGACTGCTCGGCGGCGCCCGCATCGCGCTGCTGCCGCCGCAGGGCTATCTGGAAATGCTGGGCCTGCTCGGCAACGCGCGGCTGGTCCTGACCGACTCCGGCGGCATCCAGGAGGAAGCGACGGCGCTGGCGGTGCCGTGCCTCACGATGCGCGACAACACCGAGCGACCGATCACGGTGGAGCAGGGCACCAACACGCTGGTCGGCCGCGACCGCCGGCGCATTCTCGACTGCGTCGACGACATCCTCGCGACCGGCGGCAAGCGCGGACAGGTGCCCGAACTGTGGGACGGGCATGCGGCGGAGCGAATTGCGGAGCATCTGTGCTTCCTGGCTCGCGCAGCGCGACCGTCTACGGACCGTGGCACTCGCATGAACCAGGTCGAGCCACCGTCCCGGTACCCGCACGCACGCGATCGTCAACGCGCTGACCATCGACGTCGAGGACTATTTCCAGGTCTCGGCGTTCGCGGAGCACATCGCGCGCCGCGACTGGGACACGCTGCCTTGCCGCGTCGAGCAGAACATCGAGCGCATTCTGGCGCTGCTCGCCGAGTCCGATGTGCGGGCGACCTTCTTCACGCTGGGCTGGATCGCCGAACGCTATCCCGGCACTGATCCGGCGCATCGCGGACGCGGGCCACGAGCTCGCCAGCCACGGCTTTGCGCATCACCGCGCGACGGAGCAGACGCGCGCGGAGTTCCTGGCCGACATCCGTCTGGCCAAGGCGGTGCTCGAGGACATCGCCGGCCACGAAGTGCAGGGCTATCGCGCGCCGAGTTTTTCGATCGGCCCGCAGAATTACTGGGCCTGCGAATGCATCGCCGAAGCGGGCTACCGCTACAGCTCGAGCATCTATCCGATCCGGCACGACCACTATGGCATGCCCGATGCGCCGCGCTTCGCGCATGAAATGACGGCGGGCCTGCTCGAGCTTCCGGTCACGACGGTGCGCATGTTCAACGCCAACTGGCCGGCAGGCGGCGGCGGCTACTTCCGGCTGCTGCCCTATCGGGTCTCGCGCTGGTCGATCCGGCGCATCAACGCGTCGACCGGCAGCCGGCGATGTTCTATTTCCATCCCTGGGAGCTCGACCCCGAACAGCCGCGCGTCACGAGCGCGCGGGCGAAGACGCGCTTCCGCCACTACCTCAACCTCAGGCAAACGGAACCCAGGCTGCGACGCCTGTTTGCGGATTTTCGCTGGGATCGCGTCGATCGCGTGTTTCTCAACGGCGGCGATGCAGGCTGAGGCGAATCTAGACGACCGCAGCGAACTCGCGCCGGACGACATCACCGTGCGTTCGTTCGTCGCCGCGGACGCGCAGCGCTGGGAAGACTTCGTCCACCGCTGTCCCGACGCGACTTTTTTCCACCGCATCGGCTGGCGCGAGATCATCGAGGAGGTCTTTCGCCATCGCTACCCACTACCTGCTCGCCGAGCGCCGCGGCAAGATCGTCGGCATCCTGCCGCTGGCCGAGGTCAAGAGCCGCCTGTTCGGCCACGCGCTCGTCTCGCTGCCGTTCTGCGTCTACGGCGGACCGGCGGCGGACGACGCCGGCGTCGAGCGCCGGCTTATCGAGGCGGCGAGCGGACTTGCGCGTTCGCTCGGTGTCGAACATCTCGAACTGCGCAACCGCTCGCGTCAAGAGCCCGGACTGGCCGCGGCAGGATCTGTACGTCGACGTTCCGCAAGAACCTGTCTCGCCGATGTCGACGCCAATCTGCAGGCGATTCCGCGCAAGCAGCGCGCGATGGTCCGCAAGGGCATCAAGCACGGGCTGCGCAGCGAGATCGACGGCGGCGTCGACCGCTTCTTCGCGCTCTACGCCGACAACGTGCATCGCCACGGCACGCCGCCGTTCGCGAAGCGCTATTTCGGCGCGCTGCGCCGCGTGTTCGGCGACAGCTGCGAGGTGCTGACGGTCGTCGACACCGACGGGCGGCCGGTGAGCGGTGTCCTGAGTTTCTACTTTCAAGGACGAGGTGCTGCCGTACTACGCCGGCGACACCGCGGACGCGCGCGAACTCGCGGCCAACGACTTCAAGTACTGGGAACTGATGCGTCGCGCCTGCGAGCGCGGCATTCGCGTGTTCGACTACGGGCGCAGCAAGCGCGGCACCGGCCCGTACGATTTCAAGAAGAACTGGGGCTTCGAGCCGCTGCCGCTGGCCTACGAATACCAGCTGCTTACACGTGCCGACGTGCCGCAGAACAATCCGCTCAATCCGAAGTACCGCGCATTCATCGCGCTGTGGCGGCGCTTGCCGCGACCCGCGGCCAACGCGCTCGGTCCGCACATCGTGCGCAACCTCGGCTGATCGCGGACGACATGGAACCGCTGCTCTTTCTCGCGCATCGCATCCCCTTTCCGCCGAACAAGGGCGACAAGGTGCGTTCGTTCCACCTGCTCAAGTACCTGTCGACGCGCTATCGCGTTCACCTCGGAACCTTCGTCGACGACCCGGCGGACCTCGAGCACGTCGCGCGACTGCCCGAGTACTGCGCTTCGTCGAAAGTGGTGGAACTGCGGCCGTCGATGGCGCGCATACGCAGCCTTGCCGCGTTCTGGAGCGGCGAGCCGCTGACGCTGCGCTACTATCACGATGCGCGAGCTTGCGCAATGGGTGCAGACGACCGTGCGCGAGCAGCAGATCCGGAAGGCCGTCGTGTTCTCGTCCGCGATGGCGCAATACGTGTCCGGCAACCGCGATCTGCGCGTCGTGGTCGATTTCGTCGATGTCGACTCGGCCAAGTGGCGGCAGTACGCGCAGTCGCGACCCTGGCCGCTGTCGAAGGTCTTCAACCGGGAAGGCGACCGGCTGCTCGCGTTCGAGCGCGCCATCGCACGCACTGCCGACGCGAGCGTGTTCGTCACACCCGCGGAAGCCGCACTGTTCCGGTCGCTCGCGCCCGAGTGCACGTTTCGCGTCCACCATGCGCAGAACGGCGTCGACAGCGAGATCTTCTCATCGCAGTTGGAGCTGACCAACCCTTACGCCCCGGGCGAAGAGGCGATCGTGTTCACCGGGGCGATGGACTACTGGCCGAATATCGACGCCGTCTGCTGGTTCGTCCAGGAGTCGTTGCCGGCGATCGTCGCCGAACGTCCGCAGTGCGCGCTTCTATATCGTCGGCATGCAGCCCTCGCCCGGCGTCATGGCGCTGGCGCGGGCCGGGCAGATCGTCGTGACCGGACGCGTGCCGGACGTGCGGCCGTATCTCAAGCATGCGAGCGTGGTCGTTGCACCGCTGCGCGTAGCGCGCGGCATCCAGAACAAGGTGCTCGAGGCGATGGCCATGGGACGTCCCGTCGTCGCGTCCAGTGCTGCCGTCAACGCGTTGTCTGCGGTTCCGACGGTCGACCTCGAGGTGGCCGACGACGCGGCCGAGTTCGCGTGCAAGGCGCTGGACCTGATGGGAACCGGAGAAGGGCAGGAAAATGGGTGCGGCGGCGTCGGTTGCGAGTGCTGGCCGACTACGACTGGATGACCAATCTCGCGCCGTTCGACGACCTCCTGGCCGCGGCCGAGGTGTTGCGCGCGGGGACACCACAGTGACGGCGCAGCACGAAATCGCAGCGGTGACGGCACCAGCGAAGGCCGCCGCCGACAGCGTTCCCGCGGCAGTCCAGGCCGAGCGCGTGAGCGCGATCCATGCCGCGACAGGACATTCGGCGTGCCCCTCACGGTCGTGCTGCTCGCGGTGGGTGTGCTCGCGCTGTACTGGAAAACGACGCTGTCGATGGTTTCGATCTGGGCGCGATCCGAGACCTTCGTGCACGGCTTCATCGTGGTGCCGATTTTCTTGTACCTGCTCTGGCGCGAGCGGAAAACGCTGGACGCGCATCGAGACGCGGCCATGCTTCGGCGCGCTGCTTGGCGTTGCCGCGGCCGGGGTGGTCTGGCTGCTCGGGGAACTGGTCAGCGCCGCCAGCGTGTCGCAATTCGCGATGATCGCGATGATTCCGTTCACGGTCTGGGCGGTGCTCGGCACGCGCGTGGCGATGGCGCTGGGCATTCCGCTCGGTTTCCTGTTTTTCGCGGTGCCGTTCGGGGAATTCCTGATGCCGACGCTGATCGACCGGACCGCCGATTTCACGGTCGCCGCGCTGCGCGCGAGCCGACGTTCCGGTCTATCGCGAAGGGAACTACTTCGCGATTCCTTCCGGCAACTGGTCGGTCGTCGAGGCCTGCAGCGGGTTGCGCTACCTGATCGCGTCGTTCATGGTGGGGTGCCTGTACGCGTATCTGTCGTATCGCTCGCCGCTGCGCCGCGCCGCGTTCATCGCCGCCTCGATCGTGGTGCCGATCGTCGCCAACTGGATGCGCGCCTACATGATCGTCATGCTCGGCCACCTGAGCGATAACAAACTCGCCGTCGGCGTCGACCACCTGGTCTACGGCTGGATCTTCTTCGGCGTGGTGATGACGCTGCTGTTCTGGATCGGCGGGCGCTGGCGCGAGGATGACGCCGGCGTCGTCGCTGTATCGGCTTCACGTGCGGTCGATTCGGGCGCTTTCGCTGCCGGTGGCCGGCCACGTGGACAGCCGGCATGGGCAGCCGCGGCGGCGGCGCTGGTGCTTGCGGCGCCATGGCAGCCGATGTCCGCCCAGCTCAGCGTGTCGGGCAACACGGCGCCAGTCGCCATCCTCCCGATCGCCGGGCAGCATGGCTGGGTCGCCAGTCCCGAGCCGATCTCCGCCTGGCGGCCCGATATTTCCGGTGCGCGCGCCGAGTACCGGCAGACCTTCGTCAAGGACGGGCAGCGCGTCGGGCTCCACATCGCCTTCTTTCGTGGCCAGGCGCAGGACGCGAAGGCGATTACCTCGACCAACGACCTGGTGACTGAGAGCAACAAGTCCTGGCGCCAGGCCGAGGGCGGCGTGGCCCGCGTGGACTTGGGTGCCGGGCCGCAGGACATGCGCACTGCGGTCGTCGCCAGCCCGGTCATGCGGCTGGGGCTGTGGCAGTGGTACTGGGTCGACGGCCACGATACGTCCAGCACCTACGCCGCCAAGCTGTACCAGGCGCTGTCGGTGCTCCAGCGGCGCGGGGACCCTGCCGCCTGGGTCATCGTCTACACCCCGACCGAGATCGGCGAGACGCAGGTCCGCGCGACGCTGCAGGCGTTCGTCTCCGATATGCGCGGCGTCATCGACGCCGCATTGACGCAGGCGGCGGCGCAATGAAGTCGCGTGCTGAAGGCGCCACGGCGCGCGACTCCCGTCCGCTGATCGCACACGTGGTGTTCCGCTTCGACGTCGGCGGGCTCGAGAACGGCCTGGTCAACCTGATCAACCGGCTGCCCGCGGACGCCTACCGTCATGCCGTCATCGCGCTGACCGAGATCACCGATTTCCGCACCCGGATTCTGCGCGACGACGTGAGCTTCTTCGCGCTTGGCAAGCGTCCCGGCCACAGCTTTCATCTCTATCCGAAGCTGGTACGCCTGTTCCGCCAGCTCGCGCCGGCCATCGTGCACACCCGCAATCTGGCCGCACTGGAAACGACGCTCCCGGCCTGGCTCGCCGGCGTGCCGGCGCGTCTGCACGGCGAACACGGTTGGGACGTCGGGGATCTCGACGGCACCAACCGCAAGTATCAACGCATGCGCCGTTTGTACCGGCCTTTCGTGACCCAGTACGTCGCGCTGTCGAGCGACCTCGAGCAGTATCTGTGTCTTGACATCGGCGTCGATCCTGCGCGAGTCGCGCGCATCTGCAACGGCGTCGACACGGTTCGGTTCGCTCCTGCGACGGGTCGGCGCGCCGTGGCCGAGGACTGCCCATTCACCGAGCCCGATTGCTGGCGGGTCGGCACCGTCGGTCGCATGCAAGCCGTCAAGGACCAGGTCACCCTCGCGCAGGCTTTCGTGCGCGCGGTGCAGACCGATGTGGACGCGGCCCGGCGCATGCGGCTAATCATGGTCGGCGACGGTCCGCTGCGGGCGGAGGTCGTGCGCGTCCTGGACGCGGCCGGACTCCGGCAGCATGCTTGGCTCCCGGGTGAACGCTCCGACGTGGCCGACATCATGCGCGGCCTCGATTGCTTTGTCCTGCCATCGCTGGCCGAAGGCATCTCGAATACGATCCTGGAAGCCATGGCGACAGGGCTGCCGGTCATTGCGACGCGGGTCGGCGGCAATTCGGAGTTGGTGACCGACGGATCGACCGGCCGGCTGGTGCCGACTGCCGACACCGCCGCAATGGCCAGCGCGTTGCTCGACTATTTCAACGGAACGGAACTGGCGCGTCGCCACGCGCTGGCGGCCCGGCAGGCAGCGCTCGAGCGATTCAGCATCGAGCGCATGGTGCGCGACTATCGCGCGCTCTATGACGGACTGCTCGCTCGCCGCAGCGCCGCCCCCGCGCAAGCCGGCGCGAACAGTTAAGACGAGGCGGAGTCTCGATACCATGTGCGGCATCACAGGCATTTTCGAAACACGGGAACGCAGGCCGATCGCGCGCGATACCCTCGACCGCATGAATGAATCGCAATACCACCGTGGCCCGGACGATGGGCGCTGTCATGTCGAACCTGGCGTGGGGCTCGCCTTTCGTCGACTGTCGATCATCGATGTCGCGACCGGTCAGCAACCGCTGTTCAACGAGGATGGTAGCGTCGCCGTCGTTTTCAACGGCGAAATCTACAACTACCAGGAACTGGTCCCCGAACTCAACGCACTGGGCCACGTATTTCGCACCCGGAGCGACACCGAGGTCATCGTTCATGCATGGGAGCAATGGGGTGCGTCGTGCGTGACGAGGTTCAGGGGCATGTTTGCGTTCGCGCTCTGGGACCGCAACCAGGAGACGCTTTTTCTTGCCCGCGACCGGCTCGGCGTCAAGCCTCTGCACTATGCACTGCTCCCCGACGGCAAACTGATCTTCGCGTCGGAACTGAAGTCGCTGCTCGTGCATGGCGGGTTCTCGCTGGATCTCGATCCGCATGCGGTGGAAGAATACTTCGCGCTGGGCTACGTGCCGGACCCGCGCACCATCTACGCGGGTGTGAGCAAACTTCCGCCGGGTCACACGTTGACCCTGCGGCGCGGTGCGGCCAAGTCAGTCCCGGTGCCGTACTGGGATGTTCGATTCACGCTCGACAGTCGGCTGTCGGAGGCGGATGCGAGCGCGGAACTGGTCGAGCGCTTGCGCGAATCGGTGCGGCTGCGCTTGATCTCCGAAGTGCCGCTCGGCGCATTCCTGTCTGGCGGCGTGGATTCGAGCGCGGTGGTCGCGATGATGGCGGGCGTGTCCGCGGAACCGGTCAACACCTGCTCGATTTCGTTCTCGGACCCGGCCTTCGACGAATCGGCGTAGGCGGACGCCGTCGCCCGTCGCTACGGGACGCGACATTTCGTCGATCGCGTCGAAAGCGAGGACTTCGACCTCATCGACCGCCTGGCAGGCGTCTACGACGAGCCCTACGCCGACAGCTCGGCCATGCCGACCTACCGCGTATGCGAACTCGCGCGCCGGCACGTTACTGTTGCGCTGTCGGGAGACGGCGGCGACGAGAGTTTTGGCGGCTACCGGCGTTATCGCCTGCACGTAGCCGAGGAGCGTTTGCGCTCTGCGCTGGCCCTGTCGGTGCGGGCGCCGGTGTTCGGGCTCCTGGGCCGGGCCTATCCCAAGGCCGACTGGGCGCCGCGCATGCTGCGCGCGAAGTCGACATTCCAGGCGCTCGCGCGCGATTCGGTCGACGCGTATTTCCACAGCGTGTCGATCATGCGCGACGACATGCGCAGCGCACTGTTCAGCGATGCGTTCAAGTCCAGGCTGCGCGGTTACAACGCGGTCGAGGTGTTTCGCCAACACGCGCGCAACGCCGGCACCGACGATCCGCTCGCGCTGGTGCAGTACCTCGACCTGAAGACCTACCTGGTCGGCGACATCAACACCAAGGTCGATCGCGCGAGCATGGCGCATTCGCTGGAGGTGCGCGAGCCGCTCATGGATCACCCACTCGTCGAATGGCTGGCGACGCTTCCCGGATCGATGAAGATTCGCGGCAACGAAGGCAAGTACCTGCTGAAGAAGACCATGGAGCCGATGCTCCCGCACGAACTGCTCTATCGGCCGAAAATGGGCTTTGCCGTGCCGCTGGCGCAATGGTTCCGCGGACCGCTGCGGAATCGCGTGAATGAAGCGGTTCTCGGCGATCGGCTCGCGGCGACCGGCATCTTCAACCGGCGCTACCTCGAGCACCTCGTCGAACGACACTGCACAGGCGCTCGGGACTACAGCGCACCGCTGTGGACGCTGCTCATGTTCGACGCCTTCCTGAAGAATGTCATGCGGGACAGCGTTCCTGCCGTTCGGGAGAAGGCCGCCGGATGAGCCTGCGCGTTCTTCACGTACTCGATCATTCGATCCCGATGCAGAGCGGATATGCATTTCGCACGTGCGCAATCCTGCGTGAGCAGCGGCGCATGGGCTGGGAAACGTTCCACCTCACCGGTCCGAAGCATACGGCGCCGAGCGAGCCCGTCGAGCAGGTCGACGGACTCGTGTTCTACCGTACCCGCTGGTTGCCCGGCCGATGGGGCCGCACGCCGATCGTCCGCGAGATCGCGCTCATGGCTGCGATCAGGCGTCGCCTGATTGAAGTCGTGCGGTTGGTGAAACCGGACATACTGCATGTCCATTCACCGGTGCTCAACGCGCTTCCCGCGATCTCGATCGGCCGCAGCCTGAAAATTCCGGTCGTCTACGAAGTGCGGGCATTCTGGGAAGATGCGGCTGTCGATCACGGGACGAGCCGGGACCAGGGGCTGCGCTACGCCGCGACGCGTGCCCTCGAAACCTTTGCCTTGCGGCGGGCGAGCCATGTGACGACAATTTGCGAAGGCTTGCGCAAGGACATCGTCGCGCGGGGCATCGCGGAGCGCAAGGTCACGGTCATTCCGAATGCGGTCGACATCGACGCCTTCGAATTCGGCGTTACGCCAGATCTCGCGCTCAAGTCCGAACTTGGCGTCGCCGATTGCATCATCGTTGGTTTTGTCGGTTCCTTCTACGCGTACGAGGGCCTCGATCTGCTACTCGCGGCGCTGCCAATGGCGCTGCAACGCGTGCCGACGCTGCGCGTGCTTTTCGTCGGCGGCGGCCCGGACGAGGCGGCACTCAGGGCGCAAGCGCAGAGACCTCGGCATCGAGGACAAAGTCATCTTCACCGGGCGCGTACCCCATCGAGAAGTGCATCGTTACTACAGCATTGTCGACGTCTTCGCGTTTCCTCGCCATTCGATGCGCCTCACCGAGCTTGTGACCCCGCTAAAACCGCTCGAAGCGATGGCGCAGGGTCGGCTGTTGGTCGCGTCCGACGTGGGTGGCCACAGGGAACTGATCGAGGACGGCGTGACTGGGGTCTTGTTTCGTGCCGACGATGCGGGTTCGCTCGCCGAGCGCGATCGTGCGACTGCTCAGCGAGGCCGAGCGCTGGCCTCACTTGCTGCGCCAGGCCCGGACGTTTGTAGAGCGGGAGCGCACGTGGGCGGCGAGCGTTGCCCGGTATCGACCGATTTTCGATGCACTTGCACCGGGCGCACGATGACGCTGCACGGGCT
Organism: uncultured beta proteobacterium; assembly: GCA_963821485.1. Lineage (GTDB taxonomy): Bacteria > Pseudomonadota > Gammaproteobacteria > Burkholderiales > Casimicrobiaceae > PALSA-1003. The sequence continues at coordinate 238,283 of CAWGEB010000002.1, forward strand.
GAAGATCGGATTGGTGGGGCCGCTGCCGCCGCCCGCGGGAGGGATGGCGAACCAGACCCGGCAGCTTTCGGAACTGCTGCAGCGTGAAGGTGCCATCGTCACCATCGTGCAGGTCAATTTGGATTGCCGGCCTCGTTTCGTGGAGCACGTTCGCGGTCTCCGCGCATTGGTCCGCCTCGTTCCGTACGTCGGCTCGCCTCTGGAAGGTCGCGGGTCGCACCGAACTCGTTCATGTCATGGCCAATTCCGGGTGGTCGTGGTACCTCTACGCCGTGCCCGCGCTCTGTATTGCGCGGTTCCGGCGAACACCGTCGGTGGTTAACTATCGCGGGGGAGAAGCCGAGACTTTCCTTGCGCGCTCGGCGTCGCAGCGTCGCGAAAAGCATGCAGCGCGCCAGCGTGCTGGTCGGTGCCATCGGGCTTCCTGCAGAGGATCTTCTCGCGCTACGGGATGCGCAGCGAGGTCGTGCCCAACATTGTCGATGTCGATCGATTCAGGCCGGCTGCGCGCGGCACGAATCCGAAGGCGCGCGGCTCATTGTTGCCAGGAATCTCGAGCCTATCTACGATATTCCGACGGCGTTGCGGGCGTTTGCATTGGTTAGGTCGGTGATGCCGGAGGCGACGCTTGTCGTGGCCGGAACCGGGCCGGACCTGCGAGCGCTGCAATCGCTTGCTACCGAACTCGATATCGCGGACAGGGTCGACTTTTGTGGAAGGATGGACCGCGACCAGATGGCGGAACTGTATCGTTCCGCGGCGCTCGTCCTGAATCCGAGCCGCGTCGACAACATGCCCAATTCGGTGCTGGAGGCGATGGCCAGTGGCGTTCCCGTCGTCAGCACCAACGTCGGTGGCGTGCCCTTCATCCTGCGCGACGGCGTCACCGGCCTGTTGGTCGCCGCCGGTGACCACGAGGCGATGGCAGTCGCCGCTGAGCGTGTGCTGCTCGATCCGGAATTGGCGGCGCGCCTGCGCCGCGCGGCGCTGGCCGAGATTGCAGCAATATACATGGCCGCGCGTGAAGCAGCACTGGAGTGCGGTATACGCAATGGCATTGTCGAGCTCGCGGGCCGAGGTCCGGACGGTATGAGCGTGCCCGCGAATGCGCTGCCGGCTACCCCATCGCGGATTCTACGCCCGCCTGGCGTCGAACGTGCTGTTCCCGCTGCACGAGAGGTTGAAGCACCACGACACCGTCGCCGTGCGCAGGGCGCTGGAACAGTCGCAATGGTGGTCAGTAGGATGCTCTGCGGGCGCTGCAGCTCGCGCGCCTGCAAGCGCTGCTGCGACACGCGAAGCAGCACGTTCCCTACTACCGCGCGATGTACGACCGCATGCAGTTTGATCCGAGCGACATCACCGACCTGAGCGACCTGCAGGGTCTCCCGCTCCTGACCAAGGCCGAGATTCGCGCCAACACCGACGCGCCTGAAGTCCGATCGCGCGGTTGGACTATCGCGGTTCAACACTGGCGGCTCGAGCGGCGAACCGCTCGTTTTTTTCATTGGCAAGGAGCGCGTCAGCCATGACGTTGCCGCGAAGTGGCGCGCAACGCGGTGGTGGGGCGTCGACATCGGTGACCCGGAGATCGTCGTCTGGGGCTCGCCGATCGAGCTCGGCGCACAGGATGGCTTGCGCAAGCTGCGAGACTTTGCATTTCGCACCCGGCTGCTGCCGGCATTCGAAATGTCGGACAAGAAACTCGACGCGTTCGTCGCGACGATTCGAGCGATGCGACCGGTAATGCTCTTCGGATATCCGTCCGCGCTGGCGCACATCGCTCGTCATGCCGCGACGCGCGGGACGCGCATGGACGACCTCGGAATCGAGGTCGCGTTCGTGACCTCCGAACGCCTCTACGACGATCAGCGCGACGTGATCGAGCGCGTCTTCGGGTGCCGGGTGGCGAATGGGTATGGCGGGCGAGACGCTGGCTTCATCGCCCACGCGTGCCCGCAGGGCGGCATGCACATCACCGCAGAGGATATTATCGTTGAGGTCATCGGCACGGATGGGCACGCGGTCGGTAGCGAGGCATCGGGCGAGATTGTGGTGACTCACCTGGCGACGGCGGACTATCCGTTCATCCGGTATCGTACGGGAGACTTCGGCATCCTGGATTCGCGAGCGTGCTCCTGCGGGCGCGGCTTGCCCTTGCTCAAGGAGATCCAGGGTCGCACCACCGATTTCGTGGTCGCGGCGGACGGGACGTTGATGCATGGACTCGCCGTTGTTTATCCGATCCGCGATCTGGCGGGCATCGAGGCGTTCAAAGTGATCCAGGAAACACGGACCCGCACCCGAGTGCAGATCGTGCCGAATCACGGAATACGGCCCGCACGTGACGGACAGCATCATTGCCGGGATCAAGGCCCGACTGGGGCCGACGGTCGAAGTCATCGTCGAACACGTAGCCGAGCTTCCGCGCGAACGCTCGGGCAAGTTTCGCTACGTGCAAAGTCTGGTGACGGGGGAGCCTCATGCGTGACATCTTGGTGGTCTCCATCGTGTTCGCGGTGTCCGTCATGGCGCTGAAGCGGCCCTGGATCGGCGTGATGCTGTGGACTTGGCTCAGCGTGATGAGTCCTCACCGTTTGACGTGGGGATTTGCCTATGACGCGCCGCTGGCTGCGATCGCCGCGGGAATTACGTTGTTTGGTCTGGTGATGACGAAGGAGCGCCATTCGCCGTTCGTGGGCACTCCGGTTGCGATCTTCGCCGCGCTTGACCGTATGGGTCACGGTGTCGTGGCTCCACGGGGTGGACGTCTCGGGTGACTATTTGCAGTGGAGCAAGGTCATGAAGATTTATCTGATGACCTTCGTTACGCTGATGCTCCTGCAGAACAAGCACCATATCATGGCGCTGGCCTGGGTCGTCGCCGGGTCGTTGGCATTCTTCGGGATCAAGGGAGGCGTGTTCACGATCTTGAACGGCGGCAGCTATCGGGTCTGGGGCCCGGCGGGATCGTTCATCGAGGACAACAATGAACTGGCCCTTGCATTGGTAATGATCATTCCCTTGATGCATTTTCTCCGGTTGCAGGCGACTGGTCGCGCGAGCGCCGAAACGCGTTCAGCGTCGCGATGCTGCTTTGCGCCGCTGCAGCCATCGGTTCGTACTCTCGAGGTGGACTGGTCGCCATCGCAGCTATGGGGACCATGTTCTGGCTGGCGCAGTTCGCGCAAGGCTCCACTGGGGATTTTCATCGCCGTCATTCTCCTCGTCGTGCTGCCGCTCATGCCGGATGACTGGTGGGACCGCATGAGGACCATTGAGGACTACGAAACCGACGGCTCCGCGCAGGGGCGGCTCTATTCCTGGCGCGTGGCCTGGGCGGTCGCCACGCACTATTTCACCGGCGCGGGCATGTCTTACCAGAATCCGATGGTGTTCGTACTGTTCGGAAACGGCATCCGACACCGTCATTGCCGCGCACAGCATTTACTTCCAGATCCTGGGCAATCATGGCTTCGTCGGGTTATTCCTATTTATTGCCATGTGGATAGCAACGTATAGGAGCGCGGCATGGTTGCGCACCAACGCCCGCTCGATCCCCCAGGCAAAGTGGACCGCCGACCTCGGCTCCATGGTTCAGGTCAGCTTGGTTGGCTACGCGGTAGGCGGCGCATTCCTCAGCCTTTCCTATTTTGACCTGCCCTATGACATGATGGTCCTCGTCGTGCTGGCACGAAGTTGGGTCGAGCGGCGGGCCTGGGAGTACGAACCGCAACTGCCGTTTCTCGAATATGCCGGCCTGCGCAAACCCAAGGCCGGCGGTTCCCCGCAAGACACACGCTCGGGCGCACCGGCGGGGCAATAGGCGCGTGCTGCTTAAGGCTGCGCTCAAGCTGGCGTCCCCGGGCGGGCCTCGGGGGCGGCTGTCCGTTCTCATCTTTCACCGGGTGCTGGCGGCACGAGATCCATTGTTTCCGCACGAGCCCGATGTTGCCCGCTTCGACGAACTGATGCGGTGGGTGAAAGAGTGGTTCAACGTCCTGCCGCTGGACGAAGCGGTGTCGCGCTTGAAGGGCGGCACGCTCCCGGCGGGCGCTGCCGCGCTCAGCTTCGACGATGGCTACGCCGACAATTTCCTGCACGCCCTCCCGGTATTGCAACAGCACGGACTGACGGCGACGTTCTTCATCGCGACGGGTTTTGTCGATGGCGGGCGCATGTGGAACGATACGATCATCGCATCCGTGCGCGGCACGCCGGTGGCGGCGATCGATTGCGCGCATCTCGGTCTGGGCCAGATTGACCTCGCCAGCGACGAACGAAAAGCGTGCTGCACTCGACCGCTTGATTCGCGCCATCAAGCATCTGCCAGGCGAGCGCCGGGTCGAGGCGGTCGCCCGGGTCGTCGACAGTTGCAAGGCGGCGTTGCCGGACAATCTCATGCTTACCCGCGCGCAGATTCGCGAATTGCGGCGAGCGGGCATGGGGATTGGCGCGCATACCGTCACGCACCCGATTCTGGCCAGGTCCGATGACACGTGGCGCGACGGGAGATCGCCGAGAGCCGCGACTTCCTGGCCGGAGTGATCGGCGAGCGGATTGGCCTTTTCGCCTACCCGAATGGCAGAATCGACAGCGACTACACGACGTCGCACGCAGCGATGGTCCAGGCACTCGGATTCGAGGCAGCGTTTGCAACGAACTGGGGTGTCTGCACTAGCGCCTCAGACATCTACCAACTGCCGCGGTTCACGCCATGGGACGTCAGCAGATGGCGCTTCGGACTCCGGCTGCTGATGAACACCGGCCGTCGCGATGCGGCGCTCGTCGCCAATGCGGGCCGAATTTGATGCGTTCGGTCGCCGTGGAATCGGTTTACCCATGACTAGCGTGCGCCGTGCTTTGGCACTTTCGTTCGCGGAACGATATGCGCTGCTCGTGCTGTCTTTCGCAAGCAACATCCTGCTGGCGCGCTTGCTGACCCCCGAACAGATCGGGATCTACTCGGTCAGCCTCGCGGTGATCGGCATCGCGCAAGTATTGCGCGACTTCGGCGTCGGCAATTTTCTTATCCAGGAGAAGAACCTCGCTGACGCGCACATTCGCACCGCGTTCGGTATTTCGCTCGTCATCGGCACCGTCTTGTTCCTGGCGACGTTCTTAGCTGCTCCCTGGGCGGGACGCTTCTACGGCGAAGCGCAAATGATCGAGACGCTCCGCATCAGCGCGCTCAACTTTCTGGTCTTGCCGTTCTGCAGCATTTCCCTCGCGTTGCTGCGCCGAAGCATGCAGTTTCGGCACTTGCTGATCGTGGCGCTCGTCTCCGCTGTGGCCGGCTTCGCGGTCACCATCTGGCTTGCGTACGCCGGATTCGGACCCAACAGCATGGCCATCGGCGCTCTGGCCGGTAACGTCGTCACCGGCGCGGTGCCCGCCTCGCCCGTACGGATCGGCGGATTCTGCTGCCGGCGTTCTCGGAATGGCGCGCCGTCCTGAACTTCGGCGCGCGCAGCTCCGCGTGCCAGCGTCGTGACGACCATTTCGATGGACATCAATGACCTGGCGTTTGGCAAAGTCCTGGGCTTCGCCCCGGTGGCAATCCTCAGCCGAGCGCAAGGGATCATGAATCTGTTCCACCGCGATCTCATGGGAGCCGTTAGAGCAGTGGCCTTTCCGGCATTTGCCCGCACGCATCGCGAGGGCCACGACCTCGAGGTCCAACACACTGCGTCGGTGGGCGCGATCACCGCCTTCGCCTGGCCGTTCTATGCGTTCGGCTCGCTGTTTTCGCTCGAATTGCTTCGGCTTCTCTTCGGTCTTCAATGGGACGCAGCGGCTCCGCTGGTGCCCTGGTTCTGCCTCGCCGGCGCAATTGCGGCGCCGTGCAGTCTGATCGTTCCTTGGCGACAGCGATCGGCAGGATCGACATCGCGACGACGATCGATCTCGTTGTGCAGCCGCTGCGGGCGGCCTTGATCGTGACCGGCGTGCTGACTTTTTCCGTCGATGTCGGTTGCCCCCGATACTGCTTGCGGTGACGGCGATTGTCGCTACCCCATATTTTTTCTGGATGAAAGGCAAGGCACAGCCGAATGACCTGCGCGCACTGTTTCGAGTCCTGCTGAAGAGCCTGGCAGTCACTGCCATTGCCATGGCAGGCCCGGCGGCCATCGTCCTTTCACTGGCTGGCGATCGGCCGGTTGGAGTCTTGATCCTCATCGCGGCCGCAATCGTATGCGCTGCCTCGTGGCTGGCGGCTCTTTTCCTGGTTCGCCATCCGCTGATCAAGGATCCAGTCTCGGTCGTCCTGCTGCAGCAGGCCAGAGCGTTACTCGGCGGTCGGCGGCGCTTGTCGTCGACAGCGGCGACGAAAAGACGGGTCGTCTTCGTGCCCGACTGGACCAAAGGCAATCCATATCTGGACATGCTGAAGGATGCGGTCAGCGGTTTCAATGTCGAGGTTACGTTCAGCAGCTTCCCGATGGGATACTTCCCGCTCAATCGGATCGTGAACAAGAAAGGACGAGTTGCGGTTCTGCACCTGCATTGGATCAATGACCTGGTCGCGTCGATCGATTGGAGCAGCACCCCCGCAAAGCGTCGCTTGAAGAGAGCGTTGCTGATGCTGGACATTGCGCTCGTTAGAATGCGTGGTGTAAAGGTTATTTGGACGATACACAATCTTGTTTCACACGAAAGTCCTGATCCGGCTGCGGAAATTAATGTTCGCCGCGCCATCGCGCGGACGTGTACATGGCGGATTGTGCATAGCAAAAGCGCGCTTAGACTGCTCGAAAAGACCTACGGTATGGGCCTTTCAAGCAAAGCTTCGGTCATTCCGCTCGGCAATTACGATGGCTGCTATCCATCCGACTCCGCCGCCGAGGGTCGCCTTCGCGCAAGATTCGGACTTGAGAAGAGCAGTTTGGTTATTCTCTTCTTCGGCGCAATCAGGCGCTACAAAGGGGTTGAAAAACTCATCGAATGCTTTCGCCGCGTCGAAGACCCGCGCCTACGGCTGTTGATCGCGGGAAAGGCAGAAAGCAAGGAATTCGAGGATGCCATCAGGGACGCCGCGCAGTCTGACCCCAGGATCATCGCGGCCCTCGGATTTGTACCAGATGCGGACGTCGGTGGGTTCTTTGCACTTGCGGATGTCGTGGCGATCCCGTTTGAGCGCACTCTGACCTCGGCCTCGGCAATGCTTGCGTTAACGATGAGCAAGGCCTTGCTGTTGCCCGAAATCGCGCGCGTCTTTGACTATGTCAACGACGAAAATGCAATATTCTACAGTTCTGACGAGGATCTGCGTGTGCATCTCGCGACACTCGACAAACAAGTTCTGGGGGCGATGGGTCGCAAAGGCAGGTCGGCTGTCGATGGGTTGACCTGGCGTGGAATCGGTGAACGCGTGTCGGCCGTCTATGAGAAGTGACGGTGCGCACCTCCCATTTGTCGACCTCGCCAATGAGTGGCGGATCCGGATTGCCTGAGTCCTTCGCTTGCTGGATGATTGCCGGAGCGAAAAGAGCCGCACACATGCGTGTCGCCATCGAACCAGACGAGGCGTTGAAATGGTGCAACTAGGAAAGCGGGTGGTCGAGTCCGTGATGAGAAAACTGGGTTATGTCCTCATCCCAGCTTGGCGAATTGAGCGATACGAACAATCACAATATTTGATCAAGTTGTTCCGCTTGCTCGACATAGATTGCGTACTGGACGTTGGCGCCAACCTGGGGCAGTACCGGGATTATCTTCGCCATGAAATCGGTTATTCGGGGACGGTCGTGTCTTATGAGCCAATACCCAAGAATGTCGAAGAACTACGCAAGCGTGCGAGCAGCGACGACAAGTGGCTGATCGAAGGCTATGCGCTGGGCAGTGAGCGCACGACCGCATCATTCAACGTGATGTCGTCGACGACCTTCAGTTCGTTCCTGACGCCCGACCATTCAAAGGTGGGGCGGTTCGGGAAGAAAAACGTCGTGCAGCAACAAGTTACAGTGGACGTCTTGACGCTCGACGAGAGCATGGCGCGCCTGCGCGACAGTCTCGGGCCGCGTCGAACGTACCTGAAACTGGACACACAGGGGTTTGATCTGGAAGTCGCGAAGGGCGCAACCGAAACCCTGAAGCAAGTGCACGCATTGCAGACCGAGGTGTCGTTCAAGCCAATCTACGCAGGCATGCCGGATTATGCGGCCGCAATCCGAACCTTTGAAGCGCTCGGCTTCGAGGTCAGTGGTCTGTTCAAGAACAATGCCGGCCATTTCCCGGAACTCATCGAACTCGACTGTCACATGATATCGAGGCAGTACATCGCTCAGAGAGACGGATTCCAAGAGAGCGCCTAGCACGATGAAGCTCAATTGCCCGAGGTGTGGGTGAAGGTCGCCTTGCTTTGCTCCGGTCTCGGCCGCGTCAACCGCGGCCACGAGGTGTTCGCGCGCGAGTTGTTCACCTTGCTGCGCGGCGATGTCGACATGACCTTGTTGAAGGGTGCGGGCCAAGTCGCGCACGGTGAACTCGTCATCGATCACATTCCACGCGACGCTCCCTATCTGGACCAGATGCACCTGGTCGTGGCTCCAAAATGGCTATCCGCGGCAAAGGACGTGGAGCGCATGCGCGTGGAGGGGGAGACCTTCGCGTACGCGGCGCTCAAGCCGCTGCTCGAAGGCGATTTTGACGTGATCCACTGCCTCGAGCAGGAACTATGCAACGTGATCTATGCGCATCGACATCTGTTTCGTCGGACGCCCAAGCTGCTTTTCTCCAACGGCGGAGCCATCGCGGCACCTGACTTGCCGAACTGCGATTTCGTGCAGGAGCATACGGAGTACAACCTCGCGCGAAGCGCCCGGCACAAGGCATTCATGATCCCGCACGGTGTCGACTTGCGGCGCTTTCATCCGGGCGTCGAAAGCGACTTTCGCGCGCGCCATGGCATTCCGCCGGAGGCTCTGGTGGTGATAAGCGTGGGCACCATCTGCTATTGGCACAAGCGCATGGACTACGTGATCAGGGAAGTGGCGGCGATTCCCGATGCGTGGCTGGTGATCGTGGGTCAGGACAGCGCGGATTCACCCGCGATCAAGGCATTGGGTCGGGAATTGATGGGCGCGCGCATCGTGTTCGCGACCATGCCGCATGAGCAATTGCCAGAGGCATACGCGGCAGCCGACGTTTTCGCGCTCGGTTCGTTGTTCGAGACATTCGGCATCGTGTATATCGAGGCCATGGCAATGGGACTGCCGGTGATCTGCACTGACCACCCCAACCAGCGCGCGATTGTCAAGGAAGGCTTGTTCATCGACATGCAGCGCGAAGGCGCGCTGACCGAAGTGCTTCGCAATACCGATTCCGCACAGTGGGCGCGCCTCGGTGACAAGGGTCGCCGCGTCGCGGTTGCTCACTACGACCTCAACGCGCTCAAGGCACAGTACATCGAGCGCTATCGTGCCATTGCGGCCGCGACCGTGGAGTTGCCGCGATATTCCATGAAGTACAAGGTGACAGCCAACGTGAGGAATGCCGTTCGCAAGGCCGCGCGCTTGCTGAACCGGCACGGCGGATAGCCGTCTTGGGAAAGGCGCGAGGCGTACCTCTGCGATGTTGACAGTACTGCTAGCGACACACGATGGCGCAGGAACGCTGCCACGCGTACTCGAGGCCTATCGACGGCTCGTACCGCCCGCCGGTGGTTGGCGCTTGGTGCTGGTCGATAACGCCAGCACCGACGATACGCCGGCTATCCTGAAGGACTTTGCGACCCGACTTCCGCTCCTGGCGCTGCGTACGGAGCGACGCGGCAAGAACGTCGCCCTCAACCTCGGACTTGAGCACGTCGACGGCGACCTGGTGGTGCTGACTGACGACGATGCGGTACCCGAGGCCGAGTGGCTGGCTGCGCTGGCGCGCGCCGCCGACCGGCATCAGGACTGCGACCTATTCGGCGGGCAGATCGACCCGCTTTGGCCGGGCGAAGCACCGCCATGGATACTGCGACTGGTGAATCTTGGTGCGACGTTTGCAATCACAGGGCAGGGCGCCAGAGAAGGCCCGATACCGGCGGCGCAGGTCTGGGGACCGAACATGGCGGTACGCACCCGCCTGTTCCTGGCGGGGCACCGCTTTGACGAGAGCATCGGTCCGCAGGCCGGCCAGTACGTAATGGGTAGCGAAGTCGAGTTCACTTGCCGGTTGGAACGGCTCGGTCATTCTGCATGGTTCGTGCCCGACGCCCGGGTCGGCCACATCATCCGCCCACATCAGGTGGAGCGCAGCTGGGTCATCCAGCGCGCGTACCGGCTCGGGCGCCACATGTTCCACCAGGAGCGCGATTCCTTTGCCGGAGCATCGGACCTGTTCCGCGGGGCCCCCCGCTGGAAGTACCGGCGCTTCCTGGTCGAGCGATGGAAGGCTCTGCGTGGAGCGGTGACCCGCGACTTCGACCAGAAATTCCGTGCGGATTGGGAAGTGTCATTCCTGCGCGGCTATCTGGACGAAGCGAGAAGTCAGTCGGATGGACGCAACGGGTGAAGTTCTCCGTTATCATCCCCACGTACAACCGCCGTCTTATCATAGGCGGGGCGATCGACTCGGCACTTGCGCAGGGCGAAAACGACCTCGAAGTTGTCGTGGTCGACGACGGCTCCACCGACGGCACCGCACGATGGCTGGCTACAGCCTATGAGGGACGGCCCGTGCGAGTCCTGCACAACAGCCGCGCCAAGGGCCCGGCGGGGGCGCGCAATACCGGCATGCTTGCCGCAGACGGCGACTACGTCGCGCTGCTCGATTCCGATGACCGCTTTCTTGCGGGACACCTCGCCGAAGCTGCTGCCGCCTTTAGCGCGCACGCCGAGCTCGATGTGGTCTTCGGACGGGCGCTGTACGAGCGCAACGGTGCACCCGAGGATTACATGGGGCCGAATTTCGAGCGGAAACTCACGCTCGCTCCATCAGCGCAGGCCGACGCCACCTTAACGCTGTTCGCGCCCGAATTCTTCAGCCACCTGCTGCAGTACGGATGCTGGTTCAATCTTTCGACGGTCGTCTTGCGCGCCGCTGCGGCGCGCGAGCTGATGAACGAACAACTGCGCATTTCCGAGGACTACGAGTTCTGGGCTCGCCTGTCGCGCACGCACCGCTTCGCGTGCTTGCACGCGCCCCAAATTCGCTACACGCTGCACGACGAGAACATCTCGTTCGAGGCAGCCGACCATGCACCACGCCTGTTGCAGGCACTTGGCATCATGCTCGCGTATCCGGACTTGACGAAGCTGCAGCGGGGGCTGATACGCAAGCAGATGGCCGATGTCCTGTTCGACTGGGCCTATCGCAGTCGCGAGCGCGGCGAGTTTCTTGCTGCGGCGCGCCTGCACCTCAAGTCGATTGCCCATGGCCGGTCGGGCGACAACCTGCTTGCGCTCCTGAAGTTGCCGTTGCTGGCGGCGTCGACCGGCAGCCGCATGCGATAGCAGCTCATTTCGCGGGTGCAGTATCACCTGTGGCCGGGTCCTTCGCAGGCGCGGACGCTGCCGGTTCTTCCGGTGCCACCGGCGGCGGAGGCGGGTCTCGCCACTTGCCGGCGCGCTTCAGCTTGTCCCGCAGGCCCGGCAACGGAAAACCCAGCGCGTAGGCCTTGTGCGCACTCTCCAGCGACTTGTCGTACTGCTGCAGATCGAAGAACGCAAGTCCGAGGTTGTAGTTGATATTGGCATTGTCGCCCGCCTGCTCGGCCGCGGCTTGCAGCATCATCGCGCCGTCCTTGGGTTTTCCCGATCGTGTCAGGTAGATTCCGTGCAGCGCCTTTACCATTGCGTCGTCGGGCCGGAATCGCTCGGCGCGTTCGAACCAGCACGAAACCGTGTACTCCATGTCGCGTGGCTTCGAGGTTTTTTCCTTCTCGGCGAGGCGAATGAGCGTCATGAGCGCGCGAGGACTGTTGGGGAAGACGCGCAGCGTATAGGCGAGATCCCCACCTGGAGTCATTGTCGTATTTCCACCCTTGAGGTTCTCAATTTTCGGGGTGAAGTGCACGTCCTCCACGATCGCGCGCTGTTCGCGTGAGGTGATGCGGTAGTCGTAAGGCCCGTAGCCGTTCTGCAGACTTCCGCAATCCAAATACGCGTCCTGAGCGTGCGCCGCCGGACACAGTCCGAAGGCGAACGCCAGTGCGGTCGAGCTGATCCACCGGCACCCAATCCTCATGAATATTCCTTCCCGATAGCTACACCATTTCGCCATATTAACCGGGTTGGCGAAGTAGATCACGCCGCGCCAGGGTGCGCCAGGCACCGCGCGACGCGCTACCACAAGCGGGCGACGAGATAGTCCGACCCTGCCGCCGTCAGATGGGAGACATCCCATTGCAGCATCGATTCCGGCTGGTCGCCGATCCGCGTCAGGCAGCCGCCTGCATCGCACAAAGCAGCGTATGGCGAGAGGTAGCGCGCTCCGTGCTGTTCCACAAAGGGTCTCATTGTAGCGTCGAGGCTCGCGATCTCCGGATCAAGTCCCCGCTTCAACCTCAGAGGCGTCTCGGCCATCGTGGCACCATTGCGGATCAGCACAATCGGCAACGAGGGCAACCAGCGCGGCACCGGCCCGACAACCTCGATCCTCCGGACGCCGGCGCGCTGCAGCGCTTGCAGCGTAAGGCCAAGCCGCATCCAGTCGAAATTCCCCCAGACGGCGGCGAGGATGACGCGATCGGGCCGCTCCCGTGCCACCCGCGCCAGCACGTGCTCGTTGACCGCCCGGCAACTCGACCGCACGCTTTCCAGCAGCGGCGGGCACGCGCCGGCGGTCAACGTGGTCAGGCGTGCGCCGGGGGCTAGCCGACCGCGCAGGCCGTTGTACAGGTGCGCGGCGTGCGAATCACCCCACAGCAGGATGGATTCGGCAGCAAGGACCGGGCCTTCGCTGCACTGGCCGAATTTGCTGCCATCCTGTTCGGGCGTCAGAAAGCAGTCCTTGCCGGGGAATCCCGACTTCGCCGTTCTTCGGATCGTCGGCGAATGCCATGATCGCCTGTTGCCCCGGCGTGAGGCGCGACGCAAAGCCTTCGCCAAAGTGGCCAGCGAGGCCCACACCGATGAAGAACAGCGACGCCAGCAGCGCCGACCCGAAGACCTGCCGGCGCGAGAACCGGCGCCGGTCGCGCGCAACGCGTTCGACATACCGCCAGGTGAGGTAGCCTAGCCCGACTGACAGCAAGGCGAGCACCCCGAGCAGCAGCGGCGATGGCTTTTCAACGCTGTGCAGTCGGGCCAGCGCGAACAGAGGCTGGTGCCACAGGTACACGGCATATGAAATCAGACCCATGCCAACCACCCACTTCGACCCCAACCAGCGCGTCACCGGACCTTCACCGTGTGCGAAGGCGATGACAAGAGCTGTGCCCAGCGTCGGCGCCAGGGCATAGAGGCCTGGAAATCGGGTCGTCGGTCCGTAGACGAAGATCGGGACAACGATGAGCGCGAGCCCTGCACCTGCCAGGATCGTGCGGGTTGTCGGACCGATACGTTGTCCGGGGAGTTCGCGCAGCGAAGCGATCGCGAGCAAGGACCCGAGCGAGAGTTCCCAGGCCCGGGTCGGCGCGAGGAAAAAATTGCCCGTCGGATGCGTATGCGAGGCCCACTCGCTGAAGCCCAGCGAAGTCAATGCCACCGTCACCAGCAGCAAAGTCATGGTCCGCATGCCGAAGCGCCAGCACAGCAGTACAAGTAGTGGGAAGACGATGTAGTACTGCTCTTCGACTCCGAGGCTCCAGGTGTGCAGCAGCGGTTTTTCTTCGGCGTCGAGATCGAAGTACCCGCTCTTCAGGAAGAAGTAGATATTGGGAGCAAACACCGTCGCGGCCACCACGCTCTGTGCGAACGCCTTGAGGTGGTGCGGTGTCATCCACAGCCATGCGAAAGGCAGGATCGCCAGCATCACCAGGAACAATGCGGGCAGGATTCGCCGTGCGCGTCGCTCGTAGAAGCCGGCAATCGTAAAGTTCCCGACGTGAATCTCCTGCATGATGATGGAGGTGATCAGGTAGCCACTGATGACGAAGAACACGTCGACACCGATGTAACCACCGCTGAACGCACCGAATCCAGCGTGGAATAACACGACCGGCACGATCGCCAGTGCCCGCAACCCATCGACTTCGGGTCGATAGCGAAACGCCGTGTGACGCTATGCGTCCGATCTGGTGCCGCCGGCTGGGTGCACGACGGATTGACCATCATCCCGCATCGGCACGTCTTAACCACTGTTCAAGCATCATGAATATCCACACCATTTCTCCATAGTAGCCAGGGTGTTGCGGCAGATGTTCTGCCAACAACTTGTGCAGGAAGTCGGCGCGCACGATCCCCCGTTCGCCCAGGGCGTGGATGGATTCGGTTGCCAGTGTCTTGAGTGCCGCATGTCCGTTCACCCACACGCCAAACGGCAACCCGAAGCCGTGCTTTTTCTTCTCGATGATCGCTGCAGGCAGAAAGTCACGCAGCGCCTCCTTGAAGAACCATCGCAGCTTGAGGCCCTTGAGCTTGAGCGAGGGCTCGAGTTTCAGCGAGAAATCGACCAGGTCGTCATCGAGGAAGGGAAAGCCGACGTCGATGCCGGCAAGCGCGGTCGCGCCGACCACCTTGGGCAGGTCGCTGTCCGCCAGCGTATAGCGCCAGTCGAACGCCAGCATCCGGTTGATCAGCGATCCCGCGTCGCTCGCCGCGTAGACGTCGCGCTGCTGGCGTAGCGGGTCGGCAGGGTCCACCGCGGCGAGAAAGTCCGGCGTCAGCACCTCCGCCAATCCCAACCGTGTCAGCAGGTTGTACATCTGCAGCCGCTCCGGCATCGGCACGCGCGCCTGCTCGACGTAGCTCGCGAGCCTTGCGCATCAGCGGCAGGCGGGCGGCGATCCCGTTGCCGCCAAGCGCTGGCTCGAGCATGCCGCTACGCAGGCCCTGCGGCAGCCGATCATACAGGCCGAACAGGCGCTGCTTCGCGTAGCGGGTATTGCCGCCGAAGAGTTCGTCGCCACCATCGCCGCCAAGAATGCGGGTCGCCCCCGCTTCGACTGCAAGCTTCGCGCAGTAGTACGCCGGCACGACGGACGAATTGCCGAAAGGCTGATCGTAGTATGCGGCGACCCGCGGAATGCTGGCGACTAGATCGTCGGGCGTGACGTAGTACTCGTGATGGTCGGTCCGGAAGTGCCGCGCCGCGATGCGCGCGTACTCCATCTCGTCGTAGCCCTGCGGCGTCGAAACCGATGGAGAACGTCTGCGGCGGCCGGCCGGTCACTTCGGCCGCGATGCCGGCAACGGTCGAACTGTCGGTGCCCCCACTCAGGAAGCAGGCCGCGGCGTCACCGTCGAGCTGGCGCTTGACGGCGTCGCGGAGCAACGCGCGAAACTCGTCGCGCAATGCGTCAAACCGCTGCGGCCTATCTTCGACGAATGCCGGCTTCCACCAGCGCTCGACCGAAAGTCGGCCCTTGGCGAACGTCGCGCAATGGCCGGCCGGAAGCCGCTGCACGTCCTTGAAAATTGTGCGCGGTGCCGGTATCGAATGAAAATACAGGTAGTCGAATATCGCCTGTGGATCGAGTTCGGCGCCGGCACCGGCAACGACGTCCGCGCGGACACCGACCTCGATCGCGTTACCCGAGACGCGATAGCACAACGTGCGTGTCGAAAAGCGGTCCACTGCCATGAAGACCCGACCCTCGTGATCCCGAATCGCAACCGCGAAATCGCCGTGCACATGGACAGGTGCCTGGACATCGTAGCGAGCGAACGCGGCGACCCAAGCGGCGGCAGTGCCCTCGCGGGCTACGATCGCAGCAAGCTCGGGTTCCCGAAACCGGGGAGAACCCGCCTCGAGCAACGCGCCAACTGTCATGGCATGCAGCGAAGCTGATTTCGAAGTCGCCATGGCGTTCGATAAATACTTGCTAGTCTCGCCAAGAGAAAATTCCGAATCGATGCGGCGGCAGTGAGCCAGGCGACCGCGCAGCGCACGAAGGGGAGATCGATAAAGGAAGGTCAATCGTCAATTCTTGCATCGAGCTTGCGAATGGAGCGAACTGGTCGACCAACAAGGTGAATGTCAATTACGTACGCTACATCGCGCCAACCCGCCTTGCGAAAGGCATTGAAGGACGACTTATTGGAGTGCCAAATTCGTACATACAGCGTTTCGAATCCGATGTTGAACATTTCCCGCGCAGAGAAGCTGAGAAGCTCCACGGCGATGCCTTGTCCTCGAAAATCTTGCCGTGTGGTGATTTGCACGAGTTTTGCATCCGTGTCGCCAAGCGCCAAAAATTGCGGCGCGACCGATATTCATCACCGTACCAATACCAGCATGTAGCTGCAATAGTCCCTGATTGCGCCTCGGATCGGTCGCGTGCAGTTGCTCCTCCTTGCAATGCGCGCTCCCGTGGCGGAATTGAGCCTTCGCGGACCTCGGCCCGACTCAGTAGTGAACGACCACCCGATCCTCTCTCGGTGTCGGTCCGCCGCCGGGCAGCGCGCGCTGGAGCACGTAGGCGAGGGCCACGGGCAACGTTCTGTCGGCTCCCCTGTAGTTGTGGCTCTCGCCGGTTTGCGGGGTCCCTGTCGGGCTCTTGCCCTCCGCCTCCACGAACTTCAGGAAGTCGACCGTCGCCGTGGAAATCAGGCGAATCGCGCCCACGGTGGCATCGAGATCGTTGGACCAGCGGGACAGTGCCGGAAGTGCTTCGGCGAGGACGTTTCCGGTATCCACGCCGGGAGCGACATGATGCAGACAAGCGCCGACGTGGTCGAAGTCGCGCTGCTTCAGGGCCCAGAAGATCGTGTGGTTACCGCGGTATTTCGGTGGAATGCCCAGATGGACGTTGACCGTGGCGTGGGTGCCGAGCGAGAGAACGCCAGCCTTCAAGATCGGTGCGCCGAAGACCACGACCACGGCGGGCTCCAGCGCACGCATCTGCTCCTCGGCTTCGGGGCTGTTCGGGTCGGGAACTCGGAGCGAGATGGATATCGAAGAGTCCTCTCCGTGCGGGAACAGCCTTCGCTCCAGCGAACGTCGGCGCATGGTTCCGATCCAATCGACGATGGCCTCTCGGACCCGGCGAGCGAGCGACGGACGATCGCGTTCAGGTCGTCTCTCCGCTGGCGCCGCGCTCGGGTCCGGGCCTCCTATCTTGACGACCGCCGTGTCAGGGAACGCGTCGCGGATCTTCCGGATGAGGTAGGCATGTTCCTTGGTACAGACACTAAGAATGAGCACCTTCACCGGTGTTCCTCTTCTGAACGCGTCTCGTAATCGTTCGACTCCGACACCCGATCGTTCTGCTCCCGATCGATCGACTCCCTGCCGTCAGCCAGGGGAGTTTTCACCAAGGGAACGCGTATTGACTTTGAGGAAATGTTCAGAGAGTTTCAAACCACCTGGCAGGCGTGCCACAGCGACCAGCCTGGCCGTCGGAGAGGGTATTGGAGAACGTTATAACATAGGCATGGCGGCTCTAAATGCTCTTGCTCGGTGGCAGCGAGACAAAGCCACGGCGGAGCACCCTTCCGTGGGGACCCGTAGCACGGGGCAATAACGTTCGACTGTGCCCAAATTGTGCCCAAGATGCCGCTGGACATGCTTGAATGACGTTGTAAACGCTGTAGTCGCCCAGCACGGATCTGAGCAATGGCGTTATGACCCTCACGCTGCTCTCCGGATCAGCCGCCGGATCCTCGCTTTCAAGCCAGCTTTGTCCAACAGTCGTCCGATGTACTCCACGCCTTTGTTCAGGTAGAAATGCAAGTAGATAAGGAACAATACTGTCAAGCGGCGCCGAAAGCAGTACGTCTTGGCGCATCGCAGTTCGTCTGTCTTGAAGAGAGACTTGTGCTGTCCTTCACCTTCGGTAAAGTCGAATATCTCCACGCGTTTCGCATCGAACAGTGACTGCAATATCAAGTATTGCAGCACGGTGCCCGAGGACAGTGACGCGAATGCAGGATCGTAGCCGACGTAGTCATAGGTCGCGATACCATTGGTGCAGAAGCAGAAGACATAGGAGACTGGTCGGCTGTGCAAGAACAGGATGTAGGCGTACACGCCTCCGGACGCCGCACGGGCCTTCGCCTGCGCCAGGAACTCCGCCCGTGGTCGGCAAGCCTTCGTGAAGCAACCGCTCTTGGTAGCTCTTGGCGGAGACCGTTCTTGCGAGGGAGATGAATTCCTCGATCTCGTCCGGGCGAGAGAACTCTCGCCAATTGAGCTTCCCGCCGTCCGCCTCCGCAAATTTTCTCACCTTGCGTTGCAGTGTCGACCGGGATTTGGAGGAAAAGGTCCGAAGGTAGGCGTCGAAATTGTCCAACCGCTTCAAATCGACGTAGCAGTTGTTGAAGGTATACGGGGTGTAGATGATCCAAGCACCCAGTGAAGTTATCGGAGGTGGTTCGAATTCCACGGGATACGCTGGATAGAACAAAAAGTCAGGGCAATGTTCGGGAAACTGCGATGGCTGCGGGAGTGACGAATACGGGACAACGCGCGTGAAGTGCTCGCAATTTGCACTACCGTAGAACTGCTTGGTAAATAGGCTAATTTCACCAACCCTGTAATGTCAGCGCAACCGATACTGGTCGCCATACTGCGGGCGTTTCCAAAGTCGAATTCACAGGATCCGCCGTATCGCTTGCTCGCCATATCGTCGAAGGGTCGCACGGCGCCCGACCTTCGGCAGCTGCAAGCTTTCGTCGGCCTTGTTCGGACACAACCCATCGAAGCCGGACGTGGGAAATTGATTTGCCTGGCGTCCAAGAAAATCGCAGAGGCGCCGAAATCGGTCCACAACCACCCGGTCCGGACTAGTCGAATCCGACCTTCAGCAATTCGAAGTTGTGCGAGAGCACTACAAACTGGCGCCAGCCCAGGTCGTAAGCGTGCTGAATGGCGTCCTCGAGCTCGCGAGTCGAGCAAGCACCGATCTGGGCGTGTCTCAACCGACCGATTCCGTCGCGAAATACGGATATCGGGCATGAAATGACGCCGTCAATATCGCTGACGTGATAAACGTCGAACTGATCGCGCAAATCCGGCACGGAGTCGGCATTGGTTGCATTGACACTGCTGTCGTAGCGCAAAACCACTTGCGGCAAGTGCCTTGAATGTGTCTCTGTTGGCCGCGAAGTTGCCTGCGCGGAAGGCGCTGGGCTTCGGCGCGCCGGCATCCTGAAGCATCTGCGCGCCGAGGGCGAGCAGCACCGTCTGTTCCGCAATCGTATATTGCCGTACATACTGCCTTTTGCGCGATGCGTCAGGAAGCGGCGGTGGCGTTATCTCATCGACCCACTCCGGGTGCAAGTGAAGTTGGACTTCTTGGCCCGCATCCAGTATCAACGTAACGATTTCGCGGAGGTATTTAGCGCCAAACCGGGCTGCAAACAGCGGCTCCACAAAAAATACCGCGCGAAGCCGGTTTTGTGAAGAACGCGCAATGTCTCCGGCAACGCGAACGATCCGGCAGGCGACCGGCCATAGACATAGCGTTCAAATGCCGAAGGAAACTCTTGATCGAGGTTTTCCCAGCCGTTGCACCATACTTCGACATCAAACGTCAGCACAATGCGCATGATTTTGGAAAAAGTCGCGAGTACGACAACGCCGAACATGCGCTGCGCATGGCAGTCGTGACGATGTCGCGCTCAAGAAATCGAGGCGAGCCATGAGAAGATAGAGCGCCTGGTTTCATGACAGTCAGTATGATTTTCGCTGTCGATGGATCGCTTCGGCTATACCGGGCTGCGAAGGGCTTCAAGTATCGCCGACTCGCTCTTGGCTACGGCAAGGTAATTCGGCCCCGAATCAAAATTGTTCATCGGGTATCGAAACGGAGAGAACCTCACGCCTGCGGTCCAGATCTTTCCCACTTGAAAGTCATGCGGTGACAGCAGTTCGTAAAAGTCTTTCATCAAGTGCTTTGCATCGCCATTCGCGTAGCCATACTCGAATTGGATCACTCGAATTCGATGATTCAGCAATGCTTGTGCGAAGCCCTCGAGCACGAGATATTCAGCGCCTTCGACGTCGACTTTCAAGTAGTCAACGATCGAGATGCCATTCTGTTCCATGTAGCTATCACCGGTGACGACTTGTGCCCGGCGCATAGTGAACGGGATGCTCTTGTCGTGATAGGTAGTATCCACGATCGTATTTACAGCCGAGTGCTGGTCGCCATAATCCTTGTATTCAAACTCTCCCTGCGATGCGCCGAGCGCTGCGTCGCAAATTACGAATTGTGGTCCGAGTAGGTTCTTTGCGAGCGTGGCCCTTGTACTCGAGGAAAGCTCGAAGGCGTGAACCGTGGATCCAGGAAATGCCGATGCCGCCAGTTTCGACCAGTCGCCAACGTTGGCGCCCACGTCGAATACCGTCTTGATTCGATGTGGAGCCAGCGCTTCGATTACGTTCTTTTCACCATTGGTGGAAAAGTCGTAGCCGAAATCGTTGTAGTAGTCGAGGAACGTACTTGCGCCGTACCGGAGCCGATTGGAAAGGCCGGTCTTGCTTCTCGAGAGTCTCCAGAGCAGTGAATTCAGCATGCTATGACCGGTCAATGTGATCGGAATCGGCCTTCATCACACCAGCACTTCCGCGGCTGGCGGATGGCCCAGGAAGCCCTGCGGGCTCGCGCTTGCGCCGTAGGCCCCCGACTGGAAAACGACGACCAGGTCGCCCGGATGTGCCTCTGCCAGGTCCATGCGATCCGCCAGCAGATCCAGCGGCGTGCACAGCGGTCCCACGACCGAAGCGTTCTCCCGGCGCGATCCGTGCACCTTGTTGCCGATGACGACCGGATAGTTTTTGCGCAGCACCTGTCCGAAGTTGCCCGACGCAGCCAGGTGATGATGGAGGCCGCCATCGGTCACCAGGAACACCTGTCCCCGCGACAGCTTGCGATCGACGACGCGGCAGACATAGATGCCCGCCTCGCCGACGAGATAGCGTCCCAGTTCGAGCACCAGACGCGCCTCGGGCAGCGCCTTGCGGGTGCGCGCCACCAGATCGCGCAGGTTCGCGCCGATCGACGCCAGTTCCAGCGCGACGTCCCCCGGAAAATACGGAATGCCGAAGCCGCCGCCGATGTTCAGGAAGGTGACGGGTGCCGGCGCCGCCCGCGCCAGCTCGATGGCCAGATCGACCGACTTTTGCTGCGCTTCGCAGATGGCTTCGGGCTTGAGGTTCTGCGATCCGCTGTAGATATGGAAGCCCTCGAAGCCGAGCCGCGCGCGGCCGATCTCCGCCAGCAATGCGGGGACGAGCTCGGCATCGACACCGAACTGCTTCGGACCACCTCCCATCTTCATCCCCGAGGACTTGAGCTCGAAGCCGGGATTGATCCGGACCGCCACCCGCGCGGGCAGGTGCAAGTCCCGCGACAATCGCGTCAGGACCTCGATCTCGCGCGGCGATTCGACGCTGACGAGGATGCCGGCGGCCACCGCCTGCGCGAGTTCGCCGTCGCCCTTGCCGGGCCCCGCGAAACTGATTTCCGCGGGATCCATGCCGGCATCGAGCGCGACGCGCATTTCGCCCGCCGACGCGATATCGAGCCCGTCCACGCGCCGCGCCATGTGGCATACCAGCGCAGGCATCGGATTGGCCTTGATCGCGTAGTGCAGCTTGACCTCGGGCGGCAGCTGCGCCCGCAGCAGTTCGACGCGCCGATCGAGCTCGCGTCGATCGTAGGCGAAAAAGGGTGTGCGGCCGACGCGTTGCGCAAGCCGCGTCAGCGGCATGCCGCCGACGAGCAGGCAGTCGTCGGCCACGGGCCAATGATCCATGCGGGCGTGAATCGGCGCGTTCAATGCGGGTCACCGGTCGCGCGGTCAGTGGCAGGTCTGGTTGGCTGCATGCGCCATTCTACAAAGGTTCTGCGTGGCCATCGTCATTGCGCCGACGCGAAGTAGTCCAGAAACCCCCCGCTGATAGTCTTGCGGTCGATTTTGCCGTTGGGATTGCGCGGCAGCGGACCCGGCCGGATGTCGATCTTGGCCGGGACCATGAACGCGGGCAGGCGGGCCCGGCAGACGGCGAGCAGTGTTGCTTCGTCGAGCGATCCCGCGGCCGACGGAGTGGCGACGACGACGACGCCTTGGCCAAGCGTGGGGTGGGGCACCCCGAACGCCGCGACTTCGCCGACGAGTTGCGTCGCGTACAGGACTTCTTCGATTTCCGTTGGGCTCACGCGGTAGCCGGAGGTCTTGATCATTTCGTCGCGACGGCCGATGAAATAGAGAAACCCGTCCTCGTCCCTGCGCACCGTGTCGCCAGAGAACACCGCCAATTCCGGCAGTACTAATCCAGCCTCGCGCCCCGGCAACGGCTTGTAGCGTTCGGCGGTCTTTTCCGGATCGTTCCAATAGCCCATTCCCACGAGCGCCCCGCGATGCACGAGTTCGCCCGGCTCGTTGGCCGCGCACGGCGTTCCATCCTCGCGCAGTACCAGGATCTCGGCGTTCGGAATCGCCTTGCCGATCGAATCCGGACGCGTATCGACCTCGCTCGGCGGCAAATAGGTGGAGCGGAAAGCCTCTGTCAGCCCATACATCAGGAACGGTTTCGCGGCCGGCACCTTCGCCCGCAGCGCCTTGAGCGTCTCCAGCGGCATGCGACCGCCAGTATTGGCGAAATAGCGCAGGTACGCCTGGATCGATGCCGGCCACTCGAGCTGGGACAGTTGGATGTACAGCGGCGGTACTGCCGTGAGACCCGTGATGCGTTCCCGCGCCAGGGCCTTGATGACATCGATCGGCAACAGGTGGTTCAGGAGCACGACGCGGGCGTTGGCGTGAAATGCGGTCGTCAGCTGGCTCAAACCCGCATCGAAGGACAGCGGGAGCACCGCGAGCAGGGTATCGTCAGCACGATTCTCGAGATAGGACGCGACGCTCTTCGCACCGGTCACCATGTTGCGATGCGACAGCACCACGCCCTTCGGTTTGCCGGTGCTGCCGGACGTGTAGAGGATTGCTGCCATGTCGTCGTCGATCACCCGGTGCACCGTGCGCTGGTGGCAACCCGATCCAGTCGGCCCATCGATGCACGGGGAGGACGGCCGAAGGTGGCGCCATCGCCGAGGGCGTGACGACGACGTGCCGCAGATCGGGACATTCCGGCAGCGTCGCGTCGAGTTGCGACAGCCGCTCCGGGGACGTGACCAGCACGCGGACGTTGCAGTCGCGCAGGATGTAGCCGACCTGATCTGCCTTGAGCAGCGGGTTGATCGGCACGAATACGCCACCGGCGGCAGCGGTGCCGAACATCGCCACGACCGTCTCGACCCGCTTCTCGAGATAGACGCCGACGCGCTCCGATCGGTTGAGGGCGATTGCCATCAGGCCGCTGGCGAAGGCACGGACTTTTTCCGCCAGCGTGAGGTAGTCCAGCGTCTCGCTGCCGAAGGTGACGGCGGGACGGTCCGGCGCTCGGACCGACGCCGCCTCCACGAGTTCGTGCAGGAGCGTTGACTCGCCGTTACTGCTGCCTGGGCTTTGCGTGCTCATCGTGCGGGCGCGGCGCTGGCGCATGAAATTCCAGTCGGGGAGCGCTCGAACGACGCAGTGCAACATGGACATGAGGCGCGCAGGAGAATACGGCCAGTTGTACCGGCCCGAGGGCGACGAAGACGCCCGTCTCCAGGTGCACGATGCCGAGCCGTTCGTGCGACACCAGCGAATTTGCGTTGAAGGCGGAAATCCGGCTGATCGACCACTGGCATCCACGTTCGCGCAGGAAGCGGTGTCCCGCGGACCAGAGTTGTGAAAAGGCGCGGCTGATCCTGAATTCCGGCGCGATGTAGACGTCGAAATCCCACGCAAGTCCGTCGGGGGGTTCCAGCACGTAGGTGCAACGCACCTCGTCCTCGCAATAGGATTCCCACTTCACCCAGAGGTAGCCGACCAGTTTTCCCGCCCGTTCGGCAACCAGGCAGACGGCGCCGTCGGCGTAGCGTTTCGCAATGACCTGCGGCGGACGCGGGAACTGCTCGACGATCGGCATGCCGGCGGTGGCGAGGTAGATCTGCGTGCTCGATTTTCTGAACTCGGTCGTTGTGATGTCCGGTGGCACCGGTTGCGCGACAAAATAATACTTGAAGATCCTGCAGCGACCTCGCGTCGCCCAGTCGAGAACGCGACCGAGGCTGTACAGCAAAGTATTCGTCGGGCCGAGTGAGGCGAGGTTCTCCCGGATCGAAGCGATGACGCCGGTCATGATGCGCTGCGGGAATGCCACGATGACAATCGCGTAGAATATCGCATTTGCCATTGATCGCCGGCTGCATGCACGATTTGCCTGGCGGACTGTAGCCGACAAGGGAGGCCGTAGCCTTGGATGTACAAGCAGAGGTCGTCAATATTCTGGAAAATGTGCTCAACCTCGGTGGACGTTCGGCAACCTTCGGGCCCGGCACCGCATTGCTGGGAAGTCTTCCGGAACTCGATTCCATGGCGGTGGCAACCGTCATCACGTCGCTCGAAGAACACTTCGGCTTCGTGATCGACGACGACGAAATCGACGGCTCGGCATTCACGACCGTGAAATCACTCGTCGATTTCGTCCAAGGGAAGTTGGCCGCCTGAGAAAGCGGCACCCGTGCCTTCCACGAACGCGTTGTACCTGCCGCTCCCACACGGCCGGCTATTCTGCCTCCTGCATCGTCCGGACGTGCGGTCCGAGGCTGCGCGCAGCATCGTCTATGTGCATCCGTTCGCCGAGGAGATGAACAAGTCGCGGCGCATGGCCGCCCTGCAGGCACGAGCGCTGGCGCGCGCAGGATGGACTGTATTGCAACCCGATCTGTTCGGCTGCGGCGACAGCGAAGGAGACTTCGGCGACGCGGGCTGGGATCGATGGCTCGAGGACGTTCACGCCGCGGTGACCTGGCTGCGCGCGGGGACCGGCGTCGCGCCCGCGTTGTGGGGTCTGCGTAGCGGCGCGCTGCTGACGGTGCAGGTGATGCGTGCCATGGATCCCGCACCCGACTTGCTGCTGTGGCAACCGGTCACGTCGGGCGTGCGGCACCTGCAGCAGTTCCTGCGCATGAATGTCGCGGGACAGCTGAGCGACGCCGATGCAGGCGGGCGCATCGGAACTCGCCAACTGCGGGAGCGGCTCGTCCGCGGCGAGCACGTCGAAGTCGGCGGCTACGATGTCGCGCCGCCGCTTGCCCTGGGATTGGAAGGCGCGGATCTCACGCCGCCCCCTGCGACAACGCGCGTCGCATGGCTGGAAGTTGCCACGGCCGTTGCCACCGGAGTCGTTGCGGGCGCACGCGCGGAACTGTCTCCGGCGTCGACTGAGCAGGTCGGGGCCTGGCGCGCGGCGGGGCACCAGGTCGACGCGCGGGTCGTCGAGGGTTTGCCGTTCTGGCAGACGCAGGAAATCGCGGAATGTCCGGCGCTGATCGAGGCCACACTGCAGGCCACGGACGCATGGCGGCGTTGATGCAGGCCGAGCAGGCGTTGACCTTCGAGTGCCGGGGCGCGGTGCTGGTCGGCGTGCTCGCCAAAGCCACGGGGCCGAGCCGGCTCGGCGTGCTGGTCGTGGTCGGCGGCCCCCAATATCGTGTCGGCAGCCATCGCCAGTTCGTAATGCTCGCTCGCGCCTTGGCCGCAGGCGGCGTGGCCACGCTCCGCTTCGATTATCGGGGCATGGGCGACGCCGAGGGCGCGATGCAGTCGTTCGAGGACGCCGACCCGGACATCGCCGCCGCCATCGCCGCCTTCCAGGCCGAATGTCCGGAGATCGACCGCATCGTACTGTGGGGTCTGTGCGACGCGGCATCCGCCGCGCTCTGCTACTGGCAGGCAACGCGCGATGCGCGGCTCGCCGGCATGGTGTTGCTCAACCCCTGGGTCCGCACCGACGCAGGCGTGGCGAAGGCGAGGATCAAGCACTACTACGGACGGCGCCTGCTCGAGAAGGACTTCTGGCGCAAGCTTGCGCGCGGCGATGTTGCCCTTGTCGGCTCGATGCGCGCGTTGGCCGCCAACCTCCGCATGGCCGGCGCGAAGCAGCAGCATGATTCCGCGCTCGAAGCGACCAGTTTCCAGGACCGCATGGCGGAGGGTTTGCGATCGTTTCACCGCCCGGTGCTGCTGCTGCTGAGCGGCCGTGATCTGACCGCCAGGGAATTCCTGGAATACGTCGAGGCAAGCCCGCGCTGGGCCGGGCTGCTGGAGCGAGCGGGGGTCGTGCGCCACGATCTGCCCGCCGGCGACCACACCTTTTCCTCGCCGTCGGCGTCGCGCGAAGTCGAGTCCCGCACGCTGGATTGGCTGCGGCGCTCATTTCCATGATGCCGCAGCTAAGGGTCGCCGCCGCATCCACGCTGCTCGCCTGCGGCGGGGTGGGGCAGGCCGCGGCCGAAGTGCTTCGCGTCGGGCCACAGCGTGCCATAGCGCGCGTGGCCGATGCGGCACGCCTGGCCAAGTCCGGTGACGTGATCGAAGTTGACGCGGGCGACTACGCGGGCGATGTGGCGACCTGGCTGCAGAGCAACCTGGTCATCCGCGCAGTGGGCGGGCGCGCGCGCATAACGCAGGGCAAGGCGAGCGCCGAAGGCAAGGCGATCTGGGTGATCAAGGGCAGGGACGTGGTCGTCGAGAATTTCGAATTTGCCGGCGCCAGCGTCGCCGGTCACAACGGCGCCGGCATCCGGCACGAAGGCGGCAGACTGACCGTGCGCGACTGCCTGTTCGAGAACAACCAGATGGGGCTGCTCGCGTGGAACGACGAGGGCGCCGAGGTCGTCATCGAGCGCTCGGAATTTCGCGACAACGCGGCCGCGCCGACCCACCGCAACGGCGAACCGATCGGTCACCAGATCTATATCGGCACGATCGCCCGCTTCACGCTGCGCGGCAGTTACGTCCACCGCGGCGCCTACGGTCACCTGGTCAAGTCGCGCGCGCGGGAGAGCCTGATCGTCAACAACCGGCTCACCGATGAAGGCGAGGGCCGTTCCAGCTACGAACTGGAGTTTCCGAACGGCGGCATCGCCTACGTCCTCGGCAACATCATCGAGCAGGGCGCGCACACCGAAAACGGCGACATGATCGCGTTCGGCGCCGAGGGCCCGCGCTGGCCTGCCAACGAGCTCTACCTGGTCAACAACACGCTTGACGACCGGCTGCCCGCGGGTGGGCGCTTCCTGCGCGTGTGGCCCGGTGTCGGTCGCGTCGAGGTCATGAACAACCTCATGCTCGGACCTGGCAGGCTCGAGACGAGCCTGAGCTGGAAGGTGGCAGGAAATGTCCTTGCCACGAGCGACGACATTCCGCTCGCAGCGAATTTCGACTATCGCCTCAGGGCCGACTCGCGGCTGGTCGGTACCGCGACCAACCCCGGTGCCGCCCACGGCGTGACGTTGATGCCCGATCGCGAATACGTGCACCCGCTGCAGAGTCGACCGGTACCCGTCCGCGCCCCATCGAATCCCGGCGCAGTGCAGAGTGTGCTGCCGTGATGCGGCGCGCCGCGCCACGGGTCGCGCTTTCCGCGTGTGCGGCGCTGGCGTGCGCGATCGTCGGCGCTGTCCTTGCACTGCAGTATCCCATTGCGCCCGCCGTGGCAGTGGCCGCGTTCGCCTTCTGGATCGCGATCAACGCTCGTTGGTCGCGCGTGTGGCTGGTCGTGATTCCGGCGTTGCTGCCGATATGTGGCTTTGCGACCTGGACCGGCTGGTTCACTTTCGAAGAGCTCGACCTGCTGGTGCTCGGGACCGCGGCAGGAGGCTACGCCCAGCTGGCATGGACGCGGGGACCGGAGCTCACGCGTACCGATACGGCGTCGGTGCGGACGCCGTTGATCGCGATCATCCTCGCCCTGTTGTTCGGGCTCTCGTACGGAATTTCCCTGCAGCGGGGACTCGCCGACGCAGGCGGATTTCAATTCGACTGGATCGGCAACTACGAGAGCGCGATGAACAGCCTGCGCCTGGCCAAGAGTTTCGCTGGCGCCCTGCTGCTCTGGCCGTTGCTGCACGCCGCGCTGCGTACCGACGCGGATCGTGCCGTCGACTTTTTGGCGGCGGGGCTCTCGCTGGGGCTGGGCGCTGCGTCGCTTGCGGCGCTCTGGGAGCGCGCGGCATTTACCGACGTGCTCAATTTTTCCACCGATTACCGAACGACTGCGCTGTTCTGGGAGATGCACGTCGGCGGCGCCGCGCTCGACGGCTTCCTGGCGCTGACGGTGCCGTTTGCCGTGTGGGAGCTCACCCGCAAATCCGATCCACGGCGCACCGGCGTGGCGCTGGCGATCGTTGCATTGGCGGCGTATGCCTGTCTCACGACGTTTTCCCGCGGGGTCTACCTGGCTATTCCGGTCGGACTGGCCCTATTCGGCGCACTCCTCATGACGCAACGCCGAGTCCACCTCGGCGCCCTGGCGCTGGCTCACGGGTGGAAGGTCGTGCTGCTCATGGTGGTGGCTGCCATCGCGATCCACTTCGTGTTCCGGGAGGGCGGGTACCGCGCCCTGCTGGCAGTTTGCGTCACGGTAGCCGTGGCCCTGCACGTTGCGCACGCCGGCCGGAAAGTCGGATTCTGGCCGTTGGTGGCGGCGTGGTGCATCGGTCTGACGCTGGGGGTGCTCGATGGCCTGTTTGCGCCTGCGATCTTCAAAGGCCCCTACGTCGTATTCGCTATCGTATTCGCCGCCAACGTCGCCTTCATGTTTTGGCGTCCGCACGCAAAACACCCATTGCTCGACGCAGCGCGCTGGGCACTGCTGGTCTGGCTCGGCGCAGCGGCTGCGGTGGTCGCACTGCATTGGGGCGGCGTCGGTGCATTTTGGGACAACGCGGCAGTCCTGATCGGCGTGCTCGCGCTCGCCATGCACAACAGTGGCGCAGACAAGGCCTGGATTCCCGTCGCTGCTCGAACGCGCGTGGTCTGGCTGGGAGTGCTGGCGCTGATCGCAGGTTCTGTCGCCGTATTCTCGGGTGGGGCCTACATGGGCGATCGGTTCGCGACGGCGTCCACCGACCTCGACTTGCGCACGCGCCATTGGAGCGAGGGTATCGGCATGCTGCACGGGAGCGCCGACTGGATGTTCGGCAAGGGACTGGGGCGCTTTCCGAGCAGCTATTTCTTCAATATTCCGGAGGGTGAGTTTCCGGGGAGCTTTTCCCTGCACGGCGACGGGCAACGACGGTATTTATCGCTGGCAGGTCCGAGCTATTCGACCAGCTGGGGCGACTTGTTTCGTGTCGCGCAGCGCGTCCCCGCCGAGCCTGGCGTCTACACCGCGTTCCTCGAGGTGCGGACTACGCGCAAGATCGAGTTGCATCTCGAGGTTTGCGAGCAGCATCTGCTCTACAACGGCGAATGCGCAGCCAGCTCCATCGTTATCCCTGAGGCGCAGGGTTGGCAACGCGTGTCGGTCTTGCTGGACGGCCGCAACGTGTACCGCGGGCGGTGGTATGCACCACACCTGGCATTCTTCTCGATGAGCGTCGAGAGCAGCAAACAGTCGCTCGACATCGACGATGTCGCGCTGATCGGTCCCGACGGACGCAATATCCTGCGCAACGGTACTTTCGCGGAGGGCATGGCACGCTGGATTCCGGTCAGCGAGAAGTTTCACTTGCCGTGGCACATCAAGAACCTCGCGCTGAACCTGCTGTTCGATCAGGGCATGCTCGGGCTGGCACTGTTCGGATGCTTGCTGGTCGCCGGACTGTGGCGGCTCGCCTTCGGCAGTGCCCGACAGCACCCGCTGGCGCCGGCCCTGGCGGCCGCGCTGGTCGGGTTTGTCGTGGTCGGCGCCTTCGACAGCCTGCTTGACGTGCCGCGTGTCGCATTCCTCTTCTACGTGCTGTTGCTGGCTGGTTTCAGTTTGCCTCCCTCGATGCAATCGGCACTCCTGCGCACCTGACAATTTGCTGTCGACGATCGCGTCGAAATGGGAAAATTCAGGCATCAACGCGGGTTAGGCGCGAAACACGGTGTAATGCACAACTTCGTTCACGCCATGACCGCACGGCGGCCTACGCTCGCAGTTACGCGAAAGATGTAGAATATTCACGTGACGCGCCGGGGCGCAGACGGCAGAATGCGTGGGTGTCTTCAATCCCGGGATCAGATCGATGCAGTCGCGGGAGATCTTGACGGCATTCGCAGGCGCTTCGGCCTGTCGCGCGCTGTTCGTGCATGAGGGCTGCACCATCGCAGCCATTGCGCGGGAAGTTCTCGCAAAGCGCGTCGTAGTCAGGTGATGTAGTCGCGTGCAATTATATGCATAGCATCCGTGGGTATATCGCCCTGAAAAAAGAAGGCGCACCGTTAAGTCGATGACACCACTCGTAGGCAAGACTTGGCAACCGATTCGATCTGCGCCCCTTGTCCGAGCGCGCATACTCGCTTCGGTGAGCGTTGTGTCACGGCCCCGTAGTGTTGGGCTGGCAGCATGAGGGCGATCCGGGAACCTGAACTGTTTTCACGGAGCCACCGTGTTTAGCGTGTTGCGACGGCAGATTTCGGCGGCGACGCTGGTGCAACTCGTCATCGAGCTTTGCTGGCTCTTCGCCGCCGGTATCGGCGCTATCGTGTTGCTCGAGAGGTTGGCAGTGCCGGGGCTTCGCGCCGTCGCACCGCAATTGGTCTTTGCGATCCTGATCGTCGCGCTCAACATCGGTTTCGGGCTCTATCAGAGGAACCGGGAACTGTCGACCGCCGCCTATCTGCTGCGTTTGTTCCTCACTTTCGCCATCGCGGCAGCGCTCGCGTACGTGATTGCGGAAGCGCTGCCAGGCGGCAAGGTGTTCCAGGCCACGCTCGGCGTCGCCGTGCTGCTCGCCGTCGGCGGTCTGTTGCTGCTGCGGCATTTGATCGTCATGCCTCTGGTGGGTTCGCTCTTGCCCTACCGGGTCCTCGTACTCGGAACTGGCCCGGAGGCGAGGCTAGTCGAGGCATCGCTCGCCGCGACGCATCCCTCCGGCATGCGCATCGTCGGCTTCCACGCGCTGGAAAAGGCGCAGCGGACGCTGGTATCGAGGCGCCGCATCATCGCCAACACCGGACCGCTGGAAGAAACGGTCAAGCGGCTGGGTGTCAACGAGATTATCGTAGCGGTTCGCGAGCAGCGCGGAGGAGTGCTGCCGCTGCGGGCATTGCTCGACTGCCGGCTCAACGGCGTGCGCGTCACGGATCTCGCACGATTCTTCGAGCGCGTGCATGGCAAGGTTCCCATCGAGTTGCTCAAGGTGAGCTGGCTCATCTACGGCGATGGCTATCGCCAGGGTTGGCTGCGTACAACAGTGAAACGCAGTTTCGACGTCGTCGTTTCAGTCCTGCTGCTGCTGGTGACGTTGCCGCTCATGGCCATGACTGCGGTCCTGATCGCGCTCGAAAGCCATGGCCCGATCATCTATCGGCAGACACGCGCCGGCCACCGCGGCAAGAATTTCACGGTGCTCAAGTTCCGCAGCATGGGGTCGGACGCGGAGAAAGAGGGCAGCCCCTCCTGGGCGACCGTCAACGACGATCGCGTGACCCGGGTCGGTCGCTTCATGCGCCGGACACGTATCGATGAGCTGCCGCAGCTGATCAATGTGCTCAAAGGGGAGATGAGCTTTGTCGGACCGCGCCCGGAACGCCCCGAGTTCGTCGAGATGCTTACCCAGCAGATACCCTTCTACGCGGTCCGCCACAGCGTGAAGCCCGGGATCACCGGCTGGGCGCAAGTGCGCTATTCCTACGGCGCGACGGTGGAGCAGGCGGTGAGGAAGCTGGAGTACGACCTCTACTACGTCAAGAATCACACGCTCGTACTCGACCTGCTGATCCTGCTCGAGACGGTCCGGGTGGTCATGCTCGGCGAGGGCGCCCGGTAGCGACATCCACGGGCGCTGCGCTTCGCTCCCATGTCGTCCTTGCCTGCTGCAGCGCGGGCATCATCGTCGTGCCCCCGCCTGGAGCACAACTTCCTGCAGTTGCGCGCCCACGCTAGAATTCCCATCTATCTGTCTTTCAACGGACTTTTGATCCCGTGACCCGAAGCGCGTTCGCCACATTCGCTATCTGGAGCTATGGCCTCGCGGCGGTCGGATACCTTGCGTTTGCGGTCCGCATGGCGCTCGGGTGGCGCCGCAGCCTGCGCGCCATGCTGCTGCTCGGTGCCACGCTGGCCACGATCGCGTGGGCGCTCTGCGGGGTGGCCCTGGGCGTATGGATGTCGCCGACGGCGCTGCTTGCGTCGAATGCGGCCGACGCCGCGCGCTACGCGTTCTGGTTCCTGTTCGTCGGCAATCTCCTCCAGGGAGGACGCTCCGCCGACGGCAAGCCGGAGGCGCCGCGGCCGCTGCCACGATGGGTGGTTGCGCCGGTCGCGGCTGCGATGCTCGCAGGATTGCTGTTCTCGGAGGAGCTTCCGTACGCGCAAATGCTCGGCCTTCCGACCCAGACGGCCGCCTTTGCCGTGCGCCTCGGTCTCGCCGTCTTTGGCTTGGTGCTGGTCGAGCAGTTGATGCGGCGTGCGCACCCGCAGGCGCGCTGGGGGATCAAGCCGCTGTGCGTCGCGCTCGCCGGCGTCTTTTTCTACGACCTTTTTCTCTATGCCGAGGCCATGCTCTATGCCCGGCTCGACGTCGACATCTGGGCAGCTCGTGGCATCGCCAACGCCATGGTGATCCCGTTGATCGTCGTGGCGACCGCCCGCAATACCGGCTGGACCATCGACATGCACATTTCGCGCGAGGCGGTCCTGCACTCCACCGCACTGCTGCTGTCGGGCGCCTTCCTGCTCTTTGTCGCCGTCGCCGGTTATTTCGTACGCTTTGTCGGCGGCGACTGGGGACGAGCGCTGCAGATCGAACTCACCTTCGGCGCGTTGCTGTTCCTCGTGTTGGTGCTCTCGTCCGGACGCATCCGATCCAAGCTCAGGGTGTTCGTCAGCAAGCATTTCTTTTCATACCGCTACGACTATCGCAAGGAATGGCTCCGCTTTACTGACACGCTCGCGACCGCCGGCTCGGGCCAGGGTTTCGAGCTGCGCGCGATTATCGCCGTGGCCAATCTGGTCGAGAGTCCGGCCGGCATGCTTTGGCTCAGAGGCGAAGGACGCGGATTCCAGCTTGGCGCACGATGGAATCTGCCGGCGATGACCGCCGAGGAGCCCGCCAACGGATCGCTGCCGCTGTTTCTCGAGCGCACCGGATGGGTCGTCAGCCTGAACGAGGTTGCATTGGCGCCGGAGCAATATCCCGGACTGACGCTGCCCGCATGGCTGGGATCGATCGCCAACGCGTGGCTGATCGTTCCGCTCGGCTCGGGCGCCGACATGCTGGGATTCATCGTGCTGACCACACCGCGCGCCGCCATCGAGGTCAACTGGGAAGTGCGTGACCTGCTCAAGACCGCCAGCCATCAGGCTGCAAGCCACCTGGGCCAGTTGCGCGCGACTGAAGCATTGCTCGAAGCGCGCAAGTTCGACGCGTTCAACCGCATGTCGGCATTTGTGGTGCACGATTTGAAGAATCTGGTTGCACAGTTGTCGTTGATGATCCGGAACGCCGAGCGACATCGGGATAACCCCGAATTCCAGCGTGACATGCTCGCAACCGTCGAGCATGTCGTCGAGCGGATGAACAAGTTGATGTTACAGTTGCGGACGGGTGCGACTTCGGTGGTGAATCCGCGGCCGGTCGACCTCGGGGTCGTCGTGCAGAGGGTGTGTTCCGCGAAGTCGACGCAGGCGGCACGGATCGAACTCAACCTCGCGCCGGGGGTATTGACACTCGGCGACGAGGAACGGCTCGAACACGTCATCGGACACCTGGTGCAGAATGCCCTCGATGCCACGGCGACGCGCGGTACCGTCGCGGTGAGCCTCGATCGCAACGATGGTTTTGCCGTGATTGCGGTCGCGGACTCCGGTGTCGGCATGAGTTCGGAATTCATCCGCGACCGACTGTTCAAGCCGTTCGAAACGACCAAGCAGACCGGCATGGGTATCGGCGTCTACGAAAGTACGAAATATGTTGAAGGGATCGGCGGGCAACTGCGCATCGACAGCACACCGGACGTCGGCACGACGGTCCGTGTTCTGCTGCCGCTCGTCGATAACGCGGCAGCGCCGCCGACGGCGCTGAGGCAAGTCGCATGACCGAAGCGCGCAAGCCGTTGCTGATCGTCGAGGATGACCCTGCATTGCAGAAACAGATGCAATGGGCCTTCGATCAGTACGAGACCATCGTCGCCACCGACCGCGAATCCGCGATCGCGCAGGTCCGCCGCTTCGAGCCGGCGGTCGTCACCATGGACCTGGGATTGCCTCCCAATCCGGATGATCCGACACAGGGCCTGCAGCTGCTGGAGGAAATCCACGCGCTTGCGCCGGACACCAAGGTCATCGTGCTTACCGGCCAGAACGACCGCGCGAACGCGGTGCGCACCATCGCGCTGGGTGCCCACGACTTCTGCACCAAGCCCTTCGAGCCCGAAATCCTGACGTGGACGATCGACCGTGCGTTCCGTGTCTACGAGTTGCAGGCGGAGAACCGGCGGCTCCTGGCGCTGAATGGGTCGCCGGGCATGTCGGGAACCATCACCCGCGATCCGGAAATGCAGCGCGTCTGCCGCACGGTCGAGAAGGTCGCGCCGACCTCGGCAACCGTGCTCATTCACGGCGAATCCGGCACCGGCAAGGAGCTGCTGGCGCGCGCGCTGCACGATCTCTCGCCGCGCCGGGATGCGCGTTTCGTCGCCATCAATTGCGCAGCGATCCCGGAAACGTTGCTCGAGAGCGAGTTGTTCGGGTACGAGAAAGGCGCCTACACCGGAGCCGCCAAGCAGACGCTGGGCAAGATCGAAACCGCCAATGGCGGGACGCTGTTCCTGGACGAGATCGGCGACCTGCCGATGTCGTTGCAGGCAAAGCTGTTGCGCTTCCTGCAGGAGCGCGTGATCGAGCGCATCGGCGGTCGCCAGGAGATCCCCGTCGATGTCCGCATCGTGTGCGCGACGCACGAGAGCCTCAAGCAACAGATCAACGAGGCCAAGTTTCGGGAAGATCTCTACTATCGCCTGGCCGAGATCACTGTCGAAATTCCGCCCCTGCGCCAGCGAACCGGCGACGCGTCGCTGCTCGCGCACGGCTTCGTGCTCAGGTATGCGGCGCAGCAGGGGCGACCGGCGATGACGCTGCTCCCGGACGCGATCGCGGCGATCGAGGCTTACACCTGGCCCGGCAATGTGCGGGAACTGGAGAACGTCATCAAACGCGCGGTCATCATGGCCGACGGGCCGACGATCAGTGCGGCCGATGTCAACCTCGGGCCGCCTGCTGCCGAAGTCGCGGTTCTGAACCTGCGCCAGGTGCGCGAGGAAGCCGAAAAAGGCGCGGTGCTGCGGGTGCTTGGACGTGTCAACGGCAACCTCAGCAAGGCTGCCGAACTGCTGGGTGTCAGCCGTCCGACGCTCTACGACCTCATGGAACGCTTCGGCCTGCGGTAACCCCGGCCGGCGAATGCAACGAACGCAAGGACTGCGATGACCACACTCAATCCGCGAAAGTTGTTCCATGTTGCTGCGGCGGCGTTCGTCGTTCTGGCCGTGGCCGGATGCGGGCAGAGCAATCCGGCGGCGCTGGTTGCCTCGGCCAAGTCCTACCTCGCGAAGTCCGACGACAAGGCCGCGATCATCGAACTCAAGAGCGCCTTGCAGCAGGCGCCGCGCGATCCCGAGGCCAGGTTCCTGCTCGCCCAGTCGCTGCTGGCAACCGGAGACGTGCAGGCGGCGGAAACCGAAGCGCGCAAGGCGATCGATCTCGGCTACGCGCCCGACGAAGCCTATCCGCTGTTGGCCAAGACGATGCTGCTCCAGGGCTTGTATAAGAAGCTGATATCGGAACTGGGTACTCGCCAGCTCTCCAGCGCGAAGGCGCGCGCCGATTTCGGCACCACGCTGGCGATCGCCCAGCTTTCGCTCGGCGACTCGAAGAGCGCGCGGACATCGATCGATGGGGTGCTTGCAGCGAGCCCGAACGACGTGCGGGCGCTGATCGTGCTGGCGCAATTGGATGCGACCGCAGGCGACTTGCCCTCGGCGCTGAAGCGAGTCGCGGTGGCCCTGGCGGTGGCCCCTACCGACGCAGACGCGCTGATGCTCCAGGCGCAACTCGAAATGGCGCAGGGTCGGCGCGACGAGGCGATAGTATCGCTCGAGCGGGCGGTTGAGGCGCATCCGAAGGCGATAAACGTGCGCAGTGCGCTGGTCCCGCTGCTGGTCACGTCGGGCAAGCTGGACAAGGCCACGGCCAACGTCGATATGATGCGAACGCTGGCGCCGCAGGATTCCCGGACCGTCTATGCCGATGCGCTGGTGTCCTACGCGCGCGGCGACGCGCCCCATGCCCGCGACGCCATACAGCAGGTGCTGGCAGTCAGGCCGGACATGCTCCCCGCACTGTATCTTTCCGGACTGATCAATTTCCAGCTTGGAGCGATGGTGCCGGCCGAAGAATCGCTGCGCAAGGTCGTCGCCCAGGCTCCCGCAGACGTCGGCGCCCGCCGCGCGCTCGCGCTGACCTACTTGCGCATGGGTCGGCCGGCGCTTGCCATCGAGGTCCTCGGACCGGCGCTGCAGACCAGGCCAGACGATCCCGTTCTGCTGCGAATTGCGGGCGAGGCCTACCTCGCGTCGGGCAGTCCGGGCAACGCCGCGCGCGCTTATGAACGCGCCAATGCGCTGGACAAGGGCAACGTGTCGAGCAAGGTCAGGCTGGCGCAGGCCCGCTATGCCGCCGGCGATACGGCGCGCGCGTTCACCGACCTCGAATCGCTGTCGAAGACCGACAATTCCCAGTTCCAGGCCGATCTTGCGCTGATTTCCGCGCATATTCGCCGCCGCGAATTCGACCAGGCGCTCGCTGCGGTGAAACAGCTGGAAGCGAAGCAGCCGGAGAACCCGCTGACCTACAACATCAAGGGCACCGTATACCTGGGCATGCGCGATTTCGCCAGCGCCCGCACTGCGTACGAAAAAGCACTGCAGTTGCAACCGACGGATTTCGTCGCTGCGCATGCGCTGGGGCTGCTCGACATGCAGCAGCGCAAGCCGGAAGACGCGCGCAAGCGCTACGAGCAGTTACTCGCCAAGGATCCGAACAACGAGCAGTTGCTGCTCGCGCTGGCCGAGCTGCTCGCCAACACCAAGCATCCGCCGGAAGAAGTGCGCGCGGCGATCGACAAGGCGATTACGGCCGCGCCGACCTCGGTGCGTCCGCGATTGGCGCTCGTCACCTATAACCTCAAGTTGCCCGATTCTAAGGCGGCGCTCACCGCGGCGCAGGCAGCGCAGTCGGCGATGCCGAACAATCCAGCGATCCTCGACGCGCTAGCCGGTGCGCAGCTTGCCACCGGCGCGACCAATCAGGCGCTGGAGACGTATCGCCGGGTAGCGCAATTGCAACCCGAGAGTACCGCGCCGCTGATGCGGATGGCCGATGTCCAGGCCGGGCTCAAGGACTACAGCGCGGCGATCGAGACGCTGCAGAAAGTGCTCAAGCTGCAGCCCGACCTCGCGCAGGCGTGGGTCCGGTTGGCGCAACTCTATGTCATTTCCGGGCGTCCCGAGCTTGCGCTCGCCGAAGCGCGCACGCTGCAGAAGCAACAGCCGGATCGCGCCATCGGATTCACCATCGAAGCCGAGGTGCTCGCGTACCAGAAGAAATGGATGGAAGCCGTCGCCGCCTATCGCAACGCCATGGCGAAACAGCCGCTGCCGATGCTGGCGATACGAACCTACATGGCGCTGGAGAGCGGGGGCAAGCCAAACGACGCGGCGGCCCTGGCGAGTAAGTGGATCAAGGATCACCCGAAGGATGTTTCGATGCAGATGTTCCTGGGTCAGCAGAGCCTGCTCAAGAAAGACTACCGCGCCGCGGCCGGCTATTACCGGAGCGCGATGGAGATCGAGCCGAATAACGTCGCCGTGCTGAACAACCTGGCGTGGGTGCTGACGCAGCTGGGCGACCCCAAGGCGACGGAAATTGCGGAAAGGGCCTATCTCGAGGCGCCCAACGACGCCAACATCATGGATACCCTTGGCTGGGCCTTGGTGCAGAAGGGCGATACGGCCAAGGGACAGGAGCTCCTGCGAGCGGCATCGAACCTGGCGCCCGCCAACGACGAGATCCGCCTGCATCTTGCAGCGGCGCTGATCAAGAGTGGTGACAAGGCCGCGGCGCGCCTGGAACTCGAGTCGCTGATCAAGCGCGAGAAAGCAACGCCCGTCCGCGACGAGGCTTCCAAAATGCTGCAAGGACTCTGACATGCCCGACAGCACGGTGGTCGCCGTCATCGGGCTGGGGTACGTCGGCCTCCCCCTCGCCGTCGAGTTCGGCAAGCGACACAGCACGATCGGCTTCGACTTGTCCGAGGCCAAGGTTGCCGCGTACCGCAACGGCGTCGATCCGACCGGTGAAGTTCATGGCGACGAACTCCGCGCCGCAAACGGACTGCGCTTCACGACCGACGCGGCCGAGCTGCGCAAGGCAGATTTCGTCGTCGTCGCGGTGCCGACGCCGGTCGACGAGGCGCACCAGCCCGATTTCGGGCCACTGCTCGGTGCCAGCGCGTCGGTCGGGGCCAATCTCAAGCGCGGCGCGACCATCGTGTTCGAGTCGACCGTCTATCCCGGCGCGACCGAGGAGATCTGCGTCCCCGTCATCGAGCAGCGCTCGGGGAAGCGCTGGAAGAAGGATTTCTTCGTCGGCTACTCGCCGGAGCGCATCAACCCGGGCGACAAGGAGCACACGCTGCCGCGCATCATCAAGGTGGTCTCGGGCGACACGCCGGAAACACTGGAGCGCGTGGCCGCCATGTACGGCAGCATCGTCACCGCCGGCGTATATCGCGCCAGCAGCATCCGCGTCGCGGAGGCGGCCAAGGTGATCGAGAACACGCAGCGCGACCTCAACATCGCGTTGATGAACGAACTCGCGCTGCTGTTCCACAAGATCGGCATCGACACGACAGAAGTTCTCGAGGCGGCGGGGACCAAATGGAACTTCCTGCCGTTTCGTCCTGGCCTGGTCGGCGGACATTGCATCGGCGTCGATCCGTACTACCTGACGCACAAGGCGGACAGGCTCGGTTACCACCCGCAGGTCATCCTTGCCGGCCGGCGCATCAACGACGGCATGGGCAAGTATGTTGCCGAGCAGACGGTCAAGCACATGATCCAGGGCGGTTCGCAGGTGAAGGGCGCACACGTCACCGTGCTGGGCCTCACCTTCAAGGAGAATTGCCCGGATATCCGCAACTCGCGCGTCATCGACGTCGTGCACGAGCTCGCTTCGTACGGGCTCACCGTGCACGTGCACGATCCGGTGGCCGATCCGGAAGAGGCGCAGCGGGAATACGGGGTCGAACTCGAGCCCTGGGACGCGTTGCCGCGTGCCAGC
Organism: uncultured beta proteobacterium; assembly: GCA_963821485.1. GTDB lineage: Bacteria > Pseudomonadota > Gammaproteobacteria > Burkholderiales > Casimicrobiaceae > PALSA-1003. The sequence goes on from CAWGEB010000002.1 coordinate 277,703, forward strand.
GCCATCGTCGCCGCGGTTGCGCATCGCGAGTTTCGCAACCGTCCCGTCGACGACTTCGTCGCCAAGCTCACGCAGGGCGGACTTTACGTGGACGTCAAATGCCAGGCCGACGCGGCGGCACTGCGCGCGCATGGCATGAGCGTCTGGAGGTTGTAGTGCCGGGACGCGGGCCCGTCGGCATCGAGTACGAGGCGGCGTGCGACCGGCTTCGCGCCAAGCCGTGGCGCTGGCTGGTCACCGGCAGCGCCGGCTTCATCGGCTCGCACCTGCTCGAGGCGTTGCTGCGCCTCGGCCAGCAGGTCGTCAGCATCGACAACTTCGCGACCGGCTACCGCCGCAACCTCGACGAAGTGCGCGACGCGGTCGGCGAGCAGGCGTGGTCGCGCCATACTTTCATCGAAGCGGATATCGTCGATCCCGCCGCGTGTCGCCGTTGCTGCGAGCATGCGGACGTCGTCCTGCACCAGGCGGCGCTGGGTTCCGTTCCACGTTCGATCGAAGACCCGCTGGCGACCCACGCGGCGAACGTTACGGGCTTGCTCAATATGCTCGTCGCCGCGCGCGATGCAGGGGTCGCGCGCTTCGTCTACGCGGGCTCGAGTTCGACCTATGGCGACTCGCCCGAACTGCCGAAACAGGAGGACACGATCGGCCGTCCGTTGTCGCCGTACGCCGTCACCAAGCTTGTCGACGAACTCTATGCACAGGTTTTCGCCCGGTGCTACGGCTTGGCGACGATCGGCTTGCGCTATTTCAACGTCTTCGGCCCCCGCCAGGATCCGAACGGCGCGTACGCCGCGGTCATCCCGCGATGGACGGCCGCGCTGCTGGCAGACACGCCGGTCAGGATTCACGGCGATGGCGAGACGACGCGCGACTTCTGCTATGTCGCCAACGTCGTGCAGGCCAACCTCCTGGCCGCAACCACGGAAAATCAAAATGCCATCGGCCAGGTCTTCAATGTGGCGGTGGGCGGCCGGATGTCGCTCAATGAGCTTTATGCCATGTTGCGCGACCTGGTAGGCGAACGGCATCCGCAGTTGCGCATTGCATCGCCGGCCTATGACGACTTCCGGCCCGGCGACGTCCGCCATTCGCAGGCCGACATCGCGAAGGCGCAGCGCCTGCTCGGATATCAGCCGACGCACGACGCGCGCCTCGGGTTGCGCAACGCGGTGCCATGGTACGAAGCATCCTTCTCTGCGCAGCAGGTCATGCGTGCGCCGGACACGACCGATGTGCGCGGCGTCGCGTGAACAGCGATGGCGTGCGCTGCAGGGTGGCGTCGTCCCGTGCCTGCTGGCGCTCGCGCTGCACGGGATGCCGCGCGCCCTGGCAGCGGAGGGACCAACCGGACTGACGCCTGGGCCGACCCCGGACCTGGTTGCGCAAGCCGTCGCTTATGAGCATGGCGAGGGCGTTCCCAAGGATCTGCGCAAGGCTGCGCTGTTGTACTGTGAAGGTGCCCGCGCCGGGGACGCCGACGCGATGTTCGGCCTGGGCTGGATGTACGCCAACGGTCGCGGCGTCGCGCGCAGCGACGCGATGGCTGCATTCCTGTTCGCGCGCGCTGCGGCGGCGGGGCACGCCTACGCGCAGCAGATGCAGCGTTATGTCGGAGAAGAGGGCGGCGTCATGCCGGATTGCATGCGGCCGGCCGACCCCGATCCACCTGCGGCGCTGGTCGACCACGAACCGAACCCGTTCGCCGACCTGCCTCCGGACAAGAAAAAAATCGCGGAGCTGGTCGTGAAGGCCGCACCCGATTACGCGATCGAACCCCGCCTGGCGCTCGCGGTCATCGCGACGGAATCCAACTTTCGCCCCGATGCGCAGTCGCCCAAGGATGCGCTTGGGCTGATGCAACTCGTGCCGACGACGGCGGCGAGGTTCAAGGTCAGGAATCGCCTGGACGCGAAGGACAACGTCAAGGGCGGCCTCGCCTACCTGCGCTGGCTGCTGGCCTATTACGAAGGCCGCGTCACGCTGGTGGTTGCGGCTTACAATGCAGGAGAAGCTGCAGTCGATCGCTACGGCGGCGTGCCGCCGTATGCGGAGACCCGCGACTACGTGCGGCGAGTGCGCCGGCTATACACCAACGAGCGGCATTCATTCGATTCGCGCATTGCCGGCCCCTCGCCGATCCTCGCCGGCTCTGCTGGGGTGGCAAAGTAGGAGACCGTCGTGAACAAACTTTCGCCTGCAACCGGATCACTTACGCGCTTCGCGTTGGCTGTGCTGGTGCCCGTGCTGCTTGCGAGCCCGGCGCTGGCCGACCGGCTGAGCACCATCGAGCGGGTCAAGCCGTCGATCGTGGCGATCGGTACCTATGAACGGACCCGCACACCGCAGTTTCAGTTTCGCGGCACCGGCTTCGTGGTTGGCGATGGCACGTTGATCGTCACCAATGCGCACGTCCTGCCTGCATTGATCGATCCCGCGAAGATGGAAGTGCTGGCGATCCTCGTGCCCGGGCCACCGAAGGATGGCAAGGATACCGCCCAGGTTCGTGAGGCGAAGCAGCTGGCGGTGGACTCGGGATCCGATCTCGCCGTGCTCAAGCTCTCCGGTGCCCCGCTGCCGGCATTGAAAGTGCTCGACGGCGCCAATGCGAGGGAGGGTCAGGAGATCTTCTTCACCGGCTATCCGATCGGTGCCGTGCTCGGTCCGTATCCGGCGACGCATCGGGGCATCATTTCCGCGATCACGCCGATCGCCATCCCGCAATCGCGCGCAGGAGATCTCGATGCGCGCACGATCCGCCGCCTGTCGAGCGGGTCGTTTCCGGTGTTTCAGCTCGATGCGACCGCGTACCCCGGCAACAGCGGCAGCCCGGTCTATGATCCCGATACGGGGGAGGTACTCGGGATCGTGAACATGGTGTTCGTCAAGGGAACCAAGGAGGCCGTGCTCACCGACCCGAGCGGGATCACATACGCGGTTCCCGCCAGTTACCTACAAAGCTTGCTCAAGAACATTCGTTGAGGTCCTGCGCCGGTGGGTTGCAGTTGGGGCAGGCAGGTGATGCGGGACGACCCGTTTGAACGAAGGAACCATCGATCGATCAGATCTGGCTCAAGGCGCTGTTCAAGACGCTCGTGTTGCCACCGACCGGGCCGCTCGTGCTCTCCTTGATCGGCCTCGGTATCCGCAGGCAATTCCCGCGTGGCGGCATGGCGCTGGTGTGGACAGGGCTGCTGCTGCTGCTGTTGTTGTCGATACCCGCGGTCGGCGGGTTCCTGTCCAGCGGGCTGGACACTACGCCGCCCTTCGACAGCGCACGCGCAACTGAAGCGCAGGCCATCGTGATCCTCGGTGGCGGCACGCGGCACAATGCACCCGACTACGGGGGCGACACGCTGGGCGTGCTGACCCTCGAGCGCGTCAGATACGGCGCGCGCGTGGCGCGCCTGACCCGATTGCCGGTCCTGGTCACCGGCGGAGTCGTCCTGGAGGGCGACCCCGAGGCGAAGCTGATGCGCTCGGCGCTGGAAGGCGAGTTCGGCGTCAGTGTTCGCTGGGCCGAGGATCGCTCGCGCACGACGCACGAGAACGCGCAAAACTCCGCGGCCATCCTGAAGGGTGCCGGAATCCACACCGTCGTGCTGGTCGCGCACAGTGTGGACATGCTGCGCGCGCGGGCGGAGTTCGCCGAGGCGGGGATCGCGACGATTCCCGCTGCGACCGGGATTCCTTCGACGGGCCCCGCTTCGCTGTTCGACTACCTGCCGAGCATCGGTGGCCTGCGCACCAGCTACTACGCCCTCTACGAAATTTTCGGCAACCTCGCACGCTGGATCGGGCTTCAGACCCGCTAGTACAAAGCCCTCTCCTTGCGGGAGGGCTCGGTACGAGGGCCGTAGGCACGAGCGCAACCTACGCCGCGGGCGGTGGCTCCTTCTGCGTTTCCACCAGTTGCAACGGCTCGTCGGCGATCTGCACACGCGGCGGACGCGCGCGGCGTTGCCGCGGAGATTCAGCGGCTTCGTCGGCAGCGGCCGTCGCGAGACGTTCGTGACGGGTCTCGATCAGCACCAGTCCCGAATCGGGGGGAAGTTCCAGCGAAATCCGCGGCGTCTCCGGCGCGGCACGCGCGATCACCGGTTCCATCGGCGCGACCGGTGCTTGCACCGCCGGCATGGCAGCTTCGGGGACGTAGGACTGCGCCGGAGTCGCGTCCGGAATGAATTCCGCAGCCGCGTGCTGAGGAGCGGGCGATGCCGCGCGATCGCTGTGCCCATCAACAGCCGCCGGCACCGCGGCGACCGGCGTCCACGCATTCGGAATGGTGTCGTCGACCGTCATCGAGGGTGTCTCGGTAACCGGTTCCACGGGCGTTGCGCGCGGTTCTGCGCGCTCGGCGCGAGGCTCTGCACGCTCAGCACGCGGTTCGGTACGCTCGGTCCGCGGCTCGCGTGGCGGACGCGCTTCGTTGCGTTCTCCTTGTTCGCCACGTTCACCACGACCGCGACCGCCTCGGCGCCGCTCGCGACGGCGGCCGCCCTCGCCGTTCTCGGCGTTGCGTGGTGCGATGGGTTGTCCTTGATTGATGGCCGGGATGGCCTGGTCCGCTACAGCCGTCGGCTCCGGCGCTGCCTTCGCTTCGCGCGGCGGGCGCGGCTTCTGCCCGTCGCGTCGGCCCTCGCGGGCTTCGGGGCGCTGGCCATCGCGTCCGGGCTCGCGCTCGCGACGCTGCTGTTGCGGCTGTCCGCGCTGAGGTTGCGCCGGCTTCTGGCCTTCGCGTTGGCCGTCGCGCGGCTGCCCGCGCTGTTCGTCACGCTGACCGCGGCGATGATCGCGCTCATTGCGGGCGCGGCCACCCCCACTGCGTGCGTCGCGCGGCGCTTCGGCCCGTGCCGGTGAGGTCGACGGTGCGGGTGCCGCGGGCTTCGAACGGAACCAGCCGAGGACCTTGTCGAGCCAGTTGTCCTGTTTCGGCGGCACCACGACCCGCTCGACCGGCATCGGCGCCGGTTGCGCCGGCGTAATGCCCTTGACGACGGCTTCCTGGCGCGGTTCGCGCGCTTCTTCCTTCATCTGCCGGACGGGATCTTCTTCGACCGGACGCTCGACCATCTCGAAGCTCGCCGGCTGCGGTTCCGCCTGGTTGAGATCGTCGTGACGCAGGCGCTGCACCTTGTAATTCGGCGTCTCGAGGTGTGTGTTGGGCACGAGCAGCAGGTTGACCTTGAAGCGCGCTTCGATGGTGTGGACCTCGGCGCGCTTTTCGTTGAGCAGGAAGGTCGCGACGTCCACCGGGACCTGTGCGACGACCTGCGCGGTGTTCTCCTTCATCGCCTCTTCCTGCAGGATGCGCAGGATGTGCAGCGCGGTCGACTCGGCGCCGCGGATATGGCCGATGCCATGGCAGCGCGGGCACGGGATGTGCGCCGACTCCGCCAACGCGGGACGCAGCCGCTGGCGCGACAGCTCCATGAGCCCGAAGCGCGAGATCTTGCCGAGCTGGACGCGGGCGCGGTCGTAGCGCAGTGCATCCTTGAGCCGATTCTCGACCTCGCGCTGATTCTTCGCGCTCTCCATGTCGATGAAGTCGATGACGATGAGGCCGCCCAGATCGCGCAGGCGAAGCTGGCGGGCGATTTCGTCGGCGGCTTCGAGATTGGTGTTGAACGCAGTCGTCTCGATGTCGCCGGCTTTGGTGGCGCGCGCCGAGTTGACGTCGACCGACACCAGCGCCTCGGTGTGGTCGATGACGATCGCGCCGCCTGCGGGCAACGCGACCTGGCGGGCGTACGCGGTCTCGATCTGATGCTCGATCTGGAACCGGGAGAACAGCGGAACGTCGTCCTTGTACAGCTTCACGCGGTTCACGGTCGCCGGCATGACGTGGCTCATGAACTGCTGCGCCTGCTCGAAAATCGACTCTGTGTCGATCAGCAGCTCGCCGATGTCCGGATGAAAGTAGTCGCGGATGGCGCGGATGACCAGGCTCGATTCCTGATAGATCAGGAACGCGCCGGACTGGCCCTTGGCCGCGCCGTCGATCGCCTGCCACAGCTGCATCAGGTAGTTGAGGTCCCACTGCAGCTCTTCGAGCGAGCGACCGATGCCGGCGGTGCGCGCGATGACGCTCATGCCGTTGGGCACTTCCAGTTGGCCGATCGTGTCGCGCAGTTCGTTGCGGTCCTCGCCTTCGATCCGGCGCGAGACGCCGCCGCCGCGCGGATTGTTCGGCATCAGCACCAGGTAGCGGCCGGCCAGCGAGATGTAGGTGGTGAGTGCGGCGCCCTTGTTGCCGCGTTCGTCCTTGTCGACCTGGACGATCAGCTCCTGGCCATCCTTGAGCTGATCCTGGATGCGGCCGCGGCCGCCTTCGCCTTCGCGCAGATTCTCGCGGGAGATTTCCTTGAACGGCAGGAAGCCGTGGCGGTCGGCGCCGTAATCGACGAAGCACGCTTCGAGACTTGGCTCGACGCGGGTGATGACCGCTTTGTAGATGTTGCTCTTGCGTTGTTCCTTACTCGCCGATTCGATATCGAGGTCGATCAGCTTCTGGCCGTCGACGATTGCCACCCGAAGCTCTTCCGCCTGGGTGGCGTTGAACAGCATGCGTTTCATTGAAATTTCCCCGGCGCCATTCTGGGCAAGGGCGTGCTGCGGGTGAAGCTACGGCCACCCTTGCGGGGAGCCGGGCTAGCGGGCGGCGGGCGAGGACGACGAAGGGCAATGAAGCCACGCGGGCAGCAAAGGCTGCCGGTCTGCGAGAAATAGGATGCGGTGATGGGGCATCGTTGAAGGCGGCAGATCGTGCCGGCCTGTCTCGGGAGCGTGGTTGATATTCTTCGCTTGTCGCTCTAACGGTCTGGTGACTGCGTGCAGCGGTCCGCGGTTGCGAACCGTATCGGTGCAGTCAAGTGCAGAATTCGTTGCGTTGTCGGTGCTTTGCGCCGCGCATCGCTGCCGCTTCATCCCGGCTGCAAGCCGGTGCGGAGACTGCGCTCTTCCATTAACATCGTTACTTTTCCGGGTCGCAGCGCCCGGATGGTGAAGCGATTTAACCTAATCGCCCCGAATGCGGGGCCAGCGGGTGGTGCCGCGCCGCCATTTTCGGGGGCGCTGCAGGGCGGGTAAGCCGGGGACCAACAGTCCTCCGCTCCGGGCCTGCCACTCGATGCTGCTGTGGACAATTATAAGGAAATGAACGATTTAAGCAAGGATTCTGTCAACCACCTTGCAGTCGGCGAGCAGGGGGCCGGGCAGCGCGTCGACAATTTCCTGCTCCGGGTCCTCAAGGGCGTCCCCAAAAGCCACATCTATCGCATCCTGCGCAGCGGGGAAGTCAGGCTTAACCGAAAACGGGTCAAGCCCGACGTCCGCCTGGTGGTCGGCGACGAATTGCGGATCCCGCCGATCCGCAGCGCTGCGCCGGCGCCGACATCGCGGCCGACGCCACGCCCCATCGTGCTTTCGATCCTGTACGAGGACGACGCGTTGATCGCAATCGACAAACCTCCAGGGCTCGCCGTTCACGGCGGCAGTGGCGTCGCCTTCGGGCTGATCGAGCAATTGCGGGCAACGCGCCCAAAGGAGAAATTCCTCGAACTCGTCCATCGCCTCGATCGCGACACCTCGGGCGTGCTGCTAGTCGCGAAGAAGCGGGCAGCGCTGGTCGGATTGCACGCCGCACTGCGCGACGGAGCTATCGACAAGCGCTACGCGGTGCTGGTCAAGGGCAAATGGCGCGACGCGAAGCGCACCGTCGATCTGCCGTTGACCAAGTTCCTGACCGGCGAGGGCGAGCGGCGGGTGCGCGTCGAACGCGCGACCGGCAAGCACGCACGCACGGTCTTCCTCCGCCAGAAAGTGTGGCCCGACGCGGTCGATCCGGTGACGCTGCTCGAGGCAGAGCTGCACACCGGACGCACGCACCAGATCCGCGTGCACCTCACGCACCTCGGATTCCCCCTCGCTGGCGACGACAAGTACGGCGATTTCGCATGGAACAAGCAGCTCGCCCGGCAGGGCCTGAAGCGCATGTTCCTGCATGCATCGCGGCTGGCGCTGCTGCATCCTATTGATGCGCGGCCGCTGGCGTTTCACGCGCCCCTTCCGTCCGATCTCGCAGCATTCGTACGGCGACTCGACACACCGCGAGACGGCGATGCCTGATGCGCCGCGCCGCTATCGCCTGCTGGCCTTCGACTGGGACGGCACGCTCGCGGACTCGACTGCGCTCATCGCCAGCGCGTTGCAACGGACCTGCCAGGAGATGGGGCTGACGGTTCCCAACGACGTTGCGGCGAAACACGTCATCGGCCTCGGCTACCAGGATTCGATCCGCTACCTGGCGCCCTCACTTGAGCCGCAGCACCATGCGCACTTCACCGAGCGCTTCGGCGCGCACTACCTCGGCGGTGACGCGACCGTCCCCCTATTCGACGGTGTGCGCGAAATGCTGGGCGAACTCGAGGGACGCGGATTCCAGCTCGGCATCGCCACCGGCAAATCGCGGCGCGGGCTGACGCGCGTCCTGGCGCAGCATGGCATCGCGCATCATTTCGGCGTTTCGCGCTGCGCGGATGAAGGCTTCCCCAAGCCGCATCCGGACATGCTCCTGGCCCTCATGGAACAGGCCGGAGTCGACCCCGAGGTAACGCTGATGATCGGCGACACGACGCACGACCTGCAGCTCGCGCGCAACGCCGGCGTCGCGTCGCTCGCCGTTGCCTACGGCGCGCATCCACCGGAGGGGCTGGCGCAGATGCGGCCATTGGCAACGCTGCATTCGATTGCCGAGTTGCGGACGTGGCTGGCGACCCACGCATAGCGGCGCCGCTATGCGCCAGCACACGGCTCGTCGACGGCGGTCCGGGTGTCCGTTTCGCCGCGACGCGCGACGGCAAGTCGCAACCATGCTTTGCTATCCGCTTCCGGGGACGGGTGTACGCCTATGTCAACGAATGCCGGCACCAGCGCAGCGAACTCGACTGGAGTCCGGGTGAATTCTTCGACCACGCCAAGCTATACTTGATCTGCGCCACGCACGGCGCGCTCTATGCGCCGGACAGTGGTAGGTGCGTATCGGGGCCTTGTCGTGGTGCGCGCCTGCTGCCGTTGCAGGTGCATGAACGAGACGGACAGATTTTCTGCGACGAGGTGTGAATGGCTGACGAACAATGGGAACGCGGCGTGATCGAGCGGCTGGCGACCGAGGGCCTGCTCGAACAGCAGCGGGCGCGGCGGTGGGGGATCTTCTTCAAGCTGTTGGGCTTCGCGTGCGTATTTCTGGTGCTGTTCCTGATCCTCGCGTCGATCGGCGCGGGCGACCGCGGGTGCCAGGACAAGTGCACGGCGCTGGTCGAACTGCGGGGAGAACTCGACAGCGATGGCCGGGCGAGTGCCGACAATGTCATTGCGGGGCTGCAGGCCGCCTTCAAGGACAAGGGCACCCAGGGCGTCGTATTGAAGATCGACAGCCCTGGCGGCAGCCCCGTGCAGGCGGGCGCGATCAACGACGAGATACAACGGCTGCGCAAGAAATACCCGGACACGCCGATCTATGCCGTGGTCGAGGAAGTCTGCGCGTCCGGCGCGTACTACGTCGCCGTGGCGACGGACCGGATATTTGTCGACAAGGCCAGCCTGATCGGGTCGATCGGCGTCATCATGGAAGGCTTCGGATTCGTTGGCGCGATGGACAAGTTGGGCGTCGAACGCCGCGCGCTGACCGCGGGAGAAAACAAGGATTTTCTCGATCCATTCGCGCCGGTCGCGCCGAAGCAGAAGGAATACGCGCAAAAGATGCTTGACGAGATCCACCAGCAATTCATCGCCGCGGTGAAGCAGGGCCGCGGCGCGCGCCTCAAGGAAACGCCCGAGGTGTTTTCAGGTCTGGTGTGGAGCGGGCAGCGCAGCATCGAACTGGGGCTGACCGATGCGCTGGGCAGCGTCAACTCGGTCGCGCGCGACGTGATCAAGGCCGACGACGTCGTCGACTTCACGCAGCAGGAAACCCTCGCCGACCGCCTGGCGCGAAAATTCGGCGCCACGATGGGGCGCACGCTGGCGTCCAGCGTCGGCAGGACGATGCACTGGCGCTGACGCCCGGGCGCCTTATTCCTTGCCCTTCGGGGCCTTGTCCAGACCTTCCACCCGATCGCCGGCGCGAATGCCGCGATCGGCGAACCAGTTTTTTTTCATTTCCAGGGCGTACAGGGCCAGGCCCTTCGACGGGTGCGTGTCGTCGGTCCTCGGCGCCATGTCGTCGATATTGAGGATGCGGCCATTGGCGTCGATGAACGCGATGGATAACGGCACATAGGTATTGTGCATCCAGAACGCGAGCGGTTGCGGTGCGTCGAAGATGAACAGCATGCCGTGATCGGGTTTGAGACTGAAGCGATGCATCAGCCCGACCGTTCGCGTCTCGGTGGTCGCGGCGATTTCCGCGACCAGTCGATGGCTGCCGATCCTGAGCTCAAGCGTGGGCAGTTCCGCGGCGCGAAGCGCCCCGCAGGTGCAAAGCGCAAACAGCAGGAGCACGACCTGGCGCCTGTTCATGTGCGCCTCAGCCCTTGGCGTGCCTTGACGTCCGGCGCAGGTACGCGATCCACAGGCACAGGCTCGCCAGCGTAAAGCCGGCCATGCCCAGCGCGAGCGCCTTGACGGAGTGCGCCAGCAGCGGCGCGATCGAACCGGCGTTGACTGCGGCGAGTGCGAAGTGAATGAAGCCCTGCAGCGAGGAAGCAAGGCCGCGCATGGTCGGGAACAGGTCGAGCAGCAGCAGCATCACGCTCGGCGCGGCGACGGCGCTGCCCATGGTGAAGACCATCATCGGCAGCACGTGCCAGGGAACGCCCGGCGCGACGAACCAGGCGACCGCCAGGTCGAGCGTGACCCCGGCAAACATCAGCGCATAGCCCAGCCGCACCGTGCGCATTGGCGACATGCGGCCCGCCGCACGACCGGAGATGGCGGCACCCAGCATGACGCCCAGTATCATCGGCAGGAACAGCCAAGCGAAACCGTAGGTCGACACGCCGAGCAAGTCGATGAGGAAGATCGGCGCCGCCGCGACATAGACGAAAAATGCAGCGAAGTTCAGCGCGGGAATCGACGCCAGCAGCAGGAAGTCCGGGTGACGCAATACCGTCGAATAGTTGCGCCACTGCTTCGAGGGTGCCAGCGACTGCCGCGCGTGCGCCGGCAAGGTCTCCGGAAACCTGCGCCAGGTCCAGCCCAGCAGCGCGACGACCGCCGCCAGCAGCACCCAGAAAATCGACCGCCAGCCCATGGTGTTGAGCAGGACACCGCCGAGGACCGGCGCGACCGCCGGCGCGATGCCGAATACCAGCGTGACCTGCGCCATCAGGCGCTGCGCGTCGGCGCCATGAAAACGGTCGCGGATGACGGCGCGGCCCACGACGACTCCGGCTCCGGCGCATACGCCCTGCAGTGCACGGAACAGCCACAGCGTCTCGATGTTGCCCGCAATCGCGCAGCCGAGCGTGGTTACCGCATAAACGGCAAGGCTGGCAATGACCACCGGACGCCGGCCGAGCGCATCGGCGAGCGCCCCGTGCCACAGCATCATGAAAGCATAGGTGACCAGGTACACCGACAGCGTCTGCTGCACGGCGAGTTGCGGCACGTCGAAATCCTGGCCGATGGCGTGGAACGCCGGCAGGTACGCGTCGACCGAAAGCGGGCCGAGCATCGCGAGCGCCGCGAGGAGCATCGCCAGCGACCAGGTGCGAACAGCTGCCGATGTCATCGCGCACGTCGCTCGCTTCGCGCACGACGGTGCTCAAAGTTCATAGTCGTCGGCTTCCCCGCGCAACGCCGCCTCGATCGCCGCCCGGTCGAACTGCGGCGCAAACTGGGTGATGAAATCGTAGACGTATCCGCGCAGGTATACACCGCGTCGCAGCGCCAGACGGGTCGTGCTGGGCGCAAACAGGTGCCCCGCCTCGATCTTCTCGAATTGCGTATCGCGCGCAGAATCCCACGCCATCTGCGCGATGATGCCGACGCCGAATCCTGCGGCGACATAGGTCTTGATCACGTCGGCATCGAGCGCGGTCAACACCACGTTCGGCGTGAGGCCCTTCGCCGCGAACGCGGCGTTGATCGCGGAGCGGCCGGTAAAGCTGAAGTCGTAGGTGACGATCGGATAGCGCGCCAGCGCCTCGAGCGTCAGCGTGCCGGCCTTGAGCAGCGGGTGCGCCTTCGGCACGATTACGCAGCGATTCCACGTGTAGCAGGGCAGCGTCACCAGCTCGCTGAAGTCAGCCAATGCCTCGGTGGCGATGCCGATTTCGACCTCCGCGCGCGAGACCTGCTGCGCCACTTGCAGCGGGTTGCCCTGCTGCAGCAGCAGGCGCACCTTCGGATAGCGCTCGGAAAATTTCGTGAGAACGCTCGGCAGGATGTAGCGCGCCTGCGTGTGCGTCGTCGCGATCGACAGCGTGCCGGTGTCTTCGGCCTTGAATTCCGCACCGACGCGCTTGAGGTTGGTGAGTTCCTGCATGGCGCGCCGCGCGGTGGCGACGATGACTTCCCCGCCCGCCGTCAGGGCCGCCAGGCGCTTCCCCTGGCGCACGAAGATGGGCACGCCGAGCTCGTCCTCGAGCTGACGGATTTGCTTGCTGATGCCGGGCTGCGACGTGAACAGCGCCTCCGCGGCAACGGACACGTTCATCCCGTGGTCGACGACGGCGCACAGGTAACGTAGCTGCTGAAGGTTCACGGGCAGATCACCGGTCCAAACGATATAACCGTGCGTTAGAATATTGCTGAATTATATAGCGAAACACCAATTCCGGCCCGTGGTGCTCGGCCGGCCCTGGGCGTATTGGTCGAGCCATGGCGCAATTCTTTAGCATTCATCCTGTCAATCCGCAGCACCGGCTGATTCGCCAAGCCGCCGCGATCGTTCGTGCAGGCGGCGTGATCGCGTATCCGACCGATTCGAGTTATGCGTTCGGTTGTCATGTGGGAGACACGGCGGCGGTGCAGCGCATACGGGAGTTGCGGGGCGTCGACGCCAACCACCAGCTGACGCTGATGTGTCGTGACCTGGCTGAAGTCGGCCGCTATGCGCAGCTCGACAACTGGCACTTCCGCATCGTCAAGCAAGGTATCCCTGGCAGCTATACCTTCCTATTGCCGGCGACGCGGGAAGTGCCGCGCCGCCTGAAGCATCCGAAGCGAAGCACGATCGGCGTGCGGGTGGCGGACCATGCGGTGGTGCAGGCGTTGCTCGCCGAACTGGGCGAGCCGCTGCTGTCGTCGACTCTTATTCCGTCAGGAGCGAGCGAACCGCTGAACGATCCCGAGGACATCCGGCTACGCTACAACAGCAAGCTGGACCTGATCATTGACAGCGGGGCTTGCCATCTGGAACCGACGACCGTCGTGGACCTTGCGGTGTCGCCACCGGTCATCGCTCGTCTTGGGCGAGGCGATCCGGCCCGATTGGGGCTCTCGGGCGCGGGCGGTTGAACGCGGCGTCGGGCCGCGCACATCGCGGAATGGCGGCAACTGGTACAATAGGCCGTTAATGGATTTAGTTCAGACCATCGTGCTCTGGGCGGTGCCGGTGGTCTTTGCGATCACCTTGCACGAGGCGGCGCACGGTTATGTCGCCAGGATGTTCGGCGATCAGACGGCTTGGATGCTGGGGCGCGTGACCCTCAATCCGATCAAGCACATCGATCCGATCGGCACGATCGCGGTTCCCGGGTTTCTGATTGCGCTTTCGGTCCTGACCAAGGCTCCGCTGTTCCTATTCGGCTGGGCCAAGCCGGTCCCGGTCAATTTCGGGAACCTGCGAAATCCGAAGCGCGACATGTTCTGGGTGGCCGGCGCCGGGCCACTGGTCAATTTTGTGATGGCGGTGGCTTGGGCATTTCTGCTGCGCGCGTCGATGCCCGGCGGACTCATTGCCAGCGACGGCCTGTTCGAAATGGCCGACGCCGGTGTACAGATCAATTTGATGTTGATGGCGTTGAACCTCTTGCCGATTCTTCCGCTCGATGGGGGCCGTATCGCAGTGAGCCTGCTGCCGCAGTCGATGGCGGCGAGTTATGCACGCACGGAGCGCTACGGTTTCATGCTGGTGATCGTGCTGCTCGCCACCGGCTTTCTCGGAACCCTGATGCGGCCGCTGCTCCGGGTGGGCGAATACGCCATCCGCGCCATCGTCGGCATTTGAACCCCGTTGCGTTTCACTGAATCCTGAGCATGTTTGCTGATCGCGTGTTGTCGGGCATGCGGCCGACCGGCCGGATGCACATCGGCCATTACCACGGCGCGCTGAAGAACTGGGTCCGCCTGCAGGAGGAATACGAATGCCTGTATTTCGCCGCGGACTGGCACGCCCTTACCACGCACTACGAAACGCCGGAGCGCATCGAGGACAGCGTGTGGGAGATGTTCGTCGACTGGCTGGCCGTCGGGATCAACCCATCGCGGGCGACCATATTCATCCAGTCGCGCGTCGTCGAGCACGCCGAGCTGACGCTGCTGCTGGGCATGATCGCGCCGGTGGGCTGGCTGGAACGCGTGCCGACATACAAGGACCAGCAGGAAAAATTATCCGATCGCGATCTGACGACCTACGGCTTCCTGGGCTATCCCGTCATGCAGGCAGCGGACATCCTGATCTATCGCGCCAATATGGTGCCGGTCGGCGAAGACCAGGTCTCGCACCTCGAACTCGTGCGCGAGCTCGCGCGCCGCTTCAATCACATCTACGGTCGCGAACCGGGCTTCGAGGACAAGGCCAAGGCCGCGATCAAGAAATTGGGTACCCGGCGCGCCAAGCGCTATGACCAGTTGCGCACTGCGTTCCAGGAGCAGGGTGACGATGCGGCGTTGCAGGCGGCGCGCGACATGCTCGACGAGGCGCAGAATCTCGCGCTCGGCGACCGTGAGCGGCTGTTCGGCTACCTCGAGGGCTCGCGCCGCGTCATCCTGCCGGAGCCGCAGCCGCTGCTGACCGAAACGCCCAAGGTGCCCGGTCTCGACGGCACGAAAATGTCCAAGTCCTACGACAACGCGATCCTGCTGCGCGAGGACCCCGCCGTGGTGACGAAGAAGATCCGCACGATGCAGACCGATCCCGCGCGCATCCGGCGCTCCGACCCTGGCAACCCCGCGAACTGCCCGGTGTGGCCGCTGCACCAGATCTACTCCGACCAGGCGACGCGCGACTGGGTGCAGAAGGGATGCACCACCGCCGGGATCGGCTGCCTCGAATGCAAGCAGCCGGTGATCGACGCGATCATTGCCGAGCAGCAGCCGATCCACGAGCGGGCACAGAAGTACCTCGATGACCCGTCGCTGGTGCGGGCGATCGTTGCCGATGGCTGCGAACGTGCGCGCAAGCTCGCCGACGAGACGATGCGCGACGTGCGTGAAGCGATGGGGCTGGCCTACTCGTGACTGCGGAGGCCAAGCTGATCGATCTAGCGCAAGCCGCAGGTGCGCCGGTGGCGAAGGTCTACGGCGAGCCCATGCTGGAGATGCCGCTGGATCTCTACATCCCGCCCGAGGCCCTCGAGATTTTCCTGGAGACCTTCGAGGGCCCGCTCGACCTGCTGCTCTACCTGATCCGCAAGCAGAACGTCAATGTGCTCGACATCCCGATGGCGGAGCTTACGCGCCAATACCTGGGCTACGTCGAGATGATGCGGCGCACCCAGCTGGAGCTGGCCGCCGAATACCTGCTGATGGCCGCAGTGCTGATCGAGATCAAGTCGCGGCTGCTGCTGCCGAAGCCGCCTGCGCTGCCGGGCACCGAAGTCGAGGATCCCCGCGCCGAGCTGGTACGCCGCCTGCTCGAGTACGAACAGATGAAAGCCGCAGCCCGCGACATCGACACCTTGCCGCTCGCCGAGCGGGATTTCGCCCTGGTCCGGGTATGGATCGACCGCATCGCGACCGCCCGGCTGCCCGACGTGCGGCCGGACGACCTGAAGGCGGCGTGGGCGGGATTGGTTGCGCGCGCGCGCGCGAACCGCCATCATCTGGTTACGCGCGAGCAGTTATCGGTCCGGAGCCAGATGATCCGGCTCCTCAAGCTGCTCGAGCCGGGACGCTTTGTCGAGTTTACCGCGCTGTTCGACGCGGACATCGACGTGCCGCGACTGGTCGTGACGTTCCTGGCAATACTCGAACTCGCGCGTGAACAATTGCTCGATGTGGCGCAGGCGGAACCGTACGCGCCGATTTACGTGCAGCGCAAGGGCGATCCGGCCTTCGTGCTGCAGGCCGACGCATGAGACTTGTCCAATGGAAGATCTGAGCAGGATCACGAACATACTCGAGGCGGCGCTGTTGACCGCTGGCGAACCCGTGTCGCTGACGCAGCTCTCGAAGCTGTTCGATCCGCCGCTGGAATCCGAGGTCATTCGCAAGCTTCTGGACGAGCTGCGCGCGGCGTGGGCTGGGCGCAGTGTCGAGCTCGCGCAGGTCGCGAGCGGCTGGCGCTTCCAGGCCAGATCGGAAGTCCAGCCATTCCTTGATCGCCTGTCTCCGGAAAAGCCGCCGCGCTATTCGCGCGCGGTCATGGAGACGCTGGCGATCGTCGCGTACCAGCAACCGGTCACCCGCGGCGACATCGAGTCGATCCGCGGCGTGGCGGTGTCGACCAACATCGTCAAGACACTGGAAGACCGGCAATGGATCGAGATCGTCGGGCATCGCGAGACGCCCGGACACCCCGCGTTATATGCCACCACCAAGCAGTTTCTCGATGACCTGGGCCTGCGTTCGCTGGCCGAACTTCCGCCGCTGGCGGAACTAGATACTTCCCACCTCCTGGAGTTACCCGATGCCCCTGCAAAGGCCGCCGAGGTCGAACTCGCGCTCGCGAGCCCACTCGTCGACACACCGGCACGCGAATCCGACGACGGCGTCACAGCCGCGCCGGACGGACGAGCGCAGCCGCCAGAATCCCTCCCGACGCTCCACTGAGCCCGTCTTCACGGAGCCGCAACGCCTGCACAAGGTGCTGGCGCAGTGCGGCTACGGCTCGCTGCGCGGTCTCGAGGAATTGATCATCGCCGGACGCATCACCATCAACCGGCAGCCGGCGGAAGTCGGCCAGAAGGTCGGGCCGGAAGATCAGGTGCGGATCAACGGCGAGCTGGTGCGGCTCCGGTTTGCGCCGGTCCGCGTCCGTGTGCTGCTCTATCACAAGCCGGCGGGCGAAATCGTCAGCCGCAGCGACCCCGAGGGCCGACCGACCGTGTTCGACAAGTTGCCGAAACTCGGTCACGCCAAGTGGATAGCGGTCGGCAGGCTCGATTTCAACACCGAAGGCCTGCTGCTGTTCACGACTTCGGGTGAACTCGCCAACCGCCTCATGCATCCGCGTTACGAAGTCGAACGCGAATACGCCGTGCGTACGGTCGGAACGCTGACGCCCGAGCAGGAACGCACGCTGCTGGAAGGCGTCCCGCTCGACGATGGTCCGGCCAAGGTACTCACGCTCGCCGATGGTGGCGGCGAAGGCACCAATCACTGGTACAAGCTTACGCTGCCGGAAGGCCGCAATCGCGAAGTGCGCCGGCTGTTCGAAGCGCTGGGCGTCATGGTGAGCCGCCTGACCCGAACCCGCTACGGCATCGTTTCGTTGCCGCCGCAGCTCAAGCGCGGACAAACCGTCGAACTCGAACGCTCGGCGCTCGATGCGCTGCTCAAAGCCGCCGGACTTAACGCCGATGGCCGCAGCAACGAGCCCCCGGCACACGGGGAAGCGCAGGGAGCACCCGATGCCGATGATGGCCAACCGGTGCACGCCAACATCGACGACGAGGCGCATGAACTGGCGCATGAAGAAGTCGACGGCAACCGCGGCACCTACGGCATTCAGGAGCCGACCGATATCCTGGACGAGGTCGACGGCAACCGCGCTCCGCCCGCGCAAGCGGCGCGCGAAGCACGCCAGCCCGGCGCCGGAGGCGGGCGCCACAAGCAGGCCAAGGGCAAACATCACCGGCCGCCGGGTGCGCCACAAGCTTCGCATGCCGCGCAGCCCAATCAGCAACGCGGACGGCGCGGGCGGCGTGGCGGTCGCGGTGGTCGCGGTGGACAGAATGGCCCGGGTGCCGGCCAACAGGCGTAGCCAAGGTGTCGCCGCCGCAGGCGCGGCGATCGTTCAGGACTGCTCGAAGCGCGGCGGACGCTTGGCCAGAAACGACTGAATGCCTTCCGCGAAATCCGGACGCGCGGCGCAGGCCGCGAAACTCGCGGCCTCGGCGGCAAGTTGCGCGGAGAGCGACTGCGAAAGCGACTGGTTGATCAGTCGCTTGCCATTGGTCATCGCCAGCGCCGGTCCGGTTGCCAATGCGCCGGCGATGCTACCCGTCGCCTCGGCCAGCGCTGCCTCGGGGACGACGCGGTTGACCAGCCCGAGGCGCAACGCCTCCTGCGCGTCGAAGCGGTCGCCCAGCAACACGATCTCCATCGCCTTCTTGATGCCGACGACGCGCGGCAGGGTCCAGGTCGAACCGCCGTCGGGCGTCACGCCAATGTGCCGATAGGCCGAGGTGAAGTACGCGGTATCGGCGGCGACGGCGAGATCGCATGCCGCCATCAACGACAGGCCGAAGCCGGCAACCGCGCCCCGAACGCTGGCAACGACCGGTTGCGGCATGCGTTGCAACTGCTCGATCGCCACATGCACACGCTCGATGATGCGTATGAATTGGCGCTGGCGGTCGGCCGGAGGAACGGCCAGGCGCTCGGCGAACATGCGGATGTCCCCACCGGCCATGAAGTGCTTGCCGGCGCCCTCGATCACGACGCAGCGCACCGCGGTATCGCCCGCCAGCGCCGAAGTATGTGCGACGAGCGCATCGATCATGTCGAGATCGAGCGCATTGAGCGATTCCGGCCGGTTCAGCGTCAGCGTCGCGACGGCGCCGTCGCGCGCGAGTAGCAGGGTCTCGTTCATGAGTCTTCGGTGGGTGAAGGCGAGTCTAGCATGCGGCCCCGGCGGAACGGGCTGGCGCGCTCGAGTTCGTCGACGGTCTGCGCGACGTCTCCGCGCTCGTGCTCCACGAACTTCGCGATGGCCGCTGCAAATGCGGGATCGGCAATGGCGTGTGCGGACTGCGGCATGACCGGAAGAAACCCGCGCGCGAGCTTGTGCACTCCTTGCGCGCCGCCTTCGAACAAGGGGATCTTCCGCTCGATGCAGAATTCGATGGCCTGGTAGTAGCTGGCTTCGAAGTGCAGGCCGGGCACATACTCGGTCGCGCCCCAGTAGCGTCCCCACAAGGCATGCTCGCCGTAGACGTCGAGGGCGGCGCAGATGGGCCTGCCGCCTTGCATGCCCAGCACCATCAGCAGGTTGTCGGGCATCTCCCTGCCGATGCGCTCGAAGAACTCGAGCGACAGGTACGGCGTCGAATGGTGTTGGCGATAGGTTCCGGTGTAGCAGCGGAAAAAGAACCGCCACTGCGCGCCATCGATGTCGGCACCGGTCAGGCGCACGAAACTGATTCCGGCGGTCGCGAGCTTGCGCCGCTCCTGCCTGATGTTGGCTCGCTTGCTGTGATTGAGGGTGGACAGGAAATCCGCGAAGTCGCGGTAGCCCGGGTTCGCCCAGTGGAATTGCACGCTGCTGCGCAACAGCAGCCCGGCAGCCGCGCATTCTCCCGCCTCGTACGCTTCAGGAAACAGGATGTGCAGCGACGATAGACCCTCCTCGGCGACGAATGCGAGCGCGCCTTCGAGCAGGCGTGAACGCGTCGCCGCATCGTCGGCCATCAGGCGCGGTCCAGTCACCGGCGTGAACGGAATCGCCGCCACCAGCTTCGGATAGTAGCGGCGGCCGTGCCGACGATAGGCATCGGCCCATGACCAGTCGAACACATACTCGCCGTACGAGTGTGCCTTGAGATAGAGCGGCATCGCGCCGACCAGCGCACCGCCGCGAAATGCGGTGAGGTAGCGCGGTACCCATCCGCTTTCGGGCGCAGCGCAACCCGTCTCGTGCAGCGCGTGCAGGAAAGCGTGCGACTGCAGCGGGCGCGGGCCAGCGAGTCGATCCCAGCTTGCCGCGGGAATCGAGCGCAGGGTGTCGGTGATCGATAGCGAAACGGAAGGCATGCGGTGCTTTGCGGTCGATTGTCGCGTGGCGCTTCGTCGATCGCAAGCGCTTTGATCCGCTTTTGGCTGGCAGCAGCATGATAAAATTCGCGCATGCGCATCGCCATCGCTCAACTCAATCAGGTGGTCGGCGATCTCGAGGGCAATGCGGCGCGCATCGTCGATGCCGTGACGGCCGCCAGGGGTGTCGGCGCCGATCTGGTGGTCACGCCCGAACTCTCGCTCTGCGGCTATCCGCCCGAGGACCTGCTGCTGCGACCGGCCTTCCTCGACGCATGCCAGCGCGAACTCGCTGCGCTCGCCGCCACGACCGCGGACGGACCCGCGCTTCTGGTGGGCTACCCCGAAACAGCATCGGGCAAACGACACAATGCGGTCGGTGTGCTGCGCGGCGGCGACATCGTCGCGGTGTGTCGCAAGCGGATGCTGCCCAATTACACGGTGTTCGACGAGCAGCGCTACTTCACGCCGGGCGACACGCCGTGTGTGATCGACATCGCGGGCGTCCGGGTCGGCGTCATCATTTGCGAAGATGTCTGGTTCCCGGGGCCGGCGCGCGCCGCGCGCGACGCGGGCGCGCAGTTGCTGGTCGTACCCAACGGCTCGCCCTACCACACGCGGCAACAGGCGCTGCGGCGCGAGGTGGTTAACGCTCGTGCCCGGGAGTCCGGGCTGCCCATCGTCTATGTGAATCGCGTCGGCGGGCAGGACGAGCTGGTCTTCGACGGGGCCTCGTTCGTGGTCGATCGCAACGGCGCGCATGCGCAGCAGCTGCCGGCGTGGCGAGAGACGATTGCCCTGGCCGAATTCGATGGCGCGATGCCCAGAATAGTGCGCGGCGAACTCGGCACCGAACTCGAGCCGCACGTGTACGAGGCGCTGACGATGGGCGTGCGCGACTACGTCGATAAGAACCGGTTTCCGGGCGTGTTGCTTGGGCTCTCGGGTGGCGTCGATTCGGCGCTGACGCTGGCGGTGGCGGTCGATGCCCTGGGCCGCGATCGGGTGCGGGCGCTGATGTTGCCGTCGATCTACAACGCCGCAATCAGCCTCGAAGACGCGCGAACCATGGCCGGAATACTCGGCGTGCGCTACGACGAGATCCCCATCGATGACGTGTTCAAGGCGTTCAAGCATGCGCTGGCCGAGGATTTTCGTGGCCGTGCGGAGGACTCGGCCGAAGAGAACATCCAGGCGCGGATTCGCGGGACGCTGCTGATGGCGCTGTCGAACAAGTTCGGTTCGATCGTGCTTACGACCGGCAACAAGTCGGAAATGGCGGTGGGATATGCCACGCTGTATGGCGACATGGCCGGGGGATTCGCGGTGCTCAAGGACATCAGCAAGACCCTGGTCTACCGCCTCTCGCATTACCGGAACAGGCTCGGGCGCGTGATTCCCGAACGCATCATCACGCGGCCGCCGTCGGCGGAGCTGCGCCCCGACCAGACCGACCAGGACAGCCTGCCGCCGTACGACGTGCTCGATGCCATCCTCGAAGCCTACGTGGAGGAGGATCGGAGTCCCGCGGACATCGTGACGCTCGGCCATGCACCGGAACACGTGGCCAAGGTCGTCAGGCTGATCAAGATCAACGAGTACAAGCGCCGGCAGGCAGCTGTCGGCATCCGCATCACCCCGCGCGGCTTCGGCAAGGACTGGCGCTATCCGATCACGTCGGCGTGGGCCGAGTGGAAGAGCGTGGGCGGCTAGTGTAATCTCCACGGGACTCGGTTCGCGTCGGAGCGAGGCAGGGAGAGTGGGCGCTTTGTCGAATGTCGATCACATCGGCAAGGCCAGGAAGTTGGCGCCAGGAGATCAGCGATGAAAAAAGTGGAAGCTATCGTCAAGCCGTTCAAGCTCGACGAAGTGCGGGAAGCGCTGTCGGAACTCGGTGTCACGGGGCTTACCGTTACCGAGGTAAAAGGCTTCGGACGCCAGAAGGGTCACACCGAGTTATATCGAGGCGCGGAGTACGTCGTCGACTTCCTGCCCAAGGTGAAGGTCGAGGTCATCGTCGCCGATGCGCTGGTGGACCGGGCCATCGAAGCCGTGGTCAAGGCGGCGCGCACGGGCAAGATCGGCGACGGCAAGATCTTCGTCACCAACGTCGAGCAGGCCGTGCGCATCCGAACCGGCGAGTCGGGCGAGGCCGCGGTTTGAGCGGCACGGCGCATTGAGGAGAATCACGTGTCGTTCATGAGCGAGTTTCGCGAGTTCGCCGTCAAGGGCAGCGTCGTCGACCTTGCCGTCGGCATCATCATCGGCGGCGCCTTCGGCAAGATCGTCGATTCGCTGGTCAAGGACCTGATCATGCCGATCGTCGGCCGGGTCTTCGGCGGCCTCGATTTCTCGAACTGGTATGTCATGCTGGGGACGCCCCCGGCCGGCTACAGCGGCGCGATGACCTACGATGCGCTCACCAAGGCCGGGGTACCGCTGCTGGCCTACGGCAACTTCTTCACGGTCGCATTGAACTTCGTGATCCTGGCGTTCATCATCTTTATCATGGTGCGGCAGATCAATCGCCTGCGCAACGCAGCACCGCCGCCACCGCCCGCGCCACCGGAAGACGTGCAGCTGCTGCGCGAAATCCGCGACGCATTGAAACGTTAGGAGGATCTGGATGAGGGCTCTGCAACGCTGTCTGGCCGCAGCCATGCTTGCGTACTGCGCCGCCGCCGGCGCAGACATCAACGTGGGCGTGACGCTGTCGGCGACGGGTCCCGCGGCGTCGCTCGGCATTCCGGAAAAGAACACGATCGAGATGCTGGGCTCGCCGACGATCGCCGGACAGAAGATCAACTTCGTGGTGCTCGACGACAAGTCCGACACCACCGAAGCGGTCAAGAACACGCGCAAGCTGATCGCGGAAGACAAGGTCGACGTCATCATCGGTTCCACCGTGACGCCGAACTCGCTCGCGATGCGCGACGTCGTCGTCGAGAACGAGGTACCCATGATCTCGCTGGCGGCGTCGGCGGCGATCATCAATCCGGTTGACCCCAAGACCCGCTGGATCTTCAAGACGCCGCAAAACGATTCGCTGATGGCCGATGCCGTTGCCGTCAGCATGAAGGCGAATGGCGTCAATACGCTCGGCTACATCGGCTTCGCGGACGCCTATGGTGACAGCTGGCTGGGCGAGATCAAGCGCTCGGCGCAGACCGCCGGCATCAAGATCGTGGCCGAGGAAAAATTCAATCGAAACGATCCGAGCGTGACCGGGCAGGTGTTGAAGCTGCTCGCCGCGAAACCGGATGCGATTCTGATCGGCGGGTCCGGAACCCCCGCGGCAACGCCGCACAAGGAACTGGTGTCGCGCGGATACAAGGGCAAGATCTACCAGACGCACGGCGTCGCCAACGCCGACTTCCTGCGCGTCGTCGGCGTGGATGGCAACGGCGCGATCCTGCCCGCGGGGCCAATGCTGGTCTACGAGCAATTGCCGGACGGCAACCCGGTCAAGAAATCCGCGGCCGAATACGTCAACAAGTACGAAGGCAAGTACGGACCCGGCACGCGGACGACCTTTGGTGGACACGCCTGGGATGCCTACCTGCTCCTGCAGCGCGCCGTGCCGGAGGCGCTCAAGAAGGGCCAGCCGGGGACCAAGGCGTTTCGCACTGCGCTGCGCGATGCGCTCGAAAACGTGAAGGAAACCCCCGGGGCCAATGGCGTGTTCAACGTCAGTGCCGGCGACCACAACGGATTCGACAATCGGGCCAGGGTCATGGTCAAGATCGACAACGGCAAGTGGGTCCTGTTGAAATGAACCGCGCGTAGGATGGCCGGCTGCGGCGTTGCCGCAGTCGGCTTTTTCTTGCGGATCGCGCCACCACCATGGACTTCTCGATCGCGCTGCTGCTTGCGCAGGATGGCGTGACCAACGGTGCGATCTATGCGCTGCTCGCATTGGCGCTGGTACTTGTGTTCACGGTCACCCGCGTCATTTTCGTGCCGTCGGGGGAATTCGTCACCTATGGCACGTTGACGCTTGCTGCCTTGCAGCTGGGCAAGACGCCGGGGACGGTGGGGCTCCTGCTGGGACTCGCGGCCGTCGCCGGGTTCATGGAAATCTACGCCGCGACCCAGGAGCAGGCGTGGCACCGGTTGCCGCGCCGGCTCGGGCTGTATGTCGGCGTACCGGCGGCGATCGCCGGCATCGTCTATGCCGCGGCGCCGCTGTCGCTTGCTTTCCCGCTGCAGATCCTGCTGACCGTCGCTATCGTCACTGCGCTCGGACCGCTGCTCTACCGCGTGGCGTATCAACCGCTGGCTGAGGCGTCGGTGCTGGTGCTGCTGATCGTGTCGGTCGCCGCGCACTTCACGATGATCGGGCTCGGCTTGTGGTTTTTCGGCGCCGAGGGTTCGCGGACACCGCCGTTCACCTCGGCATCGTTTGTCCTGGGCGACGTCAGGTTCAGCGGTCAGAGCCTGCTGGTGCTGCTGTTTTCGTTGATGCTCATCGGTGCGCTCTACCTTTTTTTCGACCGTACGCTCTACGGCAAGGCGCTGCGTGCGACGGCGCTCAATCGCGTCGGGGCGAGGCTGGTCGGCGTGAGCCCGAACCTTGCCGGAAGCCTGACATTCATCCTGGCCGCGATGCTATGCGCGTTCTCGGGCGTATTGATCGGTCCGATTACCACCATCTATTACGACTCGGGCTTTCTCATCAGTCTCAAGGGCTTCGTCGGTGCGATCATCGGCGGCCTGTCGAGCTATCCGCTGGCTGCGGCGGGCTCGGTGCTGGTCGGGTTGCTCGAGTCGTTTTCATCGTTCTGGGCCAGCGCGTTCAAGGAGGTCATCGTGTTCACGCTGATCATCCCGGTCCTGCTGTGGCGATCGCTGACCACGCACCATCACGAGGAGGACGAATGAGCGGCGCGGCGCAAACCGCAAGCGTAGGGGTACACCAGTGAGCGCCGCGCGCTGGCTGATGGCAGCGATCGCCGCGGCGTTGGTCGTGGCGCCCGTGGTGGCGCCGCCGTTCTGGATCACGCTGCTCAATTACATCGGCCTGTACAGCATCGTCGCGCTGGGACTGGTACTGCTGACCGGGGTCGCGGGCCAGACCTCGTTCGGCCAGGCGGCATTCGTCGGCATCGGTGCCTACGCGACCGCGTACCTGTCGCTGAATTTTCCGGCGGTGTCGCCTTGGCTAAACCTGTTGGCAGGACTGGCACTGACGACGCTGATCGCGTTGTTTCTCGGCTTGATCACGTTGCGGATGAAAGGTCACTACCTGCCGCTGGCGACGATCGCCTGGGGCATCAGCCTGTTCTACCTGTTCGGCAACCTGCAATTCCTCGGCGGGCACACGGGGCTCACGGGCATTCCGGCCCTGAATTTCCTGGGCCTGGAATTGCGCAACGAACGCTATTTCTACTACCTGATCTGGGCGATCACGCTCGCCAGCCTGTGGATGACGCGCAATCTGCTCGACTCGCGCCCGGGCCGCGCGGTGCGTGCGCTCAAGGGCGGCCTCGAGATGGCGGAGGCCTTCGGCGTCAACGCCGTACGCCTCAAGATCGTCATTTTCGTGTACGCGGCGGCGCTGGCCTGCATCTCGGGCTGGCTTTACGCGCACCTGCAGCGCTTCATCAACCCCACGCCTTTCGGCATCAACCAGGGCATTGAATACCTGTTCATGGCGGTCGTAGGCGGCGCCGGCAGCGTCTGGGGCGCGGTGGTCGGCGCAACCGTGATCACGCTGCTAAAACAGCTATTGCAGGATTGGCTGCCGCACATCCTTGGCCGCGAAGGCAATTTCGAAGTTGCCGTGTTCGGCATCCTGATGATCGTGCTGTTGCAGCGAACGCGCGACGGCGTGTGGCCGTGGCTCGCGCGCTTGCTGCCGCAGCCAAAACCGGCGGCCATCCCTCCCGCGGCCGCGATGCCCAAGCGCGAGCGCGTGAGGTCGGCGGTTCCGCTGCTGGTGGTCGAGCGTGCGCGCAAGGAGTTCGGCGGTCTGGTTGCGGTCAACGACCTGTCGTTCGAGTTGCACGCGGGCGAGATCCTCGGGCTGATCGGCCCCAACGGTGCGGGCAAGAGCACGATGTTCAATCTGATCAGCGGCGCGCTGCCGCTGACGCAGGGTGCGATCAGCCTCGGCGGCACCGCGATCGGAAGTCGCCAGCCGTTCGAGATTGCGCGGCTCGGCATCGGCCGCACGTTCCAGCACGTGCGCCTGATACCGACGATGTCCGTGCTCGACAATGTCGCGCTGGGTGCGTATCTGCGCGGTCGTGCGGGCGTGCTGCGCGCCTCGCTGCGACTCGATCGTGAGGAAGAGGCCCGGGTTCGTGCCGAGGCCGCGACGCAGGTCGCGCGGGTCGGCCTGAGCGAGCATCTAAATGCGCCGGTGGGTTCACTCGCGCTCGGCAAGCAGCGCATCGTCGAGATCGCGCGCGCGCTCGCCGCCGATCCTCTGCTGCTGTTGCTGGACGAGCCCGCGGCCGGACTGCGCTATCTGGAAAAGCAGGAGCTCGCCACGTTGCTGCGCGGCCTCAAGCAGGAAGGGATGACCATCCTGCTGGTCGAGCACGACATGGATTTCGTCATGGGGCTGACCGATCGGCTGGTGGTCATGGACTTTGGCGAGAAGCTGGCCGAGGGCCTGCCGGCGGATATCCAGAAGAATCCGATCGTGCTCGAAGCCTATCTTGGAGGCGTATGAGTGCAAAGGTAGCCGAATGAGCACGCTACTCGAGGTTCGCGATCTGCGCGTCGCCTACGGCAAGGTGGAGGCCGTTCACGGCGTATCGCTCAAGGTCGACGAAGGCCGCATCGTCACGGTGATCGGTCCCAACGGCGCGGGCAAGACGACGCTGCTCGGTGCAATCATGGGACTGCTGCCTTCGCGTGGAGTGATCTCGCTCTACGGCGCGGACGCGACGCGCATGCCGGTCGAGCTGCGCGTCGCCGAAGGCTTGTGTCTGGTACCCGAGCGGCGCGAGCTGTTTGCTGCGATGACTGTGGCCGACAACCTGGAACTGGGCGCTTTCCAGCGCCACCGCTCCGGTGGCAAGGGCATTGCCGGCACGCGTGACGAGGTCTACCAGCGTTTTCCGCGGCTCGCAGAACGGCGCGGGCAGCTGGCGGGCACGCTGTCGGGTGGAGAACGGCAGATGCTTGCCCTGGGGCGAGCGTTGATGGCCAAGCCCCGCTTGCTGATGCTCGACGAGCCCAGCCTGGGCCTCGCACCGCTGATCGTGAAGGAGATTTTCAGCATCATCAGCGCGCTCAAGGCGGCGGGGGTGTCGATTCTGCTGGTCGAGCAAAACGCCCGCGCCGCGCTGCAAGTTGCCGATCACGGCTATGTCCTGGAGACGGGGGAGGTCGTGATCGAGGGCGCCAGCGACAGTCTGGCCGGCGATCCGCGCGTCGCCGCGACCTACCTGGGACAGAAGGTAGCGTAGCCCGAGCTCGGGTAGGCGCTGCCTCATCAGCCAGCGTCGCGGGCCCTAAGAATGCGTGTCGGCGCGCTTGCCGCGACTCGCAATTCCCCGTCGATCCCCACGCGCAGCGTGGGGCCCCTCGCCCGGGCTCTCGCGCGGCGACTTGTGCCGGCGGCCTCCCGGCCCGACAATGGTGCTGTCCCGACTGTTTCAAGGCCATCAATGACCGACCTCGCGCTCCCGACCGTCAATCCCCAGTTGCTCGACCAGGCGACAAGGCTGCTGCTCGCGCCGGCAGCGCTCGAATTCCGCCAGCTGTCGAAGGTGCTGGCCGATATCCATATCCGCAACGTCGACTACGCCGACCTGTACTTCCAGTACTCGCGGGTCGAAAGCTGGAGCCTCGAGGAAGGCATCGTCAAGTCCGGCGCGTATTCGATCGATCGCGGCGTCGGCGTGCGCGCGGTGTCGGGCGAAAAGACTGCCTTCGCGTATTCGGACGACATCAGCATGGATGCGCTGACGGCGGCCGCGACCGCGACGCGCGCGATCGGACGGCAGGGGCAATCCGCGGTGGCCACGCTCGACAAGTTCGGCGGTGCTCGCTCGCTGTACGTGCCGGCCGACCCGGTCGCCGCCATTTCCGACGCGGAGAAGGTCGCGCTGCTCGAGCGCTTGGAGCGGATGGCGCGCGCACGCGATGCGCGTGTCACACAGGTCATGGCGTCGCTCGCGGGCGAATACGAGGCGATCCTGGTGGCGCGCAGCGACGGGATGATCGCGGCCGACGTGCGGCCCCTGGTCCGTTTGTCGCTCTCGGTCATCGTCGAGGAGAACGGACGCCGCGAGCAGGGCATGGGCGGTGGCGGCGGGCGCGTCGACTACCGCTACTTCACCGACGCGATATTGCACGAGTATGCGGACCGGGCGGTCGACCAGGCGCTGCTGAATCTCGGCGCGCGCGACGCGCCGGCCGGGGCGATGACCGTGGTGCTCGGCCCGGGATGGCCGGGCATCCTCTTGCACGAAGCAATCGGCCACGGACTCGAGGGCGACTTCAACCGCAAGGGCACCTCGGCGTTTGCCGGACGCGTCGGCGAGCGCGTCGCGGCGAAGGGCGTCACGGTGGTCGACGACGGTACCATCGCCAATCGGCGCGGGTCGCTCAATATCGACGACGAAGGCAACCCCACGCAGCGCACCGTGCTCATCGAGGACGGCATACTCAAAGGCTACATGCAGGATGCGTTGAACGCGCGGCTGATGGGCGTGGCTTCGACCGGCAACGGCCGCCGCGAATCCTTCGCGCACATTCCGATGCCGCGCATGACCAACACCATCATGCAGAACGGCGACCGGGATCCGGCCGAGATCATCGCGTCGGTGAAAGACGGCTTGTATGCGGTGAACTTCGGTGGCGGCCAGGTGGACATCACCAGCGGCAAGTTCGTGTTTTCCGCCGCGGAAGCATGGAGGATCGAGAACGGAAAGCTGGGGCACGCGGTCAAAGGAGCGACGCTGATCGGCAACGGCCCCGATGCGCTGACCCGCGTGTCGATGATCGGCAACGACATGGCGCTCGATTCCGGGGTCGGCAATTGCGGCAAGGACGGGCAGACGGTCCCGGTGGGGGTCGGCCAGCCGACGCTGCGCATCGATGGCCTGACCGTCGGCGGTACGGCGTAGCGAGCAGGCTCCGGGCGAGAGGATCGACCAGCAACCGATGAAAAAGGTAGCGCTCTACAGCAGTTCTCCGTGGTCGCGCCAGCCCGAGCGGACGGCGCGCGGCCGCGGCGCCTCCGCCGCCGGCGTGGGCGACCCGACAACGGAAAACGCGACCGCTCCGGTCGCGTCGGTCCAGCGCTTGTCGTGGCTGCGCAATTTCGGCGGACGCCACGAGCGTGCGCTGTTCCTGATCGCGGGCGCATTGATCGCGTTCGCCATTGCCGCGACCTACCTTGCGACGCGGACGCCCGCGCGTACCCTGACGCAGAAGGACATCGACGCCGCGGTCATGCACACGCTCGAAACGGCACAGTTGCCGTCGGTGGCGAGCAAGGCCTTCGAGGCGATCCGGCCGTCGGTCGTGCGCGTGATCGGCCTCGGAGCGGAACCCGATCCCGGAGAAGGCAACAGCCCGTCGTCGCGCGGCGGATTCGGCATCGGCACGGGGGTGGTCGTGGTCGACAAGGGCATCATCCTCACCAATTTGCACGTGGTCGTGGGCGCGGACAGGGTGAAGGTCGAGTTTTTCGACGGTCTGGTGTCCGATGCGACGGTCATCGGCACGCGGCCCGAGCACGATCTCGCCGTGCTTCAGGCCAAGACCATTCCCGACGACCTCGTCGCCGCCACGCTGCGCTCGACCGCGGATCTGGCGGTGGGCGACGAGGTCGTTGCGGTGGGCTATCCGTTCGGCATCGGGCCGTCTGCGTCCTCGGGCATCGTGTCCGGTCTGCGCCGCGAGTACCAGTCGCCCGAAGGCAAACGCCTGCTAACGAATCTGATCCAGTTCGACGCCGCGGCCAATCCGGGGAATTCCGGCGGCCCGCTCATCACCGCAGGCGGCGAGGTGGTGGGCATCGTCACTGCGATCCTCAATCCCTCGGAACAGCGCGTGTTCATCGGCATCGGCTTCGCCGTCCCGATCGAGAACGCCGCGGCAGCGGTCGGCATCTCCCCATTCTGATCTGACGCTTCGCCATATACCTTCATTTGATATCAATCGACAGGAACGCATGAACGATACCGAAGTCAACCACGGCGACGTCGCTTCGCTCATGGAGCGCATTCTCTACGAGGTCAAGAAAGTCGTCGTCGGGCAGGATCACTTCCTCGAACGCGTGCTGGTTGCCATGCTGGCGCAGGGCCACTTGCTGGTCGAGGGTGTCCCGGGATTGGCGAAGACGCTGACCGTCAAGACCATCGCAAGAACCGTTCGCGGTACGTTCAAGCGCATCCAGTTCACACCGGATCTGGTCCCGGCCGACCTGGTGGGAACGCGCATTTACAACCAGAAGACCGGCGAATTCGCCACCTCGCTCGGCCCGGTTTTCACGCACCTGCTGCTGGCGGACGAAATCAATCGCGCGCCAGCGAAGGTGCAGAGCGCGCTGCTCGAAGTGATGCAGGAGTATCAGGTCACCATCGCCGGCAACACGCATCGCGTCCCGGAGCCGTTCCTGGTGATGGCGACGCAGAATCCCATCGAGACCGAGGGCACGTACCCGCTTCCGGAGGCTCAGGTCGACCGGTTCATGATGAAGGTGCTCGTCGGCTACCCGAGCGAAGAGGAAGAGTTCGTCATCGTTCAGCGCGTCACCGGCGTCGCCCAGGACGTGGTTCCGGTCGCGACGACCGAGCAGCTCGCCGCGCTGCAGCGCGAGTGCCGGTCGGGCTATGTCGATCCCAATCTGATGCAGTACGCGGTGCGCCTCGCTGCGGCGACCCGGCAGCCTGCACGCTATGGCCTGGCGGACCTGCAGAAATATCTCTCCTACGGCGCCAGCCCGCGCGCGACCATTCACCTCATCGAAGGCGCGCGCGCGCTGGCTTACTTGCGCGGCCGCGCCTATGTGCTGCCGGAAGACGTCAGCGATCTCGTGCCCGATGTGCTGCGCCATCGGCTGGTGCTGACCTACGAGGCGCTGGCGGAGGGTCTGACACCCGACCAGCTGATCCTGCGCATCATGCAGCGCATTCCCCGACCCGAGAAACCGCTCGACACTCATGTCCGAGTCAGCGCGGACGTCTGAAAACGTCCTGCGGCGGCTGGAATGGACGGTCATCCGCCGTCTTGATGGCCTGTTGCACGGCGACTACCGGACGCTGTTTCGCGGCGCCGGCCTCGACCTGGCCGATCTGCGCGAGTACCAGTATCACGACGACGTTCGCCACATCGACTGGAACGTCACCGCGCGACTGCAGGTCCCCTACGTTCGCGAGTTCAACGAGGAGCGCGAGGTCGCGGGTTGGTTTCTCGTCGATCTCAGTCCCTCGGTAGATTTCGGGTCGACCCTGGTGCGCAAGAAGGCCGTCGCCACGGAATTCGTCGCGGTGGTGGCGCGACTGCTGACGCGCCACGGCAATCGGGTCGGGGCGCTGCTCTACGGCGGCGAGGTCGACACGGTCATACCCGTCGGCAGCGGCCGCCGCCACGTCATGCACATCATGCACCGCATGACCACGCGACCGGATGTGGCAGGCACAAAGGAAACCGATCTCGGTGACCTGCTGCGGACGGCGTTCCAGATGCTGCGCCGGCGTTCGGTGGTGTTCGTCATTTCCGATTTCATCAGTGTGCCCGGCTGGGCGGAATCGCTCGCGCATCTCGCACAACGTCACGAGATCGTGGCCATCCGCCTCTACGATCCGCTGGAGATGGAACTTCCCGACATCGGGTTGCTGGTCATGCAGGACGCCGAAACCGGCGAGCAGATCTTCGTCGACACGCACGATCGCGGCTTCCGCAAGCGTTTTGCCGCGGCGGCAGCGCGCCGGGAGGCGGAGCTGCGGACGTCGTTGCGCCTCGCGGGCGTCGATGCGCTCGAACTGTCGACCGAGGACGATCTGGTCGACGCCATCCTGCGGTTTTCGGACCTGCGCAAACGGCGCAGTCAGCTCGCGGCGGGCGCCACACTGCCGCAGCATCTGGTCGCGGGTGCATGAGCTTTCTCTGGCCCGAGATGTTGTGGGCGCTGCTGGTGCTGCCGGTGCTGATCGCGATCTATGTGCTGCTGCTGCAGGCGCAAGCAGCGGGCCGCGCTTCGCTATGCCAGCCTGAGTTCGATCCGGGATGCCCTCGGCACCGGAAATCGCATCCGGCGTCATATCCCGCCGATCCTGTTCCTGCTGGCGCTGACGCTGATGATCGTCGCGATCGCCCGTCCCGTCGCGGTGGTCATGCTGCCTTCGGCGCACCAGACCGTGATTCTCGCCATGGACGTCTCGGGCAGCATGCGGGCGACCGACGTGGATCCGAGTCGCCTCGGCGCCGCCCAGGTGGCGGCGCGCGCGTTCGTGAACGACCTGCCGTCGCGGACGCGGATTGGCATCGTTTCCTTCGCCGCGACAGCGTCCGTGGTGCAGCCTCCCAGCAGCAATCGTGAGGACATCCTGGCGGCCATCGATCGCTTCCAGCTGCAACGCGGTACGGCGGTCGGCAGCGGTATCCTGGTCGCGCTGAAAATCGTGTTCCCGGAGGTCGAGTTCGATCTGCGCGCGTCGAACCCGCGCGCCGAGCCTCCGCGCAGCGCGTCGCTGGACCAGAGCCAGAAGCAGGACAAGCCCGCATTCAAGCCGGTGCCGCCGGGCTCCTACGGCGCCGCGGTCATCATCCTGTTGAGCGATGGCCAGACGACGACCGGGCCCGATCCGATCGAGGCGGCCCGCATGGCCGCGGATCGCGGCGTCAAGGTCTACACCGTGGGCATCGGCACGACCGGCGGCGAACTCATCGGTGCCGAAGGCTGGTCGATGCGCGTGCGCCTCGACGAGGCGGCGCTCAAGGCGATCGCGAACCTGACTCAGGGCGAGTATTTCTACGCGGGGACCGCCAACGACCTGAAGAAGGTCTACGAGTCGCTGAACTCCAAGCTGGTCCTGGAAAAGCGCGAGACTGAGATCACCGCGCTGTTCGCCGCGGCCGCCGCCGCGATGGCCGTCCTCGCGGCGTTTCTTTCGCTGCTCTGGTTCAATCGAATTCTATAGCAAGCATCGGCTAATGAAGGGGCCCGGAGGGCGGTCCCGCGACGATCGCGGGCGCAGGCGACGCGTGATGCACGGCCAGGCGCCACCCGGAGGGAGTGCGCAAGAAAACGTTGGTGGCGATGGCGGCTCCGCGGGGCTTGGGATCGTCGCCGACGGTGACGTGCTCGATCGCGCTTTGCAGCGCCATGCCGACCGTTTCGAGCATGACGATCTCGTCGAGTCGAAACGACAGGCGCGTGTCGCCTGAAAACAACTGCTCCCAGCCGGCACGGACCGCGTCGTAACCGACCAGCCGCGGGCCGCCTGGATGCACGCACACGATGTCCTCGTCCTCGGCCCACGTCGCCATCATCGCATCGGCGTCCTTGGCTTCGAAGGCCTGATAGAACGCGATCGCGGCATCCTGCGGCGAGGTGAAGATGGTCGGGGTGCGGGCTTTGGCCATTGTTGTCGCTATCGCGAAGCGATCACGGAATCGCCCTCGCCGTGCATAAGAGCAAGGACGGGGTGCGGGCGGCTATCACTTCGGTGCGCGCGCAAGATCATACACAACATTGGGCGAGAGTTCGCGCATGCACTTGAAGTGCCCCAGCGGACACTCGCGCTTGAAGCACGGGCTGCAGGCGATGTCGATGCGGGCGATGCTCGCCAGCGGGGACAGCGGTGGCGTGTAGTCCGGGCTCGACGAACCGAACAGCGCAACGACCGGTCGTCCGACGGCAGCGGCTGCGTGCATGAGTCCGGAATCGTTGCTGACGACCACACTCGCCTGTGCCAGCAGGTCGATCGCGGTGCCCAGGTCGGTGCGCCCGCACGCATTGCGCACGTCCGGGACCGCCGCCGCGATCGGATCCCCCGCGGCGCGATCGTTGGGCGAGCCGATCAGCCACACCACGTAGCCGGAGTCCAGGAATCGGCGCGCCAGCGTGACGAAGTGTTCGGTGGGCCAACGCTTGGCAGGCCCGAACTCGGCGCCCGGGCACAGGATCGCGATCGGGCGCCGGGTTGCCAGGCCCAGCGCGCGCATCGCTTGCGCAGCGTTGGCCACATTGGGCACCAATACCGGCGATGGCGCGAACGGAGGGAGTTCACCACGGCTCGCGGCCAGCGCGACAAAACGATCGACCAGGCGTGGGCAGGCGCGCGCATCGAGGCGGCGGGCGTCGGTCAGCAGCAGCTGGCGCGCCTCGCCGATGTAGCCGATGCGCCGTGGAATCCTGGCAAACCAGGGTATCAACGCAGACTTGAACGAGTTCGGAAGTACGATAGCGCGGGTATAGGACTGGTCGCGCAATGTTCGCGCCAAGGTGCGCCGCGTACCGAGTCGAAGCTGCCGGTGATCGAATGGACTCTCGATGATGTTGCGCACGCCGCGCATGCGCGCGTAAACCGGCGCGCACCAGACGGGCGCCAGGACATCCACGACGGCCGGCTCGAACGGCTCGCGCAACAGCGCGATTAGGGGCTCCGAGAGAATCGCATCGCCGACCCAGGACGGAGCAACGATCAGGATGCGCTCAGCCATCGCTCGCCCGAATGGGGTGCAGGCGCGCTGGCAGCGCCCGCGGACTCAGTGTGCGCCCCGTGGCGCCTCACCGATGAAACGATAACGGGTACCGCAGTACGGGCACATCGCCTCGCCGTTGGCCGCAACATCGAGAAAGACCCGCGGGTGGCTGGACCAGAGCGGCATCGCCGGATTCGGACAATGCAGCGGCAGGTCTTTCTCCGTCACGTCAACGACGAGCGGCGCGTTGGCCTCGGCTCGCGACATATTCGAGTGATCCTTCGGAGGCGATGGGCGTCAGCCATTCCATGTGCTTGGGTTCGCGTCCATTGACGACATTGAAGAACATCGTCTGCAGTTTTTCGGTGATCGGGCCCCGCTGGCCAGCCCCGATCGGGCGGTTGTCGAGCTCGCGGATGGGCGTGACCTCGGCCGCGGTGCCGGTGAAGAATGCTTCGTCGGCGATGTAGAACTCGTCGCGCGTGATCCTGCGCTCGATCACCGGAATGCCCAGTTCTGCCGCAAAGGTGAGGATAGTGCTCCGCGTGATGCCGTTCAGCGCGCCGCCGGAGAGGTCGGGTGTGTGCAGCTTGCCATCGCGCACGAGGAACACGTTCTCGCCTGAACCCTGGCAGATGAAGCCTTGCGGGTCGAGCAGCATCGCTTCCTCGTAGCCATCGTGCGTCGCCTCCTGATTGGCGAGGATCGACACCGCATAGTTGCACACTGCCTTGGCGTTGCACATCGTGATATTCGGATGATGGTGGGTGAACGACGACGTCTTGACGCGAATACCTTTCTCGAGCCCATCGGCGCCCAGATATGCACCCCACGGCCATGCCGCGATCGAGACGCGGACCGGGTTCGATTTGGCAGCCACGCCCATCGCCTCGGAGCCGTAGAACACGAGGGGCCGCAGATAGCAGGAATCGAGGCCGTTCCTTTGTACGCATTCCTTTTGCGCCGCGTCGAGTTCGTCCTTGGTGTAAGGAATCTTGATCCCGAAGATCTGGGCCGAGCGGAACAGGCGGTCGGTGTGGTCACGCAGTCGGAAGATCGCGGGACCAGCGTCGGTGTGGTAGCAGCGCACGCCTTCGAACACGCCCAGCCCGTAGTGCAAGGTGTGGGTCAACACGTGCGTGGTCGCTTCACGCCACGGCACGAACTTGCCGTCATACCAGATGAATCCGTCGCGGTCCGCCATCGACATCGTGCCACTCCCAACATCGCCAAAAGTAGCATTTTAGCCGATTTCGGCGCTCACCCGTTCCAGCCGTCGCCGAAGACCTCGCGCCAGAGCGCACCGACGAGGTCGCGCCGGGCAGCATGAGGCTCCGGTGGAACGCGCGCCTCGCGTGCGCCCTGCAAGCGGACCTGATGCTGCAGGCGTCGATACTCGCGGTAGGCCTCGGCCGCACCTTCGGCGATCGCAACGGGTATCCGCCCGAGTTCGGCAGCCAGCTTGAGCAGCGCGATATTGCCGGCGTTGCGGGTAAGTTGCGCATGGGCGTGCGCGTGGGCGAGCACCAGGTATTGCACGGTGAACTCGATGTCCACCATGCCGCCGGGGTCGTGCTTGAGATCGAACAGGCCGCTCCGGTTCGGGTGCGCGGCATGCATCTTGCGACGCATCTCGATCACGTCGCCCCTTAGTTTCATTGCGTCGCGCGGCAGGCGCAGTATGGCTTCGCGCTCGGCCTCGAACGCGGCGCCGGTCCTGGCGTCACCCGCGACGAAGCGCGCGCGCGTAAGCGCCTGATGCTCCCATGGCCATGCCTGTCGCCGCTGGTATTGGCGGAACGCGGCGAGGCTCGACACGAGGAGTCCGCTGACTCCATCCGGGCGCAAGCGCAGGTCGGTCTCGTACAGACGCCCGGCGGCGGTGGCGCTCGTGAGCCACGCATTGATGCGCAGGGCGAGCCGCGCATAACTTTCGGTCGCGGCAGCGTCATCGTCGTCGTAGAGAAATACGATATCGAGATCGGAGGCGTAGCCCAGCTCCTTGCCCCCGAGTTTTCCATAGCCGATGATCGCGAAGCTCGGCGGCGGTGCATCCTTGCCGCGCATCTGTTCCCAGCAGCAGGCAAGCGTCGCCTGGAGGACGATGTCGGCCAGCGCGCTCAGGTGGTCCGCCAGCCGTTCGATCGTCAGCAAACCGGTGAGATCCTGGGCGAGCAGGCGAAAGGCCTGCGCGTGCTGGAAATGCCGTAGTGCGTCGATCTGCCGCTCCGTATCGCCGACGTACGCCGCCAGGGCTGCGGCGAGTTCCTGCCGCCAGACGTCCCAGTCGGGCTCCGTGAACAGCACCCGGCTATCGAGCAATTCGTCGAGCAGGATGGGATGGCGGGTCAGGTAGTCGGCCGCCCATGCGCTCGCCTCCATCAGCTGGGCGATGCGCGGCAGCACCGGAGGATGCTCGACGAGCAGCGCCAGGTACGCGCTGCGCCCGCTGATCGTCTCGAGCAGCGCAAGCAGGCGCTCGAATACGACCGCCGGCTGCGCGGTCTCGGCGGCGACGCGCAGCAGCTGCGGCACCAAGGCGTCGAAGCGCTCGCGCGAGAGTGCCGGCAACTGAAGGTAGCGCGCGCTGGCCTTGACCCGGGCGAGCCCGGCGATGAGCGCTTCCGGTTCCGCGTAACCGGCGGCGGCGAACGCCGCGACGTTCTCCGGCGCGGGTTTCGCATCCAGCCACAGGCTCGTCAGCGGATCGACAGGATCGGTCGCCGTGTTGCCGAACATCGCGTCGAAGTGCCGTACGACTGCGCTGCGGTGTAGACGAAGGACACGCTCGAACGCGGCAGTCTCGACGAATCCGGCGGCGCGGGCGAGCGCATCGCGCTCTCCAGCATCGGACGGCAAGTGCTGCGTCTGTGCATCGTCGCGATACTGCAGCCGATGCTCCAGGTTGCGCAGGAACACGTAAGCGGCACGCAATTCGTCGATGGCGGGCGTGGGAAGCAGGCCGAGCGACCCGACTGCGGCCAGCGCGGGAAGCGTGCCGCGTTCGCGCAGCACCCGCTCGCGGCCGCCGCGCACAAGCTGCAGCGCCTGCACGATGAATTCGATCTCGCGGATGCCGCCGGGCCCAAGCTTGAGGTCTTCCGCATAGTCCTTGCGCCGACCTTGCTCGCGGATCTGGCGGTGAACATCGCGCAGACCCGCATAGGCGTCGAAGTCCAGGTACTTGCGGTAGACGAACGGCGTGACCAGTTGCATCAGCTCCGAACCCCGATCACCCGTCAATGGTCGAGCCTTCTGCCAGGCGTAGCGCTCCCACGTCCGGCCTTGCGTGATCAGATACTGCTCGAGCATCGCGAACGAGCACGAAAGCGCGCCGGATTCCCCGTATGGACGCAATCGCATGTCGACGCGGAACACGTGGCCGTCGGCGGTGATTTCATCCAGAGCAGCGATGACGGCCCGGCCAAGACGATCGAAATACTCCTGATTGACCAGCGACTTGCTCCCGGTCGTCGTACCGTCTTCGGGGTACGCGAACACGAGGTCGACGTCGGACGATACGTTGAGCTCGCTCCCGCCGAGCTTGCCCATGGCGATCACGAGCAGCTGCTGCACGCCACCGCTCTCCGCCCCGGTCGGGTCACCATGCGCCGCGGACAACCTGCGGGAATGCGCCGCGACCGCGCTGGAGATCGTGATCTCGGCCAGACACGTGGTGGCAGCGCAGACTTCCGCGAGTTCCGCGCGTCCGGTGAGATCGCGCAGCATGGTGGTCAGGAATGCCCGCTGCCGCATCTGCCGCAGCGCAGCCGCGAGCGATGCAGCATCGGACGCGCTCGCCACCGCGGCCAGCTCCGCGCCCTCGGGTTGCCAGGGCACATCGAGCGCAGCGCAGATCGCGTCGAAGCGCTCCGGCTGCGCCGCGCGGTACCGGGTCGCATAGCGGCTGAACGCAAGCGCCGCTGCGAGTTCCATCAGGGCTCCATTCCCATCCACCGCGGCGACCCTCCGTTCCGGGTTAACATCGCCATTATGCCTTCGGCCACTACCCATTCCGGCCCACATTCCGTGCGCCGTTCATGGTTGCACTCTACCGGGCGTGCGCTTTGGTTGCTGCTGCAGATCGGAATCGTGGTGTTCGCGCTGCTGCTGCTCGGGCTGCGTTATTTTGCGTTGCCGCGGCTCGAGCGCAACGTGGGCGTGGTCGGCCGGGTGTTGACGCAGCAGATCGGTCAACCTGTCGAAATCGGCTCTCTCGACACGGGCTGGGATGGCTGGAACCCTCGCATCGACATCCACGGTTTTCGTCTTCTCGATCCGGAGAACGGAAGTGCCGCCGTCACCTTGCCGCACGTACACCTGGTCATCGCCTGGACCTCGCTGATCGCTCTCGACCTACGTCTAAAAATGCTGTCCATCGACGGGCCGCAGATTTCGTTGCGGCGTGATCTCAACGGGACGCTGCACCTCGCCGGCATCACCATCGATCCACTGGCCGGTCGCGAAGATCGACGGCTCAGCAATTGGCTGATAAGTCAGCCGAACATACAAATCCACGGTGCAGAACTGGCGTGGCGCGATGAGCGTGGAGGCGGCTCCGTGCTGATGCTGAACCGGGTCGAACTGCGCCTGGAAAACCGCTTCGGGCACCATCGGTTCGGGCTCACCGGAACGCCTCCGGCCGACCTCGCTTCGCCGCTGGACGTGCGCGGCGACTTCACCGGCACGACTTTCGCCGATGCGCGCGCCCTGACCGGACGCCTGTATGCGCGGCTCGACTACGCCGATATCGCCGCCTGGCGCGAGTGGCTGCCGATGTCGATCCCGATGCGCAGCGGCAAGGGCGCGGTCCGTCTCTGGCTCGAGGTCGAGCAGGGCGAACTGCGCGACCTCGTCGCCGATGTCGTGCTCGCCGACGTCGATGCACAACTTGCTTCGGATCTGCCGGAACTCGTGCTCTCCGGACTCGAGGGGCGAATAGGCTGGAGCGATGACGGCAAACAGCGCGTCTTCTTCACCAAACAGCTGACGTTCGCCGAGCACGGCGGCGTGCGTTTCGAGCCCACCGATTTCAAGGTGACGATGCGCAACGGCGCTGACGGCATCGGCGGTGGGGAGATCGAATTCGCCCGGCTGGAGTTGGCGCCCTTGCGGCAGATCGGCGCATTTCTCCCGCTGCCGGGGAAGTGGCGCGAAGACCTGGCACGCATTGCGCCCAGCGGCACACTGGAGCGTGGCGCATTGCAGTGGCGCGGGGATCCTGACTCGGTGCAGGCGTTCAGCGGTTCCGGGCGGTTCATCGACCTCGGCTTCGCTGCACAGGGAACCATGCCTGGTCTCACGGGCATGACGGGGACGTTCGACGCAAGCGCGCAAGGCGGTACGCTCAAGCTCGACAGCCGCGGCGTGACGCTCGATCTGCCACGCGCGCTGGGCGAAAGGCTCGCCTTTGACAGCGTCACCGCACAGGTCCGGTGGCAACGCGAAAGCGGCGGATTGAGAGTGGACGTCGATCAGTTCACGGTCGCGAACCGGGATCTGGCCGGGTCCGCGAAGGGGAATTACACGCCCGCGCCCGACGGCCGCGGTAGCGTTGACCTGACCGGACAGGTTACGCGCGCGGAGGGCGCCCAGCTCTATCGGTATCTTCCGCTCGCCGTCGATGATGAATTGCGCCATTGGCTGCAGCGCGCGGTGGTTGCGGGTGCGGCGAGCGAGCTTCGCATCAAGCTGGCCGGTCCGTTCGCCGACTTTCCGTTTGCCAACGGGCGAGGCGGGCAGTTTCAGGTTCAAGGACGGTTGCAGGGCGTGACGCTCGACTACGTCGCAGGTTGGCCGGTCGCCCACGATCTGGAAGGCGACCTGCGCGCGGAGGGTGCGCACCTTAGCTTCGATATCCGCAAGGGACGGATCTTCGGAGCCGAGCTCGGCGCGACCCGGATCGACATCGCGGACCTGCGCGCCGTCAACCCAATGCTGCGCATCGATGGCTCCGCTGCCGGTCAGAGCAGCGACTTCAGCCGCTACATTGCCGACAGTCCGCTCGATGCGCTGCTCGAACGTCCGCTCGCGGGCATCCGGGTCGAGGGTCCCGGCCGCTTGGGACTGAAGCTCGAGCTGCCCCTCGGCAAGCCGAGTGCGATCAAGATTGCTGGCGACTATGCGATCGAAGGAGGGCGCATTCAGTTCAGCGATGGCACGCCGCCGCTCGAGCGCCTTTCCGGCAAGATTCAGTTCACAGGCCGCGACGTCAATTCGTCTGGGCTGGCCGGGGAGTTGCTGGGCGGTCCCGCGCGCTTTTCGGTCGCGACCACCGAGGGCCGACTGCGGGTCGAAGGCGAGGGCAGCGTGAATCTGGCGCTGCTGCGCACGGCGTATCCGAAGCTGTCGCTGCTGACTCGCCTTTCCGGAAGCACCGACTGGAAGGTCGTGGTCAACGCGCAACCACTTGGCGTGGCGTGGGTGCTGGACTCCAGTCTCAAGGGCGCTGTCGTGGACCTGCCTGCGCCCGCGGGCAAGGTCGCGGCCGACGCGGTTGAGCTCAGGGTGGAGCGTCGTGTGCGGGAGCCGGGTCGCGACTCGTTGGTAGGCAGTTACGGGCGGCTTGCCAGCTTTGCCGTCGAGCGCAACCTCGCACCCAGCGGCGCCATTGCGGAGCGCGCGTTGCTGGTGCTCGGCGGCGCCGTTGCCGAACCGGACCGGCGCGGCTTCTGGATTCGCGGCACGGTCGACGCGCTCGACGCCGATGCATGGCTCTCATTCAAAGACCAGCTGAACGCGGGAACCGCCAGCGACGACCTGACGCTGTCTGGCGTCGATGTCTCGCTCGGTGCGCTGAGCGTATCCGGCCGCGTGTTCAAGGACCTGCATATCGGCGCGACCCGCGCGGCTGCCGAATGGCAGATCGACCTCCGAGGCCGCGAGCTGACGGGCAACGCGCGCTGGCAGGCCGCTGGCACCGGCAGGCCTAACGGTCGTCTGGTGGCCAGGTTGCAGCACGTGGTCGCGCCTGCGGCCGCGCCGCGCGTCTCCGGGGCACCCGCGGCGAAGGTCGAGGCGCCTCCTGCGGTCAACTCGTGGCCGGCACTGGACATCGTGGCCGACTCGTTCACGATCAGGAATCACGAGCTAGGAAAACTGGAACTGCTCGCGCAGCCGCACGAGGCGGACTGGCAGATCGAAAGCCTCAAGGTGACCAACGACGATGGCACCGCATCGGCGACCGGATGGTGGCGCAATTCACGCGCCATGCAACAGACCGAACTCGATGTCGACCTGGACGTGCGCGATGCCGGCGCATACCTTGCGCGCTTCGGCGTGCCCGGCGCCGTACGCGGTGCGCCCACGCAGTTGCGTGGCCAGCTGGCATGGGCGGGCAGCCCGCTGGACTTCAACCCCCCGACGCTCAATGGCGCATTCACGCTCGAGACGGGGCGCGGCCAGTTCACCCAGGTCGATCCCGGCGTCGGCAAGTTGCTTGGCATCCTGTCGCTGCAGGCGATCAGACGGCGGCTCGAAGGCGACTACCAGGATCTGTTCGGCCAGGGATTCACCTTCGACGAGATCACCGGCAAGATGCGCATCAAGGATGGCGTGATCCGCACCGATGATCTGAAGATCACCGGCCCTTCCGCACGGGTGACGATCGCGGGTGAAGCGGACATGGCGCACGAGACGCAGGACCTGAACGTGCGCGTGCAGCCGACGCTTTCCAGCAGCGTGTCGCTCGGCGCCGCGGCGCTTCTGCTCGCCAATCCGCTCATCGGCGCCGCCATCGGCGCGGGCACCTACCTCGCGCAGGCGATCCTGCAGGACCCGATCGAGCAGATGTTCTCGCAGCGCTTCGTCGTCTCAGGAAGTTGGTCGGATCCGCAGGTTGCACGTGGCTCGACAGCCGCGCCGACACCGGGCACTACTGGGAGCGGCAAACAGTGAGTGTTGCGGCGTTCCGGGTTGCGGCCGTGCAGACCGTGTCGGGCTCCGACGTGGCGGCCAATCTCGCTGCCATCGAGCCACTGGTAGTGGAGGCCGCGGAGCAGGGGGCACAACTCATCCTTCTGCCCGAGTACTTCGGTATTTTCGGCGCACGCGCGACCGACAAGGTAAGCGTGCGTGAACGCGACGGCGACGGCGTGCAGCAGGCCTGGCTCGCGAAACTCGCGCGCGAACACGCCGTCTACGTCGTCGGCGGTAGCGTGCCGATCGCCACCGCCGATCCGGCGCGCGTGCGCAGTGCGTGCCTGGTATTCGGTCGAGACGGCCGAAGACTGGCGCGCTACGACAAGATGCATCTGTTCGCGTTCAGCCGGGGCGAAGAGCGCTACGACGAAGCGGGCACGATCGAACCCGGCACCGAGCCCGCGGCATTCGACACTCCCTGCGGCCGCGTCGGCCTGTCGGTGTGCTACGACCTGCGCTTTCCCGAGCTGTATCGGTGTTACGGCGACGTCGCCTTGCTGCTGGTGCCGTCGGCATTCACTGCGGTAACCGGCGCCGCCCACTGGCACCTGCTGCTGCGGGCGCGTGCGGTCGAAAATCAATGCTACGTCCTTGCTGCGGCGCAGGGCGGGTTGCATGCCAACGGACGCCGAACCTACGGTCACAGCGTGCTGATCGATCCGTGGGGAGACATCGTCGCCGAGCGTGCCGAGGGACCTGGTGTCGTGGTCGGGGATATCCTTGCCGAGCGCATCGCAAGCGTGCGTCGCGAGCTGCCTGCGCTCGCCCATCGGCGCTTGTGAGAGTTCCGCGCAATGACGATCAGGAAGCCCGGGCCTTGAGCAGCACCAGTACCGCGCCGCTGCCGCCGGCGTGCCGCTGTGCCTCGCAATAGGCGAGCACGTCGTCCCAGTGCGCCAGCCAGCGGCGCACCTTGCCCTTGAGCACCGGCTCGCGGTTAGGCGAAGACAGGCCTTTGCCGTGGATCACCCGAACGCAGCGCCAGCCGTGATTGCGCGCATCGTCGAGAAAATCGGCGAGCGCGTCGTGCGCTTCGATCGTGGTCATCCCGTGCAGATCGATTTCGCTCTGCACGACCCAGTGGCCGCGACGAAGCTTCGCCAGCACGTCGGTCCCGAGACCGCGACGGAGGAAGGTCTGGTGCGCGTCGTGTTCCTGCCCAACGTCCCAGCTGGCGGGCGACGGCTCGTGCCCGAACTTGCTCGCGTCCAGCGCGGCGGCCTCGTCGGCGAGAAGCTGCGCCGGTCGCGGCGACGGTTTTGGGCCGGCGAGCCGGGCGCGATTGGCCGGCGGCAAGGGCGTGACGTCGGCGAATGCCTGCTCGAGTGCAACGGCTGGCACGTCGGGGCCGGCGTTGGCGCGCGGCGGCGGAGCGACTCCGGCGCGAGCGGTCGGCGCCTTTCGCTTCGACCCAGGCGCAAGCAGCGTCTTGAGGTCCGAGAGTTTGGCCAACGCGTTTCTCCGTTGCACCGCATCCGGCAACGCGGCCATGCACCGATCCTGAGACGCCAATCGTTGCACGGTCGACCGGGAAAGCTAGGCGCTCGTCTCCAGGTACGCTTCTGCGTCGAGCGCCGCCATGCAGCCGGTCCCCGCGCTGGTGACCGCCTGACGATAGACGTGGTCGGCGACATCGCCTGCGGCAAATACGCCCGCGACGCTGGTCGCCGTGGCATTGCCCTCGCTGCCGCCCTTCACCTCGATATAGCCGCCGTGCATCCCAAGCTGACCCTCGAACAGCTGCGTGTTCGGCGTATGGCCGATCGCGACGAACACCCCTTGCACGGCGAGATCCTGGCGCGCACCGGTCTTGACGTTCTTGACCCGTGCACCGGTGACGCCGGAAGCGTCGCCCAGAACTTCGTCGAGCGTGTGATCCCACTCGATGTGCACGTTGCCGCCAGCGCGGGTCTTGGCCTTGAGACGGTCGATCAGGATCGCCTCGGCGCGAAACTTGTCGCGACGGTGAACGACGGTGACGCGCCGGGCGATGTTGGAAAGATAGAGCGCTTCCTCGACCGCGGTGTTGCCGCCGCCGATGACCGCGACATCCTGCCCCTTGTAGAAGAATCCGTCGCAGGTGGCACACGCAGACACACCCTTGCCCATGTACGCCGCTTCCGAAGGGAGGCCGAGGTAGCGTGCCGACGCTCCGGTCGCAATGATCAGCGCATCGCAGGTGTATTCCCCGTCGTCGCCATGCAGGCGGAACGGACGTT
Organism: uncultured beta proteobacterium; assembly: GCA_963821485.1. Lineage (GTDB taxonomy): Bacteria > Pseudomonadota > Gammaproteobacteria > Burkholderiales > Casimicrobiaceae > PALSA-1003. The sequence continues at coordinate 322,543 of CAWGEB010000002.1, forward strand.
GGTCGAGCCTGACGGCGTTGATGTGATCGAAGGCGATTTCGGTCTCGAAGCGTTCTGCATGCTTCTGGAATCGCGCCATCAGTTCCGGGCCTTGGACGCCTGCGTCGTCGGCCGGCCAGTTGTCGACATCGGTCGTGGTCATGAGCTGCCCGCCTTGCGCCAGTCCGGTGATCAGCACCGGCTTGAGGTTCGCGCGTGCGGCGTATACTGCGGCGGTGAATCCGGCGGGGCCGGAACCCAGAATCAGCAGGCGGGCGTGCTTGGTCGGCATGGTCTAGTCTGGCGAGATGGGTGTTGCGGGCGTGCCGCGTCCGATTCTAACCGATGTGGGGTCCCTTCCCTGGAGCGCAAGGCGAGAGACTTCCGGCATCCGGCCAGTGTATAATGTGCAGTGTGAGGTTCGCTTCACAAGGCAATGATTTTCAATAGCAAAAAACAAACAGCAAACCGTGCGCTCGGGCGCGAGGACGGCGGTCTTTCGCCTCGTCTCGCCGCGTTGGTGCGCGAGTCGTGGTGGCTGCTCGTCGTAGCCGGCTTTGCCTACCTCGCACTCATCCTCGCGAGCTATCGGAAGACCGATCCCGGCTGGTCGTTTTCCGGGTCTGGCGATCCGGTGCACAACCGTGGCGGCGTCGTTGGTGCGTGGGTCGCCGATTTGCTGCTGTACGTGTTCGGCGCGTCGGCATGGTGGTGGGTCTTCGCCGGCGTCGTCGTGATCGTCGCCGGTTACCGACACCTGACGCGCAGCGACGTGGAAGGCCACCATCCGTGGCTGGCCGTCCCGGGATTCCTTCTGCTTCTCGTATCGAGTTCGGCGCTCGAATCGCTGCGCCTGTATCGCCTTCCGATCGCCTTGCCCGCAACGCCCGGCGGCGCGCTCGGCGAACTGATCGGCCAGTCGTTCGCGCACGCCCTGGGTTTCAACGGCGCAACGCTGTTGCTGATTGCGCTGTTCGCGGTCGGCTGGTCGCTGTTCACGGGGATGTCCTGGCTGCGATTGATGGAGCGGGTCGGGGCGGGCGTCGAAACCGCGTTGGCGTGGTTCCGGCGGCAACGCGACGAGCGCCGCGACCGCAAGCTCGGTGCGGTGGCGACCGAGGAACGCGAAATGTTCGTCGAGGCGGCGCGCGAGTCGAGCGATGAGCGCGAACCCGTGATCGTGGTACCGCCGTCGTTCGAGGTGCCGCGCTCCGAGCGCGTGGTCAAGGAAAAGCAGAAACCGCTGTTCCAGGATCTTCCCGATTCTCCGCTGCCGCCGCTGGCGCTGCTCGAGGACGCCCCGTCGGCGCAGGAGCAGGTCAGCGGGGAGACGCTGGAATTCACCTCGCGCCTTATCGAACGCAAGCTGGCGGATTTCGGGGTGTCGGTGAAGGTCCTCGCAGCGTACCCGGGACCGGTGATCACGCGCTTCGAAATCGAGCCCGCGGTGGGTGTGAAGGGCGCGCAGATCGTCAACCTGATGAAGGACCTGGCGCGGGCGCTGTCCGTGGTCAGCATCCGCGTGGTCGAGACCATCCCCGGCAAATCCTGCATGGGCATGGAGCTGCCGAATTCGCGCCGCCAGGTCGTGCGCCTGGTCGAGTTGCTGTCGTCGGCCACCTACAACGACACGGCGAGCCCGCTGTCCCTGGCGCTGGGCAAGGACATTGCCGGCAAGCCGGTGATCGTCGATCTGGGTCGCATGCCGCACTTGCTGGTGGCGGGCACAACGGGCTCGGGCAAATCGGTCGCGGTCAACGCGATGATTCTGTCGCTGCTCTACAAGGCCGAACCGAGGCAGGTACGGCTGATCCTCATCGATCCCAAGATGCTCGAACTCTCGGTCTACGAAGGCATTCCGCACCTGCTGGCCCCCGTCGTCACCGACATGAAGCTCGCGGCCAACGCCCTCAGCTGGGGAGTGGGGGAGATGGAGCGCCGCTATCGCCTGATGTCGACGTTGGGCGTACGCAATCTCGCGGGTTACAACGCGCGCGTGGTCGAGGCCAAGCGCGCCGGCCACCCGCTGACCAATCCTTTCTCGCTCACGCCCGATACACCCGAACCGATCGAGGAAATGCCGCTGATCGTCATCGTCATCGACGAGCTGGCCGATCTCATGATGGTCACCGGCAAGAAGATCGAAGAGTTGATCGCGCGCATTGCGCAAAAGGCGCGCGCCTCGGGGATTCACCTGATCCTGGCCACACAGCGCCCTTCGGTCGACGTCATCACCGGATTGATCAAGGCCAATATTCCGTCGCGCATCGCCTTCCAGGTCGCGAGCAAGGTCGATTCGCGCACGATCCTCGACCAGATGGGAGCGGAAACCCTGCTGGGGCAGGGCGACATGCTCTACCTGCCCCCGGGGTCGGGCTTGCCGCAGCGCGTACACGGTGCGTTCGTGTCGGATGCCGAGGTGCATCGGGTCGTCGATCACCTGAAAGCACAGGGCGGCCCGCAATATCTCGAAGGTATCCTCGAAGGCGGCAACGGCAACGGCGACGAGAGCCTCAGCATCGACGGCGGCGACACCGAGGCCGATCCGATGTACGACCAGGCGGTCGCGGTGGTGCTGAAGACGAGGCGACCTTCCATCTCGCTGGTGCAGCGACATCTGCGCATCGGCTACAACCGGGCTGCGCGACTGATCGAGCAGATGGAGCGTGCCGGCCTGGTGTCGTCGATGCAGACCAATGGCAACCGGGAAGTGCTCGTGCCTGCCGGCAAGGAGTGACGGTGCGCGGTCGCTTGTTGTTGCTCGTCCTCTGCACTGTCGCAACCCTCGTTGACGCCGCCACGCTGACAAGCCTGCGTACGTTCGTGCGCGAAACGCAGACGATGCATGCGAACTTCACCCAGGTTGTCTACGACGGCAATGGACGGCAGGTCGCGCAGGCGAGCGGCGAGTTTTCGATCGCACGCCCCGGAAGATTCCGGTGGGTGGTGGAGAAGCCGTACAAGCAGCTCCTGGTCGGCGATGGTGATCGCGTCTGGATCTACGACCAGGACTTGAACCAGGTCATCAGCCGCAAGAGCGATCGTGCGCTCGGCAATACACCGGCCGCGCTGCTTTCGGGCCGCGAGGAAGTCGAAGCTGCGTTCGAATGGAAGGACCTTCCGGCGGCGGACGGCCTCGAATGGCTCGGCGCGACGCCGAAGGACAAGGAGTCCGCGTTCAAGGAAGTGCGCCTTGGGTTCGACGCGTCCGGGCTCGTCGCGCTGGACGTGTTCGATAACTTCGGGCAGCGGACGATGATCCGGTTATCCAGGCTCGACCGCAATCCCAAGCTGAACCCCGATTTGTTCCGCTTTACACCGCCTGCGGGTGCCGATGTCGTCACCGACTGATCTGTTCGCGGTTGCCAATCCGGCGACGCCGCTCGCCGAACGCCTGCGACCAAAGTCCATCGACGAAGTCATCGGACAACGTCATCTGCTCGGCCCAGGCAAACCGCTCGCGGTCGCCTTTGCATCGAAGAAGCCGCATTCGATGATCCTGTGGGGTCCGCCGGGCGTCGGCAAGACCACGCTGGCGAGGTTGATGGCCGACGCGTTCAACGCCGATTTCATCGCCATCTCCGCGGTTCTGGCCGGGGTGAAGGACATCCGCGATGCCGTGGCGCATGCCGAAGTCGCGCTGGCGCAATTGAGCCGGCACACGATCCTATTCGTCGACGAAGTGCACCGCTTCAACAAGGCGCAGCAGGACGCATTCCTGCCGTTCGTCGAGCGCGGGTTGATCACCTTCATCGGCGCGACCACCGAGAACCCGTCGTTCGAGGTCAACAACGCGCTGTTGTCACGTGCCACCGTGTACGTGCTCGAAGCGCTCAAGCCCGAAGAACTCGCACAATTGCTGGATCGCGCGTTGGATGCCGCGATGCCTGGCGTCACGTTGGCCGCGCCGGCGCGTGAAGCCTTGATCGGCTACGCCGATGGCGACGGGCGCCGGCTGATCAACCTGGTGGAACAGTTGGCGATTGCGGCGGGCGAAGCGCGCAAGCAGGAACTCGACCTCGCGTTCGTCGAAACGACGATCGCGCGCTCGCTGCGGTTGTTCGACAAGGGCGGCGAAGCGTTTTACGACCAGATCTCCGCCTTGCACAAATCCGTGCGTGGCAGCGATCCTGACGCCGCGCTGTACTGGATGTGCCGCATGCTCGATGGCGGTGCGGACCCGCTGTACGTCGGGCGACGGATGATCCGCATGGCCACGGAGGATATCGGCCTCGCAGATCCGCGCGCCCTGCAACTGGTCCTCGATGCCGTCGCGACCTACGAGCGGCTTGGTACGCCCGAGGGCGAGTTGGCGCTGGCCGAGGCAGTGATCTATCTTGCCTGCGCGGCCAAGAGCAACGCCGTGTACATGGCGTATGGCGCGGCGCGCGCGCACATTGCGCAGGATGGCTCGCGCCCGGTGCCGATGCGTCTGCGCAATGCACCGACCAAGCTCATGAAGGGCCTTGGCTACGGCCAGGGCTACCGCTATGCGCATGACGAACCCGATGCGTACGCGGCCGGTGAGCACTATCTACCCGATGGCATGCCGGCAACCCGCTTCTACGAACCTACCGAGCGCGGATTGGAAGCGAAAATTCGCGAGAAACTGGCCGCGCTGCGTTCGCGCGATCGCGACGTCGAGGGCTCCTGAGCGTCGCGCGGCGCAGCGATCGCAGTCTCCTCTGGTAAAATTCGCGCCATGCTCGACATCCAGATCTTGCGAAACGATCTCGCCGGTGTGGCTGCGCGCCTGAAAACGCGTGGGTTCACGCTCGATACTGTCGCCTTCGAAAACCTCGAGGCCGAGCGCAAGGACATCCAGATTCGCACCCAGGAATTGCAGGCGAAGCGCAACGCGGCGTCGAAGCAAATCGGCGCCGCCAAGGGACGCGGCGAGGACACCTCGGCACTGATGGCGGACGTTGGAAGCCTGGGTGCCGAACTCGCGGCACTCGAGCAGCGGCTCGATGCCGTGCAGCAACGCCAGCGCGACCTGATGTTGGCGATGCCGAATCTCCCCCATGCGAGCGTGCCGGTCGGCCGCTCGGAGGTCGACAACGTCGAAGTGCGGCGTTGGGGCACGCCGCGCACCCTGGGTTTCGCGCCGCGTGATCACGTCGATGTGGGAGCGGCGGTCGGCGGGCTCGACTTCGAAACCTCAGCCAGGCTCGCCGGCGCGCGTTTCTACACCTTGCGAGGCGCGGTGGCGCGCCTGCATCGTGCGCTGGCGCAGTTGATGCTCGACACGCATACGAGCGAACACGGTTACACCGAGTGCTACGTGCCCTATATCGTCAACGCGGCGACGATGACCGGCACGGGACAGTTGCCCAAATTCGAGGATGACCTGTTCTGGGTGACTCGCGGTGGCGCGCCGGATGAAGCACGGATGTACTTGATCCCGACCGCCGAAGTGCCGTTGACAAACACGGTGCGCGACCAGATCCTGCCGGTCGAGTCGTTGCCGCTCAGGCTGACCGCGCACACGCCGAGTTTCCGGTCGGAAGCGGGAAGCTATGGCAAGGACACTCGAGGCATGATTCGCGTGCATCAGTTCGACAAGGTCGAGCTGGTCCAGATCGCGCATCCGGAAAAATCCTACGATGCGCTCGAAGAGCTACTGGAGCACGCCGAAGCCATCCTCAGGAAGCTCGAGTTGCCTTACCGCGTACTCCAGCTTTGCACCGGCGACATCGGGCCGTCGTCGGCCAAGACCTACGATCTCGAAGTGTGGCTTCCCGGGCAGCAGACTTATCGCGAGATCTCTTCCTGCTCGAATTGCGAAGCGTTCCAGGCGCGGCGCATGCAGGCACGGTTTCGTAACCCGCAAGGCAAGCCCGAACTGGTGCACACGCTCAATGGTTCCGGTCTGGCGGTCGGCAGGACGCTGGTCGCCGTGCTCGAGAATTACCAACGCGAGGACGGTGGCGTCGATGTGCCGACGGTGTTGCAACCGTACATGGGTGGCGTGAAGGTCATCGCGCCGGTCAAATGACGCGAGAGTAGCGGGCACTTTCGCGCTGCTCGCGCAGGTGACGGTCGAATACCATCGCCACCGTGCGAACCAGCAGGCGCCCGCGCGCAGTTACGGCGATCGCGTCTGGACCCAGTTCGATGAGGCCGTCGTTCGCCAGCGGTTTGAGCGCCTCGAGCTCTGTCGCAAAGTAATCGTGGAACGCGATCTCGTGTCGCTCTTCGATGCGCTGGAACGACGTCGTGAATGCGCACATCAAATCCTGGATCACCTCGCGTCGCAGCATGTCGTCCGCCGAAAGGTACCAGCCGCGAAAACATGGCAGCGCGTCGTCGTCGAGCCGCGCGTAGTATTCATCCAGCGTACGTACGTTCTGGCTGTAGGTGTGGCCCACCTTGCTGATCGCCGAGATTCCCAAGGCCAGAAGATCGCAGTCGGCATGCGTTGAATAGCCCTGGAAGTTTCTGTGCAGCTTGCCTTCGCGCTGCGCGACCGCTAGCTCGTCGTCGGGGCGTGCAAAATGGTCCATCCCCACGTAGACGTAGCCGGCGTCCGTCAGCTTTGCGATCGCCAGTTCGAGGATCGCGAGCTTGGTTTCCGGCGACGGCAACTCGGCCTCGCTGATGCGCCGCTGCGGTTTGAACAGGTGCGGCACGTGCGCGTAACTGTAGAGCGCGATCCGGTCCGGTGCGGCGCGCAGCACCTTGTCCAGCGTGACGTCGAAGCCGTTCAATGTCTGCCTGGGAAGGCCATAGATCAGATCGACGTTGAGCGAGCGGAATCCGTTGGCGCGCGCTGCATCCAGCACCGCCAGCGTCTCGGCTTCGCTTTGGATTCGGTTCACCGCCAATTGCACGGCAGGATCAAAGTCCTGCACGCCGACGCTCATGCGATTGAAGCCGAGCTTGGCGAGCAGCCCGACAGTGGCTGCGTCGACGTGTCGAGGGTCGATTTCGATCGAGCATTCGGCGTCAGGCGAAAATGCAAAATGGTCACGCAGAATATGCATCAACGACGTCATTTCGTCGGCCGAGAGAAACGTCGGCGTGCCGCCACCCCAATGCAATTGCGTGACCGGAGAAGCCACATCGAGGAGTCCGGCCACGATGCCGATCTCCTTGGCGAGATAGCGGATGTATTTCGCCGAGCGCCCATGGTCTCCCGTCGTGACCTTGTTGCAGGCACAGTAGTAGCAGATGGTGTTGCAGAAGGGCAGGTGCACGTAGAGCGAAAGTGGCTGTGTGGCGGCACCGCTGCTGCGTGCCAGCAACGCATCGGCCAACTGCTCCGGACCGAATGCATTGGAAAATCGATCGGCCGTCGGATACGACGTGTACCTTGGCCCGAAGCCGTCGTACTTGCGAATCAGCGTCGGGTCGAAGGATACGGGCGCGGCGGCCAGGTTTGCGGTGGGCTGGTTTGCCATTACGCCAGTTTGCCAGCCCGCAACGCCACCAATTTTGAGCAAGATCAATATGCTCGCCTGTCACGACCCCGGCGCGGGCTCGCGTCGCGGCCTCCTCAACCAGGCACTCGAGAATTGAATCCACCCTGTCGGCCGCCTGCGCCGACTGCTGCGGGCGACAGGTATTCGCCGACGCAAGATGCCCGTCTGCCCGCAGCGCATCCGCCTCCGCGGTCAGTTCCCCATCTGCGATGGGGCCCCTCTTCCGCGCTCCGGCGTCGCCCACGCGCGATCCCCATGCTACGCACGGGGCCCCTCGCTGCGGGCTCGCGTCGCGGCCTCCTTAACCAGGCACTCGAGAATTGAATCCACCCTGTCGGCCGCCTGCGCCGACTCGCCACGCGCGATCCCCATGCTACGCACGGGGCCCCTCGCTGCGGGCTCGCGTCGCGGCCTCCTTAACCAGGCACTCGAGAATTGAATCCACCCTGTCGGCCGCCTGCGCCGACTCGCCACGCGCGATCCCCATGCTACGCACGGGGCCCCTCGCTGCGGGCTCGCGTCGCTACCGCATATTCCCCGTATGTCCGAGTGAGTAGCGCCCGGGCTGCGGCCACACCGTGAGGCCGTGCGGCTCCTTGCCCACAGGGATGGTTTTCACGTCGCCGCTGGCAGTTTCGATCGCGTAGACGACGTTATCGTAGCGGCCGGACAGCCACAGATACCTGCCGTCGGCGCTCACGTTACCCATGTCGGGGCTGCCGCCGCCGGGAATGGGCCACGTCGCGTCGATCTTGCGCGTCGCGAAATCGAGGACTGACACGCTCCCCTTGCCGCGCGGCGGGCCATGGATCTTGTTGGAGCCGCGATTGGCGATGTACAGCTTCCTGCCGTCGCGGCTCGGATACAGGCCGTGCGTGCCCACGCCAGTGGGGATGAACTCGAGCTGCCGCAACGTTGCGCCATCGACCACGTAAACACCGTTGGACATCATGTCGGCAACGAAAAACAGCGCGCCATCAGGCGAGGCTCGAATATCCTGCGGCATGCCTTTCCAGGTTGTGCAGATCACCTCGTCGCGCCCGTCGAAACCCTTGACGGTCTTGGTCGGCAAACCCGGCTTGATCAGCTGCAGGTACTGCAGGACCTTGCGCTCGACCAAGTCGATCTTCACCACGCTGCCGGTGAATTCGCAGGTGAAAATGGCATAGCGCCCGTCGATAGAGAAATCGGCGTGATTGATCCCCGCGCAGCGGGGTGTTGCGATCGAATACTGCAGTGTCATCGTGTGCGGGTCGCGAAAATCGAGCCGCTTCAGCGCTTCGGCCACGATGATCGCGGACTTGCCGTCGGGCGAGAAATACATGTTGTACGGGTCGTCGACCGGAAGCGGCGTTCCCGGCTTGCCCGTCTTCGGATCGACCGGCGTGAGGCTGCCGTCGGTACGACCTTCGGCATTGTTGGCGACAAACAGGGTCTTTAGGTCCCACGAGGGCACGACGTGCTGGGGATTGATGCCAACCTTGAATCGGTCCACGACCTTGAAGGTCGCCGGGTCGATGACGTAGACGTCGTTCGACTGCAGGTTCGGCACGTACACGCGCGCCAGATCGCCGCCGACTGTCGGGCTGAATCGGCCATCGACGGTTTCGCTGTACAGATTTTTCGCGTCGACCACCGGCGGCATGCCGGGCACGGTGCTGATCGGCGGCGCGGCGGGCGCAACCGCAGGCGCACCCTGCGCGTGACATGGCGCCGCAGTCAGCAGTGCTGCGATCAGGGCGGGCAGGTGAAGCCAGGAGCGAAAGTACGGCATCGGCGATGTTCCTGAATTGGCGTCAAGTGGAAAAACGTTGCCGGGCATGCGCCGCATCGTCGTCACGCGCGCCTAACGGCGGGCGGTGGCGAGCTTGATGGCGGCCACCGTTTGCGCGACGATGATATCGACGCCGAGTTGCCCGAGTTCGGCGGTTGCTCGGCGTGGATCGCCGTGGACACCGGCTGCCACCTCGGGCTTGGACGCAAGCTGATCGGCGCGAACAAGGCGCGGATCGACCGCAAGCGTTAGGGACGTATCGGCTAGGCCTGCATGCGTGCCGATCTCGGCGTTGACATAACCGCGGTCAAGGAGCTTCCGCGGAAAGTCCGTCTCCGCCGCCCGGTAGTACTCGGTAAGCGCATGCACTCGAACCATGGTGCTGTGCCATTCACGATCGAGGCGGTCGGCCACCGCCTGCTCGCTGCGATGATAGCCGCCGTGGTCGCCGAGAAATACGATGTCGCGGAAACCGTGCGCCTTAAAACTGCGTGCGGCGGATTCGAGCACTTGCTCGAAGGTCGACGCAGGAACCGAAATCGTTCCCGGAAAGCGCATGTGCGCGGTCGCGGGCGTGATGGAACCTTCGGGGACGTATGCGATCACGGGCGCAACCAGCGCGTTGCCGAGCGAGCGGGCAATCTTTTCCGAAAGCGCCTTGACACGTACGTTGTGCTTGCCGAGAACCATGTGCGGTCCGTTCTGCTCGGTACCGCCGATGGGGACGATGATCGTGGTCTTGCCATCACCGATCTGTTTGCGCAGTTCTGTCCACGTCAACTCGTCCAGAAACACCGTGCCGGGTGCCTGGCCGGATACGCCGAACGCGACGAACAACAGCAGACAACCGATCCATGGCAAGCACGCGCGCCTCATGCCGCAATTCTAACAGGCGGATGCAAAACGCCATGTCGTCGCTGCGCACAACTCATTTCCGGCCGAGTGTCGGCTCATCGCCGCGCGCGGGCGGCGGCTCCCCGGACGCGGAGAACATGCGCAGTCTCGGGCGCAGCGACGGCTGGTGGGCCAACAGGATGTCGTAGTAGGCGCGGACGCGCTCGACGAACGCCACGGGCATTCCGCCACGCGCGTATCCGAACTTTGCATCCTCGTAGAATTCCGGCAGCGTGAGCAACGGCAGCGCCTTGCTGACCGCGGCCCACGAATCGGGACTCGATTTCTGCTTCTGCGCGAGCACCCGTGCGTCCTCGAGGTGCGCGATGCCGATGTTGTACGCCGCCAGCGCCAGCCACGTGCGATCGGGCTCGGGGATGCGCGACGGAAGCTTGTCCTTGAGACCGCGCAGGTACTTCGCCGCCGCCAGAACTCCTGCCTGCGGATCCATGCGATCGACCACGCCGAGGTGCCGCGCGGTGTCTTCGGTCAGCTGCATCAATCCGCGGACGCCCGTCTCGCTCGTCGCCTGCGTATCCCACTGCGACTCCTGGTACGCGATCGCGGCCAGCAGGCGCCATTCGATGCCCGTGGCATCCTGTGCATGCTGGAACAGCGCCCGATATTGCGGCAGCACCGTCTTCATGCGCTGCTGAAACACGCCGGCGTCCAGTCGCGGCATCTGGGCGTAGGTGAAATAGCGCTCGACCAGTCGCTGCAGCGTGCCGTCGCGTTTCAGGTCGGCGAAGAAGGCATTGACCTGATCGCGCAATACCGACTGCGCGGGCGGGAATGCCCACACCAGCTCCTGCTTGCTCGCGACCGCAAAAGCGCGCTCGAAATTGAGATAGACGTTGCGCGACGCTTCGGCGTCATTGGAGGCGACGATCGCGTAATCGATGGCGCCATCGGAAACCTGCCTGATCAGCGCCGCAGTCGAGGCCAACGCGAGCGGTCGCCACAGGACTTCCGGATGGGCGTCGCGCACTTTGGTCAATGCGACTGCCAGGCCGGTACCTTCAATAACTGCGACGCTCGAGCCGGCGAGGTCGGCCCACGATGCGGGTCGAAAGCTGTCGGCATTGCAGATCAACACCGGCTCCACCGCGTAGTAGCCGGCGGAGTAGAGCATCCCGGCATTGGCTGTCGTCGTTCCTTCTGCGGGTCGGTACAGCGCGCCCGCGGCGAGGCTTGCGCCGGTATCGCCTGCCTCGAGCTTCGCGCCGGGATTGCTGGCGGCGACCACTCTAAGCACGAGGTTATGCCGCTGTGCGAACAGGCGCAGGAGGTCGTAGTCGAAGCCGGCACTCTGAGCGTCGGGACCGACGAACCAGGTCGCCGGGCCCTGTCGCAGGAGTACAACAAGCTCGTTCGGCGGTGGCGGGGGCGCCGTCGGCGATGGGCCGCACGCGGCCACGGCAAGCACACCGGCGATGCAACATTGCTGGATGCGTCGTATCAGCACTCCGGCACTCTGCGCGCCTCCGTTCGAAGAATTATAGCTGCCGCGAGAAGCGTCGATGGACTACGCAAGCCCGCGCTCGCTTGCTGTGCGCGTGCGCTTCGCCGATAATGACGTGACTCCGCGTGCGAACGCGGCAACGTTCAACGGCGGGCCGCCCCGCATTGCTTGGTGGCAAACCTGGTCAGGTCCGGAAGGAAGCAGCCATAGCTAATCTCCGCAAGTGCCGGGATCACGGCTCGCCACCACCATTTAGCACCAGATAATCGCCGGCTTCGGCCGCCAGTACCTCTCCCCGATTCTTCCCGATGAGCTACCAGGTTCTCGCCCGCAAGTGGCGGCCGAAGACATTTGCCGAGCTGTACGGCCAGGAACACGTGGTCAGGGCGCTGAGCAGCGCGCTCGGCACCGGGCGCCTGCATCACGCCTACCTGCTGACGGGTACGCGTGGCGTCGGCAAGACGACGATTGCGCGCATTCTCGCCAAGAGCCTGAACTGCGTGCTTGGCGTCACGGCCACACCGTGCGGCGTGTGTCCGGCGTGCACCGACATCGACGCCGGCCGCTTCGTCGATCTGCTCGAGCTCGATGCCGCGTCGAATACCGGCATCGACAACATGCGGGAAATCCTCGACAACGCCCGCTACGCGCCGACCATCGGCCGGTACAAGGTTTACCTGATCGACGAAGTCCACATGCTGTCGAAAGCAGCGTTCAATTCGATGCTGAAGACCCTGGAGGAACCGCCCGAGCACGTCAAGTTCGTCCTCGCCACGACCGACCCGCAAAAGATTCCGGTCACCGTGTTGTCGCGCTGCCTGCAGTTCAACCTGAAGGCGCTGACGCCGACGGTCATCGTTGCACGGCTTGCGGAAATACTCACCGCCGAGGCCGATCGCTTTCGACGATGCGGCACTGATGCAGATCGCGCGCGCTGCGCGCGGCTCGATGCGCGACGCGCTGTCGGTGCTGGACCAGGCGATCGCGCATGGCGCCGGCGAAGTGCGCGCCGAGTCCGTGAGAACCATGCTCGGCTCGGTCGAAACGGAGCACATCTACCGCATCGCCGACGCGCTTCTCGCGGGTGACGGGGCGGCGATGCTGGCGGAAGCGGATGCCTTGTCGGCCCGAAGCCTGTCGCTGTCGTCCGCGCTGGAGGAGCTCGCTTCGCTTTTTCACCGGATCGCGGTCGCGCAGACCGTTCCGGAAACCGCGGATGCCTTGCCCGACGCATCACGCGTGAGCGGCTATGCCACGGCGTTGTCTGCGGAAGCCGTACAGCTTGCATATCAGATCTGCGTTCAGGGCCGCGCCGACCTGGCACTGGCGCCGGACGAGTCGACCGGCTTCGTGATGACCCTGCTGCGGTTGCTCGCGTTCGAGCCCGTTACCGGCCCGGCTGGCAAGGCGGTCAGCACGTCGGCTTCGCCGAAGGCTGACTCGAGCAACGCGCCCGCCAGGCGCGCGGCGACGCCCCCGGTGACGCCACGGCCTGCTATGCCCGAGGCACCGCCCCTTGCAGCGTCCGTCGCCGTGTCGGCGCTTGTCGCGGATATGGCAGCTCAGGCAACCGAGATTCACGACTGGCCGGCGTTCGTCGCCGGCCTGAATCTCTCGGGCATTGCGCTGCAACTCGCGGCGCAGACCGAGCTCAAAGCGCAGGCGGGCAACGAAATCGTGCTCGCGGTGCCCGAAGCTTCCCGCCATCTGACCGACAAAGCCTACGCCGACAAGCTCAAGGCGGCAGTCGAGGCGGCGCTGGGCAAGCGGGTGCGCATGCGTTTCGAATTCGGCGCCGAATCGACGGCGACCCTCGCCGCTCAGGAAAAGCGCCGGCGTTCCGAGACGCAGGCCAGCACCGAAGCGGCATTTCGGGACGATCCCTTCGTGCAGGATGTGCTCGAGCGGTTCAGCGCCAAGGTCAGGCCGGACTCGATCAAACCCAACGAATAGCCTGGAAGGAACGACTGCATGATGAAGAACCAACTTGCCGGCCTGATGAAGCAGGCACAGGCAATGCAGGACAACATGAAGAAGGCGCAGGACGAGATCGCCGCCATGGAAGTCGAAGGCGCGGCCGGCGGCGGTGTGGTCAAAGTGGTCATGACCGGGCGCCACGACGTCAAGCGCGTGCACATCGATGCTTCGCTGCTGACCGAGGACAAGGACGTGCTCGAGGATCTGGTCGCGGCAGCGGTCAACGATGCGGTGCGCAAGGTCGAGGCGGCCTCGCAGGCGAAAATGGCCGGCATGACCGCGGGCCTGCCGCTGCCGCCGGGCTTCAAGCTTCCGTTTTGATCGCAGCCAATTGGAAACGCTGTCGAGCCTCGACGAACTGACGCAGGCACTGCGCTGCCTGCCCGGTGTCGGGCCGAAGGCTGCGCAGCGCATGGCATTGCACCTGCTGCAGCACGATCGCGACGGCGCACAGCGCCTGGGCCGTGCGCTCGAAGCTGCGACCCGCACGATCCGCCATTGCCAGCGTTGCAACACCTTCACCGAGGACGAACTTTGCCTGCTGTGTCGTTCCGGCAAGCGCGATGCGACGCTGCTCTGCGTCGTCGAGACGCCGGCCGATCTGCTGATGATCGAGCATACGCAAGCCTATGCTGGGCTCTATTTCGTCCTGATGGGCCGGTTGTCACCTCTCGACGGCATCGGCCCCAAGGAAATCCGGCTCGATCGCCTGATCAAGCGTGCTGCCGACGGCGAAGTTCGGGAAGTCGTCCTGGCGACCAACTTCACCAACGAGGGCGAGGCGACGGCGCACTACATCGGCGAGCTGCTCGGGGCGCGTGGCCTCAAGGTGACGCGGCTTGCCCGCGGCGTTCCGGTCGGCGGCGAGCTGGAGTATGTCGACAGCGGGACGCTGGCGCAGGCCGTACGCGAGCGGCGAACCCTGGCCGGGTGAGTGTTTTCGCTGTTGCGTATGGCTCAATTCCGGGAGTAATCTTCACAGACAAGCCACGCCGGCGACGCCGACGCGCGACATCCAAGGAGGCGATATGCTCGTCAGCGAAATTTTGCGGATCAAGGGCAATGCCCTGTTCACCGCATCGCCGAACGGTTCTGTGCTCGATGCGGTCAAGGTGATGGCGCAACATGACATCGGGTCGCTGGTCGTGATGGACCACGGCAAGATGGTCGGGTTGCTTACGTTCGCCGAAGTGCTCGAGGCTCTGGCCGAGCGCCAGGGCACGCTGGGTGATCTCAAGGTCGGCGAGATCCACGTCCACGATCCGCTCACCGCCACGACCGGACTGGACGTCATGGAATTGCGGCGGATGATGCTCGAGCGCCACGCGCGCTATGTGCCGGTGGCGGAGGGGGCGATGCTGCTCGGCGTCATTTCATTTCATGACGTCGCGAAGGCGGTGTACGACGAGCAGAGTTTCGAAAACCGGATGCTGAAGAGCTACATCAAGAGCGGCGTGGAAGAGTAGCCACTCGCGCAATCCAGCACGCGCCTGCGCTTCAGGCGCGGCCGAGCAGAAACACGGCCGGACGCCTGGCAAGCATCGGGCGGACCCGTTTGCGCCACTCGCCGACCGTGGCACAGAGCACCTGTTCCGATGGCAGTGTCAGATCGACCGCCACGCAAAGTTGCGTGGCGCAGCGACACGTCGCGAGCAGCGCATCGAGCATGGCCTCGTTGCGGTAGGGTGTCTCGATGAACAGCTGGGACGCGCCGGTTCGCGCGACGGCGTCGTCGAGGCGCCGGATCGCGTGCATGCGTGCTTCGGCCTTCACCGGAAGGTAGCCGTGGAACGCGAACGCTTGGCCATTGAACCCGGACGCCATCAGCGCAAGCAGGATGGCCGATGCACCGGGAAGCGGCGTGACGCGTACGCCGGCGCGATGCGCCGCGGCGACCAGCAGCGCGCCGGGATCGGCGATGCCGGGACAGCCGGCGTCGGAAACGAGTCCGAGGTCGTGGCCAGCGAGGGCCGGCCGCAGCAGCGCTTCGATGTCCGTCGGCAGGGTGTGCTCGGAAAGTTCGGCGATGGCGATCGACTGCAGCGGTAACGATGGCTCGATGGACTTGAGGAACTGGCGCGCAGCCTTGGGGGTTTCGGCGACGAAATGGCGCAGCCTGCGCGCGACCGCTAGTGTTGCCTGCGGCAACGCGCTCGCCGGCGCGACCAGGCCGAGCGTGGTCGGAATCACGTACAGCACGCCCGACGCGGGACTCATAGCACTGGTACGCCTTCGGCGAGAAGCATGTCCGTCAGCTGGATCAGCGGCAATCCGATCAGCGCGGTCGGATCGTCGCTCGCGACCCGCGTGAACAGCGCGATGCCCAGCGTTTCGATGCGAACGGCACCGGCGCAATCGAGCGGATCATCGCGATCCAGGTAGGATTGCAGCGCCTGGTCGTCCAGCGTCCGGAACGTGCTGACGACATCCACCAGCGCCGCTTGCAGGTGCCCGGTGCCGGTGTTGAGCAGCACGAGCGCCGTATGGAAAACGATCGTCCGGCCACGCATTTCACGCAGCATCTCGATGGCATGCCTTCGATCGCGCGGCTTGCCGATGGCGTGGCCAGCGCATTCCGCGACCTGGTCGGAGCCGATGATCAGGCTGTCAGGATGCGACGGCGCCACGGCACGGGCCTTGGCCTCGGCCAGACGCATCGCCAGTGCGGCAGGCGTTTCGTCCGGGAGCGGTGCCTCGTCGACGCCCGGCGGGTCGACGCTGAAGGGCAGGCCCAGCCGCGCCAGGAGTTCCTTGCGGTAGTGTGAGCTCGACGCGAGCACCAGCGGCGAAGTTGTTGTTTTCACGGTCATCTTTGACAGTACAGGCGCCAGGCGTTATTATGCTACGTTTATTTCCCCGCGGCGGTCGCAGGCTGCAGCGGGCGGTCACGGGGAGCGAGCGTTGAAGCGTGACGTGGGCAATCGAGCACCGACGCGTTTCGACGCGCTGAAGCTGGCGGCCCACGGCGAGCGCATCGGCGGTGAGGTCGACGCAACTCGGCTGCCGCGCCTGGCGGATAGGGTTGTCAAGCCTTCCGTAGCAGACGAAGCTCGTATCCGCTGGACGATTGATGGCAGTCGGGATGCGCAGGGCCGAGCTCGGCTGACCGTGGACCTCGACGGCGTGCTATTCACCGTTTGTCAGCGTTGTTTGCGGCCGTTGGCGGTGCCCATCGTGCAGCAGACTGAATTGTTGCTGGCGCGGGACGAAGCGGAATTGGCGCGATTGGACGCTGAGGAGCAGGAAGTGGTTCTGGCTGCTGCTCCGCTCGATGCCTTGATGCTCGTCGAGGACGAATTGTTGTTGTCGCTGCCGTTCGCGCCGTGTCATGCCAAGGATGAATGCGCGGCGACGACAGCCCCGCTGCCGGCGTCGCGGGCGGCGGAATCGCCGTTCGCCGGGCTCGCGGCCATGAAGTCGGGAACGCGCTCGCGCAACTAGGTCTTAGGAATCGTATATCAACACAGGAGTTTTTGAACATGGCCGTCCAGCAGAACAAGAAATCGGCATCCAAACGCGGCATGCACCGCGCCCATAGCTCGCTGACCAACCCACCGCTCGCGGTGGAGCCGGTAAGCGGCGAAGCGCATCTGCGTCACCACGTGAGCCCAAGCGGGTTTTATCGGGGCAAGAAGGTCGTCAAGACCAAGACGGACGAATAACCACTGTGCGCGCCGGGCGAACGCGATGCCGCATCCGCCATTCGACGCGCCGGTCTCTTCGGTGGCCGCTGGCGTAGCCCTTCACAAGATTCGGCCGCATTTCAACGCGTTCACCCAACGATTCCGATGTCGGTAACGATCGCCGTCGACGCGATGGGTGGGGATCACGGGCCGCGGATCACGGTCGCCGCATCGCTACGATTTCTCGAGGAAACTCCCGACGCAGCCATCATTCTGGTCGGACTCGAGAACGACGTGCGCGCGGCGCTGAGCGCCACCCGATCGACCGCCAAGGATCGCATTAGCGTACGCGCCGCGAGCGAAGTCGTCGAAATGCACGAGCCACCCGCGGATGCGCTTCGCCGCAAGAAGGATTCGTCGATGCGCGTCGCGATCAACCTGGTCAAGGACGGCAGCGCGCAGGCTTGCATCTCGGCCGGGAACACCGGCGCGTTGATGGCCATCTCCCGCTTCGTGCTCAAGACGCTGCCCGGCATCGACCGGCCCGCGATCGCATCGCAATTGCCGACGCGCACCGGGTCGACCACGGCGCTCGATCTGGGCGCCAACGTCAACTGCACGCCCGAGCAGCTGGTGCAGTTCGCCGTGATGGGAAGCGCGCTGGTCTCGGCGATCGATGGCATCGAGCGGCCCAGCGTCGGCCTGCTCAATATCGGCGAGGAAGACATCAAGGGCAACGACGTCGTCAAGCAGGCCGGCGAACTGCTGAAGACCTCCGGGCTCAATTTCTACGGCAACGTCGAAGGCGACGACCTCTACAAGGGCACGACGCACGTCGTCGTGTGCGACGGCTTCGTCGGCAATGTCGCGCTGAAGACCTCGGAGGGCCTGGCGAGGATGCTTGCCGATTTCCTGCGCGAGGAATTCACGCGCAACGCCTTCCGCAAGACGCTCGCGGTGTTTGCCTTGCCGATCCTGAACTCGTTCCGGCGCCGCGTCGATCCACGCCGCTACAATGGCGCGACGTTGATCGGCCTGAAGGGCATTGTCGTGAAAAGCCATGGTGGTGCCGATGCGCTGGCTTTCCGCTACGCGCTGAAAAAAGCCTACGCCGAATCGGCGCAAGGCGTGCTCGAGCGCATCACCAGGCGCCTCGCCGACATGCCGCTAGCGATGCCGGCGACGGGCAACGGCGACGGGACGGTCGATGCATAGTCGCATTGCGGGGACCGGCGGTTACCTGCCGGCAAAGGTGCTGACCAACGCCGAGCTGGCGACACGCATCGACACCAGCGACGAGTGGGTACGCGCGCGCACGGGAATCTGCGAGCGCCGCATCGCCGACGCCGGAGAACAGACCAGCGACCTGGCGCTGGCCGCAGCGCAACAGGCGTTGGCCGCCGCGGCCATCGCGCCGGCAGACGTCGATCTCATCATCGTAGCGACGACCACGCCCGACATGATCTTCCCGTCGACGGCGTGCATCCTGCAGGCGAAGCTCGGTGCGCGGAACGGGCCGGCATTCGATGTGCAGGCCGTGTGCAGCGGATTTGTCTACGCGCTGTCCGTCGCCGATTTGATGGTGAAGAGCGGCGCCGTGCGCAATGCGCTGGTCGTCGGCGCCGAAATCTACTCGCGCATCCTCGACTGGAACGATCGTGGTACTTGCGTGCTGTTCGGCGACGGCGCCGGCGCGGCGGTGCTGGTGCCGGACCGGACACCTGGCATCCTGTCCACGCACCTCCATGCCGACGGGCGCTATCGAGACATCCTGAGCGTGCCGGGCACGATCGCCAACGGCATGGTCAGTGGCCGGCCATTCCTGCACATGGACGGTACGGCAGTATTCAAGTTCGCGGTCAAGGTCCTGGCTGAAGTCGCGCAGGAAGCGTTGGACGCGAACAAGTTGCCGGCAAGCGCCATCGACTGGCTGATCCCGCATCAGGCCAACGTGCGCATCATGGACGCCACGATGAAAAAGCTCGGTCTGCCGTCCGAGCGCATGGTCTCGACGGTAGCGAGGCACGCCAACACCTCGGCGGCGTCGATACCGCTGGCGCTCGACGTCGCCGTTCGCGATGGCCGCATCCGCACCGGGCAGCATGTCATGCTCGTCGGCGTCGGCGGCGGATTCACCTGGGGTTCGGTCCTGCTACGATGGTGACCCCGCACTCGCCCTACTGGAATCGATTGCCATGAAACTTGCGATGGTGTTTCCCGGCCAGGGCTCGCAGTCGGTCGGCATGCTGGCTGCCTACGAGGCCTATCCGGTCGTGCAGCAGACGCTGGCCGAGGCGAGCGGGGTACTCGGCCAGGATCTATGGACGCTCGCGGCGGAAGGCCCGCCCGATCAACTGAACCTGACCGTGAACACACAACCGCTGATGCTGGCCGCGGACGTCGCCGTGTATCAAGCATGGCTTGGCGCGGGTGGTGCCGCGCCGGCGATCGTTGCCGGTCATAGCCTCGGCGAATATGCTGCGCTCGTCGCCGCCGGTGCCTTGCAGCTTGCCGACGCACTGCCGCTGGTCCGCTTTCGCGCGCAGGCGATGCAGGAGGCCGTGCCGACGGGAGTCGGTGCGATGGCCGCGGTCATGGGCATCGATGATGCGGGCATGGTCGCGGCCTGCGCCGAAGCCGCGCAGGGCCAGGTCGTCGAAGCGGTCAATTTCAACGCGCCGGGACAGATCGTGATCGCCGGACATCGCGAGGCAGTCGAGCGCGCGATCGTCGCCGCCAAGGCGAGGGGCGCCAAGCGTGGGGTGCTGCTGCCCGTCAGCGCGCCGTTCCACAGTTCGCTGCTGCGGCCGGCGGCCGAGCGCCTGGAGAAATATCTCGTCGAGGTGCCGGTGCAGATGCCGGCAATCCCCGTCGTGCACAACGTCGACGCGGGCATCGGCCGCGACGCCGGTGCGATACGCTTGGCGCTGGCCAGGCAGGCCGCGAATCCGGTGCGTTGGGTGGAGACGGTGCAGGCATTCGCCGCCGCCGGCGTCACGCATATCATCGAATGCGGGCCGGGTCAGGTCCTGTCAGGCTTGTGCCGACGCATCGCCGCCGATCTTGCGGTGCTACCGATGAATGACGGCGCGGCGATCGACGCTGCCTTGAGCGCAACCAAGGCCTAGGTGACGACGATGTCCGATGCGAGGGTGGCACTGGTCACAGGCGCAACGCGAGGCATCGGCCGCGCGATCGCAGAAGCGCTGGCGGGCGGCGGCATGACGGTCATCGGCACGGCGACCACCGACGCGGGCGCCGCGACGATCGACGCGCACTTGAAGCAGCTTGGGAACGGTGGCGCCGGCATTCGCCTCGACGTCAACGACGGGCCCGCGATCGACGCGGCGATCGCGGACATCCAGAGACGCTTCGGCGAGGTGAGCGTGCTGGTCAACAATGCCGGCATTACGCGTGACAACCTGCTCGTGCGCATGAAGGAAGACGAGTGGGACGCCATCATGAATACCAATCTCAAGTCCGCGTATCGGCTGTCGAAGGCGGTGTTGCGCGGCATGATGAAGGCGCGGCATGGCCGGATCATCAACGTGGGTTCGGTCGTCGGCGCCAGCGGCAACCCGGGCCAGACCAACTATTCGGCCGCGAAGGCGGCGCTGGTCGGCTTCACCAAGTCGCTGGCGCAGGAAGTGGGCAGCCGCGACATTACGGTGAATTGCGTGGCTCCGGGCTTCATCGACACCGAGATGACCCGCGCGCTGCCCGACGCGCAGCGCGACAAGCTGCTCGAACGCATCCCGCTGGGCCGACTCGGTGCGCCGAGCGATATTGCCAACGCCGTCGCCTACCTGGCATCGGATGCGGCCGGCTACGTGACGGGTGCCACGCTGCATGTCAATGGCGGGATGTACATGGCGTAGGCATTTGGTCGCTGTCACCTTTGGGCAATTCCGGCGTATCTGGTAAAATCGGCCGGTTAGAAACAAGTGCAAATCCCGCTGGGAGGATGGTTATGGAAAACGTAGAGCAGCGAGTCAAGAAAATCGTCGCCGAGCAGCTCGGCGTGAACGAAGCCGAGATCAAGAACGAGTCGTCGTTCGTCGACGACCTCGGTGCGGACTCGCTGGACACGGTTGAGTTGGTCATGGCGCTGGAAGAGGAATTCGAAACCGAGATTCCCGACGAGGACGCCGAAAAGATCACCACGGTTCAGCAGGCGGTCGACTACGTCGGATCGCATCTGAAGAAGTAGCGCAGCCCGTCGGACCCGACGGTCCGACGGCACCCACCATCCGAGCGGCCAACTGCCGTTCGCCTTCGATAGCAGCCTCGACTCCATGTCAAAACGCCGCGTCGTCGTCACCGGTATGGGCATCGTGTCGCCGGTCGGCATCGGTCTTGCCGCGGCCTGGGCCGACATCCTCGCGGCGCGTTCCGGCATCACTGCCATTACGCGCTTCGATGCGAGCGCGTTTCCTTCGCGCATCGCGGGCGAGGTCAAGAATTTCGACGTCACGCAGTACCTTTCTGGCAAAGAGGCGCGGCGCTACGACACCTTCATCCACTACGGCCTGGTGGCGACCATGGAGGCCGTGAAAGACGCCAGCCTCGACGGCTACACCGGCGATCTCGATCGGGTCGGGGTATGCATCGG
The DNA here is from genome assembly GCA_963821485.1 of uncultured beta proteobacterium. GTDB lineage: Bacteria > Pseudomonadota > Gammaproteobacteria > Burkholderiales > Casimicrobiaceae > PALSA-1003. Next base: position 344,288 of record CAWGEB010000002.1, read on the forward strand.
CTCGGGTATCGGCGGTCTGCCGATGATCGAGGACACGAGCAACGCGTATCGCGAAGGCGGTCCGCGCAAGATCTCGCCGTTCTTCGTCCCGGGTTCGATCATCAACATGATCTCGGGGCTAGTGTCGATTCAGTATGGCTACCGGGGGCCCAATCTCGCGCTGGTCACCGCGTGCTCGACCGCGAATCACAGCCTGGGTGAAGCGTCCCGCCTGATCGAATACGGCGATGCCGACATCATGTTCGCCGGCGGCGCCGAATCGACGGTGAGTCCGCTCGGGGTCGGCGGCTTTTGCGCCGCGCGCGCGCTGTCGCATCGCAACGACGACCCGGTGACCGCCAGCCGGCCGTGGGATGTCGACCGCGACGGCTTTGTGCTCGGCGAAGGCGCCGGCGTGCTCGTGCTCGAGGAACTGGAGCACGCGAAGGCCCGCGGCGCGCGCGTCTATTGCGAACTGGCCGGCTACGGCATGTCGGCCGATGCGCACCACATCACGGCTCCGCCCGAGGACGGAGCCGGCGCAGCGCGCAGCATGGCCAATGCGATGAAAAATGGCGGGCTGGTGCCGACCGACATCGACTACATCAACGCGCATGGCACCTCGACGCCGGTGGGCGACATCGCCGAGTGCATCGCAGTCAAGCGCTGCTTCGGCGAGCATGCGGCACGGCTCGCAGTATCGTCGACCAAATCCATGACCGGTCACCTGCTGGGCGCGGCGGGCGGCATCGAGGCGGTGTTTACGGTGCTGGCTTTGCGCGACCAGGTCGCGCCACCGACGGCCAATCTGATCAACCAGGATCCGAAGTGCGATCTCGATTTCGTGCCGAACACCGCGCGGAAGATGAAGATCCGCGCGGCGCTGTCCAACTCCTTCGGCTTTGGCGGGACCAACGCGACACTGGCCTTCCGTACGCTGTGATGGACGCGCGCGCATGGCACTGATCGTCCAGAAGTATGGTGGAACGTCGGTCGGCAATACCGAGCGCATACGCAACGTGGCGCGCCGCGTTGCGCGATTTCACCGCGAAGGCCATCAACTGGTGGTCGTTCCGTCGGCGATCAGCGGCGAGACCAACCGGCTGCTGGCGTTGGCGCGGGAAATCTCGCCCAATCCCGATCCACGCGAGCTCGACGTCGTCGCGGCAACCGGCGAGCAGGTGACCATCGGTCTGCTTGCGATCGCATTGCACGAACTCGGCGTCAAGGCCAGAAGCTACACCGGAGGCCAGGTCAGGGTCCTGACCGACAGCGCATACACCAAGGCGCGCATACTGAAGATCGACGAGGAGCGCATTCGCCGCGACCTCGCCGCCGGCATGGTGGTCATCGTGGCAGGGTTCCAGGGCGTCGATGCCGAAGGCAACATCACGACCTTGGGCCGCGGCGGGTCGGACACCTCCGGCGTTGCCCTCGCGGCGGCGCTGGCGGCCGACGAGTGCCAGATCTACACCGACGTCGACGGCGTCTACACGACGGATCCGCGCATCGTGCCCGAAGCGCGACGCCTCGATCGCATCACCTTCGAGGAAATGCTGGAAATGGCGAGCCTCGGGTCCAAGGTCCTGCAGATACGCTCGGTCGAATTCGCCGGCAAGTACAAGGTCAAACTGCGCGTGCTGTCGTCTTTCGAGGACCCCGAAAAATCCTCGACCGGCACGCTCATCACTTTCGAGGAAGACGAAGCCATGGAACAGGCAATCATTTCCGGCATTGCGTTCAATCGCGACGAAGCCAAGATTTCACTGATGGGGGTCGAAGACCGGCCAGGCATCGCCTACGCGATCCTCGGACCGATTGCCGCCGCCAACGTCGACGTGGACATGATCGTGCAGAACATCGGCGCATCGGGCCATACCGACTTCTCGTTCACGGTGAACCGCGGCGAGTACCAGAAGGCGCTAGACGTGCTTGCAGGACAGAAGGGCAGCGCCTTCACCGCGCGCGACATCATCGGCGACAACCGGATCTGCAAGGTGTCGCTGGTCGGCATCGGCATGCGTTCGCACGTCGGCATCGCCGCGAAGATGTTCAAGACGCTGGCGGACGAGCAGATCAACATCCAGATGATCTCGACCTCCGAGATCAAGACTTCGGTGGTGATCGACGAAAAGTACCTGGAACTCGCGGTGCGCGTCCTGCACCGGGCGTTCGAACTGGACCATGCGCCGCAGCCGGCATGAATGCGTTATTCCCGCAGGGCGGGCGGAACGGGTAAAATCGCGAGCTTCATCGGAGAGATGGCCGAGTGGTCGAAGGCACTCCCCTGCTAAGGGAGCATACGCCAAAAAGTGTATCGAGGGTTCGAATCCCTCTCTCTCCGCCAAATACCGTTTCTTGTCCGTTCAAACGCGCTCGCTCAGTTAACTGACCGGGCGCTTTTTCATAGGAAAACCCTGTCCAAAGGCGCTAAATCGCGCTCATTTGCAATCAACGCCGCTCGGTAGTATTCTTGGGAGCGTTTTGACGAAGGGAGCATCGGAAAACAGAGTTTCGCGCCACCGATGCAGTCGGCCCAAAAATCGGGAGCACCGAAAATGGCTCAAGTTGATCTGCTGAGCGACAGGAAAATAGAGGCGTTGCGACCGCGCCAGAAGCCCTACAGGGTCGCCGACGGACGCGCCATGTACCTACTGGTCACCCCGACCGGTGGCAAGCTCTGGCGGCTGAAATTCAGGCTCCACGGCAAAGAAAGAACGCTTGCGCTCGGCGCATACCCCGACGTTCCGATCGAGACCGTTCCAGAGACTGAGGGGCAGCGGGAAATAAAGGGCGCGCGTGATCTTCGCGACGCCGCCCGCAAGTTGATCGCCGCCGACATTGACCCGGTAGCGCAACGTCGCGAGCAACGCAAACCGAAGCCGGTGCAGGCCGGGCCAACGTTCCGCGTTGCGGCCAAACGCTACTTCGGCGACAACAAGAACGCCTGGAGCGAATCACATCGGCGCGACGTGCAGCGCATCGTGGACGAACTGAGCGCCACGCTCGGCGACAAGGCGATAGATGCAATCCAGCCCGAGGACGTCGAAGAAGTGCTCGCCAAGGTCGAGGACCGCGACGCGCTGACCTATGCGCGCGACGTGCGCCTCTATTTTCGATGCGTGGTGAAGCACTACAACGGCAAGAACCGGAAGCACCGCATCGCGGACCCGTCCGCCGACGTCGACATCAAGAAACCGCCCAAGGTCAAGCATCACCCGGCGCTCGATTCGTCCGAGGTCGGCGCATTCCTGCGCAGGCTGGCGAACAGTTCCGCCATGCCATTGGTACGCATCGCCACGCGCCTGTTGATGTTGACCGCCGTTCGCACGTCCGAACTGCGCAAGGCGCGCTGGTCCGAGATCGACACCAAGGCGAAGGTATGGCGGATTCCCGCCGACCGCATGAAGTCGGGCGAGGAACACCTTGTTCCGCTGGCACCGCAAACGATTGACCTGCTCGCGACGTTGCGCGTGCACACCGGCGAGGGCGATCTGTTGTTCCCGAATCTGTTGAACCGCCAAGAGCCCATGAGCCCGAATGCCATCATCGGCAACATCAAGAACATGGGCTACGCCGGCCGCGCAACCGGGCACGGCATGCGCTCAACGTTTTCGACCTGGGCGAACGAGCACGAGCTCGCATTCAAACCTGACGCGATCGAGCGCCAGCTCGCGCACGGTCCGCGTGACAAAGTGCGCAGCGCCTACAACTCGGCAAAGTATCTGCCGGAGCGTCGACGGCTCATGACGACGTGGGCCGACTTTCTGGACGAAGCCGAGCGCGACAACAAGGTTGTGAACCTCCGGAGCGCGTGACATGGCGACCACCGCGCGTGCTGTAGCGGACGCAATCGAGGCGCATGAACTCCTGCGGATTGCGAACTCGTACACCCGTATGGATCGGTTGCTGAAACTGCGACGGCACGTTCCCTCGGACTTCTACCAACTGGGCCAGTGGCCGCGAGTGGGGCGCTTCCTGCACCAGAACGGCGAAACGCTGCCTTCGTGAGCGTCGCGTCGCGGCAGTCGCCGTAACGATGCCGGACGCCGCGGCTACGAGTGCTCCATCCCATTGCTTCTGCAATTCTCAACGACTCCTGCGGAGTGCCCTGACCGTCAGATCAGGCTCGGTCGACATGCGACGGTCGCGCGAAGGTCGCTGACCGGTCGACAACGGTCTACACGATCCTAGAGTCCCATTTTTGCTAGGAACGGCCGCCAGCGAGGATCGCCGTAAATGTTACGCAAGAGTATCTCCGCTTTAACCTCGACCAAGCCAGGATCGCGCTGTGTGTCCGCTCGCTCCAACCAATTGAACGCTTGGTCGGCATTTCCCAAGTAGGCGTAGGCCCCCGCGATTTGAAAGGCCGCGCTATCGGCGTGCTTACCAATAAGTTCACGCAGCGCAGATTCTGCTTCGGGCCGGTGGCCAAGCGCATGTTCGCCCACGGCCAGCCCAAGCAAGTGGAAGACCTCGTTCACCTCTTGTTTGAACGTTGACAGCGCTTCATCGCGCCGCCCATGTGCAAGGTGATTCATCCCGAGCCAGTAGTGTGTAAAGCCCCCACGCGGGTTGAGCTCAAGTATCTTATGCAGTGCTGTTTCCGCGTCGGCGAGAAAGCCCCCATACAGACACCGCTGGCCGAGAAGACGCTGGACCGGCACGCTCAGTGGGTCGAGCGTCACCGCTCGCCGCAGCAATGCGATCGACTCTTCGTCGCGGCCCAGACACGCTGCGATTATCGCCGCGTGGCGCAGAACCAAGGCATTTCCCGGCGCCAGCTCCAATGCCCTGCGAAATGAAGCTTCCGCCCCGCGCCAGTTCCTGTCATTTGCCAGGCGGCAAAGACCGAGCACGGCGTGTCCCTCCGCCTGATCCGGATTCAATTGCAGCGACTGCTCTGCCGCGTCTCGAGCGCGTTCGAACGCCTCGGCCGCCGGCGCCCATGCATAGGCCGCTTGGTCCGCGTAAGCCCGTGCCAGCCACGCCCACGCCAGCGCAAACTCGGGGTCGAGCGCAACCGCCCGCCGGTAATACTCAATCCCTGCCGCCGCGTCGTCCGGCGTGAATCGATCGACGTAAAACCGTCCCTGAAGATAGAGTTCGTACGCGACGGCATCATTTCCTCGACCAATTGCCGCTGCCTGCACTTCGGCCTTCACTTGCGCGGTTGTCGAGGCGTCCTGCTTGCCGCCGAGAAGCGTTGTGCGCAGTTCCTTTACCACTTCCTGCGCGATCTCATCTTGCACCGCGAAAATGTCGTCGAGCTCACGGTCGTAGGATTGCGACCAGAGATGCGAATCGGTCGTCGTCTGAATGAGATGCGCTCCCACCCGTACGCGCTTGCCCGCCATCCGCACCGTGCCCTCGAGGATCGTTGCTACATTGAGTCTTTGCGCGACCGACGGGAGGTCCAGCTTGGTTCCCTTGAAGCTGAACGCCGACGTTCGCGAGGCCACTCGCACGCCGTGAATCTTCGAAAGGACGTTCAAGAGTTCCTCGGCGAGGCCGTCCGCGAAGTACTCTTGATTCTTCTCCGGGCTGAGATCAGTGAATGGCAGCACCGCGATCGAGGGCGTGTTTTCATCGATCGGTGCGAGCAACGCTTGCAATGGCGGAAACGCTTGCGGCAGATCGGGGTGGCACACCTCGTAGACGGCTTCACGTCCCGTCAGGCCCCTTAGTTTGTGCTCGCCGAGTAGACTGAAGGTCACTCCGGGAGGGGCGTGGTCACAGCACAGATCGTGCGTGACCGCTGACAGAAGCGTCTGTCCGCCATGTCCCAGTGCCGCCAAGCGGGCGGCACGATTGACTGCCGAGCCATAGTAGTCACCGTCACGCAGTTCCGCGGCACCGGTGTGCAATGCCATTCGGACGCGAATAGGGGCTGCCTGCGACCAAGGCTCGGCATACAGTGCCTTCTGGCAAGCAATGGCCGCTTCGATAGCATCCGACGCGTCGGCGAAAGCCGCATGAAACCCATCACCCGTCGTCTTGACCACGTATCCGCCGCTGTCCGCGATGCACCGACGCAACAGCGCATCATGGCGTGCCATTGCAATGCGCATTTCTTCGCGCTGCACCTCCCACAACGTGGTGCTACCCACGATATCGGTAAACAGAAACGTCACCGTTCCGAGCGGCAACGGTGCTGTCGGCGAAGCAGGATCAGGTAAGGTCATTTGCCTGTGCAAGACCTAACGGCGATATGACCTATCGGATGAGACGCGCGAACCGCGTGTCGGTGTACCAGCCCGATCGGAACGAAGCGGCAGTCGAGTCATGTTCGCGTTGACAGCGCAAGTCCTCCGTAGCTCGAGGTCTAGCTCGTGACGGAGGAGCCGGCGCCATCTTCACTCGGAACCACGGACACGAATTGGGATATTAGCAAATACTGTCGCACTTCTGTCTCAGGTTCGGCCTCGAATGAATGCCCTGGCAAGGGCGCCCAAACGAAGCCAGGCACCGTTAAGATAGGTGTCGTGTTCATGTCTTGTCGTAGCGCGCTGATGTGACCCAAGCGAAAATTGAAGCGGCTGCCTGTGTCAGGTCGTAGTTACCCCCATCGATGCGAGTTCAGTCGACTGGAGACATTCAGCAGCGCCACGAAAATACCCCGGGAGCGGTCACCCGGCGGCGGGCGTCTAGCCGTGCCCGAAGGCGTAGTATGGGTGGGCTTCTATTCTTCGACGTGGTGACTCAGTGATGGATCGTCGGACTTTCGTCAGCACAGCAGCGGGCGCTCTGCTCGTAAACGCGTTCCCCGCCAACGCGCAACCGGCGACAGTCCACCGTATCGGGTTCCTCGGTTCCGAGTCCGCTTCCAATCAGGCGAAGCGGTTGGAAGCACTACGTGCGGGCCTGCGTGACTATGGCTATGTCGAGGGCAAGAACATCGTCATCGAGGTTCGTTGGGCCGAGGGAAACTACGATCGGCTTCCCGCGTTGGCCGCCGAGCTCGTTGGCCTCAAGGTCGCGGTGGTCGTTACCTCAGGTGCCAAGGCGAACATCGCAATGGCGCGTGCGACGACGACGATTC
>CAWGEB010000003.1:0-71078 GCA_963821485.1 uncultured beta proteobacterium
GACAGCAAGCACTCGCCGGCGGATGCGCGTTGTGCTGAACGCCTGCTTGGCCCGCGGTTTGAACACTCTTTGCGCAACTCTACGGAGAACTTCACGAAGCTGTCTTGCGCCGAGCCCCTGGCTTCTTCGGTGCGCGCTTCTTCGCGGCCGGTGCCTCCGCAAACGCCTTCTTAGCGGCATCGAAACTCCGCTTCGCTCGATGCCCCGCGGTCGTGATCGATTCGCCGGCACTTGCCAGCGCCGAGGAGACCTTGCGCTCAACCCGCCGCGCAGTTCGCTTCGCTGGCCCCTTCGCTTTCTCCAACTTCGTCTTCGCCGTGCGTTTTAGCTTGCGCGCAGTGCGACGAAGCGCCAGTCCAGCGTCATGCGCCGCGACTTCGACCGCCGCCTGCGCCTTACGCGCGACGCGCTTTGCCTTGGCCTTCGTGGTGCCCCCTGCAGGCTTCTTTGCGCCGGCTTTCTGCCCTGTGGGCTTGCGAGTCGTGGCCATGAAGAATCCTCCTTCAGATGGATGGAGGTTCGAACCTACCATGGGATTTGGTCCGAGCGCAAAGGATTACGGGCCACCGCCAGGCCAACCGTACTCCACGAACTGGTGCGGCAAGAGCGCAGCGAAGTTGAGCAGCAATATGATCTGAAGCTTCTGAAGGCTGGGCAGAAGGAATGCCAGCCCGATTGTGATCGGCTCGATGAGGAGATCTGGTACGGGATTCCGGCATGACAGCCACAGACTAGACCGCCTCGCCCGCAGCCCGGCCCGAAGCCCACGCCCACTGGAAATTGAAGCCGCCGAGGTGCCCTGTGACGTCGACGACTTCACCAATGAAATACAATCCCGGCATCCGTGTTGCCGCCATCGTCTTCGACGACAGTTCGCGCGTATCGACGCCGCCGAGCGTTACCTCGGCCTTGTTGTAGCCCAGCGTTCCCGACGGCCAGACCGGCCAATCGTGCAGCATCGCTGCGAGTTCGGCGATGCGCCTGTCGCCGAGATGCTGCAACGACACCGCGGCATCGTGCGCCTCGCACCAGTTCTGCGCGAGCCGCTTCGGCAGTCGCTGGGCGAGCAGCGTGTCCATGCGCACCGATGCGCGCTGATCGCCCAGCCAGTCGCCGGCGACGACGTCGGGAATGAGGTCGACATGAATCGGATCGCCGCCCTGCCAATAAGACGAGATCTGGAGGATCGCGGGTCCGGACAGGCCGCGATGCGTGAACAGGACGTTTTCGCGAAAGCGCCCGCTGCCGCACGTCACTTCGGCGTCGACGGATACGCCGGACAGATCGCCGAAGCGCGCAAGCGCCGCCGGATCGAGCGCGAGCGGCACGAGCGCGGGGCGCGGCGCGACAACGGCGAGTCCGAATTGCTCGGCGATCCGGTAGCCAAAAGGCGTCGCGCCGATCTTGGGCACGGTCAGACCACCGGTCGCGATGACCACGGAGGCGGCGACGACCGGCCCGTGCGCCGTCGCGATGTTGAATTGCCCGCCGACGTGCTCGATCGTATCGACACTGCAGGGCATGCGCCACTGCACGCGGCCACGGTCGCATTCGGTCCGGAGCATATTGATGATCTGCACCGCGGTGTCGTCGCAAAACAGCTGGCCGAGTTTTTTCTCGTGCCAGGTGATGCCGTGCCGTTCGACCAGCGTTACGAAATCGCGCGGCGTATAGCGCGCCAGTGCCGAGCGGCAGAAATCCGGATTCTGCGACAGGAAGTTGGCGGAATCGGCGTGCAGATTGGTGAAGTTGCAACGCCCGCCTCCGGAGATGCGGATCTTTTCACCGAGCCGTGTGTAGTGCTCGATCAGCAGGACGTTGCGGCCGCGCTGTCCTGCGGTCGCGGCGCACATCATGCCCGCGGCGCCCGCGCCGATGACGACGACGTCGAAACGGGCGATCGGACTGGGGGCCGAAGTCACTCGGCGATCAGGTTGCGAAGAATTCGCGCACGCGGTCGAGCCAGTTCTTGGCGCGCGGATTGTGTCGCGCAGGGTCCTCGCTGTTGATGGACTCGAACTCGCGCAGCAAATCCTTTTGCCGCCCCGTGAGCTTCACCGGCGTTTCGATCGCCACGTGGCAATACAGGTCACCATGGACGCTGCTGCGCACCGCCTTGATGCCCTTGTTGCGCAGCCGGAACACCTGCCCGCTCTGGGTCTCCGCCGGGATCTTGATCTTGGCGTGGCCGTCGAGCGTCGGTATTTCGATTTCACCACCGAGCGCGGCGATGGCGAAGGAAATCGGCATCTCGCAATGCAGATCGCTGTTCTCGCGCTGAAATACCGGATGCGGCTTCAGGCTGACCACGACGTAAAGGTCGCCGGGCGGACCGCCGTTGAGTCCCGCCTCGCCCTCGCCCGTCAGCCGGATGCGATCGTCCTGGTCGACACCTTCGGGAATCTTCACCGACAGCGTCTTGTGCTTCTTCGTGCGTCCCGCGCCGCCGCAGGTTGCGCACGGTTCGGGGATGATCTTACCGCTGCCGTGACATTGCGGGCAGGTCTGCTGGATCGAGAAGAACCCCTGCGAAACGCGCACCTGACCCTGTCCGTGACACGCGGGGCAGGTCTTGGGCTGCGTACCCGGTTTTGCACCGCTGCCGTGGCAAGTTGCGCAGGATTCGAGCGTGGGAATGCGAATCTTCGCTTCGGTGCCGCGCGCGACTTCTTCCAGCGACAGCTCGAGGTTGTAGCGCAGGTCTGCGCCGCGGTACACGCCGCTGCCGCGGCCGCGGCCGGCACCACCCTGCGCCCCGAAGATCTCGCCGAAGATGTCGCCGAACGCGTCGGCGAATCCGCCGAAGCCTTCCTGACCGCCGAAGCCGCGCGCACCCGCCGCGCCGAAGCCCGCCGAAGGATCGACCCCGGCATGCCCGAACTGATCGTAGGCCGCGCGCTTGCGCGCGTCGGTCAGGACCTCGTACGCTTCCTTGGCTTCCTTGAATTTCTCTTCCGACGCCTTATCGTCCGGATTGCGGTCCGGATGATGCTTCATCGCCAGCTTGCGATAGGACTTCTTGATGTCCTCTTCGGAAGCGTCGCGATTTATGCCGAGAGTCGTGTAGTAGTCGCGCTTCGCCATGTATTCAATTCCCCAATGCAACAAACGGCCGAGCCAAGCGACGCCTCACGATTCCGTGAGGCGTCCACTTCAACTCGGCCAGATATTACGTCGGCAGAATTTGCGTCATCGATTGGTTGCACGACAACGCCCACCCGCCGACGAAATATCACTTCTTGTCTTTGACTTCCGTAAACTCGGCGTCGACCACTTTCTCGTCGGCCTTCGCGTCTGCGCCCGATGTCGAACCCGCGGCCGAAGCACTGGCGCCTGCAGCCTCTGCGTCGGCCTGCGTCTTGGCGTACATCGCCTCGCCCAGCTTCTGCGACGCCGTCATCAGCGCCTGCGCCTTCGCCTCGAGTGCATCCTTGTCGGCATCCTTCTGCTTCAGCAATTCCTCGGCGTCCTTCAGCGCTGCCTCGATCTTGCCCTTCTCGTCGGCACCGACCTTGTCGCCGTATTCTCCCAGCGACTTCTTCACGCTGTGCGTCAGCGCATCGAGATGATTGCGCGCCTGTACGACTTCGAGCAACTTCTTGTCTTCCTCGGCGTGCGCCTCGGCGTCCTTGACCATGCGGTTGATCTCGTCTTCCGACAGGCCCGAACTCGCCTTGATCGTGATCTTGTTCTCCTTGCCCGTCGCCTTGTCCTTGGCGGAGACGTGCAGGATCCCGTTGGCGTCGATGTCGAAGGTCACCTCGATCTGCGGCATGCCGCGTGGTGACGGCGGGATGCCTTCGAGATTGAACTGACCGAGGCTCTTGTTGCCCGAAGCGACGTCGCGCTCGCCCTGCAGCACGTGGATGGTCACCGCCGACTGGTTGTCGTCGGCGGTCGAGAACACCTGCTGCGCCTTGGTCGGAATCGTCGTGTTCTTCTGGATCAGCTTGGTCATTACCGAACCCAGCGTTTCGATGCCGAGCGACAGCGGCGTCACGTCGAGCAGCAGCACGTCCTTCACGTCACCCTTGAGCACGCCACCCTGGATACCCGCACCGACGGCAACCGCCTCGTCGGGATTGACGTCCTTGCGCGGCTCGCGGCCGAAGAATTCCTTGACCGTGTCCTGCACCTTGGGCATGCGCGTCATGCCGCCAACGAGAATCACGTCGCCGATGTCCGAGAGCTTGACGCCGGCATCCTTGATCGCGATGCGGCAGGGCTCGACCGTCTTGGCGATCAACTCTTCCACCAGCGCCTCGAACTTGGCGCGGGTGATCTTGATCGACAGGTGCTTGGGCCCGGACTGGTCCGCCGTGATGTACGGCAGGTTGATCTCGGTCTGCTGCGACGACGAAAGTTCGATCTTCGCCTTTTCCGCGGCTTCCTTGAGGCGCTGCAGCGCCAGCACGTCGTTCTTGAGATCGACGCCCTGGTCCCGCTTGAATTCGGTGACGATGTAGTCGATCAGCCGCTGATCGAAGTCCTCGCCGCCGAGGAACGTGTCGCCGTTGGTCGACAGCACCTCGAACTGGTGTTCGCCGTCGACGTTGGCGATTTCGATGATCGAGATGTCGAAGGTGCCACCGCCAAGGTCATACACAGCGATCTTGCGATCGCCTTCCTTCTTGTCGAGGCCGAATGCAAGCGCCGCGGCCGTCGGCTCGTTGATGATGCGCTTGACGTCCAGGCCCGCGATCTTGCCCGCGTCCTTGGTCGCCTGGCGCTGCGAATCGTTGAAGTACGCCGGGACGGTGATCACCGCCTCCGTCACTTCCTCGCCGAGATAGTCCTCGGCGGTCCTTTTCATCTTGCGCAGGATTTCCGCAGAAACCTGCTGCGGCGCGATTTTCTTGCCGCGAACCTCGACCCAGGCGTCGCCGTTGTCGGCCTTGACGATCTTGTAGGGCATCAGGCCGATGTCCTTCTGCACTTCCTTTTCCTCGAAGCGCCGCCCGATGAGCCGTTTGACTGCGAAGATCGTGTTCTTCGCATTGGTGACTGCCTGCCGCTTGGCCGGCGCGCCGACGAGGATTTCGCCGTCTTCCGCATACGCGACGACCGAAGGCGTGGTGCGCGCGCCTTCCGAATTCTCGATCACTTTTGGCTGCCCGCCTTCCATGATGGCGACGCAGCTGTTGGTCGTGCCGAGGTCGATACCGATGATCTTGGCCATGTTCTTTCCTTGGTTTGCCTGGTTGAATCGTTAAGAACTAGATGGGGGTTTTCACTGGCGCTTCAAGCACCTGCCGGACCGGACGCGGTGTCTTCGCGCGCCTTTGCGACGGCGACCAAGGCCGGCCGGAGCACGCGGTCGTTGAGCAGGTAGCCTTTCTGGAAGACCTGGACCACCGTGCCGGGCGGCTGTTCGGATTCGAGCATGGTCATCGCCTGGTGGCGGTGCGGATCGTACTTCTCGCCCACCGGGTTGATTTCGGCGATTTGCACCTTGTCGAACGCCGCCTGCAGATTCTTCAGGGTCAGCTCGACACCGTCTTTCAAGGTCTGGATGGTGGCCGAAGGCGTCGCGAGCGTGAGCTCCAGCGCGTCCTTCACCGTCAGCAATTCCTGCGCAAAGCGCTCGATGGCGTATTTGTAGGCCTTGGCGACGTCGTTCTGCCCCTGCTTGCGGACGTTTTCGGTTTCGGCCTTCGCCCGCAACCACGCGTCCTTGAATTCGGCCGCCTCGGCCTCGGCTTTGCTCAGCGGCGAGGCTTCACCTGCCGTGGCGTCGGCGCCTGCGCCGGCGTCGTCGTCGGTCGGGGGCAAAACCTGATCAAAGTTGTCGGGATTATTGGTCATTCACATTCCTTTGGAGCACCGAGGCCATATTGGGGGTGTTGGGGACGATTCAAGGGCAAAAACATGGCAAAAAATATCCGCCTAGCGCTGTTGCCGATCCGCCGTGGACTTTACTTTGCAGTCCATCTTGCGCAAACCAATAGCGATCCCCAGAATGAGCCTCTGCTCGGCCTGACGTTACGCCCTGTCCATGCCTGAGCCCTATGAGGCTAATACCCAGCCGGCGACCAACACGGTGACGTTGCTGTTCACGGACATCGCGGGCAGCACTGCATTGTGGGAGCAGGATGCCGCGCGGATGTCACAAGCGCTGGCCGCCCACGACGCGCTGGCCCGAAAGGCGGTCGAGGGGCGCCACGGAACGGTGGTGAAGACGACTGGCGACGGTGTCCATGCGGCCTTCGACGATGCGGCGAACGCGCTCGCCGCGACGGTGGACCTGCAGCGGGCGCTCGGCGATCCGGCCGCTACCCATGGCGTTCCCCTTTACGTGCGTTGCGGGCTGCACGCAGGGTTCGTCGAGCGCCGCGATAACGATTACTTCGGCAGCCCCGTCAACCGCGCGGCGCGGATCATGAGCGCAGCGCACGGCGGCCAGGTACTGCTGTCCCAGGCCGTGGTCGACTGCGTGCGGGAAAAGCTTCCAGCCGCGGTTGCGCTGCGCGATCTCGGTAACGTCCGGCTCAAGGACCTCTCTACCCCCGAACACGTTTACCAAGTCGTCCACCCGGATTTGCGGCAGGAGTTTCCGGCGCTGCGTTCGCTGGAGGCCACGCCGAACAACCTGCCACAGGAGGCGACAAGCTTTATCGGGCGTGAGAAGGAACTGGTGGAGTTGAAGCGACTGCTCGCCAGGAATCGCCTCCTTGCGCTCACCGGCTCGGGCGGCTGCGGCAAGACGCGCCTGAGCCTGCATGTTGCCGCCGACTCGCTCGAGCGCTTCCCGGACGGTGCCTGGTTGGTGGAACTCGCGCCGCTCGCAGACCCGGGGCTAGTGCCACAGGCAGTGGCGACAGTGCTGGGCCTGAAGGAAGTACCGGGCAAACCGATCAGCCAAACGCTCAGCGAGCACCTCAAGGACAAGAGGCTGCTGCTGCTCCTCGATAACTGCGAGCACCTGCTCGACGGCTGCGCAAAACTCGCCGACGCGCTCATACGGCAATGCCCGCATCTGACGATTCTCGCGAACAGCAGGGAGGCGCTCGGCATCGGTGGCGAGCAGGCGTACCGCGTGCCGTCGCTGTCGCTGCCCGATCCGAAGCGAGCGCAAACGCCGGACTCTGTTGCGCCATTCGAGGCGGTGCAACTGTTCACCGACCGGGCCCTACTCGCCCGCCCCGACTTTCGGGTCACGCAGCAGAACGCGTCCACGCTCGCTTCCATCTGCTATCGGCTGGATGGCATTCCGCTGGCGATCGAGCTGGCGGCGGCGCGGGTGCGATCCCTTTCGCTCGAAGTGATCAACAACAAGCTGGACGAGCGTTTCCGACTCCTCACGGGGGGCTCGCGCACGGCGCTGCCGCGTCAGCAGACGTTGCGCTCGCTAATCGATTGGAGTTACGACCTGCTGCATGAGCCGGAACAGCGGCTGCTGCAGCGCCTGTCGGTGTTTGCCGGCGGCTGGACATTGGCAGCGGCAGAGCGGGTGTGTACCGGCGAAGGTGTGGAGGTCCAGGAGGTGCTCGACCTGCTGACGTCGCTTGTCGACAAGAGCTTGGTGATGGCGGAGCAGAATGACGGAAATTATCGCTACCGGCTGCTGGAAACAGTGCGACAGTATGCGCGGGAGGAACTACTGAAGAGCGGGAGCGGCGATGCGGTTCGGGAACGGCATCGGGACTACTTCCTAGCGCTGGCGGAAGAGGCGGAGGCGCAAATCAGGGGCGCGCAGCAGGCACAGTGGCTGCAGCGTCTGGAGCAGGAGCATGAGAACCTACGGGCTGGCCTGGATTGGGGTCTTGGGGAAGTAGCGCCGAGAGGAAGTCTTCGACTTTGCGGGGCATTGCAACGCTTCTGGATCACGCGGGGACATTTCGCGGAGGGCCGCGAGTTGTGCGCGCGGGTGCTTCGAATGGCGGGAACTGAAAAGCTGCCGCAAGAGCGTGCGAAGGTGCTCAATGGTGCGGGCACACTAGCCTACCACCAGAGCGACATACGTGCCGCCGCGGCCCTCCTTGAAGAGTGCCTGACCATCGAGCGACAGCTGGGAGACCGGCAGCGTATTGCCACGGTGCTGACTAACTTGGGGTTGGTGGCCTACGAACAGGGTGATTTCACTTCGACCCGAGCGCGGCACGAGGAGAGCCTGGCGATTATGCAGGAACTCGGGAACCAGAGCGGTATCGCTGCCGCGCTGAACAACCTGGCAAGCGTGGCCCATCAACAGGGCGATTTCACCGCGGCGCGAAGGCTCCTTGAGCAGTCGCTTTCGATCAAGCGGGAACTGGGGGATCAGGAACGCATCGCCAACTCGCTGGGCAATCTCGCGAATGTGGCGCTCGGCCAGGGTGATTTTGCCTCTGCCGGTGCGCTCTATGCGGAGTGCCTGGAGATCATGCGAGAGCTGGGCAATCGGGAATACATTGCAACTACCCTGGACGGCTTGGGACGGGTGGCCTACTTCCGACGCGACTATCCAAGCGCGCGCCGGCTTTCCGAGGAGAGCCTGGCAATCATGCGCGAACTGCAGCATGGGAGCGGCGTTGCCGAGTCGTTATACACCTTGGCGAGGGTGGCCTGCGAGCAGGACGACTATTCGACCGCCCGGCAGATGTTCCAAGAGGGCTTGGCGATCCGGCGCGAGCGGGGCGACCGAAACGGGATGGCCGTGTCGCTCGCGGGACTTGCGGCGATGACTGCTGCTGGCGGCGACTTCCTCGGCGCCGCTCGCATGTGGGGCGCGGCAGAGCGCTTGCAGACCGAGGTTGGATCGCCGCTGTCGCCCAACTATCGAAGCGATCGCGACCGGCGCGTGGCTGCCACACGCGCGGTGCTGGGAGATGACGCAGCATTCGATCGCGCCTGGCAAGAGGGTAGTTCTTTGACGCTCGAGCAGGCACTCGAGCTCGCTTTCCCGGACTCAGTCGCTCGAAGATGACAAATCCGACGATCGGCGATCAGCTATCAACATCAGCGATCAGCGACAGCGATCAGCGTTCGACTCCAGAGCGCTCGTTCAGCCTTGCCGGCCAAGCGCGACGAGCGTCGGATGGGTATACGGCGACAGCCACTTCGCGCGTCCGAAGCGCGATTGGAAGGCAAGCATGAACTGCTCCTTCCAAGCGGACGTTTCAAGGGCGATAACGCGGGCCAGAGACCCGTATTTCACGCCTGGCCCGAGCCGCCTCCACGCGCAGCGTCGAGCGTGTGCAAGACCAGGCCGCGGACGCTGTCCACCCAGACCGTCCGCCCGGCGTTCACGAGCTGCCACAGCGGGTAGAACCGGGACCGGCTTGCCGGCGAGGGGTCCCACACGAGTTGCGCCTCCGTGCCCGGGCCGAAGCCTGCGCGCTCGATGGCCTCGTCCGCGCCGAGCAAGGTGTGCGGTTCGCGGCCCGGCAGGCGGGCTGACTCCAACACCTCTCGCGTCACCGGATCGATCGCGGCGATCGCCGATGCATGCTCCGGTTCACCGAACACCACCAGCAGGAAGGCGCTGGCACCTGGTCGCATTCGCGCGACCGACCAGGTCCGCGCCGGGACCCTGGCATCGAGTCCGAGTGCCGTCCTGGCGCTCGCCACCGCCGCGTCGACCGAATCGGCATCCGGAGCGGTCAGAGCCCGCCCCGGTCGTTGCTGAGTTTCGTAAACACCGCACCGTCGAATACGCGCACATAGAGCCGGTGTGCACCCAGCAGCAGCATGCGAAATGGATAGAACGGAGATAGCGATTCGCGGCAGGGTCGCCAAACGAGCGCGGAGTGCATCGAGAGCCCCTGCGGCCGCACGAACAAACTTCCGGCGCCCGCGGGCAGATCGAAGCGTCGGCCGAGCACGTGATCCATCACCTTCCGCGCTTCAGCGAAGCCGAAGATCGACGCGCCGGGGTCGGGCATGGCCATCGTCTGCTGATAGCCGCCGGAGTGCGCATCGACGCCGACGGCGGCGCATATGGCTCCCAGCGCGTCGAGGGTGGGCACGATCCAGTAGTAGCTGTCGAGACGATCGAGGCGCTGGACCAGGATCGGTTCTCCGGCGCGGGCTCCGTCGAACAGTTTCGACCAGACCGGGTGCAGCAGCAGTCCGGCCTCCTTCACACTGCCGAGCAGTTGCTCCTTTACGCGTGCGGCCTCGAGCAGCGGCTGGCCATCGGTCGGCCTTCCCTGCCCGGGCGGCGACGGCGGCGCGGGCGTTCCTGGCGGATCCGGATCGCACACCGCCACGTATTTGCCGAGCCATTGCGCGCCGTACCCATTGGGAGTCAGGTAATCCGTTTGCCAGGTGCTGTAGGAGACGTTGATGTCGGCGACGCCGCGCGTACCGCCGCTGCCGCAGACGTCGCCGTCAGTGTGCGGCGGCGGGCCCGGCGGCGCGGGAACGGGCGGCCACGGGTTGTTCAGGTCGAAGCTGGAAATGGCATAGGACGTGTCATACGAGGCAGTCGGCGCCGCGCTCGCGGTATACCCGCGCACGACCGCCCAGTGATTGCCGCCGAACACGAGTGCGATGGGCGCGCATTGATAGTGATGGATCGCCCAGCAGATGGTGCGGGTGATCGGATCCTCGGTGTCGGTCGAGTCGAGCGTGAAATGCTTCTGCGTCTGCCGGTTGTTCATCGTCCAGCAGAGGCCGTCGGGCGGCGTTGCCCAGGCGGCCGGCTCCGCCGAGTGATTGTGGTTGTCGTTGTACAGATCGTCCTGCGCCAGCAGCGGCTGGCCGATCGCACGCAGCACCATCTGCGCGCAGGCGGCGCCGCAATAGATATCGGTGTCCTGCTGATGGTACGGAACGTCCAGGTGCTCGTGCATTGGGCTCTCCTATTTGACCGCGCCCAAGGCTTTCGCGCGGGCGGATCGCTGCGCAAGGGCGACGGCATCCGACGGCGGTTCCAGCCATCCCTGCAAATGCCGCACCGCCAGGTCGGCGAGCGCGGCAATCCATGCCGGGCGCTCGTTCAGGCAGGGAATGTAGTGATATTCCTTGCCTCCCGCCTTGAGAAACGCGACCTGCCCTTCCTGCGCGATTTCCTCGAGCGTCTCGAGGCAGTCGCTGACAAAACCCGGGCACGCGACATCGACCCGCCGCCTGCCTTCCTTGGCGAGCGCGACCAGCGTCGGCTGCGTGTACGGCGTCAGCCATTGCGCGCGTCCGAAGCGGGACTGGAAGGTGATGACGAATTGTTCCTTGGTCAAGCCAAGTTCGGTCGCCAGCAGGCGGCCGGTGCTCAGGCACTGGCAGTGATAGGGGTCGCCGAGTTCGAGGCTTCGGCGCGGCAGACCATGAAAGGACAGCACCAGCGTGTCCGGCCGGCCGTTCTTCACCCAGTATTCGTTGATGCTTTGCGCCAGCGCGCTGATGTAGCCGGGATCGTCATGGTACGAATCGACGACGCGCAAGGCCGGAACGCGCCGCATCTTCATTGCGGCAGCGAATATCTCGTCGAGCGCAGACGCGGTGGTGCTCGCGGCGTACTGGGGATACAGCGGCAATACCAGGATCCGCTCGCAGCCGTCCTGCTTCAAGGCAGACAGCGCGTCGTCGATCGACGGGGTACCGTAGCGCATGCCCAGTTCGATCCGCGCATGGTCCGAGGGCAGGCCCAAGTCCTTCAGCCGCTGACCGAGGTACCCGAGCAGCAGCGTCTTCTGCCGCTGGCTATGCACCAGCAGCGGCGAACCTTCCTTGCTCCACACCGTGGCGTAGCGCTGCGCCGAGCGCGGGGAGCGCATGCCGAGGATGACCGTGTGCAGTAACGGCTTCCACAGCACGCTCGGGATTTCGACCACGCGCGGATCGGACAGGAATTGGGCGAGATAGCGGCGTACTGCAGCCGTCGTGGGCGCGTCCGGCGTACCGAGGTTGACGAGCAGCACACCGAGGCGCGCCGCACGGTCATGGACGAACGCCGGTTCCTGCGCGAGTGCCATGTTCAGCCCGGCGCTTGGTCGTACACGGCCAGCGCGGTCGCCGCCTGCGCGCGGATCGCCGCCTGGACCGGCGGCAACCAGCCCAGTAACAGGCCTTTCGCGCCTAGTGCCATCGCCGACCAGCGCCACAGGCTGAAGCGGTCCACATGTCGCACGATCGAGCCATCGCGAAAATCGAACGCGGCATCGATGCGATTGGTTACCTTGCGACCGGTGGCCGAAAACGTGTACTTCGCGACCCAGTGGGCGCGTCCCGCGCTGGCGTCGGCAACGATGCCCGACACGGCGATCTCCAGGTCCTTGCCGCGCTTGCAGAGCATGGCCCACATCGCGGCGACCCCGCGTGCGTCGAGCGATGGGAACACGGGATCCGAGAACGTCACTTCCGGGTGATAGCAGGAAACCATCGCCGTCGCATCCCGCCGCGCGAATGCGGCATAGAAACGCTCGATGAGCGCGGTGTTCGCCGCGCCGTTCACCGCCGACTCAGCGCTCATTGATCTGCTGCGTCAGCGCGTTCGACAGCAGTTTGGCGGTGATGTCCACGATCGGGATCACGCGTTCGTACGCCATCCGCGTCGGGCCGATCACGCCCAGCGTGCCGATGACCTGACCGTCCACTTCATACGGCGCGGTGATCACGCTGCATTCGTCGAGCGAGGCGATGCCCGATTCGCCGCCGATGAACAAATGCACGCCGTGCGCGTCGTGGCTGAGCTCGAGCAGATGCAACAGCGAGGTTTTCTGCTCGAACATTTCGAACAGCCGCCGCATCCGGTCCATGTTCGACGCCAGGTCGGAGGCCGACAGCAGGTTGCGTTCACCCGACACGACGAGATCGTCGCCGCTTTCGGCCAGCGCCGCGTTGCCGGCATCGACCGCCGCGGTCATCAGCCCGATCACGTCCTCGCGCAACTGCTTCAGTTCGTCTGCGAGCAAGGCGCGAATGGCAGGGAAGGGTTGTCCGGCGTACTGTCGATTGAAGAAGTTCGAGGCCTCGAGCAGTTGCGACTGGGTATAGGCCCTATCGGTGTACAGGATGCGATTCTGGACGTCGCCGTCGGGCGTGACGATGATCAGCAGCACGCGTCGGTCCGACAGTCGCAGGAATTCCATGTGCCGGAACGACGCCTCGCGCCGTCGCGGCGTGGCGACGACACCGGCGAAGCGCGTGAGATGCGAGAGCAACTGCGCCGCCGTATTGACCAGCGCCTGCGGCCGGTCGGCGTTGAGCTGGTCCTGCAGTTCGCTGATCTCGCCCTGCTCGAGCGGCTTGATCACCAGCAGGCTGTCGACGAAGAAGCGATAGCCCTTCGGCGTCGGAATGCGGCCGGCCGACGTATGCGGGCTCGCGATGAATCCCATTTCCTCCAGATCCGCCATCACGTTGCGAATCGTGGCCGGTGACAGTTCGAGGCCGGACTGCCGCGACAGCACGCGGGAACCGACCGGCTGGCCGTCTGCGATGTAGCGCTCGATCAGCGACTTCAGCAGATGTTGCGCGCGGGGGTCAAGCATGGCGGTCATTTTATGCTTTAATCGCGGCCATGAGCGCCTCTGTCCGGGCCTTTCCCACGATTGCCCTGGTCGGGCGCCACGCCACCCCGGGGATCGCCGAACCGCTCGGCGACCTGGCCGCGTTCCTCGTCGCGCGTGGCCATCGGGTGCTGATCGATGCGGAAACGGCGAAGTTCACTGCGCTTCCCGGCTATCCCACGGCACCGACGATCGAGCTCGCACGCGTCGCCGATCTTGCGATCGCCATCGGCGGCGACGGCACCATGCTCGCCATCGCGCGCCATCTCGCGCCTTTCGGCGTCCCGCTGATCGGCATCAATCAGGGGCGGCTGGGCTTCCTTACCGACATCACACTGTCCGACATGAAAACCGTGCTCGGCGCCATGCTCGACGGCAACAACGTCGAGGAAACGCGGACGATGCTCGACGCCACGCTGACGCGCGCGGACGACGGCGGCGGCGAGCATGCCGAGGCGCTGAACGATGTCACCGTGAACCGGGGCGCGCTCGGCGGCATGATCGACTGCGCGATCGCCATCGATGGCCGCTTCGCGTATTCGATGCGCGCCGACGGACTGATCGTCGCGACACCGACCGGCTCGACCGCATACGCCCTGTCGGCACTGGGGCCGATCGTCGATCCCGCAGTGCCGGCCATTCTGCTGGTTCCGGTGGCGCCGCACGCGCTGACCAACCGGCCGATCGTCGTGCGCGATGCCGCGATCATCGAGATCGCGCTACTCGGCGGCAAGGACGCGAGCCTGCACTGCGACGGACAGGCAAACTTCCCGCTGGCCGAAGGCGACCGTGTCGTCGTGCGCCGCGCCGCACACCACGTGCGGCTGCTGCATCCGAAGGACCACGACCACTTCGCGATGCTGCGCCGGAAGCTGCACTGGGGCGAAACGCCGGAAAGGTTGCGCGCAGGCTCGTAATGTTGCGTTCGTTGTCGATTCGAAACTTCGCCGTCGTGGAGGCGCTCGACGCCGAGTTCGACGCCGGCTTCACGGTCTTGACCGGCGAGACGGGCGCGGGCAAATCGATCCTGCTCGACGCATTGTCGCTCCTGCTCGGCGATCGCTTCGAAGCGCGCCAGTTGCGCCCCGGCGCCGAGCGCGCGGAGATCTCCGCCGAATTCGAATTGAGTGACGCGGTGGCCGCACGCGCCTGGCTTACCGAGCACGATCTCGGCGGGGCGGAGACGCTGCTGCTGCGGCGGGTGCTGGATGCGCAAGGCAAGAGCCGCGCATGGATCAACGGGTCGCCCGTGACGCTCGCGCAACTCGAAGCGGTGGGCGAGCAGTTGATCGACCTCCATGGCCAGCACGCGCATCAATCGCTGGTCCGCGCCGAAACGCAGCGTGAACTGCTCGACGCCTTCGGCGGATTTGCCACGCTCGCGAGCGAGGTTGCGGCGGCGTGGCGGACCTGGCGCGCGGCTGTCGCACGGCGCGAAAGCGGTACGCGAGACGCGGCGTCCCGACGCGCCGAGCACGACTCGCTTGCCGCTCGCCACAAGGAACTCTCGGCGCTGGGAACGACCGCGGCGGAATGGACCGAGCTCAGCGCGGCGCAGTCGCGGCTCGCGCATGCCGCGGCGCTGCTGGATGCCGCGATCGCGGGCGAATCCGAACTGGCCGACAGCGACGCGGCGCTCGGTGCGCGCCTGACTTCGCTCGTTCACCGGTTACGGCAGGCGGCGCTGCACGACAGCACTCTCGACGCGATCGTGACCCTGGTCGAAGACGCGCGCATCGGCATCGACGAGGCCGGCCGTATGCTGCGTCACTATCGCGAGCGTCTCGAGCTCGATCCGGCCGAGCTTGCGCGCGTGGAAGCGCGGCTCGCGGCGATCCACGAAGTCGCGCGCAAGTTTCGAGTTCGCCCCGAAGAACTGCCGCAACTCGCTGCGGACACCAGCGCCGCACTCGACGCGCTGTCGGCTGACACGAACCTCGCCGTGCTGGCCGCGGCCGAGGCCGACGCCAGGAAGAACTACGATGCGCTCGCGCGCGCACTTTCAGCCAAGCGCGAATTCGCCGCCGCCGAACTCGGCCACCGCGCCAGCGCCATGATGGGCGACCTCGCCATGGCCGGCGGTCGTCTCGAAGTTGCGCTGGTGTCGCTCGCGGAGCCCGCCAGCTTCGGCCTCGAGAGCGTCGAATTCCTCACCACGACGCACCCCGGGCAGGCGCTCGGTCCCTTGTCGCGGGTCGCTTCGGGAGGCGAAATGTCTCGCCTGGGCCTCGCGATCCAGGTCGTGCTCTCGGAAGTCGGCGCCGTGCCGACGCTCATCTTCGACGAGGTCGATGCGGGCATCGGCGGTGGCGTCGCCGCGGCCGTCGGCAGTCTCCTGCGACAACTCGGCATGCGACGACAGGTGCTGTGCGTCACGCATTTGCCGCAAGTCGCGGTGTGCGCCGATACGCACTGTCGAGTGACCAAGAAGTCGCGCAAAAGCGCGGTGAACACCGAGCTCGCGCAATTGGGCAACGCCGACCGCGTCGAGGAAATCGCGCGCATGCTCGGCGGACAGGACATCACCGCCAAGACGCGCGCGCATGCCAAAGAGTTGCTGGCGCAGAGCCGGCCCGCGCGCGGGCGGCCGAAATGAGACTGCGGGCCTAGGCCCGCGCCGGAATCGCTTTCGCGCGCCTGGCCTTGGCGGCCGGCTTGGCCGCCGCGGTCGGCGGCAGCGCCTCGCCGGTTTCGAGCCAGTACTTGACGCGGTTGGCATCACCAATGCGCGTCAATCTTCCATACGAATCCAGCAGCACGATGACCACCGGACGGCTGGCGATCGTCGCCAGCATGACCAGGCACTTGCCGGCCTCGCGGATGAAGCCGGTCTTGGATACCTGGATGTCCCAGCCGCCGTTCTTAACCAGCGCGTTGGTATTGTTGAACCCGAGCAACTGGCCGGTCGGCTGCACTTCGACATAGTGGCTCGGCGTGGTCGTGAACTCGCGGATGAGCGGGTAATCGGCAGCCGCCTGGACCATGCGCGCCAGATCGTGCGCCGTTGCGACATTCTCGCTCGACAGGCCCGTGGGATCGCTGAAATGGCTCCGCGTCATGTTCAACGCCTGCGCCTTCTGATTCATCGCCTCGACAAACGCTGCGCTGCCGCCCGGATAGTGCCGCGCCAGACTAGATGCGGCGCGATTTTCGGACGCCATGAGCGCCAGCCGCAGCATTTCCCGCCGCGACAATTCGGCGCCGAGACGAAGGCGCGAATGGCTGCCCTTGAGCAGGTCGAGGTCGGAGATGTCGACCGTGATCGTCTCGTCCAGCGGTTGCGCGGCGTCGAGCACAACCATCGCCGTCATCAACTTGGTGACCGACGCAATCGGCGTGACGGTATCCGCACCCTTGGCGTAGATCGCCTGTCCCGCGCCGGGGTCGTAGACCAGCACATTGGCGGAGGCGAGCTTGAGCTTGTTGACGTCCAGCGGCGCGTTTGGCTCGATTGCGGCAAGCGTTGTCGACAACGCGGCGCCGGACCAAACGCTCGCAATCGCGAAAACCGCCGCAAAAACAATATGTAAGCGAATCTTCATCACAAGTGCTCTTAGATAGATGCCCCGGTTTATAGCACGGTTGCAAGCGACGTGCCAATACCCAAGCGAAACAAACGCTTAGACGGGGTGCGCGGATGACGTCAGAAACGGGGCGAAATCGGCCCCAAGAGGCGAGTCGGCACCTTGCGGGCGTTCCTGCTGCTGCAGCGCCCACATGCGGGCATAGGCGCCGTCCGCCGTCAGCAACTCCGCGTGCGTCCCGCGCTCGATGATGCGACCGTCGGCCAGCACCAGGATCTGGTCGGCGCCGACGATGGTTGACAGCCGGTGCGCGATGGTCAGGGTCGTGCGGTCCGCGGAAATCTGTTCGAGCTCGGCCTGTATCAGCTTTTCCGACGCCGAGTCGAGCGCGGACGTCGCCTCGTCGAAAATGAGGATTCGCGGATTCTTAAGGATCGCCCGCGCGATGGCGACCCTCTGCTTCTCGCCTCCGGACAGCTTCAACCCGCGCTCGCCGACCGGCGTTGCGTAGCCTTCGGGCAGCGCCGTCACGAAGTCGTGCACCTGCGCCAGTTTGGCTGCGGCGACGATCTCAGCATGCGTGGCGCCGGGGTGGCCGTAAGCGATGTTGTATTCGATCGAGTCGTTGAACAGCACGGTATCCTGCGGCACGATCGCAATCGCGGCGCGCACGCTCGTCTGCTGAACTGCACGCAGGTCCTGACCGTCGATGGTGATGCGCCCGCCGCTGACGTCGTAGAAGCGAAAGAGCAGCCGCGCGAGCGTGGACTTGCCCGAGCCGCTAGGCCCGACCACGGCCACCGTGCGACCGGCGGGGATCGCGAAGGACACGTCGAACAGGATCTGCCGGTTGGATTCGTAGTGGAAATCGACGTGTTCGAACCGTACTTCGCCGGCACTCGCCCGCAGCGGCGCCGCGCCCGGCGCATCCTTGACCTCGGCGTTTTCGGCGATCAGCTGGAACATCCGCTCCATGTCGGCGACGGCCTGCTTGATTTCCCGATAGATCACGCCGAGAAAGTTGAGCGGAATGTAGAGCTGGATCATGAACGCGTTCACCAGCACGAGGTCGCCGATCGTCATCGTGCCATCGACCACGCCGAGCGTCGCGCGCCACATGATCAGCGTCACCGCGATCGCGATGATCGCGCTCTGGCCGATGTTGAGCAGGGAGAGCGATGTCTGGCTGCGCACCGCGGCGTGCTCCCAGCGCTGCAGGCTCTCGTCGTAACGGGTCGCCTCGAATTCCTCGTTGTTGAAGTACTTGACCGTTTCGTAGTTGAGCAGGCTGTCGATCGCGCGCGTATTGGCCTTCGAATCGAGCTCGTTCATCTGCCGCCGGAAGCCGGTGCGCCATTCGGTGATCGTCACCGTGTAGACGATGTAGATGCATAGCGCGCTGAGCGTGATGCCGATGAACCAGATGTCATAGCGGGCGATCAGGATCGCCGAAACGAGTGCGATTTCGATCAGCGTCGGCAGGATCGAGAACAGCGTATAGCCGATCAGCGTGGAAATGCCGCGCGTCCCGCGCTCGACGTCGCGCGTCAGGCCGCCGGTCTGCCGCGAGAGGTGAAAGCGCAGCGACAGCGCATGCAGGTGGCGAAAGGTTTTGAGCGCGATCGTGCGCACCGCGCGCTGCGTCACCTTCGCGAAAAGGTATTCGCGCAACTCGGTGAACGCCGTCGTCGACAGGCGAAGCGCGCCGTACGCGACGAGGAGCGCGACGGGCAACACGAGCATCTGACCGGCCGGCGCGAGCGTCAGGCCATCGACGATCTGTTTGAGCAGCAGCGGCACGCCGACGTTGGCGAGCTTCGCCGCGATCAGGCAGCCGAGCGCGAGCAGCACCCGGCCCTTGTACGCCAGCAGGTACGGCAACAGCGTGCGCACGGTCTGCCAATCGCCACGGGCGGAGCCGGCGGAGCGTTCGGGTGGGGCGGGAAGAGCCCGGGAAGAACCGTGGCGCATGGGGTCGAGTCAGTCGTCCGGCGTCGGAGCAGCATTCGCCGGTTGGTGCGAATCGAGTAGTTTATCAGGTGCGATTCACCGCTCGACGCTCAACGCCCGGCATTCAACGTCGCGCGCCCCGGAACCACTCGTTGCCGCCGTAGCCGAGAAAACCCATGGCGACGCGCACGATGCCATACGCGATCCAGATGGTCGCCTTGTAGATCCGCGGCCGCACCCGCCAGTCGTCGGCCGCCACCTGGCGCGAGCCGTCCGAAATCATTTCTGCCAGTTGGCGCTTGAGTTCTTCGTTGAAACCGTGGTCGCGCACGAACACGTTGGCCTCGCGTGCCATGAGCAGACTGTATGGATCGATGTTGGACGAGCCGACCGTCGCCCAGTGATCGTCGACCACCGCAACTTTGGAGTGCAGCATGCTGCGGTGATACTCCTGGATGATCACGCCTGCCTGCAGCAGCTGCCCGTACAGCGCACGCGATGCGAAATGCAGCAACAGGTACTCGACTTTCGCCTGCAACAGCAGCGTCACCGTGACGCCGCGCTGCGCAGCGGCGGCGAGCGCGCGACGGAAACGGATGCCTGGAAAGAAATACGAGTTGGCGATGATGATGTCGCGCTTCGCAGTGCGTATCGCCGCCAGATAGGCGTGTTCGATGTCGCGCCGATGGCGCAGGTTGTCGCGCGCCACGAATTTCGCGGTCTGCGTCCCGACACGCTCTACCTGCCGGCGCTCCGGGAACAGCGGCACCTCGCTCGCGCCGGTCTGCACCAGCTGCACCAGCGCCCACACCCGCTGCATCGTCTGTTCGATCGCGGGCAGCACCGGGCCTTCGACGGTTACCGCGAAGTCCGTGCGGGGCGGTTTCTGGTGCGGGGTGTTCATGTCGTCGATGATGTTGATGCCGCCGACGAATGCGATGCGGCCGTCGACCTGGCACAGCTTTCGATGCAGGCGCCGCAACCGATGCGAGCGGAACTGCCAGGGCGCGACTTCCGGGCGATACTTCATGAAGTCGATTCCGGCCTGCGTCATGTCGAGTTGCAGCGCCGCCGTGAGATAGAGCTTCGCACCCCACCCGTCGACCAGCACGCGCACGCGCACGCCGCGCCCTGCCGCGCGCGAAAGTGCCGCGGCGACCAGCCGCCCTGTCGCGTCGTCCGCGAAGATGTAGGTCTCGAGCCAGATCTCGCTCTCGGCGCCGTCGATGGCGCGCACCAGCGCGGGAAAGAATTCCCTGCCGTCGCGCAGCAGCGTGATGCGATTCCCGGGCAGGAACCTGTTGATGGAGGTGCCGGCGCCGTTCATCGCGCGCTGGCGGGTTTCGGACGGGCAAGTTCGAATGTCGCCGCAAGCGCCGCGTGATCGGACATGCGCGCCACCGGATATGCGTAATGGACGTCGGCGGCCAGCACGCTCAGCCCTCGCGCGTAGATGCGATCGAGGCGAAACAGCGGGAGCACCGATGGAAACGTGCGCGCCGGCCTCCCGCGCGCCGCGACGAATACCTCGACCACCCCGAGCTGCTTCTGCAGCACGCGATCGGCCTTGCTCCGCCAGTCGTTGAAGTCCCCGGCGACTATCAGGGGCGCATCCGCCGGCACGGACTCGCGGATGCGCTCGGTCAAGGCGTGTATCTGCCAGCGCCGGCCTCGCTCGAACAGGCCGAGATGGACATTGATGCAGTGCAGGGGCGGAAGGCCGCGCTGGAGCTGCAGCACGCAATGCAGCATGCCGCGGCTTTCGAACAGATGCGCGGAAATGTCCTGATTGGCCTGGGTCAGGATGGGGAAGCGCGAGAGCACTGCGTTGCCGTGGTGGCCGTGGCGGGTATCGGCATTCCTGCCGTAGGCAACCTCGTGCCAGACCGTGTCCGCAATGAATTCGTGCTGCGACTTGACCGGCCAGTCGCGGTAGCGCTGGGCATGGCGCCGGTGCACGCCCTGCACCTCCTGCAGAAACAGAATGTCCGCCGAGAGGCCGCGCAATCGGTCGCGCAGCTCGTGAATCACCATGCGGCGCGCCAGCTGGGAAAAACCCTTGTGGATGTTGTAGGTCGCGACGGTAAAGCGCATGCCGAATCTTAACTCGGGACGCACCCGCGCTCCGCGTCGGGCCGCCCCGGGGCGAGGGGGCCGGCATGGCCCTCGCGCCCCCACCCTGTACGGCCGAGTACGCCATCGTGTAAGTTATGCAGTGCCTGTTCGACCAAAGGCGCAGATGGGTCCGTTGGGCCTGTCGTCACAAACCCTTTCCGATATCTGTAAGGAGACATCCATGAAGCAACAAGCAACGATTCAAGCCGCGATTGCCGGGCTGCTGGCGCTTGGGCTCGCGGGCTCGGTGGCGGCGGGCCCGGTGGCCCCCGACGCGAGCAAAGACAAGTGCTTCGGCATCGCCAAGGCCGGCCAGAACGATTGCGCCGCCGGCAAGCACTCCTGCGCCGGCCAGAGCACGGTCGACAAGGATCCCGTCTCGTGGAAGTACGTCGCCAAGGGAACATGCGCGAGCATGGGCGGCACGATGGCGGCACCCAAGTCCTAAGTCGCAACGACAGCCGGTGGCGACGAGTCGCGTTGCCACCGGCGCCCTGCCTCGGCGCAAACCCATGCCCTCCACACCCGAACTCCCGGTCACCGTCGGCATCGGCCTGCGCAGTCCGCACGTCGCCCGCGTACGCGCCGAGCGTCCGCCGCTCGGCTGGCTCGAAGTGCACAGCGAGAACTACTTCGTCGACGGCGGGCCCGCGCTTGCCGCACTGGATGCGATACGCGTGGACTACGCCATCTCGCTGCATGGTGTCGGGATGTCGTTGGGTTCGGCGGATCCACTCGACGCCTCGCACCTGACGCGCCTGCAGCGGCTGGTCGCCCGCGTCGAACCGGCGGCCGTCTCCGAACACCTGTGCTGGAGCCACGCCGACGGTCGGCACCTGAACGACCTTCTGCCGCTGCCTTTTACCGAGGAAGCGCTGGCCGTGGTCTGCGAACGCATCGATCAGGTGCAGACCGCGTTGGCCCGGCCGATCCTGGTCGAGAACATTTCGGCGTACCTGCGCTTTGCCGACGACGCGATGGCCGAATGGGAGTTCGTCGCCGAGATCGCGAAGCGGGCCGGTTGCAAACTCCTGTTCGACGTCAACAACGTCTATGTCAACGCAGTCAATCACGGCTTCGATCCGCTCGATTTCGTTGAGGCGATTGCGGGCGACAGCGTCGCCGAAATCCACCTCGCCGGATTCGATGCAAGCGGTCCGTGCCTGATCGACAACCACGGTGCGCGCGTTGCGCCGCCGGTGTGGGATCTCTACCGCGCGACGATCGAGCGCTTCGGCGACAAGCCGACGCTGATCGAATGGGACACCGACCTTCCGGCGCTGGAGGTGCTGCTGGACGAGGCAGCGCTGGCGCGACAGATTCTGGAGGCGCGCGATGCCGTCGCTGCGTGAACTGCAGCGCGGATTTCGCAGCGCCGTGCTGTTCGACGACGGCGCCGCCATCGCCGCGCTGTCGGTCGTCGCGGGCAGCCTCGATGCGCGCACCCGCATCGAGATCTACCGCAACAATATTCTCGGCAACTATCGCAAGGTCCTCGCCGCGACGTATCCGGTGGTGCGGCGCCTGGTCGGCGGACCGTTCTTCGATGCGGCGACGGACCAGTTCGTGCGCGGGCACCCGTCGAGGCACGGCGACGTCAATCGCTACGGCGGCGAATACGCGGCATTCCTCGCCTCGTATCCACCGGCGCGCGGCCTCGGCTACCTTCCCGACGTGGCGCGCCTCGAGTGGGCGATCGACCAGGCCAACATCGCCACCGACACCGCGCCGCTCGAGCTGAAGGCGCTGGCCGCCGTTGCGCCGGAAGCGCTTGCCGAATTGCGCTTTCGCCTGCACCCGTCTGCGCGCCTGATCGCCTCCGCGTTTCCGGTCATGCGCATCTGGCAGGTCAACCAGCCGGAGCATGTCAGTGTCGAGCGCGTCGACCTCGGCGAAGGTGCCGACACGCTGCTCGTCACGCGCGCAGACCAGGGCGTCGTCATCGAACGCATCGGCAAGGGCGAACACGCCTTCCTTGCCGCCCTGGCCGCCAATGCGCCGCTCGGCGTTGCTGCCGAGCGCGCTGTCGACGCCGCATCGGAGTTCGACCTTGCCGCCGCGCTGCGCCGGCACGTTGCCAACCACGTCCTGGTGGCGTTTCACGCGCCACCCGCCCCAGTTCCCGGAGATCAAGCATGAGCGCGACGGGCCGCCCCGAGCGCGAATACCGGAGCGCGAAGCGCGAAGGTACTCCTACGACCGCCATCGCCAGCGGCTCCCGTCTCGGGCGCTTTGCCAGCCTGTACTGCAAGTCGGCCGGCCTGATCGACAAGCTGCAGCCGCTGCTGTTGCTCGGCTTCCGGCTTTACGTCGCGCGGGTCTTCTTCCTATCGGGCCTGACCAAGATCCACGACTGGAGCGTGACGCTCGCCTTGTTCACCGACGAGTATCACGTGCCGGTGCTGCCGCCTGCGGTCGCCGCCGTGATGGGCACCGCGACCGAGCTGTCGATACCGGTGTTGCTCGTGCTCGGGCTGGCGACGCGATTCGGGGCCTTCGTGCTCTTCTTTTTCAACATCATCGCCGTCGTGTCCTACGCGGCGCTGCCCGACATCGCGATCAAGGATCACGTGCTCTGGGGAACGATGATCCTGGTGATCCTGTTCTGCGGGCCAGGCAAGATCTCGATCGATCATCTGCTCGAGCGGCGCCTGGCGCCCGACTCGAAATAGCGCCACGAGCCGAGAACGGCTGCGGCGCTACCTGCCGTAGCGCCTCAGGGCCTTGCGCAGGAAGGCGACCTGCCGCTCATAGCGCGTGCAGGCGACACACCAATGCAGGTGCAAGCGCAGCTTGATCTTGTCGCGCAGAGAAAGCGGCCGCTCCTGTGCGTCCGAAATGAGGCGCGCGGCCTGACGGCAATTGACGAAGCGCGCAAGCCGGACGAGATTAAACACGCGGCCCCGAGGACGCTTGGGCCGGCGCGCTGCCGGTGGTGGCGAACCAGTTCTGCTCCAGGCATTGCCGCAACGAGAGGCGCGCGCGATGCAGTATGACCCACAGGTTGTTCGAGGTAATGGTCAGTTCCGAGCAGATCTCGTCGGTCTCGAGTTCCATGACTTCACGCATGACGAAGATGCGCGCAGTGTTCGCCGGCAGCTTCTCCAGACAGCCCTGCATGACCTCGAAGAACTGCTGCTGGGACAGTTGCGATTCCGGATTGCCCCAATCCGCGGGCGGGTTTTCCCAATGCCCGGTCTCGTCGAAGAGCGCATCTAGATCGTCGACACGGCATTCGTCGTCGAACGACGCGAACGTCGGTGCGCGAGTCTTTTGCCGGATGGCATCGACGACCTTGTGCTTGAGGATTCCGGTCAACCAGGTCCGCAGCGACGACTTGCCGGAGAAGCCTTGCTCCCCCTGCAGGGCGGCGACCAGGGTGTCCTGCACGACGTCCTCGGCCAGCGCCGTGTCGCGCAGCTGCAGCGTCGCGATGCGCAGCAGATAGCGTCGATGCGTCTCGAGTTGTGCCGCGAATGCAGTATCGACCATGTCGCCCCGCCGCCTGAATCCGACCGGGACGATGATACCGGTGCTGCGGAACCTTGCCTACCGTGGCCACGCACCGCTTTCGTGCGAAGACGACATGACGACTATCAACCTGTCTTGTCTGCAAGCTGGCGGCTGCGCGTGAAACGCAGGTGCGTGATGTCGGTGGGAAAGAACATGCCCCAGGTCCACTCGACAAAAATACGCAGCTTGCGCCCTAGCGTCGGCATCTGCGAAAGATAGTAGGCGCGCCACACCAGCCAAGCCGCGAAACCGGTCACCGGAACGCCGGCCAAGTCTGCAACACCGTTCAAGTGACCGACCGCAGCCATCGCTCCACGCGACCGATAGGCGAACGCCTGCGTCGGCCGATGCGACAGCGCCGCCAGGAGGTTGCCGGCAAGGCAGCGCGCCTCGCGCACCGCGAACTGCGCGGTCGGCGGCGCGATGCTCCCATCATGGGCATTGGGCACTTGCGCGCAATCGCCCAACGCCCACAGTCCGGGCGAGTCCCGAACTGACAGGTCCGGATCGACGATGATCCGTCCGCGCTCCGTTGCCAACCCGAGGCGATCGACCAGTGGATTGGGCTGTGTCCCGATGGTGCAAATTACCGTCGCGGTCGCGATCGCCGTCCCGTCCGACAACACGATCGACCGCTCGGCCACCGCGCTGGCTTTCGCACCCGTCCGCACGTCGACGCCACGCTGTTCCAGCGAGCGGCGTGCAGCCTCGCCGAGGCGATCGTTCAACTCCGGCAGCAACCGGGGCTGATCGTGCAGAAGGGTGACCCTCAGCTCAGCCGCCACAACGCCCGGATAGTAGCGGCGAATGCTCCTGAGACAATCGATCAGCGCGCCGGCGACTTCCACGCCGGAAAAGCCACCGCCGATGACGACGAAATGGCCCAGCCGCCGGCGCAGGGACGGATCGGTTTCAAGCTCGATCCGAGCGATTCGGCGCAGCACCACATTGCGGATGTGCATCGCGTCACCCACCGTCTTGAGCGGCAATGCGTGCTCCGCCAGGCCAGGAATCAAGTCCAGTCGCGCGCGGTTGCCGATCGCGATGACCAGGTGCTCATAGGGAAGGCGCAGGTCGCCCGCGAGCGAGCTGCAGGAAAGTGTCTTTGCGACGACGTCGATCGCGGTGACCCGGCCCATGATGAACCGGCCGCGCAAAAGCATCTCGCGGATCGGTGCGACGACCTGCTCCGGGAAGATTGAGGCGCCGACGGCCTCCGCCAGCAGTGGATTGAACGTCGTGTAGCTCTCCTCGCTGATGACGAGCAGTCGATAGGCGGGGGGCAGCTTGCGGTCGAGTTCGCGTGCCAATGTGGTGCCGGCGAACCCACCGCCGACAACGACGATGTTCTTCTGCTCGGTCATGCGAATGCTCCTTGGGTTCGGTCCGAGCGCCAAGTCCGCGGCGCGAATGGGCCCGCACGCTCACCAGCGTTGGTCGCCCTCGGGGTCGAATACTTACGCGCATCCGCGAATCGACGCGGTTGTAAGTTTCGGCGGCGAGGCAGGACTAAATCGGCAACGGGATTGCATGGCGGGGACGGCAAAACATCCGCATCCAACGCGCGTCCGATCGGGAAGGGTCAGTCGCCCCGCCGTGCACCCCCGGACCCACACTCCCACGCAAAGGAACGATCATGTTGCAAGGCAAGACCGCGCTGGTCACTGGATCGACCAGCGGCATCGGCCTCGGCATCGCCAGGGCATTCGCTCGTGACGGCGCCAACGTCATTCTCAATGGTTTCGGCGACGAGCGAGAGATCGACGCGCTTCGCAGCGCGATCGCCGCTGAATACGGCATCCAGGTGCGCTACGACGGCGCCGATCTGTCAAAGCAGGAACAGATCGAGGCGATGATGACCAAGGCGCTCGGCGAATTCGGGACCATCGACATCCTCGTCAACAACGCCGGCATCCAGTTTGTCGCTCCCATCGACGAGTTTCCCGTCGACAAGTGGAACGCCGTCATCGCCATCAACCTGACCGCTTCGTTCCACACGGTTCGTTTCGCGCTGCCCGCGATGAAGGCCAAAAAATGGGGTCGCATCATCAACATCGCGTCGGCGCACGCGCTGGTCGCCAGCCCGTTCAAGTCGGCCTACGTCGCCGCTAAGCACGGCATCGCCGGCCTAACCAAGGCCGTGGCACTGGAAGTCGCCGAATCGGGCATCACCATGAACGCCATCTGTCCCGGGTACGTGTGGACGCCGCTAGTGCAAAAGCAGATTCCGGACACCGCCAAGGCGCGCGGCATCAGCGAAGACCAGGTCATCAAGGACGTGCTTCTGGCCGCACAGCCGACCAAGAAATTCGTGCAGATCGAGGAAGTCGCGGCATTCGCGTCGTTCCTGGCGAGCGACGCGGCCGCCTCGATCACCGGCGCGGTCCTCCCGATCGAAGGCGGCTGGACCGCGCACTAGCAATGTCGTACGCGAATCCGCGACGATCATCATCAGGGAAA
Organism: uncultured beta proteobacterium; assembly: GCA_963821485.1. Taxonomy (GTDB): domain Bacteria; phylum Pseudomonadota; class Gammaproteobacteria; order Burkholderiales; family Casimicrobiaceae; genus PALSA-1003. The sequence goes on from CAWGEB010000003.1 coordinate 26,990, forward strand.
ATCATCATGGCAACATCGATCAGACGCAAGAAACAGCACAGCAATGGCGCGTCGAAACACGCGCCGGCGCTTCCCGGCCAGGTCGTCCTGGTGATGCAGGGCGGCGGCGCGCTCGGTGCCTACCAGGTCGGTGTCTACCAAGCGCTGCATGAAGCCGGCATCGAGCCCGACTGGGTGATCGGAACCTCGATCGGCGCGATCAACGGCGCGCTGATTGCCGGCAACACCCCCGAGCGTCGCCTCGAGGCGCTGCACGAATTCTGGGGGCGCGTCGAGCAGCGGGCGGGGTCGAGTGGCTTCGGCAGCCACCCCGCGTTGGGCACCGCACTGGCCAACATGACGACCATGACGAATGGGCTGGCATCGTTCTTCAGCCCCAATCCGAAGTCCTGGCTCGGTTCGCACTTCAAGGTCGGATTGGAAGATGCCGCGTACTACACCACCGCTCCACTGCGCGAGACGCTTTCCGAACTCGTCGATCTCGACTATCTCAACGACAGCGATACGCGGCTGACCGTTGGCGCGGTCCACGTCAGGACCGGGGAAATGCGCTATTTCGACAGCCGCGACGAGCCGATCGGACTCGAACACATCATGGCATCGGGTGCGCTGCCGCCGGCGTTCCCCGCGGTACGCATCGACGGCGAGCCCTACTGGGATGGCGGCATCTACTCGAACACGCCGATCGAGGCGGTGCTCGACGACAAGCCGCGCCGCGACTCGGTCATCTTCACCGTCCACATGTGGAACCCCGAAGGCCCCGAGCCGGCGTCGTTGTGGGAGGTCATGGGCCGGCAGAAGGATATTCAATTCGCGAGCCGGGCGAAGAGCCACATCGCACGGCAGAAACAGATCCACCATCTGCGCCACATCATCCGCGAGCTGGCGAAGCATGTCCCGGAGAAGTCGCGCAACGCAGCCGAGGTGAAGGAGCTTGCGTCGTGGGGCTGCGGCAGCACGATGCACGTCGCGCGCCTGATCGCGCCGCGACTCGACGGCGAGGATCAGCTGAAGGACATCGATTTCACGCCCGCGGGCATCGACGCGCGCTGGGAGGCGGGCTACGCCGAAGGGTGCCGCGTCCTCGCGCTGGCTCCGTGGAAGAGGCCGGTCGACCCGATGGAAGGCGTCGTCATCCACGACACCGCGCTGGTGGCGTCCGCGCTTGCACACGGCGTCGATGGCTTCGACGGCAGGACGAAGTAGGTTCATCGCGCTTGCGATGCGCGCGTACCTCGTCAATGCGCTGTGGAAGCGGTCGTGGTTGACCTTCTTCCTGATGGGAGTGTCCTTCCTGCTGTTCGGCGTGACGACGCTCAACATCTTCGTGCTGCTCAAGGCGAATATCGATCTCTACCTGAACTACGGCAGGATGGTCATCGCCGACGGCGCATTGTTGCAACTGGTGCAACTCATCGGCCTCGGCTACCTGAGCATGCTCTTCTACGTGGTCTTCAAGGCGTGCGAACACGTACTCGTCAACCACCTCACCTGCGAACCACGTTCCGGTCGCACCGGGCGTGGCGATATCGCCGAAACTTCACGGCGCTCGCTGTAAGAATTCGGCGACATGTCGCGACGAATTGCTACGCCGCGGTCATGTTGATCGCGGAGTCATCAACCCAAGGGAGTACCAGATCATGAGCATCGACAGCAAGCAGGGCCCATCGAATTGGAAGCGTGTCGCACTGACAGCAGCGATCGCAGGCGCGATGGCGATTGGCGCGACGATTGCGACCGCGGGCGAATGCCCAGCCGACAAGAAGGTTGCCGACGGCCAGGGCCAGAAGCCGAGTACCGCCGCGGCGAAGGACGTGACCGACGTCGTGCGCGCCAGCACGGATCTCGCGAAGGAACCGTCGGCGGTGAATGGCCGCTTGTTCCGGTTGCGCCAGCTCGACATGAAGCCGGGCGCGATCGTGCCGTGGCACAGCCACAACAATCGGCCGGCGATGATCTACATCGTGTCCGGCGAGGTCGTCGAGTACGCCAGCAATTGCGCCGTGCCGATCACGCACAAAGCCGGCGACGTCGCGCCCGAAAAGAACGGAACGTCGCACTGGTGGCAGAACAACGGCAGCACCACGGCGGTGCTGATCTCGGTGGACCTGTTCCCGGTCGAGAACATGAAAGACCAGCACATGATGTAGGGCCCCATGAAGCCCAACGGCGCGAGAGCGTGGCGTCACTCCTGAGCTGTCGACGGCGCGCTCCCGTTCCACTTACCGCCTGAAGGAAGTTCGATCATGATCAGCACCACCGAGTTTCATGCCATGCCCCGGCACGCAAGCGCTGCTTCGTCGGGTGCCTTGCTGCGCTCGTTCGTGATCGGATTGACCGCGTTTCTCACCGTGGTCGACCTGTTCGCGACGCAGGCTATCCTGCCGTCGCTCGCCAAGGCGTATCAGGTCACGCCCGCCGCCATCGGCTTCGCCGTCAACGCGAGTACCATCGGCATGGCCATCGCCGGGCTCGCCGTCGCGTTCTTCAGCAGTCGCATCGACCGCCGGCGCGGGATCCTGGCAAGCCTGACGTTGCTGTCGATCCCCACCGCGCTGCTGGCGGTCGCGCCCGACCTCACCACGTTCACCCTACTGCGCATCGCGCAGGGCCTTTGCATGTCGACGGCCTTCGCGCTCACGCTGTCCTATCTGGCCGAACGTTGCAGCGCCGCGGATACGGCCGGCGCCTTCGCCGCCTACATCACCGGCAACGTCGCGAGCAACCTGATCGGCCGACTGCTGTCGGCGGCGTTCACCGATCATCTCGGTCTGGCCGGAAACTTCTACCTCTTTGCGGCGCTCAATCTCGCCGGCGCCGTTCTGGTCTATTACACGCTGGGCCGCACCAAGCCGATGGCGAGCTGTCGCGGCGCCCGTCCGCTCGCCGTTCTCGTTCTGGGCGGAGCATCTGCGCAACCCGCCGATGCGGGCGACCTTCGGCATCGGCTTCCTGATCCTGTTCGCCTTCATCGGCACGTTCACGTATGTGAATTTCGTCCTCGTGCGCGAACCCCTCGCATTGAGCCGCATGGCGGTCGGATTCGTCTACTTCGTGTTCCTGCCGTCGATCTTCACCACGCCGCTGGCCGGGCGTGCGGTCGAGCGCTTCGGCACGCGACCGACCTTGTGGGCAGCGCTGGCGCTGGCCGGAATCGGCCTGCCGCTGCTCCTGCTGCCGCACCTCGTCGCGGTCATCGCCGGCTTGATGCTCATCGGCGTCGGAACGTTCTTTGCGCAGGCGACCGCCACCGGCTTCGTCGGCCGCGCGGCGACGACCGATCGCGCCTCGGCGAGCGGCATCTACCTCGCCTGCTACTTCTTCGGCGGCATTGTCGGCAGCATCGTCCTCGGCCAACTGTTCGACCGCTTCGGCTGGGTCGCCTGCGTCGGCGGCATCGCCGCAGCACTCGGACTTGCCGCACTGCTCACCATCCGTCTGAAGATGTCCGAGTCCACTACGGCGGTCGAGATGGCCACCTGAGTCAATTCACTACCCATCGCTTGCGCAGCTCGTTGCGCCGGCATCAACCCCAAGGAGAAGTCCATGCTTACCCGCATCAAGAAATCTGTTCCCGTAGCCTGTCTTGCAATTGCGTTTTGCTTCCCCACTCTCGGCACAGCTCAGGGCATCAATCCCGGCGCCAAGGCCCAGGTTTCCGAAGACGGCATCGTCAAGGTCAAGAGCGCCTATGCGATGGACGAAACGATCGCACGCGTGAAGCAGGACATCGCGAGCAAGGGCATCACGTTCTTCTCGGCGGTCGATCAATCCAAGCTTGCCGGCGATGCGGGCATCGCCCTGCGTCCGTCGACCCTGCTGATATTCGGCAATCCGCCGCTTGGGACGCTCTTCATCAAGGCCAACCCGGTCGCCGGTCTCGACTGGCCGGTGCGCCTGCTGGTATTCCAGGACGAGAAGGGCGACGTCTGGACCGCCTATACGGACTTCGGTTACATTGCGCGCCGCCACCACATCATGGGCATGGACAATGAAGCCTTCGACAAAGCCTCGGGTGTGATAGCTTCCATCACGTCGAGCGTGGCGGCCAGGTAGTCTCGACCCGGCCGCCAGCGCGTAGGTGTTTCGCTGGGAGGTCCGCGTGAAGCAAACGTATGATGCAATCGTCATCGGCACGGGACAGGCGGGTCCGCCGCTCGCGGTTCGTCTGGGGGCGGCAGGCCGCAAGACCGCGATCATCGAGCGCAATCTGGTCGGCGGGACTTGCGTCAACAATGGCTGCATCCCCACCAAGACCTTGATCGCAAGCGCCCGCGCTGCGCACGTCGCCCGTCACGGCGCGGAATTCGGCGTGATGATCGACGGTCCCGTTCGCGTAGACATGCCCCGCGTCAAGGCGCGCAAGGATGCGATCGTGCAGCAGTCGAACCAGGGCGTCACCCACTGGCTGCACAAGGCTCCCAACGTGACCATGATCGAGGGCCACGCGCGCTTCGAGGGACCGCATATCATTCGCGTCAACGATACGCTGCTCGAAGCCGGACAGATTTTCATCAACGTCGGTGGCCGCGCCGTCGTGCCCGACATGCCCGGACTTGCGCAGGTGCCGTACCTCACCAACTCGAGCATGATGGGAGTCGATTTCCTGCCCGAGCATCTTGTCGTCGTCGGTGGCAGCTACATCGGCCTCGAATTCGCCCAGATGTATCGGCGCTTCGGCAGCCACGTCACCGTGGTCGAGATGGGTCCGCGAATCGTCGGCCGCGAAGACGACGACGTCTCCGCCGCGGTACAGGCAATGCTCGAGGCCGAAGGCATCGCCTTCCGTCTCAACGCCACCTGCCTCGATGTCAGCAAACGCGCCGACGGCATTACCGTGCATGTGAGTTGCGAAAAGGACGCGCCCGAGGTCGAAGGCTCGCATCTGCTGCTGGCCGTGGGACGCGTCCCGAATACGCATGATCTCGGGCTCGACAAGGCCGGCGTGCGCGTCGATTCACGCGGATTCATCGAAGTCGACGACACGCTGGCGACCAGCGTGCCGGGCATCTGGGCGATGGGCGACGCCAACGGCAAAGGTGCGTTCACGCACACGTCGTACAACGATTTCGAGATCGTCGCCGCCAACCTGCTCGACGCTGACGCGCGTCGCGTCAGCGATCGCATCTCCACGTATGCGCTGTTCGTCGATCCACCGCTCGCGCGCATCGGCATGAGCGAACGCGAAGTGCGCGCCTCCGGGCGCAAAGCGCTCGTCGGCCGCATGCAGATGGCACGCGTGGGGCGGGCCCGGGAGCGCAGCGAGACAACAGGATTCATGCAGGTCCTGGTCGACGCCGAAACCAGGCACATTCTCGGCGCGACGCTGCTCGGCACCGAAGCCGACGAAGCCATCCACTGCCTGCTCGACGTCATGTACGCCCACTCGCCCTACACCGTGATTCGGCGCGCGATGCACATCCATCCCACCGTGTCGGAGCTGCTCCCGACGTTGCTCGGCGATCTCAAACCGCTTGTCTGAGCAACGGGCTCCAGCGGGTAGCCACCGGTGACATCGACGTCGCGCGATCCCGTCGACGTTTGGCAGCAAGGCCTGTCGGGCCGGCGGCGAGATTCACTGAAGGCCGACGCGCCAAATTTAAGGACCGAGTTCGACTGTGGATTCAACTGGTCAGCGCAACACATGCTAGGTTTAGGAGACGCAACAGCAAGTGCTTGTCAAATCGGTACTAATCGCAAGTAGCGCTGTTTCCTGGTCCCCCTCACTCGTGCTTGTACAACTTCGGATCGTCGCTAAGCGACGTCGCAGGAACGCCATAGGCTTCAAACCCTTGTCTATAAGGATGGACGGTGTTGCGTCGACCGGTTGAGCCCGCAACCCACAGCCGACATAGCGAGGTGCCCCGAAGCGGCCATGCGCTTGCGTGCAAGAAGACACTCCCCGCTACAAGCACAAGCGCCAGTTCAATTCCTACCGGCACACGGTTCCCGGGGGCCCGGAACACAAACCTCTCGATCGGCGCGTCGGGTTTGACGTAGCCGACGCGGATGGTGACACCGCGCGTGGGAAGGACGACTACGCCGACGGTCACTGCCGCGTCGGCCGAACCAAACGTCAACACGAGCGACCACAGCGCTACCGCGCGGGTGATAGTCATGAGCCCTCCTCGATGGAGAGGCTACGTGCTGCGGAGAGACCGCGACACGCTTCACACAGTCGAGTCGCCGTCGACTCGAACGCATAGATACTCCTGGTGGTGCGCGGTGTCAATTTGGCCGACACAGGCACGCACGCACCGGTCATCCGATGATGGCTGCATCGGCCCCGCTCGCCGCTTGCCTTGCTCGGAACCACTCTCGGTGGCGATTGCCCTGCTCGGAAATCGAGGATATTCTGGTCCGCGAGTTCAGGACTTACCCGCCTTGCGCGAGGGGCAAGCGCTACTTCGTGCTTCGGCAGCGGAAGGGAGCGCCTGAGATCGGTCCTCCCGACCGCCACTGTTGCGGAAGGTCGAGGACATCGAGTGATCACGCGGCGGATTTTCGTCTCCCTTGTCATGTGCGGACTCCTGCTCCGGCCGGACGACCTTCGCGCGCAGCGCGCCGGGAAGGTCTACAGGATCGGTTGGCTGCGAGAGGGCGTCCTTCCGATTGCGAAGCCCTTCTGGGATGCGATGCGGGACTTCGGCTGGGTCGAGGCCCGGAATGTGGTCGTCGAGGCACGCTATGCGGAGAATCCGAACCAATTACCCGCCCTCGCCGCCGAACTGGCACAGATGCAGGTCGACGTCATCATGACGAATGGAACGCCCGCGGCCAAGGCAGCTAAGGAGGCGACCGCTACCATCCCAATCGTGTTTACGCTGGCCGGCGATCCAGTCGAGAGGGGGCTCGTCGCCAGCATGGCCAAGCCCGGCGGCAACATGACAGGGTTCGCGCTAGGCCTCTATGGCGAGAAACAGGTGCAAATCATCAAGGAGGCGCTGCCGGGAGCATCACGTATTGCCGTTCCCAATAGCGACGAGAGTCCGGGGATTGTGCGCGTGGCCAAGGGCCTAGGCGTGCAGGTGCAGGACTTCGTCCTGCGCGGGCCCGAAGACTTCGAGCCCTTCTGCATCGCTGCGAAGACGGCGAAGGCCGACGCCGCGGTGATTCCCAATATCGCCTGGTACGGCCCTCACTTGGAACGCATAGCCGCCCTGGTGGTGCAGTACCGGCTGCCGGCGATTGGCTACCGACGAATCTTTGCGGAGTCAGGCGGTTTGCTGTCCTACGGGCCCACGCTCTTTCAGGATGCACCGCGTGTGGCGGCGCAAGTTGACAAGATCCTCAAGGGCGCCAAGCCCGCCGATCTCCCAGTCGAGCAACCGACGACGTTCGAACTGGTGATCAACATGAGGACGGCAAAGTCGCTCGGTTTGACGATCCCGCAGGCACTACTCCTGCGCGTGACCGAAAAGATCGGATGAGGCAATCCGGCAACGCGGTCGCAGTTGGCCCGCGCCCGACACCGCCGTGACATGAATCAGCGGACCAAGGATTGCTGGACGCGCCCGAACTCGCGCCGTTCTAGTCGCACTGTTTTCATTACGTACAGCCCGGGGGCACGGCGCCAACGCGACTCAAGGCGATGGTTCCTGACCGCCCACTGCTGCTTCCACCAGTGAAGGTGTAGCTGAACGTCGCCGCCGAGCAACTCTGGAACGCCATCGTCCCGGTCCCCACTACCACGGTTTTCTGGGCGGGAGGTGTCGGCGCGTTGAACATCCCTCCGCTGGTCTCGTAGATCGTCACGGGAATTGAACGCATGCCTGGTGTGTAGGTGCCTTGCGCCGTATACCAACGTTGACCGGCCGCCGCGGCAGCGGTGCCGTTCGGCATATACGTATACCAAGCCGCAAAGAACGCGCCGGAATTCGGGTTGACTTCGGCCGTGAAACCCTGCCCCGAAATTGCAGCACCTCCATACCAGTTCCCGGAAAGCGCGAAGTCGGCATTCGTCGGATATGGTGTTGTGGTGGTGCAGGTCACGTTTTTCGTCAGGCGCGTCAACGCTATTGTCCCGGCGCGGTTCGTACCGTCAGAGAAGGAATACATGAGCTGACCGCTGGAGCACGTGTCGAAACTCAACGTCGCAGTCCCGACCGCCTGCGCGTTCGTGGCCGGCGGCGCATCGAAGTTGCCGCCGGTGTTCTGATAGATCGTTAGCGAAGCATTCGGCTGTCCGGTCACCACTTGGCCCTGGGCCGTATACCAGCGCTGGTGCTCCACTCCGCCGATGACGGTATCGTAGGTAAACCAGCTCACAAAGGTCGAACCCGTCCCAGAGGACGGATGCGGAAACACCTCGACCTCGACGCCCTGTCCGTCGGTCGCCTTCTCGTACCACGACCCCGTGAGTCCGTGCTGATTAAGATCGAGTCCCACCGTAGGCGAGTAGCCGCTGGTAATTCTTGCGATCATGCCCATGAGGGCCGCCATCTGGGTGCCGGCCTTCTGATCGAAATCGATGCCCCAAATGGGGTTGTTCGCCCAGCATCCGTCGGGGCTGGTAGCGTCGGGGAGGATCTGCGGAAACAGGAGGACGATGTTGTTGGTGTCGGCCCACTTCTGGTGTCCGGAGTACTGGGCCCACCCCGGCACACCGATCTGCGCATAGCTTGAGTTACATCCATGCAGGAAGACATGAAGCTTGCACGGTTCTCCGCGGTCACAGCCGGCGGGCACGTAGAGCCAGGCCACCTCGTCCATTCCGCTGCCGGCCGGTGCAAAGGCACGCTGATCGATCAGGAAAAGGCTGCCGGTCGGGGCTCCGTTGTTGCGCGCGTTGAGGGGGCCATAGAACCATTGCAGGGAAATGCCGGCACCGTCGAATCCGCAGTCGACAATGTCGAAAGCAGTTCCACAGGGAATCTGGAATGGACCATCGAAGTCGACCGGGAACGAGTGCTCGGCGGGGATGGTGTTGTCGTAATGGATCTGGCTGCTCGGCGCGTAGACCTTGTAGAGATCGACCACTCGCGCAGTCGCATATTGGGTGACGCGGGAGTCGAAGGTACCGCCGAATACATAGATCTTCTGCCGCGCGATGTTGGCGACCGGATCGATCCGGTTGCCGCTCCAGCTGTCGATGTTGCCCTGCGACCTGGCGATCTCCGGGGCTACTGCGTTGAGACCATGGCAATCACTCGACGGCTCCGTTCGGCGGCAATCGTAGTGCCAGCCGGCGAAGACGCCGACCCCCATAATGCGCGACGAGTAGGCCACGCTCAATTGCATGGCCATGACACCGCCGGTCGAAAAGCCGGAGACCGAGACCTGCGCAGGATCGACGTTGTAGGCGCCTAGCGATGCGACTGCGTTTGGGGCGGCAAAGTCATTGTGGACCGCGGCCCATTGCGCAAAAACGGGGCCCGCCAGAACAAGCAAGGCGATAGCACGGAAAATCCAACGTAGCATGGTCGACCACCTACGTGCGCTATTCGTGCATTTTCCACGCTCTGCGAAAGATTGCAATACTGGGATCGCCCGCTGCCGGTCGCCTCGTCAATGGCCGGTTACCTGAAAATTCCACTGTGATGGCGACTGGCAGGTGTTGGCCGCAAGCTGCCTGCTCGAACCAATTCGCAATTTGACCCCAGGCGGGCGAATCCGGTTTCAGAAAGACGTATAGCGCCACACTAAGCCCGCCTGAGCCACGCGAATACGGTCCGACGCGATTCGACCGACTGGCCCTGTAGACAGGTTCGGGTGCAAGCGGCTGTGCGCCATATCTTCGGCTCATCCTCGCTCTGTCATCAAGTCGTATGCATCGGCGAGGCGCAGCAAGGATTCGCTGCAGCGGCTCCGCGTCGATGAGCCATGCATGACTGCGAGCATCTGCGGCTCGAGCGTTGCGAGACGGCGGATCGTCTTCGCAGTTATGGGTGAGAGGGCCGTGGCATGAAAAAGCTCTTCTGCCGCGAGCGCGGGTCCGACAATGTCAGCGTCGGTGATTGGCGGGCCGTCGCCTGCATGCGTGAAGAGGTCACCGCAAAAGAGCGTCTTGGTCGTTTCCTCGAACAGAACGCGCGCTTCCCAGTTGTGCGGGACGTGCGGTGTATCGATGTGCCGAATGCGCTTGCCGCCGAAATAGATGACCTCGCCGTCGGTCAACCTGCGTGGCGAACGATCGCACAGGTCGTCGAGCGATACCATGCACCCGATCGCGCCATGTGCCACCTGGGCGCGTGGTGCAGCGGCGAGAAATTCGTTCATCGCTCCGCACTCGTCGGATTCCACATGTCCGAAGGTAATCCAGCGCAGCCGCTCGAGAGGAACGATGCGGGCAATCGCCTGGGAAACGAGCGGAAACATCCGTCGCGGACCCGTGTGGAAGAGAAGGGTTCGTCGGCAACCACCAGGAACTGATTGAAGGTGAAGCCACCCGGTGCCGCGTCGGGAACGCACGTCGACAGGCGATAGATGTGATCGGCTATCTCATGAGTATTGGTTTGCATGTGGACACTCCCCTGGTGGGTGGCAATGTGCGCGCAACACTATCCCCTTCGCTCCACGTCGAACATGAGGTAGTACGGAACCCGGCCTGCATCTTCGAGGTCCGGGTGCGCCTGCATCGCCGAAGCGGTTGGCGCCGGCTCGCGGATGGCTCGCACGGTGAAGCCGGCATCCAGCATCCATCCGAACCAGTCTTCAAGCGTGGCGTGGTACGCCGAGGTCGCGAACTCGTACAACCAATCCTTCCAAGCGTACTTCACGGGCCCACGGTCGAAATATCGGTCGATACAGAGCCATTGCTTCGCTCCCGACTGGTCCTTGGCCCACGCTCGAAACGGAGTGTCGCTGCAGGGGTGCGCGATCGAAGCTACAAGTCTGCCGCCCGGTGCCAGCACGTCACGGATCGACCGAAGTACCTTTGGAATGTCCGGCATGTCCTGCAGTGCCAGACACGATGTCGCCATGTCGAAGGACTCGGCCTCGACGTACTCGCACAATCTGGCCGCATCGCCGTTCAGGTAGCGAATGCCCAGCGGAGCAGTGGCTTCCGACTTCCTCGCATGGGCGACCATGCCTGGCGACAGGTCGAGAGCGGTCACGACCGCGCCCCGACGCGCCATCTCTCGCGCGAAGTAGCCGGTCCCGCAACCGACATCGAGCAGCCTTAGGCCATGCACTTCACCGCAAAGCGCAACCTGCGCCGGACCAAAGAATTCGAGACGGTAGTAGTCACGACCCGTGGCTTGCCCTTCGGCATAGGCATCCGCAGCGATGTCCCACTCGTCTCGAACCGACCCCGCATCGAACCGCTCGGAACGTTCAGCCATCTAGGCCCCGCCGCGATGTCCGCAATCTGGCGAACTCTACCGCATTCGCCGATGAGAGGTCCTGGCCGAGCTCGGCTTGCCTGTCGACGGCCCCGGTCAATGCAGACCGCCTTGGAGAGCATAATCACGACCTTGGCGGCGTCGTGCCGCGCCATGTCGTTTGCAGGAGTCGCTTCATGGTCCGCGTTGCCCTGGGTTTCATGCTTTCCACTGCGCTGGTTCTTCCGTCCGTCGGTACTGCGCAGGCGCCTGAGCGGCTGATCTTCGCCACCGATTGGCTCGCGCAGGCCGAACACGGAGGCTTCTACCAGGCGGTCGCGGAAGGCATCTACAAGAAGCACGGGCTGGACGTGACGATCAAGATGGGCGGACCACAGGTCAACGGCCTGCAGCTCCTCGCCGCGGGGCAACTCGACGTCGTCATGGGCGACGCACTCCAGGTGGTCTCCGCGATCGAGCAGAATGTTCCGGTCACGGCGATCGCGGCGACGTTCCAGAAGAATCCCACCGCCATCATCGCGCACCCCGGCGTGGCAAAGCTGCAAGACCTCAAAGGCAAGCCCATCGCCATCGGCGCGGCAAGCAACACGACGTTCTGGCCCTGGCTCAAGCAGCGCTACGGATTTACCGACGACCAGAAGCGGCCCTATGCATTCAGCGTGCAGCCGTTTCTCGTCGACCCGGCGTTGTCGCAGCAAGGTTTCGCGACCTCGGAACCCTTCTCGATCGAAAAAGGAGGCATCGTTCCGGTCGTGTTCCTGCTCGCGGATGCGGGCTACCCGCCGTATTCGGAGGCCCTGGTGATAACGCGCGACACCCTGGCCAAACGCAGCGATGCGCTCGCCCGCTTCGTGCGCGCCTCGGCCGAAGGCTGGAAGAGCTACCTCGCCGATCCCGCTCCGGGCAATGCGCTGATCAAGCGCGACAATCCGGAGATGAGCGATGCGCTGCTCGCCTACAGCCATCGCAAGATGAAGGAATACGCGATCGTCACCGGAGGCGACGCCGCCACGCGCGGACTGCTGACGATGACCGACGCGCGCTGGACCCAGACCATCGACTTCCTGCGCTCGGCCGGATTGACCAAAGCGGGCACCGACTATGCGAAAGCCTATACGCTGTCGGTGCTGCGCGACGTGAAGGTCCTGCCCTGACTGCAGCCGCTGCAGACGAAGTACCGGTCGTCGAAATCGCCGGTGTAAACAAGACCTATCCCGCGGGACGGCAGGCGCTCGCGCCGGTCGACCTCGCCGTGCGGCGCGGCGAATTCCTGACCTTGCTCGGGCCATCGGGCTGCGGCAAGACGACCCTGCTCAATCTGATGGCCGGCCTGATCGAGCCCTCCGCCGGCACCTTGCGCTGGTGGGGCGATGGCTTCGACGCGACCGGGAGACCCGGCCGCCGGCTGGCGATGGTGTTCCAGGCGCCGACACTCATGCCGTGGGCACGCATCGACACCAACGTGCGGCTGCCGCTGGACCTAGCGGGGATGCCGCGCGCCGACGCCGACCGCGACGTTGCGGCGTCACTCGGTCTGGTCGGACTGTCCGATGCAGCGGCACAATTGCCGCGCGAACTGTCGGGCGGCATGCAGATGCGCGCATCGATCGCGCGCGCGCTCGTCACGTCGCCGGACCTGCTGTTGATGGACGAGCCCTTCGGCGCGCTGGACGAATTCACGCGGCAACGGCTCGACGTCGAGTTGCTGTCGCTTTGGGCCGCGCGCAAACTTACCGTCGTGTTCGTCACGCACAGCATCGTCGAAGCCGTGTTCCTGTCGACGCGCGTGGTCGTCATGGCCGCCAGGCCGGGGCGCATCGTTGCTGCCGTGCCGATCGACGAACCCTATCCGCGCACCGACGCGTTCCGACTCGACCCCGCGTTCTCGAGGCATTGCCACCAGCTTTCGCAGCAGGTCGCGGACGCCGCTAGGGAAGTTGCGGCGTGACCCGCGAAACCGACAACGGGATGTCGCGACTATCGCGTTTCGCCGCGCCGACCCTCGTCGCGTTGGTCGTGCTCGGCATCTGGCAGGCGCTGGTCGTTGCGTACGATGTACCTGCCTATCTGGTCCCATCGCCGCTGCTGGTGCTGCGCACGCTGGTCGGCGATCGCGTGCTGCTCTTCGATTCGCTTATCGTCACCCTCGGCGTCGCGCTCACCGCATTGGGCATTTCGATCGTGCTCGGTGCACTCGTGGCGTTGCTGTTCGTGCGCAGCCGCTGGATCGAGATGAGCCTGTTTCCGTACGCGGTCCTGCTGCAGGTGACGCCGATCGTCGCGATCGCGCCGCTGATCATCATCTGGGTCAAGGATACCCGCACCGCGCTCGTACTCTGCGCCGTCGTCGTCGCGATCTTCCCGATCATCGCCAACACGACACTGGGCCTGCGCAGCGCGGACCCCGGGCTGCTCAACATGTTCCGGATGTACCGCGCTACGCGCTGGCAAATCCTGATGCGGCTGCGCGTCCCCGGCGCGCTGCCGTATTTTTTCGGCGGACTGCGCATCGCCAGCGGCCTGTCGCTTATCGGCGCGGTCGTGGCGGAATTCGTCGCCGGTACGGGCGGCCAGGGTGCGGGACTTGCGTATCAGATCCTGCTCGCCGGCATCCAGCTCAATATCCCGCGATTGTTCGCAGCGTTGCTGCTGATCACCCTGAGCGGCGTGATGCTGTTCGGCCTGACGGTCTGGATCTCGCGTCTCGTGCTTTCGCGCTGGCACGAGAGCGAAGTCACGCCCAGCGACTGATGAGGCACCCCTTCATGCGTTCACTCCGTCGTCCTTCGACCGGGTCGACGAGAAGCCGTCAGCCAATCGCTGATCCGTGCGTAGACTTCAGGTCGACTGAGCAGGTCGAGATGGCCCATCGCGAACCCCACCCAGCGATGGCTTGCGGGCAACGTGAGGCTCAGCGCTGCATCGGCGTGCAGGCCTAGCGCGCTGTTGACGGGCACCAGCCCGTCGCCGCGAAGCCTGGTTCCCACCGCCTGCGGGCGTTCCTGCTTGCTCGCAGCGATCGCATAGCTGGCGACACCGCGAGGAAGCGGCACCGCGCGGTCGCGTGGCGAGCAGTTGCGGACGACGAGGCGATTGCCAATCTTCGTCGCGCAGATACCCGTGCTGCAGGTCCTTGATGCCCGCGCTGCGAACCTTGCCCAGGCGCGTGAACGGTGCCGTATACGGGCTGATGCCAATCACGAAATCGGCCCAGGTCCCGGCGCGCGCGAGCGGCGCGCCGAAGTGGGGTGTCCCCAGAAACACCAGGTGGTCCAGCCGTGCCACCCAGTCGCGGCCGACGTGCAGCGCGTCATGACACGCGCTGCGAGCGACCAGGCCGCCCATGCTGTGGCCGATGATGCTCAGCTTCTCGATCGGGTTCGGCCAGGCACGAACCAGCGTGTCCATCAACGCGCTGAATTCCCGACCATTGGCGGACACGTGCAGGCCCGTGTTGTAGTGCAGGTAGACCGGCGCGTAGCCGAGATCGCGCGCGAGGGCCGCGCCGTGATCGTGGTCCTCGCGCGTCCACTGCAAATCATTCATGCAAAGTCCGTGCACGAGCACGGCCACCTTGCGATTGCGCTGCGGAAACGCGGCTTGCAGCGCGTCCCGCGTCAGCGCGAGCGGCGTCCCGTTTGCGCGCAGGTGCATGGCGATCGCCAGGGGATTGGCGGTGGCGACCAGATAATCGCCGAGTACGCCATTGAGCGCCGCGACAACGGCTTCGCGCTCAGCCGTCGACGGTCTGTCTGCGATCAGCGGAGCGAGCATCCCGAGCAGCGCGTCGACACCACCCCCGACCAGGCGTGTGACGCCGCGAACCGATTTGTAGACCAGTCCGGTGATGCCGCGTGTGCGTCCCGCCGGGGGTTGCCCGAGGATGCCCGGGGTACGGAGGATCGTGTGATGCAGGGCCTCGACCAGGTCCGCCAGTCCCACCGTGGCATCGTTCGCCAGGCGCTGGAAGCCGCGCAGGTCGGACAGGGAAACATGGGCAGGTCGTGCCATCGGCGGCCTTGCAGGTGTGAAATTCTGCGCCGCCAAGTATCGCCGATCGAGACCGGAAGGGTCACGCATTCCGTTGCTGCAGGCCACTGCGCCGTGTGGCCGCGAGTCGCCTCGGTCGCCGCCCATGCTACAGTTTCGCTCGACGGCAAGCGTTGATCGCGATGCGTAGCCCCGGCAGTTGCCAATGAATGGAGTTCAAGCGATGAAAAGACTGCTGCTGATCCTTGCCGCTCTCGTGTGCGTGAGCGCGCAGGCGCAGCCGTATCCCAATCGGCCGATCAAGTTCATCGTCCCCTTCCCGCCGGGGGGAAACCTCGACTTCATCGCCCGGACCATCCAACCGAAACTTTCGGAGGCGCTCGGCCAGCAGGTGGTCATCGACAACAGAGGAGGCGCGGGCGGCATCATCGGCGCGGAGTATGCCGCGAAACAACCCGCCGACGGCTACACCATCTTCCTCGGCAACACCGGGACGCTCGGCATCTACCCTGCGGTGTATCCGGACCTGCCCTACGACCCGATCAAGGATTTCGCCGCCGTCGGTTTGACCTCCACTAATGCTGTGCTCGCGGTACTGCACCCTTCGGTCCCGGCCAACTCATTGCGGGAGTTCATCGCCTACGCCAAGGCGAATCCAGGCAAGGTTGCGGCCGGCGTCGCCGGCAGCGGTTCGCTTCTGCACTTCGCGACCGAGCTGCTGAAGTCGCAGGCGGGCATCGACCTGCTGGTGGTGCCATACAAGGGCAGCGGGCCGGCGGTGACCGACCTGCTCGGCGGCCAGATCCAATTGCTG
Source organism: uncultured beta proteobacterium (assembly GCA_963821485.1). Lineage (GTDB taxonomy): Bacteria > Pseudomonadota > Gammaproteobacteria > Burkholderiales > Casimicrobiaceae > PALSA-1003. Next base: position 43,079 of record CAWGEB010000003.1, read on the forward strand.
ATCGATGCCCCGCCGGTAACGATGGCTCATGTGAAGGCGGGAAAGCTGAAGGCGATCGCCGTGACCGGGAAGGCACGCCTGGCCGCACTGCCCGACGTGCCGACCTTCGAGGAAGCGGGTGTCGCCATCGACGCGAGCGGCTGGCAGGGCGTCGCGGTACCGGCGGGCACGCCGCCCGAAATCATTGCGAAGCTGTCGGACGCGCTGGCGAAAACGATCGCGCAGCAGGACGTGCGCGACAAGTTCGCCGCGCAGGGACTCGATGCCGCGCCCTCGACGGCTGCCGAGTTTTCGGCGCTCATCCGCTCCGAAGTGCCAAAGTGGATCCGTGTCGCCAAGAACGCGAACATCAAGGTGGAATGACCGGTCAGGGTCCCGACCGCCAGCCGCGGAATCCAGGTCGTGAGGCCGGGGATGTACGTGATCAGCAGCAGCGTGATGCCGAGCGGCAGGTAATAGGGCAGCATTTCCCGCAGCACGTCCTTCATCGTCACCTTCGCGATGTCGGCGACCAGGAACAGCGCGAGCCCCATCGGCGGCGTCAGCAAGCCGATCATCAGGTTGAACACGACGACCATCCCGAGGTGGACCGGGTCCACGCCGGCGGCGACCAGCGGCTTGGCGATGATCGGCGCGATGACGAGAATCGCCGTCGTGCTGTCGAGGAACATGCCGACGACGATCAGCAGCACGTTGACGATCAACAGCAGCACGTACGGATTGGTGGAGATCGACAGCATCAACCCGGTGAGCTTCTGCGGCACCGACTCGACGGAAAGTATCCAGCCGAACAGCGCCGCGACGGCGACGATCAACAGGATGCCGGCCGATGCGCGAATGGTCTCGTAGGAGGCGTCGAGAATGCCCTTCCAGGTCAGCTCGCGGTAGAACAGGCTGCTGATCAGCATCGCATAAAGTACGGTCACCGATGCGATCTCGGTCGGCGTGAAAAAGCCGGCGAGCATGCCGGCGATCAGGATCACCGGCGCCACGATCGCCGGAAATGCCGGCTTGAAGTCGCGCCACAGCTCGCGCGCCTTCGGCCAGCGCTCCGCGCGCGGATAGTTGCGCCGGACCGCCAGCCACGCGGTCATCAGCATCAGCATCACCACGCACAGCAGGCCCGGCAGGATGCCGCCGAGCAGCAGCTGGATGACCGACACGCCGGTCACGGTGCCGTAGATGATCAACGGAATCGACGGCGGGAAGATCGGTCCGACGATCGCCGAAGAACTGGTTACGGCGGCCGCGAAGGGCGCGGTGAAGCCCTTGCCGCGCATCGCGTCGATCTCGATCCGACCGAGGCCGCCGATGTCGGCGAGTGCGGAGCCGGACATGCCCGCGAAAATCAGGCTGCCGAAAATATTCACTTGCGCGAGCCCGCCGTGCAGCCGCCCGGTCGCGGTGTCGGCGAATTTGTAGATGTAGCGCGAAATGCCGGCACTGTTCATGAGGCTGCCGACGAACAGGAACACCGGCACGGCCACCAGCGGAAACGAGTCGAGCGCGTACAGCGTGCGCTGCGCGACGAGGTCGATCGGCAGACCCTTCGCGAACATGTAGACGATGCACGGAATCCCGATCGCAAGCACGACCGGAAAACCCAGCACGAACAATACGAGGAAAGCGAAAACTACGATGAAGCCGTCCACGGCGCTCCTTTCACGTGAGCACCGTCTGCTTGTCTTCCGGACGCCGGCGCCGCAACGTGTGGACGAACATCGCCAGCGTTTCGATTGCGAGCAGCAACGATCCGACGACGAGCGGCGCCATGAACAGCCAGAACGGCATCTCCAGCGTAGCCGTCTGGTTGGCGAGGTTGTTGGCCGTGGTGACCACGCCGGCGACGAACATCACGCCGAACATCACGACGCCGGCGAGTTCGATGCCGAGCTGCAGATACCAGCGTGGCCTGGGCGGGAGGATGCCCTGGAACTCCTCCATGCGGATTTGCCCACCCTGCTCCGTCACGTACGACGCTGCAATGAATGTGAGCGCGATCAGGAAATAGCGCGCCAGTTCCTCGGCGCCGGACATCGGCACGTTGAAGATGCCGCGCATCGCGATCTGCGCGAGCGGCGTGATCACGAGCGCGGCGAGCAGGACCAGGCTGACCCAGCGCACGGCTCTGCGCACCGCAGAAAGCAACTTCAGCATGCGGCGATCATTGCACCGCGCGGATCTGCTCGATGTACGCGGTCCATTCCGGGAAGTCCTTGTTCACCTGTCCCAGCACCGCGTTGCGAAAGCCCACGATGTCCAGGCCGTCCTTCTCCTCGATGAAGATCATGCCCTTGGCCTCGAGGTCGGCGCGATACTTGGCCGCGGTCTCGCGATCCCAGTCGAGCGTCTTCCTGCCGACATCGGCGAGCGTGTCCTCGATGATCTTGCGGTCGGCCGGCGGGATGCTTTGCCAAACCTTCTCGTTGATGAAGACCGCCAGCACCGACTGCATGTGGTTGGTCATCATCACGTACTTCTGCACCTCGTACAGCTTCAGGTTGTAGATGTTGGGCAAGCGGATTTTCCTGCCCGACGACCAGTCCCGTGGCGAGCGCGGTGGCGAGTTCGGACACCTCGACCGGCGTGGCAACCGCGCCCATCCCGGTCAGCATCGACGACCACAGCTTGACCGGCACGCCGCGATACTTCTTGCCCTGCATGTCCTTGGTCGACAGCACCTTTTCCTTCGACGTCAGTTCGCGCGTGCCCTGGAAGAAGCTGCCGATGATGCGCATGTTGCCCTTCTCGACCAGCTGCGCATTGATCTCGCGCAGCGCGGGCGACAAGCGCGCGTCGGTGGCGCGAAGGCTGTGCGCGGGATCGCGGTACACGAAGGGCGTATTGAACACGGCGGTCGAGGACAGGATCTTGCCCAGCGACGCGAAGTCGTGGTGGCCCATCGAAATCGCGCCCGACTTGACGCCGTCGACCAGTTCGCCCACGCCGCCCAGCTGCGAATTCGGAAACACCTGGATTTCGACGCGGCCGTTGGTGCGCTCCTTGATCAGTCGCGCCACTTCGTCCGCATACAGCGTCTGCGGCGCGTTGGCGACACCGACGTGCGCATAGCGGAGCTTGATCTGCGCATTGGCCGTGGCGCATGCGAGCAGTGCAGCAGCGGCAAGCAACGCCGCCTGCACCGCAATACGGAACCTGGTTGTCATTACGCTTCCTCCTTGGGTGAATGGGCGCTAGCCCGTCTTGTGATGAGACTACGCCGATAGCTTGCGCTCGTAGAGTTTGAATACCGCCGACGTATCGAGCTCGGCATGGCCTTGCTGGATCAGCGTTCGGTACAGGGTCAGTGCCGTGCCCGACATCGGCACCGGCGCGTGTCAACCCGCCGGCGAATGCGTTGACCATCTCGAGGTCCTTCAGCAACTGTCGCGCATAGCCCTGCGGCGCGAAGTCGCGCTGGACCATGCGCGGATAGAGCTTTCTGCAGCAGCGTGCCGTCGGCGTGCCCGCCGGCAAGGCATTCGGGGATGCGCCCGGCATCGATGCCGGCCGCCTCCGCCATGGCCAGTGCTTCGGCCATCACCGCGTGGCCGCAACCGACGATCAGCTGGTTGATCATCTTGGCGGAAAGGCCGCTGCCGACCGGGCCCATGTGGGTGAAGCGCGCCGAGATATCCGCCATCACCGGCCCGACCCTTGCAATCTCGTCGCTGTCGCCGCCGGCCATCACCGTCAAGGTACCGGCGCCCGACGCCGGCGGTCCACCCGACACCGGCGCGTCCACCCAGCCGCAGCCGGTATGCGCGCGCAGCTTCGCTGCGAACGCCTTGCCGCTGTCCACCTTGACGGTCGAGAAGTCGACGACGAGCTGCGGCGGCCGCACCGCACGCGCCACGCCGCGATCGCCGAACACCGCGGCATCGACCGCGTCGGTGGTCGGCAGGTTGAGGAACACGAAGTCGGCTTCGCGCGCCGCATCCGCCGGCGAGTCCGCGGTCCGCGCACCCGCTGCATGCGCGGCCTGTGTCCTCTCCTCCAGAATGTCATACGCTGTGACCGGATAGCCCAGCGATACGAGTCGCCTGACCATCGGCAGGCCCATCAGGCCGACGCCGACGTAGCCGATGCGGGGCTGCGGCATGTTCACTCCATTGCGTAAATACGGATCGCGTTGTCGTGGAACAGCGCGTGTTGTTCGGCCGCCGCGAGGTCGCTGACGATGGCACGAAATCCGCCGAAGATGGTGCCGAAGGTCGCGCACAGGCTGTCGACCGGGAAATTGCTCGCGAACATGCAGCGCGTTGCGCCGAAGAGGTCGATCACCGTGCGCACGATATCGCTGTTTGCCGCCACTGTCCACGCCGCTCCCGGCTGGCCGAGGCCGGATATCTTCACGGCGACGTTGGGACACGTGGCCAAGCGTCGCCATCGCGCGCTTCCAGCCGGCGAGTCCCGCGACGCTGCGGTCGGATGGCAATCCGGTGTGATTCAGGATGATCTGTGTGTCCGGGTATGCGGCGGCGAGCTCAGCGCCCTCGCCGAGATGCCACCAGGGTGTCTGCAAGTCGAAGCGCAGACCGTTGCGCGCCAGCTCCGCAAACCCGGCGCGCCATTTCGAGTCGGTCATGCCGCCGGGCGCGGCGTCGTTGGGGGATCCATTGGCGCGCGGCTTGTGGCGCACGCTGCGCACGAAGGGAAACGCCGACTGCTGCGCCAGGATGTGCGGCGCGTCGGAATGGTCGAGCCACGCCTGCGCCACGGCAACGCTCGGCAGCCCGTATTCCCGGCGCAGCTCCCCGATGTAGCGCATCTCGCCCAGGGGATCGGCGGGATTCCATTCCGCTTCGACATACACTGTCTTCACGACTTGGAAGGCGGCACTGTCCTCCAGGTAGTCTGGCGGCAAGTAGCGTCGACGGATGGCACGATAGTCGCCGTAGCGAAACGGAATCGGCGGCTCGTCGTTGAGCCAAGGGTAGTAGTGCGTTCCGGGATCCCAGAAATGCTGGTGCGCGTCGACGACGCACAAGTCGCTGCCGGACCCTGTCGCCACGAATTCCGCAGCGCTGTCCGTCGCCTTGGCGGCCATGTGTTCCTCCCTCCGTGGCGGCCATTGTGACATGAGCGCCAGAGCGACCGGCTCGCCGCCGATACCGTGGAGAACGAGTGACAGAATTATCTAGCCAGCGACCAGCCGAAGATGCGTGATTTCCGACGGCGCGCCGAGCCGCAGCGGCGGTCCCCAGTAGCCGGTGCCGCGACTGACGTAGACCCAGAGCGACTGGAAGCGATGCAGTCCGGCAGTGATGGGTTGCTGCAGGCGCACGAGCAAGGTCCAGGGAAGGAACTGGCCACCATGCGTATGTCCGGAAAGTTGCAGATCGAAGCCCACCGGCGCGGCCGCAAAGGCGGATCGGGGTTGATGCGCGAGCAGCAGCCTGAACGCCGCATCGTGCGGCGCGCCGACCATCGCCGCTGCGGGATCGCTGCGTTGCGCCGGATCATAGTGATGCGCATCATGATCGGTGACGCCTCCCACGACGATCGCGACGCCATCGTGTTGCAGCACCACATGTTCGTTCATGAGTACCCGCAGCCCGAGGCGCCGAATCTCGGTCACCCACGCCTCGACGCCGGAATAGTATTCGTGGTTGCCGGTGACGAAATAGCTGCCGTGCCTCGCCGAGAGGCGCGATAACGGTTGCGTGTGCCGGGCCAGCTGGGCAACGCTGCCATCGACCAGGTCACCGGTCACGGCGATCAGGTCCGCGCCGAGTTCGTTCACCGCCTCGACGATCGCCTCGAGGTAGTTGCGCTTGATCGTCGGGCCGACGTGGATGTCGCTGATCTGGGCGATCGTGAATCCGTGCAACGCGAACGGGAGATCCGCAATCGGTACGTCGATGCGCCGCACGCCGGCACGCCTGCGCGCATTGATGAATCCGACGAGCGAGGCGAGCGCCGCCAACGCCGGTACGGCAGCTGCGCTGTAACCGCGAAACGCACTCAGCGAGGACGGAGCAACCAACCAGCCGCTGGCCCCGGCGAGCACGAGCATCGTCAAATCGCGCACGACGGTCAGCACGAACAGCGACGAAAACGCACCCATCATCAGCAGGCCCGCCCACGCGACCATATCCCCCAGCGGCTGTCGACGAATTCGCCGTGCCGCGAAGCCCAGCGGCATCAACACTGCCGACGCGACCAGCCAAAGGCCCAGCATGGCGATGGCCGGGGCTCCGAGGGGCAGATCGGGCAACAGCCGCCACGCGACATAGCCGTGCAGCAGCGCGATCAATACGGACCATTGCACCATCGAGGGGCGATTCCTGAAAGTGTTGCGATCGACGCGGGCGCGTGAATGCATACCTTGGGGCGCATTCGTGCCGCGCAAGACGAATGCTGGCCGCTGTTGTGGCCCGACCACGTCCTCTCACCCCACGCTTTCTCACCCTTTTGGGCGATACCGTCCGGGTGAGGCTTTTGCCCTAGGCCGCATGGAGTACACCCCTCAAGGTGGGCGATACGGGTGACGCTTTGTCGTTGCGACTTCTTTACTCTGCAATCGTGGTTCAAGGAAACGGTTCGATTCGAAGCAGGAACCGATCCCCGACCCACCCATCGCGGTGCAATCTGCCGCATGTCGATGAGTCATCGAAAGAGGCCGCAAATGAGCAAGTCACAGAAAATCCTCAAAGCAATCGCATTCCTGTTCGCATCGGTCGTCACCGCGTGCGTGTTCGGCGCCTTCGCCGCCTGGGCGATGTCCAGCCTCGACCCGGCCGTGCAGCAAGCCATCGGCAATCTGAACTCGAACTGGATCGCCGCGCCGGGCGCGCACACGGTCATCGAATTCGAGTCGGTTACGGTCGTCGGCCGTGTGAACGGCGCCCGCCAACGGGCCATATGCAACGGAGGCCGGTGAACAGTAGTCGCGTAGCAGACGACGCCGAACATTTTCGCGGAAGGCACCATGAACACCACTATCGCACACGCAGCCCATGCCATCGCCCCCATCACGGTCCTGTGGCGCCATCATGACGCCGAGGATCGTGTCATGCGCGTTCCGCAAGCACTGCTCGCCGCTTCGGTCACGCTATCGTCAGTCGGCACGCCGATGGCCACGATCCTTGCCGCGCTGTTATTCGCACTGCTCGCGGGCTGGGCGAAAGCGCGCGCCGGCGGCGCTGAGTTGCGCGCGGCAGGACGATGCTGCAAAGTAGGGCTTGCTGGCCCGGTCAGCAGGCAATCAAAGCAAAAGCGACGTGTGCACTTCGGTTCCTGGGGGGGAAAGCCATGGCTGCAGGCTCGTCGGCGCTTACCAAGAACGATTACATCGACCTGGTTCACGGCAAATTCGACCAGACGAATCGCGCCAACCTCAGCGACGCCTTCAAGGCGTTCGTGGCATCAGGAACGAATCACCTCGCCGTGTTCTTTCACGGCGGACTCGTCGATCGCGCCGATGCAATGACCACCGCAGGCAAGCTCATCGACGCATACCGCGATGCCGGCACTTACCCGTTTTTCTTCATCTGGAACTCGGATCTGTGGACCGCGCTGCAACGGCTGTTTTCTCCCTTCGCAGACGACCTGGCGATTCGTCGCGTGGTCGAACAGCACCTCATGTTCGTCAGCAGGCAAATGCTCGAAGCGCGATGGCTCGACTCGGCGCAGCGCGAAAGGCTCGCCGAGATCGTCCGGCGGCCACACGCGGACGTGCCGCCGCCGCTTAAGGAACTCGCACAGCTTGGCCGCGCCGTCGACATGATCTGGGCACAGCGTCCGGATGGGACGACGCTGCCGCCGGTGGCGCAAATGAGTTCGGACATACGGAGGCTCGAGGACGAGCTGTACGACGATAAGACCCTGCTGGATCTCGGTCGCTGGCTCAACAAGAGCAAGCGCTTCACGCCGGCGCTCGGGTCCGGCATCCTGTTCCGGGTATGGGCGCGCCTGAATTCGGGTCACGATCATGGCGTGTACACGACGCTGATCGAGGAAGTGGCCGTTGCGATCGACCTGGACGTCATCCTCGCCGGCATCTGGTACAGCATGAAAGACGATATCGATGCCGCATTTCGCGCAGACGGCACGTGGTACGGCGGCACGGCCTTCCTCGACGAGCTGAGCGCGGCATGGAACAACGATACCCGCCTGACGCTGATCGGCCATAGCGGCGGCACGGTGTACATCAACCGCATGCTCAACGAGATCGACGACCGCCTGCGCACCGGAGATCCAGGCGGATGTCGTGTTCATCGCGGCCGCAGTCTCCGGCGAAGCCTTCGCCGAGACGATCGACAGCGCCGTATTCGGGCGCCGGGCGCGCTCCTGTCGTTGCTTCGCGCTGGACGACTACACCGAAGGTGACTACTGGGAAGTCGATGGCGTGTACGACAAATCGCTGCTGTATCTGCTCTCGGCGCTGTGTGAACGCGATCCCGACGAGGACAAGGCGTTGGTCGGCATGCAACGCTACTGGTGCGGCACCGATCCGTACGACACGCCCGACCTGAACTTGATCACCGCTGCCATCGTGACCCGATCAGCGCGTCTGGTCGCCGACCGCCCTGACCGAGCCGGAGGGCCATCGCGCCTGCGCCGTCCGCCACGTCGGCTTCGCCCTTGAAGCCGAAACGAAATCCAGCGTGCAGTATTTCCTGCGCAACGGCTGAGGCGAGTCATGAGAGTCGGCATCATTACCGTCTTCACCGACTACCACCGGCGCGGACGCCATCATCGCGGCTTCCTGCAACCGCAAGTCGGTGCACTCATCGCCGCGTTGTTGCCTCCCGGCGTGGACTGCGAGGTCATCAATGACACATGGACGGACCCTGACTGGAGCCGGGACTACGATCTGTTGTTCATGTCGTGCCTGCACTCCGATCTCGATCGCGCGCGGCAAATATCGCACTACTGGCGCCGCCGCGGCGCCAAGACCGTTCTGGGCGGACCGATCGCCACGCTCTACCCGCAGTTGTGCCAACCGTTCTTCGACGCGGTAGTGATCGGCGATCCGGAGGCGACGGTCCCCCAGGTGTACGACGACTTTGCGCACAACCGGCTGCAACCCCGCTACCGCGCTCCGGAAACGCAGCGCCATGCGCCACCGACGCCGCGCTTCGACCTCGTCGCCGACCAGCAGGTCGCGCCGCGGAGTATGGAGATCACACGCGGGTGCCCGTTTGCATGCCGCTTCTGCACCCTTACCGCCGTCGGCACCCGCTTCCTCACGCGTGACCTCGACGACGTGCGGCGCGACATTCAGGCGTCGGCAACGGTCGTCAGGCGGAGCTGGTCGCCGCTGCGGCGACGCTTCATGGCGTTCTACGACAACAATCTCGGCGGAAGCCTGCCGTACCTCCGCGCGTTTTGTGCCGCGATCGAACCTTTCGGCGTGAGCTGGGCGACCTGCGTGACTTTCAACGTGGTCTGCCAGGAAGAACTGGTCGCGACGATGGGGCGCAGCGGTTGCCGGTACCTCTTCGTGGGGCTCGAGAGTTTCAACGTCGAAACGCTGGCGGTGATGGCCAAGCATCAGAACGTCGTGCACAAGATCCGCGAGGCCATCGACCGCTGTCACAGGCATGGCATCATGCTTGCCGCCGGCCTCATGCTGAGCCCCAGCAACGACACGCTCCCGTACCTCGAGACAATCCCGCGGCGGCTTACGGAGTGCGGACTGATCATTCCGACCTATGTCTCGTTCGAGACACCGTTTCCAGGCACACCGCACTTCTTCGACGTTCTGCGCGGCGAGAGCACGAGCATGCTCCCCAATGCGCTGCTCCAGGATTTCAACGGCTACACGCTGGTCACCGAACCGCGGCACGCGAGCGCCCCGGAATTCGTCGATGCCTACAAGCGCCTTCATCGCCAGGTCTATTCCCCGGGCCGGGCGTGCAGAAAAGTCCAGCACGACGTCCCGGCGCTGCTTCGCGGAGGATTCGCCTTCACGTCGTTGGCCACGATGTACGAATCGCTGTTCGATTGGCAGCCGCTGCCTGCGAACCGGACCTACATCACCGGCAGCGAGGCCCCGTACCCCGAGTCTGGTCGCGTGCCGCTCACCGACGACGACTTCGAATCGGAGTCGCATCGCGCCGCGATCATGGACCCATGGCGAGTGAGCGATGCGCGCGGCGAGATCCTGCCCATGTGGCGCGGCTCGAGGGTGGCGTTGCCGGCGCCGGCGGGCGCGGGGCGCGAATCTCACACACGGCAACCGGTGGCAATGCCTACCCGATGAACGCCGCGCCGGAAACCGTGAAGGCACCGCGTACCGCCGGTACGCTGCGGGAATTGATCCAGGCGGAGCAGGTGCGCCTGCTGTATGGCGGATTGCTGGTTTCCACATGGGGCGTGCTGCTCTCGGTGGCGGTGGTCGTTCTCGTCTTTTGGCCGGTGATCCCGGCGCACGTGCTGCTCGGATGGGCGGCGTGCATGGTGCTCAACCAGGGATGGCGGCTGTATCTGCGCCATCGCTTCAACAGCCGTGTTCCCGACAAGCGCACGGTCGCGAATTGGGCCACGCTCTGGGCGATCGGCGCCGGGATTTCCGGCATCCTCTGGGGCGCGGCGTCGTTCCTGATGTTCGTTCCCGACTCGCCGGTGCACCAGGCTTTCCTGATGGCGCTGGTGGTCAGCGTCACGTCCGCCGGCCTGTTGCTCATCGGCGCGCACCTGCCATCCTTCTATGCGTTCATGCTGCCCGCGGTCATTCCGCTTTTCGTGCGCAATCTGCTGGCGTGGACGGCGGACAGCCTGACCCTGGCCCTGATCGCCTTCGTCTCGTCGGTGGCGCTGCTGTCCTTCGGCCGGAACTACAACCGGATCCTGATGAATTCCCTGCGCCATCGCTTCGAGAACGAGGCCATGACCCAGCAGCTTGCCGCGCAGAACGAGGAACTGGATCGCGCGCGAAAAGCTGCCGAATCGGCAACAGCACAGGCAGAAGCGGCCAATCGCGCCAGGACCCAGTTCTTCGCTGCCGCCAACCATGACCTGCGGCAGCCGCTGCATGCCATGGGCCTGCTCGCCGGCTCCTTGGCCGAAAAAGTGAAGGAGCCCGACGTCATCGCACTGATCAATACCATCAGCGCGTCGATGGAGGCACTGGAAGGGCTGTTCAACGAGCTGCTGGACATGTCGAGACTGGACTCGGGCAAGATTACGCCGAGCCCCATCCACTTCTCCAGCCGCCAGCTGTTCGAAAAACTGCGCCTGGATTTCGAGGCGGAAGCTGCGGAAAAAGGCCTGAGCCTTCGCTTTCGCGCGCGGACCCGGTTCCTCTACAGCGACCCCGTGCTGATCGAACGCATCCTGCGAAACCTGATTTCGAATGCGATTCGCTATACCGGCAACGGCGGCGTCATGGTTTCATGCCGGACGCGTCATGGGCAGCCGTGGCTCGAGGTGTGGGACACCGGCCCCGGCATACCGGCGGACCAGCAGGAGCGCATCTTCGAGGAATTCGTTCAACTCGAAAACCCCGCGCGCGACCGGCGCAAGGGCCTGGGGCTCGGACTGTCGATCGTCCGGCGGCTGTGCGATTTGCTCGGACACGAACTCAGCGTTTCGTCACGCATGGGTCGCGGGTCGGTGTTCCGCTTCCAGGTGCCCCGGGGGCGGGAACCTGCGAGCGCGCCCCGGCGCGAAGTCGAAGCGGTGGCCAAACCGAGCGTGCTCGAGGGCAAGACCGTGGTCGTCGTCGATGACGATATCGAGATTCAGACCGGAATGCGGGCATTGCTTACCGGGTGGGGCATGGAAGTGAGCGTCTATACGACGGCGGGCGAAGCCGAGGCGGCAGCGCTTGCCATGTCCCGCGCCCCGGACCTGATCATCGCAGACTACCGCCTCCCGGGCGGCGCAAACGGACTCGACGCCATCGACGCCTTTCGCCGCCGATTCGGCGCCGACATCCCCTCCATTCTCATTACCGGCAGTGCGGATCCTCAGCTCGTATCGATGGCCGAGGAAAAAAGCTTCCACTACCTGCTCAAGCCGGTCATGCCCGCCAAGCTGCGTACGCTCGTGACCTTCAAGGTCAAGGGTGACGCGCCGTAGCTATTCCGGCTCGCTGGCGTTGCTGCGCCGATAGTCGACGCGAAAGCCGCCCTGCTGCGCAGCAAGGACCGCTTGCGTTCGGTTGGTCGCGTTGAGCGCGCGAAATATCGCGCCGACGTGGGACTTGACCGTGTTCTGCGATAGACCGAGTTCGCGACAGATCAGCTTGTTGGGCATGCCCTTCACCAGCAGGTCCAGCACATCGCGCTGCCGTCCGGTCAGGCTCGACACCGATGCGGACGTCGGGTTCGATGGAACGGCAGGCTGCGGCTCACGCATGACGGGTTCCGGCAGGCGATGCCCGCCCGCCGGCAACTCCGCCGGCTTTTCCAGCACCTGGGGAGGAATGTAGATGCCACCGGCCAGAACGAGTTCCAATGCACGCATCAACACGTCGCGGCGCGAGGTTTTCGGAATGAATCCCATGGCGCCGAGGTCAAGCGCTTCCAGGATGGTCGCACGATCGTCCGACGCGGAAATCACGACGACGGGCATCACCGGCGCGACCTCGCGAAACCGGTGAAGCGACTCCAGGTGCGTGTAGCCCGGAATGCCGAGATCGAGCAGGACCAGGTCGAAGGACGCACCACCGCGCACCGCCTCTGCAAACCGATGCAGCGACTCGAAGCCTTCGACCGCGGGCCTTTGCTCCATCGAGGCGATGATGAGGGACAACGCATCCAGTACGAATGGATGGTCATCTATGATGGCGAAGCGCATGTTGTAATCGAGCGCCAAACGTCGGGTTGTCGTGACGCCCAGCCCCCATTCCTCGCGTCCACGATCGACGAGGGCATTGTACGCCAGGTCCTACATCGGACATCGCTGCAACCGGGCGGCCCCTGCGGTAGCGGTGAAGGGACCGGCGCCGGCTTGCGCCATTTCGGCACCGGGCGCATGGTATTGATACACTGTGTCGCCGGAGCTACCTTGAAGTCATGTTCAGGATGAGGTGAGCCATGAAATACCAGGCGTCGCTGAGCGCACTATTCTTCCCGGAGAAACTCCCGCCGATGTTCAAGGCGTCGCGCGCCTACACCGACGAAATGGTCGCGGTCGAAGCGGCCCGCCTTTCCTACTTCAAGTTCGAGAAGGACGCCCAGAGCCGTGCCATCATCGAATCGTCGTTGGCCATGGTCGGTTACGACCACGTGGAGTTCTTTACGGGCAAGGAGCATGGCGGTCAGGTGGTTACCGCACTGCAGATCTCCGGCAACAACGCCCTGATCGCATTCCGGGGTACGCAGCCGAACGACATCACCGACGTCGCGACCGATCTCGACATCGCGCGCAGCCCGTGGCCGGAAGGCGGGACGGTCCATTCGGGATTCAGGATCTCGTTCGAGGAGCTGTGGCCCGACGTTCGTGAGTGGCACGTGCGCACCGCGGGCCGGCACAAGCTGATCGCCGGTCACAGCCTGGGCTCAGGTCTCGCGACGCTGTGCGCGACGAGATTCGATGACCGGACGCTGGTGACGATCGGATCCTCGCGCGTCGGCGACGCTGCCTTCGCGGCGCTGCTGAACGGTGTCGATATCCAGCGATTCGTTGGCTGCTGCGACGTGGTGACCTCGTTGCCGCCAGAATCGGCAGGGTTCCGCCATGTCGGATTACCCCGCTACCTCGACCGCAACGGCTCCGACCTCGGCAATGCTCCGTCCGAGGTCATCGCCGCGGACCGCGAGCACGCGCGCCTCGACTACCTGATCAAGTTCGCCTGGCGCATCGGTGATGTCGGCCTGCGCGATCTGGCCGACCACGCGCCGATCAACTACGTCAGCGCGGTCCTGGACGAGCGCGAGCAGTAGGGCATCACGGTCCAGCGAGCAGCCCGCTGCTGCGCAGCAGGCCCGCGACGTCGTTGGCATAGCGCGGTGCGTCCTGCTGCAGTGTCGCGGGATTGTACGTCGCCGGGTTGAACGTCCACACCGGTTTCGCCGTCCTGACGTCGAACAGCGTGGTGTAGATGGTCGCAGCCTGATAGTTGGCGGAAACGATCCCCGGTTCGTACCAGCCGACGTACATGTCGGAGCCCACGGGAGCCACGACGCCCGGCGAGTAACCGTAGGTGGTCTCGGTCTTGAACCCAGAAAGCCGCACGAGCAGCGCCGCGTCGGCGCCCGACTGCGCGATCGCAGCGCGCATGGTGGCCTGGTCCGGGATGCGATCGGTGGGCACGTACCGCCAACCCGGCACCGCGACGACGCCCGCTCCCTGCAGCGTGGATACCATCAGGTCCTCGAAGCCACGCTGGTCCTGGAGACTCTGCGCACGCAGGCCGACGACGAAGATTTTCTTGAAGGGCGGTCCGTTGAAGGAGGGATCGCGCCAGCTGGTGGTCGTGACCGGGCTGGGCGCCGCCGCGCAACCGACGATTAATAGCACGGCGGCCAGGTTCAGTGTATTGCGAAGGAAAGTAAGGGGCATGCGATTCTCCGGAGTGGCGCATCTTACCGCATTGCGAATGCCCACGCAGCGGCTCCCCGCGCGAGCGCCTGGTGGCACGGCCACACATGCTAGACTTTTACGAGTATCGTTCACGTCGATCGCAATCCCGCGTCATAGCCGTTCACATCAGGTTCCGCCGGCGACATGGCCAACCTCGAACTCGAGAATCTTACCAAGCGCTACTCGGAAGTCGTTTCCGTCGACGGCATGTCCATGTCCGTCGCGCACGGGGAATTCGTCTGTCTGCTGGGTCCATCAGGCTGCGGCAAGACGACCACCTTGCGCATGATCGCGGGCTTCCTGGAACCGGACGCAGGCGAGATACGGGTTGGTGGCAAGGTGGTGTCCTCGGTCCAATCCGTTGTCCCGCCCGAGCGGCGGAACATGAGCATGATCTTCCAGAGCTATGCGGTGTGGCCGCACATGACGGTCCGCCAGAATGTCGCGTACGGCCTGAAAATGAAATCGATGCCGCCACTGGAGCAGCAATCTCACGCCGATATCGCGCTCGACGCGACGAAACTCCGCGCGCAGGCCGAGCGCTATCCCTCCGAGCTGTCCGGCGGTCAGCAGCAGCGGGTCGCGCTCGCCCGGGCGCTGGTAACGAAGCCCGACATTCTGCTGCTGGATGAACCGCTGTCCAATCTCGATACCAATCTCCGCGGCGACATGCGCTTCGAAATCCGCCGGCTGCATGACGAGTTCCACTACACGTCGATCTATGTCACGCACGATCAGGTCGAGGCGATGACCATGGCCGACCGCATCGTTGTCATGAATGCCGGACGAATCGAGCAGATCGGAACGCCCGAAGACGTCTACGAGCGCCCCAATTCGGCATTCGTGGCTCGCTTCATCGGCGGAGGCAATGTCATCATGGCGACTTACGTGTCGGGACGCACGGTGCAAGTCGCCGGCCATAGTCTCGAGATCGGACAGGGCAGCTTCGCCGGGCCGGGCGAGACGATGAGCTTTTGCGTCAAGACACACGACGTGGAATTGTTGGCGGGTGATGGCATCGAGGCCAAGAACACGCTCCCAGGCACCGTGCGCGGCCAGGCGTATCTCGGCAGTCACCGCGACTACATCGTCGATGTCGGGCAGGAAGTGCTGATCGCCGCACCGGCGGAGCTTTCGGTTCCCAACGGATCAAAGGTAAGGGTAAGGTTCAAGGCCGAGCGATGTCGCGGACTTGTGAGTTGAATCGCGTTTGCTGTTAGCGGTAGCCTGCTTGCGTGGGTGAGCCCCCGCGCGGGTCTGTTTCAACCGAACCAAGGAGAGTCACCATGAGGTGGATGAGGTGGAACTGCGGCTTCAGGACGTTGCCTGTCGTCCTGCTCGCCTGCGCGGTCGCAGCACCCGTCGCAAGCCAGGAGACGACACCCGCGATGCTGGCGGCCGCCGCCAAGGAAGGCAAGGTCGTATGGTATTCGTCGATCGACGTCAAGGTCGCAGAGCTGATCGCCAAGGCCTTCCGTACCGAATATCCGAACATCCAGATCGAGGTCGAACGCTCGGGGTCGGAGCGCGTGTTCCAGCGGATCAACCAGGAATACCAGTCGGGCATCAAGAACGTCGACGTCGTCAATTCGTCAGATGCTTCGCATTTCATTTTCTGGAAGCAGCAGAAATGGCTCGCGCCGCACACCCCACCCGACGTAAAGCGCTAC
Source organism: uncultured beta proteobacterium (assembly GCA_963821485.1). Lineage (GTDB taxonomy): Bacteria > Pseudomonadota > Gammaproteobacteria > Burkholderiales > Casimicrobiaceae > PALSA-1003. Next base: position 59,230 of record CAWGEB010000003.1, read on the forward strand.
CCTGCCGAGTTCAAGGACCCGGAAGGCTATTACGCGGCGTGGCGCGCGACGCTCTCGGTGATGGGCTACAACACCAACCTGGTGCCCGCCAAGGATGCACCGACAGGCTATCTCGACCTGCTCGATCCGAAATGGAAGGGCAAGCTCGTCAAATCGCATCCGGGTTACAGCGGCACCAGCCTGACCGGCACCTTCGCGATCGTCAAGGTGCTCGGCTGGGACTTTCTCGAGAAGCTGTCCAAGCAAGGGGTGCAGCAGCTGCAGTCGACGACGGCGACGCCGAAGAGCATCGCCAGCGGTGAACGGGCGGTAATGGTCGATGGGAACGAATACAACATGTTCATCGAGATCGATGCGAAGAGTCCTGTCGCGATCATCTACCCGAAGGAAGGGACGCCGTTCGTGACCTCGCCCACTGCGATCTTTGCCGATGCCCCGCATCCCAACGCCGCGCGCGTTCTGCAGAACTTTCTCTATACCGCAAAGATCCAGCAACTTGCGGTCAACGAAGGGGGCACGCGTTCGCTCCACCCCGATGTCAAGGACCCGCCGGGGCGAACGCCGCTGTCGCAGATCAAGATATTGCCTGACGACCCGGTCGCGATGCTGCCGCAGGTGGCGGACATCAAGAAACGTTACACGGCGCTGTTCGGCAACTGACTGCGGCTGACGACGATGCCGGTGACCGAGGCCATGGCTTCCAGTTCGGCAGTTGCACGGTCGCGGATCATCGACTGGACCGCGCCCTTCGCGATCGCGCTCGTGCTGCTGCTCGTGGCACTGGTTCTTCTGCCGATGTTCCGGCTCTTGCTGACGAGTCTCACTGGCGACGCCGGGCAGTTGTCGCTCGAGCACTATCGCCAGCTGTTCGTCGACCCGGCTTTTGTGAAGCCGTTGCTGACCACGCTGTGGACGTCCGCGACGGTCGGCGTGTTGTGCATCGTTGCTGCCGCGCCGATGGCCTGGCTCGTGTCTCGCACCGACTTGCCCGGCAAGCGCCTGCTGCGCGCGCTGATCCTCGCATCGTTCGTGACGCCGCCTTTTCTCGGCGCGTTCGCCTGGGTGCTATTGGGCGGGCCGAACGCCGGGCTGATCAACCAGTGGTACTACGCGCTGTTCGGCCTGAAGCCCTTCGAAGCCACGCCTCTGATCAACATCTTTTCCGCCGGCGGCATGGTGTTCGTCATGGCCTTGTACACCTTTCCCTATGTTTTCACGTTCGTGGCGAACAGCCTCGACGTCATTCCCAGCGAGCTCGAGGAGGCTTCCGCAATCCTCGGCGCGGCTCCGTGGCGCACCGCGCTCGATATCACGCTGCCGCTGGTCGTGCCGGCGCTGCTGGCGGGCTTTCTGATCGCGTTTCTGCAGTCGATGACGCTGTTCGGGACGCCTGCGATCCTGGCGCTGCCGGCGGGTATCGACACGATGACGACCAAGATCTGGAGCCTCTTTCAATTTCCGCCGCAGCTCGGATTGGCGGCTGCCGTGTCGTTGCCGCTGCTGCTCATCACCGTCGCCTTGCTGAGGGCACAGTCCGCAATCATGGGCCGCCGCGGTTATTCGGTGATCGGCGGCAAGAGCACCGGCACGCGCCTGATTCACCTTGGCGCATGGAAGATCCCGGCGCTGGCGCTGTTCGCGTTCGTGCTCGGCGCATCGATCGTGCTGCCGTACGGCGTGCTGGTACGCACGGCATTCGTAAAGAATTGGTCCGGGCCGGTTGCCGGCAATCTTTCGCTCGAACACTGGCGCTTCGTGTTTTTCGAGTTCAGCCAGACGAGGCTCGCGCTCGAGAACACGTTTCTGCTCGGCATCGCCGCAGCCACCGCCGGCACGGTCCTGGTGACGGTCGTCGGCTATTTGAGTCTGCGCAAACTGGTCTGGGGACATCGCTATCTCGGTTTCCTGGCGACTGCACCGGTCGCCATTCCCGGCATCGTCCTCGCCGTCGGCCTCTTTCTCTCCTACACGCAACCGCCCTTCGTCCTGTACGGCACGCTGTCGATCATCTTCCTCGCCTATCTGACCAAGGAGCTTCCGGTCGGTTATCAGCAGATCGGGGCGTCGCTCAAAGCGGTGCACCCCGAACTCGAGGACGCGAGCCGCATTTTTGGCGCGACCCGACTGCGCGCCCTGTTCGATATCACGACGCCGCTGATACAGAACGGCGTGATCGCCACCTGGATCTTCATCTTCATCGGGTCGATTCGTGAGCTATCCGCCACGATCCTGCTGTTTACGGCGCGCACCAAGACGATTTCGGTCACCATGTTCGACTTGCGTGAAAGCAACGACTGGGGACCGATCGCCGTGCTCTCGATCACCATGCTTCTGATCACCTTCGCGATGATCCTGTTGATCAACTACTTTACCGATCGGAGGACGGCATGACCGGCACCGAAACCCGAGGCCTGCCCGTGCTGGGCTTGATGCTCGGCGACTGCACCGGCATCGGTCCCGAGCAATGTGCGCGCGTGCTCGCGGATCGACGCCTGGCGGACGCCGCACGACTGCTGGTCGTCGGCGACGCGCGGGTGCTCGAACAGGGCGGGCGCGATGCCGGCGTCAGCGTGCCGTGGCGAAGCTATGCGGCGCCCGAGGACGTCGACTGGTCACGTCCCGACATTCCGGTCATCGACCTTGGCAACCTCGACCCGTCCACGCTGCCTCGCGGCGCCGTGTCGGCGGAGTCGGGTCGCATCTGCGGCGAGACCCTGTCCCGCATGATCGATCTTGCCCTGGACGGACGGATCGATGGCATCACGTTCGCGCCGCTCAACAAAGCCGCCCTCCACGCCGGAGGCTGGCGCTTCAACGACGAGCACCAGCTGTTCGCGCATCTCACTCGGCACCAGGGCTACTTCGGCGAGATGAACGTGTCTCGACAATCTGTGGATGTCGCGGGTGACCTCGCACGTCCCGCTGCGGACGGCGCTCGACCAGATCACGCCGAGTCGAATCGATGAAGCCATAACGCTTGCGGACCGCACGATGCGAAGCGCCGGTTTCGAGGCACCGCGCATCGCCGTTGCCGCGCTCAACCCGCATGGCGGCGAGAACGGACTATTCGGTCGCGAGGAAATCGAGATCATCGCCCCCGCGATCGCCCGCGCGGCCGCGCGCGGCATCCGTTGCCGGGGTCCCTTTCCCGCGGATACCGTATTCCTCAAAGCTTTTGCCGGCGACTACGATGGCGTCCTGACGATGTATCACGACCAGGGGCAAATCGCCACGAAGCTCAAGGGCTTCAATCGCGGCGTTACCGTCACCGGCGGCCTGCGGACCGTATTCACGACACCCGCGCACGGCACCGCGTTCGACATCGTCGGCAAGGGTTCTGCCACGACCGGAGCGCTGGAGCAAGCCGTTCGACTCTGCGCCCGTCTTGCCTCCGGCCGCAAGAACAACACGGCGCTCGCCCACGCGACCGCTGCCGCATCACTTCCCTGAACGACGACTCCCCCATGCCCGACTCGCCCACTGCCGCCGCCGCGCTCGATTCGTCCCTTACCGACTACGTTGCCGGATTCGTGGTCGCCACGCGGACAGGACGTTCCGTCCGATGTGGCCCACCTCGGCAAGCGCTCGGTGCTCGACGGCATCGGTCTCGCCCTTGCCGGCGCGGCGTCGCAGAAGCCGGCGGCATTACACGGCGCTACCTTGCCGCGCTGGGCATCGCAACGCATGGTGGCAGCACAGTGATCGGAAGTGATATGCGTCTTCCGGCCCGCTTCGCCGCGTTCGCCAACGGGATATCCATCCATGCCGACGACTACGATGACACCCAGCTCGCCGTTGCCAAGGACCGCGTCTACGGCTTGCTCACCCATCCGACAGCGCCCGCGCTGCCGCCGGTGCTGGCGCTCGCCGAGCGGGATCGCAGGAGCGGTCGTGACCTGATGACCGCGTATCAGGTCGGCGTCGAGGTCGAATGCAAGGTGGCCGAGGCGATCATGCCGCGTCACTATCAGCACGGGTTCCACAGCACCGCGACCTGCGGTGCGATCGGCGCAGCGGCGGCCACCGCGAAATTGCTCGGACTCGACCGCGAAAGCACGCGCCGCGCCCTGAGCCTGGGGGCCAGCCAGGCCGCCGGATTGCGTGAGAACTTCGGCACCATGACCAAGCCTTTTCACGCCGGACGCGCCGCCGAAAGCGGAGTGGTGGCCGCCGAACTGGCGGCGCTGGGCTTCACGGCATCGCTCAACGGACTGGAGGCCGATCGCGGGTTCTTCCGCGCCGCGGGTGGCGGCTACAGCGCCGACATGATCAACGGCCGGCTCGGCAACCCGTGGACCTTCGCCTTTCCCGGCGTATCGATCAAGCCGCACCCCAGCGGATCGCTCACGCATCCGGGCATGGCCGTCATGCTGGATGCTGATCCATCGTCACGATCTGCGACCGGAGCGCGTCAAGCGCGTCGCCGTCGGGACCAATCACAACATGCCGAATGCGCTCATTCATCATCGCCCGCACAACGAGTTGCAGGCCAAGTTCAGCATGGAATTCTGCATGGCGATCCTGCTGCTCGAGCGCAAGGCCGGTCTCGAGCAATTTACCGACGAAGTGGTCAACCGCCCCGACGTGCAGGCGTTGCTGCAGCGCGTGGACTTCGGCGTCAATGCCGAAGCAGAGGCCGCCGGGTTCGACAAGATGACGACGATCATCGAAGTCGCACTCGACGACGGCACGATCGTGAAAGGCGCAGCCGATTTCGGCAAGGGCAGCCCCGCGAATCCGATGAGCGATGACGAACTCGCGGAAAAGTTCCGCCAGTGCGCGGCTTGGGGCGGGCTCGACGCAGCGCAGACGCGAACCGTGCTCGATCTCGCATGGCGCATCGAGACGCTTCCAACGTGGCCGAGCTCACCAACACCTGCGCGTCGTGCGCAAGGCGTGGCGAACGACAACGTCGACCGCCATGTTCGAAGGCTTCACCCACACGCAAATCGAAACCTCGGGTGCGCGCATCAACCTGCGCCACGGGGGTTCGGGACCGCCGCTGCTGTTGCTGCACGGCAACCCGCTGACGCATGTGATGTGGCACAAGATCGCGCCGCGCCTCGCGGAGCATTTCACGGTCGTGGCAACCGACCTGCGCGGCTACGGCGACAGTTCCAAACCGGAAGGCGGCGCTGACCACAGTGGCTACTCGTTCCGTGCGATGGCGCAGGACCAGGTCGAAGTGATGCAGGCGCTCGGCTTCGACGAATATCATGTCTGCGGCCACGACCGCGGCGGGCGGGTCGCGCACCGCATGGCGCTCGACTATCCGCGCCGGGTCAGGAAAGTTGCGTTTCTCGACATCGTGCCCACGCACCACGTGCTGAACAACATCAAGAAGGAATGGGCGGTCGATTCCTACCACTGGTTCTTCATGGCGCAGCCCTACGATTATCCCGAGCAGATGTTCATTGCCTACGGGCTCGAACGCTACATCCGGAAGAAGCTGAACAAGAAGGGCGTAGGCATGAGCGGTTTCACGCCCGAAGCGCTGGCCGAGTACATCCGCTGCTGCACGCCGGCAAACATTCACGCGGTGTGCGAGGACTATCGCGCCGCGGTCGGCGTCGACCTGGTCCACGATGAAGCCGACCTGGGGAACAAGCTCGCCATCCCGCTGCTCGTATTATGGGGCGAGCGCAGCCACGTCAATCGCAGTTACCGGCCCATCGAAGCCTGGCTCGAGCGCGCGGTCGATGTGCGCGGCAAGATGCTTCCGTGCGGGCATTATCCGGCGGAGCAGGTGCCCGATGAAACGTATGCCGAGTTGCGGGCTTTCTTCGGTTCGAACGAGTAACAGCGACGGATGGGCAAGTGGAGCAAAGTAAGTTTCGCGAGATCACTCGGCGTGCCTATCGGTTTGCCGCCGCATTTGAAAGCGACGGACACTGCGCGCAGCGCTCAAATGGAGTCATGGCCTGCTGACTGGACAGCGCCATGTCCTTCTCCACACCCGTCTTAAGTACGCCGCAACGGGAGGAAAGCGGCTGGTGCCGCCCTCCTCTATCCGGCGGTTCGGAGCGTCAGTCCCAGTAAGGACGCGCTTGGTAATAGGTATGCACGTCTCTCGCCCCACTGTTCGTCGGCCATCGACGGCCAATGATCCTTGTCGAACCCCGGCGCATTCTTAAGCGTCTGCTTATCAATGTCGAGGATGAAGCGGTGATTGGAGGGATCAATACGCAGCGCGCGCCACGGAATCGCAAATAGCTTGTCGCCCATCCCAAGAAGAGCCGCCGACGAGAGCACAGCATACGCCACGCGACCGGTCGGAACGTCGATCATAATGTGCTCGAGCTTGCCCAGTTTCTCTTCCGCCGTGTTGACGACCTCGTCACCTTCGAGCGTATCCGCCGCCATGACCTTCGGGCCCGGGCCCGCCTTGCCGTCCCAGTAGCGCTCTTCGCCTAGTAAGGGGTCGTGCGATGCACGGCGCACATCCCCGGCCGAGAGACGGTCGATGGGTATGCCGTCGACTCCAAGTGGGGTTCCCAATGTCGTCGTTTGTTCCAGGTTCTCGTACTTGCCTTGTTCCATGATGAATCTCCTCAAATCATTGCAAAAAAAGGTTTAAATTTCTCCACGCGGGGCGCCTCAGCCGCCGCGAAGATTGCTCCTTGGCCACTACAGGGGGCAGAACAACTTCCTGCTGTCCCACTGTGTTCACCTTGCATCGCAACCGAGATGCCATCTGTACTGCGGCGAGGTCCAAGCCTCGCGATCTCATCCCGCGAAGCCAGTCGCAATACAAGTCGCGGCGGCATCAGATCCGACCCATCAGCAATAGAATAATGATCAGGAGCAAAGCGAGACCTAGCCCCCCGCTTGGCCAGTAACCCCATCCGGAACTATAGGGCCACGCTGGAAGAGCACCGACAAGCAGAAGGGTGAGGACAACAAGCAGAATGAGCGAGATGGACATCGCGTTTCTCCCTTCGTGAGTTACAGGCGAGCGAGACGACCGAGTAGATAGCCGACAACCAGTGCCCCCAGCGACCGTGCTGATCGGGCGTGCACGAATCGAAATGCTTGCCGATTCCGTGAATCGTGCCTGCGCTTGTCTCGCTTCCTCAGGAATGGTCGACGCCCACTCCGCCGAAGACGTCGCAGCATCGGCGGCGCTATTGATGGTGCGGTGGGCGGTTCCGCTGAGCCGTGCCCACCGCTGCGGTGACCTTGCCGCGAGCTGGTCGGTTGCCTGGTGCGCCGACTTCGCCGCTCCTTCCACCTTGGCGCCAACTGGATTGGCGACGCTACTGCCGCTGGCAAGACTGCCCGTTGTAGTTGTAGTGCGATCCATGTTCTATCCTTTCGAAGAAATTACGTCGACACAAAGAAAAGGGTGAAAGTGCTCGCCGCAAAATCCCACGTCCGTCGACATTTCACTATCAGAGGCAGTCTTATTTCGTCGTAGGATAGACGTGCGCTTCTCAATTGGTGCCATATGGCTCGCAATGGGGCGAACCACGTAATCCGCCTTGGCCTGCTTCGGCGCACGTCGCGGTCATTGCCCTGCCTGGAACGCACGCGTCCTTGGCAGCCTTACAGTCAGCGTCCGCATGCGCAATTGCGACCTCGTATTCGTTCTTGCGATTTGTCGCCGCCGGATCGGCCGCATGGGCCGTCTCAATTGCGAATATGCACAGCACTCCGGCAAAAACCGCTTCGGATATTGTCAGTTGTCTCAGCACAATCTTGTCTCCTTTCGAACGTCGTCCGCAACGTCGGCGGCTTCGTCTCTATTCGCGCCGAGGCACCACATCCCCTTGAGTGATGACGCAGTTAATGCCTCCAAAACTCCGATTGATCTCGGATGGATTTATTGTCATACGAACCTCATCGATCTTGATGTGAAAGCGATCTTCCATCTCCTGAATGATTCTGGCGACCAGAGGTCCCGCCTTCTCAGAGAGCTGTTTCTCCCGCATTGGCGACGCTAGCAACTTGATCGGCAGCGATCGACATGTCTTAATCTCAAGTATTTGTTAAACGGGAAGAACGACCAACCAAGAGCGCACCTATTTGTTCTATGATGTTCTGTACAACGATACAATGACTGTTAGCGGTGCCAAGTGCCATGTGGCCCTAAGTCCGATAGGGCAGGGTTTCCCTTGCGCTCCGGGACCGCTTTGGCTCCACTCTCATAGTGCTCTTTGGGATCACACCCATGGTCGCTACAACGAAAAGACGGCGACAGCCACCCGGAACTTCACGCGGCGGCAAAACCGCGTTGCAGTTGCTGCCGAAGGCGGCAACCGGCATCCAGGGATTCGATGAGATAAGCGGTGGTGGTCTGCCCCGGGGACGGCCCACATTAGTCTGCGGAGGTCCCGGATGCGGCGAGACGATGCTGGCGCTGGAGGTTCTGGTTCGGGGCGCCCAGCGGTTTTCAGGAACCGGGTGTTTTCGTCTCCTTCGAAGAGAGCGCGGACGATCTCGCTCAGAACGTTTCCTCCTTGGGATTCGACCTCAAACGCCTGGTGGCCCGGCGACGGCTTGCGATCGACCACATACGGGTCGACCGAAGCGAGATTGCGGAGACGGGAGATTTTGACCTCGGAGGATTATTCATACGGCTAGAAACGGCCATCGATTCGATCGGCGCCAAACGTGTCGCGCTCGATACGCTGGAGGTTCTTTTTGGAGGGTTCTCGAATATCGCGATCCTGCGCGCGGAGCTGCGTCGACTGTTCGACTGGCTCAAGAAGAAAAAGGTGACGACGATCATCACCGGCGAAAGCGGTGACGGGACATTGACTCGACACGGTCTCGAAGAATACGTCTCCGACTGCGTGATCCTGCTCGACCATCGCGTGGTGAATCAACTGACGTCCCGGCGCCTGCGAATCGTCAAATACCGGGGCAGCTTACATGGAACCGACGAATACCCGTTCCTGATTGCAGAGAACGGCATTTCGGTTCTGCCCATAACATCCCTGCGTCTTCAAAACACCGCGTCGAGTGAAGCGATTTCCACCGGCATCCCATCCCTGGACAGTGCGTTGGCCGCGAAGGGATTGTTTCGCGCCAGCACGATCCTGGTGTCCGGCTCGGCAGGCACCGGCAAGAGCACCGTTGCGGGGCAGCTCGTCGCAGCGGCGGCTGGACGCGGTGAGCGATGCCTGTATGTGGCGCTCGAGCAGTCGCAAAGCGAGACGGTGCGAAATATGGCCTCGGTCGGCATCGATTTGTCGGCCTATGTCGCCAAAGATCTCCTGCTGTTTCATACCTCGCGGCCGACTGCATATGGGCTCGAAGTACACCTGACGGTCCTGCACAAGCTCGTTGCGGATTACCGTCCTCGGGTCGTTGTTATCGATTCGATCACAAGCTTGCTGGCCATCGGATCGGTCGCCGAAGTTACCTCGATGATGACTCGCCTGGTCGATCTTCTCAAGATGCAGCAGATCACGTTGTGCTTGACCTCGCTAAGCGACGCCGGCGACCTGGCTGAAGTGACCGGTGTCAATATTTCTTCGCTGGTCGATGCGTGGTTTCTGCTGCGTAACGAGAACGTCGACGGCGAACGCGTGCGTACGCTTTCCATCGTGAAAGTTCGGGGCATGGCGCATTCGAACAGGACCGAGCAGTTCGAGATGTCCGAGAGAGGAATCGAATTCAAGCGCAGTGTCCACGTCGGAAGCAAGCAGTCCGGGAGAAAGCGATGACGCTCGCTTCGAAAGCAGCGACGCGGTCTGGCAAACCCAAGGTCCCGACGTACGACCTATGCCTCTATGTGGCCGGCAATACGGCCCGATCGGCGGCTGCCCTCGACAACCTCAAGCAAATCTGCAGCAAGCACCTGGACGGCCGATACCGGATCAAGGTCATCGATCTTGTCGAGAATCCGCGGCTCGCCCGCGATCACCAGATTCTGGCGCTCCCCACGCTGGTTCGCCAACTGCCTCCGCCGATTCGGAAAATCATAGGCGATCTATCGGACACCGAACGGGTGCTGGTCGGACTCAACGTCAAGTTGAAGACATAGACTCCTTGTTGCTGCAACTGGAGACACCTGTGACCAAACGGCAGAAGAATCGCAAAGAGCGCGCGACGCCACGCCGAAGCGAGGTCGTTCCGCACGCCAAGGGCGCGCGCCGCGTCATGTTTACGGAAGCGGAGGAAACGATCGATGCGATTCGCGCCGGACAGATAGACGCTCTTGTCATCCCGGCAGGCGGCAGCGATAAGGTCTACGCGATCAAGAGCTTTGCCGACCTCGAAAAAGTCAATGCGGCGCTGAAGAGCGAGGGATCCGCGCGCAGGCGTTCGGATGCGGCGCGGCGCGAACTCGAAACGCGCTTTGAAACGCTCGCTACGTACGCGCCCGTTGGAATCTACATCGGTGACGCCGCCGGAAACTGCACATTCTTCAACCGATGCGCGTGCGACATTATGGGTCTGTCGTTTAACGATGCAATCGGCCAGCGCTGGACCAAAGCTCTTCATCCCGACGACCGGGATGACGTACTGAAGTTCTTCAGCCGTGCGACAAGCACTGGCGGAGTCGTCGACGCGGAATTTCGCTTCCGGCACCAGGATGGCCAGGTCGTATGGGTTGCCGCAAGGACGATCGCGATTCAGCGTAATGACGGGAGCACGACCGGTTCCATCGGGACCATCAGCGACATTACTGCACATAAAGTGGCGGAACTGGCGCTGCAAGAGACAAACGAACGGCTGCAAGTCGTTTTGGACACGTCCCCCGTGGCGATCATTTCCGTGGACCCGGTCGGTCGAATCCTCGCGTGGAGCAAAGGTGCTGAGCGAATGTTCGGTTGGACCGAAAAAGAGGTCATGGGTCGCATCAATCCAACAGTGCCTGATGGAGAGATGGACGACTTCCACGAGAAGCTTCGCCGAGTGCTCTCCGGCGGCACGTTCAAGGGACAGTTGCGGCGCCGGAAAACAAAGAGTGGAAGTCTCATTCAGGCAGTCATCTCCCCGCGCGACCACTTCCCGATCGATCGGGGGTGAATACCGGAATTGTCCTGATCGTCGATGACATTACCGAGCAGAAGCGCGCGAGTGAGCAGTTGCGCGCATTGGCGGAGGAGCGAAGCTTTTCAGGACATGCACGATGGTTGCATTCAATCCATCTATGCCGTCGGTTTGAATTTGGAAGCATGCCGACCGCTTATCGATGCGAATCCCGCTACAGCCGTACAGCTCATTACGGAGGCCTCAGCGAGCCTTGATCTGGTCATTCAGGATTTGCGTTCCTTCATCGAGCGCGGGCAACAATTGCCTGCCTCGCTCAATCTGCGCGCCGAGATCGAAAGGGCCGTCCAGGCCACTCGAGCAAATGGGCTTGCATTCGCGCTGGATATTGATGCTGCGGCCGAGGACGCGCTCACTCCGGATCAAACCTTTCAGTTGCTGCAGATCGCGCGCGAAGGCATCAGCAATGCCAACCGACATGCCAATGCCCGGCGTGGACGGTTGTCGCTGCAAATCCGGGATGGAATCGTCTGTTTCGAAGTAGGTGATGACGGAATAGGGTTTGACACCGCCGCCCCTAAGAGGCAGGGCTTGGGTCTGCATCACATGGCCGCCCGGGCGCAAAGACTAGGTGGGCGGGTGTCGGTCGTCTCCGCGCCAGGTTGTGGCAATCGTCTAAAATAATTTCTGGAAGTCTCAGGAGACGGGAGATAGTTCGCAACAGTCGCGCGCTCTTTTCCCACCCGATCTGCGACTTCTTCTTGAGTGAGAGAGAAATCCTGGATGAGCTGAAAGTAGGCCAACGCTTCATCGACACAGTTGAGGTTCTGCCGTTGAATGTTTTCAATCAGGGCAAGTTCAAGTGTCTCACGGTCGGTCGATCGACGAATCACAATCGGGACCTG
>CAWGEB010000004.1:0-571625 GCA_963821485.1 uncultured beta proteobacterium
TCGCCGGCAAGCGACACGACGGTCACCACTAGCGAAGTAGCGACGATCAGTGAGGCCATTGCGGCCGCTGCTCCAACCGCGCCGGATTCGTCCAGCTTCAGGATGGAAACCGCCGCAGGCATGGTATTGGGCGAATATAGAAACACAGCCGCCGAGATCGTCGTCATCGCATTGACGAAATAGTATCGGCTGATGTCGATCACGGACGGCAGGCATACCGGAACGGTGACCCGCGAGAAAGTCTTGTAGAACGGCACCTTGAGAGACGCCGACACCGCCTCGAATTCATTGTCGAGCTGCTTCAGCGCTGTCACTGCAGTCAGATGACTCGATGAATAGAAATGCACGACCGTCGATAGAACGAGGATGCTCATCGTACCGTAGAGGCCGTTCAGCGGATTCGCCGGGGCGTTGAAGAACAGGATGTAGCCAATTCCCAACACCATCCCCGGCACCGCCATTGGCATCAGCGCTTGCATCCGGATCAGCGGCCGCAGGACGTCGGCACCACGCGTTTTCTCAAGCCAGTATGCGCCAGCAAAAGTGACCACGGCACCAAGCAGGGCGCAACAGGTCGCCATTATCAGGCTGTTGCGATAAGCATTCTCGACGCCGCCGTCCTCGAACCCGTACGTATAGTGGTTGAGGGTGAATGACAGATCATACGGCCACACCTTGACGAACGAGCCGAATACCGCCATGCCAACGACCAGCAACATGATCGATGCCATCACCACGACAAACAGCAACAGCGCCCGATCACGCAACGTGGCCTGACGTGCTACATATGGGACGCTACGGGCACTAAGCAAGGCCTTTTGGCGGTGACGCACGGCACTGTCGACGAAAAATGCTGCTAGCGCCGGCACAAGCAGTATTAGCCCGACAACGGCGCCCAATTGGAAGTTCTGCTGTCCGATGACCTGCTTGTAGATATCGATCGCGAGCACGTTGTAGTTGCCGCCGATCACCTTGGGCACGCCAAACTCGGATACCGCCATCGTGAATACCACCATCGCCGCCGAGATCAGTCCGTAACGCGCACCGGGCAGCGTGATCGTGAAGAATTTGCGCCTCTCGCTGGTCGCCATGGAATCCGCCACTTCGTACAGTCGCGCATCGGCGAGCGCCAACGCCGCCAGCAGGATCATCACCGCGTGCGGAAACGCCGCGAAGGTCATCGACAGCACCATACCGGGCAGACCATAGACCGAGGCGATGCCGAACCAGCCGAGCACGAACTTGAGCCAACCCTGATTGCCGAATAGATAGATGAACGATATCGCGGCGAGAATCGAGGGGGCGAGAATCGGAATCAGCGCAATGTTGCGCCAGAGACCCTTCCAGGGAATGCAGCTGCGTTGGATCGCATAGGCGAAGGCAAACGCCAGCGGCACCGTGATGGCGGTAGTGAGTCCGGCGAAAGCGAGCGTGTGCAGCGCTGAAGTCGCAAATGCCGAGGTTTGGAAGTATAGGACGAAATTGGCAAAGCCAACGAAGGCACCATGCTTGTCCTCGACGCTGCGCACGAGGATTGCGGCCAGCGGCAGGGTAAGAAACACGAGCAGCGCACTGCACAGCAGGACCAGCCCCCCACGCGCCGCCAGCGCTTCGCCCCACAGTCGCGTCGCGCCCGGCGCCCGGCCGATGGCTGTCGTCGTGCTCATCCCGCGCCGGGAAATACGCGAAAGCGCTCGACCCGAAGCGCAAAGGGAATCTCTGCGCCATCCGTAACACCAAGCTCAAGCGCCTGGTTGAGGGAAAAGTACAGGAGCACGCGCTGGCCCTCGAAGGCGGGGACATCGAGGGTGGCCAAGCAATAGCTTCCGAGGAAATCAACGTGGGTTACGCGGCCCGAGAGCGCATTCGGCAATGATGCGACTGGAGCGCTATCGGAGAGGACCCTGTCCTCCGGCCGAAGGTACAGGCGCACAGACTCGCCGAGAGCCATGCCGTTGACTGCGGTTGTAAGCTCCTGTCGCCCGACGCGATAGCGGCCATCGCCGAGGCTCACCGCCTTTAACACGTTCACCTTGCCGAGAAAATCGGCGACAAATGGCGTCGCCGGGCGCTCGTAGACATCCATCGGCGTACCGACCTGATCGATGCCGCCGTGGTTCATCACGACGACCCGGTCGGCCATCGACAGCGCCTCTTCCTGGTCATGCGTGACCAGAATGGTCGTTACGCCGAGGCGCCGTTGCAGCTGTCGGATCTCTACCCGTAATCGCTCGCGTTCCTTGGCATCGAGCGCGGACAGCGGCTCGTCGAGCAACAGCAGCGACGGCGCGGTGGCGAGTGCCCGGGCCAGCGCGATCCGCTGCTGCTGGCCGCCGGAGAGCTGGCCGGGAAACTTGCGCCCGGCATCCGGCAGCCCGACCAGCGCCAGGAGTTCTGCGACCCGCGCTTCGACTTCACTGCGGCCCTTGCGCCGATTTACCAGCCCATAAGCGACGTTATCGTGGATCGTCAGGTTCGGAAACAGCGCGTAGGACTGGAAGACGATCCCGTAATCACGAGCTGCCGGCGGCGCATTGGATACGTCGCGGCCCTCCTGAATGACTTTGCCTCGGGTCTGGTCCTCGAGCCCAGCGATGATCCGCAGCAGCGTTGTCTTGCCGCATCCCGAAGGGCCAAGAAAGCACACGAGCTCACCGTGTGCGATTACCAGATCGATCGACTTCAACGCGACAAAGCTGCCGAAAGCCTTATGGATGCCCTCGAGGCGCAATGCATCGGGCGATGGTCCGGCGGCGGACTGCAAGATTTCGGCGATTAGAGATTGGAACGCGGATCGCAAAAAGCGCCGGCGGCGGCCGACGCTTTATTGCGGTGACGGCTCCGGTGCCGCCAAGCCCAACCCGGCACCGTGCTCCGGACCATGATTACTTCGGCGCGGCCTTCGACTCGTATCGCTTCGTCCATTCGGCAAGAATTGTGTCGCGATTTTTCGCAGCCCATGCGAAATCGTTCTTCGCCAGACGGCTCGCGTAGTCTGCCGGCACATTGGGCAATGGCTGCGAAAGCGCCTTCACCGCCACGATCGCAAAGTTCTTCGCATACAGCGCCATCGCAGCGTCGGACACTGCCCAATCGACCAGCTTCTGCGCAGCCGCCAGGTTCTTCGTTCCCTTGTAAATGGCAATCGCCTCGAGGTCCCATCCGAGGCCTTCCGCAGGGAACACGAGATCGATCGGCTTGCCCTGGGCCTTTTCGCGGTTGGCTCGATATTCGAACGAAATGCCGACGACGAATTCGCCGTTTGCGGCACGTGCGCAAGGTTGTGATCCGCTGTGCGTATACATGGCGATGTTCTCATGCAGGCCGTCCATGAACTTCCAGCCTTCGGGCTCGCCGTAGATCTGGAGCCACGCGCTCACGTCGAAGAACCCGGTGCCCGACGACGCTGGATGCGGCATTACCACCTGGCCCTTGTAGATCGGCTTGGTCAGATCCTTCCAAGTTGTTGGCTTTGGAATATTGCGCTTCGCCGCTTCAGCTGTATTGAAGCAGATCGTTGCGCCCCAGACGTCCATTCCGACCCATGCCGGCGGATTCTTGCGATCGCGAAACTCGGGCGCCAGTCGGTCAAGCCCCGGCGGCGCATATGGCTGCAGCATGCCTTCGGCGTCGAAGATTGCCAGGCTGGTCGCGGCGAGCCCCATCACTACGTCGGCCTTCGGGTTCGCTTTCTCGGCAAGCAGCTTGGCAGTGATGATTCCGGTGGAATCTTGCACAAACTTTAGCGTGATGTCGGGATAGGCCTTATTGAATCCCTCGGTGTAGGCCTTGAGTTGATCGGCTTCGAGTGCCGTGTAAACGAGCAATTCTGTCTTCTGGGCGGAGGCCGAGATGGTCCACATGGCCGCTGCTGCGACAACCGCGGCACCGACGCACCGCCCCCACGATTTGCCAACGCCGCTAAATCCGAACCGCATCTTCGTCTCCCTGGAAGTTTGAATACAGCCTCGACTGCACAACCTGGAAAATGCTACGCCCGCAATCTCCGGCAAGCAATGCCGATTATGGGCCGCGCTGCGTGACGCAGCGATGACCGACGGCGCACTCGGCACACGCCACGCGGCGCGAGGCGCCTGCGCCTGCACCCCGCTTCCGGCAATCCCTCGCGATTGCAGATTGTTGACAATCTACACCTGCCGGCGTCTAATCGCAAGGATGGCAAGAATCGCCCAGACCACGCCTGCCACCACGCCACGCGCCCCGCATCCCGCGGGCGCGACCATCGCGCTGGTGCAGTCGAATTCCCTGCCCGCGCTGGTACAGAAGGAGCTTGAGCGCATGATCCTCGCCGGCGAATTCGCCGCTGGCGCCAAGCTCAACGAAGCCAGCGTCGCCGACGCGCTCGGCGTGTCCCGCGGACCCGTGCGCGAGGCTTTTCGCGCGCTCGAGGAATCCGGCCTCGTGCGTCTCGAAAAGAATCGCGGCGTGTTCGTCCGCCAGATCAGCGTGGCCGAAGCCGACGAGATTTACGAAGTCCGCGCGGTGCTGGACGAGTGGACCGGACGGCGCCTCGCCCAGACCGCGACCACGGAGCAAGTGCGCGAACTGCGCGCGTTCGTCGAGCGCATGGATCGCGCTGCGGCCAAGGACGACGTGCACGCGTACTGGCTGCTGAATCTCGACTTTCACGACCGGCTGGTGTCGCTCGCGGGCAATGCCAAGCTGCTTTCGACCTACCGCCGGCTGGTCAACGAGCTGAGCCTGTTCCGCCGCCAGACGCTCGCCCAGGGCGGGACGCTGCCATTGTCGACCCGCGAGCACCGCGAAATCGTCGACAGGATCGCTGCCGGAAACGTAGCCGGCGCCGGTCGAGCGCTCTACGACCACGTCATGGCCAGCCGCGAGCGCATGCACAAGGTACTGGCCGGCGTGTCGGCCTCATCTGCCAGTACGCGCAGGCATCTCGCCGTCATCGCCCCGCGCAGGTCACGATGACTGCCGCTCCCCGTCGCTCCCTTATCGTCAACGGCCGCGCGTATCGCTGGCCGGAGCGCCCGGTGGTCGTCGTCTGCGTCGACGGCTGCGAGCCCGACTACATCAACCAGGCGATCGAAGCCGGCGTCGCGCCGTTCCTCGCCAGCCTCAAGGACCGTGGCACCTGCGTCACGGCCGACTGCGTGGTGCCCTCGTTTACCAACCCGAACAACCTGTCGATCGTGACCGGCACACCGCCCGCCGTGCACGGGATTTGCGGCAATTTCTTCTGGGATCGCGACGCCGGCGCCGAAGTGATGATGAACGACGCGAAATACCTTCGCGCCGGCACGATCTTTGCTGCATTTTCCGAGGCCGGCGCGAAAGTCGCCGTCATCACCGCCAAGGACAAACTGCGCAGCCTGCTCGGACATCAAATGCGTGGCATCTGCTTCTCTTCCGAAAAGGCCGACCAGGTGACCCTGGCCGGGAACGGCGTGGCCGACATTGTCGGGCTGGTCGGCATGCCGGTGCCGTCGGTGTACAGCGCCGAGCTGTCGGAGTTCGTCTTCGCTGCCGGCGTCAAGCTGATGGCGCGCGACCGCCCGGACCTTATGTACCTGTCGACCACCGACTACGTCCAGCACAAGGCCGCGCCCGGTACGAGCCAGGCCAACGATTTCTACGCGATGATGGACCGCTATCTGGGTGAGCTCGACGCGCTGGGTGCGGCCATCGTCGTCACCGCGGACCACGGTATGAACGCCAAGACCGACGCCTTCGGCCATCCCAACATCGTGTTCCTGCAGGACCTGCTCGATGCGTGGTACGGCGCCGGCGTCGCTCGCGTCATCCTGCCGATCACCGACCCGTACGTGGTGCACCACGGTGCGCTTGGCTCGTTCGCGACCGCGTACCTGCCCGCGGAGCGCATCGCCGACGCCGCCGCGCGCATCGCCGCGCTGCCCGGCGTCGAGCTCGTGTTGTCGCGCGCGGACGCCTGTGCGAAGTTCGAATTGCCGCCGGACCGCGTCGGCGACCTGGTGATCGTGGCCGAGCGCCTCACCGTGCTCGGATCCAGCGTGGGCCGGCACGATCTGTCCGGGCTGGACGTCCCGCTGCGTTCGCACGGCGGCGTCTCCGAGCAGCGCGTGCCGCTGATCGCGAACCGCCCTTCGACCGATCTTGCTGCAGGCCGGCGCTGGCGCAATTTCGACGCCTTCGACCTGGCGCTCAATCACCTGCAGTGACGCACCCATGAACATGATGTCCGAACTCGCGCAAGTCAGACACGGCCGCGTGCTCAACGAGAAGATGCGCATCGGCGGGAAGCTGGTGGGTGGCGAGCGCGTCATCGAAGTGCACAATCCGTATACGGGCGCCGTCGTCGGCACCGTGCCAAAAGCGAGCGTCGACGACATCCGCCACGCGTTTGCGATCGCCAAGCGATTCAAATCCACGTTGACGCGGCACGATCGCTACCGCATTTCGCATCGGGCGGCAGACCTGATTCGAGAACGCTCGGCCGAGATCTCCGATCTGATCACGGCCGAATCCGGGCTGTGCAAGAAGGATTCGCTCTACGAAGTCGGCCGTGCCTGCGACGTGTTCGTCTTCGCGGGCAATGCGGCGCTCAACGATGACGGCCAGGTCTTCTCCTGCGATCTGACGCCGCACGGGAAGAAGCGCAAGGTGTACACCCTGCGCGAGCCGCTGCAGGGTGCGATTTCGGCGATCACGCCGTTCAACCATCCGCTGAACCAGGTCGCGCACAAGGTCGCGCCGTCGATCGCCACCAACAACCGCATGGTGCTCAAGCCGACGGAGAAGACGCCGCTGACCGCATTGCTGCTCGCCGACATCCTCTACGAGGCGGGCCTCCCGCCGGAAATGTTCGCGGTGGTGACCGGCGATCCGAAGGAGATTGCCGACGAGATGCTGACCAATCCCGATGTCGATCTCGTCACGTTCACCGGCGGCGTGGCGGTCGGCAAGTACATCGCCGCCAAGGCAGTCTACAAGCGGCAGGTCCTCGAGCTCGGCGGCAACGATCCGATCATCGTCATGGAGGACGCCGACCTCGAGGAAGCGGCGACGCTCGCGGCCGCGGGCTCGTACAAGAATTCGGGTCAGCGCTGCACCGCGGTCAAGCGCATGCTGGTCCAGGCCTCGGTGGCGGACCGCTTCGTCGAGTTGCTTCTGGCCAAGACCAAGGCGATCCGGTTCGGGGACCCGATGGACCCGGCCACCGACATGGGAACCGTGATCGACGAGGCTGCTGCGCGCTCGTTCGAACAGAAGGTCAACGACGCGATCGGCCGCGGCGCGAAGCTTCTCTGCGGCAACGTGCGCAATGGCGCGCTGTACTCGCCGACGGTGCTCGACCACGTCACGCCGGACATGCCGGTGGTGAAGTACGAGACCTTCGGCCCCGTCTCGCCGGTGATCCGCTTCGCGACCATCGACGAAGCGATCGCGATTGCGAACTCCACCGACTATGGCCTGTCCTCCGCAGTGTGCACCAATCGCCTCGACTGGATCACGCGCTTCATCAGCGAACTGAACGTCGGCAGCGTCAACGTGCGCGAGGTGCCCGGCTACCGGCTCGAACTCACGCCCTTCGGCGGCATCAAGGATTCGGGCCTTGGCTACAAGGAAGGCGTGCAGGAAGCGATGAAGAGCTTCACCAATGTGAAGACCTATTCTCTGCCCTGGTGATCCCTGTCGAACCCGCCATGGCCCTGACCATCCCCGATATCTGCGCACTGTTCGCCGCCAAGGGCGGACGTATGTATTCGGGCGAGCCGGTGACGCAGCTCGAGCATGCACTGCAAAGCGCGACGCTGGCCGAAGCGGCGGGTGCTGCGCCGGCGCTGATCACCGCCGCGCTGCTGCACGACCTTGGGCACCTGCTCAACGACCAAGGCGAAACGCCGACCCAGCGCGGCATCGACGATGTCCATCAGTACGTGGCGCTGCCCTTCCTGCGGCCGCTGTTCGCGGACGACGTGCTCGAACCGATCCGGCTGCACGTCGACGCCAAGCGCTACCTGTGCGCGACGCGACCCGGCTATCACGACGCCCTGTCCGCCGATTCGAAACGCAGCCTCGCGCTGCAAGGTGGCGTGTACTCCGCCGACGAGGCCGCGGCCTTTGCCGCGCGTCCCGAAGCGCCGCGCGCGGTGCTCCTGCGGCAGTGGGACGACACTGCCAAGATCGCCGGCATGACGACGCCGCCGCTGCCCTATTTCGTGCCGATCATGGCAGCGGCCAGTAGTCGCCCGTGAAGGTCCTGCTCAACCTGCTTGCCGGCGTCGCCCTGCTCGTCTGGGGCACGCACATCGTGCGCACCGGGATCCTGAGCATCTGGGGCGGCGACCTCCGTCGCTTCCTGCGCGAAAGTGTCGCCAACCGCTACGCGGCGTTCGTCGCCGGACTGGGCATCACGGCGCTGATCCAGAGCAGCAATGCGACGGCGTTGATGGTGGCGTCCTTCGCCGGGCAGGGATTGATCGCCACCGCGCCCGCGCTGGCGGTCATGCTCGGCGCGGACGTCGGCACCGCGCTGATGACGCTCGTGTTCTCGCTGGATCTGTCGTGGCTCTCGCCGCTGCTGATCTTCGTGGGGGTTACGTTGTTCATGCGGCGCGAGTCCACGACCATCGGCCGCTTCGGCCGGGTCCTCATCGGCCTGGGCCTGATCATCCTGGCGCTGCAGCTCATCGTGCTCGCGGCAAGCCCGCTGACCAAGGGCGCGGGGATCAAGGCCATCTTCGCCTCGCTCACCGGCGACGTGCTGCTCGACATGCTGGTGGCGGCGATCTTCACGATGATGTCCTACTCGAGCCTCGCGGTCGTGCTGCTAACCGCCGCGCTGGCCACGTCGAAGGTGATCTCGCTGCACGTCGCGCTCGGCCTGGTGCTGGGCGCGAACCTCGGCAGCGGCATGCTGGCGATGCTGAACACGATGACCTCGCCTCCCGAAGCGCGCCGGGTCAACCTCGGCAATCTGCTGTTCCGGCTCCTGGGCTGCGTGATCATCGTGCCGCTGCTGCCGTACATCGAAGACTTGTTCACTTCGTGGTCGCTCACCGACGGACAAATCGCAGTCTACTTCCATCTGCTGTTCAACATCGCCATCGCAGTGGTGTTCCTGTTCTTCACCGAGCCGATCGCGCGCCTTGCGGAACGGCTGCTGCCGGCCAAGCCCGACACCGACGATCCGGCCCGCGCGCGCTATCTCGATCCCTCCGCGCTCGACACGCCCGCGCTGGCCATCGGCAACGCGGCGCGCGAGGCGGTCCGGCTCGCGGACTTCATCGAGCAGATGCTGGTCGGGATGCTGACGGTGCTCAAGACCAACGACCGGGCGCTCGCAGCCAGACTGCGCAACATGGACGACGTCGTCGACAACCTCTACACCGCGATCAAGCTCTATCTCACCCAGGTCAGCCGCAAGGCGCTCGACGACAAGGAAGGCCGCCGCTGGGCGGACATCGTCTCCTTCACGATCAACATGGAGCAGGTCGGCGACATCATCGAGCGTGTCATCACCGATCTCGAGGAAAAGAAGATCGAGAAACACCGAAGCTTTTCCGAGGCCGGCATGCAGGAAATCTGCGACCTGCACGGCCGCTTGCTGGCAAACCTGCGCCTCGGCATGAGCGTATTTCTGCACGGCGACCTGGCCAGTGCGCAACGCCTGCTCGCCGAGAAGGTCCTGTTCCGCGATCTCGAGCGCGCGTATGCCGAATCGCACATCGAGCGCCTCACGAGCAATACGGTGCAGAGCATCGAAACCTCGTCCTTGCACCTCGACATGATCAGCGACTTGAAGCGCATCAACTCGCACATCTGCTCGATCGCCTACCCAATACTCGAAGAGGCGGGTGTCCTGGCCAAGACGCGTCTCAAGGAAACCGCCGAGCCCATGCCAGCGACGCCTCCGACCGATCCGATGCCAGGCGAGGCCGCGGACCAGGGGCACTGGCAAAAGCACAAGCACCGCACCGTGTAGTGGAGTACTCGGGACTCACGGCAGGCATCACGCTCGCCGTTCTAGGCGCAGGCGTGCTCCATGCGACTTGGAACGCGCTGCTGAAATCATCCGCCGGCGGCGACGCGATGCTCGACACAGCGGCAGTCGTTGCCGGGTCCTCGCTATGGGGCTTGCTCGCGCTGCCCTTTGTGCCGATACCGCAGCCTGAGGCGTGGCTGTTCATCGCAACATCGTCGGCAATCCATTTCGGCTACTACATCACACTCGCGCAAGCGTACCGCAGCGGAGACCTGTCGTTTGCCTATCCGCTGATGCGCGGCACCGCGCCACTCATCGTGGCCGTGCTCGGCAGCATTTTCCTGCGCGAACTGCCCAGCGTGCCGATGATGCTGGGCATCGTATTGATTTCGCTCGGCGTGGTTAGCATCGCATTTGTACAGAGGCGTAAGCATGCGCCAAGCGCGGCATGGTGGGCGTTCGCCAATGCCACGATCATCGCCGCCTATACATTGGTCGATGGCGCGGGAGCGCGCGCGTCGGGCAATGCCTTCGGCTACGTCGCCTGGCTCATCTTTCTGGAAGGCATTCCGTTCCTGGTCTGGGTTGTGCGGCGACGTGGACGTCCGGCGCTCGCCTATCTGCGCGCGTCGACGCGCACCGGGCTGGTCGGCGGTGCATGCAGCCTTGCCGCCTACGGCATCGTACTGTGGGCGATGACGCGCGCACCGGTCGCCGCCGTCGCCGCGCTGCGCGAAACCTCCGTGCTCTTCGCCGCGCTGATGGGATCGTTCTGGCTCAAGGAAGGTTTCGGCTGGCGCCGCGCCGCCGGCGCGGCCAGCGTGGTTGCCGGTATCGCGGCGCTCAAGCTGGGCTGAGCAGGGCTACGATCCCCATGACCGCCCCTCCCGCCCAAGCGCAAGTCGTCGTGGTCGGCGGCGGCATCGCCGGCGCCAGCACCGCCTACCACCTCGCCAAGCTGGGCTGTACCGATGTGGTGCTGCTCGAGCAGGGCAAGCTCACCTGCGGCACGACCTGGCACGCAGCTGGGCTTGTCGGGCAACTGCGCGCGACGCGCAATGCCACGCGCATGAGCCGCTACGGCATCGAGTTGTATTCGACGCTCGAGGGCGAGACCGGGCTCGCGACCGGCTGGAAGCAGTGCGGCAGCCTGAATGTGGCCAAGACGCCGGAGCGGCTGAAGCTCCTGAAGCGGCAGATGGCGCGAGCGAAGAGCTTCGGCATCGACTTCGAGTTCATCACGCCAAGCGAGGCCGGAAAGATCTACCCCTTGCTGCGGACCGACGATCTGTCCGGTGCGGTCTGGATACCCGGCGACGGCAAGGCCAATCCTACCGACCTCACCCAATCGCTGGCCAAGGGCGCGCGCATGCGCGGCGCGCGCATCTTCGAAGAAACCAGGGTGACCGGCGTCATCGTCGAGAACGGCGCGATCGCCGGCGTACGCTGGCACAGCGCCGACGACGAAGGTGAACTACGCTGTGAGAGCCTCGTCAATTGCGCCGGGCAATGGTCGCGCGCGTTCGGCGAACTTGCCGGCGTGGCTGTGCCGCTGTTCCCGGCCGAGCACTTCTACATCGTGACCAAGCCGATTCAAGGCGTGCATCCCGATCTGCCGGTCATGCGCGATCCCGACGGCTACATCTACTACAAGGAGGAAGTCGGCGGATTGGTGATGGGCGGCTTCGAACCGGTGGCCAAACCGTGGAACGTTGCTGCGATACCGGACAAGTTCGAGTTCCAGTTGCTGCCCGAAGACTGGGACCAGTTCGAAATCCTGATGGCCAACGCCATCCACCGCACGCCGTGTCTCGAGACTGCCGAGATCAGGATGCTGCTCAACGGACCGGAGAGCTTCACGCTCGACGGCAATTTCATACTGGGCGAAACGCCGGAACTTCGCCGCTACTTCGTCTGTGCGGGCTTCAACTCCGCTGGCATCGCCAATGCCGGCGGCGCGGGGCGCCTCATCGCCGAATGGATCATCGGCGGCGAAGCACCGATCGACCTGTGGGACGTCGACATCCGGCGCTTCGCGCCCTTCCACACCAACCGCCGCCACCTTGCCGACCGCACCGCGGAGACGCTCGGGCTGCACTACGCGATGCGGTGGCCGCGCGAGGAGCTTGCGACGGTGCGGCCGCTGCGCCGGTCACCGCTCTACGACCGGCTCGCCGCGAAGCACGCGGTGTTCGGGAGCAAACTCAACTGGGAGCGTGCGAACTACTTCCTGCCCGAAGGCGCGTCAATGCCGCCGCCGACGCTCGACACACCGGGCTGGTTGCCGTATGTCCTCGACGAGCAGCGTGCCACGCGCGAGGACGTCGTCGCGTTCGACCAGACCTCGTTCGGCAAATTCCTCTTCGCCGGTCGCGATGCATTGCAGGTCCTGCAGCGCCTGTGCGCCAACGACATCGACGTGCCCTTGCACCGGATGGTCTATACGGCGATGCTCAACGAGCGCGGCGGCTTCGAAAGCGACCTAACGATCACGCGCCTCGCGCCCGACCGCTTTTTCATCCTAACGGGCTCCGCACAGGCCACGCGCGACGCGGACTGGATCAATCGCCACATCCGCGAAGACGAGTTCGCGGTGCTAGCCGACGTCACCAGCGCCTATTCCGTGCTCTCGGTCATGGGCCCAAAAAGTGCAGCATTGCTCGGTCGCCTGTCGGCGCAGGACCTCGGCAAGGAAGCGATGCCGTTCGCGATGACCCGCGATATCGACGTCGGTTACGCGCGAGTACGCGCGGCGAGGATGAGCTACGTCGGCGGTCCCGGCTACGAATTGCTCGTCACCACCGATCAATGCGTGACACTTTACGAGGCACTGTTCGGCGCGGGCACGGATCTGGGCTTGCGCGACGCCGGCTACTACACGATCGACGCCCTGCGCATCGAAGCCGGACGTCGCGCCTGGGGCGCCGAACTCGGCCCGGACGAAACGCCGTGGGAAGCGGGCCTCGCCTTCGCGGTGAAGCTCGGCAAGGCGGCGGATTTCATCGGCAAGGCGGCGCTGCTTCGCCAGCGCGCCGAAGGTGCGAGGAAGCGCCTGCTGACATTCACCTTCGACGATCCCGAGGCGTTCCCTTGGGGCGGCGAGCCGATCCTAATGGACGGCAAGGCCGTCGGCGAACTTACATCAGCCGGCTATAGCCGGAAGTTCGGACGCGCCGTCGCGATGGGTTACGCACGCAGCGACCAGACGTTAACCGATCAGCAACTGCTTGCGGCGCGCTATGCGATCGACATTGCCGGCGAGATCTTTGCGGTGACGCCGCATCTCGAACTTCGTTGATTTCGCTCTACTCGGTCTCGCCTGCCGGACTTGGGCCTGATATTGTGACCCAACAAATTTAGATTTTCGGCTGTCGCGAAGATGGTTTGGCGCCCTTTGCTGACGGCTGCAGTCGACCCAGTCCGGCCATACGGTTTGCTCGGAAGCGGACATCGCAGCCTCTAGAAAGCAGAAGCCCGACGATTGACATGAGCGGCCGACAAAGCCCGCAGCCGGGTAGCTGCTCGCGATAGCGCGCTCGCGGCAGACTAATGAGGGCGTCGTGCACCCTCATTTCGTTGTACCGCTCCGAGCTATTCGGCGAGGTCCCGGACTACTGGTAACTCCTTGTCAACTACTCCAACGGCGCGCTGTCGCCGAGGCCGAACTGCGCCCCGAGAGATCGGGGCCTTCTATTTCTGATGCCCATCGTCACGTCAAACACGCGCGGCGCGCTGTTGATAACAATTCGTTTGTACCCAAAAAAGTGCCGCTTATTTGCTGGTCATTTAGCGCACGTTTGCGCATGGCAATATCGAGCTAATCACAATAAGGCGTCAGATGAAAATTGTCCGCCAGCAGAACCGGTATCAATTGCAGAACCGTCGATAAGGCTCACGTTGATCAAGACGCACCTAACGCGCGAGCAACTTGAATGCTTGGATCGGTGCGCGAGAGGCATTTCCGTACGGTTTGAACATTGGGAAATCGTCGACGCTCTAATTGTCGGAGGTTATGCTGAGAAGGGTGTTGCAGGCACGGTCACTGTGACAGCCAAGGGTCAACAGTACCTACGGACGCACGCAAGTTGAGTTGCTTTCCTGTTTCGAGTGGGCAAGAGGTTACACAACTCGAATGTGTGCACCGTCGCTGCCTGATTCTGAGACGAACGCTCAGACCTTCAACGACTACCGAGTCGATTTCGGCGCTGAGTCGCTATTTTGAACGGATAGGAAGTCCAACCCCACGAGGTGCCTGCTGAGGCAGCGTATCGGGGGTTGACGCGGGCGGGCCGACGGGGAGATCGGGCGGACGGCGCGAAGGCGGTAACCGTCGCGCGCAGGGGTGAGTTGGGGGCGAGAACGCCGAAGTAGCGTTGGCGCGAACGACCGTTCACGGGAAATTTCCGCGGCAACCGCGGACGGCCGGAGCTGGCCGGTCAGAGACTTCTACCTTTCCGATGCGAACGGCCGCTGCACAACTCACACCGGACCATCGAGGCGTGAACGGCCGGTGTAGATCGTAGAACTGCCGCTCATCGCTGGGAACCGGGCGACCGTGCCCGACCCTACTTTGGCGGGGGAAAATTGCCCAGGATGTCCTGGACCGCAGCCGACAGATCACTGGAGGCGGCGTCCGACCTGATCGTCCCGGTAGCCACCCCCCGCCACACCAACTGATTGGTGTCGGCCCTGAAAACGTACAGGGACAACGTACGCAGTTCCTGGCTATAGCTAGACTCATAGCGAATCGAGACGCGCAAAGCTGGCTGGTCGGTCCTTGTCAAACCTTTGGCCTCCAACAAACGATCCGAAAGGAATCGCACATTGGCTTCCAGTAGCGGGTCCCACCCGTACGGTAACCCGGATTCGGCCCAGCGGTAGGTCTTTGCCCCCTGGAAGCTATACTGAGGGTCATACGAGTACTTGACCGATGACCCGGCGCAGCCGCCAAAGACCATGACGGCAAAGACAACAGCCATCGATGCCATGAAACGAAAACCGGTATTCATGAACCCTCCATGACCGAGCCCCATTGTAGAGATTGGCCGCTCTGCGACATAGATCGTCCGCTAAAAGGATAGCAAATCCAACGCCTCGACGCGCCCTCGAGAGTAGCGTAGCACAGCTTGACTTGCGCGGGCCGACGGGCTGCCGGTCGCCTCGTCAATGGCCGGTTACCGGAATATTCCACGGCGATACCGACCGGCAGGTGTTGGCCGAACTCGGGCTGACGATCGTCGACGGTCGCAGTGCGACCGTTGCAAACGTTCGCGCACTGGGTAACCGGACGCTCGCGGACAGTAGGTGGTCTATTCCTAATTCTTCGTGCAACCTTGGTTATTCTTGCCCTTGGCGCAGACCGTGCCGTTGGGGCCTTCGGCCACGCCCACGCCATTCTTAGTCTTAGCCTCGCCACCCCGAGCTGTCTTAGTAGTAGTCACCCCATTTTGATTCGTTTGGGCCACCGCAGCATTTCCAGTCCTTGTGTTGACGGCAGCTTTCGTGCTGGTGTTGCTTTGTACGGTCGTTGCTCCGCTTGGATTCTTTTCGGCGGTTGTAACGGCGCCCGTATTGGGGTTGACTACAACGGCTTTCTCGCCATTGCTGCAAACAGTCTTGCCGCGCGCGTTGGTGACGCAATCTGTCGCCGTTGCAGCTGAAGCAAATAACATCAGGACCAGGATCAACATCGCTTTCATTTTCTATCTCCACAAACGTTTGACTGAGAATCCGGCAACGACGTTAGTTTGGCTTCGCCGGACCTCCGGAAGGCGCTGGTTCCATGATCACCTTCACGCCGATTCCTACACCCGCCGCTGGGCATTGCAGCTCGGCGACAACGATCAGCGATCGAAAACGCCACAGCACATCATGGGTGCTGAACGCTAATATGCTATCAGGGGCGCAGCAGCGCGTAGTTGTGCTACGTCAACGTTGAGCCATTGCCCCTTGAGTCGATAGCACCTTGAATGGCTGCAATCGAGCGAATTGGAAGGGGGTAACGACGGACTGCTCGTGGCCGGTGACCGCCACCGCCCCACGCCAGCCGAATGGCTGCTCCCTGTTGTGGATTCAATCGGTCGATGCAACAGTTTGGTGAAATCGTTCGGCTGGTGTTTCGTAGTTTAGCGCTGTTCTTGGGCGCTCATTCACATCGCCTTGCCACGGCGTTGAGCTGCGCTTGGGAGTAACCCGACAGGTTGGTTCCCTTTGGGAAACACTGTCGTAATAGTCCGTTCGTGTTCTCATTGCTGCCACGCTGCCAGGGGTTCTGTGGATCGCAGCAGTGACCGGATGTCCGGGCGCCAGGTGAACCGCTTGTGTTCGGCCATTTCTGAGCCCCGATCCCAGGTCGCGATTGGTAGAGCTCCTCCGGTCACTGTGCGTGCAGGCTTGATCAACGCATTAGATGACCAGTCTCCGAGATCTTTGCCGCAACCTTGACCAGCTGCGCATAACGGGTATGGCGCTCGACGAGGGTCGCAATCTGGCTGTTCATGCGGCCGAACAGCAGGTCGCCTTCCGCAGTGCCCAGGTAGCGCCCGGTCGCCACGCTGGCCGGACGCTCGCGGATCGAGACGGTGTCGGCGATTCGGCCGTGATCGATGCGTCTTCGGGTGTGATGGCGCGAAGCATGCACGCAAGTTACCGGAGGAGCTCTACCAATCGCTGACCTGGGATCGGGGCTCAGAAATGGCCGAACACAAGCGGTTCACCTTGGCGACCGACATCCAGGTCTACTTCTGCGATCCACAGAACCCCTGGCAGCGTGGCAGCAATGAGAACACGAACGGACTATTACGACAGTATTTCCCAAAGGGAACCAACCTGTCCGGTTACTCCCAAGCGCAGCTCAACGCCGTGGCAAGGCGATTGAATGAGCGCCCAAGAAAAACACTAAACTACGAAACACCAGCCGAACGATTTCACCAAACTGTTGCATCGATCGGTTGAATCCACAGTCTGAAGCGGTCAGCCAGTTGGTTCCCGTCAACGACGACTGTTGGTTGATTTTGGTCTAATAGTCGACGGCCCCAGTTCGGACGGAGGGCATCTGAAAGCGCCGAAGGTGCGTAAACGGAAATATTGCCTAGACTCAATAATTGCGCTTCTTAGTGGGCTGCAGCATGATGCGATTTGTCGAGACGAGGACCGAAACTAAGTGATTTCGAATGAAGACGCTATATCTCATCCGCCACGCCAAGTCGAGTTGGGACGACATGGCGTTGGCAGACGAGGATCGGCCGTTGAATAGCCGCGGGAAGCGCGATGCACCGAAGGTAGGGGAGCGATTGGCGAAGCGTCATGTAAAGCCCGATTTGATCCTATCAAGCCCGGCGAGGCGCGCGGTCACGACGGCAGAGATCATCGCCAAGAAGCTCGATTACAAGCACAGTAATATCGTAGTGGATGACCGCCTGTATGCGGTCTCGGCGGATGATCTGCTCGACGTGATTCGTCAACTTGACGATAAAGCGGAACGAGTGATGCTGATTGGCCACAACCCCGAGTTGACCGAACTCGCACATCGCCTTTCGAGCAAGATTACCCTCCTGCCGACGTGCGCCGTTGCTGAGTTTACGTTCGACGCGAAATCATGGACACGCATCGGTAAGGACGAGCCCAAAAAGGTTGCACTCGAGTACCCAAAGCAATTGTGGGCATCTCGATGAGTATTCATGTTGTCGCAATGGTCCTGCCGCCTTGGCGGCGGTCGGCCTAAACGTCGACGGTCGCAGTTCGACCACTGCGGTCATACCGCCTTCCCGAGAGCGGTCGCTGCGCACTCGGGCTCGCAGTGTGCCGTCCCGCAGTTGTGCGGGAGGCTGTCAGATCGCTCATTGGAAACCGGGCGATCATTACTTACCGCAGCTCACCCCTGCTGCCGCACCCTTCGCGGGCAAATTCAGTTCGAAGTCGAACGTAAACGTCGTCTTGTCGAGGTTGCCTGCGATCTTGCCCGATAGCGCG
The DNA here is from genome assembly GCA_963821485.1 of uncultured beta proteobacterium. Lineage (GTDB taxonomy): Bacteria > Pseudomonadota > Gammaproteobacteria > Burkholderiales > Casimicrobiaceae > PALSA-1003. The sequence continues at coordinate 17,924 of CAWGEB010000004.1, forward strand.
CCTCCGGGCTTCACTTCTCCGGTCGGTCTCTCGGGATTGCGCAAAGCGGCCATTCCAAACCGGCGAAAACAGACACTCAACGTTGGCTTGAGCCGTGAGCGAAGTGAAGTCTGCTCTAGGCTATTTGCTGGGTGCGTCGACGCTTCTCCCCGACTCCGTTGAAGAACGTGTAGCAGAAGACGCCGTCCGCTTCAGCCGTTCTATGAAGATCCGGACAGTAATCCTGATGGCGGCGCAGGCAGATTGGTGAATCACCATCGAGCTCCGACCCACCGATGGAGGTCACTGTCCGCGATCATTGGCGACGCCGCTCGCGCATTCCGGCGCCTCGCCCCAATGGCCGTCGCAGAAGCGTCGGCGCACGCGCTGGTCGCACACGATGCGAGCGATCAGGTCACCGCCGCAGCTCACCAAGCTTACACGCATCGCCTCCCACGGATCTGGCCGCCGTGCTTCGCGGGTTTCCGCAACCGGCGCACCGGCGGGTGCGGCGGCACGGGTCTGTGCTACCGGTGTCGGCACCTCAGGCACCGGGCGTTGACGCACGCTTGGGCGCTTCGTGGCGGGAACAGGCACCGGGCGTTGACGCGCGCTTGCGCGCTTCGGTGCCTCAGGGTTGGTAGTGGGAATAGGCGCCAGCACGGCGGCAGTGGTCTCGGGTTCCACAGGCTTCGACTCCACCGCCATAGGCACAACAGACGCCGCTGTGGGTGCGTCGTGCTCAACGGTACCGATCGGTTGCGAGGCGACTTTCATCACGTCGGGCACCGTCGCATTGATGCGGTACGCGGTATAGGCACCCGCGATCAGGATCGTCGCGATGGCACCCAAGCCCCAGATCAGAATCGCCGCGATGGCAGCCAAGCCCCAGCCCGCTCGCAACGCCCCGGCGGCAAACAGCGGTTGCGTCACGGTTGCCGCGACGCCCACGTCGCACGGTGTTGCCCACGCAGGCTTAGGGTCAGCGGCTGGCAATACTGGCGTTGCCTCAGGTGTGGTGAATAACGCTGGATATTCCGCGCCGCACTTGTAGCAGTTTGTCGCGGCCTGATGATTGACGGCATCACATTGGTTGCACGGCTTCAGCGGCAAGCCACAGTCGTTGCAGAACCTAGCACCAACCGGATTGCGGTGATAGCAGAAGGGGCACGCCCGGTCGCCAAAATACCCGGCTAGCGTGGCGTTGGTCCAGGGGACGGGGAGCGGCCAGTCCATACCGGCATTTTAAGCTACCGCAAGGAATTCGCGTTGGGGCTTGATGAAAGTGCTCGGGCATTACCCCGGTGACCGAGCGCAGCGGCAAGAAGAGGGAAGCCCCTCGAAAATTTCACTCCGCCTACGCTTCTCAACACGACGGAACCAAGGCGAACGACTGCTTCCGGGAATTTGGGCGGCGAGGCTGACCGGCTGGTGTTGGCCGGTCAGCGACCGTCGAGTTTGAGTGCGATCAGTTTGATCGTCGACCGCCGCAGTTCGGCCCATAGCGGTCAGCCGCCGTGCCGTTCCCGATCAGGTCCACACCGGCAGCGCGGTAAGACCCGCAGCTTCGTCCTGCCCAGTCATGAGGTTCGCATTCTGCACCGCCTGGCCGGACGCGCCCTTGCCGAGGTTGTCGATCGCAGCAAGCGCGACGACGAGCCCTGTCTCTTCGTTCACCGCATAGGACAAGAACGCAAAATTCGAGGCATTTGCCCACTTGGTATGCGGACCGCGTCCCTTGTTGAGGGGGACCACGCGTACGAACGCTTCACCGTCGTAGCGGGCGCGCGCGGCTTCGTAGAGGCGCGCAGCGTTGAGTGTGCCGCGCGGGCGCGCGTAGCAGGTGGCCAGGATGCCGCGCGTCATTGGGATGAGGTGTGGCGTGAAGGCCACGCTCGCCCGGCGTCCCGCGAGTTCACTCAGCGCCGACACCAGTTCCGGCACATGCGGATGTCCTTCCAGCCCGTAGCCGAAAAGGTCCTCGTTCGTTTCGGCATAGCCGAAGTCACTCGCTCCTCCGCGCCCCGTGCCAGTCACCCCGCTCTTGGCATCGACCACGATCCCCTCGGGTTCGACCAGTCCTTCGCCGACGAGCGGCGCGAGGGCGAGCAGCGCGGCCGCGGGGTAGCAGCCAGGATTGGCAACCCGGTTCGCGCCGGCGATCTTTGCGCGCTGTCCCGCGAACTCGGTCAGCCCGTAGGTCCAGCCTTCGACGAAGCGATGGTCGCCGCCCACATCGACGATCTTGATTCCTTGCGGCACGCGCGCGAGCGGTTCGCGCGACTTGCCAGTCGGCAGCGAGGCGAACAGCAGATCCATGCCGGCGATCCTCCCTGGCGAGAAGGGTTCGATCTTGAGCTTACCCGCCGGGTGCCCGGCGAGCGTCGGAAAGCGCTGCGCGAGCGCCTGACCGGCGCTGCTGTCGCCCGCCACGTAAAAGACCTCAAACGAAGGATGTTGAACGCAGAGCCGCAGCAGCTCGCTGCCGCCGTAGCCGCTCACACCGACGATGCCGATTCTCATGCATGTCATCGTAAGTTGCCGCGCCGGACCTGTCGAGTGCGGGCCATCAGAGCCTGAGCAACCACCGCAAGGCGATCACAATCGCCGAGAGAAAGGTGACCAGTAGCTACCCGACGTACAGCAAAGCGTAAGGACGAAGTTTTCGGCCAACGTCCAATTCGGAGGTTCATGTGCTATGACGGGAGTTGCGGGTCGGCCAAATTCCTCGCCGCCTCATTCGGCCGTCATCGACCCTTAGCAGTCGGCGGACTTCTGCAAAGCAGCCGTTCAAAAAATCAAAGTTACCCGGCGACCAGTGAGCCGCGCGAACACTGTGGACAACCCGAAACGATCCATCACTGAATCACTTCATCCGCGCGCAACAGAAGCGATTGCGGGACCGTCAAGCCGAGTGCCTTCGCGGTCTTGAGATTAATGACGAGAATGTACCGGTTCGGCTGCTCCACCGGGAGATCCCCGGGCTTCGCGCCCTTGAGAACCTTGGCAACGTAATCGGCTGCGAGCTTCAGGGTTTCGCCCTGGTCGGTGCCATACGACATCAACCCGCCCGCCTGGACTACGGTAGCGAACTCGTACATCGCAGGAATTCGGTGTGTCGCGGCGTAGTCGATAACTCGCTGCCGATTGAGGAGGGTCAGTGCATCGGTCACCATCATCAATGCGTCGGGGCGCGTGCGGCTCATCGCTGTCAGCGCGCCGTCGAAGTCATCGGGCTCGCGCACACCGAGCGGCTCGATGCTCATGCGCAGCGCTTCCGCAGCCTTCTCGATCTCCCTGTAGCGCAACGTCATGGCATTGTCGCCCGCGTTCCAGAGCACCGCGACTCGCTTTGCTGCCGGCACCACTTCCTTCAAGATCTCGAGGCGCTTTGCGCTCAGCACTGCTGCCGGATCGTTGACCCCGGTCACGTTGCCGCCCGGCCGGGCGAGGCTAGCGACAAGACCGGTATCCACCATGTCGCCGCCGTTGACGACGATAACCGGAATCGTAGAGGACGCCTGCTTCGCGGCTGCAGCCGACGGTCCTCCGAAGGTGACAATCACATCGACCTTGAGCGCAAGCAACTCAGCGGCAAGCGTTGGAAGCCGCTCGTTATGTGCTTCGCCCCAGCGACCCTCGTACGCGATTTCCTTGCCCTCGCCGTAGCCCAGCGCTTGCAACGCCTTGCGCAGGGGTGCTGCAACGGCACCATCCGGCGGACGAGCATTGCCCGTGAGGACTCCGATGCGCCAGACCTTGCTCGTCGGCTGCGCGTCCGCGATGTGGTTGCAGGCGAGCAGCCCACTCCCAATGGTGCCAATGAACGTTCGCCGATCCATCACTGAATCATCCCATAAATGATTGGAAGTCTAGCCATGTTACGCCTCCAAGGAGGCTTCGCCGCTTCAGCGACCGTCGAGTGTTGGCCGGCAAGCACCGATCAACGACTGCTATGGAACGCAATGCGATACGACCGCAGTTGGCCGACAGGGGAGATTTGCCCTGGCTGATAGAGGCCGGAGGCGCCCGAACCGATGACGAGCAAATCGCAGTTCATCTGGCTCGGGTTCATGGTTTCAGCGCTTGCGCGCGAGCCACCGGACACCCGCACCGATGCCCGCACCGATCGCGTAGGCGAGTATCGCGCACGCCAGCCCCGCGACGATCAGGTCGAGCGGCTCGCGCGCTTCGAACTGAAACGTCGTGTCGCCGGTCAGCAGCCGGCGGGCGAGCGTATACGGGACTGCGAGGATGGCAAGCCAGATGTCGGCCATCCATGTTCCCTGCTGCTGCTGCCGGTAATCGAGGTAAGCCGCCGCATACGCCAGGAGATACACCGCAGCAAACGCGATACCGGTCGTCGATCGCGGCCGCCTCATGGCAAGCTCATGGCAGCCTCATGGCAACCTCATGGCAGCGTACCCGGCGCGTGGCGTGATTCAGACCGTGGCTGTGCTGCGCGCCATGGCATCGGCGCGACGCGTCGCAGCCTGCCTCCGCTCCGGCTGCCAATTCGACAGCAGCACGTCCGCGCTGTCAGGATCGTTGCAGACGAGCACCATGTCGCATCCCGCCGCCCACGCCGCATCGGCACGCGCCACGATGTCGCCGATACCGCGCGCGCCGGCCATCGACAGGTCGTCGCTGAAGATCATGCCATCGAAGCCCAGCCGCCCGCGCAGGATGTCCTGCAGCCAGATGCGCGAAAACCCCGCCGGCAGCACATCGACGGCGGGATACAGGACGTGCGCCGGCATGACGGCCTCGAGGCCCAGCCTGACCAGCGCGCCGAACGGCACCAGATCGTCCTTGAGCAGCGCGTCCAGCGGTCGCTCGTCGACCGGAATTTCGTGATGTGAATCGGCAGCGACGAACCCATGACCTGGAAAGTGCTTGCCGACGCCGACCGACCCGCCGGCGCGCAGCCCGCGATGCAGCGCGCTCGCCAGGTGCGCGACCGCGTTGGGATTGCCGTGAAATGCACGGTCACCGATGACCGTGCTCGAACCGTGGTCGAGGTCGAGCACCGGGATGAAGCTGAAATCGATGCCGTGTGCGGCGAGCTCGCTGGCGATGACCCGACCCAGTCGTTCCGCTTCCGCGACCGCCGCGGCGACGTCGCGATCCCACAATGCGCCGAGCGTGCGCATCGGCGGAATCGCGGTGAAGCCCGTACGGAAACGCTGCACGCGCCCGCCTTCGTGGTCGACTGCGATCAGCGGCGCCGGATCGCGCAGCGCCCGGATCTCGGTGGTCAGCGCCGAAAGCTGCCCGGGCGAGTCGTAGTTTCGCGCGAAAAGGATCACGCCGCCCACCAGTGGATGCCGGATCCGCTCACGATCTTCGGGCTCCAACTCGAGCCCGGAGACATCGAGCATCACCGGACCACGCGGATTCGTGACCGGCGCGCCGCTCACTTGCCCGCCGCCTCGCGCATCAACGCTTTCATCTGCCGAACGGCTTCGCGCAGCCCCACGAACACCGCGCGGCTGACGATGGCGTGGCCGATATGCAGTTCGCGCACGCCGGGCATGGCGGCGACCGATTGCACGTTGAAGTAGTTGAGCGCGTGGCCGGCATTGAAGCGCATGCCAAGCTCGCGCACGGCAGCGCCCGCGGCGTGGATCTTCGCCAGCTCCGCGACGACCGCAGCGCTCTCGGTATCGCGTCCCCGAGCGTGGAAAGCGTGCGCGTACGGCCCGGTGTGGATCTCGCATACGCGAGCACCGACGCGTGCCGCGGCCTCGACCTGAGCGAGCTCGGCGTCGATGAACACGCTGGTGACGATGCCGGCCGCAGCGAGCCGGCCGACGACGTCCTTCAGCCGCGCTTCCTGGCCGACGATGTCGAGCCCGCCCTCTGTCGTGACTTCCTGCCTGCCCTCGGGCACCAGCATCGCCATCTCGGGCTTGAGTGCGCAGGCGATGCCGACCATTTCGTCGGTCGCCGCCATCTCGAGATTGAGCTTGATGTGCACCAGCTCGCGCAAGCGCCGCACGTCCTGGTCCTGGATGTGCCGGCGGTCCTCGCGCAGGTGCACGGTGATGCCGTCGGCACCGCCAAGATGCGCTTCCGCCGCCGCCCAGACTGGGTCGGGCTCGTACGTGCGGCGCGCCTGGCGCAGCGTGGCGACATGGTCGATATTGACGCCGAGTTCAATCATGAACGGTGCTCTGCCCTTCGTTGTTTTCTTCGTCGAGCGCCTGCAGGTCGCGCACGACGCGCCGGCTGAAGACCGCTCGCTGCTCGAGGTAGTGATCGAGCACCTCGCGCATCAGCCGCTTCGCCTCGGCGGCGGCGTCGGGTTCCGCGAAATCGAGGCCCGCAAGCGCCAACAGCGTCGCGCCCCGCACCTGCGGATAGCGGCGCCCGGGCTCCGCGACCCGCAGCCGCGGTCCGCGCTCGAACGCGTAATAGTACCGTGTGGCAGGGTCCACGGGCGCGCCGGTGTCGGCCTCGTGCGTCAACGGCAGGGCGTAACCGAGCTCGCTCAGCAGGCGCAATTCGAATTCGCGCAGTACCGGCGCCTGCGCAGCACCGGCGGCCAGGCGGCCCAGCGCATTTTCGTAGTCGCGAAACAGCTGCGGGTGTGCATCCTCGCGCGGCAGCAGCTTGAGCAACAGTTCGTTGAGATAAAAACCGCACAGCAATGCCGACCCGGAAACCAATGGCAAGCCTCCCCGCCACTCGGCGCGAAGCAGCGTCTTGAGTTCACCGCCGCCCGCCCAGGACAAGGTCAACGGCTGGAACGCCTGCAGGACGCCGCGCAATTCGGAGCGCGGGCGCTTTGCGCCCCGCGCGACCAGGGCCACGCGACCATACTCGGGCGTCAGTGCTTCGACGATCAGGCTCGTCTCGCGATAGGCGTAGGCGTGCAGCACGAATGCCTGCTGATCGTCGCGACGTTCTCGCTGTTGTGGCATCGTCAGTCGCGCCTCAGTAGCCGAGGGAATTGAGCATGCGCTCGTCGGTTGCCCAGCCCGACTTGACCTTCACCCACACCTCGAGAAACACCTTGCCGCCGAACAATTGCTCCATGTCGCGACGGGCCGATGCGGCGATGCCTTTCATGCGCTCGCCGCGAGCGCCCAGCAGCATGGCCCGCTGGCTCGCCTTTTCGACATAGATGGTGGCGTGGATGCGGCGCAGTCCGGCCACACCCGCCGTTACCTCGTGCTCGAAGCTGTCGATGGCGACACTCGTGGCGTAGGGCACCTCCTGGCCGAGCAGTCGGAAAATTTTCTCGCGGATATATTCAGCGGCAAGAAAGCGCTCGTCGCGATCGGTCAATGCGTCTTCGCCGTGTACCGCGTCCCCGACCGGCAGCCACTTGCCGATCTCGGTGAGCAGCACGTCCAGCTGCCAGCCTTTCTCGGCGCTGATGGGGACGATCGCGGCGAACTCGCGCAGCGGAGAGAGTTCGGCGATGAACGGGAGGACGCGCGCCCGATCCCTGAGGCGATCGATCTTGTTGATCGCTGCGATGACCGGTAGCTCCCGCGGCAGTAGCGCCAGCACCGCGCGGTCCGCTGCACCGAACCGCGCGGCCTCGACCACCCAGACGACGGCATCGACATCCGCGAGGCTGGTACGGACCGTACGGTTCATGCGCTCGTTGAGCACCGAGGGGTGTTCGGTCTGGAATCCAGGCGTGTCGACGAAGACATATTGCGCCTGCGGCGTGGTCAGGATGCCGAGCAGCCGATGCCGCGTGGTCTGTGCCTTGCGCGAAGTGATGCTGATGCGCGCGCCGACAAGCGCATTGACCAGGGTCGACTTGCCGACATTTGGGCGTCCGACGATCGCGATCTCGCCGCAGCGAAAGGCGCCGTCAGGCTTCGTCCCGACCTCAGCGCGCGGTCGCTTGCTCATAGGCTTGCGCGGCGGCGGCCTGCTCGGCCGCCCGCCGACTGGCACCTGATCCGGCGGCGGTGATACCAAGCGCAGCAATGCGACATTCGACGTCGAAGGATTGCAGGTGTGCTTCGCCCTTCACCGCGACGATCGCGTATTCGGGGATGGCAATGCGTCGCGCCTGCAGCCATTCCTGCAGTCTGGTCTTGGGGTCCTTGGCAATTCCGGCCGCGCCCGGTCCCATCAGCGCCGCCAGTTCCGCGGTGTAGACCCGCTCGATCGCAGTCCGCGCCGCGTCGAAGCCACCGTCGACGAAGACCGCGCCGAACACAGCTTCAAGGGCGTCGGCCAGGATCGACGGGCGCGATGTGCCGCCGTTGCGGGCCTCGCCTTCGCCGAGGCGCAGCGAGCGTCCCAGGTCGAGTCCCTGCGCGAGGCGGAAGAGCATGTCCTTGTTGACGAGGTTCGCTCGCAGGCGCGAGAGTTCGCCCTCCGGCATGTCCGGAAACCGCTGGAAGAGCAGTATGGCGATCACGCAGTTGAGCGCGGCGTCGCCGACGAATTCCAGGCGCTCATTGTGGACTGCTCCGAAGCTGCGGTGCGTCAGCGCCTGCTGCAGCAACTCCGGGCGATGAAAGTCATGGGCAAGCGTCGGGCCGGATTCGAACGGCATCGGCTCGCCTATTTCGTTGCCGTCGCCTCGAACTCCAGCAGCAAGCTGACGTTGCCGACGAGATGCAGCACCTTGGTCCAGCTCGCCGTGGCGACGAGTTGATTGCCTTCCTTGCTCACCTCGACGTCCGCCCCGTGCACCGAGTCGATGTAGTCGGCTGCAGCCTTGAGATCGAAGTCGCGGCGAAACTGGTACAGCGTGAAGTTGTCCTTGGCCGTCGCCAGCGTGTTGGCCATGACCTTCTGTACCGTATACCACTCGATGTAGGCCGGCACCATGCGAAACCCAACCATGACCGCCAGCATCACCAACGCGGCGACGATGATGAAGCCGACGATCGACAGCCCGCGCTGTCGTTTGCGAGTGCTCATGCGCTGCCTCCCATCACCGGATCGCGGTACCGATCCGCTTGAACGCCATGCTGCTGATGTCATCCCAGTTGAACCAGATGAAGAACGCCTTCCCGCGGATGTGATCATCCGGAACGAAGCCCCAGTAACGGCTGTCGTCGCTGTTGTCGCGGTTGTCGCCCATCATGAAGTACATGCCTTCCGGTACCTTGCAGGTAAAGCCGCGCTCATTGTAATCGCAGTTCTCCCGCCCGGGGAACATGCGCACGTTGTGCGGGTATACCGGAGGCACGGCCAGATTCTCCGCGATGGAGTGCTCGTGCCCGTCGCTGCGCTCGCCGAAGCGCTGCGTAGTCACATAGGCCAGTCCTTCGAGGTAGCCGTAGGGGCCCTGTGCGACCTGCGGCCAGGGTACACCATTCACCGTCACCTGCCTGTCGCGGTAGACGACTTCATCGCCGGGCAATCCGACCAGCCGCTTGATGAAGTCCTGCGTGGGATTGACCGGATAGCGGAAGACGATTACGTCACCGCGCTGGGGGTTTCCGGTGGGAACGATCTTCTTTTCGATGATCGGCAGGCGGATGCCGTAGGAGAACTTGTTGACCAGGATGAAGTCGCCGACTTCCAGCGTCGGCCGCATCGACGAACTGGGGATCTTGAACGGCTCGGCAACGAACGAGCGCAGCAGGAAGACGATCAGCAATACCGGAAAAAAGCTCTTGGGATACTCGATCCACCAAGGTTCGGCCTGGCCGTCGGCGCGCCGTTTGCTGAACACGAGCTTGTCGGCAAGCGCGATGACGCCGGTGAGAGCGGTCAGCACGAACAGGATCAGGGCGAAATTCATCGTCGAGTGCGGGATGGATGGTGGGGATTGACGCCTGGCGCGGCGCCGCGGAAACAACTCATTTGTCGCCCACCTGCAGGATGGCAAGGAAGGCTTCCTGTGGAATTTCGACGCTGCCGACGGCCTTCATGCGTTTCTTGCCGGCCTTCTGCTTCTCCAGCAGCTTGCGCTTGCGCGTGATGTCGCCGCCGTAGCACTTGGCCAGCACGTTCTTGCGCAGTGCCTTGACCGATTCGCGGGCGATGATCTGCGCACCGATCGCCGCCTGGATGGCGACGTCGAACATCTGCCGCGGAATCAGCTTACGCATCTTGGCGACGACTTCACGGCCCCGGTACTGCACGTTGGCGCGATGCACCATCACCGACAGCGCGTCGACGCGCTCGCTGTTGATCAGGATGTCCAGCTTGACCACGTCCGCGGCCCGGAACTCCTTGAAGTCGTAGTCGAGCGAGGCGTAGCCACGCGAGACCGACTTGAGGCGGTCGAAGAAATCCATGACGACTTCCGCCAGCGGCAATTCGTAGGTCAGCATCACCTGCCGGCCGACATATTGCATGTTCTTCTGCACGCCGCGTTTGTCGGTGCATAGCGTCAGTACCGGCCCGACATAGTCCTGCGGCGTGAGGATCGTCGTGGTGATGATCGGCTCGCGGATCTCCTCGACGCGCGACAGGTCGGGCAATTTCGACGGGTTCTCGATCTCGAGCACGGTGCCGTCGCGCAGCAGCACCTGATAGACGACCGTTGGCGCGGTCGTGATCAGGTCCATGTCGTACTCGCGCTCCAGCCGCTCCTGCACGATGTCCATGTGCAGCAGGCCGAGAAAGCCGCAACGGAAGCCGAAGCCCAGCGCCTGTGACACCTCGGGCTCGTAGTGCAGCGAGGCGTCGTTGAGCTTGAGCTTCTCCAACGCGTCGCGCAGGCCTTCATACTGGTTGGACTCGACGGGATACAAACCCGCGAACACCTGTGGCTTGACTTCCTTGAACCCCGGCAAAGCGTGCGCGGCCGGTCGCGTCGCCAGCGTCAGCGTATCGCCGACACGCGCGGCCTTGAGCTCCTTGATGCCGGCGATGACGAAGCCCACGCCGCCGGCCGACAACTCGTCGCGGGCGATCGCCTTGGGCGTGAACACCCCCACCTGCTCGCAGAAGTAGGTCGCGCCGCTGGCCATCAGCAGCACCTTGTCGCGCGCCTTCAGCGTGCCGTCCATCACGCGCACGAGCATGACGACGCCGACATAGTTGTCGAACCACGAATCGATGATCAACGCGGACAACGGCGCCGACGGATCGCCTTTGGGCGGCCGGATGCGCGCGATCACCGCTTCGAGAATGTCGTCTACACCTTCGCCGGTCTTGGCGCTGGCGCGAATCGCGTCGTCCGCCGGGATGCCGATGATGTCCTCGATTTCCTCGATGACGCGTTCCGGCTCGGCCGAAGGCAGGTCGATCTTGTTCAGTACCGGAACGACGTCGACCCCAAGTTCGGTGGCGGTATAGCAATTGGCGACGGTCTGCGCCTCGACGCCTTGCGAAGCGTCGACGACGAGCAGCGCGCCCTCGCACGCCGCGAGTGAGCGCGACACTTCGTACGCAAAATCGACGTGTCCGGGCGTGTCGATGAGGTTCAGGCTGTAGGTCGCACCGTCACGCGCGGCATAGGAAAGAGCCGCCGTCTGGGCCTTGATGGTGATCCCGCGCTCGCGCTCGAGGTCCATCGTATCGAGCACCTGCGCTTCCATCTCGCGGTCCGACAGGCCACCGCAACGCTGGATGAAACGATCGGCCAGGGTCGACTTGCCGTGGTCGATATGCGCGATGATGGAAAAGTTGCGGATGTGCTGCATCGGTTGCGTCAAAGGAAAGGGGCACCGTGAAGTGCCCCTTCTTCAGCCCGGTCGGTATCGGAACAACCTGAATATTAACCGATTTCGACTGTCAGCGCGAGGCTGCGGCACTCGTTTCGCGCAGCCATTGCGCGACGGCGCCGGCGTCGAGTCGGAAGTGACACAGCTCGTGCTCGCCGGCGAGCAGCACTGGCACCCGCTCGCCCCAGCGCGCTTCGAGCGCAGGATCGGCATCGACATCGATCACTTCGACGGTTGTCGCGGCCGTCGCCAGCAACGGAGCCAGCGCTTCCTGCATCTGTTCGCACAGGTGGCAGTACTCGCGCACGAGCAGCGTGAGCTTCACGCTAAGGAACCTCTGCATAGATTCCCTAGCTATTCGGTTCCGTTGCCGAGCTTGATCGTCGAAAAGAACTGCTGTTCGCCGCGGCGTAGCAGGAAAGTCACCGAAGCGCCCTTGTCGAGCTTTGCAATCAGGCCGTTGACCTGCTCGGCGGACTTGGCCTCAATCGTCGCGCCACGGCTGATCACCGCCATGATGATGTCGCCAGGCTGGATATCACCGCGCGAGGTCCCGCTGCTATCCTCGACGACGACGCCGGCCTTAAGGTCGAGTTCCTTCTTCTGCTCGTCGCTCAGGTCAGAGAGGATCAATCCCATGCGATTCGGCTTGGCCTTTTCCTTGCTCGGCGGTGCGCCACGCTTGGTCGCCTTGGCGCCGTCGTCTTCCTTGAGTTCGGCCACCGTGACCACGATGTCCTTGCTCGCGCCCTTGCGCCACACCTGCAGCGTGATCTTGGTGCCTGGCTTGACCTGGGTGACGATGCGGGGCAATTCCGACGAGGTGTTCACGGTCTTGCCGTCCACCTTGATGATGATGTCACCCGACTCGATTCCGGCCTTGTCCGCCGGACCGCCTTTCTCCACCGAATTGACCAGTGCCCCGCCGGCCTTGGGCAGGCCGAATGCGTCGGCTGTTTCCTTGCTGACTTCCTGGATCTGCACGCCGATGCGCCCGCGCGTGACCCGACCCTTGTCCTGGATCTGCTTCACGACGTTCATCGCGACGTCGATCGGAATGGCGAAGGCGAGCCCCATGTAGCCGCCAGTCCGGCTGAAGATGAGCGAGTTAATGCCAACGACCTCGCCTTTCATGTTGAACAGCGGACCACCCGAGTTGCCGGGATTGATCGGAACGTCGGTCTGGATGAAAGGCACCAGGTTTTCGTTGGGCAACTCGCGCCCCTTGGCGCTGACGATGCCCGCGGTGATCGTGTTCTCCAGGCCGAAGGGCTTGCCGATTGCAGCCACCCATTCGCCGACCTTCAGCTTGTCCGGATCGCCGATGGTGACTTTCTGCAGTCCCGTGGCCTCGATCTTGAGCAGCGCAACGTCGGTGCGCTTGTCGGTGCCCACGACCTTGGCTTTGAATTCGCGCTTGTCGGAGAGCTTCACCGTCACTTCGGTGGCATCGTCGACGACGTGCACGTTGGTCAGCACGTAGCCGTCGGGGGACAGGATGAAGCCCGAGCCCGTCGACTGCTGCTCGAATTCGCGCGGTCGCGGCGCGCCGCGAGGTATCTGGCCGAAGCGACGGAAGAACTCGTAGAACGGGTCGTCTTCGGACAGATCCGGAAACGGCGACTGCTGACGCTTCGCCTTCTGCGTCACGTCGATGCTGACCACCGCGGCCCCCTGCTGCTCGTAGAGCTCGGTGAAATCCGGCAACCGGCCCTGCTGCGGCTGCGCCGCGGCAGCGTGGGCGAACCAGGCGAAACTCGACCATGCAATGAGCATCGTCCATGCGCGAAAATTCATGCTTCTATACCTTTGTCGTTGGCTACGGGTAATGCGAACTATGGTTCTAGCGGTGACTGACCGAATACGCGATCTGGCGCACCGTGGCCCCCGGGGCCTCGCCGAGAACGGTGACCAGATGCTCGCTCAACGGCCGGCTGTAGACGTTGACGCCGCCCTGCTGCGACAGCCCGACCGGCTGCGGCGTCGACGGCGTCGGCTCCACGAACACCGACACCGCGACGAGTCCGTCGGAGAACACCAGGTGGGCGACCTTGTCCGACTTGCCGCGCAGGCTGCGATAGCCCTCGACGACCTTGGAGAATCCCGGTGGGAGATCCTTGACGACCCAGCCGGTTTCCTGCGGCGCGACGTCGCCGTGCGCCGACTCGCGTACCTGCCAGTCGGCGGGGGGCGTCGCGAACGGCGGCTTGAACATGTCGCGGTCGAGCTTGGCGCCGATCTGGATATCGGTGAACGCGAACTGTTCGATGGTTTCGTTCTTCTCGCCGAGCAGTCGCGCCTTGAGCAGCAAGCCGGTGACCGTGTCCGCCCAGAATTTGTGGCCGTAGCGCATGCCGTCCTTGGGCTCGAACACGTAGGCCTGTGTTTCCAGGCCTGCGATGCGCGCGGTTTCGGCCTTGCGGAAGCGATAGTACTCGGCGAGCGTCGAGAGTTGCTGCGGCAGCAGCGACGGGAACACGTTGTGCAGCGCCCGCGGCTCGACGCGCACCAGCTTCGCGTCGGTGTAATAGCAGCGTACCTGGTCGTTCACCCGAACGACTTCCCGAGCCGGGCCATCGAGATTGGTCAGTTTCTCGTATTCGCTTCCGGCATCGCTGAAATGGATCAGGCGCGAGGTCTCGACGCGCCCGCCGTGCTGATTGGCGACCGTGCCGACGTAGTTGAGCGTGCGCGCCGCGGTGGCCGCGCGCTGCAGCCACTCGGCAGCATCCTGTGCCAGTGCTGGTGCGCCGACGAGCAGCGACGCGGCGATCAGCCCCGTACGCAGGAACCGAGACTTCGCCCGGAGCCGGGCGGCACTACGGGCGCGCATCCGGCTCGGTGGCAGCAACTGCACGCAGATACGGCCGCACGCCCTGGATCGCGGTGGTCGGCGAGTATTCCTGATGCACCAGCAGATATTCGTTCTCCACCGGCCGCCGCGCATCGGCGGCGCGCACCGACGCAGCCTCGCGCGCCGCCGCAACCGCGGTCGGCGGGGCCGGCATGGTGGTGAGCGCGACCCAGCCCACGACGCTCACCGCCGCGACGGTGGCGGCCATCGCCAACGCCATCGCCGGTGGCGCCACCTTCCGGGGCTGCGGCGCAAGCACCGTCGGCTCGGCCGCGAGCCGCTCCGCAAAGCGCGCGGAGAACCCAGGCGTCGACGCGGCGGAGCCGCGCAAGGCGTCACCGATGACGTGGTAGCAGACCCAGATCGCGACGCAGCCGGCGTCACGCAATCCGGAACAGACGGGTTCGACACGCTGTGCGTCGAGTTCACCGTCCATCAGCAGCGAGATTTCCTCCGGCTTAGGTTCCATGGAGCCGCCGGCGATCGATTCGCCCGGCTCTGCCTGGAAAGTGCCCATCACCATCTCCGATCCTTTTCCGTCCCCAGCAGCGGCCGCAGCTCGGCCGCGATCGCTTCGCGCGCCCTGAAAATCCGGGAGCGCACCGTGCCAATCGGACAATTCATCACGTTGGCAATCTCTTCGTAACTCAGGCCCTCGATCTCGCGCAAGGTGATTGCAGTGCGCAAGTCCTCGGGCAACGCGTCCATCGCCTTGTTGACGGTGTTCGCGATCTGCTTCCCATGCAAGTGGTCCTCGGGTGTCGCCGAATCACGCAGCTGCTCGGCGTCCTCGAAATTCTCTGCTTCCTCGTTGTCGAAGCCGGTGGACGTTGGCGCCCGCCTGCCCATCGCGACCAGGTAATTCTTCGCGGTGTTAATTGCAATTCGGTACAACCACGTATAAAACGCGCTATCCCCGCGAAACGAAGGCAACGCGCGGTAGGCCTTGATAAACGCCTCCTGCGTCACATCCTCGACCTCGCCTGGGTCGCGCACCAGCCGCGACAACAGTCGCCCCAGCTTTCGCTGGTATTTCAGCACCAGCAATTCGAAAGCGCGCTTATCACCCCGCTGCGCGCGCTCCACGAGCTGCTGATCTACTTCGCGGTCAGCCATCCGCGCGCGGTCCCTGTGTCGTTCGTCTTATCGCCGCACCGCTCACCACCGGCGCAACGTCCGCCGGCAGTATAGCCGAGCCGCCCGGCAACCCGGGACCGACGATGCGGGCGGCAACCTGTGTGGCTAGACCGCTGGACGTGCGGGAAGTTCACCTCGCAGAAGGGTTTTGGACCTTGCGGTCAACGCGGGACGAGCACAACGGTCGGCTCGACGCGGCCGGTGACGATGCCGCGGTAGTTGCGGATCTCCGGCGCCCCCCATGACGCGAGTTCGGCACGCTGTGCGGGGTCGAGCAGCCCCAGCTGGTCGAGTACCGAAACCGTCGCCGGATGCAGACCTCGGGCGTTGCCATCGACCACCTTGATCGCGATGCCCCAGCCTTTGCTGCGGATGCCGATGGCCTGCACCCCTTCGGCACCAACCTTGGTGACCCAGTCACCGCGGCCCGCCCGCATGAGCACCAGATCGTTGCGCCGCTCGCCGGAGACCATCTCCGGGTGGGCGCTCATCGCTGCGGCAAGCTGCGACGGCGCCGTGCCGTAGCGGGCGTCCTCGCCACCCGCCGCCAGTCGCGCGAACGCATGGGCAAGCCGATCCAGCGGCACCGCGTAGTTGGGCGCCGAGCAGCCGTCGATGCCGGCGACCAGGTCGCGCTCGGCAACCCCGGTCAGATGGGCCACCGCCTGCCGGATCGCCTGCTGCAACGGATGGTCCATGGCGAGATACGAGTCGGCCGGGGCTCCGCACTGCCGGCACCAGGCGAGCATGCCCGCGTGTTTGCCGGAACAGTTGTGCTGCAGCGCGGTGAATCGGACGCCCGACGGAGGCAGCTCTTCGTGTGCCGTGTAGTACAAAGGCGGGTGCACACCGCACTGTAACTGGTCGGACGTGCAATCCGCGCGCGCAAGCATGTCGGCCACCGCATCCACGTGCCGCGGCTCGCCGGAGTGGCTGGCGCACAGCAGCGCCACCTGCTGGGACGAGTACCCAAAGCGTTGGACGCCCCCACTTGCGGCGAATGGCAGTGCCTGCAGCGGCTTGAGCGCGCTGCGCGTGGTGGTCAGGTAGCGGGGATCGCCCGCGGTGAAGATCAGCTGCCCGTCGCGGTCGACGACCGCGACCGAGCCATAGTGCACGCTGTCGATGGCGGCACCGCGGGTGACGCGCGCCAGCGCAACATGCGCGGCGACCGTCATCGGCCCGCGGCCAGTGCCTGCCGGATCGCCTCCAGCGCCGCCGGGTCCTCGATCGTCGTCAGATCGCCCGGGTCGCGTCCTTCGGCGAGTGCCTGGATCGAGCGGCGCAACAGCTTGCCGGAACGTGTCTTGGGCAGCACCGATACGAAATGCACGGCCCCGGGTCGGCCGATCGCGCCGAGTTCGCGATCGACCGTATCCATGACTTCCTTGCGCATGCTCGCGATTCCGCTCTCGCTCGCCACGCGCGAGGGATCCTTGACCACCGCGAAGGCGACGGGAATCTGGCCCTTGAGCGCGTCGGCCACGCCGACAACCGCGACTTCGGCGATTCCCGGATGTGCCTGCACGGCTTCCTCGATCTCGCGCGTGCCGAGGCGATGTCCAGCGACGTTGATCACGTCGTCGGTGCGACCGAGCACGAAGTAGTAGCCGTCGGCGTCGCGCGTGGCCCAGTCGAAGGTCGAATAGACCTGTTTGCCGGGGACGGTCGAGAAATAGGTCTTGACGAAGCGTGCGTCGTCTCCCCACACCGTGCTCATGCAGCCGGGCGGCAATGGCGGCGCAATGGCCAGCACGCCTTTCTGGTCCGCCCCCACTTCGTCTCCGGTCACCTCGTCGAGGAGGCGCACGTCGTAGCCGATGGCCGGGAACGACGGGCTGCCGAACTTGCGCGGCGTGTCCTCGATCCCGGGTTGCGCGGACAGGATCGGCCAGCCGCTTTCGGTCTGCCAGTAGTTGTCGACGATGGCGACGCCGAGGGCGTCGGTCGCCCAGCGCGCGGTTGGCTCGTCGAGGGGCTCGCCCGCCAGGAACAGGTACTTTAGGCACGAGACGTCGTGCTGTTTCATGTACGCCTGATCCTGCTTCTTGAGCACGCGGATCGCGGTTGGCGAGCTGAACATCGTGCGCACCTTGTGCTCGGCGACGATGCGCCACCAGATCGCCGGATCGGGGCGGATCGGCAGGCCCTCGTACATGATCGTGGTCGATCCGACGAGCAGCGGCCCGTAGATGATGTACGAGTGCCCGACGACCCAGCCGATGTCGCTGGTGGTGAACATCGTCTCGCCGGGTGCGACACAGAAGATGTCGCGCATCGACGCCGCCAGCGCGACCGCGTAGCCGCCGGTGTCGCGCTGAACGCCCTTGGGATTGCCGGTCGTCCCCGACGTGTAGAGGATGTAGGAAGCCTCGGACGACTCGAGCCACTCGCAGGGTACGCGGGCGCCCTCGTGGCCGGCGACGAGCGTGGCGTAATCGAGATCGCGGCCGGCGACCCGGGTCATGGCGGTGTCGAGCTGGCGGTCGACGATGACGACCTTCGCGGGCGGATGCTTTGCCAGCCGGAGCGCCTCGTCCACGAGGTGCTTGTACGGAATGACCTTGCCGCCGCGCATCCCGGCGTCGGCGGTGACCATGACCTTGGGCTTCGCGTCGTCGATGCGGGTGGCGAGACTTGCCGCGGCGAACCCTCCGAAGACTACGGAATGAATCGCGCCGATGCGCACCGTGGCGAGCATCGCGAACACGGCCTCGGGAATCATCGGCATGTACAGCAGCACCCTGTCTCCCTTGCCGACGCCTTGCGCGCGCAGCATCGCGGCACAGCGGTTGACCTCGACTGCGAGCTCGGCATATGTATACGTCCGGCGCAGACCGGTTTCAGTCGAGATGAACACCAGCGCCGGCTGCTCGGCGCGGGTGGCGAGATGCCGGTCCACTGCGTTGTGGCAAAGGTTGGTACGGCCGCCGACGAACCAGCGCGCAAACGGCGGCCGGCTGTAGTCGAGCACTTTGGAAAACGGCGTCTGCCAGTCGATCAGCGCCGCGCGCTCGCGCCAGAAGGCTTCACGGTCGACGAGCGAGCGGCGGTGGGTCTCAGCGTAGGTGGGCATCGTGTCCTCGCGGGTGATGCGCAAGCCTACACTGCGCTTTCGCGCGCGACTTTGCGCCGGATCAAGCCTGCAAGTCGGCCGGTCAGTTCCCGACCGAATCTGCGCCGATGCGCACCACGGTGCGGCCGCGGATCATGCCCTTGAGAAAGGCGTCGAAATGCGACGGCAGTTCATCGAAGTCGATGGTGCGGACCTTGGCCTGGACGCGTGACGGCCGCCACTGGTTGGCGAGCCGGTCCCACAACTTCTGCCGCAACGGCATCGCGCCTTCCGAGCTGTTGACGCCGAGCAGTTGCACCCCGCGCAGGATGAAGGGCATCACCGTGGTGTTGAGTTTGGCATCGGCCGCCAGCCCGACGCTGGCGACGGTGCCCCACTGCTTCATCGTCGACAGCATCCACGCCAGCACGTCGCCGCCCAGATTGTCGATTGCGCCCGCCCAGGTCGCCTTGTCCAGAGGGCGGATCTTGGTCAGGTCGAGGCTCTGCCGCGCCATGATTTCAGCGGCGCCGATCGACCGCAGGTAGGACTCCTCGTCGGCTTTGCCGGTCAATGCGACCACGTGATAGCCGAGCTTGGACAGGATGTCGATCGCGATGCTGCCAACGCCGCCCGTGGCGCCGTCGACGATCACGGGACCGCCCGCCGGCGTGAGCCCGTTGTGCTGCATCAGTTCGATCGCGAGCGCCGCGGTGTAGCCGGCGGTACCCAGCGTCATCGCTTCGAACGCGGTCATGTCCGGCGAACGGCGCACCACCCAGTCCGCCGGAACGCGCACGTATTCCGCATAGCCGCCGTCGTGCGCGACGCCCATGTCGTAGGCGTGGACGATCACCTTGTCGCCGTGTCTGAAGCGCGGGTCTGCCGATGTCTCGACTGTTCCCGCCATGTCGATGCCCGCGACGGTGGGGTACTTGCGCATGATCCTGCCGGTGCCGTTATAGGACAGCGCATCCTTGTAGTTGATGGTCGAATACTTGGTCCTGACCAGCACGTCGCCGGGATCGAGATCGGCCGGCGCCATCTCGACGAAACGGCTCCTGATCACGCCATCCTCCTGGAACGTCCGATACGCCTTGAAGTGCTGTGGAGCCTGCATGGGTGTCTCCTCCTCGTGAACCAAACAGATTCAGACCGCGGACGGGTGCGTCTGGTGCGGCAATGCCATGTATTCGTGCGTGCGCATCTCGATGAGCCGGCTGACGGTGCGTGGAAATTCCTGGCTGTTCGGCCCCGCCACGTAGAGCTCCTCCGCCGGCACGGCCGCCGACAGCAGCAACTTTACCCGATGATCGTAGAGGACGTCGACGAGCCAGGTAAATCGCCTTGCGGCGTTGCCCATGTCGGTCGTCAGCCGGGGAACGTCGGAGACGATGACGACGGCAAAGCGACGAGCCAGTTCGAGGTAGTCCAGCTGGGAACGGGGGCCGTCGCACAGCGTCCCGAAGTCGAACCAGACCACGCTTCCCGCGCGGCGCCTGGCTTTCAGCGTGCGCGATTCGACGTGAAGCCTCGCCTCCTCGTCCGCTCCCGGTCGCATGCGGTCGAACAGCGCGCCCAGATCCGCGTCGGCCGCGCCGCGCGGCGCCGTGTAGTAGTACACACCGTGCTCGAGCGCGCGCAGGCGGTAGTCGATCCCGCCATCGATTTCGACCACGTCGAGCCACTGCTTGATCAGGTCGATGGTCGGCAGCAGACTTTGCCGCTGCAGGCCGTCCGGATAGAGGTCGTCGGGCCGATAGTTCGAGGTCATGACGAACACGACCCCGAGCGTGAACAGCGCCGTCAGCAGGCGCCCGAGGATCATGGCGTCGGCGACGTCGGAAACGTGGAACTCGTCGAAGCAGATCACGCGATGGCGCCGGGCGATCCGCGCGGCGACCGCCGCCAGCGGGTCCTCCACGCGGGCGTGCGCACGCAGGTCGTCGTGCACGCTCTTCATGAAGGCGTGAAAGTGAATGCGCGATTTGCGCCGATACGGCAACGCGGCGAAGAACGCGTCCATCAGGAAGCTCTTCCCGCGCCCGACGCCACCGAAGAAATACACGCCGCGCGGCGGCGCGGGCGGATCGATCCATCGCCGCAGCAGCGAGCGGCGTGCGTCGCGGAACACAATCAGCTCGTCGTACAGGCGTTGCAGGCGCGCCAGCGCCGCCTCCTGCGCCGAATCGAGCACGATCGCGCGACGCGCCAGTTGCGGTGCGAGCCATGCCTGCAGCGCGCCGCGCCGCGTGGCCGCGTGGCCGAACTGGCTGTGCGCGGCATCGTTCACGATCGCCGCGCTGCCGTCAGGAATTGAGCGTACGGCCGTCGACCGCCAGCGCCGCTTCGCGCACGGCTTCCGACAGCGACGGATGCGCGTGGCAGATGCGCGCGATGTCTTCGCTCGAGGCGCCGAATTCCATCGCGACGACGCCTTCGGCGATCAGCTCGGAGACCATCGGTCCGATCGCGTGCATGCCGAGGATGCGGTCGGTCCGGGCGTCGGCGAGGAACTTGACGAAGCCGCGCGTATCGCCGAGCGCACGCGCACGTCCGTTGGCGATGAACGGAAAGCTGCCCGCGCGATACGCCACGCCGGCGGCCTTGAGCTGCTGTTCGGTCTGCCCGACCCAGGCGATTTCCGGCGAGGTGTAGATCACCCACGGCACCGTATTGAAGTCGACGTGGCCATGCTGTCCGGCGATGCGCTCCGCGACGGCGACACCTTCGTCCTCGGCCTTGTGCGCGAGCATCGGCCCGCGGACGACGTCGCCAATCGCCCAGACACCGGGCAGGTTGGTCTTGCAGTCGCCGTCGACGACGACGAATCCGCGTTCGTCCAGTGCGAGGCCGACCGTCGCAGCGCCGAGTCCCGCCGTATGCGGGACGCGCCCGATCGACACGATGAGCTGGTCGAAGGCAAGAGTCTGCGCCTTGCCGTCGGCGTCGGCGTAGTCGACCACGACGTCCTTGCCGAGCGTGACCTTGGCGATATTCACGCCGAGGCGGATCGCGAGTCCCTGCTTCGCGAACAGCTTCGCGGCTTCCTTCGCGACCTGTTCATCGGCCGCGCCGAGCAGTGTCGGCAGCGCTTCGAGCATCGTGACCTCGGACCCGAGGCGTCGCCAGACGCTGCCCATCTCCAGGCCGATGACACCCGCGCCGATGACCCCGAGTCGCTTCGGCACCTTGGCCAGCGCGAGCGCGCCCTCGTTGTCGAGGATGCGTTTGTTGTCGAATGGCGTGCCCGGCAGTGCGCGCGGCTTCGACCCCGTCGCGACGATGACGTGCTTTGCCGTCAGCGTGGCCGCACCCGGTCCCTTGACCTCGACCTGCCAGGCGCCGGTGCCGCCGCCCGCAAAGCTCCCGACGCCGTGGTGGAACACGACCTTGTTCTTCTTGAACAGGTAGAGGATGCCGTCGTTGTTCTGGCGCACCACCTTGTCCTTGCGCGAGAGCATGCGTGCGACGTCGATGGCGAGGCCCTTGACGTCGATGCCGTGCTCGGAGAACGCATGCCCCGCGTGTTCATAGTTCTCGGACGATTGCAGCAGTGCCTTGGACGGGATGCAGCCGACGTTGGTGCAGGTGCCGCCGGGCGCGGGCTTGCCTTCGGCGGTCGTCCAGTCGTCGATGCAGGCGGTCGCAAACCCGAGCTGCGCGGCACGGATCGCGGCGATGTACCCGCCGGGGCCGCCGCCGATGACCACCACGTCGAATGCGTCGGCCATTTATAGGTCGAGCAACATGCGGGCGGGATCTTCCAGCGCTTCCTTGATGGCCACGAGCGAAAGCACCGCTTCACGGCCGTCGATGATCCGATGGTCGTACGACTGCGCCAGGTAGTTCATCGGTCGCACCACCACCTGCCCGTTCTCGACGACGGCACGGTCCTTGGTCGCGTGCACGCCCAGGATCGCCGACTGCGGGGGATTGATGATCGGCGTCGACAGCATCGATCCAAACACGCCGCCGTTGGAAATCGTGTACGTGCCGCCGGTCAATTCCTCGACCTTGAGTTTGCCGTCCTGCGCGCGCTTGCCGAAGTCGGCGATCTGCATTTCGATCTCGGCGATCGAGAGCAGGTCGGCATCGCGCAGGATCGGCACGACCAGGCCGCGCGGGCTGCCGACGGCGATGCCGATGTCGAAATAGCCGTGGTAGACGATGTCGGTGCCGTCGATCGAGGCGTTGACTGCCGGGTACTTCTTCAAGGCGTGCACCGCCGCCTTCACGAAGAACCCCATGAAGCCGAGCTTCACGCCGTGTTCCTTCTCGAAGCGATCCTTGTAGCGGTTGCGCAGTTCGAGCACCGGCGCCATGTTCACTTCGTTGAACGTGGTGAGTATCGCCGCCGTCGACTGCGACTGCACGAGACGCTCCGCGACGCGCTGCCGCAATCTGGACATCGGCACGCGCTGTTCGGGCCGGCCTGCGAGATTGACGGGAGGACTCGCGGGCGGCGGCTTGGCGACCGCCGGAGGTGGCGTGGCCACTGCCGGCGCTGCATCGGCACGCGCCTCGACCGCTGCCTGCACGTCGCCCTTGGTCAGGCGCCCGCCGCGTCCGGTGCCGGAAACCTCGGCGGCAGCGACGCCCTGTTCGACCATCATCTTGCGCGCCGCCGGCAATGCGCTGGGGGCGCTCGCGGCCGCAACGGGCGCAGCCGGAGTTGGTGCCGGCCGCGGCGCTGCAGGTGTCACGGCGGCGGGTGCAACGGCGGGCGCAGGTGCTGCCATGGCGGCCGCTTTCGCACCGGTGTCGATCACGGCAATGACTTCCTGCGCCTTCACCGTCGAGCCGTCGTCCCGGCGGATTTCGGCGATGACACCGGACTCGGGCGCCGGCAGCTCGAGCACAACCTTGTCGGTCTCGACGTCGATCAGGTTTTCGTCACGCTTCACCGCCTCGCCGGCTTTCTTGTGCCAGTTGACGAGCGTGGCCTCGGTGATCGATTCGGGCAGGACCGGCACTTTCACTTCGATGAGCATGTCGCTTCCCTGTCAGACATCGTTGCTGTCTTCGTTGCGCACCATCGCTGCCGCACTAGTGCGCGGTGACCATCTCGCCGGAGGCGAGCTGCACCGCGAACGCATCCTCCACCAACTGCTTTTGCTGCGCGAGGTGACGCGACATGTAACCGACCGCCGGTGACGCCGATATCGGCCGGCCGGCGTAGGCGAGCACCTGCTTGTCGAGAATATCACTGCGCAGATACGCCCGCAGCCGATACCAGGCGCCCTGGTTCTGCGGCTCTTCCTGGCACCAGACCACCTCCTTGGCAGCGGGATACTTGGCGATCTCGGCCTTGAAGTCATCGTGCGGAAACGGATATTGCTGCTCGAGGCGCACGATGGCGATATCGGCGATCTTGTTGTCGCGCCGATAGGACTGCAGGTCGTAATACACCTTGCCGCTGCACACGACGATGCGGCGCACGTTCTTGGCCGCCAGTTGGCCGGAGTCGCCAATCACGGTATGGAAGTGACCCTCGGCCAGCTCTGCCATGGTCGATACCGCTTCCTTGTGTCGCAGCAGGCTCTTCGGACTCATCACGATCAACGGCTTGCGGAAATCGCGCACCATCTGCCGGCGCAGCAGGTGGTAGATCTGCGCCGGTGTCGTCGGTACGCAAACCTGCATGTTGTGCTCCGCACACAACTGCAGGTAGCGTTCCGGCCGCGCCGACGAATGCTCCGGGCCCTGCCCTTCATAGCCGTGCGGCAGCAGCAGCGTGAGCCCGCAGATGCGACCCCATTTGACCTCGCCGGCGGCGATGAACTGGTCGATCACCACCTGCGCGCCGTTGGCGAAATCGCCGAACTGCGCTTCCCAGAGCACGAGCTTGTTCGGTTCCGACGTCGCATAGCCGTATTCGAAACCGACCACCGCGGCCTCGGACAGCACCGAATCGATGACGTCGAAGTCGGGCTGCCCGGGACGGATATGCTGCAGTGGCGCCCAGATGCCCGCGTCCCACTTCTCGCGGTTCTGATCGTGCAGCACCGCGTGCCGGTGCGAAAACGTGCCGCGCGCGGAGTCCTGTCCGGACAGGCGCACGCCGAAGCCCTGGTCGATCAGCGTTGCGTAGGCGAGCGTCTCGCCCATGCCCCAGTCCAGTGGCAGCTCGCCTTCACCCATGGCGCGCCGATCCGCAATCACCTTCTCGACGCGCGGGTGGAGCTTGAAGTTTTCCGGCACCGTGGTGACTCTCTGCGCGAGCGCCTTGAGCTTCTTCATCGGCACCCGCGTGTCGGCATGGTCGGTCCAGTGCTTGCCGACGAAGCGTCCCCAGTCCACCGCGAACGGCGGCTTGTAGTTGGACAGGATCGTCGTGTTGGTGTGGTAACCCTTGTCCATGGCGGTGCGATAGGTCTCGATCATCGCTTCCGCCTCGGTCGAGGTGATGATGCCCGCCTCGACGAGGCGCGCGGCATAGAGGGCGCGGGTGCCCGGATGCTGATGGATGCTCTTGTACATCAGCGGCTGTGTGATCATCGGCTCGTCGGCTTCGTTGTGTCCCTGCCGCCGGAAACAGACCAGGTCGATGAACACGTCCTTGTCGTATTTCTGCCGGAACTCGATCGCGACTTCGACCGCCAGCAGGCACGCCTCCGGATCGTCGCCGTTGACGTGCAGGATCGGCGCCTCGACCATCTTGGCCACGTCGGTGCAATATAGCGTGCCCCGAGTGTCGCGCGGATCGGAGGTCGTGAATCCGATCTGATTGTTGACGACGATGTGGATCGTGCCACCGGTCCGGTAGCCTCGCGTCTGCGAGAGGTTGAGCGTCTCCTGCACGACACCCTGGCCGGCGATCGCCGCGTCGCCGTGGATGAGTACCGGCATGACCTGGTCGCAGGTCGGGTCGCGCCGCCGGTCCTGGCGCGCGCGGACCGAGCCTTCGACGACGGGGTCGGCGATTTCCAGATGCGAAGGATTGAAGGCGAGCGTCAGGTGCATGGGGCCGCCCGGCGTGACGACGTCGGAAGAGAATCCTTGGTGGTACTTGACGTCGCCGGCGGACAGATCCACCGCATGCTTGCCTTCGAATTCCGCGAACAGGTTCGCCGGCATCTTGCCCAGCGTATTGACTAGGACATTGAGCCGCCCGCGGTGCGCCATGCCGATCACCATTTCCTGCACGCCCGCGGCGCCCGCCTTCTGGATCAAGTGGTCGAGCATCGGGATCATCGTGTCGCCGCCTTCGCCCGAGAACCGCTTCTGGCCGACGTACTTGGTGCCGAGGTAGCGCTCGAGCGTCTCGGCCGCGGTCAGGCGCTCGAGAATGTGCCGCCGGAATTCCGGGGTGTAGCTCGGGCGCGAACGCAGCGGCTCGAGCCGGTCCTGGATGAATCGCTTCTGCGGCGTGTCCGACATGTACATGTACTCGGCGCCGAAGGTGCCGCAGTAGGTTTCCTGCAGCGCGACGATCAGATCCCGCAGGCGCATCCGGTCCGAGCCCACCGGCCCACCCTTGAACGAGCCGATGTCGAACTCGGTGTCCATGTCGGCTTCGCTGAAGCCGTAGGACTTGACGTCGAGGTCGGCGATGTACTGATTCTCGTGGCGCTTGAGCGGGTCGAGGTCTGCGTAGAACATGCCGAGCGTGCGGAATTTGCTTATCAGCCGCAGCACCAGCACTTGCTTGTGCATCGCCTGCGCGTCGACCATGCCGCCGGCAAGCTTGCGGCTCTTGGCGAGCTGGATGAACGATTCGATGACGGGTGTGTGTGCGACATCGTGCGCGCCGCCGCGCAGCGAGTCGAAGTAGCTGCGCCAGTCGGCGCCGACCGCATCCGGATCCGACAGGTACGCCTCGTACTGCTGCTCGATGAACGGCGCGTTGCCGCCAAACAGCGTGCTGGACTGTTCGTATTCCCGCATCATGGACATCGTGTCACCTTGAAGATTGGGGTTCGATTGGCGCAGTCAGTGGCGATGCAACGCGTTCAGCGTTTGGCGATCGGCACGACGTCGCGCCGCACTGCGCCGGTGTAGAGTTGGCGCGGCCTGCCGATCTTCTGGTCGGGGTCCGAGATCATCTCGTTCCATTGCGCGATCCACCCGACGGTACGCGCCAGCGAGAAGATGGCCGTGAACAGGCTCACCGGGATGCCGAGCGCGCGCTGCACGATGCCGGAATAGAAGTCGACGTTCGGATAGAGTTTGCGCTGCACGAAGTAGTCGTCTTCGAGCGCGATCTTCTCCAGCGCCATCGCCAGCTTGAACAGCGGATCGTCGTGCAGGCCGAGATCCTCGAGAACCTCGTAGCAGGTCTCTCGCATCAGCTTGGCGCGCGGGTCGTAATTCTTGTACACACGGTGGCCGAAGCCCATCAGCTTGACGCCGGAGTTCTTCTCCTTCACGCGCTTGATGAAATCGGGGATCTTCGAGACGTCGCCGATTTCAGTGAGCATGTTGAGCGCGGCCTCGTTCGCACCGCCGTGCGCCGGTCCCCACAGGCAGGCGATGCCCGCCGCGATGCACGCGAACGGATTCGCGCCCGACGATCCTGCCAGCCGCACGGTCGAGGTCGATGCGTTCTGCTCGTGGTCGGCGTGAAGGATGAATATGCGATCGAGCGCGCGGACCAGCACGTCGTTGATCTTGTACTCCTCACACGGCACCGAGAACATCATGCGCATGAAATTCGCGGTGTAGCCGAGCTCGTTGCGCGGATACACGAAGGGCTGCCCCATCGTGTACTTGTAGCACATCGCCACCAGCGTCGGCAGCTTGGCGATCAGACGTATCGCCGAGACATGACGATGGTGCGCGTCGGTGATGTCGAGCGAGTCGTGATAGAACGCGGACAGCGAGCCGACGACGCCGACCAGCATCGCCATCGGGTGCGAATCGCGCCGGAAGCCGCGGAAAAACTGGCTCATCTGCTCGTGCACCATCGTGTGCTGCGTGACGTTTTGCACAAAATCCTGCTTTTGGGTAGCGCCGGGCAACTCGCCCTGCAGCAGGAGGTAGCAGACTTCCAGGAAATCGCACTGGACCGCGAGTTGTTCGATCGGGTACCCGCGATAGAGCAATTCACCCTTGTCGCCATCGATGTAGGTGATTTTCGAGACGCACGCCGCCGTCGACATGAATCCCGGATCGTAGGTGAAGCGGCCGGTCTTGGCGTAGAGCGGCCGGATATCGATCACTTCCGGTCCGATGGTCCCCGGGAGAATGGGGAAGGTGATGGCAGGCGAGGCGTCGCTGAAGGTCAGGGTTGCGGTACGGTCGGTCATGGCGTCTTGCTCCAGGCGGCAGTCATGATCGGGACACACGGTGTGCGGTGAAATGCGGTGCGTCCCACCTTTTACTCAAATGGCTTTCAGGCGCTCGAGCAGCGGCGCAACCGCGGCGTCGGCGGGCTCTAGCCGGCCCGACAGCAAATCCCAAAGCTCGTTGTCACCTAAATCCAGCAGGACGTCCAGTGCGGCGACTTCCTGCTCGGTGATGTCATCCCCCCGCGCGTCGAGAAAACGCGTCAGGATCAAATCGTTCTCAAGCATGCCGCGCCGGCAGCGCCAGCGCAGGCGGTTCAGCATCGCGGCGTCCATGCAAGGCGCAGCCTAGACGGCGCGTTTCACCATGAGCTCCCGGATCTTCCCGATCGCCCGGGTGGGGTTGAGTCCTTTCGGACAGACGTCGACGCAATTCATGATCGTGTGACAGCGGAACAGACGATAAGGATCCTCGAGGTTGTCGAGCCGTTCGCTCGTGGCCTGGTCGCGCGAATCCGCGATGAAGCGGTAGGCGGCGAGCAAGCCCGCCGGCCCGACGAACTTGTCCGGATTCCACCAGAACGAGGGGCACGCCGTCGAGCAGCAAGCGCAGAGAATGCATTCGTACAGTCCGTCGAGTGCTTCGCGATCCGCGGGCGACTGCAGCCGCTCCTTTTCCGGCGGCGGCGTGTCGTTGACCAGGTACGGCTTGATCGAATGGTACTGCTTGAAGAACTGGCTCATGTCCACGATCAGATCGCGGATGACCGGCAGGCCCGGAAGCGGCCGCAACTCGACCGGCTCCTTCAGCTCCTTGAGGTTGGTGATGCATGCCAGCCCGTTCTTGCCGTTGATGTTCATCGCGTCGGAACCGCACACGCCTTCGCGGCAGGAACGGCGGAACGACACGGTGTCGTCCTGCGCCTTCAACCTGACCAGGGCGTCGAGCAGCATGCGGTCGTGCTGGTCGAGCGTGACGTCGTACTCCTGCATGCGCGGCTTGGCATCCCGATCCGGATCGTAGCGGTATACGCGGAACTTCATTGGCGGTCCGAGCCTCAGTAAGTACGTGTTTTCGGCGGAAAGGACTCGACCGTGAGCGGTGTCAACCGCACCGGTTTGTAGCTGAGCCGGTTGCCGTCACGATGCCACAGCGTGTGCTTGAGCCAGTTGACGTCGTCGCGTTCGGGGTAGTCGCTGCGCGCCTGGGCGCCGCGCGACTCGTGCCGCGCCGCGGCCGAGACGACGGTGGCCTTGGCGGTCTCGATCAGGTTGTCGAGTTCCAGCGCTTCCACCCGCGCCGTGTTGAACGTCTTGCTCTTGTCCTTGATCGCGGTCCGCTGCACGCGCCACTCGAGTTCCATGACCTTGGCGACACCGCTGTCGAGCAGCTCCTGGTTGCGGAACACGCCGCAGTGCGCCTGCATCGTCTTGCGCAGATCGCTCGCGACGTCGGCGACGGCTTCGCCCGATGCCGCCGTGTCGAGTCTCGCCAGCCGTCCGAGCGAGAAATCGCCGGCGTCGCGCGGCAGCGCCTTGTGCTGACGCCGTTCCAGCTGCTGGTCGACCAGATGGTTGCCGGCCGCGCGGCCGAAGACGAGCAGATCCAGCAAAGAATTGGTGCCGAGGCGATTCGCGCCGTGAACCGAGACGCAGGCGCATTCGCCGACGGCATACAGCCCGTTGACGATCGCATTCGGATCGCCCCCGTCCGGCGCCACCACCTGCCCGTGGATGTTGGTCGGGATGCCGCCCATCTGATAGTGGATCGTCGGCACGACCGGAATCGGCTCCTTGATCGGGTCGACGTTCGCGAATTTGATGGCGATCTCGCGGATCGACGGCAGGCGCTTGTTGATCACATCCGGACCGAGGTGATCGAGCTTCAGCATCACGTAGTCCTTGTGCGGTCCGCAGCCCCGTCCTTCCTTGATCTCCTGGTCCATCGACCGCGACACCACGTCGCGCGAGGCGAGGTCCTTGAGGTTGGGCGCGTATCGCTCCATGAAGCGCTCGCCATTGCAGTTAAGCAGGATGCCACCCTCGCCGCGCACGCCTTCGGTGATCAGGACACCGGCGCCCGCGACGCCCGTGGGATGGAACTGCCAGAACTCCATGTCTTCCAGCGGAATCCCGGCGCGCGCCGCCATGCCGAGGCCGTCGCCGGTATTGATGAACGCGTTGGTGCTCGCCGCGAAGATGCGCCCGGCGCCGCCGGTCGCGAACAGCGTCGCCTTGGCCTGCAGGAGCATGACCTCGCCCGTCTCCATTTCCAGCGCCGCGACGCCGAGCACGTCGCCTTCGGCGTCGCGGATGAGATCGAGCGCCATCCACTCGACGAAGAATTGCGTGCGCGAACGCACGTTGCGCTGGTAGAGCGTGTGCAGCATCGAGTGCCCGGTGCGATCCGCGGACGCGCAGGCGCGCTGAATCGACTTTTCGCCGAAATTGGCCGAGTGGCCGCCGAACGGGCGCTGGTAGATCGTGCCGTCCGGATTGCGGTCGAAGGGCATGCCGAAATGCTCGAGCTCGTAGACTACCTCCGGCGCCGCGCGACACATGTATTCGATCGCGTCCTGGTCGCCCAGCCAGTCGGAACCCTTGATCGTGTCGTACATGTGCCAGAGCCAGCTGTCCTCGCCCATGTTGCCGAGCGATGCGCCGATGCCGCCCTGCGCCGCGACCGTGTGCGAGCGCGTCGGGAATACCTTCGACAGCACTGCGACCGACAGCCCGGCCTGCGCGAGCTGCAGCGATGCGCGCATGCCGGCACCGCCGGCACCGACGACGACGGCGTCGAACTTGCGTACCGGCAGGCTCATTGGGCACCTCCGCGCTGCGCGCTGCGGCATTCGCGGTCGGGGCGGCCCGTCGCGCTCATTGGGTACCTCCGCGCTTCGCGCTGCGGTATTCGCGCTCGGGGCGGCCCGTCGCGCTCATGCGCCGCGCCCCCAAAGGATCGACACGACCCAGCCGGCGTATGCCACGAGCGTGATCACAGTCAGCACTTCAAGCGTGAGGCGCAACGCAACCGGCTTGATGTAATCCATCCAGATGTCGCGCATGCCGATCCACGCATGCCAAAGCAGCGCCAGCGCGAACAGCAGCGTCGCAATGCGGAAGGCGTCATTGCCGAACAGCGCCTGCCAACTCTTGTAGTCGATGCCCCCGCTATAAAGTGCAATCGCGACCACGAGCAAGGTATAGACCGCCATCACGACCGCGGTGATCCGCTGCGCGAGGAAATCCATCCACCCGTAATGGGCGCCGACGATGGAGCGCTTCACCACAGCCGTGCTCCGATGATGAGCGTCAGGGCCAGGCTCGCCACCAGAACGATGACGCTGGACTGGCGCGCCTGCTTGAGTTCCATGCCTTGATCCAGATCGAGCAGCAGAAAGCGGATGCCCGCGCAGAAATGGTGGAGATAGGCCCAGATCAGACCGATCAGCACCAATTTGGCCAGCGGATGGGCGAAGAACGCAGACAGCCGCGCGAAAGCTTCGGGCGACCCCAGGCTGTCGCGCAATGCGTAGAGCGTCAGCGGAATGCCGACGATGAACAGCACGGCACCGCTGACCCGGTGGAGGATGGACACGAATCCCGGCAACGGCAGGCGGATCTGCGCGAGATTCAGGTAGACCGGGCGCGGCTTGATCACAGGTTGTTCGCCGAGGGAAGAACGCTTGTACGAGGCATGCCGCTCACGACAGCGTTCGTGCGGCACGAATCCGACGACAACAACAAGGCACCGAACCCACTCATGCGCTCGTCAGACATCGGCAGCCGCGTCGGGGAGTGTCATGGCTGCGGCACATGCTTTCACTCGGCAAATTATACCGCGATTCGGTGCCCGGGGAACCACGGCTGCGCAAGTCGCCGGAACGAATGGCGTCCGACCGTTGGGCTACTTCAATACCCGGTCAGCCGAGCTCATTGATGTAGAAGTGCCGTCGCGTCGTGCACAGTCCGCGCCGCCATTCCACGGGGCGATTGCCGTAGGTATAGGTCACACGCTCCACGACGAGCAGAGGATCGCCCTGGTGCACGTCGAGCACCTGCGCCGTCTGCGCGTCGGCGGCGATCGCTCCGAGCTTCTCCTGTGCTCTGAGCATGCGCACGCCGAACTGCGTCTCGAAAAAACTGTACATCGATCCCCGGTAGGCATCGAGCTTGCCCTTGGTGAATCCGCGAAACAGATGTGCCGGCAACACGATCTCGTCCAGCACGACCGGCGCACCGGAGAATTCCAACACTCGCCGCAGCACGATGACGGCGCTGCCGACCCGGACCTCCAGCAGCCTTGCAATATCCGCCGACGCCTTGCCCCGCTTGACATCGAGGATCCTGCTGGCGGGATATTCCTCGCGGCCGTCGCTGCGACGGATACGCAGGAAGCGGAACAGCGAGGTCTTTTCCTCGGTATGCGTGGCGACGAAGGTACCCTTGCCCTGGCGCCGCACGACCAGGTTCTCGGCGGCCAGAGCATCGATCGCCTTGCGCGCGGTCCCCTGCGACACGCCGAAACGGGCGGCCAGCTCGCCTTCGCTGGGAATGGCCTCCCCAGGTCGCCATTCGCCGGCCTCCAGGCTCTCGACCAGCAGGCGCCTGACCTGCAGGTACAGCGGCTTGAACGCCGGCGCGGCGGCGGGCGCTGATTGGACGTGGGTTTGAGTGCTTGGCATGATGGGCGTGTCGACCCCGATGCCGCCGGCGGCGCATGAGCGACGCTGGGCGACGGTGGTGCGGGATTGCGAATCTTATATCATATATCTTGTATAAGAGTTGATTGACACCCGCTGCGCTCGGACATAACATGTGCATTGCGTCGCCCTTGCCTCCGGCGCGCACCAACGCATCCCCGTTCCGCGCAACCTCGCCGCCTTGGAGTCGTCGATGAAAAAGCCCGTACGCGTAGCTGTCACCGGCGCTGCCGGCCAGATCGGTTACAGCCTGCTGTTCCGGATCGCCAACGGCGAGATGCTCGGACGGGACCAGCCGGTTCAGCTACAGCTCCTTGAGCTGCCGATCGACAAGGCGCAGGCCGCGCTCAAGGGCGTCATGATGGAACTCGAAGACTGTGCATTCCCTCTGCTGGTCGGGATGCACGGCACGGCCGATGCCAAGATCGCATTCAAGGACGTCGACATCGCCATGCTGGTCGGCGCCCGGCCGCGCGGCCCGGGCATGGAACGCAAGGACCTGTTGCTCGAGAACGCGAAGATTTTCACCGAGCAAGGCAAGGCCCTCGACGCGGCCGCCAGCCGCAACGTCAAGGTGCTCGTCGTCGGCAATCCCGCCAACACCAACGCCTATATCGCGATGAAGTCGGCGCCGGGCCTGCCCCGGAAGAACTTCACGGCGATGCTCCGCCTCGACCACAACCGTGCGCTGTCGCAGCTTGCCGCCAAGTCGGGCAAGCCCGTCGGCTCGATCGAGAAGCTCATCGTCTGGGGTAACCATTCGCCGACGATGTATCCGGACTACCGCTTCGCCACCTCCGGCGGCGCCGCGTTGAAGGACCTGATCAACGACGAGAACTGGAACCGCACGGTATTCCTGCCCACAGTGGGCAAGCGAGGCGCCGCGATCATCGAGGCGCGGGGACTGTCGTCGGCAGCGTCGGCGGCCAATGCCGCCGTCGACCACGTCCGCGACTGGATGCTCGGCAGCGACGGCAAATGGGTGACCATGGGGGTCGCGTCCGACGGCAGCTATGGCATTCCGCAGGAAGTGATGTACGGCGTCCCGGTCACCACCGCGAACGGCGAGTACACGCGCGTCACCGGCCTTCCGATCGACGCATTTTCCCGCGAGAAGATGGACCTCACGCTCAAGGAGCTCGAGGAAGAGCGCGCCGGCGTGGCGTCGCTGCTCGGCTGAAGCGGAGCGCGGTTCTCGCCATGACCACTCGCTCTCCCGGTGCCAGGTTTCGCGCGGCGCTCGGCGCGGAGCAGCCGCTGCAGGTCCCGGGAGCCATCTGCGCCTACCATGCGATCCTCGCCGAGAAGTCCGGATTCAAGGCGATCTATCTTTCCGGCGGCGGCGTCGCCGCCGGGTCGCTGGGACTGCCCGATCTCGGCATTTCGACGCTCGACGACGTGCTCACCGACGTGCGCCGGATCACCGAGGCCTGCAGTCTGCCGCTGCTGGTGGATGCCGACACCGGATTCGGCGCCAGCGCGTTCAACGTGGCGCGTACCGTCAAGTCGCTGATCAACGCTGGCGCCGCCGGCATGCACATCGAGGACCAGGTCGGCGCCAAGCGCTGCGGCCATCGTCCGAACAAGGAACTGGTGTCGCTGCAGGAGATGATCGATCGGGTCAAGGCTGCGGTCGACGCGCGCACGGACCCGGACTTCGTCGTCATGGCGCGCACCGACGCGCTGGCGGTGGAAGGGATCGACGCGACGATCGGTCGCGCCCGCGCCTGCGTCGAAGCCGGTGCCGACATGATCTTCCCCGAAGCGATGACCGAGCTATCGATGTACCGGCGCTTCGTCGACGCGGTGCAGGTTCCGGTTCTGGCCAACATCACCGAGTTTGGCGCCACGCCGCTGTTCACGGTGGACGAACTGCGCAGCGCAGGCGTCGCGATCGCGCTGTACCCACTGTCCGCATTCAGGGCGATGAACCGGGCCGCGCTCAACGTGTATCGCAGCCTGCGCCACGACGGCACGCAGCGCGCCGCCGTCGCCACCATGCAGACCCGCGACGAACTCTACGACTTCCTCGGCTACCACGACTACGAGGCGAAGCTGGACGCACTGTTCGCCAAGGAGCGGGCATGAGCGCGAAGGGCCGCCCCGAGCGCGAATACCGGAGCGCGCAGCGCGAAGGTCATCCTATTAGCGCGAAGGGCCGCCCCGAGCGCGAATACCGGAGCGCGCAGCGCGAAGGTCATCCTATTAGCGCGAAGGGCCGCCCCGAGCGCGAATACCGGAGCGCGCAGCGCGAAGGTCATCCTATGAGCGCGAAAGTGATCCAATGAGCGAAGCTCCCACAGCGGCACCGAAGCCGAAGAAGTCGGTCGCTCTCTCCGGAGTGACCGCCGGCAACACCGCGCTGTGCACCGTCGGGCGCACCGGCAACGACCTGCATTATCGCGGCTACGACATCCTCGACATCGCCGAGACCTGCGAATTCGAGGAAATTGCGCACCTGCTCGTGCACGGCAAACTGCCGGGCGCCGCCGAACTGGCGGCGTACCGGACCAAGCTCAGGTCGCTGCGCGGCATTCCCGCCAATGTCAGGGCGATACTCGAGCAGCTCCCCGCCGCAGCGCATCCCATGGACGTGATGCGCACCGCCGTATCGGCGCTCGGCACCGCGTTGCCGGAGCAGGAAGCGCACGACGCCGCCGGCGCCCGCGATATCGCCGACCGCCTGATGGCGAGCCTCGGCTCGATGCTGCTGTACTGGCACCACTGGAGCCGCAACGGCCGGCGCATCGAGGTGGAAACCGACGACGAATCGATCGGTGGCCATTTCCTGCGCTTGCTGCACGGCCGGGAACCGCCGCCGACCTGGGTGCGCGCGATGCAGACCTCGCTCAATCTTTACGCAGAGCACGAGTTCAACGCCTCGACCTTCGCGGCGCGGGTGATCGCCGGCACCGGCTCCGACATGTATTCCGCGATCACCGGCGCGATCGGTGCCTTGCGCGGCCCCAAGCACGGCGGCGCCAACGAATTCTCGTTCGAGACGCAGAAGCGCTACGACACGCCGGACGAGGCCGAGGCGGACGTCCGCCGTCGCGTCGAAGCGCGCGAGGTCATCATCGGCTTCGGCCACCCCGTGTACACGATCGCCGATCCGCGCAACCGCATCATCAAGGAAGTCGCACGCACCCTGTCGGTCGAAGCGCGCAACATGAAGATGTTCGCTATTGCCGAACGACTCGAGGCGGTGATGAGCGACGCCAAGAACATGTTCGCGAACCTGGACTGGTATTCCGCGGTCAGCTACCACATGATGGGCGTACCGACCGCGATGTTCACGCCGCTATTCGTGGTGTCACGCACATCGGGCTGGGCCGCGCATGTCATCGAGCAGCGCAGCGACGGCAAGATCATTCGTCCGAGCGCAAACTATGTCGGACCCGAGGATCAGAAATTCGTACCGCTCGCGCAGAGACCCTGATCGGGCGTTCATGACGGAGGCATTGCAATGAAGATTTCGATCCAGGGACCTGCCCTCTTGCTGCTGACCGCGGCGCTGGCGACCGCGCACGCGCAGGCGCTGCCGACGCCGGCGCAGCCCTCGGCTCTCAGCCCGGCGGCAACCGGACGCGCCATCGGCGACAAAGTCGATCAGGACGCCGTGAAGGCAGCCACCGAAGCGACCGACCACTGGCTGGCCGTCGTCGACGCGGGCAAGTTCGCCGACAGCTGGCAGAGCACTGCCCAGGTGTTCAAGCTCGGGGTGAAGGAGTCCGACTGGGCGGGCGACCTCGATGCAATTCGCGGCAAGCTCGGCAAGACCACCATGCGGGAACTCAAGACTGCGCAATTCTCGACCACGCTGCGTGGCGCGCCGCTGTCGGGGGAGTACGTCACGATTTCGTATCTCACCAAGTTCGCCAACGCACCGCTCGCCCTGGAAACGCTCGTCGTCAGCAAGGAGGCCGACGGCGAATGGCGCATCGCCGGCTACAATATCGACAAGGCCCCCGAATAGCCGCCCATTCGGCACCGATCCATGTCTGCCCCAATCTCGAACATCCGCCCCAAGCCCGACAAGGTCCTGGTCGACATCGCCGACTACGCCGCGAGCTACAAGATCACCAGCAAGGAAGCGTACGACACCGCGCGCAACTGCCTGATCGACACCTTAGGCTGCGGCCTGGAGGCGCTCTCGTATCCCGCGTGCACCAAGCTCCTTGGCCCGATCGTCCCCGGCACGGTCGTGCCGAACGGCGCGCGGGTGCCCGGCACGCAGTTCCAGCTCGACCCGGTGCAGGCGGCGTTCAACATCGGCGCCAGCATTCGCTGGCTCGACTTCAACGACACCTGGCTCGCTGCGGAATGGGGCCACCCGTCGGACAACCTCGGTGGCATCCTCGCCACCGCAGACTGGCTCTCGCGCACGGCAATCGCGGCCGGCAAGCCGCCGCTGACGATGAAGGACGTGCTGACGGCGATGATCAAGGCGCACGAGATCCAGGGCGTCATTGCACTCGAGAACAGCTTCAATCGCGTGGGTCTCGACCACGTCGTGCTGGTGAAGGTGGCCTCGACCGCGGTCGTTGCGGCCATGCTGGGCCTGTCGCGCGACGAGATCATCGACGCCGTATCGCTGGCCTGGGTCGACGGCCAGAGCCTTCGGGCGTACCGCCACTCCCCCAATACGGGATCACGCAAGAGCTGGGCCGCCGGCGACGCGACCTCGCGCGCGGTGCGATTGGCGCTGATGGTTGCCAAAGGCGAGATGGGTTACCCGTCGGTGCTGAGCGCCAAGACCTGGGGCTTCTACGACGTCCTGTTCAAGGGCAACGCCTTCAAGTTTCAGCGGCCCTACGGCAGCTACGTCATGGAGCACGTACTGTTCAAGATCAGCTTCCCGGCGGAGTTTCACGCGCAGACCGCGGCCGAGTGCGCGATGACGCTGCATCCGCAGGTCAAGGACAGGATCGACGACATCCGCAAGATCACCATCCGCACCCACGAATCGGCCATTCGCATCATCGACAAGCAAGGGCCGCTCAACAATCCCGCGGACCGCGACCACTGCATCCAGTACATGGTCGCCGTGCCGCTCATCTTTGGCCGTCTGACTGCGCCCGATTACGAGGACGCGATCGCCGACGACCCGCGCATCGATCGCCTGCGCGCCAAGATGGTTTGCGTCGAGGACCGGAAATTCTCGCAGGACTACCTGGACCCGGATAAGCGCTCGATCGCCAACGCGATCACCGTCGAGTTCGCCGACGGCAGCAAGCTCAAGGAAGTGGTGGTGGAATATCCGATCGGCCACCGGCGCCGGCGCAAGGAAGGGATCCCGGTGCTGGTGGAGAAGTTCAAGACCAACCTGGCCCGGCGGTTTCCGGGCAAGCAACAGCGGGCCATCCTCGACCTCGCGCTCGATGCGACCAAACTCCAGGCGACGCCGGTGCACGAATTCGTCGACCTGTTCGTTATCTGAGTGCGCGTTCCATCAGGAGATCGCCATGCCTCTTGCTCCATCGCTTCTCCGCCTAGGCGGGCTCTGCGGCCTGGGCCTCGCGTGCACTGCCCTGGCGGCCGAGCCACCCGTGCTCAAGTCCGGGTTGTGGGAGGTATCGCGGAGCAGCACCCAGCAGCCGGAAAAGAAAATCCTGACCACCATGTGCCTGGACGAATCGGTGCAAGCGCAGATGCGCGAGTTCGGCATGGGGGCGACCAAGGAAATGTGCTCGCAGAGCGACCGCAGCTTTGCCGGCAACAAGATGACCATGACCGCGACCTGCAAGCTCGGGCAGACCACGATGAAGACCAACTCGGTCATGACCTTCAACGGCAACACGTCCTACCACATGGACGGCACCGCGACTTACGATCCGCCGATGGCCACCATGAAGCAAATGACTACCTCGGTCGATGCGCGCTGGGTCGGCGCGTGCAAGCCGGGCCAGCAACCGGGCGATGTCACGCTCGAAAACGGACAGACGGTCAACATCAAGCAGATGATGGGCAACAAGAAGTAGCGAGTCGCGTCGCGCGGCAGGCGGCATCGTCTCGATGCCGACCGCAAGGAGTCGTAGACAGCAGGACCAGAGACGAAAGGCTTGGCAATGGGTCATAACCTGTTTGATTCAAGGCGGCAATTCACGACCGCTTCCGGCACCAGCGGTCACTACTACTCGCTCCCGGCGCTGGAGAAGGCAGGCCTCGGCAGAATATCGCGCCTGCCGGTGTCGATCCGCATCGTGTTGGAGAGCGTGTTGCGCAATTGCGACGGCAAGAAAGTTACCGAGGAACACATCAGGCAACTCGCCGGCTGGGCACCGAAGGCGGCGCGCACCGACGAAATTCCGTTCGTGGTGGCGCGGGTCGTACTGCAGGACTTCACCGGCGTGCCGCTGCTCTGCGACCTTGCCGCGATGCGCGGCGTCGCGCAGCGGATGGGCAAGGACCCCAAGGTCATCGAGCCGCTGGTGCCGGTGGACCTGGTCGTCGACCACTCGGTGCAAGTCGATCACTACGGCACGCGCGATGCGCTCGACCTCAACATGAAGATCGAGTTCTCGCGCAACGCCGAGCGCTACAAGTTCATGAAGTGGGGCATGCAGGCCTTCGACACGTTCAAGGTCGTGCCACCCGGCATCGGCATCGTGCACCAGGTCAACCTCGAATATCTCGCCCGCGGCGTGCACCGCAAGGACGGCGCGCCGTTTCCAACTTATTATCCGGATTCGCTGGTGGGAACCGACTCGCACACGACCATGGTCAACGGCATCGGCGTGGTCGCCTGGGGCGTTGGCGGCATCGAGGCCGAAGCCGGCATGCTCGGTCAGCCGGTGTACATCCTCACCCCGGACGTGGTCGGCGTGCATCTCACCGGACGGCTGAGCGAAGGGGTCACCGCGACCGACCTCGTACTGACCGTGACCGAGATGCTGCGCAAGGCAAAGGTCGTCGGCAAGTTCGTCGAGTTCTTCGGCGCCGGCGCCGCGTCGCTGACGGTGCCTGACCGCGCCACCCTCGGAAACATGGCACCCGAATACGGCGCGACCATGGGTTTTTTCGGCATCGACGACAAGACCGTGGACTATCTGGTCAAGACCGGACGCACCGCGGCCGAGATCGAGGCCTTCGAAGCGTATTACCGGGCTCAGGAGATGTTCGGGATCCCCGCTGCGGGCGCGATCGACTATTCGCAGACGGTCGAGCTCGACCTCGCCACTGTCGTCGCCAGTCTCGCCGGCCCGAAGCGGCCGCAGGATCGCATCGATCTCGGCAAGATGAAGGAATCGTTCAATACGCTGTTTTCCAAGCCGACCGCGGACAATGGCTTCAACCAGCCTGCCGACAAGCTCGGCAAGCGCTATCCAACCGGCCTGATGAGCGGCGCCGCGCCGCAGGTCAACGACAATTCCCAGCAGCTGCACAAGAACGGCCAGCCGCTCGACGTCGTCGAGATGGTCGACAACCGCCCGACGCAGGACCGGGTACCGGCGACGGGCGCCAAGCCCATCGACATCGGCAACGGCGACGTGTTGATCGCGGCGATCACGTCCTGCACCAACACCTCCAATCCCGGCGTCCTGCTCGCCGCCGGACTGCTCGCGAAGAAGGCCGCGGCCAAAGGCCTGAAGGTCAAGCGGCACATCAAAACCTCGCTCGCCCCGGGTTCGCGGGTCGTCACCGAGTATTTGACCAAGGCGGGACTCCTGCCTGAACTCGAGAAGCTCAACTTCTATCTCGCGGGTTACGGCTGCACCACGTGCATCGGCAACGCCGGCCCGCTCGATCCGGCGATCGAAGAAACGATCACGAAAAACGATCTCGTCTGCGCGGCCGTGCTCTCCGGCAATCGCAACTTCGAGGCGCGGATCCATCCGAACATCAAGGCGAACTTCCTCGCCTCGCCGCCGCTGGTGGTCGCCTACGCCATTGCGGGCCGCGCGAACATCGACATGACCACCGAGCCGCTGGGCAACGGCAGCGACGGCAAGCCGGTATTCCTGCGCGATGTATGGCCCTCATCCGAGGAAATCGGCGCGGTGATGCAATACGCGACGGATCCGGCGACCTACCGCCGACTCTACGGCGACTTCACCAAGGACAACCCGCTGTGGAACGCGATACCGACGTCCACGGGCCAGGTCTACCTTTGGGACAAGTCGACGTACATCGCCGAACCGCCGTTCTTCAAGGACTTCAAGATGCAGCTTGGCGCGATACCGGTGATCCGCAACGCGCGGGCGCTCGGCATCTTCGGCGATTCGGTGACCACCGACCACATTAGTCCGGCGGGCTCGATCAAACCGACCTCGCCGGCAGGCATCTACCTGCTCGAACACGACGTCGGTGTTCCCGACTTCAACAGCTACGGCAGCCGGCGGGGCAACCACGAGGTGATGATGCGCGGCACCTTCGCCAACGTGCGCATCAAGAACCTGATGCTGCCGCCCAAGGCAGACGGCTCGCGTATCGAAGGTGGCGTGACGACCATGCAGCCGGAAAAAGTCCAGCTGCCGATCTACGATGCGGCAATGGCCTACATCGCGCGGGGCACCCCGACGGTGATCTTCGCCGGAGAGGAATACGGCACGGGATCGTCGCGCGACTGGGCGGCGAAGGGCACTCAGCTGCTCGGCGTGAAGGCGGTCATCGCGCGCAGTTTCGAGCGCATCCACCGTTCCAATCTCGTCGGCATGGGCGTGCTCCCCTGTCAGTTCAAAGGCAGCGACAGCGTCGCGTCGCTCGGCATCAAGGGCGACGAAAGCTTCGACATCAGCGGGCTGGAGGGAGGTATCCGTCCGCAGATGGACATCACGCTGACGATTCGGCGCGCGGACGGTGCGGTGCAAAGCGTGCCGGTGTTGCTGCGCATCGACACGCCCATCGAAGTCGACTACTACCTGAACGGCGGCATCCTGCCCTTCGTCCTGCGCGAGTTGCTGGCGGCGTGAGCCGCCCGCACCGCGACGCCGCATGCTGACGCGCGGCGGGGGTGGCGCGCCAGCAGGCGACGCGCGCCCGCCCGCAGCGGGCCGCGCCTTCACCCGCGCGCTGCCGCTGTTCCTGCTCGCGGGATTCTGCCTCTCCTCGCTCGACGCGACCGCCAAGTACCTGGTTGCCGACCACGCGCTGTTTCTCGTCGTGTGGGCGCGCTATGCCGGGCAGATGCTGTTCGTCACGCCCTTCGCGTGGCGCCACGCCGGGTCTGGCTTCTGGCGCACGCAGCGGCTGGGCCTGCAGTTGCTTCGCTCCGCGCTGCTTCTCGGCGCCACCGCATGTTTCTTTGCGGCGCTGCGCTATCTGCCGCTGGCCGAAGGATCGGCGATCACCTTCCTGGCACCGATTTTCGGCGTCGTGCTGTCGGGCCCGGTGCTCGGCGAGCGGCCGAATCTCGCCCGCTGGATTGCGACGGCCGCCGGCTTCTGCGGCATCCTCGTCCTCGTGCGGCCAGGTTCAGCGGTATTCCATCCCGCCGCGTTCCTGCTCGTGCTCGCTGCGCTGTTCAACGCGCTTTACTACCTGCTCACGCGCAAACTGGTCGACGAGAGCATGTACACGACGCTGTTCTACAGCGCGCTCGTGGGTACGGTGGGATTGTCGCTGGCGCTGCCGTGGGAACTGCACGCCAGCACGCCGACCTCCCGCGACGGCCTGTTCCTCGCGCTCGGGCTGTTCGCGGGTCTCGGCCACTGGTTGATCGTCCGCGCCTTCCAGTTCGCGCAGCCGTCACTGCTGTTGCCGTTTTCCTATCTGCAGATGATCTGGGCGACGCTGTACGGCTACCTGATCTTCGATCAGCTGCCGGATCGCTGGTCGGCGGCAGGCATGAGCGTGATCGTCGCCAGCGGACTGCTGCTGGCGCTGCAGGAACGTTGGCGCACAAGGCCCTGAGACCGGTGCAGCTGTGCTATTCCGAGGTAAAACCGGAGGCCTTCACGACTGCGCCCCACTTGGCGTAATCCAGCCCGACGATTCTCCCGAATTCCTCCGGCGTGCTCGTCGCCGGATCCATGCCGAGCTTGGTCAGCTTCTCGACCAGGTCCGGCGACTGCAACGCCTTGTTGATCGCCCGGTTGAGCGTCTCGACGATCGGCTTGGGCATGTTCGCCGGGCCGAAGAATCCGAACCAGCCGGTCGCCTCGACGCCGGCAAGACCGAGTTCCTTGAACGTCGGCACTTCCGGAAGCGCGGTGGAGCGCTTCGTGCCCGAGGTGGCGAGGACGCGGATCTTGCCGCTTCGATGCAACTCCGAGAGGTCCGCCACGGCGTCGATTGCCGCCGGAACCTGCCCGCCGACCAGGTCGTTGATGTAGGCCGCCGAACCTTTGTACGCGACGTGCAGCATCGGCACGCCCAGTTCCGTCGATAACAGCAAACCAAAAAAATGCGGCAGGCTGCCGGCGCCCGAGGTCGCGAACGCGGCTTTGTCCGGATTCGCCTTGACCCATGCGGCGAACTCCTGCCAGTTCTTCGAACCCGTTGCCGGCCCCGCGGCAATCGCAAACTGGAACGTCGCGCCGAGCGCGAGCGGCGTGAAATCCCTGAGCGGATCGTAGTTCAGGGCCTTGGTACTGTGCGGCACCACCGCCATCGGCCCGATCGGCATCACCATGATCGTGGTACCGTCCGGTGCGGCGTTCTTCACCGCTTCGGCGGCAATGCGCCCGATCGCGCCCGGACGGTTGTCGACGATCGCGGGCACGCCCAGCGTGTCCTTGAGCTTGTCGGCGACGACGCGTGCGATCAGATCGGCGGTGCCGCCGGCGGGAAAACCGACGAGGATGCGCACCGGCTTGTCGAACTTTTCCTGCGCCGACGCGGTGGGCGCAACGCCTGACAGAAACGCCCCGGCGACAACCGCCACGACGCGCAGAACTTTCCACGACAGATTCACGATCGCCTCCTCGCCGCGATGGCGCGGCTCGATGATGGAAAAATATCGGCCATGCGCCGGCAGTCAGGCGTTCTTGATGGCGCTGTGCTTCGCGATCCAGCGCGTCAGCGGGCGCCACTGCTCCCAGTCCTGCTCGGCGCGCGAGCGCGGCAACTCGAACACCGTAAGGCCATCGCGCGCGCAGCGCACATAGACTTGCGTCTGGCGCAGGTGCGCAACCAGCGGAATATCGTAGGCTTTCAGGAATTCCTCGAGTTCGCCGGCGCTGTGGGTGCGCGGGTCGACGCGCATCGCCACGAACCCGATGGCGATGGTCCCCTGCTTGACAGCCTTGTACTCGCCGATCTGCTCGAGGAAGTGCTTCGTCGCCGCCATGTCGAACGCGCTGGGCGACACGGGTACGAGCAGCAGGTCGGAACGGCGCATGGCGTCGCGCAGCGCGTCGCCGTGCAGGGCGGCGGGCGTATCGAGGATCAGCCAGTTCGGATTGCGTTCGCGCAGTTCATCCTTGGCTGAGGTCGGGGTCCAGCGGCCGATCGTGGGAAACAGCGGCGGGCGACGCTCCAGCCATTCGGTCGACGAGCGCAGCGGATCGAAATCGGCGAGGACCACACGCTGCTTGCGTCCCGCCAGCCAGCCTGCGATGTTGGTCGCCAGCGTAGTCTTGCCGCTGCCGCCCTTCGGGTTCGCTACCAACAGCGTCTGCACGGACCTCCCCTTGAGCCGGCCCCTGCCGACAGTTGCCATTGTAGGGCCCTGCTGCGCTGCCGCCTACGCCCTGCCCGGACCGGCCGTTGTGAGCCGTCAATTCTGCGGCGCCACCCGGCGATGGCGCACACGCTGCCATGCTAAAATTTCTGACTTCGCAGGACTCTCTCTGCCGCAACGGGAAAAAATACCATGTCTTCCACCGCAGACCCCTTCGCTTCGCTTTCACCCGGCTGGTCGCTGGCACTCGGCGTGCTGCTGGTCATCGCCGGCATCATGGCGCTGGTCTATCCGGTCCTGGCCAGCATCAGCGCGGCCCTGTACCTCGGCTGGTTCGCGCTGATCGCCGGCGTCATCGCGATCGTCGTCGCGTTTCGCACGCGCAGTGAACCCGACTTCGGCTGGCGCGTCGCGATGGGCGTGGTGTACCTCGGCCTCGGCATCCTTCTGGTCAACAACCCCGTTGCGGGCGCCAAGTCGCTGGCGCTGCTTGTCGGTGCGTTCATGGTCGCGTCCGGCGTGGTCGAGATCATGCTGGCGGTGCACATGAAGCCGCACGCCGGCTGGGGCTGGCTGCTGTTCAACGGACTGATATCGATCGCATTCGCGATCCTGATCGCAATCGGCTGGCCCTATGGCTCGCTGATACTGATCGGTTACCTGGTCGGCT
Source organism: uncultured beta proteobacterium (assembly GCA_963821485.1). Classification (GTDB taxonomy): domain Bacteria; phylum Pseudomonadota; class Gammaproteobacteria; order Burkholderiales; family Casimicrobiaceae; genus PALSA-1003. The sequence continues at coordinate 62,718 of CAWGEB010000004.1, forward strand.
TTCAGATCATCACCTGCGGCGTCGCGCGCATTGCGCTTTCGCTCGCGACCAGGAAGTCCGCGCCCGCGACAGCGACCTGAGCGCGCCGCCACCGCCGATGGATACCATCGCGCCTCCAGCCGCGCAGACCGCGCGCGCCGCCCACCGCTCCGCGTTCGAAACCAACAAGCTGCGCAAGCGCCTGCGCCGCCAGGTCGGACAGGCCATCGCCGATTTCGCGATGATCGAAGCCGGGGACCGGGTGATGGTCTGCGTGTCCGGAGGCAAGGACAGTTACGGGCTGCTCGACATCCTGCTGTCGCTACAGGCGCGCTCGCCGGTCCCGTTCGAGATCATCGCAGTCAACCTCGACCAGAAGCAGCCCGATTTTCCCGCCGACGTGCTGCCGGCGTATCTGGCGGGACGCGGCATCCGCTTTCGCATCGAGGAACAGGACACCTACAGCGTGGTGAAGCGCGTGATTCCTGAAGGCGGAACCATGTGCTCGCTGTGCTCGCGCCTGCGCCGAGGCGTGCTCTATCGTGTCGCCGGCGAAGTGGGCGCAACCAAGATCGCGCTCGGACATCACCGCGACGACATCCTCGCCACATTTTTCCTCAACCTGTTTTTCGGCGGCAAGCTCAAGACCATGCCGCCGAAGCTCATTTCGGACGACGGCAGGCACGTCGTGATCCGTCCGCTCGCCTATGTGCGCGAGCGAGACCTCGCGCGCTACGCGGCGGCACAGGCGTTTCCGATCATTCCCTGCAATCTGTGCGGCTCGCAGGAAAACCTGCAGCGTCGGCAGGTCGGCGAAATGCTGCGCGAATGGGAAAGGAAGTATCCGGGCCGCATCGAGTCGATCTTCAATGCCATGGGCAACGTGGTCGGCACGCATCTGCTCGACCGGAGCTTGCGCGACTTCGGTGCGATACGTGCGACCGGCGTTCCACACGTCGGCGGCGATGTCGCCTTCGACGACGAACCGTGCGCGGCGCCGACGCCGGCGATTCGCATCGAGACGCTGTAGGTGCACCTTGTGGCGTTCTGAGTTCCGCCCTCCGATCGATATGACGCGACGCTTGCTGCTCGTCGTCGCGTTGCTGTTGACGCTACCGGCGCTCGCGGAGGAGCGGCCCGCGGAGACCTTGACCGGGCCGGCATTACTCGCCGCGTTGCGCGCCGGCGGGCTCATCCTCTATTTCCGCCACACGTCGACCGACTTCGGCCAAAACGACGAGCAGATGTCCGGATACGAGGACTGCGCACGCCAACGCAATCTCACCGATCGCGGGCGCGCCGAAGCGCAGCGCATCGGCAGCGCGATCAAACGGCTGGCAATCCCCGTCGACGACGTATTGGCCAGCCCATTCTGCCGCACGATGGAAACCGCGCGGCTGATCTTCGGCCGGGCGACGGCAACGGCGGCGGTCCGCGGCGGTCCCGCCCGCGCGGAATCGCCGGAGCGCTACGCCGAGTTGCGCAAGCTGCTCTCGACGCCGCGGCCCGCGGGCGCGGACCTCGCAATCGTCAGCCACGGCAATCCCTTCGCCAATGTCGTCGGACCGCCGTATCTGGCCGAGGGCGAGGCGGCCGTGATCCGGCCGCTGGGAAGCGCCGGTTTCATCGTTGTCGCACGCATTCCGAAGGACGGCTGGGAGGCGCTCGCGGTGCCATAGCGGCCGCGTGGCTACTTCACGACGTCCTTGGTCTGCCCGTACAGTATCTTCTTCTCGGCCTCGGTGGTCGGGCTACCCCAGCGCGGGATTGATTTCCTTGGCCCGCGCATAGGCCCGCACGGTGGCCGGGCGCGCGCCGATCGCCTCCTTCCAGCGCTTCAGGTGCGGAAAATCCTCGATGTCCACTTTCTGCCTTGCGGGCTGCACCCACGGATAGCTCGCGATGTCGGCGATCGAGTAGTCACCGACGATGAATTCGCGGTCTGCGAGGCGCTTGTTCAGCACCGCGTATAGCCGGCCCGTCTCCTTGACGTAGCGATCGACGGCGTACGGCAGCCTCTCCGGCGGGTTGGCCCCGAAATGGTGGTTCTGCCCGGCCATCGGTCCGAGGTTCGCCATCTGCCAGAACAGCCACTGCACGCAGTCGAGCCGCGCCCGCGGCTGCGCCGGAATCAGGCGGCCGATTTTTTCGGCGAGGTAGAGCAGGATCGCGCCGGATTCGAACATCTCGATCGGAGCGCCACCGTCGGCGGGCGCGTGATCGACGATCGCGGGAATGCGATTGTTCGGCGAGATCTTCAGGAAATGCGGCTGGAACTGCTCGCCCTTGCCGATGTTGATCGGGACGATCTTGTACGGCAGCCCCGTCTCCTCGAGAAACATGGTCAGCTTGTGGCCGTTGGGCGTCGTCCAGTAGTAGAGGTCGATCATGCGCAGTTTTCCGAATCCGCAATCAATAGGTGCCCGGATAGGCACCGCCGTCGAGAAGTATGTTCTGTCCGACAAGGTACGACGCGTGCACGCTGCAGACGAAGGCGCAGACCGCGCCGAATTCGGCGATGTTGCCGAATCGTCCCGCGGGGATCGCGGCCAGCGCCGCCTCACGTGCCTCGTCGACCGATATCCCGCCCCGCTTGGCGCGGATGTCCATCGCGCTGTTCATCCGGTCGGTGTCGATCGAACCCGGGAGCAGGTTGTTGATCGTGACATTGTGTCGCGCGACCTTGCGCGCAAGCCCCGCGACGAAACCCGTGAGGCCGCTGCGTGCGCCGTTGGACAGTCCGAGGATGTCGATGGGTGCCTTGACCGCCGACGACGTTATGTTGACGATGCGCCCGAAGCGCTGCTCGATCATGCCGTCGATCGTCGCCTTGATCAGTTCGATCGGCGTCAGCATGTTGGCGTCGATCGCGCGCAGCCACGCGTTGCGGTCCCAGTCGCGAAAGTCTCCTGGGGGCGGCCCACCGGCGTTGTTGACCAGGATGTCCGGGGCCGGGCAGGCGGCCAGTGCAGCGGCGCGGCCTTCCGTCGTCGTGATATCGCAGGCGAGCCATGCCACGCGTCGCCCCGTGGCAGCGCCGATGTCGTCGGCCGTCCGGCGAACTTCGGCTTCGGTGCGCGCGAGTATGGTCACTTCGGCGCCCTCACGCGCGAGCGCTTCGGCGCAGCCGCGGCCGATGCCCTTGCTGGCGGCGCACACCAGCGCCTTGCGCCCGGCAATACCCAGATCCATATTGGCTCGCGTTCCTTGCAGATGAGGCGGGTTCGGCGCGCCTCAGTTGGCTTCAGTTGGCTTCAGTTGGCCTCAGTCGGTCTCAGTCGGCCGCATGCGCACCGGTCACGGTACCGCGCGGCTGGCGCCGGACCTGAATGACGGTACTCACGGCCAGCAGCAACGCCGCAGCGATCCCCGCGAACACCGCGCGCGGCAAATCGTGGTCGAGGAGGATGCCGATCGACACCGGGGCCAGCGTGGCGCCGAGGTCGAGGCCCGAATAGACAAAACCGTAGACGCGCCCGGAGGCACCCGGCGGTGTCGCGTTGCGTACGATCATGTCGCGCGACGGTCCGGTCGCGCCGAGGACGAAACCGGTAAGCGCCAGCAATGCGATGGACCACTGTGCGACCACCGGCGCCAGCGCCAGCAACAGCATGAGCGCGGCCCCGGTGGCCAGGCCGGTGGCAGCCACGTGGTCGTGCCGCCTTGTGTGCGTGGCCAGGAATCCCCCGAACAGGACGCCGGCGGCCGCGAACAGCAGGTAGGCGGTCAGCGCCGAGGTCGCGACCGAGAGCGGCACGTCGTAGGCGGCATGCAGGCTGGTGCCGATGAAAGTCTGGATCCCGATCACCGCCACGGTCACCGTGCAGAAATACGCAAAGCACATCAGGATCGCCGGCTGCCGGAACAGCTCGATGCTGTTGGCCAGCGTGTGCCGTGGTGCCGTGGGGTCGTGCGCACGGCTCGCGAGTGTCGTGCGCTGCGTCGCCAGGAGGGCCATCGCGACCAGGCCTGCGGCGCCCAGGATCAGCAGCGACGTCCGCCATCCCAGGGCGCTGGCGAGTCCGAAACTCGCCACCGGCGCGAGCGCATACCCCAGCATGCCACCGATGCCGTGCGTGCTGTAGGCGTGCCCGAGTCGGCGCGGCGCAACGTTGGCATTGAGAATGGCGAAGTCGGCAGGATGAAACACTCCGTTGCCGAGCCCCATGAGCGCGACGAGCGGAAACAGCCAGTAGAAACCCGGCACGACGCCGGCGAGCATCACGCCCCCGGCGAGCAAGGACAGGCCGGCCAGCAGCACCGGGCGCGCACCGAGGCGATCGACGGCGAAACCCGCGCCGAACTGGCAGACGCCGCTGGCGACATAGAACACGCTGACCAGCGCCCCGAGCGTTGCGAAGCTCACGTCGAATTCCGCGCGCAGAAACGGAAACAGCGGCGGCAGCACCAGCTGGAAAAAGTGCGACAGCGCGTGCGCGATCCCGACGATGCCGATGACCCGGGCGTCTTTGCGGAACGAGGTGGCGGTTATGGCATCCAAGGCAGAGCGGAACGGCGGCCGTCGCGCGAAACCTCAACTATACTTCATGCCACGCGTAAGGCCTCGCCCGGGCCACACGACTGAAGTGCGCAGCACTTCCACAGCACAGGAGAAACCCGATGGTCGACAAGGTCAGGAAAACCGACGCGGAATGGAAAGCCGTGCTCGCGCCCGAGCAGTATCGCGTCACGCGGCAGAAAGGGACCGAGCGCCCGTTCACCGGCGAGTATTGGAACAACGAACGCGAAGGCCAGTACCGCTGCATCGGCTGCGGCACCCTGCTGTTCGAGTCGGACACCAAGTTCGACGCGGGTTGCGGCTGGCCCAGCTTCTACCAGCCGGCGGTGGCGGAGAACGTGCGCAACGAGGCCGACGACAGCATGTTCATGCGGCGCACGGAAGTGCTGTGCGCGGCGTGCGATGCGCACCTGGGTCACGTCTTCAACGATGGCCCCGAGCCCACCGGACTGCGCTATTGCATGAATTCGGCGTCGCTGAAATTCGAACCGAAGAAGGACTAACGCCCGATTCGATGCGCGTTCTTTTGGCCGAAGACGACCCGATGATCGGCGCCAGCGTGCAGCGCGGCCTGGCGCAGGACGGCTTCACCGTGGACTGGGTGCCGGACGGGCGCGCGGCGGAACTCGCGCTGGCCGAACGCGTGCACGATGCGTTGCTGCTCGATCTGGGGTTGCCGCGCCGGAGCGGGCTGGAGGTGCTCACGTCCATGCGCCGCGGCGGTGACGCACGCCCGGTGCTGATCCTCACCGCGCGCGACGCGATCGGCGATCGTGTCGCGGGGCTCGACGCCGGGGCGGACGACTACCTGGTCAAACCGTTTGCGCTCGACGAGCTCGCGGCGCGGCTGCGCGCATTGTTGCGACGCCGCTCGGGTCGCGTCGATCCGGTCGTCACCCACGGCGCGATCGAACTGAATCCGGCGACGCGCGAAGTACGCAAGGACGGCGAACCCGTCGCACTTTCGGCGCGCGAGTTCGCGCTGCTCGAAGCGCTGCTCGCGCGTCCCGGCGCCATCCTCTCCCGCGCGCAGCTCGAAGACAAACTGTACGGGTGGAACGACGCCGTGGAGAGCAACGCGGTCGAAGTCCACATCCACACGCTGCGCAAGAAGCTCGGCGCCGATCTCATCCGCAACGTGCGCGGAGTCGGCTGGATGGCGGCGAAGCCGGGCGTGACGCCCTGATGCCCTCGATCCGCCGCCAACTGCTGGTGTGGTTGCTGGCGGGCCTGTTGCTCGCCATCATCGGTGCCGCGATCGGCACGTATCTGCGTGCGCGCGACGAGGCCAACGCGCTGTTCGACTACCAGCTCAAGGAGATGGCCGCCTCGCTGACCGACGCGCCCTTCGCCGGCGTGCCGCCGACCGTCAACAACAGCGCGCCCGGACCGGATACCCTGGTGGTGCAGATCTGGGACCGTAATGGCGTGCAGCTGTTCATGTCGCAGCCGCGACGCGTGCTGCCGCAACACGCGCAGCTCGGCTTCTCCACGATCTCAACCGACAGCGGTGAATGGAGGGTATTCAGCACGCTGGCCGGCGGCCAGGTGGTGCAGGTCGCGCAACCGATGAGCGCGCGCCGCGAACTCGCCGCGAGTCTGGCACTGCACACGATCGTGCCGCTGCTGGCGGTGCTTCCGTTCCTCGGCATCCTGATCTGGTTCACGATCGCGCGCGGCCTGGCTCCGCTCGAGCACGTGGCGGATGATCTGGCGCGACGTTCATCTACGGCGCTGGAACCGCTGGCCGAAACCGCGGTGCCGCGTGAGGTGCAGCCGCTGATCCACGCACTGAACGGGTTGCTCGAACGCCTTGGCCTGGCACTCGCTGCCCAACGCTCGTTCATCGCCGATGCGGCGCACGAATTGCGGACGCCGCTGACGGCCGTGCATCTCCAGGCGCAGCTTGCCGAACGCGCCGGCAACGACACCGAGCGCAAGGCGGCGCTCTCCGAGCTCAGAGGCGGCCTGGAACGCGCCACGAGACTGTCGGAGCAATTGCTGGCGCTGGCGCGCGAGGAGCCCGGCGTACCGGATCGGCCGCTGCTGCGCGTCGACCTGGCCGCGCTTGCCCGCGGCAGCGTGGCCGACATGGTCGCGCTCGCATCCGCCAAAGGCATCGATCTCGGCGCGGATGCACCCGGCGAAGTATTCGTGCACGGCGACGCCAACGCGTTGACGACGCTCATTTCGAACCTGGTCGACAACGCGGTGCGCTATACCCCTGCCCCCGGCCGCGTCGACGTGATCGTGCGGACCGAGCAGGGCCAAGCGGTGCTCGAGGTGCGAGACAGCGGTCCGGGCGTGCCCGCAGGCGACCGAGAACGCGTGTTCGACCGTTTCTATCGCGGCGTCGCCGCGCAAGGCGCCGTCGCGCACGGCAGCGGGCTCGGGCTGGCGATCGTCAAGCGCATCGCCGAGCGGCACGGTGCCGAGATCGCGCTTGGCCCGGGCATCGATGGTCGAGGTCTGGGCGTGACCCTGCGCCTGCCCCTGGCCGGCGCCGTGTAGACCCCTGGTCGCGAACGGAGGTGAGCGTCTGCCTGAGGTTGAGTTGGACGACTGCGTATCGCCGCCAAGACCGTCAACATTCAACCGCGAACCACCATCTCTACCAACGCCGCAAGAAGAACGCCAGCACGCCGTTCCTGCGGCGCCTGCGCAGGAGAGTACTGCCGACCGTCGATTATTCCCCTCGAACAGCAAGCGGGCACGCCACGCGGACCTTGACGTGCATCGCAAAATCGCCAATTCGGCGAGCCGACCGTGCTGCCGCACATCGCGCCGGCCCGGGGCCCGCCGCTATGGGACCTGCCGGATGCCGGGGCGGGCACCTTCGATCCCCACGCCCAGCCGGCACCGGCGTACGAGTTCGATCAACGCATCGCTTGCTAACCCCGATCGTCCACCGCCCGCCGCGCACGACGCCGGGCAGGCGCGTGCCTGCGGCCACCGGGTACGCGGCGCGATCGCGCTGACGCTTGCAAAACACCCGCACCCGGTGCCACCGTGGCCCCGCCGCGACGCCGCAGCGCCTCGGCTCCCAGTCGCTCCAGGCAAGTCAAGACGTGCTAGGCTGCTCGCGATGACGCGTCGTGGCATTGGATTTCCTATCCTTGTCAGACACCCATTTCTTCGCACGTGGTGCCGTCACCGAGGTAGGTGGGACAAATCAGATTGCCGTTGATGAAGGGCAAGCGTGCACGAGCTGCAAGCCGGTCGGGGTCGACGAGCGTGCTCGACATCCTCGTGGCAAGCGCCATTCCCGCGGTGGCCACCGACGCCGATGCGCGCGTCGTGTTCTGGAATCGCGCCGCCGAGAATCTCTTCGCGCGTCCGGCGCACGAGGTGCTCGGACTCCCCTGTTACGACGTGCTCGGCGGCCGCGACATCTTCGGCAATCGCCTCTGCTACGAAAACTGTCATGTCGTGGCGATGGCGCGCCGCGGCGAGCACGTGCACGGGTTCGAGTGTGTGGTGCCGCAGAGGGCCACGCGCGACCGGATCATGCAGGTCGATATCGTCACCATCCCCGGCTCGCGTCCCGGTTTGCAAACGCTTGTTCATCTGTTCACGCCAATGGACGTGCCCCATGGCCTCACGCGCGCTCTCGAAAGAGCCGGCACCGTTCCGCCGCGCGCTCGGGTAGCCGTGCAAAGCGACGGGCCCTTGTTGTCCGTCGCGCCGGACAACATGCCGTCATTGACCGAGCGCGAACGCGAGATCCTGAGTTGCGTGTCGCGCGGCCTGCAGGACAAGGAAATCGCACGCGAGCTCGGCCTCAGCGTCGCGACGGTGCGCAACCACGTCCATAACATCCTCGAGAAGCTCGGAGTGCACTCGAAGCTCGAAGCGCTGTCGCTCGCGTTTCGTCAAGGCTGGGTGCCGCCGCTGCACAAGGCGGCGGGCTCGATGCCCTCCTGACGCCCTTCGCGCGCTGGCTCGCGTGAGTGCTGTCGGTGACCTGCCGGACGCCCGGGTCCGGGGGCTCAGATCCATGCGCTGCACGCGAGTCGGACGCCCCTGCGCGCCTACGACCTAGTGCATCTGCTTCATGGTCGTCGATCGTCTGCCCGCGTATCCTCATCGTAGCGCACAAGGTGACGGGTTCGATGGGCCCAGGCTCAGTGCACTGCCGAAGGAGGAGGAACTCATGTTCACTCATTTCTCGATCGAGCAATTTGTTCCTTGCGAGCAGTCGGAGCTGGCGACACGTGTCCGGCGCTTGCCGTTCGACGACCTCGAGGCGCCGGTCCGCCTTGCGCGCAAGGCCAAGGCGGTGCCAATGATCAAAGGTTGGAAGCTCGCGGTCGGTGGCGGAGAGCTCTACATCGAGGACCTCGTGCTCGTGCAGAGATTGGCGAGCGAAGGCGTTCGACCTTCCGAACTGGCTGCCGGCGACCCGGCACGGCTTGCCGAGCTCGAACAGTTTCACGCCTGGGGTGTGCTTGAGACCAAGTCCGACGCGCCTGCCGGCGGTCGGCTCGAGATCGTCGAGGTGCCGCAGCGCTATTTCGATCTGTATCGACCGGAAGCGTGCACATGGTTCTGCATGGTTCCCGACAAGCTCGAAATCGACCTGACGAGCCTTTGCAACGTCAATTGCATCCACTGCAGCCGCGATGCGGGCCCGCGCGCGGAAACGCACGGCGAGCTCGAGCCGGTCGAGCTTTTCCACTTGGTCCGGCAGGCGGCAGAAATCGGTGTCTCCTCGCTGATGATCATGGGCGGCGAGCCCACTGTGCATCCGTATTTCGGGGAGCTCGCATGGTACGCGAGGCGCTGCGGGATCGACTCGCTCAGCACGAGCACCAATGGCTTGCTGGTGAATGACGAGCGGGCGCGGCTAATGGCCGCGCTGTTCGGATCCGTGCAAGTCAGCCTGCACGGCGCGACGGCGCGCACGCACGATGCCGTGGTTGGCCGGCTCGGCGCGTTTGACAAGGCAACGCGCGCGGTGCGGCTGTTGAAGCAGTACGGAGCGTCCGTCAATCTCTCGTTCACGGTCATGCAGCAGAACCGTCACGAGATGCCGGCCATGGTGGAGCTCGGCAATACGCTCGGCGCGGACTCGATCCGCTTCCTGGGCTTGAGCCCGGAAGGCCGCGGCGCTTGCTTGCCCCAGCTCGGCTCGGAGGATCGCCAGCAAATCTCGGACTTCATCCGTGCACAGAGGGCGGAGCAGGAGCAACAAGGTCGAGCTTTCGTCGTGGAAGGCGGCGGTTTCCCAATCTATATGCCATTCAACGACGAGGCGAGCTTCTACGGCTGTCCTGCCGCACGCACGCTCATGTACGTCGATGCGTCGGGAATGGCGGGCATCTGCTCCGTCGTGCCGATGCGGATCGGCAGCGTGCGCGAGCGCTCGCTCCTCGATCTGTGGCACGACCGTTCCATTCACCACTTGCGCCAGCGCATCCAGTGCGATTGTCCGTACACGTCCGCATGTGCGGGCGGTTGCCTCGCCGCGCAGGTCTGGGCGGACAAGTTTTCAGAAACCGGAGCGGCGGCGGTGAACCACTGAGCGCCGATCCAGGGGCGCCCGCGACGTCGATCGTCGCGGGCCACGCAAATCAGGAGGGAAGATGGACGACGATACGACCGAGAGAATCCTCCGCGAGATCAACGAGCGCATCGTGCGCCTGCAGCGCGAGCTGGGCAGCATCGTGCCGAAGCTGCCGGGCGGGGACGTGGCGGACTGCAACTGCCTGCAGGACCTGGGATGCTGCAGCGACAAGGGCTGTTGCCAGGACAAGGGCTGCTGCAAGCAGCAGGCGCCCGACAATTGGTGGGACGAGATCATCGATTTCGGTGATCGATTGGGCATCCCTGTCGAAGATCTGGTCGCACGCATCCGCGCGCTCGATCCGAAGCTGCTCGGTGCACACAGCTGATGGCGGCGTAGCGCAAAAGCTCAGGAGGTTGCGATGAAAGGCAGTTTGTTCGAAGCCGTTCGGGATATCGAGGAAAGACTCGTCCAGTTACGACGGGAGCTTGGCAGCCTGGCGGGACCCAAGCCCGGGCTGGGTGCGTCCGATTACGGATGCTGCAGCGACAAGGGCTGCTGTCAGGACAAAGGCTGCTGCAAGGACAAGAAGGGTCTCGATCCCTATCGCGAGGACCTGGTGGAGCTCGCGGAGAAATTGGGCGTGCCGATCGAGGGTATGGTGAAGCGGATCGAAGCGCTCGATCCGAAGCTCCTCGGCGCGCGCTGACGAGGTGAAGCGTCACACGTCTGCCAGTGCAATTGACGCTCGCAGGCGAGCCTGCGGCGAAAGGAGGCTGTAATGAGAGGTGACCGGTACAGCGCCCTGAGCGTGATCGAGGAGCGACTCGTCACGCTCGAGCGGGACCTCCGCAACATCCTGGGGAAGGGCGGCGGCGTCGCCGCGAGCGACTTCGGCTGCTGCAGCAAGGAAGGCTGTTGCGAGAAGCAGGGTTGTTGCGGTCGAACGAAGCTCGATTGGCGCGAGGATGATTTCCGTGCACTCGGCGAGCGGTTTGGCCTTCCCGTTGAAGTGCTGCTGGAGCGCATTTCGAAGCTCGACCCCAAGCTGCTGGGAGCCAAGGGCGCAACTTGACGAAGCAACCCGGCGGCGCGTTTTCCGCTTAGTTGCCGGTCCGGTGCTGCCACGCGCCTCACCGCGTGGCGGCGGCGCCTCATCGTCGCGGCCTCAGGCTGCGACGAAGCCCGGATCTTCGATTCCCCGTCCGATCATCTTCCGCACGCTGCGCGAACGAGAGGTGCGCGATCAGAACGATCAGGCGGCGCTCGAGCAGGCACGGCGCGTGGGCAGCACCGAAGGCGCGGCGACGCTGGGCTTCAGCTCCGCGGTCGCGGCCTTCGGCGGATTTTTCATCCCGATCGCCTACGGTACCTCGATCAAGCTGATGGGCAGCCCGCAGGGGGCGCTGATTTTCTTCAGCCTGTTCTACCTGAGCTGCATGCTAGGGACATGGCGCTGGTATGCGCGCCGGGGCGCCGAGGTGGCATGCTGACCACCCCGGGGCGCGTCATCGCCGCGACCCGGGGACCGCTTGAGGCCGACTGCCGCCGGTGTCTCAGGATCCTTGAATGGCGGATATTTCCTTAAGTCTCGCTTAAGTCTGCATCCCTACCTTGTCAACACGCCGGAGAAACGATCCGGCCGTGCGTTACAACACAAGGAGCATTCGATGCAAGCGAGAACGTTCAATCGTACTGCAATCGCGATCGCGGTCGCGGGCGCTTTCGCAGTCGGCGCGATCACCGCCGACAGGGTATCGCTGCGCGGCGCGCATGCCGCCGTCACGCCGGCCGCTCCCGCGGTCGCCGTTGCGGCCGCAACCGGCGCCCCGCTGGTCGCGCTGCCCGACTTCAGCGCACTGGTCGAGCAGTATGGCGCCGCCGTGGTCAACATCAGCGTGACCGCGGATGGCACCAAGGTGGCTGCCAGGCAGCAGCACGGCATGCCCGATATGGACGAGCTGCCGCCGTTCTTCCGCGGCATGCCCATGCCCAGGCAGTCCCCGGGCCCGATGCGCGGACAAGGCTCCGGCTTCATCATCGACGCCGACGGCATCATCATGACCAACGCGCACGTCGTCGCGGACGCCGATGAAGTCACGGTCAAGCTTGTCGACAAGCGCGAATTCACGGCCAAGGTACTGGGCAGCGACAAGACTACCGACGTCGCTGTGCTCAAGATCGACGCCAAGAACCTGCCGACGGTGAAGATCGGCAATCCCGAAGCCACGCGCGTCGGCGAATGGGTCGTCGCCATCGGCACACCGTTCGGATTGGAGAACACGGTGACCTCGGGCATCGTCAGCGCCAAGTCGCGCTCGCTGCCCGACGATTCCTACGTTCCGTTCATCCAGACCGACGCCGCGATCAACCCCGGCAATTCGGGCGGCCCGCTGTTCAATCTCAAGGGCGAGGTCATCGGCATCAACTCGCAGATCTTCAGTCGCAGCGGCGGCTCGCAGGGTCTCGGCTTTGCGGTACCGATCGACATCGCGATGCAGGTTGGCGACCAGATCCAGAAGACCGGCAAAGTCAGCCACGGCCGTCTCGGCGTTAGCATCCAGGACGTCAATCAGGCGTTGGCGCAGAACTTCGGCCTCAAGAGCCCGGCCGGTGCGCTCATCGGATCGGTACAGAAGGATGGACCGGCGGCGAAGATCGGCGTCGAGCCGGGTGACGTCATCCTGAAGTTCAACGGCAAGACCATCACCCGCTCCAGCGAACTGCCGCCGATGGTCGCCAGCCTGAAACCGGGCTCGGCGATTACCCTCGATGTCTGGCGCAATGGTGCGGAGAAGCAGTTGTCCGGCACGGTCGGCACGCTCGAGGACAAGAACGACGTCGCGAGCGTGGACAAGGCCGAACTCGGAAAGGCACGTCTGGGAGTCGCGGTACGACCCCTGTCGCCGGAGGAAAAGCGTTCCAACGAACTCGCCAACGGCGTCGTGGTCGAGAACGTCGCCGGCGCGGCCGCCAAGGCCGGGGTGCGCTCGGGCGACGTGATCGTCTCCGTCAACAACATCCCGGTGAAAAGCGTCGAGCAGCTGAAGGAGCTCATCGCCAAGTCGGGCAAGACTGTGGCCCTGCTGGTGCAACGCGACGACGCGCGGATCTTCATCCCGGTGACGCTGGGCTGAGCGCAAGCGAAACGATCCAAGTCTCTCCTGGTCGCGCCGCTCTCCCCTGACGGTGCGTCCTTTTGAGCGCAGACGAGGCTTTTTCGTCTGCGCTCTTTTTTTTGCGCCGACGCCACCCCCTTGACAGCGGTTGATATTGCTGTGATATCATCCCAATATCGCGTCCTCGCATCGGGACCGCCGTCATTCGAGGGAGAGCATCATGGAACGCACCAGCACCTCCAAGAGCACGCACGAGGAGCGTCCGATCTTCACGTGGAACGGCTTCCTCGCGCTGATCGCCGGCCTCATGCTCTTCGGTATCGGCATCTGGCGCCTGATCAGTGCCATGCAGCTGGCGATGATCGTAGGCGTGCCGGGAGTCGGCTGGTCGCTGTTGTGGGCGGTGCTGCTGTTCCTCGCGGGCGCCCTGCTCCTCGCCGGCATGTATACCCTGCAACCCAACGAGGCCGCGATCCTGCAATTGTTCGGCAGCTATCGCGGCACCACCCGCGTGGCCGGTCTGCGCGGCACCAATCCGTTCTATACCCGCCGCAGGATCTCGGTGCGCGCGCGCAACCTCAACGGCGAGCGGCTCAAGGTCAACGACAAGCGCGGCAACCCAATCGAGATCGCCGCGGTCGTCGTGTGGCGAGTCGCCGACACCGCCAAGGCGAGCTTCGATGTCGACAGCTACGAAAACTACGTCAAGCTGCAAAGTGAAGCCGCGGTCCGTCATCTCGCGAGCTCGTTCGCGTACGACCATGGCGAGCTGACCCTCACCGGCTCGCCCGAGCCGACGCTGCTCGCCAGCACCGACATCGTCGCGCGCGCGCTGGTCGTCGAATTGCAGCAGCGCCTCGAGAAGGCCGGCGTCGTTGTCGAAGAGGCGCGCCTGATGCATCTGGCCTACGCGCCGGAAATCGCACAGGTGATGCTGCGTCGCCAGCAGGCGGAAGCGATCATCGCCGCCCGGCAGAAGATCGTGCACGGCGCGGTATCGATGGTGGAAATGGCACTGAACGAGTTGTCGGACAAGAAAGTTGTGGTGCTGGACGACGAGCGCCGGGCGGCCATGGTCAGCAACCTCATGACCGTGCTGTGCGCCGAGAGCGATGTGCAACCGGTGATCAACACCGGAACACTCTATAACTGACGACAGGAGCGAACCATGGTGACGAGAGCGAGGAATCCGGGCATGTGGACGGCGATCGGCGCGAGTGCGGGCACAGCACTTGGAACGGCACTGGGCAACAGCCCTGTCGGACTCGCGCTGGGCGCGATGTTGGGCATCGCCTGGGCGCTGTTCATCGCCCGGGTACGCAAGAACACGATCTGACCATCGCGGGAGACATTCATGCGCAATTTCACCGCGGCAGTGCTGGCGGCGCTGTTGGCCGTCAACGGCGCGGTCCTGTATGCCACCGCAGGGCAATTGCCCGCGCGCGTCGCGTCCCATTTCGGCGGCGCCGGCGAGGCAAACGGCTTCATGCTGCGCGAGGACTATATGCTGCTGATGACAGGCTTGAGCATCGGCATCCCGCTATTCCTTGTACTCGTCCTGACGGTGCTGCCCTACCGCATGCCGACCCGGTTGCGCGTGCCATCGCGCGACTACTGGATCGTGCCGTCGCGGCGTGATGAAGCGCTGGATGTCATCGCAACCTTCGGTCTGATCATGTCCGGCATTTGCGCCGCGTTCGTGATCGCCACGCACCTGCTCGTCGTCGAGGCCAACCACCGCATACCGCCGCGACTCGACAGCACGCTCCTGTACGCCCTCGTCGCGCTGCTGCTTGTGGCCATTCTCCTGCATCAGTTCCTGTTCTGGCGCCGATTCCAGGTTCCGCAGTGAGCATGCGATTTCGTTTCCCGCGACGCCTGCGCGCGTCGCCGGGCGGCTGACGACGCATGGCCGAGAAGAAGGCTTTCCTGTTGCGGCTCGATCCCGCGGTGTGGGCGGACTTGGAACAGCTCGCTCAGAGCGACCTGCGCAGCGTCAACGCACAGATCGAGTACCTGCTGCGCGATGCCCTTGCGCGCCGCGGCATCAAGCCCCGCACCGCGCGCCCACCGGCACCGACGAACCGTGGCGACGGCGTGGATTGAAGCCCTCGCGGCGAAGCTGCGTGGCGCCCCGGCGTTCGGCGGCTGCGCGCTGCTTCCCGCGACGCGCGATGACGAAGCATTCCTGTTCGAGCTGCACCGTGCCGCGTTGGGCAAGTATGTCGACGCCACCTGGGGCTGGGACGACGACTGGCAACGCGCGTACTTCGCGACGCACTACAAGCCGTCGCGCAATGCGCTGATCGTGCGCACGATGCGTGGCGAGCCGGCGATCGGTCGCATCAGCGTCACCCGCCACTGGCGCAAGGTGTTCTTGCGCGACATCGAACTGGTCGCCGGCGAACGCAATCACGGCCTCGGCACCGCGGTCGTGCACGCCGTGCTGGCGCTGGCTCGTGAATCGGGTCGGCCGGTCGAATTGCTGGTGCTCAACTGCAACCCGGCGCGGCACCTCTACGCGCGGCTGGGATTCAGCGTCATCGCCGACGACGGCGCGCGGCAGCGCATGCGCGCGCAATGACCGCAACCATTCAGGCGCGCAGGACGCGCTGTAGCCACGCGGACACGGCGTCGATCTCTTCCATGCACACCGAATGTTCCATCGGATAGGTGTGCCATTCGACGTTGTAGCCAGCCTTGACCAGGGCCTGCCACGAAGCCGTACCCCAATCGAAGCGCACGACCGGGTCGGCCGTGCCATGACCCATGAATATCGGCACACCGCGATTGACGCTCGCCGCCTCGATCGCCAGCGCGTCGGCGCCGATCAGGTACGTCGACAGCGCGATGACACCGGCAAGCCGCTCGGCATGGCGCAACGCGGTATAGAGCGCAATCGCCCCGCCCTGCGAGAAGCCAGCGGCGACGATGCGCGACGCGGCAACGCCACGACCCACTTCGCGCGCGATCAGTGCCTCGACCTGACGCTGCGACTGCTTCACGCCGGCGAGATCCGCGCGATTGTTCAGGTCGGCAGCGGCAATGTCGTACCAGGCACGCATCCTGAAGCCGTTGTTGATCGTGACCGGCCGCACCGGTGCATGCGGAAACACGAAGCGGATCGGCAGGCTGGCCGGCAGCCCGAGCTCGCGCACCACCGGCACGAAGTCGTTGCCGTCGGCGCCCAGGCCGTGCAGCCAGATGACGCTCGCCACTGGATTGGGCGCGGTTTCCAGTTCGATGCCTGGAAGCAGGTCGTCCATGCCGCGATTGTAGCCGATGCCCGCACCGCGGCCGTGACCGCGTGCCGGCACGCCGCCGTCGAGTCATACCCGATCAAGGCAAACATTGCATAATGCAACCCGACCTCATCGAACGCGATCGGCTCTGATGATGGGTATTCCCAAGTTCTCGCGACGATGCTCCCTCATATCGCTGAGCGGAGGTCTGTCCTCATGACCAGGTCCAGCGCCGTTTCACGAGAGCAGGCTGGCCGTCAATTGCCCGGTCAGTCGAAGTCCGTTGACGAGGTTGTTCGTTGATGGACCGGCGAAAATTCGCCGCAAATCTGCTCGGCGCGGTGCTCGCGTCGCTGCCAGGGGCCACGCGCGGACAGCCTGCGCGCGCCGCAGGCCCACCCGTGCGTCTCGGCTTCCTGCGCATCGTCGCGCCACCGAAGGACTACATCGATGCGCTCGAGCAGGGATTTCGCGAACGTGGCTATGTGCCGGGGCACGACATCGTGATCGACTATCGATTCGCGGACGGCCACGAGGATCAGCTCCGGCGTCTCGCACAGGAGTTGGTCGACCGCAAGGTCGCCATCCTCATTGTCGCAGGCAACCAGGCCGCTCGCGCTGCAAGAGACGCGACGCGGACTATTCCGATCGTCATGGCCGTCGTAAACGATCCAGTGGCCAGCGGGCTCGTCGTCAGCCTGGCCCGGCCGGGCGGAAACATCACCGGCAACTCGCTACTGAGCAGCACGCTCGCGGGCAAGCGGTTGGAGCTCTTGAAGCAAGTGCTGCCAAAGGTGTCGCGCGTGGCGATCCTCGTCAACAAGGACAATCCAGCGCACCCCGTCGCGTTGAAGGAGACACTGGTTGCGGCGACGACGCTTGGGATCGAAGTCCAGCCCTTCGAAGTGCAAGGGCCAGCGATGTTCGACGAAGCCTTCGCCAGGATGGTCAAGGCCCACGTGGAGGCGCTGGTGCTGTTTGAGGATGCAATGTTCGGGACCGAGCGGGTGCAGCTCGCGACGCTCGCGGCGAAGACGCGGCTGCCGACCGTCTATGGACAGAGGAACAGCGTCGACGACGGCGGCCTGATGTCGTACGGGCCTAGCATCACGGGCGCCTATCGAAACGCGGCAAGCTTCGTGGACAGAATACTCAAAGGCGCAAGACCCGGCGATCTGCCGATCGAGCAACCGACGAAGTACGAGCTCGTCATCAACCTCAAGACGGCCAAGGCGCTCGGCCTCACGATCCCGCAATCGCTGCTGCTGCGTGCGGATGAGGTGATCCAATGACCAAGTTGCGCTACGTCCTATTGCTGATGACCGTCGTCACGGCATGGATTCCATCGGCCGCTAGGACGCAGCAACCCGGCCGATTGCCGACAATCGGGATACTTTCGCCGGGCATGCAGGCGAACGCGGCGTGCACATCCAAGGCTCCGGGCAGCATTGTAGGTTGCTTCGTCGAGGAGCTCCGGGCGCTCGGCTATCGTGAAGGCAGCAACGTGGCCATCGAATATCGGTTTGCCGAGGGCGACGCGAGCAGACTTCCCGTCCTTGCAGCAGAACTGGTAAGTCTCGGGCCAAGCGTGATTTTCACCCACACCAATGCTGGGGCAGATGCTGCCGCGAGCGCCACGACCACGATCCCGATCGTTGTCGGTCCGGCGAACGAGAAGACGTTCGAGCGGCTTGCCGGCAACTTTGCGCGTCCCGCCGGCAATGTTACCGGCTTGACGCTCTACAGTATCGAGCAGGAGGAGAAATGCCTGCAACTCCTGAAGGAGTTGGCCCCGCGGACTTCCGCTGTCGCGATCCTGGTCAACCCAGACAATCCGGGCATGCGCGCCTACCCGGACGAATTGAATCCAACGGCCAAACGGCTAGGGTTCGCGCTCATCAGAATCGACGCGCGCAACGCCTCGGAGCTGCCGAAAGCGTTCGCCGCCATCCTTGCCAGCGGTGCAAGTGCGATTTACATGGTCGATGATGCCGCGCTTGCGGGATCCGCGGGGGCACGCAAACAGACGATCGCTTGGGCAATGGAGCGCCGCATTCCAGTGGCCTCCTCCAACTACGTGGTCGCTGCCGACGGCGGACTCGTGTCATTAGGCACTGACATTGTTGCTCTCTCGCGGCGCGCCGCATCCTATGTCCACCGCATTCTGGCTGGAGCCAAGCCGGCGGATCTCCCTGTCGAGCGTCCTACTGTCTACAGACTATCGGTGAATCGGAAGACTGCCTCAGCGCTCGGGCTGACGATCCCGCAGTCGCTGCTGCTGCGCGCGGACGAGGTGATCCAGTGATCACGCGCCGCCGTATTGTGCTGGCAGGTGGCATCGGCCTGCTCGTCGCACACCGGCTCGCCCGCGGCCAGCCTGCCGCGACCATCCGTCGTGTCGGGTGGCTGTCGCTCGGATCGGAACCCAACGTCGTCCACCTCTATGCAGCGTTCAAGCAGGGCATGGACGATCTCGGCTGGCACGAGGGGAAGAACGTCGATTATAGAGTCGTCTATGCCGATGGCGACGTTGGCCGCCTGGATGCCTTGGCCAACGATCTACTGCTGCAGAACGTCGACGTGATCGTGGTTGGAAACCCGCAAACCACTCGGGCCGCGCGGCGGGCGACGAAGACGACGCCGATCGTGATGTCGAGCGTAGGTGACGCGGTGGGCGCCGGATTTATCGCGAGCTTGGCCAGCCCGGGGGGCAACATCACCGGCATTACCAATCAGCAGGAAGAGACGCTGGGAAAGCTCGTCGAAATCCTGCACGCGGTCGCGCCAAGCGCCCGGCGCATCGCCATCCTGGTGAACGAAAGCAATCCGCCGCATACGGTGTTCTGGGCCGCCGCTCAGAAGGCTTGCACCGCACTGGACCTCGTTGCGGTGCGCGTTGTCGCCAGCGCGCCAGCGCAATTCGGTCCCGCCGTCGGAGAAATCGTCCGGCAGCGGTCGCAGGCTGTTGTCGTGGTCCCGGACCCGGTCTACCTTGGCGAGCGCGCAAAGCTTCAAGAACTGATGCAGACGACACGGTTGCCGGTCGCGTATGGGTGGCGCGATCACGTGGTCGCGGGCGGGTTGCTGTGCTACGCCGCTGATCTCACCGCGACCTTTCGCCACGCTGCGAAATATGTCGACAAGATTCTGAAGGGCGCCAGGCCCGCCGATCTTCCGGTCGAGCAGCCGACCAAGTTCGATCTGGTGATCAACCTCAAAACTGCGAAGTCGCTCGGCCTCACGATCCCGCAATCGCTGCTGCTGCGCGCCGACGAGGTGATCCAGTGATCACGCGCCGCCGATTTACGCTGGCAGGCGGCATCGGCCTGCTCGTGGCGCACCCGCTCGCGCGCGGACAGCCTGGTGCGACCATCCGTCGCGTCGGATGGCTGGCGTTCGGATCGGAAGCCAGCTCTGCCGAGCTTTACGCGGCATTAATTCAGGGAATGCGCGATCTGGGCTGGCTGGAGGGGAAGAATGTCGAATATCGATTCGTCTACGCCCATAGCGATGTGAACCGCATGGATGTCTTGGCCAGCGAACTGATCAGGCAGAAAGCCGAGGTCATTGTCACCGGGAGCGCGCCAACCGCGCGCGCGCTTCTGCGGGCGACGAAGACAATACCGATCGTCATGGCGAACGTGGCCAATCCAGTGGGCAACGGGTTTGTCGCAAGCCTGGCCAAGCCGGGTGGCAACATCACTGGCATTGCCAACCTGTATGACGAAGTGCTGGGCAAGCTGATCGGGGTCCTGCATGAGGTTGCGCCCGGTGCCCGGCGCGTCGCCATCCTGTTGAACGAATCAAACCCCGTGCATCCCGTGTTCTGGGCCGCTGCGCAAAAGGCTTGCACATCGTTGAACCTCGTTGCGCTGCGCGTTGTCGCCGACGCGCCCGCGCAACTCGACGCCGCCGTCGGAGAGATCGTTCGACAACGATCGCAGGCCGTCGTGGTGGTCACGGACGGGATGTACCTTACCGAGCGCGCCAAGCTGCAGGAGCTGATGCAGAGCACCCGACTGCCGGTGGCCTATGCGTTGCGCGAGCACGTGGTCGCGGGCGGGTTGCTCAGCTACGGCGCCAACCTCGCCGCGAATTACCGCCACGCAGCGACATACGTAGACAAGATCCTGAAGGGCGCCAAGCCCGCCGATCTTCCCGTCGAGCAGGCGACCAAGTTCGAGCTGGTGATCAACCTGCAAGACGGCAAAGGCGCTCGGCATCACGATCCCGCAATCGCTGCTGCTGCGCGCGGACGAGGTGATTCAGTGATCACGCGCCGCAGTGTTGTGCTGGCAGGCGGCGTCAGTCTGCTCGTCGCGCACCAGCTCAGCCGCGGACAGCCGGCCCCGACCATCCGTCGTGTCGGGTGGCTGTCGATCGGATCGGAAGCCAGCCCCACCGAACTCTATGCGGCGTTCAAGCAGGAAGATGCACGATCTCGGCTGGCTGGAGGGGAAGAACGTCGAGTATCGAATCGTCTACGCCGATGGCGACGTGAACCGCTTGGACGCCTTGCCGGCGAACTGATCAGGCAGAACGTCGACGTGATCGTGGTCGGAAACGCGACGACCACGCGCGCAGTGCAGCGGGCGACGAAAACGATTCCGATCGTCATGACGGCGCGTCAACAATCCAGTAGGCAACGGGTTTGTCGCAAGCCTGGCCAAGCCGGGTGGCAATATCACCGGGATGTCCCAGCCAGCAGGACGAGGTGCTGGGCAAGCTGATCGGGATCCTGCACGAGATCGCGCCCGCGCCCGGCGCGTCGCCATCCTGTTGAACGAAAGCAATCCGAATCATCCCGTGTTCTGGGCCGCAGCCCAGAGCGGCTGCGCCGCGTTGGACCTCGTTGCACTGCGCGTGGTCGCCAACACGCCGACGCAACTTCGGCGCCGCCGCCGGAGAGATCGTCCGGCAACGATCGCAGGCCGTCGTGGTGCTCCGGATGCCATGTACCTGAACGAGCGCGCGAAGCTGCAGGAGCTGATGCAGGCCACACGGCTGCCGGTAGCGTATGGGTGGCGCGAGCACGTGGTCGCGGGCGGGTTGCTCAGCTACGGCGTTGACCTCAGCGCGATCTTCCGGCAACGTGGCGATATACGTGGACAAGATTCTGAAGGGCGCCAAGCCCGCGGATCTTCCGGTCGAGCAGCCGACCAAGTTCGAGCTGGTGATCAACTCAAGACCGCGAAGGCGCTGGGCATCACCATTCCGAACGACTGCTGCTGCGCGCGGACGAGGTGATCCAGTGATGGACCGGCGCACGTTTGTCGGCGCGGTGGCGGGCGCGCTTCTCTTCTCTGCCGCTCTGCCGTCGAGGCGCAGCAGGCGGGGAAAGTGCCTCGAATAGGGTACCTCGTGCAGAACAGCGCCGAGACATCGCAGCGGACGCTCGCCGCGTTTCGGGAAGGATTGCGCGAGCGCGGCTGGATCGACGGCCAGAATATTATTGTCGAGGCTCGATTCGCGGATGGCAAGGTCGACCAGCTTCCCCGCGCTCGTCGCCGAGCTGATCCGCCTCAAGGTCGACATCATCGTGACGACGTCGTCCGGAACGACCTGGGCGGCCAAGAACGCCACCAAATCGATCCCCATCGTCATGGCGGCCAGTGCGAATGCTCTGGGAGAGGGGCTCGTGACCAGCCTGGCGCACCCGGGCGGGAATATCACCGGGATGACCTTCCTGGCCGGACCCGAGATCGCCGGCAAGCAACTGCAACTGCTGAAGGAGGTGGTTCCCGCCGCCTCCCGCGTCGCGGTGCTCACGAATCCGACCAATCGATCCCACGCAG
The DNA here is from genome assembly GCA_963821485.1 of uncultured beta proteobacterium. Classification (GTDB taxonomy): domain Bacteria; phylum Pseudomonadota; class Gammaproteobacteria; order Burkholderiales; family Casimicrobiaceae; genus PALSA-1003. Next base: position 84,878 of record CAWGEB010000004.1, read on the forward strand.
CTTTTGCGAGGGAAGTGAAGGTCGCGGCCCGATCGCTCGGAGCGCAGCTTCAAGTCCTGGAAGCGCCAAATCCTGACCAGCTCGATAGCGCCTTCGCCGCGATGACGAAAGAGCACGCCGCAGCGCTCCTCGTCTTGACCGACTCGATGTTTGTTGGCCAGCGACAACGGATCGCAGACCTCGCGGCGAGGAGCAGGCTTCCGGCGCTGTATAGCCAGCGGGAGTTTGTCGACGCCGGCGGGCTCGTCTCCTACGGGCCGAGTCTCGTGGACATGTTCCGCCGTGCCGCTACCCATGTCGACAAGATCCTGAGGGGCGCCAAGCCCGGCGACATTCCGGTCGAGCAGCCGACGAAGTTCGAGCTGGTGATCAACCTGAAGACCGCGAAAGCGCTCGGCCTCACGATCCCGCAATCGCTGCTGCTGCGCGCGGACGAGGTGATTCAGTGACCACCCGCCGCGATGTCTTACTGGCGGGTGGCATTGGCCTGCTCGTTGCGCATCGGCTCAGCCGCGGACAGCCTGCCGCGACGATCCGTCGTGTCGGGTGGCTGTCGTTCGCGTCAGAAGCTGCTGGCGCGCATCTGCTTGCGGCCTTCAAGCAGGGAATGCAGGATCTCGGCTGGATGGAAGGGAAGAACGTCGAGTATCGACTCGCCTGGGCCAATAGTGACGTGGATCGCTTGAACGTGCTGGCCGGCGAACTGGTCGGGCAGAATGTCGAGGCGATCGTGGTCGCGAGCCAGCAAACCGCCGGCGCCGCACAGCGGGCGACGAAGACGATACCCATCGTCATGGCTGGTTCTTCGAACGCCGTGGGCGCCGGGTTTGTCACCAGCCTCGCCAAGCCTGGGGGCAACATCACCGGCTACACCAGCCAGCAAGAAGAGGTCCTGGGCAAGCTGATCGGGATCCTGCACGAGGTCGCACCCGGTGCCCGGCGCATCGCGATCCTTTTGAACGAAAGCGGTCCGTCACATGCCTTGTTCTGGTCTGCAGCCCAGAGCGCTTGCACCGCGTTGAGCCTTGTTGCGCTGCGCGTTGCAGCCAGCGCGCCGGCGCAGCTCGGTGCCGCCGTCGGAGAAATCGTTCGGCAACGATCGCAGGCCATCGTGGTGGTTTCGGACCCCATGTACTACTCCGAACGCGCCAGGTTGCAAGAGCTGGTGCAGGCCACTCGCCTGCCAGTGGCGTATACGCTGCGCGAGCACGTGGTCGCGGGCGGGTTACTCAGCTATGGAGTTGACTTCGTCGCGACCGTTCGCAGCGCGGCGAAGTACGTGGACAAGATCTTGAAGGGCGCCAAGCCGGCGGACCTTCCCGTCGAGCATCCGACCAAGTTCCTGCTGGTCATCAACCTCAAGACCGCCAAGACGCTCGGCCTCGCCATTCCGAAGGACATGCTGCTGCGCGCGGACGAGGTGATCCAGTGATCACGCGCCGCAGTGTCGTGCTGGCTGGCGGCATCGTCCTGCTCGTCGCGAATCCGGCTGGGCCATGGACAACCTGCCGCGACGATCCGTCGTGTCGGGCTGATGTTCTTATCGTCAGAAGCCACTGGCGCTCATCTTCGCGCCGCCTTCGAACAGGGAATGCATGATCTCGGCTGGCTGGAAGGGAAGAACGTCGAGTATCGATTTGTCTACGCCAATGGCGAAGTGGATCGCTTGAACGGCCTAGCCAGCGATCTGATCGAGCAGAAAATCGCGGCGATAGTGACCAGCACCTCGCAAGCTGCCCGCGCGGCACAGCGGGCCACGAAGACAATACCGATCGTGATGGCGGGCGTCTCGAACGCCGTGGGCGCCGGGTTCGTCGCAAGCCTGGCCAAGCCGGGAGGCAACATTACCGGCTTCACCAGCCAGCAAGACGAGGTGCTAGGCAAGTTGATCGGGATCCTGCACGAGGCCACGCCGGGCGCCCGGCGCATCGCCATCCTGGTGAACGAAAGCAATCCGTTGCATGCCGTGTTCTGGGCCGGCGCCCGGAACGCTTGTGCCTCGTTGGACCTCGTTGCGCTTCGGGTTGTTGCCAGCACGCCAGCGCAACTCGGCGCCGCCTTCGGAGAGATCGTTCGACAACGATCGCAGGCCGTCGTGGTGATCCCGGACGGCTTGTTTAGCGACGGCGCGAAGCTGCAAGCGCTGACGCAGAACATCCGGCTGCCAGTGGCGTATCTGTTGCGCGACCAGATGATCGCGGGTGGGGGGTTGCTCAGCTATGGAGTCGACCTCGCGGCGATCTACCGCAACACGGCGAAGTACGTGGACAAGATCTTGAAGGGTGCCAGGCCGGCAGACCTTCCCGTCGAGCAGGCGACCAAGTTCGAGCTGGTGATCAATCTCAAGGCCGCGAAGGCGCTCGGTCTCACGATCCCACAGCCGTTGCTGCTGCGCGCGGACGAGGTGATCCAATGACAACGCGGCGGGAATTGGTGATCGTCATCGGCGCGAGTGCGCTTGCCGCGCCGTTCGGCGCCCTGGCACAGGCGCAGGACAAAGTCTGGCGCATCGGCATGCTGGAAACCGTACCTCCAGACCTGAACACCGCCAATCTGACTGCGTTCCGGCAAGGTTTGCGCGAGTTGGGGTATGTCGAGGGAAGAAACCTGATCATCGAGTACCGCTCGGCCGACGGGCGCAGCGAGCGGTTTGCGGATCTTGCCGCCGAGCTGATTGGTCTCAAGGTCGATCTGATGGTGACACGAGGAACGCCCGCCTCGTTGGCGGGCAAGCGAGCTACGCAGACAATTCCCGTGGTCATGGCGAACGCTGGCGAGCCTGTTGAAAGCGGTCTCGTGAGCAGCCTCGCGCACCCCGGTGGAAATGTCACGGGGCTGAGCAGTCTCACCGTCCGCATCGAGGCGAAACGCCTGGGGCTACTGCGCGAGATGGTGCCGAGCATTGCGCGCATCGCGGCCCTTTACAACATGAGCAGCCCCGCCAACCCGCCACAGTGGAGAGAGGTTGAGACGGCAGCGCGCTCATTGGGTCTGCAGACCCAACTCCTCGATGTGCGCAAGCCTGAGGACCTGGCGTCCGCGTTCGATGCGGCGACCCGGCAACGCGCTGACGGGCTCATCGTCGGCCAGGAAGGGCTCCTGCAAGCGAACCGAAGACTGATCGTCGAGCTCGCTGCGAAGCATCGTTTGCCAGCGATCTATCGGTCGATGGAGTTCATCGAAGCCGGCGGCCTTATGGCGTACGGCCCGAACTACCCCGATCTCTATCGCCGCGCGGCAACGTACGTGGACAAGATATTCAAGGGCGCGAAGCCCGGCGACCTGCCGATCGAGCAACCAACGAAGTTCGAATTGATCATCAACCTTAGAACCGCGAAGGCTCTTGGCATCGCGGTCCCGCCACCGCTGCTGCTGCGCGCGGACGAGGTGATCAAGTGATGGACCGGCGCACGTTTATCGCCATCGGCGCAGGTGGCCTGCTGGCGACTTCCGTTCCCGTGCCAGCACAGCAGGCGGGTAACCTTCGGCGAATAGGGATGCTTTCTGGCGGCGTTGTAGCGACTACGGTGTCCCCGGTCTTGTTCGAGCGACTGAATGAACTGGGTTGGGTCGAAGGGAAGAACCTGATCATCGAACGACGCGACGGCCGCGGCGACTCGGAGCGTGTGCCCGCGCTCGCCGTGCAACTCGTGCAGCTCAAGCCCGACCTCATCGCGACCTTCGGCGCGGTTGCAGGCGTCGCTGCCAAGAACGCCACGACAACCATTCCCATCGTGGCCACGAGTGGAGACCCAGTCCGGCTCGGCCTGGTTTCGAGCCTGTCGCATCCCGGAGGCAACATCACCGGACTGTCACTGATCGCTCCAGAACTCGCAGTGAAGCGTCTGGAACTGATTCGCGAGCTTCTTCCGAAGGCAACACGTATCGGGGAGTTGGTCGATCCGGCGAACCTGTACTGGCAGCGCGTACGGCCAGACTACGAGCAGGCGTTTCGCGCGATGCGCATGGAACCGATCTTCGTCGAGGTGGCCAACTTCGACGCAATCGAAAAAGCGATCGCGCGCATCGCCGGCTTGCGAGCCGACGCACTCATCGTCCGCGGCGATCCGATGTTCGGCTCGAACCGTGAGGCGATCGGCGCCTGGGCATTGCAACATGCACTCCCGACCGTGGCAGAAGAGCGACCATATACCGCCTCGGGAATGCTGCTTTCCTATGGACCCGACGTTCCTGCTGCGTCGCGCATCGTCGCGAGCTATATAGACAGGATCCTTCGCGGCGCGAAGCCTGGCGATCTGGCGATCGCACAACCGACCCAGTTCGAGTTCGTCATCAACCTCAAGACCGCCAAGATGCTCAGACTCGCGATACCGCAATCGCTACGACGGCGTGCGGACGAGGTGATCGAGTGATGGACCGGCGAGCTTTCATCGTCGCGCTCGTTGCGGCATGGGGATGCGATCAAAAGGAAGAGCCGAAAAGGGGCGTGGAGGCGCCGAAGGCAGCATCGACAGGCAACGATGCGCAGAAGTCGGCAATGCCGGTCATCGGGTTTCTGGGCAGTGCGTCCCTCGCGCTGTTTGCACCGTATGTTGCCGGGTTTCGCCGCGGCCTGAACGAAACCGGATATATCGAAGACAAGAACGTGCATATCGAATTTCGCTGGGCGGAGGGCCACTTCGATCGACTCCCCGCGCTAGTGGCGGATCTGGTCCAGGGCCAGGTGACGGTTCTGTTTGCGACTGCAGCTGGTGGGGGTGCACAGGCCGCGAAGTCGGCGACGTCGACGATTCCAATCGTCTTCACAACAGGTAGCGACCCCGTCAACATGGGACTCGTCGCGAGCCTGAGTCATCCGGGTGCGAACCTCACCGGCGTCAACTTTTTCGCCAGCGAGCTGGGGGAGAAGCGGCTGGAGTTGCTGCACGCGCTGCTGCCCAAAGCCAGGATCATCGCCTTTGTCGTGAATCCGAGTGGGAACCCCATCGAATCGCGCGTGCGGAGACTACAGGAGACCGCGCGCGCGCTGGGGCTGCAGGTGTGGCTTTTGAAGGCGGCCACCGAACAGGAAATCGACGCGGCCTTCGCGACCTTCGTGCAAAGAAGGCCCGACGCGCTCCTCGTCGACTCCGATATTTTTTTCAACGCCCGGCGCGAACAAATCGTCGCGTTGGCGGCACGCCACGCGGTACCGGCGATCTACGATTTGCGCGACTTCGTCGCTGCCGGCGGCCTGATGAGCTACGGTGCCAGCTTGTCCGAAGCCTATCGCCTGGCCGGCATCTACGTTGGCAAGATCCTCGGCGGCGCCAAGCCGGCCGAGTTGCCGATTGTGCAGTCAACGAAGATCGAATTGGCGTTGAATGCCAAGACCGCGAAGGCGCTCGGCATCACCATCCCGCAATCGCTGCTGCTGCGCGCGGACGAGGTGATCCAGTGATCGACCGGCGGACGTTCCTGCGCGCGTCGGCGGGTGGGCTCCTCGGCGCGCCATTCACCTCCATCGCGCAGAAGCCAGCGAAGGTTGCGCGGATGGGTTATCTCGCGTCATCTCCAAGAGAGAAGCTGCCAAATGCGGTTACGACAATACTTGCCCGGTTAGCGGAGCTTGGTTACAACGAAGGTCAGAATCTGATCGTCGAGTTCCGCAGCGCGGACACGCAGGATCGGCTACAGGAAACCGCTGCCCAGCTGACAGGCATCGGCGTCGCGGTGGTCTTCGCCCAGGGCCCATATGCGATACGTGCTGCGCGCGCGGCTACAAAAACTGTTCCGATCGTCGGCTACGACTACGAGAGCGATCCCATCGCCGCTGGCTATGCCGTCAGCCTCGCGCGACCAGGAGGTAATCTCACCGGTGTCTTCCTCGATCAGGCGGAGGTGAGCGCGAAACAGCTGCAACTGCTCAAGGAGATCGTGCCGTCGCTATCCCGTGTCGCGGTGCTCTGGGACGCTCCACTCGCCACAGCGCAGCGCGAGGCGGTAGAGGTTGCCGGGCGACGGCTCGGTGTCAAGATCGCGCCAATCGAATGGCGTGGCCCCGACGCGTTAGCGGCCGCACTTCACACTGCGTTACAAGAAGGCGCGCAAGGGCTGATCGTTCTCTCCTCGCCCTTGATACACGATCGATATCGACCGTTGATCACCGAGGCCGCGTTGAAAAGCCGCTTGCCGGCGATCGGTCTCACCGCGAATTTTGTGCAGACTGGTCTGCTCATCTCGTATGGTCCCGTGCAGCGGGACATGTACCGCACCGCGGCAACGCTTGTCGCCAAAGTCCTGGACGGCGCCCGGCCCGCTGACCTTCCGATTGAACACCCGGTCCACTTCGCGCTCGCGATTAACCAGAAAACCGCCAATGCGCTCGGAATCAAGATTCCGCAGTCGCTGCTGCTGCGCGCGGACGAGGTGATCCAGTGATCGACCGGCGGAGGTTCATCGGCAGCGTAGCGGTCGGGGTCTTCGTGGTGAGCCGCGGCGCTTCGGCGCAACCCGTACCCAGAATCTACCGGATCGGAATCCTCGGTATTCGGGCGACCGACGACTTGGCCGGACCCATGCCCAAGTCACCATCCACCAAAGCGCTCCTGCAAGGATTGCGCGATCTCGGTTACGTGTATGGCGAGCAGTTCGTCACCGAGCCACGCGGTGCCGCGGGCAGGTCGGAGCGCTTTCCCGGGTTAGCCGCCGAGCTGGTCCGCCTCAAAGTAGACTTGATCGTCGCGGCAGGGACCGCGCTGCGCGCGCTCAAGCAGGCGACCTCTCTCGTCCCCATCCCCATCGTGATGGTGGCTGCCAACGACCCCGTGGGCGGAGGGTACGTCCAGAGCCTCGCACACCCGGGCGGGAACTTCACTGGGTTCAGCGCTCAGTGGCTGGAGACGACCGGGAAGCGCCTTGAGCTGCTCAAGGAACTCGTCCCCGGTTCAGCACCAGTGGCGGTCATTTGGGATCGGGCTAACCTCCCCGATTTCCAGGCCGCCGAAGCCGCCGCCCGTGAGCGGAGGTGGAAAGTTTTGTCGCTCGAAATCCGCGAGATAGGCGAAATCGGTACTGCTTTCAAGGCGGCGACGAACGCGCAGGCGGGCTCTGTCCTCGTGATTAGCGGGCTCCTGTTCGCACACGCCCAACAAGTCGTGGACCTGGCCGCCAGGAGCCGCCTCCCCGCAATATATGGACTCGCGGAATATGTCGAAGCCGGAGGACTCATGTCTTACGGCGTGGACATCGACGACCTCTGGCGGCGGGCGGCCGTCTTCGTCGACAAGATATTGAAAGGCGCCAAGCCCGCCGACCTTCCCGTCGAGCAGCCCACGAAGTTCGAGCTGGTGATCAACCTGAGGACGGCCAAGGCGCTCGGCCTGACGATCCCGCAGTCGCTGCTGCTGCGCGCGGACGAGGTGATCCAGTGACGACGCGACGGCGGAAATCGGGGTCTGACACTATTTTCCCATCGATGGATCGGCGGACGTTCGTCGCTAGCGTGACCGCAGGAGCGCTGGTCATGCCACTCCGCGCCTTCGCGCAACCCGCGGGCAAAGTCTGGCGCATCGGCTTCTTCTACTTCGGTTCGCGCCAGTCGGCGCTGGATACCGGCCGCTACGATGCGTTCGTGAAGGGCATGCGCGAACTCGGTTATGTCGAGGGCAAGAATGTCGCCATCGAGTCACGCTTTGCTGACGGGAAAATCGACCGCGCGCCCGCGCTTGCGGCGGAGCTTGTGAAGTTGAAAGTCGACGTTATCGTGGCAACGGGCAGCGTCGCCTACCGCGCCTTGCAGCACGCCACGACCAGCATTCCCGTGGTCATCACCGTCACCAACGATCCCGTGACAGCGGGAATGGCCGAGAGCTTGGCGCGGCCCGGCGGAAACTTCACCGGCCTGGCCGACACCGCGGTCGATCTGGGTCCGAAGCAGCTCGAACTGCTGAGGACAGTCGTGCCTCAATTGTCCCGCGTCGGCCTACTGCTGAATCCGGACAACGTGACGCATCCGGCCCAAATGAAGCGGCTGATCCTGGCCGCCCAGAAGGTCGGAGTGCAGGTCGTGCTGGCGGAGGCAGGCACGGCAGCCGAAGTCGATTCCGGCTTCGCGTCATTGGTTCAGTATCGCGCCGACGCCGTCATCCTGTTCGCCGATACCTTCTTCACGCAGCAGTCGCAGCAGATCACGCAGGCCGCGATGAAGCAGCGCCTGCCCGCGGTGTACAACCTCCACGAGTACGTGGAAGTCGGCGGCCTGATGAGTTATGGGGCCGACTTGACCGACAATTTTCGGCGCGCCGCGATCTACGTGGACAAGATTCTCAAAGGCGCGAAGCCGGGCGAGCTGCCATTCGAGCAGCCTGCGAGATACTTCCTCGCCGTCAACCTCAAGACCGCCAAAGCGCTCGGCCTGACGATTCCGCAATCGTTGCTTGTGCGCGCGGATGAGGTGATCAAGTAATGTCGATGCAGACCTGCGCCAATAGCGCTGCAGCGCTGCGCTCAGGCGGCAAGTGTCGCAACGCGCAGCGCCGTCGCCGCACGCAGAAGCGCCTTGTCTTTCGTCGCCAGCGGCAGGCCCAACCGCATGGCGAGCTCGAGGTAAGTTGCGTCATTGGTCGTCAGGCCTCGCTCGCGGGCGAGCGGAAGCATGTTTTGAAACGCGCGGCCCGGCAAGTCGGAGTCGACGCGAATGTCGAGTTCGCCGAGGAGACCAACGAATTCGACAGACCTCGCCCGAGTGATGCGCTTTCGTCGCTCGGCGCCAAGCAGAATGTTGCCGATTTCGAGTTCCCAGAGTGCCGGAACGTGTCCCGATCCAGTGCGCAGACGATCGAGCAGCGCCAAGGCTCCCGTGGTGCTTTCGTCGTTGAAGCACCAGGCGACCGCGACCGAGGCATCGAGGACAAAGTTGGTCACCGCCTGCCCTCGTCGCGGAGCTTCTTCCAAGGCAACGATCCAAGCGTCTGGCCCTTTGCAAACGCTTTCGCTCGCGCAATCGGATCGCCGGCGCCGCTTCGTCGAGGCGAACCGGCGGGAACAAGCCGCGCAACGGCAACGCCCCGCCGGGTGATTACCACCTCCACGCCGCGCGCAACTTCATCGAGCAATGCGCTAAGGTGCGTCTTCGCCTCGAATGTGCCGATCTCCTGCATGATCGCTCCTCTAACTAGCTGTGAAGCGTCAAGAGGTTGTTGCAGGACGCTTTGAGTCTGGTCATGGGTGCAACGCCTCCGATGCCTTGGTGAGGGCGGTGCCAGTTGTAGTGATGGATCCAGGCATCGAGCTGATCGGTGCGCTGGAGGGAGTTTTGGTAGACGAAGCCATAGGCCCACTCGCGCAGTGCCGACTGGATGAAACGCTCGGCCTTGCCGTTGGTTTGCGGACGGTAGGGTCGGGTGAAGCTGATGTTTGATCTTCAGTTCGGCGCAGGCTTGGGCGAAGTCTTTGGAACGAAACGCAGAGCCGTTGTCGGTCAGCAGTCGTTTGATTTGCACGCCGAGCGACTGGTAGTAGGCCACGGCGTTGCGCATGAACTGCACGGCGCTGGCCTTCGCTTCGTCTGGGTACATGTCGGTGAAGCCGATGCGCGCATGATCATCGATGGCCACAAACAGAAACTCCCAGCCGGCACTGCCGAAGGAACCACGGCGGTCACCAGTAACGCGGTGGCCAGGCCGCATGATGCGTCCCGAGCCTCTTGGTATCGATGTGCAGCAGATCGCCCGCCGCCGCATGCTCATAGCGCACCACCGGCGCAATCGGCTCCAGGTCTTTCAGATGCGACAGACCGGCACGCGCGAGCACGCGTCCGACCGTACTCTTCGATACCCCGAGGCTTGCGGCAATGCGTGCTTGAGTGAGCCGGTGCCGGCGCAACTCGACGATCGCCAGCGCCTTGGCCGGGGCAATGGCACGCGGACTGAGCCTCGGGCGCGACGAGCGGTCGGCCAGCGCCACCTCGCCTTGGGCCAGATAGCGCCCCAGCCACTTACGGACCGTCGGCACGCTCACCCCTGCGCCAGCGCCGCCGCTCCTTGCGACAGACCTCGTTCGGTGATGTCCTGAACCATTTCGAGTCGACGGGCGAAGGTCAGTCGGGCATTCTTATGAATGTTCATTCGGCTGGACTCCTTGAGATGACCGGGGGTTTGGCGATTCCCAGTTTCTCAAATCCAGTCCGAATGAACACAAACAACCTATTGGGCCTTCACAACTAGCTAGATGACTAGTTTACGACACAAGATCAATTCAGTGATCGACCGGCGCACGTTCATCGGCCTAATCGGAAGCGCTGCGATCGTGCGGCCTCTCCGCGTTCGCGCGCAACCGAAGGCAAGTCCGGTGATCGGGTTTCTGTCTCTCGCATCATCGGGACGCTGGGCTCCGTTCGTCGCCGCATTCCGTCAAGGTCTGAACGAAACCGGCTATGTCGAGGGCAAGAACGTCGAGATCCAGTTTCGAGGGGCCGACGGCGTGGACGATCGCCTGCGGGCGCTGGCGACGGACCTGGTGCGTCGTAACGTCGCGGTCTTGGTTGTGACGGGGGGCCCCGGTCCCGCGCTCGCGGCGAAGGCCGCGACGGCAACGATCCCGATCGTCTTTACGCTGGGTGCCGATCCCGTCAAGCTTGGCCTCGTTGCCAACCTCGGCCGACCCGGGGGCAATGCCACGGGCGTGACATTCATCACCGGGCAGCTGCACGCGAAGCGGCTGGAGCTGCTGCATGAGCTGGTGCCCAAGGCCAGCGTGGTCGCTCTCCTGGTCAATCCGGATAACCCCATTGTCGAGTCCAATGTGAAAGCGGTGCAGGACGCAGCGCGTGCGCTCGGGCAGCAAGTGCATGTCTTGAAAGCACACACGATGCAGGACATTGACGCGGCCTTTGCAGCTGCTGCCCAAATGCACGCGGGCGCATTCTTTGTCGCAAGCGATGCGTTCTTCTTCGACCGGCGCGAGCAATTCGCCGCCCTTGCGGCACGTTACGCAATTCCCGCGACCTTCGACGTGCGCGAGTTCGTCACCGCAGGCGGGCTGATGAGTTACGGTGCCAGCCTCTCCGAAGTCTATCGCGAGGCAGGTATTTACACCGGACGAATCCTCAACGGTGCCAAGCCGGCCGATTTGCCGGTCCTGCAGCCGACGAAAGTGGAACTGGTAATCAACCTGAAAGCGGCGAAGGCGCTCGGACTGTCGATCCCGCAGTCGCTGTTGTTGCGCGCGGATGAGGTGATCCAGTGACCAATCGGCGAAGCTTCGTGAATGCCAGCGCGCTTTTGCTGCTCGGAGTTTCGTTGCGCGCTGCCGCCCAGCGCGCCGGCGCGATGCCGCGCATCGGCTTGCTCACGCCGGGGCCGCCCAATATCCAGGAGCAGGAATTCTGGCAGGGGATGCGCGATCTCGGCTATGTCGACGGAAAAAATATCGTCGTCGATCGCCGCTCCGCGGAGGGCGATTTCGCGCGGCTGCCGGCCCTTGCGGCGGAGCTCGTCAAGAATCGGCCGGATGTCATCGTCGCGATCGTCTCGGCGGCCGCGATCGCCGCGAAGCAGGCGACGGCGACGATACCGATCGTGATGGTCGGTGTGTCCGATCCGGTGGCGTCCGGCTTGGTCGGCAATCTCGCCCGTCCCGGCGGCAACGTCACCGGGACCGCCAGCCAATCGTACGCCGCGGTCGGCAAAGAAATCGAGCTTATCCGCCAGTTGCTGCCTCACGCCAGCCGCGTCGCGGCCCTGTGGAATCCCGCCAACGGAATCTTCCAGCAACTCTTGCTGAGCGAGGCGCTGGCCGCGGCTGCCCGGCTGCACATGCTGCTTCGCCTCATTGAAGTGCGAACGCGCGAGGAGCTCGACCGTACATTCGCGACGCTGCAAACCGAGCGGCCGGATGCGGTGGTGGTGATGCAGGACCCGATGTTCGGGGCCAACGCGGCACGCGTTTCCGAACTGGCACTCGCGCAGGGCCTGCCGGCGTTTAGCGGTTCGCGACTTTTGACCGAGGCTGGCATTCTGGCGAGCTACGGCCCGGACCTGCCCGCGATCGCCCGGCGCTCGTCCGTATACGTGCAACGAATCCTGAAAGGTGCGAAGCCGGGCGATCTTGCGGTCGAGCAGCCGACGAAATTCGAGCTGGTCATCAACCTGCGAACGGCCAAGGCGCTTCGCATCGATGTTCCCGCGACCGTGATCGCACGCGCGGACGAGGTGATCCGGTGATGGATCGACGAACATTCCTGGCCAGCGCTGCCGGTGGCGCGCTCGCCCTCCCCCTCGCGGCGCATGCGCAGCTGCCAGGCAAGGTCTGGCGCATCGGCTTCTTCTACTTCGGCACCCGCCAGTCTGCCCTGGACACCGGGCGTTACGATGCGTTTGTCCAGGGCATGCGCGACCTCGGCTACGTCGAGGGAAAGAATGTCGCCATCGAGGCGCGCTTCGCGGACGGAAAAATTGATCAACTTCCCGCTCTGGCGGCCGAACTGGTGCGCGCGAAACTCGATGTTATCGTCGCCACGGGAAGCCCGGTGTACAGCGCCTTGCGCTTCGCCACGACCTCGATCCCGATCGTCGTCACGGTGACCACCGACCCGGTCATCGAAGGCCTGGCCGCGAGCCTGGTACGGCCAGGCGGGAATTTCACCGGCCTCACCGATACCGCCGCCGATCTCGGATTGCAACAGATTGCGCAGGCAGCGCTGCAGCATCGGCTGGCGTCAATCTACCTGATCCGTCAATACCCGATGGCGGGTGGGTTGTTGAGCTACGGACCCGATATCGTCGACAATTTCCGGCGTGCTACGACCTATGTCGACAGGATTCTGAAGGGCACGAAGCCGACCGAGCTGCCGTTCGAGCAGCCCGCCAGGTACGTGCTCGCCGTCAACACCAAGACCGCCAAGACGCTTGGCCTCACGATTCCGCAGTCGGTGCTCGTGCGTGCGGACGAGGTGATCCAGTGACACCAAGAAAATGGAGTCTGATCCAGCGTTCCGCAGCGATGGACCGGCGGACGTTCATTGCCGGCACCGGTCTCGCGTGGCTCGTTGCTGCATCGTCCGGCCTCGCGCAGCAGGATCAACCGCCCTATCGCATCGCGTTCGTGGAAGCAGGCGACGCATCGGCCAACCAGCTTTTTCTCGATGCGTTCATGGCGGGTCTGCGCGATTCGGGCTACGTCCCGGGCAAGAACATCGTCGTCGATGTCCGCTGGGCGCATGGTCAGGTCGAGGGATTTCGCACTGCGTTCGCGGAGCTGATCCCGCTTCGACCGCAGGTCATCGTCGTATCGTCGGGACTCGGAGCCATCGAAGCCAAGAAGGCGACAACGTCGATTCCGGTGATCTTCATCGGCGTTTCCGATCCGATCGCCAGCGGCCTTGTCAGCAGTCTCGCGCGGCCAGGGGACAATGTCACCGGCCTGACACGCGACGCCGGCGAGGGTCTGATGGGCAAGACCGTCCAGGTGCTTTTGGCGATCGTTCCGGGAGTCACGCGCCTGGCCATCCTCTGGCATCCGGTGTTCGCCATCGGGCGGGGCCGCGCGCAGGCCGTGGCCGCGGCGAAAGCGAACGGAACGACGCCCCTTGTCGTTGAATTGCACGACCGTGCAGACATCGAGGCGGCGTTCACTTCGATGCGCAACCAGCGCGCGAATGGACTGTTCGTAGTCAGCGACCCGTTGACAGTCGCCAACCGGAACGAGATCGTCAGATTGGCGGCGAGTAACCGGATTCCCTCCGTCTACCAATTCGGTGAGTTCGCTCGCGCCGGTGGACTCGTGGCCTATTCGCCGAGCGACACCGATCTGTTCCGGCGCTCTGCAATCTATGTCGACAAGATCCTGCACGGTGCGAAGCCGGGAGACTTGCCGATCGAGCTGCCGACGAAATTTGAACTCGTGATCAATCAAAAGGCCGCGAAGGCGCTCGGCATCGCCATCCCGAAGGAGATCCTGCTGCGTGCCGACGAGGTGATTCAATGACCTCGTGTATCGAGTCGCGACTGGCTGCATACAACCACGCCCCAGCTCGTTTGCGATGCGCGGATTATTGTGACACAATTTACATAGTTGTGACACAAGGGGCTTGACATGAAGAATCTCAGCATCCGCGAGATCCGCAAGGAATTGACGCAACTCGATGAGCTCGTTTCGCGCGAGGGCGAGGTGGTGGTCACTCGCCGCGGCCGACCGATCGCACGCCTGCTTCCCCTCAAAAGCCAGCAGCGGATGCCATCGCATGCCGACCTGCGCGCCAGTATGCCCCGCCTGACGCATGGCAGCGAAAGGCACATTCGCGTCGAGCGGGATGAACGCTAGTGGGACCGTACCTGGACACCAGCGCTCTGGCGAAGTGGTATCTCAACGAGCCCTTCGCGGAGGAGTTCGAGGCCTTCGTCCAGGAGCAACCCACAGCGGCGATCAGCCGCCTGACCGTCGTGGAATTCCGTTGCCTGCTTGCGCGGCGCCGGCGCGCGGGCGAAGTGACCCGATCCATCGAATCGCGCGTGTATGCGTCGTTCGAGAAGGATGTCGGTGCGGGATTCCTGCAGGTCTACCCGGTTGCCGACGAACATCTGATTGCGGCGCTGAATCTGATAACGCGACTGGGTCGCTACGCGTTGCGAACCCTGGATGCGCTGCATCTGGCAATCGCGCAGGGAATTCGTTGTCAAAGGCTGGCCACGGCCGACAAGCGCATGGCGGATGCTGGAAAAGCGGCCGGTCTGGACGTCGCACGTTTTTATTGAAACACTGAAGTATGGCTTCCACCCCCCTCCCCGCACCCGCAACCGCAACCGCCGCAGCACCCCGGCGAATCAGCCGCGGCCGGCTGTTTCGCAAGTACCTGATCCTCATCCTGTCGCTGGTCATGATCGCGCTGCTCGCCTCGAGCGCGATCAGCATCTATTTCACCTACCAGGAGACCAAGTCCGCGCTCGCCAGCCTGCAACACGAAAAGGCCATCGGTGCCGCTTCGCGCATCGAGCAGTACATCCACCAGATCGAACAGCAACTGGCCTACGCTGCGCTGCCGCAGCTCGATGCCAACGACGTCGAGCTGCGCCGCATCGAGTTTCTCAAGCTGCTGCGTCAGGCCCCGGAAGTGACGGACATCTCGCAGCTCGATGCCGAGGGGCACGAGCAGATCGCGGTCTCGCGCCTCGGCATGGACAACATCAACTCGGGCAAGGATCGTTCAACCGAACCCGCGTTCCTCAATGCCAGGCGGGGCCAGCCTTGGTTCGGCCCGGTGTATTTCCGCAAGGAGACCGAACCCTACATGACGATCGCGATCCGCCCGAGCGACAAGGGGCCGGTCACCATCGCGGAAGTGAATCTCAAGTTCATCTGGGATGTCGTCTCGCGGATCAAGATCGGCGAGAAAGGCAAGGCCTACGTCGTCGACGGCAACGGTTTTCTCATTGCCGATCCGGACATCGGCCTGGTACTGCGCAAGACCAACCTTTCGCACCTGCCGCACGTGAAAACCGCGCTCGCCGCCTCGCCGACGGATACCATCGAGCCGGCGATGGTCTCGAGCGACCTGGCGGGAACGGCAATCCTGGCTTCGGTGGCTCCGATTACGCCGCTCCGTTGGTACGTGTTCGTCGAGCAGCCGGTCGCGGAAGTCTACGAAAAACTCAATGCTTCGATCGTACGCACCGCGCTGCTGATCCTCGCGGGCATGGTTCTTTCGGCGATCGGAGCACTGGCGCTCGCGCGCGGCATGGTGCGGCCGATCCGCACGCTCGAGGAAGGCGCGCAGCGCATCGGCGCGGGGCAGCTCGACCAGAAGATCGAAGTCCACACCGGCGACGAGCTGGAGGCGCTCGCCAACCGGTTCAATACGATGTCGGTGCAGCTGCGCGATTCCTACGCCGGCCTGGAGCGCAAGGTCGAGGAGCGCACCAGCGAACTCAAGAATTCGCTCGAGCAGCAGACCGCGATCAGCGAGATCCTGCGCGTCATTTCCAGTTCGCCAACCGACGTGCAGCCGGTGCTCCAGGCCGTCGCCGAGCGCGCCGCGCACCTCTGCGACGCACCCTACGCGCGCGTGCTGCTCATCGACGACGGCGTACTGCATCCCACCGCAGAATTCTCGATCGAACAGGTGCCGCTCCCGCAACCGAGCAAGCCCATCCCGCTGAAACGCTCCGTGATCACCGGTCGTGCGGCGATCGATCGGCAGACCGTTCACCACGAAGATGTCGTGCCACTACTCGAGTCGGAATATCCCGACTCGCGCGAGAGCGTACTTCCCCTGGCGGCGCGGGCAGTCCTGGCGGTGCCACTGATGCGCGAAGGCGGCGCCTACGGCGGCATCTTCCTGTTCCGGCGCGAACCTCGCCTGTTTTCGCCCGACCAGGTTGCACTGGTCGAAACCTTCGCCCGCCAGGCCGCGATCGCCATCGACAACGTCCGGCTGTTCAACGAGACCAAGGAGACGCTTGATCAGCAGACCGCCATCAGCGAAATCCTGCGCGTGATCGCCGGCTCGCCCGGCGACGTGCGCCCGATGCTGGACGCGGTGGCCGAACGTGCCTTGAAGCTTTGCGACGCTGCGCATTCGACGATTGTTCTGGTCGACGGCAATGAACTTCGCTTTGCCGCAGACTCCGGCAACACGCCGTCGCTGATTGAAGGCGAGGTCATGCCGCTGACGCGCGGCTCGGTCAGCGGTCGTGCCGTTCTTGACCGCGAAGTCGTTCACATCGAAGACCTGGCGGCGGCCCCGGAAGAAGAATATCCGATCGCGCGAGAGCTGCAGCGGCGCATCGGCAATCGTGGCGTTCTCGCGGTACCACTGATGCGCGAGGCCCGCGCGATCGGTGCGATCGCGCTCTGGCGCACGGAACCGCGCAAGTTCAGCGACAAACAGGTCGCGCTGGTGAAGACCTTCGCCGACCAGGCGGCGATCGCGATCGAGAACGTGCGCCTGTTCAACCAGACCAAGGAAGCGCTCGAGCAGCAGACGGCCGTCGCCGAAATCCTGCGCGTGATCTCCAGTTCGCCGACCGACGTCAAGCCGGTGCTGGACGCCATCGCCGATCGCGCGCTCCACCTCTGCGACGCGGCGGCGGCATCGATCTACCTGACCGATGGCGATACGCTGCGCCACGTCGCGTCGGAGGGAATGTCTGCGGAGGAGACCGTCGCCCTGGAAACGCTGCCGATCAACCGCGACTCCACCTCCGGCTGCGCGGTGCTCGAGCACAAGACGATTCACGTCCACGACATCCTGGCCGAAGCAGACAAATATCCGCTGGGCGCCGAAATGTCTCGGCGCTTCGGCAACCGCACGATGCTGGTGACGCCCTTGTACCGCGAAGGCATGCCATTCGGCACGATCCTGCTGCGGCGGAAGGAACTGCGGCCGTTCAGCGAGCGCGAAATCGCGCTGCTGAAAACCTTCGGCGATCAGGCGGCCATCGCCATCGAGAACGTGCGCCTGTTCAACGAAATCCAGGACAAGAGCCAGCAGCTCGAGGTCGCGAACAAGCACAAGTCCGAGTTCCTCGCCAACATGTCGCACGAGCTGCGCACGCCGTTGAACGCCATCATCGGCTTCTCCGAAGTGCTGCTCGAGAAGTTGTTCGGCGAACTGAACGCCAAGCAGGAAGACTACCTGAAGGACATTTTCAGCTCGGGCAAGCACCTGCTCACGCTGATCAACGACATCCTCGACCTGTCCAAGGTCGAAGCCGGACGAATGGACCTGGAGCCGTCGACCTTCGACCTCGCCTCCGCGGTGTCCAATGCGATGACGCTGGTGCGCGAACGCGCGCAGCGCCACGGCATCGCGCTTGGCCAGCAGATCGACCCGCAGCTTACCGAGATCACCGCCGACGAGCGAAAATTCAAGCAGATCCTGCTCAACCTTCTTACGAACGCGGTCAAGTTCACGCCGGACAACGGCCGCATCGACGTGTCGGCGCGCCTCGAGGAGAGCAAGGTCGTGGTCGCAGTGCACGACACCGGCATCGGCATCGCACCCGAGGATCAGGCAGCGGTGTTCGAGGAGTTTCGCCAGGTCGGCAAGAACTACACGAGCAAGCAGGAAGGTACCGGCCTTGGTCTCGCGCTCACCAAGCGCTTTGTCGAGCTGCACGGCGGCCGCATCTGGCTCGAAAGCGAACCCGGCAAGGGTTCGACCTTTACCTTCACCATTCCGATCGGCAATGTTTCAGCCGATGGAACAGCACAAACAGCAGAAGGAGGTCGCGCATGAGCGTGATCCTGATCATCGAAGACAATGAGCGCAACCTCAAGCTGGTGCGCGACGTGCTGCAGGTCAAGGGCTACGAAACGCTCGAGGCGGTGACCGGCGAGGACGGGGTCAAGCTCGCGGTGGAGAAGAAGCCCGACCTCGTGCTGATGGACATTCAGCTGCCCGGGATCAATGGCATCGAAGCGCTCGGGCAGTTGCGCGCCAACCCCGTCACGGAGAAAATTCCCGTGATCGCCGTCACCGCATCGGTCATGCAACAGGACCGCAAGATGATCACCGCAGCCGGCTTCGATGCCTACGTCGGCAAGCCGATCAACCTGAAGGAATTCCTGGACGCTGTGCGCCATACCCTGGAGGGCAAGCAGCAGTGACTACGCCAGCCAAGGTGTTGGTGGTCGACGACACCCCGCACAACGTCAAACTACTCGCCGATCTGCTCGGCGTGAAGGGCTACGCGGTCGCGACGGCCGCGAGCGGCGAGGAGGCCCTGGCAAAGCTGGCCACAGAACAGCCCGATCTGGTGCTGCTCGACGTCATGATGCCGGGTTTGTCCGGCTACGAAGTCTGCGTGCGCATCCGCGCGGATCCCGAAACCGCGCTGCTGCCCGTGGTGATGGTCACCTCGCTCGATCCGCAACAGGAACGCGTCAAGGGCATCGAAGCCGGCGCCGACGATTTCTTGGCCAAGCCGATCAACCAGCCGGAACTGTTCGCACGCGTGCGATCGCTGCTGCGGGTCAAGTCACTGCAGGATGAAGTCAAGCGTCAGGCGGCCGCGCTCAAAGAATGGAATCTCAAGCTCGAGCAACGCGTCGCTGAGCAGGTCGCGCAACTCGATCGCATGTCGCAGTTGAAGCGATTCTTCTCCCCCGCAGTGGCCGAGGCTATCGTCAACGCCGGCGAGAAATCGATCCTCGCGCCGCACCGGCGTGAAATCTGCTATGTGTTCACCGACCTGCGCGGATTTACCGCGTTCACCGACAGCGCCGAACCGGAAGAGGTCGAGGCCGTGTTGCGCGCCTACCAGGAAGCGATGGGCGCCATCGTGACCACACACGAGGGCACCCTCGATCGCTTTGCCGGCGATGGCATCCTGATCTTCTTCAACGATCCGGTGCCGATTCCCGAGCCTGGCAAGCGCGCTGCGAGCATGGCGCTGGCGATGCAGGAGGGTTTCGCGCCGCTGCGCGAGCGCTGGCTGAAGCTTGGCAACGACCTGGCGCTGGGCATCGGCATCGCGCAGGGTTTCGCCACGCTGGGCGCGTTCGGCTTCGAAGGGCGGCTCGACTACTCTGCCATCGGCAGCATGGTCAATCTTGCGTCGCGGCTGTGCGACGAAGCGAAAAGCGGCCAGATCCTGATCGACCGCCGCACGCGTGCGGCGCTGGGCGACGCGGCGGAGGTCGAAGACGTCGGCCCGCTGTCGCTCAAGGGCTACGCGACGCCGGTGCCCGCATTCGTGCTCAAGCGGTTGACATCCTAGAGGTACGGCACCGGGTTGCGCTTTTGAATCCTTGCGGCACGCGTGAGTCCTGGACGGCGCGATGATCACGACCATCCTGTTTACGGATATCGAAGGCAGCTCCAGGCTATGGGAGCAGGAGCCGGGCAAGATGCAAACGGCGCTGGCACGGCACGACAGCATTTGTCGCGCGGCCGTCGAAACAAACCATGGTCGCGTGGTAAAGATGACCGGCGACGGCATGTACGCCGCATTCGACGACCCGGCCGACGCACTCCGCGCCACGCTGGCATTGCAATTCGCCTTCGTCGATCCAGCCAATACGCAGGGGATCGCATTGCGCGTCCGCTGTGGCCTCGACATCGGCGTCGTCGAGCGCCGCGACAACGATTTCTTCGGCAGTGTCGTCAACCGCGCCGCGCGCATCATGAATGCCGCGCATGGCGGCCAGATACTGCTGTCGCAGGCCGTTGCCAATCTCGTGATCCGCCGCTTGCCTGAGGACGTGGGACTCCTCGATCTGGGGTTGGTACGGTTGCGCGACCTGCCCCAGCCCGAGCGCGTGTACCAGGTCGCGCATCCTTCGCTGCGCCGCGGCTTTCCGGCGTTGCGCTCGCTGGTGATCAGCCCGAACAACCTGCCTCAGCAAGTCACTTCGTTCATCGGTCGCGATGGGCAGATGACCGAAGTCAAGGCGATGCTCGGCAACTGCCGCCTGCTGACGTTGCTGGGCATGGGCGGCTTGGGCAAGACGCGCCTTTCGCTGCAGGTCGCCGCCGACGTAATCGACGATTACCCCGATGGCGTGTGGTTCGTGGAACTGGCGCCGCTTGCGGACGGACAGCGGGTCGCGTTGGCGGTCGCGTCGGTGCTGGGCGTCAAGGAAGAGCCGGGTCACCCGGTGCAGGACGCGCTGGCGAAATATGTCGAGGACCGGGACCTGCTGCTGGTCCTCGACAATTGCGAACACCTGCTCGACGCTTGCGCGGCGCTGGTCTCCTCATTGCTGCAGGCGGGACCGCGGTTGAAAATCCTGGCGACAAGCCGGGAGCCGCTGCGCGCGGCTGGCGAAGTGACCTATCACGTGCCCGCGCTCGCCGTCCCGGAGTTGCATCGCGCCTCACCGCTCGAGGCATTGACACAATACGATTCCGTGCGGCTGTTCAGCGACCGTGCGGCCGCGATGCTGCCTGACTTTCAACTGACGGATGGCAACGCGACGGCGGTCGCGGCCATCTGCCATTGTCTGGACGGCATTCCGCTGGCGCTCGAACTGGCTGCCGCGCGCGTGCGCAGCCTCCCGGTGGAGAAGATTGCCGAGCGACTGAGCGACCGCTTTCGCGTCCTGACGGGAGGAAGCCGGACGGTGCTTCCGCGCCAGCAGACGCTGCGCGCGTGCATCGACTGGAGCTATAACCTGCTCACCGAGCAGGAGCGCGCCCTGTTGCGAAGCATGGCCGTGTTCGCAGGCGGGTTTACGCTGGAAGGCGCCGAGGCCGTGGGCGCGGGACCCGAGATCGACAGTGCGGACGTCCTCGAGCTGCTGACCCAGCTGGTCGACAAGTCCCTCGTGGAGTTCGATGCCAAACGTCAGCGCTACCGGCTGCTCGAGACGGTGCGCCAGTACGCGCACGAACTGCTGCTGGCGTCGGAGGAGCAGGAAGAGGCGGCACGCACGCGGCATCTGGATTTCTACCTTGCGCTGGTCGGCGAGGCGGATGGGAAATTGTACGGCCCGGACCAGGGAGACTGGCTCGCGCGCCTGGACGAGGAGCGCGAGAACCTGCTCGCGGCGCACGCCTGGTGCGGATTGGCCGATGCGCGAGCCGACTCGGGGCTGCGCCTCCTGCTCGCAGTGCAGCTCTACTGGATGCGCCGCGGCATGCTGCGCTTGGGCCACGAGGTGACCGTCGAGGCGCTCGAGCGACCGGCCGCGCAGGCGCGAAGCTTTGCGCGCTGCCGCGCGCTCTACGCGGCGGGCAACCTCGGCCGGGCGATGGGACGCTACGGCGAGGCGCAGGTGTACGTCGAGGAGAGTCTGGCGATCGGGCGCGAGCTCGGCGACCGACAGCGCATCGCCGCGGCGCTGGTGCTGCTGGGCACGATCTTCAGCGAAAAAGGCGAGCTGGCCGAGGCTCGCCGTTGCTACGAGGAGTCGCTCGCGCTGGCCGAAGCATTGGGTGACTCGCTTCGCGTCACCAATGCGCTGGGTTCGCTCGGACGGCTGCACAACACTGAAGGCGATGCGGACGCCGCGGAGGCGTTTTTCGAACGATCGCTCGCGCTCTCCCATCAGCACGGTTACCGTAATACCATCGCCTCGCTGCAGTGCGACCTCGCGCTGGTATCGATCCGCCGCAAGCGGGTCGACCGCGCGGCCGCATTGCTGTCCGATGCGCTGGCGATCGTCGAGGAAATCGGCTCCAAGTCATCCGGCCTGGAAATCCTGCGCATCTCCGCCGCGCTGGCGGCGACCCGAAGCGAATGGGAGCGGGCGGCACGCTGTCACGGCGCATCGATGGCCGAGAGTCGCCGTCAAGGCTTCGCCGCCAATCCAAGCGATACCGTCGTTACGCCGCTGATCGCGCAGGCGCGGGGCACGTTGGGCGAGGCGGCGTTTGCCGCAGCGGAGAACGACGGCCAGAAGATGACCTACGAAGAAGCGATCGCAGAGGTTCGCGCCTGGCTGCGTGCCATGGCGCCGAAACAACCGTGACAACGTCGCGCTGATCATGCTCCGCTCGATGCTGGCGCAGCAATGCACGAACTGCGGCACCGCGCTGCCGCTGACGGCGAAGTTCTGCATCGAGTGCGGCCACCCGGTCGCAGCTGCGCATGCAGCGACCGACCCAGGCGCGGCTCACGCCAGCGCGCAAGCCCTGTCCGCAGCGCTCGAGGGCGAGCGAAAATTCGTCACGGTGCTGTTCGCCGATCTCAAGGGATCGATGGAACTGGTCGCCGACCGCGACCCGGAAGAAGCACGCAGGCTGCTCGATCCGGTGCTCGAGCACATGTGCGAGGCGGTGGAACAGTACGGCGGCACGGTCAGCCAGGTGATGGGTGACGGCATCATGGCGCTGTTCGGCGCACCCATCGCCGCCGAGGATCACGCAGTGCGCGCAGCGCGCGCAGCGCTGACCATGCAGGATCTGGTGCGCCATTACGGCGACGACATCCAGCGTACCCACGGCGTGCCCATCCAGATCCGCGTCGGATTGAATTCGGGCGAGGTCGTCCTGCAAATGAGCGAACACGGCATGCACATGAGCTACACGGCGATCGGCGTCACCGTGCACATCGCCGCACGCATGGAACAGGTTGCGAAACCGGGTTCGATCCTCGCCACTGCCGACACGGTTCGCCTCGCCGGCGACCACGTCGAATCGCGCCCGGTCGGCCCGGTGAAGGTGAAGGGCTTCGAGCGTCCGATCGAAGTCGCGGAAATCCGGCGCGCAGCACTGACCCGTTCGCGCTTCGACGCCGTGCCTACGCGTGCCATCACACCGTTTGTCGGACGCGAGGTCGAACTGCAGCGGCTGCTGGATGCCTACGAACGCGTGGCGAAGGCAGGCGTCGGCTGCGTGGTGGCGATCGTCGGCGACGCGGGCATGGGCAAGTCGCGGCTGGTCTACGAATTCATGCGCGCGCTTGCCGGCAGAAACGTGCTGATGCTCGACGGCGGCGCCGCCCCATACGGCAGCGGCGCCGGCTACCGTCCCGGGGTGCATATCCTGCGCCAGTATTTCAGCATCGCGGAGGGCGACGACGAGAACACGATACGCCAGAAGGTTGCCGGTCGTGTCGTCGCGCTGGGAGGCGAAGCGGCCCGCGTCGCGATTCCGCTGCTTGCCGTCCTGCGGGCCGTGCCCGCGGACAATCCGTTCCAGGCGCTTCCGGACAAGGAGCGCAGGGCGCAGGTGGTCGAAGCGCTGATGTGGCTGAACCGTCGCGTCGCGGCCGACCGCTCGCTGGTCCTCGCCTACGAGGACCTGCAATGGGTGACGTCGGACACGCTCAAGTTCCTCGGTCGGCTTGTCGCGGACGTCCCGGCATCGACGCTCATCGTGCTGACATATCGTTCCGACTACGACGCGGGCGCGCTCGCGCGCCCCGGCGTGAATGCAATCCGGCTGGAGGGCCTGACGCGCGACGTGACCCGCGAACTCATGACGCGGATGCTGGGACCGGACGCATCGCTCGACCGGCTCAAGCAGGAGTTGGCCGAGCGCAGCGGCGGCAACCCGCTGTTCGTCGAGGAGCATGTCCGCAGCCTGATCCAGGCCGGCGACCTGGAAGGCGCCCCGGGGGACTACCGGCTCGTGCGGCAGATCGAGACCGTCGACATTCCACCCACGGTCCGTGCCGTGCTCGCCGCCCGCATCGACCGGCTCACACGCGAAGACAAGCACGCCTTGCAGGCGCTCGCCGCGGTCGGCGACGTGAGCACGGTGGGCGTACTTGCGTACGCGATGGACACATCGGCGGAGGAGTTGCGCAAGTCGCTTCGCCGCCTGCAGGTCGCCGGGTTGCTGATCGAACGAACCGAGCGCGAACAGCTGGCCTACGAGTTCAAGCATTCGCTGACCCAGACCGTCGCCTACGACAGCCTGCTGCACACCCGCCGCCGCGAATTGCACCGGCGCATCATGGATGCGCTCGCGCCCGCGGGGCAGGTCGACGTGCTCGCGCGTCATGCCGTGCTCGGCGAAGCCTGGGAGCAGGCACTGACGTACTTGTGGGAAGCCGGCAAGCAGGCCGCCCGGCAGTTCGCCGATGTCGAAGCGGCGGCATGTTTCGAACGCGCATTGCTCGTCGCCAAACGCTTGCCATCCGACGAGCGCTCGCTGGCCAAGGCGGTCGACCTGCACCTGGACATGCGCAACGTGCTCGTTCCGCTCGCCAGGCACCGCCGGCTGGTCGAAGTTCTGCGCGCCGCGGAGAAACTCGCGGCGGAACTCGGCGACGAGCGCCGCATGGCGAAAGTTGCCTCGTTCTTCAGCAACTATCACGGCAACGTCGGACGTTCAGAACTCGCGCTGGAATACGCCGAGCGCTCGCTGCGGCTCGCCGAGAAGACCGGCGACACCGATATGCTGATCATGGGAACGTTGAGCGCAGGAGAGATTCACCGCACGCTCGGCAACTTCCATCGCGCCAGGGAGTACCTGCTGCAAGTCCTCGAACTGCTCGAACCGTTCGATCCTGCCCTCCTCCACGGACACGTCGGCTTGCCGTCGGTGCGCGTTCGCAACCACCTTGCGTGGATACTCTCGGAACTCGGCGACTTTGCGGAAGCCCGGCGTTATGCCGAGCAAGGCTTGCACATCGCCGACGCCGCCAACCACGCCTACAGCCTGGCGCACGCGTGCCTGGGCCTCGGCGGCACGCGGGTACGGCAGGGCGAGTTCCAGGCGGCGATTTCGATACTCACCCGCGGTATGGCGGTCAGCGAGCGCGTACCGATCCTGCGGCCTCCGCTCGCGGCCGACCTGGGCGTGGCGCACGCGCGCTGCGGCAATCTGCAGGAAGGCCTCGCGCATCTGCACGCTGCGGTCGACAGCGCCACGTCGATGGGCCGCTTGAGCCGACTGCCGCTGATCCAGGTGAAGTGTGGCGAGATCCACCTGCTGGCCGGCGAAGTGGCCGCGGCGACACAGCTGGCCGAAGCGGCGCTGCGGCTGGCGATCGACCAGAACGAGCGGGGAAACGTCGTCTATGCGCGGTACCTGCTCGCCGAAATTCATTCGTCGGATCGCGGTGCGCACGCGGACATCGCCGAGCAGCACTACAACGACGTGTTGATCCTCGGTACCAAATTGGACATGAAACCCTTGGTCGCCCGTTGCAACGCGGGACTCGGCACGCTGTGGATGCGTAGCGGCAAGCCCAAGCAAGCCGATCGCCCGCTGCGGACCGCGCGCGCCATGTACCGCAGCATGGGCATGCGCTACTGGCAGGACAAGCTCGATCTGGATCTGGCCGCGTTCGCCTGATTTGCCGCCCCGCAGCGCAAAGCGTAGAATCCGCGCCTCGGGGCTGTGACACAATCGCGGCACCCGCGGTTGCGGAACCTACCGGCTCCGCGCAATTCAGGAACACGATTTCTGGAGTTCGCACGATGGTCCCCTCCTCTGCCGGCGCGCAGGCGCCGCGCAATCTGCTTCCGGTCACCCTCGACGACAAGTACGAACTTGCCACCGGCCGCGCCTACGTGACCGGCATGCAGGCGCTGGTGCGGCTGCTCATGATGCAGCGGCAACGCGACACCGCCGCCGGACTCAACACCGCGGGCTTCGTGTCCGGGTACCGCGGCTCGCCGCTCGGCGGGCTCGACCAGGCGCTGTGGAGTGCCGAAAAGTTTCTGACCCGCGCGCACATCAAGTTCCAACCCGGACTCAACGAGGATCTCGCGGCAACCGCAATCTGGGGCAGCCAGCAGGTCAATCTCTACCCCGGCGCCAGATACGACGGCGTGTTCTCGATGTGGTACGGCAAGGGTCCCGGCGTCGATCGCTGCGGCGACGTGTTCAAGCACGCCAATTTCGCCGGCACGTCGAAGCACGGCGGCGTGCTGGTGCTCGCCGGCGACGATCATGCGGCCAAGTCGTCGACCTTGCCGCACCAGTCCGATCACCAGTTTTCGGCGGCGATGATGCCGGTGCTGTATCCGTCGTCGGTACAGGAGATCATCGACCTCGGCCTGCACGGCTGGGCCATGAGCCGCTACTCCGGCTGCTGGGTCGGGTTCAAGTGCGTCGCCGATACAGTCGAAAGCTCCGCCTCGGTGCTGATCGACCCGGAACGCGTGAAGATCGTCATCCCGGACGACTTTCCGCTGCCGGCCGACGGAGTGCACATCCGCTGGCCGGATGCGTTCCTCGCCACCGAGGCGCGGATGCAGGACTACAAGGTCTACGCCGCGCTGCACTATTGCCGCGTCAACAAACTGAACCGCATCGTCATCGACTCGCCCAAGCCGCGCCTGGGCATCATCACCAGCGGCAAGAGCTATCTCGACGTGCGCCAGGCGCTCGACGATCTTGGCATCACCGAGGCGGACGCCGCCGAGATCGGCATCCGCCTTTTCAAGGTCGCCATGCCCTGGCCGCTGGAGCCCGAAGGCGTCCGCCACTTCGCCGAAGGTCTCGCCGAAATCCTGGTGGTCGAGGAAAAGCGCCAGATCGTCGAATACCAGCTCAAGGAACAGCTGTACAACTGGCGCGACGACGTGCGTCCGCGCGTCGTCGGCAAGTTCGACGAGCGCGGCGAATGGGTGCGCCCGCACGGCGACTGGCTGCTCCCGGCGACCGCCGAACTGACGCCGGCGATGATCGCGCGCGTCATCGCGCAGCGCATCGAGCGCCTGCAGCTGCATCCGCGCACGATCGAAAAAATCAAGAGTCGCGTCGCGTTCATCAACGCCAAGGAAGCCGCGCTCGCCAAGCCGCGCATCACCCTGCAGCGCGTGCCGTACTTCTGCTCGGGCTGCCCGCACAACACCTCGACCAAGGTGCCCGATGGCAGCCGCGCCACCGCCGGCATCGGCTGCCACGTCATGGCGATCTGGATGGACCGGTCGACGTCGGCGTACACGCACATGGGCGGCGAAGGCGTGCCGTGGATCGGCCAGGCGCCGTTCACCGACGAAAAGCACATCTTCGCGAACCTCGGCGACGGCACCTACTACCACTCGGGCATCCTGGCGATCCGCGCCGCCGTCGCGGCAAAAGTGAACATCACCTACAAGATCCTCTACAACGATGCGGTGGCGATGACCGGCGGCCAGCCGATCGATGGGCCGTTGACACCCGCCGACATCGCGCGCCAGGTCGCGGCCGAGGGCGTGAAGACCGTCGTCGTCGTGTCCGACGATCCGGACAAGTATCCTGCCGGCACCTTCGCGTCGAACATCGAAGTGCATCATCGCGACGACCTCGACCAGGTCCAGCGCACGCTGCGCGAAGTGCCTGGCGTCACCGTCCTGCTCTACGACCAGACCTGCGCGGCCGAGAAGCGCCGCCGCCGCAAGCGCGGCAAGTTTCCCGATCCGGCCAAGCGCGTGGTCATCAACGAACTGGTGTGCGAAGGTTGCGGCGATTGCGGGGTCAAGTCCAACTGCGTATCGGTGGCGCCGGTCGAGACCGAGTTCGGCCGCAAGCGCACCATCGACCAGTCGTCCTGCAACAAGGACTACTCCTGCGTCAACGGTTTCTGCCCGAGCTTCGTCACGGTCGAGGGCGGATCCCTGCGCAAGCCGAAAAAGGCCGCCGCAGGCGAGTTCCCGCCGCTGCCCGAGCCGACGCCGGCAAGCGCGGCCGAGCCCTATGGCATCCTGATCACGGGGATCGGCGGCACCGGCGTGGTGACCATCGGCGCGCTGCTCGGCATGGCGGGGCACCTCGAAGGCAAGGGTGTATCGGTGCTGGACATGGCGGGGCTGGCGCAGAAGAACGGCGCGGTCGTGTCGCACGTGCGCATCGCGGAATCGCCGGAGCAACTGTATGCGACACGCATCGCCGCGGGCGAGGCACGACTGGTGCTCGCCTGCGACATCCTCACCGGCGTCAGCTACGACGCGATCGCCAAGATGCAGAAAGGCGTGACCAAGGCGCTGGTGAACACCGCGCTGGTGATGCCGGCCGACTTCACGCGCGACGCCGATCTGCGCTTCCCGCTCGGTTCGATGGAGCAGGAAATCCGCGACGCGGTGTCGACCGGCGATGCCGAGTTTCTCGACGCCACCAAGCTGGCCACGGGACTGATGGGCGATTCGATCGCGACCAATCTGTTCATGGTCGGCTACGCCTATCAGCGCGGCCTGCTGCCGCTGTCTGAGGCGGCAATCCTGCGCGCGATCGAATTGAACGGCGCCGCGATCGAATCCAATACGCAGAGCTTTCGCTGGGGCCGGCTGGCCGCGGTGGATCCGAAGCGCGTGCTGGCCGCGGCGATTCCCGCCGACAAGCCTGAGTCGCAGCGGCTGTCGACGTCGCTCGATGAAATCATCGCGCGCCGCTCGGAGTTCCTGGTCGGTTATCAGGATGCCGTCTACGCCAGGCGCTACGTCGACTTCGTGACCAAGGTCCTGGCCGCCGAGTCGGTGAAGGCCCCCGGACAGACCAAGCTCACCGAAGCGGTCGCACGCTACTACTTCAAGCTGCTCGCGATCAAGGACGAATACGAGGTGGCGCGGCTGTACACCGACGGCGAATTCGAGAAGCGCATCGCTGCGCAGTTCGAAGGCGACTACAAGCTCAGGTTCCACCTTGCACCGCCCTTGACCAATGCCCCCGACGCGACGACGGGCGAAGCGAAGAAGAGCGCCTACGGACCATGGATGATGCGTGCGTTCCGCGTGATTGCGAAGCTGAAGGGCCTGCGTGGCACCGTTTTCGATATTTTCGGCCGGACCGCCGAGCGCCGCATGGAACGCCAGCTCGTCACCGACTACGAGGCGCTGATCGACGAACTCCTGCCCAGGCTGGCTCCGCACAACGTCGCGATCGCGGCCGAACTCGCCAGCATCCCCGAGCACATCCGCGGCTACGGCCACGTGAAGGAGCGTCACCTCAAGGCAGCGAAGGCGCGCGAGGCTGAACTGGTGGCCGTATATCGCGCCGCCAAGCCGGTCAAAGCCGCGTCCTCGGTCAAGGTCGCCGCGTAGCGCGGGTCAAGGTGCCGGCGCAGCCGCACCCAGGCTCTGCTGGATGATCTGGGTGTCGAGCGCGCGGCGTGCCGACGGCGACAGCATCCAGCCGAGCGGCAAGGGCACGATGTTCTGGCTGGGCTGATAGAACTCGAATCGGCCCCGCGGCTTGCCCTCGGTGCGCCACTCGACGGTACGCTTGAGCACGGCCTGCGCCTGCGTGCCGCGGCCTTCGCGAGTCTGCAACAACGCTTCCAGGGGCGCGCGCGTCTCGACTGCGAACCGGAGCGGATCCGGCGGCGTCGCTGTCGGGTCCTCTGTCGGTCTGGCGGAGGCGGGGTTGTTGGACAGCAACAGAACCGTCGGCACGATACGCGGCGCGAGCCCGGCCTTCTCTGCCGCGCGCTGCAAGGCAGACAGGACGTCGAGCGCGGTCGCCGCACCCGAATTCTCGAAGTACCCGCCATCGACCAGGTGGCCCCAGGTGCGCTCCTTGCCGTCGGGACCGCTGACGCGCACGGTCGCCGCCGGACTCACGTACATGAATCGCGCCGACAGATGCGCGGCCGTGCTAAAGCGCATCGGCTTGCCCACGAGCTTGCGTACATCGACCGTGTCTGGAAACTCGAGCGGCGCCACCGGCAACGGGCTGACCAGTGCGCGCTTGCCGTCCTCGACGCTGGTGACATTGAGCAGAAGCAACGGCAGTCCGGTCGAGGGTTCGGGATTGGCCGTGCTCTCGAAGGACGTGTTCATCCAGTCGTTGTTCATCACGGCGCGCCAGCGCGACTCCCACCCCCGCTCCATGGCGCGCGCGCGATCGGTCAGCGGCACCTCGAACGGGACAAAGCGCTGGACCAGATCGGGATAGAGCATCACGCCCAGCGTCGGCGCGAGGAAATCGCCGGCAAGGATCGCCGTCGCGCAACTCGTCACCGGCTGCATGACGAAGGTGCCGCCGCAATCCTTGAACACGCGACCGCCTGCGACGGCTTCGCTCTGTTCGCGCACGATGCCGTCGAAGACCACCGCCCCCAGGCTTCCCCCCGACACGCCGCTGATGGCGAGGGTGTGGGTGGCGAATCCGGGATCGCGGTCCTGCCGGAACGCAAGCATGCCCGCGGTCCAGTACGCGGCACGAATGCCTCCGCCCGCCGCGGCGACGATGTAGACGGGGTACGGTTGCGGCCCCTTCATGATGGCGTCGCGGCGGGCCTCGAGCCAGCGACGCGCGTAGTCGCACAACGGATAGCGCGCACCGGGCGGCTGCGGCTGGGCATCGGGCGGCAGCGCATCCTCGCAGTCGCTGCCGGTCGGTACCGCATTCTGCGCGAGGGTGCGTTGGGCGAGTTCCCCGGCGAGCGTGCGGATCGCATGGTTGTCGTTGGTGCAGCTCGACACCAGCGCGAGCCCGAGCAGCAGTGCGAAGAACGGAATTCGATACGCCTGCGCGGAGAGGTATACCAGCGCGCTGCCGAACGGGATCCACGCCGCGAGCGCGGCCAGTAGGATCGCCGCGGCGCCGGTCGGCAGGACGCCGAACATCTTGATGCGCGCTTCGCTTTCGACGAAGGGGATGGGCGAAGTCTCTCCGAGCCAGAAGCTGAAGAAGAAGACCAGCGTCAATACAACCGTCGCCAGGAAGGCATCGCGATCGAAC
The DNA here is from genome assembly GCA_963821485.1 of uncultured beta proteobacterium. Taxonomy (GTDB): domain Bacteria; phylum Pseudomonadota; class Gammaproteobacteria; order Burkholderiales; family Casimicrobiaceae; genus PALSA-1003. The sequence continues at coordinate 115,821 of CAWGEB010000004.1, forward strand.
CTCGGCAGTTCGCGCAGGCCGAGCCTGCCTTGCGCCAGGCTGCGCACATCGCGCCCGTCGCCGAACCAGCGCATCCGATGCCGCATCAGGGTCCAGGCGATGAAGACGGCGGCGATGACGAACAGCAGCCCGGCGATGACGCGCATCTGGAACAGCGAGGTTTCCGAATACCCGATGTAGGGTCGCGATGCGATCAGGATCGCCGTCGGCACCACCAGTGCTGCGATCCAGCCGAGCAGACGCGGCGCCCAGATCCGATAGAAAAGCTCGTGCGGCAGCGGCTCCGGCGCTTCCGGCAAGTGCAGATCGGTGAGCAGGCGCGCCGAGAGCCAGGTATTCAATGCCCAGATGGTCGACGTGAAGGCGAACAGAAGGAACTCGGTGGCATCTCCCCACAGACCATCGCGTGCTGCGAATTCACGCAACACTTCCTGCGACTGATCGTTGGCGAGCAGCGCGTACATGCCGATCACCAGCGACACCACGGAAAAACGCGTCAGCCACAGCACGCGGCCCAGGGCGCGGATCGATAGCCAGATTCGCCAACCAAGAGCCAGTGGCGGTGGATCGGGCGGCAGCGGCGCGCGCCCGGCGGCGCTGGCTCCTTGCGGCATCACCTCGCTCATGCGCGTGCACCACCTTCGCTGGTGGAATCGGAGTACAACCTACACCCGCGGAGGAGCGGCCGCAACGCGAACATTCCGGATGGCGTTGCACGAGCCCATATGCGTCTACGCCATCGGCAAACGCAGAACCACGTTAGAATCGACGTCGACTTTTCTGCGTACGCCGTGCCCTCACCTTCGACTGTTGCGTCCCCTACGCGACCCACGCTGCCTGCCGCGTTCGACCGCGCGTACACCTGGTTTGCGACGCAAGGCTGGCTGCCGTTCGATTTTCAGGAACAGGTGTGGACCGCCTTTGCACGCGGCGAATCGGGCCTGATCCATGCGCCGACGGGCATGGGCAAGACCTACGCCGCGTGGCTCGGGCCCCTGCTGCTGGGACCCGCCGGCGAGCCGAATTTGCCGCCACCGCTTTCCGTTCTCTGGATCACACCCTTGCGCGCACTCGCGGGCGATACGGGACTGGCGCTGCAGCGCGCCGCCGCCGCGCTCATGCCGCATTGGACCGTCGACGTGCGCACCGGCGACACCTCGAGCGCGGCGCGCGCCCGTCAGACCAAGCGCCTGCCGACGGCGCTGGTCACGACGCCTGAGTCGCTCACGCTGCTGCTCTCGCGCGCCGACTGGCGCGAGCGTTTCGCGCAGCTGTCGGCGGTGATCGTCGACGAATGGCACGAATTGCTCTCGACCAAGCGCGGCGTGCAGGTCGAGCTGGCGCTGGCCCGCCTGCGCTCGCTGGCGCAGTCGCGTGAGCGATCGCTGCCGGTGTGGGGCCTGTCCGCGACGCTGTCCAACCTCGACGAAGCGCTGGCCTGCCTGACCGGTGTCGTTTCGGCGCGAACCGCGCCGGTGCGCGTGGTGCGCGGCGTCGACACCAAGCGCATCGTCATCGACAGCCTGATTCCGAAGTCCATCGACCGCTTTCCCTGGGCCGGACACCTCGGCCTCAAGCTGCTGCCGGACGTCGTCGCCGCGATCGAGCGCGCCAACTCCACGCTGGTATTCACCAACGTGCGCTCGCAAGCCGAATACTGGTATCAGGCCCTGCTCGAGGCGCGACCGCACTGGGCGGGGCAGATCGCTCTGCACCATGGCTCGCTCGAGCGCGAGGTGCGCGACTGGGTCGAGGATGGGCTGCGCAAGCGCAAGCTGCGGGCGGTGGTGTGCACCTCGAGCCTCGACCTCGGCGTGGATTTCACGCCCGTGGATCAGGTCCTGCAGATCGGCAGCCCGAAAGGCGTCGCACGACTGCTGCAACGCGCCGGTCGCAGCGGACACCAGCCGGGCGCCGTGTCGCGTGTTACCGTGGTGCCGACGCATGCGCTCGAACTGGTCGAAGCGGCCGCAGCACGCAGCGCGGCAGAAGCGCGACGGATCGAGGCGAGGCCGGCGATCACCTGCGCGAACACGCCACCGCTCGACACGCTGACGCAGCACCTGGTCACCTGTGCGCTCGGCGGCGGATTTCGACCGGCGGAACTGCTGACGGAACTCAGGTCCACGCACGCCTACGCCGATCTCACCGACACGCAATGGCAGTGGGCGCTCGACTTCGTGATTCGCGGCGGCTCGAGTCTGGTCGCCTATCCAGAATATCACCGTGTCGTCGCCGACGACGAAGGCATCCTGCGCGTTCCGGACCGCGCCATCGCGCACCGGCACCGGCTCAACATCGGCACCATCGTCAGCGATGCCTCGGTCAACGTCCAGCTGAAGCGCGGCAAGCGCCTCGGGCATGTCGAGGAGTCGTTCATCGCCCGGCTGTCGCCGGGCGACTGCTTCGTGTTCGCGGGCCGCGTACTCGAATTCCTGCGCGTGCGCGACATGACCGCCTGGGTGCAACCGGCGCCGGACAAGTCCGCGGTCGTCCCGCGCTGGTCGGGTTACAAGATGGCGTTTTCGACCCAGCTCGCGGCCGAAACGCGCAGGCTGATCGCCGAGGCGCGCGACGGCGTGTATGCGTCGCCGGAGCTGCAGCGCTGCGCACCGCTGCTGCGCCTGCAGGCCCGCTGGTCGACGCTGCCCGGCGAGCGCGAATGGCTGATCGAACAGATCACCACGCGCGAAGGCCACTACCTGTTCTTCTTTCCGTTCGAGGGGCGGCTGGTGCACCTGGGCCTCGCGACGCTGTTTGCCTATCGCCTGTCGCGCGAAGTCCCGCGCAGCTTTTCGATCACCGTGACCGACTACGGCTTCGCCCTGCTCTCGCCCGAGCCGCTCGGCCTTTCGATCGGCGAGCTCGGGCAACTGCTTGCGGCCGACGGCGTCGAGCGCGACATCCTCGCCGGATTGAACGCGTCCGAACTCACGCGACGGCAGTTTCGCGAAATCGCGCGCGTCGCCGGCCTGATCTTCCAGGGCTACCCCGGGCAGGGCAAGAGCGCGCGCCAGCTGCAGGCATCGAGCGGGCTCGTCTACGACGTTTTCGCGCAGTACGACCCCGGCAACCTGCTGCTCGTGCAGGCGTTGCGGGAAGTGCTCGAGCGTCAGCTCGAAGCCTCACGCCTGCAGCTCGCCCTGAAGCGCATCCGCGGCGCGCGGGCGGTGATCACGCGTCCGAAGCGCCCGACGCCGTTCGCGTTTCCGCTGATGGTCGAGGTGTTTCGCGACCGGCTGTCGACCGAGCAGCTCTCCGCGCGGGTCGAACGCATGGTGGCAGCGCTCGAGCGCGCCGCCGGCGAGTAATGCATCGCCACGGCGCGCTGCGAACGTGGATGCCATCAGCCAGAATCGGCGTTCGCGCCTGTCCAGGAATAGTGGCCAATCTTGCAGTACTCCCGAAAGCCCAGCTTGCGATAGACGCCGGCGCCCATCGGCGACGAATGCAGGATACCCACGCGGTAACCCATCGCATGCGCATCGCGGAGCGCCCGTGCGGTTATCGCGGCGCCAATGCCTTTCTGCCGCGCGCCGCTGATCGTCGCGACGTCGTATATGCCGGCGACACCGGCGCCGAGGTACAGCGTCGATGTGGCAACCGGCTCGCCATCCAAGCGGCCGATATAGTTGCGCAACAAAGGCGTCGTGAACCCGAGGCTGGAGAACAAGCTGAAAAACGCACGACCGACGAATTCAGGCATGCCGAATCCGGCAGCCAGCACATCGCACCACCTAAGCAAGGTGTCAACGTCGTTGACCGGTTCGATGCGCAGGCCTGGCGGTAGCGCAACGTTTCCGTTGCAAGTCGACAAATCGACGGCCATGCCCGGCAAGTCTCCGTCGTGTGCGAAGCCATGCGCCTTCAGCACGCTGCCCAGTGCGGCGGGTCGCGTGTGGGGACCGGTCCACCACAGCCTCGGTACCTTGCGCTCCCTGCCGCGTGCGATCGCCTCCTCGATGGCGGCGTCGACACGATCAGGATCGAGTCGCGCCCTCAGGACGCTGTTGAAGACCGGGAACGGAACATCGGTGATCGACGATAGCAAGTCAGGCCCGTCGTGGACCTCGGCCCGTGGCCACTTGCGAAACCATCGGATGAATTCAAAGAGATTGGCCTCGATGGCGGTCGCCATCGCGCTCGTCGATGCATCCTGCGGAATCTCGGTCATCGCGATTGCCCGTTCGCCAGTCCAGGTTCGGCCGTCAGAAGCCAATCGTTGCAGTGAAGCTGCGCGACAGTACCAAGGAGTGCTCGTCCGCACAACAAAATCACCTGCACGTGCATGAGCCGGCGCAGCTCTGTGATCGAATGCCTATTCCGCCAGACGAGTCGGGTCTGCATTCCGCGCTTGACTGTAGCCGACAAAAGCGGAAATATACGGACACAAGCGGAAGCGAGAATTGAGCTCGTTGTGCGTGTTGGTCTGCCCGACGATGTCGGGCGCTTAATGGGAGACTCGACATGTTGACGCGTTACGCCCTTGTTGCTTTTGTCGTCGCCCTCGCCCTTCTGGCCGCGGGCTGCCAGTCGGTCATACTGATCGCCAAGCCGGATCGCAATAACATCTTCGAACCGGTCCCCAATGTAGTGGTCAATATGACCAGCAATTTCCCCCCGCGCAGCCCTGGTTCGTCGAGCTCGACGGCATCAGTCTCACGGGACTGTCGCCGGCGCCCGTCCCGGGCGGAACCAGCAGCGTCCCGATCACCATCACGGGGGCCACTTCGCACAGCGTCAGGGCGTGGGGGACTTGCGGAACATTCTGTGTGTACAACGCCGATGAAGTGAAATTCACACCGCCGGCGTTGATGTACAACTCGGCTTCGTACGCCAACGGCTCGCAGAACCTGAGGCAGAATGTTCCGGTCGACGTGTTCGTCGGCGTGCAGAATTTCCGCACGGTGCCGATCAACGTCACCATCGTGGAAACGACCTTCCCGCTCCACGTGAGGCTGGCGCCGGCTGGCAGTAGTGCCTTTCTGGCGCCCGGGGCCCCGCTCACGGTGACCATCCCCGCCTCCGACACCAGGGCGAACTTCAGGATCGAGGGCTTTGTCCTCGGCACCTACAATCTGCGCTTCACCTCACCCGGGACCGTCCAGGGATTCGGCGCCGGCAGTATATCGCCGTAGACGTCGCGAACCCGGCGCCGGTCGGCAAGCGTGCTAAGGACAACGGCGCCGACGTGGTTCCGTCCTAGAACGCGACGTGCTCGCGCGCGCTCGGGGCGCCGCTTGCGGCCGATGGCGTCGAGCGCGACCTCCTGACCGGGTTGAATGCCTCCGAATTGACGCGACGTCAGTCCCGCGAAATCGAGCGCGTCGCCGGCGAATAGTGCGGGTGCGCCACGCGCCGTGATCCGATGTGCCGCGGAATGCCTGGGTGAGTTTGCTGTGCCCGCCTGCAAACGCGCTCGACAGCGTCGACCCCGAGTTGTACATTCGGTTCCACCTGATCGCAAACGATTCGCACAAGAAGGGACAGCCGAGCCGGCGATCCAGGACACCAAGTCAAAAAAACTTTTCGCCAGAGGAGGCCAAATGAAGAAGTCGATGCTCATGATCGTCGGTGCTGCGCTCGTCGCACTTGTTGCGGCCGGCCCGGCAGCGGCACAGAAGAAGACGCTCGCGGTCGTTGTGAAGGGTCTGGACAACCCGTTCTTTACTGTACTCGGCGATGGATGCGCACTGTGGAACAAGGAGAATCCGAAGTCCGAGTACACCTGCCTGTACACCGGCCCGGCATCGAGCGCCGACGAGGCCGGCGAAGTTCAGATCGTCGAAGACCTGATCAACAAGGGCGTTGCCGGCATTGCCATTTCGCCATCGAACGCCCCGGCGATGGGCAACATGCTCAAGGCCAAGAACCCGAAGATGCCGATCATGACGATCGACGCAGACCTCGCCACGGCCGATCGGGCGCTGCGCAAGACCTATCTTGGGACCAACAACTATGACATGGGTGTGCTGATGGCCAGGCACCTCAAGGAACTCAATCCAAAGGGCGGCACGGTGTGCATGCAATTGGGCAACGTTGCGGCCGACAATATCAACGCGCGGGCGGCCGGCTTCCGCGATACGATCAGCGGCAAGAAGGGCATCGATCGCCTCAAGGGTGAAGGCGGCTGGACGGAGATCGCCGGCTGTCCGCTGTTCACCAACGACCAGATCGACTTGGCCAACCAGCAGATGTCGGATGTCTTCACCAAGAATCCGACCCTGAATGCATTCATCCTGGTCGGCGGTTGGGCCCAGTTCGGCCCGCAAGCCTATGCGCAAGTGACCGACCAGGTGATGGCCAAACTGAAGGCGAAGCAGCTGATCATCATTGCCGGCGACACGCTGCCGCCGCAGTTGGACGCGCTGAAAGCGGGTCGCAGCCATGCGCAGATCGGCCAGCGCCCGTTCGAGATGGGCCACCGTGCGCCGGCCGTGCTGATCGACCTGATCAATGGCAAGAAGGTTGCCGATCCGCTCTACACGGGCCTCGACGAATGCACGCCCAGCAACCTGGGCAAATGCCCGGCAAAGTAGCTCGAAGCTTACACTTCACTCCAGGGCGCCCGCAGGCGCCCTTGTTTTGTGCCGGAGGAAGATTCGGACCATGGCCATTCTGGAGCTCTCGGGGATCTCCAAGCACTTCGGCGCCATCCGGGCGCTGACCAACGTGTCGCTGTCGATGAACGCCGGCGAGGTCGTCGGCCTCATGGGGGACAACGGTGCGGGCAAGTCCACGCTGGTGAAGATCGTTGCCGGCAATTTCCCGCCGAGTGACGGAACGATCGCGATGCAGGGACGCAAAGTCGCGTTCCACAAGCCGGCCGACGCGCGCGAGGAAGGCATCGAGATCGTCTACCAGGACCTTGCGCTGTGCGACAACCTCACCGCCGCGGAGAATGTCTATCTCGGTCGCGAGCTGACGCGCGGCGTTGGCCCGTTTCGCGTGCTGGACTACCGCACGATGTTCAGGCGCTCCGGAGAGCTGTTCGCCGAATTGAAGTCGGAAACGCGGCCGCGCGACCTCGTGCGCCGGATGTCCGGCGGCCAGCGCCAGGCTGTCGCGATCGCGAGGACGCGTCTGTCGGCACCGAAGATCGTGCTGATGGATGAGCCGACGGCGGCGATTAGCGTGCGCCAGATCACCGAAGTGCTCAGCCTGATCCGACGGCTGCGCGACCACGACATCGCCGTGGTACTAATCAGCCACCGCATGCCGGACGTGTTCGCCGTGGCGGACAGGATCGTCGTCCTGCGACGCGGCGAAAAGGTGGTCGACAAGCCCATCGCACAAAGCTCGCCGGAAGAAGTGACGGGGCTTATTACCGGCGCCATCGAGGCGGCGTGATGTGCCAACTGCCAACCCGTTCCAACCCCCATTCGGAAGGCAATCCAGCATGGCTGTGAGTCTCGAGGAATCGATCGACACTCGAATGCACCGTCACTGGCTGAGTTGGCTCGCCAGTCAGCAGACTTTCTGGGTATCGGTGGCCGCCGTCCTGGCCTTTGTCGTGCTTTCGTCTGCCAGCGATGTCTTTGCGACACAGCAGAACCTGTTCAACGTGACGCGCAACTTCGCGTTTGTCGCGATCATTGCGATCGGCATGACCGCCGTCATTATCACTGGTGGCATCGACCTTTCGGTCGGTGCGGTGCTCGTGTTGTCGGGCATGGTAATCGGTATGACGATGAACGCGGGCCTACCCATCTGGGTGGCGATTCCGCTCGCACTCGGAACGTCGCTGCTGGTCGGTGCGTTGAATGGCATCATGATCGCGTACGTCGGCGTGCCGCCGTTCGTCGTTACGCTGGGCATGCTGTCGATCGCGCGCAGCCTGGCCATGGTGCTGTCCGATAACCGCATGGTCTACCAATTCGGGCCCGATCAGGCTCAACTGCTGACTCTTGGCGGTGGATTCATCTCGCTGGCGCTACCCTTAGTCGACCCAATCCGGGTGCCAAATCCGGTGATCTTCCTGCTCGCATTGTTGTTGATCGCCGGTTTCTCGTTTCGCTGGACGCGATGGGGACGGTACCTGTTCGCCATCGGCGGCAACGAGCGCGCCGCGACCGTGACCGGCGTGCCAGTCAAGCTGGTCAAGGTCAGCGTCTACATGTTTTGCAGCCTGTGCGCCGGCATCGCCGGCATCCTTGAGGTCGGCTGGCTTGGTACCATCACCACAAGCCTCGGGCAGGGCATGGAGTTGTCGGTGATTGCCGCGTCGGTGATCGGAGGCGCCAATCTGATGGGCGGTGTCGGCACCGCGTTCGGCGCCGTGGTGGGCGCCGCGCTGATCGAAGTCATCCGCAACAGCCTGATCCTGCTCGGCATCAGCACGTTTTGGCAGGGCACCTTCGTCGGCAGCTTCATCATCATCGCCGTGCTCTTCGACCGGCTACGCGCCGGCGGCGGTGAATGACACTCGCCCTTTGAGGGACAGGATGCGCCGCGCATCGTCGGGACTCGCGACAGTATGCCCCATGCTTTCGATGATCGCCCGCGCGGCGCGAACCTGCGCCGCGTTCGATTCCGCCAGCTTGCCGGGACCGATCCAGAGGCTGTCCTCGAGCCCGACGCGAACGTTGCCGCCCATCTCCACCGACATCGTCGCGACCGGCAACTGGTTGCGTCCCGCGCCGAGCACGCTCCATCGATACTGGTTGCCGAACAAGCGGTCTGCCGTGCGCTTCATGTGTGCGACGTCGTCCGGATGCGCACCAATCCCGCCGAGAATCCCGAACACGCTCTGGATGAACAGCGGCGGCTTGACCAATTCACGATCGAGGAAGTGCGCCGCCGTGTAGAGGTGGCCGATGTCGTAGCACTCGATCTCGAAACGCGTGCCGTTGTCGGCGCACGAGGTGAGAATGTAGGCGATGTCCTTGAAGGTGTTCTTGAAGATCCGGTCCTCCGAGCCCGCCAGGTACGGGCGCTCCCAGTCGAAGCGGAATTCGCGGAAGCGCTTGAGCATCGGGTAGAGGCCGAAGTTCATCGATCCCATGTTCAGCGACGCCACTTCCGGCTTGAGCTGCAGCGCCGGCTGCAGCCGCTCGTCGATGCTCATCGTCGCCGCGCCGCCGGTGGTGAAGTTGATCACGACGTCGCTGCGCCGCGCGATGTCGGCGGCGAACTCGCGAAAATATTTCGGATCCTGCGTCGGATGGCCATCCACCGGATCGCGCGCATGCAGGTGCACGATGGCCGCACCGGCTTCCGCCGCGCCGACCGCGGCGTCCGCAATCTCCTGCGGTGTGATCGGGATGTGCGGCGACATCGACGGCGTGTGAATCGAGCCGGTGACGGCACAGGTGATGATGACACTACGGCTTGCGGTCATGCTTTCCTCCGCTATTTGAATTCGGTCTGCTGTCTCTTGTGCGCGACGAGCGCCATCAGGCGGCGATCGCGCCAGCGGGTGCGCGCTTCCAGCTCGGCGGCCGAGCGTGCCGTTCCCAGCGCCTCGCCGACGACCGCAGCGTTGGCGGCTTCCCATACCGCAGGCGGTGCCGGGTCGGCCGCGACACGGCGATAGAATCCGCTGTAGCGCGCGCAATAGTCAACCACGCCACCCGGCGCGTTGAGCTCGATCGTCGCGAACGGTCCGATGAAGGCCCAGCGCAGCCCCAGCCCGTCGCGCACGGTCTTGTCGAGGTCCTCCGGCGAAACGTAGCCTTCGCCGACTAGCCGCATCGCTTCGCTCAGCAGCGCGCCCTGGAGCCGGTTGAGGATGAAGCCGTCGAGTTCGCGGCGAACGACGATCGGCACCTGCCCGATATCGCTGTAGACGACCTGCGCCCGCGCGATCGTCGTGGCCGCCGTCCAAGGCGAACCGCAGAGCTCGACGATCGGCACCAGGTGCGGCGGGTTCACCGGGTGCGCGACCAGGCACCGCGCGCGGCCCTTCAGCGCCTCGGTGAAGCGCGACGCGGGGATGGCCGAGGTCGAGCTGGCCAGCACGGCGTCCGGCGGCGCGTGGGTGTCGAGCGCCGTGAACACCTCGCGCTTGAGTTCCACGACCTCCGGCAGATTTTCCTGCACCCAGTCGACGCCGGCAACGCTCGCGGAAAGCTCGCTGACGTATTCGATGCGCGCCAGCGCGGCGGCCGGGTCGGCCGCGAGTCCGTAGGCCGCCTGTTCGTCCAGGCTGTCCGCGATGAATCCGCGCGCTGCGTCGAGCTGCGCCCCGCTGTTGTCATAAAGGCGGGCGTGCCAGCCCGCGCGCGCGAACACCATTGCCCACGCGCGGCCGATAAGTCCGGCGCCGATTACCGCAACAGTCTTGGTCATTCCTTTGCATCCATAGTTGTCCTCACTCCCGCAGTTGTCCTTACATCCACAACACGCTGCGCCGCAGCTCGAGATCATCGCGCAATGCCAACGCCCGGCCTTCGTAAACCACACTGCCGCGTTCGAGCACGTACGCGCGGTCGGCAAGCGCCAGCACCAGGTCGAGATTATGCTCGACGATCACCATCGACACCTCATTGCGCAGCTTGTCGAACGCGTCGAACAACTCGTCGACGACGGCCGGCGCCAGCCCTTCGAAGGGCTCGTCGAGCAGCAGCACGCGGACGTGGCCGGACAGCGCGCGCGCGACCGCGACCATCTGCTGCTCGCCGCCCGACAGGAAATCCGCCGGCGTGTCGAGGCGGGACTTGAGCCGCGGGAAGAAGTCGAGAATACGCTCGTCGTTCCATGCGGTCCCGGTCCCCGAGCGGCGCTTGAGCCGCCCGAGCTCGAAGTTGTCGCGCACGCTCATGCCGGCAAACAGGCCGCGCCCCTGCGGCACGTAACCGATGCCGAGGCGCGCGATCGTCGCCGCCGGCAGCGTCGTCAGCTCATCTTCGCCGAGGGTGATGCTGCCGCCACCGGCGCGCACGATGCCGATGATCGTCTTGAGCAACGTCGACTTGCCGGCACCGTTGCGGCCGAGCAGCGCGACGAACTCGCGCTCGCGCAGTGCGAGCGAGGCGCCTTGAACGATGTGACTCTTGCCGTAATACGCATCGACAGCATCCAGCGTCAACAATGGCGGACGCAGCGCCGTTGCGTCGTCGCGCACCGCCGCCGTGCGCGCGGCGGCGCCGCCACCGATGTACACCTCGCGCACCGCGCTGCTGGTGCGCGCGTCCTCGGCCGTACCATCGACCAGGACCCTACCCTCGTTCATGACGGTCACGCGGTCCGCCAATGCGAACACCCGGTCGATGTCGTGCTCGACCAACAGGATCGGGATGTCGCGCGAAACGTGCTTGATCAAGTTGGCCACGCGCTCGCGTTCGGCTGCGGCCAGACCGGCCAGCGGCTCGTCGAGCAACAGCACGCGCGGCGCAGACGCCAGCGCGAGGCCCATGTCGAGCAGGCGCTGTCCGCCGTAGGACAGCGCGCCGGCGTCGGCCTGCCCCATGCCGGTCAGTCCCAGGAAACCGATCAGCTCGGCGGTTCGCGTCGTGACCGACGGGATCGCCGTCACGCCGGTCCAGCCGTCGAAGCGGCTCGCATCGCGCGCCTGGACAGCCAGACGCAGATTCTCCTCGACGGATAACGCCGGAAACAGGTTGGTGATCTGGAACGAGCGCGCCAGTCCTGCCGCGACGACGCGGCTTGGCGGATCACCGGTGACGTCGCTGCCGCCAAGCAGCACCTGGCCTCGGTCGGGCTGGTACAGTCCCGACACCAGGTTGAACAGCGTGGTCTTGCCGGCGCCGTTGGGTCCGATCAGCGCATGCAGCGTTCGGTCCGCGACGACGATGCTGACGTTATCCACGGCGTGCGTGCCGCCGAAGGATTTGGCCAGGCCGCGTGCTTCGAGCACCGGTCCCGGCGCCGATTCCACCGGCCTCAGGAAAGACGGCAAGGTGAGCCCGGTGACGATGTTGCGTCCCGCCATCGCCGCGGCCTCGATCGATTGCCGGCGTAGCGGCGCGGTGATCCGGCGCCAGACGCCGACCAGTCCCGTCGGCGAGAACACGACGAAGCCCACGAATAGCAGCCCGAAGAACAGCAGCCAGTTCGGCGTCCAGATCGACAGGTATTCCCGAAATAATATGTAGAACAGGGCGCCGAGCGCCGGTCCGAGCAGGCTCTTCATGCCGCCGATGATCACCATCGCCAGCAACTCACCCGAAGACGAAATCGATGTCGGGTCGGCCGACGCGAAACGATGGTGGAATGCGAACAGCACCCCGGCAAACCCGGTCAACGTCGCCGAAATGACGTAGGCGATCTGCTTGTAGCGCAGCGTCGGATAGCCGACGAACTGCGCGCGCTGCTCGTTCTCGCGGATGGCGAGCAATACGCTGCCGATCGGCGAGCCGTGCAGACGCGCAAGTACATAAACTGCAACGAGGCCGAGCAGGCAGACGAGCCCGTAGTAGAGCCACGGGTTCTCCAGATCGACACCGAACCAGACCGCACGCGTCACCCCACCGAGCCCGTTCTCGCCACCGGTGAACGCGGTCCAGCGAAACGCGACCGCGTACGTCAGCGCCGAGAACGCCAGCGTGAGCAGCGAAAAATACACGCCCCGCCGGCGCAGCACGAGGAATCCCACCAGCACCGAAGCGACCAGCAGGAAAGCGAGCGCGAACAGGGCAGGCCACACCATCGACCCCGGAAACCAGTGCCGCTGCGCGAGTGCCGCCGCGTAGGCGCCGAGGCCAAACCAGGCGCCGTGCCCGAAAGACACCAGCCCGGTATGCCCGACCAGCAGATTGAGCGCCATGCAGGCGACCGCGAAAATGACGACGTCGGTCGCACTGGTCAGTGTGAGCCCTCCGGCCAACAGGAGGAACGGCAGTACGGCGCACGCGAGCGCAGCGAGCAACGTCGGTGATCGCAACGCGGACTTCATTCGAGCCTTTCGCTGCGCTCGCTCCACAATCCGAGCCCGGCAACGTTCAACGGCGAGCGCAGCGCGTTCATTCGAAGCGCTGAATCCGTTCGCCGAACAGGCCGCGCGGGCGGAACAGCAGCACCAGCAGCATGAGCAGGTACATCGACGCATCGGCGGCCGGCGGGAAGAAGTAGACGGTCAGTCCGCGCACGACGCCGACGATCAGCGCGGCCCAGACGACGCCCCAGAACGAGCCGAGCCCGCCGATCACCACCACGACGAACGAGGCAGTGAGTATTTCTGCGCCCATCGCCGGATGCACGCCGGCGATGGGCGCAAGCAATACGCCGGCCAGCGCCGCCAGTGCGACCGCGAGCGCCACCACGCTCGCCATGTACGGCGCCAACGAGATGCCGAGTGCCGCCACCATGTCCGGGTTCTGCACCCCGGCACGCACCACGCGGCCGAACGGCGTGCGCTGCAGCAGGAGCCAGAGTCCGCCGACGGCGGCGGCGGCGACTGCAAGCATCAGCAGCCGGTATTTCGAATAGATGAAATCGCCGATCAGCACCTGGCCCTTCAGCACCGGCGGTATCGAGAACGGAATCGGCGCCGCGCCGAAGATCCAGCGCAACGATTGCTCGGCAACCATGGCCAGGCCGAAGGTCATCAGCAGCCCCAGCGCGGGGTCCTCGCGATAGAAGCGGCGAAACAGGAAGCGTTCGATGACGATGCCGATCAGCGCGACGGCAATCGGCGAGAGCACGAATGCCGTGCCAAAGCCGAACGTATCCGCGATCTTGACCGCGAAATAGGCACCCAAGGCGTAGAACGCGCCGTGCGCGAGATTGACCAGCCCGCCCAGCGAAAAGATCAACGTCAGGCCGAGCGCGATCAGCAGGTAGTAGGCGCCGGCGAGCAGGCCGTTGAGAACCTGCTCGAGGATCTGGATCAGCATGGTGACCAGAGCGGTGAGCGCGCGGCACGCGCGCTCACCGCAGCGTGCGTCACGCCGGCATCGTACAGTTGTTCTCGGTCTTCGTCGGCGCCAGGACTTCCAGACTCTGGTCGGCGGCGGGGACCGCTTCCGACAGCGTGAACAGATCCCAACGATCCTTGACCTGGTCCGCCGGCTTGAAGGTCAGCGTGTACATCTGCTGCATCAGTTGATGGTCCCAGTCGCGGTAGTAGCCCTCGCGCGTCTTCAGGATGTCGAATTTGGCGCCCTTCTCGAGATGTTCGACGACCTTGGTCGAATCCGTGCTCTTGATGGCGTTCATCGCCTGAGCCACGTGTTTGGTCGACAGGTAGTCGCCCCACGCCTGGTTTTCCGGCGGCTTGCCGTACTTCTTGACGAAGGCTTCGACGAAGCGTTGCGACGACGGCGTCTTCACCTGCGAATCCCAGACCAGCGGCCAAGTGCCCAGCACATTGCCCTTGCCGACACCCCAGGCGACCGCGGTGTCGAAGCCGAATCCCGCCACCGGAAACGGCAGCCCGAACTCGAGGTACTGCTTCATGAAATTGCCGATCTGATTGCCGGCGAGATTGGAAACGACCATGTCGGGCTTGGCGTTGCGGATTTTCAGCAGATACGGCGAGAAGTCGGCGACGTCGGTCGGTACCAGTTCGTCGGCCGCGAAGTCGCCGCCGTTCGCCGCCATGAAGCGCTTGGCGACCCGCAACAGGTCGTGGCCGAAAGCATAGTCTGCCGTCAGGCTGTACCATTTCTTGCCCTTCACCATGCCGGCACGCAACAGCGCATGGCCCTCGGCGGCGACGTACATGCTGTTGGCCGCCTCCGTATGAAACATGTAACGGTTGCAGGACTTGCCGCGCAATTCGTCGGAGTTGCAGCCGGTGTTGAAGAACAGGATGCGATTGCGCTGGGCGACCTGCGCGATCGCAAGGCCCGACGCCGAACTGATCTCGCCGATGATGGCGACACATTTGTCACGCTCGATCAGCCGCTCGGCCTTGGTCGACGCGGTCTGCGGGTTGACGCTGTCCTCGGCGATCAGCTCGATCTTGCGCCCATTGATGCCGCCTGCCGCGTTGATTTCTTCCACTGCGAGGTTGACCCCCATCACCGCGTATTCGCCGAGTGTCCCGAGGTTACCGGTGCGTGGCGTCAGGTGCCCGATGCGCACGGTGTCGGCCTGGCTGCGGACGATGGCGGGGAACCCCAGGCTGCCGAGCGCCGCGGCGGCCCCTACGGTCTTGAGCAAACGGCGACGACGACGGCTGACCGACGATAGATCCATGACTCCTCCTGTGGATGGCGGGACGCACGCGGCCGCCGGCTCTGGATGGCCGTTGGGACGCGTGCAACTTCGAAGGCACTTATAATCCAGCGGACCGCTCGCTGTCCAGTTTCCTATTCTGCGATCGGGCCAAAGGAGGATTGACGATGGATCTCGACATCCAGGGACTGCGCGTGCTGGTGACTGCCGGCGCCTCCGGCATCGGCCTCGCTACGGCACGCGCGTTCTCGCGCGAAGGTGCGCGAGTGTTCATCTGCGACGTCGATACCGCCGCGTTGCATGCGGTGGGCGGCAGCGATCCGGCATTGCAGCAAGTGGTCTGCGATGTCGCCGATCCGGCGGCCGTCGCGCGGCTGTTCGACAGCGCCACCGCCGCGCTCGGCGGGCTCGATGCGCTGGTCAACAACGCCGGCATCGCGGGCCCCACTGCAGCCTGCGAAGCGGTGCAACTCGCCGACTGGCAGCGGACGCTCGCGGTCAATCTCACCGGCCAGTTCCTGTGCGCGCAGCACGCGATCCCGCTGCTGAAGGCGAGCGGCAATGCCAGCATGGCCAACCTGTCGTCGGCGGCAGGCCGCTTCGGCTTTCCATTGCGCACGCCCTACGCGGCGTCGAAATGGGGCGTCATCGGACTGACCAAGTCGCTGTCCATCGAACTCGGTCCGCACGGCGTACGCGTCAACGCGATCTGCCCCGGCTCGGTCGCGGGGCCACGCATCGACGCGGTATTCGCGAACCGGGCGGCGGCGCGCAACCTGCCGGTCGATGTGGTGCGCAAGGACGCATTGGCGAAGACCTCGCTGCGGCGCCTCGTATCGGCCGACGACATCGCCAGCGCCATCGTGTTCCTCGCCTCTCCGCTCGGTGCCAACATCTCGGGACACGCTCTGCCGATCGACGCGGATACGCAGTCGATCGCGTAGCGACGGAACATGCAAGCAGCGTGCAATAATCCACCGCTCACCGACATCGCAGGGCGTTGCCATGGCTGACTCCGTGTTCGATCTTAGCGGCAAAGTCGCGCTCGTCACGGGCGCATATCGCGGGCTTGGCTTCGCGATCGCACAGGGCCTGGCTCGCGCCGGCGCCCACGTCGTCCTCAACGGACGCAAGAAGGACCTGCTCGATGCAGCCGCCGGCAAGCTGCAGGCGCTGAAGCTGTCCGCGTCTGCGTCTGTGTTCGACGTGACCGACGGCGATGCGATTCGAAAGGGCGTCGCGGCGATCGAAGGCGAACGCGGTCACATCGACATCCTGTTCAACAACGCCGGCATCCAGCGCCGCGGCGCCTTCGCCGAATTTCCGCTGGAGCAGTGGAACGAAATCATCGCGACCAATCTGACCGCGCCGTTCATCGTGTCGCAGGCGGTGCTGCGCGGAATGATCGAGCGCAAGCACGGCAAGATCGTGCATGTCGCATCGCTGATGAGCGAACTGGCGCGCCCGACCGTCGTGCCCTACACCGCGGCGAAGGGCGGCGTACGCCAGCTCACGCGCGGCATGGCGGTCGAACTCGCGCAGCACAACATCCAGGTCAACGCCATCGCACCCGGCTACTTCGCGACCGAAATGAATCGGCCGCTGATCGACAACGCCGAATTCAATGCGTGGGTGTGCAAGCGCACGCCGGCGGCTCGCTGGGGCCAGCCCGACGAGCTCGCAGGCCTCGCGGTATTCCTCGCATCGGCCGGGTCGAACTACATCACCGGCCAGATGTTCGTCATCGACGGCGGGATGAGCGTGGCGCTATAGACGAGAATTTATTCGCCCACGCTCGCGCTACGCGCGCTTGCGCGCCTGCCGGTGTCGGGTCTTGCCCCGGGAAGCGCTGCGCGCCGGTTGTTTTAGCGTCTTCCTGATCGCGGCTTTGTCGGCAGCCGCCTTGCGCGTCGGCGGAGCGGGCAGTTTCCCGATGTAATAGTCGAGCGCCCAACGCGTCTTGGTCTGCTGGCTCTTGTCGCGCTCGGCGCCGACCTCGGCCAGAAAGGCCATGAAGCCCCCCACCGCGGCCGCTGCCTGCACCGAAGGCGCCTTGATCGAGAGTTCCATCAACTGCTTCTTGTCCCCGCGCGTCCATAGCTCGGCGGTAATCGCCCAGGGACAAGCCGGATCCTCGAACTTCCAGCGTTGGGCGAGCAACGGCCCGAGCACGACCAGGCTTGCAAAATCGATCTTGCGGCCGGCGATCGACTCCAGGAATCGCTCCTGCTCCAAGGTAAAGATCTCCGAAATCGCCTTCTTGCCCACCGCGACGCGCTTGATATGCCCTTTGGCGACAGGCATCGAGAACGACGCCGACTTGACCAGCGACGTCTCGCTCGCGTCCGCCTCGATCTTGAAGTACGGGTACCGGCGCCACTTCTTGCCCACATCCGCCGGATTAACCGGCCGGAATTTCACCGTACAGTCGTGGTCATCACCGACGACCCGGCGGGCCCGTGTAATGATGCCGGCGCCAAGCAGGTCGAGCTTGGGCGTGTCGAAGAAATAGATGTAGCGTTCCTCGTCGTTGCTCTCGGTGAGGCTGAAGCGCGCCAGTGCCTGCTTGATCTGGTGATGAGGAACTGTGGCCTTGATCTCGATATCGTCAGCGCCCGCAATTGCCTTGGCGACCTTGCCGCGCGTTGCCGCCCCTCGCTCCATAGCCCGTTCTCCCCGGATACGTCGTCACGATGCGCCACTGCACACTGTTGCGCGGCGCAACCCGATGCAAGTGTAGACAGTGCGCCGACGCGCTTCAACCCGCCATAAGGGCGCTGATTCCCGCGTAGCAAGGGGACGCGATTCGCTCGCCCGGGAGCGCGTGCCACCATTGTTCGGGCTGCGACGTTTTCGCTAAACTTCACTTGCCGATGCCCCGCTGCGCGCCAAATTGATTCGAGGTTGCCTCGCATGAGTTCGATCGTTGTCGCCGCGATCGTTTTCGCGTGCACATTCCTAAGTGCGTTGACGGGACTCGTCCTGCACGGCAGATTACCCGAACACCATCTCGACGCGCGCTCCAGGGACGTCGTAACTGGTGATGGGCTTGATCGCGACCGTGGCGGCGCTCGTCCTCGGCCTGCTCATTTCGTCTGCGCATCGCTCCTTCGAAGCGCAAGGTGCGGAGGTCCAGCAGATCGGTGTTCATCTGTTCCAGCTCGATCGGGCGCTCGAACACTTCGGGGCGGATGCGGCCGACGCGCGCAAGCTTCTGCACGGCATCGTCGCCGCGGAAATCGCCTATGCCTCGACGAACAACGGTGCCGGGGTCGCAACCAACAAGCCGCTGCAGGCGCAGAAGGCGGCCGTCGAACTCATCGACAAGGTCACGAATCTGTCACCCAAGACGGACGCGCAGACATACATGCAAGGTCAGGCGCTGCGGCTGCTTGTATGGTGTTTTCGGCTTGCTTCTGAAACAGTGAAGAAGCCGGGGTGGAGGGGCCAACGGCTGCATCTGCTCTCTCTCGAGAGACAGACTCCGAAAGAATCCCCTCACCCACACCGCCAGCGTCGATGAGGAATCTAGCGGCTACGACCGCCGATTTGAACGCAAGCTTGTATGGTGTTTTCGGCTTGCTTCTGAAACAGTGAAGAAGCCGGGGTGGAGGGGCCAGTGACTGCATCTGCTCTCTCTCGAGAGACAGACTCCGAAAGAATCCCCTCACCCACACCGCCAGCGTCGATGAGGAATCTAGCGGCTACGACCGCCGATTTGAACGCAAGCTCACGCAGGTGTGTTCCACCCCAGCACCGTTTAGCTTAGTCAACGGAGGCACATCATGCAAACCCCGTCCGCAGTGCTCAATATCGGCGCCGATGTTGCCAAGGACGCGATCGTGGTGGCGTGTTCTGAAGCAAGCTTCCCCGTGCGCGAGGTGGCCAATCAGCGCACGGCGGTGCTGGCCTTTCTCAAGGAGTTGCCGGCGGGCAGCCGCATCGGCGTGGAATCCACCGGCACCTATCACGAGTTGTTCGCTGCGGTCGCCCACCAGCTCGGCTTTCTGGTCTTCCTACTCAATCCCAAGGATACCCGCCACTATGCCAAGGCCGTTGGGCTGCGGGGCAAGACCGATCGGGTGGATGCCGAGCTCATCGCGCGCATGATCGCCCGCGAACACACCAGGCTGCACGCCTGGATCCCGCCCACGCCGCAGCAACGCGAGATTGATCGACTGATCAAACGCCGAGCCACGCTCATCTGCCTGCGCGAAGCAGTCGCCATGTCGCTGCATGACTTGGGTGGATTCACCGACGAGCTCAAGGTATTGAGAACGCGCTTCAATCAGCTCATCGCCCGTATCGACCTGAGAGTCAAGGTGTTGATCGAAGCCAGTCCTGAGCGCCAACAGAACTTCACGCGGTTGTGCACGATCACCGGCGTCGGCCCGGTCGTCGGCACCGCGCTGGTCAACACCCTCGAGCGGGTGCCCGTAAAGAACGCAGATGCGTTCGTCGCCTTCACCGGCCTGGATCCCCGACCGGATGACTCCGGACAGCATCGTGGCAAACGGCGCCTGTCCAAACGCGGACCGGCCGAACTGCGCCGGCTGCTCTACCTGGCGGCGCTATCGGCAGTCAAGACGAAGGTATGGCGGCCACTCTACGAGCACTACCGGGCGAAGGGCCTATCCACCACTGCATCCCTCGTCATCATCGCTCGGCGCATCGCCCGTACCGCCTGGTCGATCTACACCTACAAAACGGAATTCGATCCGGCGCGTCTCACCAATCCCGTCCTACGAACCCATTGACACAAACCATAGAATCTTTCGGGGTTGGCGGATACCCGGTTGCTCCTGAACGAACAGGCGCGGGGCTCGCTTTCCTGGCCTTTCCTCGTGGTGCTCGTGTTCTGGCTGACGGTCCTGTTCCTCGGCTTCGGCCTCCTTGCACGCCCGAACCCGACCGTCGTTACCGCCCTCTTCCTCGGCGCGGTCTGTGTCGCGGGCGCGATCTTCCTCATCCTGGAGCTGAATCAACCGTATGGTGGTGTGATGCAGATCCCGATCGATCCCATTCGCAACGCGTTCATTCAGATGGGCAAATAAGCGAACAGGCTGCGCGTCGATTGCGAGGTGTCCAGAAAAGTCGCTGCATTATCTTGATGGCCCATTCGCGCGGAAATTCAGCCACGTTGTCATCGACAGCTAATG
The DNA here is from genome assembly GCA_963821485.1 of uncultured beta proteobacterium. Classification (GTDB taxonomy): domain Bacteria; phylum Pseudomonadota; class Gammaproteobacteria; order Burkholderiales; family Casimicrobiaceae; genus PALSA-1003. The sequence goes on from CAWGEB010000004.1 coordinate 136,061, forward strand.
CTCCAGCCCGCTGGATTTGCGTATCGCCGCGAACATTTGCGCGCCGATCTCGCGATCCTGAAGCGTGTTCGCGCACGGGAACACCCTCGACTCGCGTACGCCGATGTCTACGACGGGAAAATTTACACTTTCGGTCCGTCGACTTTGAGTTTTCGTGCACCGTTGACACCAAGCCATTGTTAAACCGATGGAAAAAACTTGCGGTGTAGTTCTTGCTGACGCTTGCCACATTTCGTAAACCTTGCGCTGCGAGTCAACTCATGGCCATGAAACAGCTTCGAAGATTCAAACACCCCAGGGGAACGGTTCTGGCATGCGCATTGGGCGTAGCGGCATTCGCTCAGCCAACGTCTGGCCAGCAGTGGGTCAATCCCGGTACCGGCAGCTGGTTCGACGCCCTCAATTGGAACCCGGCAACCGTCCCTGCGGCAGGCGGCAGTGTGCTGATCAGCAACGGTGGCACGGCAACGCTCACCGGTATCCCCGCGACGCCGCTGCTTGGCAGCCTGATCATCGGCACTGCGGCGCAAGGCAACGGGCGCGGAACAGTGCAGAGCGTCGGCACCGCCATACTGGTGTCCGGAGGAGTCGAGGTCGGCACGCTGTTTTCCGGCGGAAGCTTTGCGCAGGGCGCGCTTTCGATCAGCGGCGCGGGTGGGCAAGCCGGACAGATGCTCGTCGGGTCGATGGGTTCCAACACGGTTGCAGCGAGCGTATCCGGTCAGGTGTCGTCTGCCGGTGCTTTCACGGTCAATAACGGTATCGTCGCGGTCGGCCAGATGTTCGAGGCGGCGCGCGGCTCGACGGCGAACGGATCGCTCAGCATCGGTGGCAATGCAGGCACGGTCAACGGGCTCTGGATCGTGGGCAACGTCACCAGCGGCGATCCGGCCCACGTCGGCAGCCAATCCACGGGCTCGTTCAGCGTGCTCAACGGCGGCGACCTTGCCTTGGTTGGCGGCAGCGGAACCTTCATCGGCACCACGGTGGGTGTGGACCGGATTGCCGACGCCGGCGTCCCCGGGGGATTTCGTGTCAACCAGGCGCATGGCCAGGCCAACGTCACCGGTACGCTCTCTGTCACCGGGGCACCGGGCTTCACCGGTATCGGCGTCACGCAGGGCGGCATCGTCGATGGCGCGCTGACGGTCGGTGCGTTGGCCATGGGCGCCAACAGCTTCAGCTCGCTCAGCATCGGCACCTCGGGCGTCGGCGGTCAGGCACAAGCCAGCTTCAGCGCCGGCAGCGGTGATCTGCGCAACGCTGGTTTCATGGCGGTGGGCAACACCACCGGCGGCGCCGCGCAAGGCAGCGTCACGCTCGGCGGTGGCGGCAAATTGCTCGGCAACGACGGCGGCGGGCTCAGCATCGGCACCGGCTCGGCCAGCGCGGGCGAACTGGTGAGCGCTATCGGTTCGGTCAACGCCGCGGGCGGCGTCTCCGGGTTCACCGGCTACAACGTCGGCACGCTGTTCGGGACCATCGCTGCGGATTCCGTCGCCCAGGGCAGCCTCGTCGGCGGCGCAGCCGCAGGGGCGTCGAGCACGGGTTCAATCCAGGTCGCGGTGCTGAGTAACACCACCGGCACCGCCAGCGCCAGCGGCACGATGACGGTTGGCAATGCGCTCACGGTCAACAGCAGCATCATTGTCGGGGATACGTTCGAGGCGGCCCGCGGTTCGACGACGGATGGGTCGCTCAGCATCGGCGGCAATGCGGGCACGGTCAACGGTATCTGGATCGTCGGCAATGTCACCACCGGCGATCCGGCCCACGTCGGCATTCAATCCACGGGCGCGTTCAACGTGCTCAATGGCGGTAACCTTGCCCTGGCCGGCGGTGTCGGTACCTTCATCGGCACGACGGTGGGGGTGGACCGGGTTGCCGACGCCGGCGCGCCCGGAGGCTTTCGGGTCAACCAGGCGCAGGGCCACACCAACATCACCGGCACGCTGTCGGTCACCGGGGCACCGGGCTTCTTCGGAATCGGCCAGACGACTGGCGGCATCGTCGACGGCTCGCTTGCGGTCGGCACACTGGCCATGGGCGCCAACACCTTCAACTCGCTCAACATCGGTACCTCGTCGAGCGGCGGTGAGGCGCAGGGCAACTTCAGCGCCGGCAGCGGCGATCTGCGCGCTGGTTTCATGGCAGTAGGCAACACCACGGGCGGCACTGCACAAGGCAGCGTCACGCTCGGTGGCGGGGGCAAATTGCTCGGCAACAACGGCGGCGGGCTCAACGTAGGTACCGGCTCGAGCAGCGCAGGCGAACTGGTGAGCGCCATCGGTTCGGTCAACGCCGCGGGTGGCGTCTCCGGATTCACCGGCTACAACGTCGGCACGCTGTTCGGGACCATCGCTGCGGGTTCCGTCGCCCAGGGCAGCCTCGTCGGCGGCGCAGCCGCAGGGGCGTCGAGCACGGGTTCAATCCAGGTCGCGGTGCTGAGTAACACCACCGGCACCGCCAGCGCCAGCGGCACGATGACGGTTGGCAATGCGCTCACGGTCAACAGCAGCATCATTGTCGGGGATACGTTCGAGGCGGGCCGCGGTTCGACGACGGATGGGTCGCTCAGCATCGGCGGCAATGCGGGCACGGTCAACGGTATCTGGATCGTCGGCAATGTCACCACCGGCGATCCGGCCCACGTCGGCATTCAATCCACGGGCGCGTTCAACGTGCTCAATGGCGGTAACCTTGCCCTGGCCGGCGGTGTCGGTACCTTCATCGGCACGACGGTGGGGGTGGACCGGGTTGCCGACGCCGGCGCGCCCGGAGGCTTTCGGGTCAACCAGGCGCAGGGCCACACCAACATCACCGGCACGCTGTCGGTCACCGGGGCACCGGGCTTCTTCGGAATCGGCCAGACGACTGGCGGCATCGTCGACGGCTCGCTTGCGGTCGGCACACTGGCCATGGGCGCCAACAGCCTCAGCTCGCTCAGCATCGGCACCTCGGGCGTCGGCGGTCAGGCACAAGGCAGCCTGGCCATCGGCGGCGGGACGCTGCGTGTTGGAGATCTGCGGCTCGGGACCACGACCGGTGGTTCGGCGCTTGGCCAATTGGCATTACACGACGCCGCGCTTGCTGCCGACAGTGTTGAAGCCGGCATTGGTGCCGGCGCCACTGCCGAGTTGAGCCTGGTGGACGCCTCAGCCAACATTATTGGTGACCTGACGCTGCTGAGTGGTGAGCTGTCGTTGCAGCGCAGCTTGGTCAGTGTTGGAGGACTGCTGACCTTCGGCGACGATGCCGAACTGCAGGTCGGCATCGATGGACTTTTGCGCGGAACCGAGTACGGAGCCATCGACGCAATGCTGGCGATCCTGTCGGGCATGTTGACAGTCGACTTCAGTTCGCTCGCGTTCACGACGGACACGATGGTGTTTGATCTGTTGCGTTCCGGCAGCGCCGATGGCATCTCCGGAGACTTCGGAACGCTCGCATTCATCGGTCTGGCGCCGGGGTACGTCGCAACGGCCGGTGTCGAACTGGACAGCGTGGAAGTCTATCGCGTACATGTGGCCCGCATCTCGGTACCCGAACCCGGCACCTGCGTGCTATTCGGAATCGCCCTCGCCGGACTCGCTTTCTCTCGTCGGAGGCAATGAGCGTCCCGCCTGGATCGATCCGCAGCGTCGAGCAGCAGCGTTACTTCGCCGCCTCGTCCTTCGCCTCGCGCCACTCCAGCTTGTCCAGCCACGCCAGTCCGGCGCTCGTACCATTGGCCGGCCGATATTCGCAGCCGATCCACCCGTCGTACCGCAGCTCGTCGAGCAGTTGGAACAGATAGGCGTAATTGATTTCGCCGATGTCGGGTTCATGGCGCCCGGGCACGCCGGCGATCTGCACGTGGCCGACATGCGGTTGCCAGCGCCGGAATTTCTCGGCGATGTCGCCCTCGACGATCTGCACATGGTAGAAGTCCATCTGGACCTTGAGGTTCGCCGCGCCGACTTCCTCGCGAATGGCGTGCGCCTCGTCCTGCCGATTCAGGAAATAGCCCGGCACGTCGCGCGTATTGATCGGCTCGATGGTCAGCGTGACGCCTTGCTCGGCCGCCTCGCGCGCGGCCAGCCGCAGGTTGCGCACGAAGGTTGAGCGATGCCTGGCGCGGAGCTCGGGATCCGCGTCAGCGGGCAGCACCCCGGCCATGACATGCACCAGCGGACTCGCCAGTGCTTCCGCGTAGCGCAGCGCGGTGACGATGCTCGCATTGAACTCGTGCTCGCGCCCCGGGCAGGACGCGAGGCCGCGATCGCCACTGGACAAATCGCCGGGCGGCGCATTGATCAGCACCTGCTTCAGGCCGTTGCCGGCCAGCCGCGCCGCGATCTCCGCGACCGGGTAGTCGTAACCGAAGGCAAACTCCACGGCACTGAATCCGGCCTGCGCCGCTTCGCCGAAGCGATCGAGAAACGCAACCTCATTAAACAGGTACGAAAGATTGGCATCGAAGCGCGGCATGGCGACTCTCCCGCGCGGGTGACTCGTGGTCCACCTCGCCGCTGGTGAATTACAATTGATGGTTGCATGTTGCAGCGTTGCCGCGCGTCACGCAATGCCACCGTCGAAAATGTTCGTCCCCGGACAGTCGTGAATCAGCGCGCGCAGGAACGACGCGCAGCGCAGCGCATGGACGCGTCCATCGCCGGCGAGCGCGTGTGGCTGTACGCCGAGCGAGCGTTGTTCTGGCCGGCGGGGCGCACGCTGTTCATCGCCGACGTGCACCTGGGCAAGACCGCGGCGTTTCGCGCGGGAGGTATCGCACTGCCTGGAGGCGCCACCGCGGCGAATCTTGCCCGGTTGACGCGACTGGTTGCGGCAACCCGGGCAGAGGCACTGGTCGTGCTGGGCGACCTGATCCATGCCGCGGCCGGACGCACCGCCGCGCTCCAGCACGCGGTCGGCACCTGGCGCGACGACCACCGCGAGCTGGCGATCACGCTGGTACGCGGCAATCACGATGACCGCGCCGGCGATCCGCCGGCGGCATGGCGGATCGGAACGGTCAGCGGACCGGAACCGGCGCCGCCGTTTCTGCTGTGCCACGAGCCGCCCGGCGCGGGCGCCGGCGGATTGTTCGGCTATGCACTCGCCGGCCACGTGCATCCCGCTGTGCGAATCGCCGGCGCCGGGCTGCAGCGCGAGCGACTGCCCTGCTTCGTACTGGGGCCGCATCGGGCGATTCTGCCCGCGTTCGGAAGCTTCACCGGCTCGGCTGCGCAGGGCTGGTCCCATGACGACACGATCATCGCAATTGCGGAGCAGCGGTTGTTTCTCATTCCGCGCTAGGCGTCGTGCTGCTTCAAGCGTATTCGTCCGACTTGCCCCTCGCATAAAGAATGGGCGCTGTGGACAACTCGGTGCATTCACGGTGGATTTGCGGTGCAGCAATGCGGGATCGACCTCTACCTCGCTGATTTCCCGACGCTTTTCGGACCCCCTTTCTGTGCATCAAAAAGCGCTTGCATCGCCGAACACGAGCTACTATGATTAGTGTTGATTCAGCACTTGAACACAAGATATAGTAGGTTTTGATTTCTAAGGGAAATCCGTAAGCCGCCTCGGAGCGCCCCGGGAAGGGTGCAGGTCCATCCGTTGCCGCCGCCCGGAAATCCGCGCCCGGTCTGGAATTGCGCAATGCAGGCAGACGACGCGGTAGCAAGCTAGAACCATAAGATTTAGCCAGGAGATGAACGATGCAAGTCGCCAGCCCTACCCCTACACCTACCTCTGCAACACCGCGCAACGTCATGGCCGGCGAACCGAACGCGCCCCTCGCGGCGAACACTGATCCACGACTAGCGCAGTACAAGGTGATCCGCCGCAACGGCGCGGTCGTCGGCTTCGAGCCGTCGAAAATCGCCATCGCGGTCACCAAGGCGTTTCTCGCCGTCAACGGCGGCCAGAGCGCGGCGTCGGCGCGCGTGCGCGAGCTGACGGCCCAGCTCACCGACGTCGTGGTCGGCGCGCTGATGAAGCGCAAGCCCGACGGCGGCGCCATCCATATCGAGGAAATCCAGGACCAGGTCGAGCTGGCGCTGATGCGCGGCGGCGAACACGAAGTCGCGCGCGCCTACGTCCTCTATCGCGAAAAACGCTCGCAGGAACGCGCGCACGAGAAGAAGGTCACCAAGACCGACTCGCTCGGCATCAACGTCGTCGACAACGGCATCAAGCGGCCGCTCGACATCGCGCGGCTAACCGAGCTGGTCAAGACGTCGTGCGAGGGCCTGGCCGACGTCGATCCCGAACGCATCCTCAAGGCGACGCTCAAGGATCTGTACGAAGGCGTACCGATGGAAGAAGTGCGCAAGTGCGTCGTGCTCGCGGCGCGCACGCTGATCGAAAAGGACCCCGCGTACAGTCAGGTCACCGCGCGCCTGCTGCTCGACGCGCTGCGATTCGAGGCGATGGGCGAAGAGGCATCGCACGCCGACATGGCGACCAAGTACGCCGAGTACTTTCCGCGCTTCATCAAGCACGGCATCAAGATCGGACTGCTCAACGAATCGTTGTCGCAGTACGACCTGAAGACGCTCGGCGCCGCGCTGGTGCCGTCGCGCGACATGCAGTTCGGCTACCTCGGACTGCAGACGCTCTACGACCGCTATTTCCTCGTCGACCAGTACGTCGGCGGGCGCCGCTTCGAACTGCCGCAGGCCTTTTTCATGCGCGTCGCGATGGGCCTGGCGCTCAACGAAGTCAACCGCGAAGCGCGTGCCATCGAGTTCTATAACGTGCTGTCGACCTTCGACTTCATGAGCTCGACGCCGACCCTGTTCAACTCGGGCACGCATCGCTCGCAGCTCTCGTCGTGCTACCTGACGACGGTGGCCGACGACCTCGACGGCATCTACGAGGCGATCAAGGAAAACGCGCTGCTGTCCAAGTTCGCCGGCGGACTGGGCAACGACTGGACCAACGTACGCGCGCTGGGCAGCCACATCAAGGGCACCAACGGCCGCTCGCAGGGCGTCGTTCCGTTCCTAAAGGTGGTCAACGACACCGCGGTGGCGGTGAACCAGGGCGGCAAGCGCAAGGGCGCCGTGTGCTCGTACCTGGAGACGTGGCATCTGGACATCGAGGAATTCCTCGAGTTGCGCAAGAACACGGGCGACGACCGGCGGCGCACGCACGACATGAATACCGCGAACTGGATTCCCGACCTGTTCATGAAGCGGGTGATGGAAGGCGGCGACTGGACGCTGTTCTCCCCCTCGGACGTACCGGACCTGCACGACAAGTGGGGCCGCAAGTTCGAAGAGGCCTACACACGTTACGAGGACCAGGCCGCCCGCGGCGAGCTCAAGCTGTTCAAGAAGGTCCCGGCGCTGCAGCTCTGGCGCAAGATGCTGTCGATGCTGTTCGAGACCGGGCATCCGTGGATCACGTTCAAGGATGCGTGCAACGTGCGCTCGCCCCAGATGCACGTGGGCACCGTGCACAGCTCCAACCTCTGCACCGAGATCACGCTCAACACCAGCGACAGCGAAATCGCGGTCTGCAACCTCGGTTCGGTCAATCTTCTGAATCATATGAAGAAGACCGGCAAGGCTCAGTTGCCCAATGGGAACGCCAGCTGGGAGCTCGACCACGAGAAACTGAAGTGCACGATCACGACGGCGATGCGCATGCTCGACAACGTGATCGACATCAATTATTACGCCGTGGCCAAGGCGCGCAACTCCAACCTCAAGCACCGTCCGGTGGGGCTGGGCATCATGGGCTTCCAGGATTGCCTGCACCTGCGGCACACACCGTACGCGTCGGACGAGGCGATGAACTTCGCCGATCGCTCGATGGAGGCGGTGTGCTACTACGCGTACTGGGCGTCGACGGAACTCGCCGAAGAGCGCGGCCGCTACGCGACGTACAAGGGCAGCCTGTGGGACCGCGGTGTCATGCCGCAGGATTCGCTGAAGCTGCTGCGCGAGGAGCGCGGCGGCTACGTCGAGATCGACGAGTCAGTCACCATGGATTGGAATGCGCTGCGCACGCGCATCAAGGAGCACGGCATGCGCAATTCCAATTGCGTCGCCATCGCGCCCACGGCGACGATTTCCAACATCGTCGGCGTCGCTGCATCGATCGAGCCCGAGTACCAGAACATCTACGTCAAGTCGAATCTTTCGGGCGAATTCACCGTCGTCAACGAGCACCTGGTGGCCGAACTCAAGACGCAGAACCTGTGGGACGAGGTGATGGTCGCCGACCTCAAGTATTTCGACGGCTCGCTGGCCAAGATCGACCGCGTACCGGCGCCGCTGCGCCAGTTGTACGCAACGGCATTCGAGGTCGATGCCAAATGGATCGTCGAGGCCGGCGCGCGTCGGCAGAAGTGGATCGACCAGGCGCAGTCGCTGAACATCTACATGTCCGGAGCTTCGGGCAAGAAGCTCGACGACGTCTACAAGCTGGCGTGGGTGCGCGGGCTCAAGACCACGTACTACCTGCGCACGCTCGCCGCGACGTCGGCCGAGAAATCCACCGGCCAGGGCGGCGAGCTCAACGCCGTGTCTTCGTCCGGCGGCAGCATTGGCGGTGGCGCGTCGGGCAAGACTGCCGCGCCGCGGGCGGGGGCCGCGGCGCACTCGGTGCAGGAGCCAGATCCGCCTAAATTCTGCTCGATTGACAACCCGGACTGCGAGGCGTGCCAGTAGGCGCGCCGAGCAGGACTGGTTGCGGCGAAGGCTAACGTGAACGCAGTGAACGTTAAGCGAACGACAGTGAACGGCCGTAGCCACAATCCGGCCCGCGCGCAAGCAATTAGCCAAGGATCGACATGGGATTACTGAGTTTCATCAAGGAAGCCGGAGAAAAGCTGTTCAGCAAGGGCAACGCGCAAGCCGCGATGGCGCAGGCGCAGGCCAACCCGGCCGATGTGGAAAAGGCCAAGGCGGCCAATGACGCGGCCGGCGATGCGATTCTCGACTACATCAACAGCCAGGGCCTCAAGGCGACCGGCCTGACGGTGACTTTCGACGGCGCCACCGCAGTAGCCAGCGTCTTCGGCATTGCCGACGACCAGGCGACGAAGGAAAAAATCATCCTCTGCGCCGGCAACGTGCACGGCGTGGAGAGCGTCAATGACCAGATGACCGTCGACCAGAGCCAGCCCGAGGCGCAGTACTACACCGTGGTGCGCGGCGACACGCTGTCCAAGATCGCCAAGCAGTATTACGGAGACGCCAACAAGTACCCGGCGATCTTCGAGGCCAACAAACCGATGTTGAAGAGCCCGGATTTGATTTACCCGGGCCAGATGCTACGAATCCCGCCGCTGTAGAGGCATAAGGGATCGATGAAGCAGCGAAGCATGACGCCCGCGAGCCCGGACAGGAACCGTTGCGTTGTACGCGGAGCGAGCAGCAAGGCCGCAGTCATTTGCGGTGGAGGTGAATGAGCACTGCTCCGGCAACCAACGTGGGAGGAGGCAAGGTCGATGGCTCAGTACGAGTATGTGCCCTGTCATGTGGTAGATGCGCGGTATCTGGGTGATTACAAGGTGTGGCTGGAATTCAACGATGGACGCAAGGGTGTCGTGGATCTTGCGGATGAGTTGTACGGCGAGGAATTCGAGTCGTTGCGCAATCGCGATCGTTTTGCCGAGTTTCATCTGGACTACGGCCTGGCGACGATCGCGTGGTCCAACGGCATCGATTTCGCACCCGATTACCTCTATGAGCGGCTGAACGCGGTGCACTAGCAAGTCGTCCTGGCAAAGAAAACCCCGCCCGGCACATCGTTGCCGGTGCGAGGAAAGTGGAGCCAGGACAGGAACTGCATTTGATAGTGGCAAGGACCCAATGAGGGACAGTATGCTGACATTCGAAGACGATTTCGTGACACCGTCGGCGCAGCCCAGGCTGCAGCCACCGACCCCGGACACGATCCGCGCGCAGACTACCGGCGGCATCCTGTCCCGCGAGCCGGTGCACGACCTCGATGCCGAGTCGCAGGCGCTGCAGAATGGTTTCCGCCGCGTACGCGCCGAAGACAAGCGGGTGATCAACGCGCAGTCCGACGTCAACCAGCTCGTTCCCTTCAAGTACAAGTGGGCCTGGGACAAGTATCTCTCCGCGTGCGCCAATCACTGGATGCCGCAGGAGATCAACATGCAGCGCGACATCGAACTGTGGAAGAATCCCACCGGCCTGACCGACGACGAGCGGCTGATCGTCAAGCGCAACCTCGGCTTCTTTGTCACCGCGGATTCGCTCGCCGCCAACAACATCGTGCTCGGCACCTATCGCCATATCACCGCGCCCGAATGCCGGCAGTACCTACTGCGGCAGGCGTTCGAAGAAGCCATCCATACCCACGCCTACCAGTACATCGTCGAAAGCCTGGGACTGAACGAGGCGGAGATCTTCAACGCCTACCACGAGATCAAGTCGATCCGCGACAAGGACGAGTTCCTGATCCCGTTCATCGAGGTGCTGACCGATCCGGCATTCAAGACGGGCACCATGGAGAACGACCAGCAGCTCCTGAAGAGTCTGATCGTATTCTCCTGCATCATGGAAGGATTGTTCTTCTACGTCGGTTTCGTGCAGATCCTGGCGATGGGCCGGCAAAACAAGATGATGGGCTCGAGCGAGCAGTACCAGTACATCCTGCGCGACGAATCGATGCACTGCAATTTCGGCATCGACCTGGTCAACACCATCAAGATGGAAAACCCGCACCTGTGGACTTCGGAATTCCGCGAGGAAATCCGCGAACTGATGAAAAGGGGCGTCGACCTCGAGTACGCCTACGCGGAGGACACCATGCCGCGCGGTGTGCTGGGGCTGAACGCCACCATGTTCAAGGAATACCTGCGCTTCATCGCCAACCGTCGCTGCCAGCAGATCGGCGTCGATCCGCTGTTCGACAAGGCCGACAATCCATTCCCGTGGATGGCGGAAATGATCGACTTGAAGAAGGAGAAGAACTTTTTCGAAACTCGGGTCATTGAATACCAAACTGGTGGCGCACTCTCATGGGACTGACCGAAGCACCCATTTCGAAAAAGGCGCTTCTGGAGGAGGCTAACATGAGCCACGCGAATGTTAAGCGAGCGAACGCGAGCGGCCGACGCCACAAGCGCCGTTTTGAAACCCGGGGCATTGAATACCAAACTGGTGGCGCACTCTCATGGGATTGAAGCACATCAAAGATGCAGCGTTTCGAGGTCCGGGCGATATCGGACTTTTTTTTAAGCGCGGTGACACACATTGTGAGCGACAGATAACTTCGGTCCTACCGGATCGCGCGGAGGCCCGTGGGGCGTAGCCGGGACGTCATTATCCTGGCGGTACGAAACCGGATGAGTGGAGGGTTCCTATGGTTTCGATGTGGTGGCTGTTGGTTGCGTTTGTCGGCGGAGGAACGGCCGGCATTCTGGTAATGGCGCTTATGCAGATGTCCGGGGGGCTACCGGAACAATCGAACTACGCGCCCGACCTGAACGGAACGCCGTGGTAGGCGCGTCCGCGTGACCTAGCCAGTACGCGCTGCTAGTTGGGTGGTCGCCAGCCGGTCACGGCTAGGCGTATGGACAAGCGCCCGCTATGAAACCTGCAAAACCTTGCAACATGCTGTCGACCGGTCTCATCCCGATCGGCATGCCTCAATCCAGCTTAGCTCCCGATCGTTTCACTACGTCCGCCCACTTGGTGCGCTCTATCTGCAGAAACGTGGAGAACGCGGCGGGCCCGAGCACCCTGGGCTCCGCACTCTGCTCCGCGAAGCGCTGCACGACTTCCGGATCGGCCATGACTCGCTCCAGTTCGACAGCCAGCCGGTCAATGATGTCCTTCGGTGTTCCGGCCGGCGCCAGCACGCCGAAGAACGCGTAGACATCGAACTCCGGTACGCCGCTCTCCAGAACGGTCGGCACGTTGGGCAACGCCGGCAACCGACGCGACGCGGTCGTCGCGAGAACGCGCAACTTGCCGCTCTGCACGTGCTGCATCACTTCGATGGGCGTCGCGAACATCATGTTGACCTGACCACCGATGAGATCGGTGATGGCCGGGCCTCCGCCCTTGTAAGGCACGTGCACGATGCCGACCCTTGCGTTGAGCTTGAACAGTTCGCCGGCAAGATGCGGTACCGAGCCACTGCCCGCAGAACAGAAGGTCAGCGCTCCCGGCCTGGCCTTGGCCAGCGCAACCAGTTCGGCGACGTTCCTGGCCGGGAGCGCATCGTTGACGACGAGGATGAACGGCGACACCGCGAGCAGCGCAACGGGTGCAAATTCCTTCGCGGCATCGTAGGGCAGGCTGGGATACAGCGCCTGCGTGATGACGAAGGGTGTCGGTGCAAACAACAGCGTGTAGCCATCGGGCGCCGCCTTGGCGACCGCGGCATTGCCGATCGTCGTGCCCGCGCCGGGCTTGTTCTCGACGACCACCGGCTGCCCGATGCGATCGCCGAGTCTCTGCGCGACGAGGCGACCGATGATGTCGGTGGCACCGCCGGGCGCGAACGGGACGACAATCCTGACGGGCTTGCTCGGCCATGGTTGCGCCTCGACCCCGTAACTTGCGCCTGCCAAAAGCGCGACCGCCAGCGCAGCGACAGGGATACGGAACAATCGACGGGCCATGGACGTACTTATCGAATGGCGCCGCCGACCCCTGATCGCGGCGTCGGCGTTTCTCGATCAGGACGCGCGTGAATCGCGTCCCGCCGGAAGAATATCCTGAGCCTTGTCCTCGGAGCCGTCCAGGCGCTTCACGTCTCCCGTCAGCTCGCCTCCCTCCGCGACGATCAATTTGCCGTAGCGAATCGTGCCTGAAACGCGCCCCGTGCCGTGCACGACCAGTCGCGTGCGTGCCGTCAGCTCGCCCGAGAACTCGCCATGGATCTCGGCGACGTCGATGATCGCGGTTCCACTGAGCGTACCCGGCTTGTCGATCTGCATGCTCTTGCTGTGCACCGTCGCCTCGACCTGCCCCTCGATGATCAGGGCATCGCAATTGGAAATCTCCACGCCCTTCAGACGGATATCGACGCCGACGCTGAGCTTGCTTCCGGTCGCATCTTTCGCGGCGGTCGCTGCCGTCGCTGCGCCGGTCGCTGGCGCTGCCGGCACTCGGGTGCCAGGCGACACCACGGAATCGTGCAGCAAAGGCGCAGCGCCGGGCGCGCCGACGCCGGGACGAGTCACCGTCCCCGGTGACGCGGTTCTCGTCGGCGAGTCCGAATTATCCTGCAACGGCTTCAGTGGAATTCTGCCGGGGGACTTGAGATCGGCAGCCTGATCGCGTCGATTGAAACTGAGCATGATGATTCCTTCCGGGGAGCGTCACGACCTATGACGGCGTCATTGTTATCCTTCCGTACAGATTGCGCAATACAATTTGTGATGAATTTTTTCCGTCGCCTCCTTGTACGGTGATCGCTGACGTCGCTACACGTGTCGGCGATCTCTCAGCCTTCGGGGTCGCATCCCCACGCGCTACGTGGGGCCCTTGCTCCGCCCTACGGCGTCGCTGGCTCCGAACACGATGCATCTGTTCAACGTTTTCGTGTCGCCAGCCCTTCCGCCTCCGGGGTCGCATCCCCGCGCTCTGCGCGGGGCCCCTGCTCCGCCCTACGGCGTCCTACACGCGTCGCCACACTGTCGCGAGCCACGGCTGCTGCTCGCGCGGCAGCCCGGTGGGACGATAGTAGTGCCGGATCTCGGTGAAGCCAGCGCCGGTCATGAACGCGCGCCACGTTTCCTGCCGGTGATAGGCGCCGAAGCGTCCACGGCTCCACCCTTCCTCATCGTCACCGTGCGGATTCGAGCTAAACAGCACACCGCCGGGCTTCAGCGTGCAATGCAGTTCGCGCAGCACGCGCGGCAACTCCTGCTTAGGCACATGGAACAGCGAGGCGTTGGCAAAGACCCCATCGAAGCGGCCCGCCGGCAGGTCGAGCGCGAGAAAGTCCTGTTCCCAGACCTCGCATCCGCTTTGCTTGCGCGCCATCGTGGCGAACGGCGGCGCAGCCTCGAGACCGATCGCATGGTGACCGAGTTCAGTGAATGTGATCAGGTCGCGCCCCGGTCCGCAGCCGAAATCGAGCAGGGTGAACGGCGCCGGGGCCGCGATGCTCTCCAGCAGCGCCGCGACGTTCTCGCTCACGTCGTGGTTGCGCGTGCCCTCCCAGAAGCTCTCCGCTCGCTGCACGTAGCTGTCCAGCGTGCGTCTCGAGATGTCTTCGAGATCTTTGGGTGCAAGCGGCGGCGGCTTGGTCATGACGGGAGGACCGATATCTGCACGCGGCTCGTCACCACGGCGAACTGAAGCGCGCGCAGACCAATGATACTGTGATCGCATACTGCCGCGTCGACGCGGAAGGCAGCCGTCGCCGGGGCTATAATAATGCCGCCACGCCTCAGGTCGATCGCGGCGTGGCATCCCAGACGGAGCCATCGATGCATTTCATGCAATCAGGGAAAACTGTCGCGCGCGCGTCGACACGTGCGAGCGTGGCCGTTGCAGCATGCTTTGCCGCATGCGTGGCCGGATGCACGAGCGTGCCGACGGAAGATCCGCGCGCCGCGGCCGAGCGCTATCAGTCGGTGATCGCCAGCCCGGTGCGCACCGACCAGGACCGGCGCATGGACGCGTCGCGCCACCCCGCGGAGTTCCTGCCTTTCACACAGGTGAAGCCCGGCATGCAGGTGCTCGATGTCGCGACCGGCGGCGGCTATACGACGCAACTGCTGGCACTCGCGGTGGGGCCGACCGGCAAGGTGTGGGCGCAGGCACAGCAGCCGGGCGCGACGATTAGCAAGCGCCTCGCCGATCAGCCGCAGGCCAACATCATGCTGGTGGCGCGTTCCTTCGAGGATCCGGTGCCCAACAACGCCCCGAAGCTGGACCTGATCACGATCGTCCTGAATTACCACGACATCTCCTACCTGACGGTCGACCGCGCGAAAATGAATCAGCGCCTGTTCGCGGCCTTGCGGCCGGGAGGGAAACTGGTCATCGTCGATCATTCCGCGCGGGCGGGAACCGGCATCGCCGATGGCAAGACCCTGCACCGCATCGATGAGTCGGTCGTCGTGACCGAGGAGAAGCAGGCGGGCTTCGTGCTAGAGGCCGAGGGCAGCTTCCTGCGCAATCCCGCCGATACGCGCGTCGAGTCGTCGACCGACCCGAAGATTCCCACCGACAAGTTCGCGTTGCGCTTCGTCAAACCGACGACAAGCCCATGAATCCAACGACCCTCGCCGCCGGTATTGGCCTGCAGTGGGACCAGGAGATCGTCCCGCAACTGACCGACTACATCCGCATTCCGGCCAAGTCGCCGCACTTCGACCCGGAGTGGGCGGCGCATGGCCACATCGAGCGCGTCATCCGCCTGGCGGAAGCGTGGGCGAAGAAGCAACCGGTCAAGGGCCTCGCGATCGAGATCCTGCGCCTGCCCGGCCGCACGCCGCTGCTCTATTTCGATGTACCCGCCACCCGACAGGGCGAGCACACCGTGCTGCTCTACGGCCACCTCGACAAGCAGCCGGAGATGGTCGGATGGCGCGAAGGCTACGGCCCCTGGGATCCGCTCTACGAGAACGGCAAGCTGTATGGGCGCGGTGGCGCAGACGACGGCTATGCGATATTCGCCGCCTTGTCAGCAATCGGCGCGCTACAGGCACAGGGCATGGCGCACTCGCGCTGCGTCGGCATGATCGAAACCTGCGAAGAGTCGGGCAGCTACGACCTTCCGGCGTACCTCGCAGCGCTGGCGCCGCGCATGGGCAACGTCGATTTCGTGATCGGGCTGGATTCCGGCTGCGGCGACTACGAGCGCCTGTGGGCGACGACGTCGCTGCGTGGGCTGGTCGGCGGCACCCTGGCGGTCGAAGTGCTCACCGAAGGCGTGCATTCGGGCGACGCCAGCGGCATCGTACCGTCGTCGTTTCGCATTGCGCGCACCTTGCTGGATCGGCTCGAGGATGCGACGACCGGTCGCGTGTTGCCCGCGGCGTTTCACGCGACGATTCCGCCGGAGCGCGTTGAACAGTCCAAGCGCGCAGCGCAGATCCTCGGCGCCATGGTGATCGAGAAGTATCCGTTCAAGGATGCGACGCAGCCGATGATGGTCGATCGCGCCGAGGCCCTGCTCAACCGCACGTGGCGGCCCGCGCTCTCGGTCATCGGTGCCGACGGCCTCCCGGCGATCGCGAACGCTGGCAATGTGCTGCGCCCGCAGACCTCGCTCAAGCTCTCGCTGCGCCTGCCGCCCACGATCGACGGACAACGGGCGGCGCGCACGTTGAAAGGTCTACTCGAAGCCGATCCGCCCCATGGCGCCACGGTACGCTGCGAGGTCGACGAAGGCGCAACGGGCTGGAACGCACCGCCGACCGCGGCGTGGCTCACGCAGGCGATCGATGAGGCGTCGGCACGCTACTACGACAAGCCCTCGGCAGCGATGGGCGAAGGCGGGACGATTCCATTCATGGCCATGCTGGGCAAGCATTTTCCCGACGCGCAGTTCCTGATCACGGGCGTGCTCGGGCCGCACGCCAACGCGCACGGGCCGAATGAATTCCTGCACGTGCCCTACGCGAAGAAGCTCACCGCATGCGTCGGGCACGTGCTGGCCGCGCACAGGTGACGGCTGCCGGCGTCGCGCGCCGTGTGCGGCGCGCCGGCTACTTGGTCCAGGCGGTGAGCGTGCGCTCGTATTCGCCGCTGGCCTTGGCGAGGTGCAGCCACTGATCGACCCAGGCCTTGAACACGACGTCGCCGCGGGGCAGCAGGTAGGCCATCTCGCCGTATTGCAGCGGTTTGTCCGGATTGACCGCGCACAGACCGGGCCGCAACTTCTGCTGCACGATGGTCTCCACCGATTCCGAGATCATCACGTCGGCGTTGCCCTTCAGGATCTCGTCGAAGATCAGAGTGTTGTCGTTGAAGATGACGATCTTCGCCTGCTTGAAATTGGCGCGCGCGAAGCGCTCGTTGCTGCCGCCCGGATTCTCGATCACGGTCACGCCCGGCTTGTCGATGTCGGCGACGGTCTGGAACTTCTTGACGTTCTCGCACTTGGTGATCGGCGCCTTGCCGTTGACCATGTACGCATCGGTAAAGAACGCGCGCTTCTGGCGGTCGAGCGTCACCGAGATCCCGCCGACGGCGATATCGCATTTCTCGATGAAATCGTCCATCAACTTGGGCCAGCTGGTCTTGACGAACTTGGCCTCGACGCCGAGCGACTTGGCCATCGATTGCGCGAGATCGACATCGAGCCCCTCGTAGCTGCCGTCGGCCCTGGCCAGGCTGAATGGCTTGTAGTCGCCGGGCGTGCAGACGCGCAGCGCCCCGCTCTTCTGCACGGCGTCAAGGCGGGAGTCCTGCGCCTGGGCGGCAATGGTGAACACCCCGAGCAACGCCGACAACGCAATATGGCCGTGCATGAACCCTCCTTCGCAACAAGGACATCCGGAACGTAGCTTGATTTAACCATGAAATCTGCCCTTGCATTGTGGCCGGTTCACCGCCATATTCCGGCTGACATGCCAGGAGGAATGCAATGAAAAATCTGACGGTCCTCACCTTTGCCGCCGCTGCCGCGCTGACGCTCGCGCTGAATGGTGACGCCGATGCCAGGCGCCTGGGCGGCGGAGGCAACCTCGGTGCGCAGCGCAACATCACGCCGCCGCCAAAAGCCGCGCCGGCGCCCGCTGCGCCCGCAGGCAACACCGCCACGCAACCGTCCTCACCGGCGGCACAGCCCGCCACGCCAGCTGCCGCGCCATCGGGCATGTCGCGCTGGCTCGGCCCGATCGCGGGCATCGCGGCCGGTCTGGGTCTGGCTGCCCTGATGTCGCATCTGGGCCTGTCGGAAGGTTTCGGCAGCCTCTTGCTGTTCGGGTTGATCGTCTTCGCCGGACTCGTCGCGCTACGGATGTTCCTCGCCCGCCGCCAGAGTTCGGGCGGGCCACTGCAGTACTCGGGCGCCGCCGCAAACGCCAGCGTCGACAGCAGCACCAGCCTGCCCGCCGACGGCACGTCGGCCGCACCAGGGCCGAGTTGGCGCATTCCCTCGACGGGCGAGCTGTCGGGCCAGGCCGCAGCGGCGCCCGCGGCGGAGGCGATGGCTTTCGGCGTGGCGCGCAAGGCGCTCCCGCAGGGCTTCGACAGCGCCGTGTTCGCCAGGGAAGCCAAGCGGCAGTACATCCAGATCCAGCGCTCCTACGACGCTGCCGACCGCGCCGCGCTTTCAGGGGTGATGACGGCGGAGATGGCGACCGAGATCGGCCGCGAACTCGACCAGCGCGGCCTGCATCATCCGACCGAGATCGTCACCCTCGACGCCGACGTGCTCGACGTATCGACCGAGGACGACAAGTACTGGGTCAGCGTGCGCTTCACCGGCCTGGTCAAGGAAGACGGCGAGCCGTTGCCGCACTCGATCGACGAAGTGTGGAACCTCACCAAGCCGGTCAAGGGCGGTTCGGGCTGGCTGCTGGCGGGAATCTCGCAGCTGGCTTGACCGCCCTCGTCAGCGCGCGACGGTGTTCTCGATCCGCCGATCGGGAATGAACCACATCGCCGCGACCAGCACGTACAGCGCGCAGGCGATCCACGGGTTTACGAACGCAAGCGCGATCGCCGCGGCGTAGATAACGACGGAGACGATTCCCTTGTAATCGCTGCCCATCGCCCGCGCCAGCGTGGAGTCGGCGCCATGGTGCGCGATCAGCATCCGCTCGAGTATGTAGTAGGCGGAACCCGACATCAGCAGCACCACGCCGTAGAGTGCGACGGGCAGCGATTCGAAATGGTTCTCGTTGACCCAGGCGGTCACGAAGGGAATCAGCGAAAGCCAGAACAGCAGATGCAGGTTGGCCCACATCGACCGGCCGTTGATGCGCTGGACGGCGTGCAGCATGTGATGGTGATTGTTCCAGTAAATCCCGACATAGATGAAGCTCAGGACGTAACTCAGGAATATCGGAATGAGCGGCACCAGCGTGGCCAGTTCGGTTCCGTGCGGAGCTTTCAGTTCGAGCACCATGATGGTGATGATGACCGCAATCACGCCATCGCTGAATGCCTCGAATCGTCCCTTGCCCATGCCAGTTCTCCTCGGTCGGAAAGCGCTGTATCGCGTGGCGTTATTCTACTTTCCGCCCGCGCAGGCGTGCGCGCCGATCCATTCGCGCATACCATGTGCGGCATTGCAGGGGTACCCAGGCAGGTGAACGGTTGAAGACTCCCAAGCGACTCGAAGCGCTCGTCCATGAAGGCCTCATCGACGAGGTGGTGCGCCAGCTCATGAGCGGCAAGGAAGCCACGGTGTACGTGGTCCGCTGCGGCGACGACATGCGTTGCGCCAAAGTGTACAAGGACGCCAACAAGCGCAATTTTCGCCAGGCGTCGCTGTACACGGAGTCGCGCAAGACCAAGAGCACGCGCGCGACGCGCGCCATCGCCAAGCGCACGAAGTTCGGGCGCGAAGTGCAGGAGGCGGCGTGGCAGAGCGTGGAGGTCGACGCGCTGTATCGGCTTTCGGCGACGGGTGTGCGCGTGCCGCGTCCCTACGGCTTCTTCCACGGTGTCGTGCTGATGGAACTGCTCACCGATGCCAACGGCCGCGCCGCGCCGCGCCTCAACGACCTGATCCTGACCGAGGCACAGTCGCTGGAATACCACGGCATGCTCATCGCCGAGATCGTGCGCATGCTCTGCGCCGGGGTCATCCACGCCGACTTGTCCGAGTACAACGTGCTGGTCGATCGCACGGGTCCGGTGATCATCGACCTGCCGCAGGCGGTCAATGCCGCCGGCAACAACAATGCCGCGATGATGCTCAAACGCGACGTCGACAACATCACCGCCTACTTCAGCCGCTTCGCGCCGTCGCTCGCTTCCACCCGCTACGGCAGCGAGATCTGGGCGCACTACGAGACCGGTACGCTGACCGCGGACACGGCGCTCACCGGGCGCCACGAGGAAGACACCCGCCGTCCCGACGTCGCCGGAGTATTGCAGGAGATCGATGCGACGCGCCTCGAGCACGAGGCGCGCGAGCGGCACAAGGCGCGGCTGGAAGAGTGACTCAGGCCGCAGAGCACCCCGCTCATTGCCGCAACTGCGGCGCGGCGGCGCCGGGCAAGTTCTGCCCCGAGTGTGGACAGGAGACGCGCGTCGCCCTGCCCACGGTGCGCGAGCTCATGCGCGACGCCGCCGGTCATATCGTCGCGTTCGACAGCCGGCTGTGGCGATCGCTGTACTCCCTCCTGTTCCGGCCGGGCCTGCTCACCGTCGAGTACCTGCACGGCCGGCGCAAGCGCTACGTGCGCCCCGCTCGCTTGTTCTTCGTGATAGCAGTGCTGATGTTCGCCGTGATTCGGCTGGTTAGCAACCCGATCAGCATCAGCGCGCCTTCCGATACGGGCGTCGACGCGGCCGCGAACGGGACGGCCGAAACAGTCGCCAAGCCGCCGAAGCGCTTAGGCTCAAGCGGCGGCCAACCGCCCGCGGAAGCCACCATCAAGCTCGACAACGGCGACGAAGCCGAACTCGACGAGATGGCAAGAATGCTTCCGGCCGAATTGCGCAAGCGCGTGGATCACTTCAAGCGTCTGACCATAGACGAGAAAATCGAGCAAATAAATTCCGGCGTGTTTCGCTTCGCGCCTTACGCAATGGTCATGCTGCTGCCCGCGTTCGCGCTGCTGCAGAAGCTGTCCTACCTGCCCGGCCGGCGCCGTTATCCGCAGCGACCGAATCGCTACGCCGAGCACCTGGTCTACGGCGCGCATCTGCACGCGTTTGCGTTCCTGATGATCATCGCGATCGTGCTGATGCCCGTCGTGATGGTGCGGGCCGCGCTCGCTCTGTGGATCGTCGTCTACATCAGCCGTGCGCGCCGAAGAGTGTACGGCGGAAACTGGCTGGGCGGAGCGCTGCGGATTCTCGGTGTGGCGCTGGTCTACACCGCCATGCTGATCCTGACGATGGCGGCGCTGATCCTCGTCGCGATCGCCTTGCGCTAAGTCTATGGCGTCGCCGCCGGATCGACCGCCGGCGCGCGCTTGCCACGCGCGGTCCGCCCGACCTGGCCGATCCAGGCGACCGCGAGCACCGTCACGCCGGCTGCAACCCAGCCGTTCGTGCCGTAACCGAAAATCTCCCCGCCAGGTCCGCTGCTCAGCATCGTCCCACCCAGCCACGCCCCCAGCCCGGTCCCCAGCGACTGCACCGCCGAGTTGACGCTCAGGAACGCGCCGCGCACGGCGGGCTTCGGCACCGTGGTCATCAGCGCCTGGAGCGGAATGAAGCGTCCGGACATCGCGATCATGAGCAACGGGAACAAGACGATCATCGCCAGCAGCGGCAGCGCGGGCAAGTGCGTCACGAACATCAGCGGCACGATCGAGAACAGCGCGACGGCGCGAAACACGCGTTTCGCGCCGAAGCGGTCGGTCAGCCGGCCGATGATGCGCGCGCTGAAGAACGTCGCCGCGCCGCCGGCCATGTAAATCCACGACAGTTGCGCGGGAGCGACGCCGTGATTGGCTACCAGCACCGGTGCCATGAACGGAATCACGATCATGCTCGCGCCCATGACCATGCTGGTGAGCAGAAACGCCCGCACGTGAGGGGGATGTACGATCAAAGCGAACAGGTCGGGCACGACCCGCATCAGCGGTGCCGGTTGCTGGCGCAGGTGGCCGATGAGGGTCGGCACGACGCGCAGCCCTGCCACCCAGATCAGCGCGGAAAGCGCGGCAATCAGGAAAAACGGCCACTCCCAACCGAAGTGCGCCCCCAGCAGGATGCCCACCGGAACGCCGAACACGGCCGCCAGCGAGAACGAGGTCATGACAATGCCGGTCGCCGCGCCTCGCCGCGATTGGGGAATGACATCGCTGATCACCGCCATCACGATCGAGCCGAGGACGCCCGCGGTCAGCCCGGCAAAGGCGCGCGCCAGTTGCAGCATGAGGAAGTTCGGCGCGAGCGCGCACGCAAGGTTGGACAGCGCGAACAGCACGTACACGGCCAGCAGCAGTCGCTTGCGGTCGAAGCGGTCGATGTAGGTCGCGGCGAACAGGCTCGACATGCCGGCGCACCAGGCATACGCGGACACCGCGGTGGCAAAGGCCGCGGGGCCGATGGCGAACGCGCTCATGATCTGCGGTCCGAGCGGCATCATGATCATGAAATCCATGATGATCGTGAACTGCGTCAGCGCGAGCAGCCAGAGCAAGCTGCGTTCGCGGGACGGGGGCAGCGTGGTCAGCGTGCCCGCCGCGGAATCGGTTCCGGTCATCATTCGATTCTTGGCACGTCGTCCCCCGAGCGCTCCAGAATGGCCCGGTCCCGGGCGCGGCTACGCCGGGGCCAACCCAAACGCCTCGGCCAGCAGCCGGTACGAGCGCTGCCTGGCCGCCGGATCGAAAGTCCACGTCACGACGACCAGTTCATCGAGGCCGAGGCGCTCCGCTTCGCGGCGCAGGCGCTGCGCCACCTGCGCGCCCGTTCCGACAAACGCCTTGCGGCGGAGCGCATCGATGCGCTCCAGTTCCGCCGCAGTGTATGGATGCCCCTGTGCTTCCTCCGGCGACACCAGCGGATTGCGGATGCCCTGCTCGAAGCCCACCCGCCAGTATTCGCGCGAATGCAGCAGCCGCCGCGCTTCGTCCTCCGTGTCCGCGGCAAGCGCCCAGATGCAGATCGTGGCGACCGGACGCGGATAGCGCGGACTCGGGCGGAAGTTATCGCGATACAGGCGCAACGCGTCTTCGACGCCTTTGCCGTCGCTGAAAAAATAGGCGTACGCATAGGGCAGGCCGAAATGCGCGGCAAGCTGCGCGCCGTAGTCGGAACTGCCAAGGATCCACACTTGCGGTGCGGTGGGGCCGCGCGGATGCGCAACGATCCGGGCGAAGGGATGTTCGTCCTCCAGTGGTTCACCCGACACCCAGCGCATCAGGTCGAGCACCTGCCGCGGAAAACGCTCGGACGCACGCTCATCGGGATTGAGCGCAAGGGCAGTGATGCGGTCCGATCCCGGCGCGCGACCCACGCCCAGATCGATGCGGCCCGGCGCAATGCCCTCGAGCACTCGAAATTGCTCGGCGACCTTGAGCGCCGAATAGTGCGGGAGCATGACACCGGCGCTGCCGACACGGATGCGCGAGGTGGTCGCCGCGATCGCGGCCATCAGCACTTCGGGCGCGGTGCCGACGATGCTGCCGCTGTTGTGATGTTCCGACAGCCAGTAGCGGTGATAGCCCAGCGCGTCGCAGAGTCGTGCGAGTTCGAGGGTCTCCCGGACGGCGTCGGCTTCGGGCCGTCCCTTCGTGGCAGTGGATTGGTCGAGCACGGAGAGTTTCATTGCGCAACAGAAATCTTGCAGGCACGGAGCATGCGTGCGGCTTCAAGCATACCTTGAGTCGGGGCCGACCCGTCGGTTGGGCTGGAGCGACGCGCGACCGGCATCGATTAGAATGGCGCCACGCGGCGCAAGCACCCCTTATCGACGCCCGCGTGACTGCTTCTCCGGAGGACATTCCCGTGCCTGTATCTACTTCCGCACCGTTTCGCGGCATCTTTCCGATCGCGCCGACGCCGTTCACCGATTCCGGCGAGGTCGACCTCGACGGCCAGCGTCGCGTTCTCGATTGCATGATCGATCAGGGCGTCGACGGCATCTGCATCCTCGCCAACTATTCCGAGCAGTTCCTGCTGACCGACGATGAGCGCAACGTACTCGTCGATCTCTGCCTCGCGCACGTCGGCGGTCGCGTGCCGGTGATCGTGACCTGCAGTCACTTCAGCACGCAGATCGCGGTCGCCCGCGCGCGCAAGGCGGCAAACACCGGCGCCGCGATGCTCATGATGATGCCGCCCTATCACGGTGCCAGCCTGCGCGCCGACGAAAAAGGCGTGCTCGAACATTTCGCGGCGGTGGCGGACGCCGCGCGCCTGCCGATCATGGTGCAGGATGCGCCGCTCTCCGGCGTCAATCTCTCGGTGCCGTTCCTGGTGCGGCTGGCGCGCGAAGTGCCGCTGGTCTGCTACCTTAAGGTCGAAGTCGCCGGTGCCGCGGCCAAGTTGCGCAGTCTGATCGAGGCCGGCGGCAGCGCCATTGCAGGGCCCTTCGACGGCGAGGAATCGATCACGCTGATGGCCGACCTCGACGCCGGCGCCACCGGGACGATGCCGAGTGCGCTGCTGCCGGATCTGATCAAACCGGTGCTGGAACAGCATCGCGCGGGCCGGCGCCGGGAAGCGGCGGCGACGTACGCGCGCATTCTCCCGCTGATCAACTTCGAGAATCGCCAGTGTGGATTGCGCGCCTGCAAGACGGTGATGGCAGCCGGCGGCGTCATCAAGAGCGACGCGGTGCGGCATCCGCTCGAGCGATTGCATCCAGCCACGCGTGCCGGATTGCTCGAGCTTGCGGCGGAACTCAATCCGCTGGCGCTGCGTTGGGGGCTCTGAGTCAGGGCGGCGTTCTCTGTACACCCCAATGACGATGTCGTAAACAGGCGAATGGAACAACTGTCGAAATTCCTTACAACAGCACTTGCTGTCAGCATAAATTGATTCCGCCTTTCCTTAATCGTCAATGCCTTAGCCTCTATGGTCCTGTTCTTGCGTTATGAATGACATCAGCATGGGATGTCCCATCTGTACAGAATAGGATAACCAATGAAACGCACGCATCTTTTCGCCGCAACCTGCGCGGCCTTGTCGCTAAGCATGGCAGGTATGGTAGCTCCCAGCGCTGCCGCGCCCATTACCTTCACCGGGAGTTCGGGCAGCTTGTCCGCGTCGGCAACTTTTACCGTAGTCGGCTCGAACCTGCAGATCGTCCTGACGAATAGCGGGACGAGCGATGCGCTCGTCCCGACCGATGTATTGACCGGCATTTTCTTCGACGTCACCGGGATACCTTCGCTGTCCGCCGTGTCGGCAACCAGCGGCGGCACCAGCTCCACACTGAACGTTGGCAACCCTGCGATTTTCGTGAGTGCTTCGGGCACGAACATCGGCGGCGCGTGGGCTTATGAGCAAGGAACGCTCGCGCATGGCGCACTGTATGGAATCAGCGCAGCCGGTCTTGGCGTGTTCGGGACGTCGAATGTCTTTCCCGGCCCCAACGTTGACGGCGACCCCGGGGTCGACGGCCTCGATTACGGCCTTCTTCCCGCCGGCGACAATCTTACGACCGGCAATGGTGGGCTGAATGGCCGGACGTTGACGAAGAACTCGGATACGTTCCTGCTGAGTCTGGGATCATTGCCGGGCTTCAACCCGTCGGCCTCGATCCACAACCTGACGTTCCAATATGGGACAGCGCTGACGGAAACCTCGATCCCGGGTCGCCCGCCCGCGCTCGAAACTCCAGAGCCGGTGACGCTCGCGCTGTTGGGCATGGGATTTCTGGCATTCGGGGCAACCCGACGCAGTGGCAAGAAATAAATAACGGCGCACGTGCCGTTATGCAAACGGGGCGACATCAGTCGCCCCGTTTATTTTGGTCCGTCGCGTAAGACAGCGCACATCATCGGCACAACTACAGCCGTGCCGCGGGCCTCAGGTCGAGCGGTTGAACCAGAGCATCGACAGCAGCATCGCCGCCAGCAGCAGTGCGGTGGCGATCGCGGCAAACAGGAAACTGATCTCGGTATCCTTCTTTTCTAGCACGAGTTTCGTCGTCAAGCCCTGATAGACCTTGCGCAGGTCCGCCGACGTCCCCGCATAGAAATACTCGCCGCGCGTGATGTCGGCGACCGCCTTCAGCGTCTCCTCGTCCAGGCGCACGTACGCCGACCACCCTTCGAAACCGATCGAGCCACCCTCCGCCGTGCCGAAGCCTACGGTGAAGATGCGCACGCCGTGGTCTGCAGCCATCCGGGCGGCATCGAGCGGATCGGGACCGGTCGTGCGCCGTCCGTCGCTCAACAGGATGATCACGCCCGACGTGTACGACCCGGGCTCGACCGGCTTGACCTCTTTCTTCACCGGCTTGGGCTTGGCATCGAGGCTGTTCCCCATCGGATTGCTGCGCGACCACGCGCCCTTGAAGAGCAGCGATTCGAGATCGATGCCCTCGTCTGGGAACAGCGTCTGCAGCGCGACGTAGATCGCACTGCCGGTAGCAGTCCCGCGCTGCAACTGGAAGCGGTCGATCGCGGCGAGCAGGTCCTCGCGACTCTGCGTCGGCGGCTGAACGAGCGATGCCGTGCCGCCGAATGCGACGAGGCCGATGCGCGCGTCCATGGGGTGCTCCTCGACGAACTGCTTCGCCGCCAGCTGTGCCGCCGTGATCCGGTTGGGATCGACATCCTTGGCGCCCATGCTGAGCGAAACGTCCATCACCATGACGATCGTCTGCTGCTGCGACGGCAGCGTGATCACCGCGTTCGGTCCGGCGATCGCGATGATGAGCGCGGTCACCGCCAGCAGGAACAGCAGCGGCGGCACATGCCTCCGGAAGCGTTGCCCGGGCCCGATCGCCTCCTTGACCACGCCGAGGCTGGCATAGCGCAGCGCGCGCTTTTTCCGCCGGCGCAGCAATGCGACGTACGCGGCGACCATCAGCGGCACCGTCAACAGCAACCACAGCATCTGCGGCCAGATGAACTTCATGCTAGGCCGATTTTACTCCGACTTGGCCAATCTGCCGCAGGACCGGCCCGCCGTCCCGCGCGCGAAGCGCATGCAGCGGGGATCGTGGCGGGCGCACGGACTGCCGATAGCCCTTCGTGCGAGCCCGGCCGGACCGCGGTATGCTTGTGTCGCCATCGGCACCCGCACGTCGTCCACGCCCAAGGGAGGCTTGAACATGCACACATTCTGCATCTCGCGCACCGGATTCGCGTTGACCGCCACGGTCGTCATCGCCGGCACATCGCTGTTCTCGTCCAGTGTTCGCGCCGATTCGGTCAGCGGCACGGTGTCCTACCAGAGCAAGGCGGGACCGATCAACGTTGCCGTCAAGAATGTGTACCTGGTCAAGGGTCCGAATTCGATGGACGGCAAGGTCATGCGCCGGCTGATCTTCACTTCGCTGGACCTAGGTGCCAAGATCAAGGCCTGCGCCAGCATGTCGTGCTCCGACAGCGACTTGGGCGAAGGCCTCGAGGTCGACCTGGTCGCCGGGCCGCGGATGAACTACTGGTTCGTCGGCAATGGCCAGAAGGTGCAGTATTCGGGGACGGCGAAGCCGGAAACGCTGACGCTCACGACCGACACGCCGCAACGGCTTGCCGGCAAGCTCGCCATCGACGACAGCGCGGCCGGAGGCGCGAAGGTCAACGTCGAGTTCGACGCGTCGCTGCTGAAGGAATTTGCAAAATAGCCATTGCCGATGACTGAAACCGACGCCTGCCCTCACCTGTCCGCGATCGCCGACGTCCCATTGCAGGGCAAACGACGGCGATGATCACGATCGACGAGCTTCGCTCGATACCGTTGTTCGCGACACTGCCGGACTCCGAAAGCTCGGTGCTGGCGGCGCGCCTTGCCGACATCCGCCTGCATACCGGCGAGTGGCTAGTGCAGGAAGGCGAGCAGCCTTCGTTCTTCATGCTGGTCGACGGATCGCTCGACGTGCGCAAGGTCGTGCACGGCAATGACCGCCAGATCACCACCTACCGGCCGGGCGACTATTTCGGCGAGCTGCCGCTGCTGCTGGGCGCGCCTGCGATCGCCAGCGTACGTGCGCTCGAACCATCGCGTGTGGCTGCGCTCGATCGCGGCGACTTCACGGAACTGTTCACCGCGTGCAGGAAATTCGCTGCCGAGCTGACAAACACCATGACGCTGCGCTTCACCCGCCTGCGCACGCTGGCGGAGGAGGCGCCGCCGGCACGCGTCACCATCGTCGGTCATCGCTTCGATATCGCCTGTCATCAGCTGCGCGATTTTCTGGTGCGCAACCGGATCCTGTTCCGCTGGCTCGATCCTACGCAGCCGAACCTGGCCGGCGAAGTCGAGCCGCCGCGCCCCGGCGATCGCTACCCGGTCGTCCAGCTACCCGACGGCCGGCGCCTGGTAACGCCCACGCTGCGCGAGCTGGCGGAAGGACTCGGCCTGCAAACCGCGCCGCGCCGCGAACTGTACGACCTCGCCGTCATCGGTGGCGGACCCGCGGGGCTCGCCGCCGCCGTGTACGGAGCCTCGGAAGGCCTTAGCACGATCATCATCGAACGCGAAGCGCCCGGCGGCCAGGCGGGCACATCGACGCGCATCGAAAATTATCTCGGATTCCCGACCGGCGTCTCGGGCGACGAACTTGGCGGACGAGCGCTGCAGCAGGCGCAGCGCTTCGGCGCCGAGATACTGGTGGCGCGCGACGTGGTTGGTCTCGACGCCGATTCCGGGCAGCCGCAGCGTACCGTCCTGCTCGAGGGTGGAGATCGCGTGCAGGCCCGTTCGATCGTGCTGGCCAACGGCGTCAAGTGGCGCGAACTCGACATTCCCAGCGCGAACGCGCTGGTGGGACGGGGCATCTACTACGGCGCCGCGCGCAGCGAAGCCATCGGCTGCACGGGCCTCAATGTCTTTCTCGTCGGTGGCGGCAACTCGGCAGGACAGGCGGCGCTGTATTTCTCCAACTACGCACGACACGTGACGCTGCTCGTGCGCGGCAAATCGCTCGCCGACAGCATGTCGCACTATCTCATCCAGCAGCTGGCGACGAAGGACAACATCGAGGTCCGGACGCGCACGCGCATCGTCCGTGTCGAAGGCGAACTTCGGCTCGACGCAATCGTGGTCGAGAACCGGGAGACGGGCGCAGTGACGACGGAACCCGCCCACGCCGCGTTCGTGCTCATCGGCGCCGACGCGGAAACGGCTTGGCTGCCACCCGAGTTGATCTGCGACGAAAAGGGCTACGTCTGCACCGGGCGCGACGTGATGGACCTCGTGGCGGCGAAGCGCAGTCTGTGGCCGCTGGAGCGCGACCCGTTCCTGCTCGAGACGAGCGTGCCCGGGATCTTTGCCGCCGGCGACGTGCGCCACGGCTCGGTCAAGCGCGTTGCCTCGGGTGTCGGCGAGGGCAGCATGGCCATCGCCTTCGTCCACCAGTATCTGGCGAGCGTGCAGTAGCGACCCGGCCTGCGCCGGGGCGACGACAAACTACACCAGCTTCACATTCTTCAGCGGCAGGTTGCGCACTGGTTTTGTCGCGCCCCGGCCCGTGCCGGGGCGACGACAAACTACACCAGCTTCACATTCTTCAGCGGCAGGCTGCGCACTGGTTTTCCGGTCGCCGCGTGAATCGCATTGAGCACGGACGGCGCGACGACGCAGATCGTCGGCTCGCCGACGCCGCCCCAGAAATCGTAGGTCGGTACGATCACCGTCTCGACCTTCGGCATTTCAGCCAGACGCATGATCTCGTATGTGTTGAAGTTCTGCGATGCCATACGGCCGTTCTCAACCGGGCATTCGCCGTACAGCGTTGCGGTGAGGCCATAGGCGACCGAACCTTCGACCTGGGCCGCAATCTGCTGCGGATTCACGGCGTGACCGCAATTGAGCGCGAGTACCAGCCGATGCACTTTCAGCTTTCCCTGGTCGCTGACGGAAACTTCGGCCACGGCAGCCGAATAGCTCGCGTAGCCCATGAACTGCGCGATGCCGCGATGCACGCCGGCCGGCAGCGGCTTGCCCCACTCGGCCTTTTCCGCCGCCGCGTTGAGCACCGCCAGGTGCTTCGGGTGCTTGCTCATCAATGCGCGGCGGAACTCGAGCGGGTCGGTGCCCGCGGCGCGCGCGATCTCGTCGACGAAGCATTCCATGTACATGGCGTTCTGGTTGGTGTTGACGCCGCGCCACGGGCCGACCGGCACATGGGAATTGCGCATCGCGTACTCGAGCAGGAAGGTCGGGAACGTGTAGCCGAGCTGCGCGTCGCCCGCTTTCTCGTAGTAACCCTGCATCTGCCGCTCATCCTTGCCGTCGGCGACCGACGACGGATTCAGGAAGGCGTTGATCGACTGTCCCGACACCCGCAAATGCACGCCAACAAGTTTGCCGTTGGCGTCGAGGCCCGCGACGCCACGCGCCTGCGAGATCGGCCGGTAGAAGTCGTGCATCATGTCCTCTTCCCGGCTCCAGACGAGCTTGATCGGCACGCCCGGAAACTGCTTCGCGATCGCCGTCGCCTGGCGCACGTAGTCCTGCGTGCCGCCGCGCCGTCCGAAGCCGCCACCGAGGTCGATGCGATACACCTCGCACTTGTCCAGGGGAAATCCGGATTCCTCCGACAGCGCCGCGAGCGACGCTTCGGCGTTCTGCGTCGGCACCCAGCATTCGGCGCGATCGGCGCCGATCTTCGCCGTGCAATTCATCGGCTCCATCGTCGCATGCGCCAGGAATGGCGTGCTGT
This sequence comes from uncultured beta proteobacterium, assembly GCA_963821485.1. Taxonomy (GTDB): domain Bacteria; phylum Pseudomonadota; class Gammaproteobacteria; order Burkholderiales; family Casimicrobiaceae; genus PALSA-1003. Next base: position 166,427 of record CAWGEB010000004.1, read on the forward strand.
AGACGGCCTCGACCTTCTTCGCGGCGCCGTCGATGGCCTTGAGCGCGTCGCCTTCGGTGCGCGACGCATAGGCACTTGTTGCGGTCAGGCCTTCCTTGAGGCGCTCCGCGATCGTCGCGCTCGACTGCGCGGCACCGGCGCCCTCGTCCCATACGATCGGCAGCGCGTCGAGGCCCTTCTTCGCGTGCCACCAGGTGTCGGCGACCACCGCGACCGTGTAGTCGTTCACGCGCACGACGCGCTTGAAGCCTGGCATACCCGCGATCTTGGTTTCGTCGAAGCTGACCAACTTGCCGCCGAAGACCGGCGACTGCTTGATCGCGGCATTGAGCATGCCGGGCAGGCGCAAATCGATGGCGTAGATCTTGCTGCCGTTGAGCTTGTCGGCGGTATCGAGCCGCTTGAACGGTTTGCCGGCGATGGTCCAGGTCTTCGGATCCTTGAGCTTGATGCTCTTGGCGTCCGGCGGCGTCAGCTTGGCTGCCGCTGCCGCGACCTTGCCATACGTCGTCTTGCGACCCGACGGCGTGTGCGTGATCACGCCTTCGGACACGGTGACCTCGCTCACCGGCACTTTCCATTCGTCGGCCGCCGCCTGCAGCAGCATCATGCGCGCCACCGCGCCACCGCGACGCACGTAGTCTTCGGAGGTGCGGATGCCGCGGCTGCCACCGGTTCCCATTTCGCCCCACACCCGCTTACGCGCGTAATTCTGTCCGGCGGTGGGCGACTCGGTCGTCACGTATTTCCAGTTGCATTCGAGTTCTTCCGCGACGAGCTGCGCCAGACCGGTCAGCGTTCCCTGCCCCATCTCCGAGCGCACGATGCGCAACACGCAGGTCTCGTCCGGACGGATGACCACCCAGGCATTGATCTCGGCGATGTCGCTGGCTGCCCCCTTGGTTGCCGCGTGGGCAATACCAGCGTCGAGGTCGAACGGCAGCTGCATCCCGAGCGCGAGACCGCCGCCGGCGGCCGCGGACCCGACGATGAACTTGCGTCGCGAAAGATTCGTCGTTCCGGACGTCGTCCCGGCTACAGTCGTTTTTTTCATGTCCATCCTCCTACGCCTTCGACTGGACTGTGGGCTGCAGCCCCGGCCAGCCGTCTTTCACGGTACCTGCCGCCATGTGCACCGCGTCGCGAATGCGCTGGTACGTCCCGCAGCGGCAGATATTGGTCATCGCCTCGTCGATGTCCTTGTCCGTAGGCTTCGGGATCTTCTTGAGCAAAGCCGCGGCGGCCATGATCTGTCCGGACTGACAATAACCACATTGCGGCACGTCGACCGCGGCCCATGCAATCTGGACCGGATGCGTGCTGGTGGGTGAGAGCCCTTCGATCGTCACGATCTTGTCGGTCGCCTTCACGCTGCCCACCGGGACTGAACACGAGCGCTTGAGCTCGCCGTTGATGTGCACCGAGCAGGCGCCGCACTGCGCCACACCGCAGCCGTACTTGGTGCCGGTCAACCCGACCTGCTCGCGAATAACCCACAGCAGCGGTGTATCCGCCTCCACCTGCACGTCGCGGACCTTGCCGTTGACGTTGAGCTTTGCCATGCGTCCTCCTTCAGCCACCGATGGTCGGCGCAGTTGCTGCGCGGGATGTTGGATGCTGTCAGTCGCCGCCGGCCGGTCCACGTGCGAGAGATGTGGGCCTGCCAGCGCCTCGAGTTCAATGCTACTCCATCCGGCCGGGGTCGGCAGCAACGGGTACACCATGCCGCACTTGGAGGTAAGATATCGGGCAGGGAAGCACGTTCCTTGCGCGGGGAAGCGGAACGCAAAGGCCGGGGCCGCGGGCGCCCGGCCAGGGCGAAGCTGGATATGGACGCGATGCATGCAGCAGTGGTCTTGCCGTGGCTTTGGCTCGCCTCGATCGCAGGCGCGGCCGGGCCGGAGGCGACGACGGACGGCCGAGAAGCTGGCACCCCGCCGCGGTTCGTGGTGGTGGGCGACACAATCCCTGCCCCGCTCGCCGCCACCCCAGGTGATGCCGGGCGTGGACGCGCCCTGCTCGTGGCGCACGACGATGCCAATTGCGTGCTCTGCCACGCGGTCACGGATGCATCGGTGCGCTATTCCGGCAACGTTGGTCCGTCGCTCGATGGCGTTGCGCGCCGGCTGTCCGTGGCGCAGTTGCGGTTGCGCGTCGCCGACAACCTTCGCATCAATCCCGATTCGCTGATGCCGGGTTATTATCGCACCGAGGGGCTCGACCGCGTTGCCGCTGCCTACCGCGGCAAGCCGATCCTCAGTGCAGGACAGATCGAGGACATCGTCGCGTACTTGGCTACGTTGCAATGAATATGCGCTCACCGTCTTGCAATGCCTCGCGCCGGCGCCTGCTGCAGGGCGCCGGCGCTGTCGCATTGGCCGCGCCGCTGGCGGATCTGGCGCCTGTTGCGGTCGCGCAATCGTTGCCGGCGATCCCCGCGCTGACCACGCTGCTCGCGGGTCGCGTCCCGCGTTGGGAGCGCCTGCGGCTGGAGATGCCGCTGTTCGCGGACAACGGGCAGGCAGTGCCGATCCGCCTGTCGATGCCGGGGCCCTTCGCTTCCGGATCGTCGGTCCAAGCGATACATCTGTTCTCCGAGCGCAATCCCGTCGCCGACATGGCGGTGTTCGAGTTTCCCGCCCCACCGCTCAAGGTTGAGGTCGATGCCCGCGTGCGCCTCGCCGGCAGCCAGCGCGTGCTGGCGATCGCGGTCATGAGCGACGGCGCCGTCTACGCGGCCGGCGCCGACGTCGAAGTGACAATCGCCGGCTGCCTGGACGCGAGTTAGGGCAACGCCATGGCCGACTCGCGCGTCAACGTGCCCCCCGAATGCCGTCGCGGCGAACCCTTCGAGGTACGCATCTCGATCCGCCACACGATGGAAACCGGCTATCGCACCGACGCCCTCGGCAAGACGATCCCGCGCAACGTGATCCAGCGCGTCACCTGCCGCTACAACGACGAGCCGGTGTTCGCGGTACGCATGAGTCCCGGCATCGCCGCCAATCCGTATCTGCGTTTTTTCGTCACCGCGCGCGACACCGGGACGCTGGATTTCGAATGGGTCGACGACGAGGGCGTTCGCGGCACCGCGCAGGCACCGGTCAAAGTCGCCTGATGTCGCGCGCAACGTGCCGCTGAAGTTCGCGCTGCTCGCGCTGGCCTTCGCGGGGTTCGGCGTCTCGGCACAACAGCGCACGCTGCCCCTCGACACTTTGCGTTCGGGTACCGCGTTCGCGGGTGCGGATGTGCGTGCCATGCAGGCGGACGATCTCGCCAACCCGGGCTTCCTCTGGGTCGACCGCGGCGAGAGACTGTGGCGGGACGGCGCCGCAGCTCCGAGTTGTGCTTCGTGTCATGGCGACGCCGCCGCATCGATGCGCGGCGTCGCTGCCCGGCACCCCGCCTACGACGCCACCGCTGGCAGCGTGCTCGACCTCGAGGCGCGCATCAACGACTGCCGCGTCCGCCGGCAAAAACTGGCGCCGCTGCCGCATGAATCGGATGACCTGCTCGGACTGGCTGCGTATGTGGCACGGCAGTCGCGCGGCATGCCGCTCGCGGTCGCCATCGACGGTCCCGCGCGCAGCGCGTTCGATCGCGGCCGTGAGTTCTACTTCGCGCGGCACGGGCAGATGAACCTATCCTGCGCGCAGTGCCACGATCAGAACTGGGGCAAGCGACTGTACTCGGAAACGATCAGCCAGGGTCACGGCAATGCATTTCCTGCGTACAAACTCGAGTGGCAATCGCTCGGTTCGCTGCAGCGGCGCATCCGCGCCTGCATGTACGGCATCCGCGCGGAAATGCCGTCCTACGGCGCGCCCGAACTCACCGACGCCGAACTGTTTCTCGCATGGCGCGGCCAGGGTCTGCCGGTCGAGGCGCCCGGCGTGCGCCGGTAGATCCGCAGCGTGGCCAACCCACCGCAGCCGGCCGCCCTCGCCGCCACTGCGCCGCACCTCGCAGCGCACCGTAGCACCCCGGGCTTCGGCTTGCTGTTCGTGCTGCTCTGGAGCACCGGTTTCATCGGCGCCAAGCTGGGATTGCCGTACGCCGAGCCGCTGACCTTCCTCAGCCTGCGCATGGGTTGCGTGGTGGCACTGCTACTGCTCGTGGCAATCGTTGCCCGCGCGCCGTGGCCGCACAGTGCCGGCGCGTGGGTGCACATCGCCATCGCCGGTTTGCTCGTGCAGTGCGGTTATCTTGGTGGTGTGTTCAGCGCGATCCATCACGGCATGTCCGCCGGCGTGATCGCGCTGATCGTCGGCCTGCAGCCGATCCTCACTGCCTTCGCCGCCGCGCCGCTGTTCGGTGAGCGCACGACATCGCGCCAATGGACGGGGCTGGTGCTGGGGCTGATCGGCGTGGCGCTGGTGCTGTCGAACAGCCTCGGACGCGGCACGATCAACGCGTCGAGCCTCGTGCTCGCCTGCATCGCACTGGTCAGCATCACCGTAGGCACCCTCTATCAGAAGCGCTTCGGCGCGGCGATGGACTTTCGCACTGGCGCTCTCATCCAGTACGCGGTGACCGGCGTCGTGCTGCTGCCGCTGGCGGCGCTGACGGAATCGATGCACGTGACCTGGAATGGCCAGTTCGTGTTCGCGCTCGCCTGGCTTTCGATCGTGCTGTCGGTGGGTGCGATCAGCCTGCTGTATTTCCTGATCAAGCGCGGCAGGGCCACGCAGGTGTCGAGCCTGTTCTATCTGACACCGCCGGTTACCGCGGTACTTGCATTCGTGTTCTTCGGCGAGACGCTCACACCCGCAGCAATGGCCGGCATGGTCATCGCCGTCATCGGCGTTGCACTCGTCAATCGATAGCGTAAAATCACGCGTTGCGTTCGGGGCCCGCCATATGAGGCATGGCGAGCAGCCGTCGCAGCGGCGAAAATTCCGGTCGCATTCATTTCCGTCATCGACCATGAGCACATGCGTGGGTTGCATCGGGCGGGATGCGCGACGAGTTGTGCGCGTCGTTCCAAAAAGTCTTTTCGTGGAAAATTGAGATGAGCACAATCAGCAGTTTGAAGCGCCATGGCTTCACGGCAGTTGCGGCACTCGGCCTGATGGTGCTCGGTTGCACACAGGCATTCGCGCAGACCGACCCGCTTCCGTCGTGGAACGACGGCGCCGCCAAGAAAGCGATCGTCGAGTTCGTGCAAGCGACGACGACGCAGGGCAACCCCAAGTTCGTGCCGCCGGCGGAACGCATCGCCACCTTCGACCAGGACGGCACGCTGTGGGTCGAGCATCCGCTGTATTCGCAGCTGATGTACATCCTTGAGCGCGTACCGGCGCGGGTGAAAGCCAAGCCCGAACTCGCCAAGGTCGCCCCGTTCTCGACGGTATTGGAGATATTGAAAGGCGATCGCGCAGCAATCTCTAAGTTGAGCATGTCGGATCTCGAAAAGCTGGCTGCCGTGACGTTGACCGGTATGCCGGTCGAGACATTTCAAGCCGAAGTGAAGCAGTGGCTGGCGGAAGCGAAGGATCCGCGCTGGAAGAAGCCCTACACCGAGCTGACCTACCTGCCAATGCAGGAAGTGCTGAAGTACCTGCGCGCCAACGGCTACAAGACTTACATCGTCACCGGCGGCGGGCAGGACTTCGTGCGCGTCTATGCGGATGCAACCTATGGCATCCCGCCCGAGCAGGTGGTGGGCACCGCAGGTGCAACGAAATACGGCTACGGCAAGGACGGCAAGCCGTTCCTGACCAAGGAACCGAAGATCATGCTCAACGACAACAACGCCGGCAAGCCGGAGGGCATCCACCTGATGATCGGCAGGCGTCCCTACGCAGCGTTCGGCAACTCGACCGGTGACAGGCAGATGCTGGAATACACCAAGGCCGGCGATGGTGCGCGGCTGTCGATGCTCGTGCTGCATAACGATGCGAAGCGCGAATACGCGTACGGACCGGCGCAGGGGCTCCCCGACACCAAGGTCGGCCACTTCCCGCAACCGCTTTACGACGAGGCGAAGAAGCAGGGCTGGATCGTCATCAGCATGAAGGACGACTGGAAACGGATCTTCTCATTTGATCAGTGACTGGCCGGGCAGGATAAGCATCGAGCGCAAGCGGCGCCCGCATTCGAGATGGTTCCGTCGACGAACTCAAAAGGATTCAAGATGAAAATGCATTTGGCGATGTTCGCAATGACTGTTGGCCTTGCCTCACCCCCGATTGTGGCGCAGATTTTCTCCTGGGACCCGCTCAAGGACGTCGAGAACGCCTTGCCTGCTGGCGTGCCCAACGAAGGCAAGATCATTCAGGCCAGGCAGCAGGTCCGTGAAATGGCGCAGGACGCACTGTCCACGCTCTACGAGGTTGCGCCGGGCACGCGCCGTGTCATCGATCGCTCGGCGGGCTACGCCGTATTCAGCACCTTCGGCCTCAAGCTTTTCTTTGCCGGCGGCACGACGGGCAAGGGCGTTGTCGTCAACCGGCGGACCGAGCGCCAGACTTTCATGAGGATGGTGCAGGTGCAGGGAGGACTGGGATTCGGCGTGAATCAGAATCGCCTCATCTTTGTCTTCACCAACGAACAGGCGCTGCGCAACTTCATCGATCAGGGCTGGGAATTCGGAGGCCAGGCCAACCTGTCCGTCATGGCCGGAGGCCAGGGCACGCAGTTCAGCGGAGCCGCCGCGGTGTCCCCGGGCGTCTACCTGTACCAACTGACGAATACCGGTCTCTCCGCTACGATCACCGTGTCCGGTACGAAGTACTTCAAGGACCCCGATATGAACTAGCGACATCGCCCTTATCGTAGACATGAGTGGGCGTTGCCTGGTCTGCAAGATCCTGGCCCCACACGCAGTAGCATCCCAATCGCAGCTAGGTGTCACGGCCCTTGAGAACGATCGGTTCGATCGAGACCGACGTCACCGCGTCGCCGAACAGGATATGTCCGTCCTGGATCGTGCAATGCAAACGCATCGAGCGCGCAGCCATGGCGGCAAGCGCGCGGCTTGCGTCGATCGGCACTTCGCTTACGCTCAAGCGCGGCAGCGGGTCCAGCTTCGCGCGCGACTTGTTCCACCACAGCGAGACGGCGCGACCGCCATAGGCGTAGACATGGACGTCGCGCGCGCGACCGCAGGCCTTGCGCACTTCCTTCTCATCCGGCAGCCCGACGTCGATCCACAACTCGATCGCGCCGGTCAGATCGCGGCGCCACAGGTCGGGCTCGTCCTCGGTGCTCAAACCCTTGCCGAAGCTCAGCGCGTCGTCGGCGTGCAGCGCGAACGCCAGCAGGCGCACCATCATGCGCTCGTCGGTCTCCGATGGGTGCCGCGCGATGGTCAGCGCATGATCGCCGTACTGGCCGCGACCGATGTCGGCCACCGCCAGCTCGGCCTTGAAGATCGTGGATTTGAGCGCCATCGCCTCGGTCCTGGACTGGAGGCGCGAGGCGCTATCCTGCCGGATTCGGGAAGCGCGCCTGCAGCGCGACGATCTCGGCCAGCGCTTCGGCGTCGAGCTCGACTTGCGCGCCGGCGATGTCCTCCTGGAGCTGCGCCATGGTGGTCGCGCCGATGATCATCGCGCCGACGAACCAGCGGCTTTTCACATAACCCAGCGCGAGCTGCACCAGCGGGATTCCCCGACGCTTGGCGAGTTGCGCGTAGGCGTCGATCGCCTCGACCACCATCGGCTTGCGAAAGCGCTGGCCGAGCCCGTCGAACAACGTGAAACGGGTATTGGGCGGCTTCGCGCCACCCAGGTACTTGCCCGACAGCATGCCGGCAGCGAGCGGACTGTAGGCCAGCAGCGACATGTTCTCGCGGAACAGCACTTCCGCGAGATCGTTGTCGATGCTGCGCGACACCAGGCTGTAGCTGTTCTGGATGGTCACCGGCCCGGGCACGCCGAGCGCTCGCGCGGCGTGGCAGAATTCACTCACGCCCCACGCCGTTTCGTTCGACAGGCCGTAGTGGCGAATCTTGCCCGCCTTGATCATGGCGGCCATGCCTTCGACTTGCTCGGCGATCGACGGGCCCGCTTTTTCCTTGGACGGGTCGAATTCGGTCGCACCGAACATCGGCACATTGCGCTGCGGCCAGTGGATCTGGTACAGGTCGATGTAGTCGGTCTGCAGCCGTGCCAGGCTCGTCGTTACGGCTTCGGCGATGGTCTCTCGCGTGACATCGGTGCGCCCCTCACGGATCCATTCGCGGCGGCCCGGCCCGGCGATCTTGGTCGCGATGACCAGAGTGTCCCGGCGCTGGCGGCGAAGCCAGGTGCCGATATGCGCCTCGGTGCGTCCTTGCGTCGTCGCTTTCGGCGGGACGGGATACATTTCGGCGGTGTCGATGAAGTTGATGCCCTGCGCCACCGCGTAGTCGAGCTGCGCATGCGCTTCGGTTTCGGTGTTCTGCTGACCCCAGGTCATGCTCCCGAGACAGACTTCAGAGACCTTGAGCTGGGTGCCTGCGAGCGTGCGATATTTCATTGCGAGTCCCGCGGAACGGAAACGAAGCTGCGTAGATTACCTCAAAAGCACCGCGCGCCGGTCGCCGCGGCCACCTCCACGACATCCAAGCGTGGCCCGGACACGCGCAACATGGGAAAATACCCGTACGCGCGGTGAAACGTGTTCATGCAAAGATCATCCCCATGACTTATTGCGTAGGCGTACTCCTGGAACAGGGGCTCATTTTTGCGTCCGACTCGCGCACGCACGCTGGCGTCGACAACTTCGCACAATTCTGCAAGATGACGCTGTTCGAGCGTGCCGGCGATCGCGTGATCGTGCTGCTGAGCTCCGGCAACCTGGCGGGGACACAGGCGGTGATCACGATCCTGCGGCAGCGAGGCGACGACCCCGACGTGCAACCCAACATCTGGACCGCGCGCACGATGTTCGATGTCGCGGTCATCGTCTCGGACGCGATGCGCGATGTCGAGCGCCGCGATTCCCAGTACCTGGAAGCCAACGACATCGAGTTCAATGCCTCTTTCGTCCTGGGAGGCCAGATCGCGGGCGAGCCCATGCGGCTGTTCCGGATCTACGCCGAGGGCAATTTCATCGAGGCCGGCAGCGACACCCAGTTCTTCCAGACCGGCGAAGCCAAGTACGGCAAGCCCATCATCGACCGCGTCATCCGCCCGTCCACCGACCTCGCCGATGCCGCCAAGTGCGTCCTGGTCTCTTTCGACTCGACCATGCGCAGCAACCTGTCGGTGGGCATGCCCATCGACCTGATCTGCTACGAGCGCGACCGGCTCGAGGTCACCATGCGCCGTCGCTTCGAGCAGCACGACGCCTATTTCACCGCGCTCAGCCACGCCTGGAGCGAGGGCACGCGCAAGGTCTTCGCGCAGTTGCCGGAACTGTATTGGTAGCGCGCACGGCGGCGCTGACGGCGTTGCTCCCGGCATTTCTCCTTGTCACCTGCGAGCACGGCGGCAACCGCGTCCCGCCGCCCTATCGGGGGTTGTTCGCTCGGCGCGCGGCGCTGCTCGCTTCGCATCGGGGCTACGATCCCGGCGCGCTGGCCGTGGCGCGCGAGCTTGCCGACCGGTTGCGCGCACCGCTGGTCGCCGCGACCGTGAGCCGGCTGCTGGTCGACCTCAATCGCTCGGTCGGCAACCGTGCACTCTACTCGGATGCGACGCGCCCGCTGTCGCCTTCCCTGCATGCGCAGATTCTTGCGCGGCACTATCTTCCCTATCGCACGGAAGTGGAGACAATCGTGGCAAATGCCGTGGGTGCCGGGCGGCGCGTGGTGCACGTCTCGTCGCACAGCTTCACGCCGGTCCTCGACGGAAGCGTGCGCAACGCGGACATCGGCCTGCTCTACGATCCGGCGCGCCCGGGCGAGCGTGCGCTGTGCGCACGCTGGGCCGCCCTGCTGGCGCCCGCCATCGCGCCGTTGCGCGTGCGCCGCAATTACCCGTATCAGGGTCGCAACGACGGCCTGACGCTGCACCTGCGCCGCCGATATTCCGCCGCGAACTATGTCGGCGTCGAGCTTGAAATCAACCAGAAGCACCTGAACGCACAGCGTCGTTTTCCATCCGCCATTCGCCGTGCGGTGATCGAATCGCTCCATACGGCGCTGGCCGGTACAATCTAGACCTTCTGCCCGCCGCATCCGGCGGTCGGGCGCGCGAGGATGACCGCTTGAAGATTCGCGTCGGCTACGAACTGGTCTACGAGTGTCCACAACCGACACCGATGGTGCTGATGCTCAATGTCCACTACTCGCGGGTATCGGACCTGATCGCGCCCGACCACCTCATCACGGATCCGGCGCTGCCGATCGCGGCATATCGCGATTCTTTCGGCAACTGGTGCAGCCGCATCGTCGCGCCGGCCGGGATGACGCGCATCACCTCGGACGCGATCGTGCGCGATTCCGGCGTCCCCGATCCCGTCGTGGCGACCGCCAGGCAGACGCCCATTGCGGAGCTCCCCGGAGAAACCTTGATCTTCCTGCTGGGCAGCCGATACTGCGAAACCGAGCTGCTCATGCCGATCGCCTGGAATCTGTTCGGCCACACCCCGCTGGGCTGGCCGCGCGTGCAGGCGATCTGCGACTTCGTGCATGCTCATCTGACCTTCGGCTATCAGTACGCCCGCGCCACGAAGACGGCCAATGAAGCGTATCGCGAACGCAACGGCGTCTGCCGTGATTTCGCGCATCTCGCGCTCACGCTGTGCCGGTGCATGAACATTCCCGCCCGCTATTGCACCGGCTACCTGGGAGACATCGGCGTGGCGGTCGTCGATTCGCCGATGGACTTCTCCGGCTGGTTCGAAGCGTTCCTCGATGGGCAATGGCATACCTTCGACGCCAGGCACAATGTTCCGCGCATCGGCCGCATCCTCATGGCGCGCGGCCGTGACGCCGCCGACGTCGCCATCGCGACCAGCTTCGGCGTGAACCGCCTGACCAGCTTCAAGGTATGGACCGACGAAGTTGCTTAGGGTTCGCGTCGCAACAGGCACGGCGCGGCGCTTATTCCGGCGACCTGCGTGCGAATCGTAATCATTATCTTGCCGGAGGGCGCGCGAATCCGTCGCCGCGACGCCGCGCGGTGCTATCTTATCGGGGGGCGGCAGCAGCCGCGGCCAGGTGGGGGTCCCTTCAACGGAGGAAGCAGATGAATGCAATGACGCGAAACTGGGTTTGGTCGAGTGCGGTGCTGGCGGGTGCGCTGGGAATATTGGCTGGTTGCCAGTCGATGCCGATGATGACGCAACAACTGACACTGTCGGGAAGCAACGAGGTGCCGCCGGTGACGACGACGGCGACGGGCACCGCCATGGTCACGATCGACGCCGATCGATCGGTCAAGGCGGCGGTCAACGTGTCCGGCATGACACCGACGGCATCGCATATTCACGAAGGCGCGGCGGGAGCCAACGGCCCGGTCATCGTGCCCTTCGCCAAGACCGGCGACAACAGCTTTGCAGCGGCGGACGGCGCGAAGCTGACCGAAGCGCAATACGCCAGCTACAAGGCGGGCAACCTGTACGTCAATGTGCACAGCGCGAAAAATCCCGGCGGCGAGATCCGCGCGCAGATCAGGGGCAATTGACCTCAGCGACGGCGGCACATCACGGTTCGCTCTACTGTCGCGATGCGCAAGCATGTCGGTATTGAATGGCTGCGGGCGGCTTTTGCGTGCGCGGTCGGCACGCTGGTCGTCGCCTGCTCGACATCGCCGATGACCCCGCCGCCTCCGCCGGCGGCGGTGGCCGAGCTCGCGCCGTCGGGCACGCTACGCGCAGCCATCAATTTCGGTAATCCGATCCTCGCTGCCAAGGATCCGGTGACCGGCGAGCCGCGCGGCGTATCCGTCGACCTGTCGCGCGAGCTTGCGCGCCGGCTGGGCGTTCGCCTCGAGCTGGTGCCCTTCGCCGCGGCCGGCAAGGTGGTCGAGGGCGTCAAGTCGAACGCCTGGGACATCGCCTTCGTGGCGATCGACCCGGTGCGCGGGGCGGACATGGATCAAACCACGGCGTACGTGATCATCGAAGGCGCGTACCTCGTGCCGAGGGCATCGTCGATCGCCGCGAATGCCGAGGTCGACCGCGCCGGCGTGCGCGTCGTGGTCGCGACGGGCAGCGCGTACGACCTGTATCTCACGCGCGAGCTCAAGCGCGCGCAGTTCGTCCGCGTGCCGACCTCGCAGGACGTGGTCAATACGCTGGTCGCGGGCAAGTACGAAGTCGCCGCGGGTGTCAGGCAGCAACTCGAAAGCGACGCCAAGCGTGTGCCGGACGTGCGCCTGCTCGATGGCAGGTTCATGGTCATCCAGCAGGCGATGGCGACGCCCAAGGGCCGGCCGGCGGGTGCGCGCTATCTCGGCGAATTCGTTGAAAGCGTGAAGGCGTCCGGCTTTGTCGCAGAGGCACTGAAGCGCAACGGCATCGAAGGCGCCGCGGTCGCACCCCTTGCAGCGAAGTAAGCTCCTGCGCGACCTGCGCCTTGCCTCGGGCCTGGTGCTATTCACGTACGTTGCGGTACACCTGCTCAACCATGCCCTGGGCCTTGTCTCGGTATCGCTCGCCGACCGCGGATTGGGCATGGCGCTCCGCGTATGGCACAGCGCGCCGGGAACGTTACTTCTCTATGGCGCGGCGGCGGTACACGTCGTGCTGGCGCTACAGGCGATCTACCAGCGGCGAACGTTGCGCATGGCACCGCTGGATGCCCTGCGCATCGCGCTGGGCCTAGCCATTCCGACGCTGCTGATCGGTCACGTCGTCGGTACTCGCGTCGCCTACGAATCCTATGACATCTCGCCTGAATATGCGCGCGTGGTGTGGGCGCTGTGGATGTCGGATGGCGAAGGCCGGCAACTCGCGATGCTCGTCCCGGGCTGGCTGCACGGATGCCTCGGCGTATATTTCGCTTTCGGACGGCGGCGACTCTTCCAGCAGCTGCGCTACGGACTCTTCGCTGCGGCATTGCTGGTTCCGGTGCTCGGTGGGCTCGGATTTCTTGCGATGGGCAAGGAGCTTGCCGCGAACCTGGCCGATCGCAGGAACCTCGACAACCTGATCGCGGTCGACGCCACCACCCGTCTCGCGCTGGCGCGAATGCGCGACGCGGTACTCGCGGTCTACTTCACGTCCATTGCCGCCGTATTCGCGGCGCGTGAAGTTCGCGCCGTCATCGAGCGACGGCGCAAGGCGCTGGTGACGATTGCGTACCCGCAGCGCGCCGTGCAGGTGCCACGCGGATGGAGCGTGCTCGAGGCCAGCCGCGGCCATCTCATTCCGCATATGTCGATGTGCGGAGGTCGTGCGCGCTGCTCGACTTGCCGCGTAAGAATCACCGCCGGCGCCGAACACTGTCCGCCGCCGGAAGCCGCGGAGCGGGCAACACTGGCGCGCATCGACGCACCCGGCGACGTCCGGCTGGCCTGCCAGCTGCGCCCGACCGGAAATATAAGCGTGATTCCCTTGCTCACGCAAAGCAAGCTTGCTCGAGCCCCGACGCGCGGGCAGGCGGCGACTGAAGGCGACGTGGCACTGCTGCTCGTAAGCTGGCGCAATCGCGACGCAGCATTGAAGGGCCGCCTCCCGCAGGATGTCATCTTTGTCACGAAGGCCTTCGCGGAAAGCGTCGCCGGCGCGTTGCACGCGGCACATTGCGATGAGATCGATACCGTCGGCACCGATGTCCTGGGCGTGCTCGGACTCTCGGGTGCGATTGCGCCTGCGTGCCGCTCGGCATTGACGGCAGCCGAAGGCGTCGAACGGACGCTTGTGCATCTGGAGCGGCAATTCGCGGACGATTTCGGCGTGGCAGCGCAATTTACCTACTACCTGCACGCCGGGCATGTCGCCATCGGTCACGTTGGAACGCAAGAGCCGCGCCGGCTGGTCCTTGCGGGCGAAGCCAAGGACACGCTCGAAGTGCTGCGCGCCGGTGCGGGGAACGCGCATGCGGTCATATCGGCCAGGGTACTCGAACTTGCGGGCGAGGCGCGCTCGTCCACCAAGTGGCAGGACGTCGGGGGTGTCAAAGCCGAGGTCCAGCCGACCCCCGCGCCCGCCCCGGCCGGTGTCGCTTGATCGGTGGTCGCGTAGTCTGCATGATGGCGACTGGCGGCGCCCGTCGACGCGACCGGCGCCGATGCTACGCTTGCCGCAGTTCACAACACCGATGAATCGACTTCGCCAATGATCTTTAGACAACTCTTCGACCTGCAATCGTCGACCTATTCCTACCTGCTCGGCGATCAGGCCACACGCCAGGCCATACTCGTCGATCCGGTCTTCGAACAGGCGCGACGCGATGCCGCGTTGATCCAGGAGCTGGGATTGCAACTCGTGGCGACGCTCGAGACGCATGTCCATGCCGATCACGTGACCGGCGCGTGGCTGCTGAAGCACCAGCTCGCGAGCCAGATCCTGGTGTCGGCCACCGGCGGCGCGTCGGGCGCCGATCGCGAACTCGCGCCTGGCGAGCAGGTCCGCTTCGGCCAGCGCTACCTCGAAGTGCGCGCGACGCCGGGACACACGCACGGCTGCGTGACCTACGTGCTCGACAACGAGGCGATGGCCTTTACCGGCGATTGCCTGCTGATCCGCGGCAGCGGCCGCACCGATTTCCAGCAAGGCGACGCCCACGCCATGTACCGCTCGGTGCGCGGTGTGATCCTGACGCTGCCGTCGACGTGTCTGCTCTATCCGGCGCACGACTACCGCGGATTGACCGTCACCAGCGTCGACGAGGAGCGACGCTTCAACCCGAGGCTGGGTGGCGACATCGGCGAATCCGATTTCGTCGGTTACATGGACAATCTTGGCCTGCCGCACCCGAAGCTGATCGACATCGCGGTGCCCGCCAATCTGCGCTGCGGCCGTCCGGACGCCGACGTACCGCTGGCGGCGGAGCCCGGGTGGGCGCCGTTGACATTCACCTTCGCCGGCATCTGGGAAATCCAGCCGCGCGCGCTCGAGGAAATCGCGCAGAAGGTGCAAGTCGTCGACGTGCGCGAGCCAAGCGAGTTCCAGGGGTCGCTGGGACACATCCGCGGCGCGACGCTGATCCCGCTGGGCGAGCTTTCCGCGCGCAGCGGCGAGATTGCGCGCGAGCGCCCCGTGGTCACCGTCTGCCGCTCCGGTGCGCGTTCCGCGCAGGCTCTCGTGCTGCTGCAGAAGGCTGGCTTCGCTCAGATCGCCAATCTTGCCGGTGGAATGCTGCGCTGGCGCGCCGAAGGATACGCGGTCGACGGCGGCCGCAATTGATCGATCGCATCGGTGCCGGCGGCGGCGCCATGCGCGCAGCACGCTCGATACCGCATCGCCGCTATTGCTTGCATTCGCGCATCGGCATTGGGACAATCCCCCGGTCGCTGTCCTGCCCACGTCGAGACGTTCCGTGCCCAAACACCTGAATCGCATGCCGCCGGTCGCGCTGCTGGCCACATTGTGCGCATCGCTTCTGTGTGCCGGTTGCAGCAAGTCCGCCGAGGACAAGTCCGCGAAGGATGATGCGGCCGCCAAGGAATTCAGCGCGTACAAAGAGGCTGACGCCCGCAAACTCGAGGAGATCGCGCGCCGGCGCCAGGAAATGGAAGCGGCGAATCAAAAGGACATCCACAAGGAAAGCCAGGAGACCTTCAAGAAATTCGACGCTGACCGCCCGACGTTGACCGTTGCGGAGGAGGCCAAGGCGCAGGACGACGCCGTGGAGCGCCTGCGCGCACGCATGCCGGATCCGTCCAGCATGCAGGTTCGCAACGTCCGCTTCAATGAGCAGAAGTCTGCGATCTGCATGGAGGTGAACTATCGGGAAGGCACCAAGTTTGTCGGCTTTCGGCGGGCCTTCTCGACGCCCGAGGTCACCTGGGTCGAACCGAGTCCGGACGATGTGTCGCACCGCGTGTTCGTGCTGAACCTGGAGAAATTCGGCTGCAACGTCGCTGGCCGCGGGAAGTAGCCCTTGGCACGCGGTCGTCCGCATTGCCCGGTGCTCGCACCTGGCCAAGGCACGATACATCGAGCTCACCGAATGACGTCGCGCTGAATGGCACAGAATACGAAGGTTGCGGCAGATCACGCTGCCCCGCCGGTGACGCGCACCCTGGCCGAGTTCGTCGCCGGTCACGCTTCCGGCGCATGGGACGCGAGCGTCGAGCGCGAGGCACACCGGAGCTTCCTGAACTGGGTCGGTTGCGCCATCGGTGCGTCGCGCCACGCGACGCTCGAGGCCGCGCTCGCTGCAGCGCAGGAATTGGCGCCGTCCCCACAGGCGTCGATCCTCGGACGGCACGAGCGCGTCGACATGGCCGCGGCGGCGCTGCTCAACGGCATCAGCTCGCACACCTTCGATTTCGACGACACGCATCTGCGCACGATCATCCACCCGGCCGGGCCGGTCGCGTCCGCCGCGCTGGCGCTGGCCGAGCACCTTGACGCGCGCGGACGACAACTGATCGATGCGCTGGTCATCGGTATCGACGTCTCGTGCCGCGTCGGCAACGCGATCTATCCCGATCACTACGATCGCGGCTGGCACATCACCGGTTCGACCGGAATGCTCGGCGCCGCGGCGGCGTGCGCGCGCCTGCTGGCGCTCGACGCGCAGCGGACCACGATGGCGCTGGGGATCGCAGCATCGCAGCCGATCGGCGTGCGCGAGCAGTTCGGCACCATGACCAAATCCTTTCACGTCGGCGGCGCCGCGCGCGCGGGACTCATGGCGGCATTGATGGCGCGACACGGCTACACCGCGTCGGCGCGTGCGCTCGAGGCGCCGCGTGGGCTCATGCAGACCTTTTCGAACCGGTGCGACTGGAACGAGATCACCGACGCGCTCGGCAAGCGCTTCGAGATCGCGGCCAACACCTACAAGCCCTTTGCCTGCGGCATCGTGATCCACCCGGCCATCGACGGCTGCGTGCAACTGAAGGCTACGCATGGCCTGCGCGCCGAGGACATCGAGCGCATCGAGCTCAAGGTGCATCCGCTGGTGCTGGAGCTGACCGGCAAGACCGCACCGCGGCATCGGGCTCGAGGGCAAGTTCAGCGTCTACCACGCGTGCGCCGCGGCGATCATTTTCGGACAGGCCGGCGAGCACGAGTTCTCGGACGCGGTCGTGGCGCGTCCCGACGTCATCGCGCTGCGCGATCGGATCAAGGCGCAGGCCGACGATGCGATCCACGAGGATGCGGCGGATATCCGCGTCGACCTGCCGCGACGGGCGCAGCCTGCACCTGTTCGTCGAGCACGCCATCGGCAGCATGGCGCGTCCGATGAGCGACGCCGATCTGGAGGCCAAGTTCCACGGCCTGGTCGATCCGGTGCTGGGCGCCGCGCGTGCCGGGCAACTCGTCGAGCAGTGCGCCAAGCGTGGCCCGGCTCGACGATCTGCGCGGCCTGATCGCGTCGACGCGCGGCTGAGGTCGACGCGGTGCCTTCCATGCTCGGCCGCTCGCTCGCGTTCGCCGCGCTTGTCTGCTGCGTCCTGGCGCATGCGCCGGCGCGGGCCGACGACTATCCGTCGCGCCCGGTGCGCGTGATCGTGCCGTTCTCGCCGGGCGGTGCCGTCGACGGGCCGATGCGCCTGATCGCGCAGGAACTCGGCAAGCGGCTCGGCCAGAGCGTCGTCGTCGAGAATCGCCCGGGCGCGGGTGCGACCATCGGCACCGAAGCGGTCGCCAAGGCCCCCGCCGACGGCTACACGCTGCTGCTCGCCTCGCAGACCAATGCGATCAGCGCGACGCTGTATCCGAAGCTCTCCTTCGATCCGATCGAGGACTTCGCGCCGATCACGCTCATCGGCCGCGAGCCGGGCGTCGTCGTGGTCCATCCGTCGCTGCCGGTGAAGACGCTTGCAGGAGCTCATCGCGTACGTCAAGGCGCACCCCGGCCAGGTGGACTACGCGTCGTCGGGCAACGGCAGCGGCCAGCATCTGTTCGCCGCGCTGCTGTGTTCGATCACCGGCATGAAGATGAATCACATTCCCTATCGCGGCAGCGGGCAGGCCACGACCGATCTGCTCGGCGGCCAGGTGCAGGTCGCGATCCCGGGCATGGCGGGCATGCTCGGCCACATCAAGTCGGGCAAGCTGCGCGCGCTGGCCGTCACCGGCGCGACGCGCGCACCGCAACTGCCCGACGTGCCCACCATGAGCGAGGCCGGTGTCCCCGGATACGAAGCCTACGTCTGGATGGGCCTGCTCGCGCCCAAGGGCACGCCGCCCGCCGTCATCGACCGGCTGCAGCGCGAGGTCGTGGCGGCGCTGGCCACGCCCGAGGTGCGCAACTACATGGCCGGCGCGAGCATCGAAAGCGTGGGTTCGACGCCTGCGGAGTTCGGTCGTTTTTTCCGCGCGGAGAAGGACCTGTGGGCGAAAATCGTGCGCGAGACCGGCGCCAAGGTGGACTGAAGCAACCATGACTGGACCTGCGATGACGACGGACGCGGTGGTGACAGGCGTCGAGCACTGGACGCGCAAGGGAGAAGTTCGCCTGTTCCTGTGGGAAAAATTCGTGGGCTCGCCCGACGGCAAGCCCGCGGTGCTGTTCGTGCACGGCTCGTCGATGGCGTCGCAGCCCACCTTCGACCTCAGTCGTTCCCGGCCGGCCGGACTCGTCGGTGATGGACTGGTTCGCTCGGCGCGGATTCGTCTGCTGGTGCGTCGACATGGAAGGCTACGGACGCTCGGACAAGACACGCGACATCTACTGCGACATCGCCAACGGCGCCGACGACCTGGCCGCCGCGACCGATTACATCCGCGAAGACTCGCGGCATCAAGAGCTTCGCTCACGTACGGCATCTCGTCCGGCGCGCTGCGCGCCGCGCTGTTCGCGCAGCGGCATCCCGATCGCGTGGCGCGCCTGGCGCTCGACGCCTTCGTCTGGACCGGCGAAGGCGCTCCCACCCTCGCGCAACGGCGCAAGAAACTGCCCGAGTTCCTGGCGAGCAAGCGGCGACCGATCGATCGCGCCTTCGTCTATTCGATTTTCGAGCGCGATCATCCCGACACCGCGGAGCGGCGCGTGGTCGACGCGTTCGCCGATGCGATCCTCGCGCTGGACGATTCGATGCCCAACGGCACCTACATCGACATGTGCTCGAAGCTGCCGGTGGTCGACCCGCCGCGCTGGCGATGCCGACGCTGGTGCTGCGCGGCCAATACGACGGGATCGCCGCCTTCGACGACCTGATCGAGTTTTTCAAGCGCCTGCCGAACCCCGACAAGCAGTTCACGGTGATGGCCGGCATCTCGCATGCGAGCTTCCAGCAGAAGAACTACCTCATGGTGTACTCGATCCTGCTGGATTGGTTCACGCGTCCGCCGCCGGTCTACGTCGGCCCCGCGCACCCGGCGTAACCGGTAGCCCGGGCTCGCGGCGCCAGGTCTTGGCGTAGAATTGCGCCTGCGCGAGCATCACCCGACGATGACCATGCCGCAGCCCGCACCGCTCCGCCGGCGACGGCACCGCAATTCCTGCGTTACGCGGGCGCGGGCGCCGCCGGCACCGCGCTGCACTATGCGATCCTCGTCGCGCTGGTGCAGCTGGCCGGCATCGGCGCGGTCGTCGCGTCGACCGTCGGCGCGATCGCCGGCGCGCTGGTCAATTACCGCCTGAATCACCAGTTCACGTTTGCCAGCGACAAGGCGCACGCGCATGCGCTGCCCCGCTTCGCGCTCGTGGCCGTCGCCGGCATCGCCTTGAACGCCATCGCCCTGGCGGCGATGCTGGCGTTCGTCACCTCGCACTATCTGGTCGCGCAGGTCGCCGCCACGGGCATCGTCCTCATCGCCGGCTTTCTCGCGAATCGCGCATGGACCTTCTGAGCCCGCTTGCCTCGCCTGCTCCGCTCGTCGATGCCGGGCGCTTTTCGCTGTCGGTCGTGGTGCCGGTGTACAACGAGGAGGCGGTGCTGCCCGAGTTCCATCGGCGGCTCGGCGCCGTGCTGGAGATGGTGTCTCCCGCGCGTGGAAATTATCTACGTGAACGACGGCAGCCGCGACGGCAGTTCGGCGCTGCTGGCGAAGTTCAACCTCACGGACCCGCGCGTGGCGGTGATCGAGCTGTCCCGCAACTTCGGCAAGGAAATCGCCATGACCGCCGGGCTCGATCACGCCGACGGCGATGCGGTGATCGTCATCGACTCCGACCTGCAGGATCCTCCCGAACTGATCGCCGACATGGTGCGGGTGTGGCAGGAAGGCACCGACGTCGTGCTGATGCGCCGCGCCAGCCGCGCGCAGGAGAGCTGGCTCAAGAAGGCGACCGCCAATGCGTTCTACCGCGTCATCGGCCGGCTGAGCGACATCGAGATCCCGAACAACGTCGGCGACTATCGACTGCTGTCGCGACGCGCGGTCGTCGCTTTCCGCAAGCTGCCCGAGCGCAGCCGGTTCATGAAGGGGCTCTTCGCGTGGATCGGCTACCCGACGCGGGAACTCGTGTACGACCGCGACGGCCGCTTCGCGGGCGAGACCAAGTGGAGCTACTGGAAGCTCTGGAACTTCGCGCTGGAAGGCATCACGTCGTTCTCGGCCGCGCCGCTCAAGATCGCGAGCTACGTCGGCTTCGTGACCGCGCTGGTCGCGTTCAGCTACGGCGCCTATATCATCGCCAAGACACTGCTCTTCGGTGATGCCGTGCGCGGCTATCCGACGCTGGTCGTGCTGGTGCTGTTCCTTGGCGGGCTGCAGCTGATGGCGCTGGGCGTCATCGGCGAATACATCGCGCGCATGTTCATCGAGGTGAAGCAGCGACCGCTGTATCTCGTGGAGCAGTGGCGCGCGCCGTCGCGTCCCATCGCGCCCGGCGTGACCGAGCCGGCGCGCCCGAACACGGAGCCATGGCGCTCGCCTTGACCGTGCGCGAGCGCCGCTGGCTCGCATGGCTCGTCGTTGCGATCGTCGTCGTCCGGCTGGTCACCCTGGCGGCGTACCCGCTGACCGACCCCACCGAAGCGCGCTATGGCGAGATCGCGCGCAAGATGCTCGAGACGCGGCAGTGGATCATGCCGCAGTTCGAGTACGGCGTGCCCTTCTGGGGCAAGCCGCCGCTGTCGACGTGGCTGTCGGCGGCGGCGATGGGCGTCTTCGGCGTCAACGAATTCGCGGCGCGGCTGCCGTCCTTGCTGCTGATGATGGGCTGCGGCATGCTGGTCTACTGGCTCGGCGCATTGCGCGCGGATCGCGACGCGGCGCTCTGGTCGCTCGCGATCTTCGCGACCACCGGCCTGATTTTCGTCGCCGCCGGCGCGGTGATGACCGACCCCGCGCTGGCCTTCGGCACGACGCTGGCGATGGCGGGCTTCTGGGTAGCGGTCAATGGCCCGGCGTCGAAGCAAGGGCTCGCGGGGTACGCGTTCTTCGTCGGTCTTGCGATCGGGTTGCTGGGCAAGGGACCGGTCGCCGTGATACTGACGCTTCGCGCCGATCGGCGCCTGGACGCTGTGGACGCGGCAGTGGCGCGCGGTGTGGGACCGCGTGCCGTGGGTCACGGGACGCTGCTGCTGGCGGCGCTGGTGCTGCCATGGTACTGGGCCGCGGAGCGTGCGACGCCGGGCTTTCTCGAGTACTTCCTCGTCGGCGAGCACTGGAAACGTTTCACGCAGCCCGGCTGGACCGGCGATCTCTACGGCGCCGCGCATGCGCGACCGCGCGGCATCATCTGGTTGTTCTGGCTTGGCGTGGCGCTGCCGTGGTCGCTGGTCGCGGCCGGCTGGCTGGTGCGGGCGGCGGCCATGCGACGCGGCGAACTGCGCACCCTGCTCGACGACCCGTGGCGCGCCTACTTCCTGCTCTGGGCAGTGACGCCGATGCTGTTCTTCACCGTCTCCGGCAACGTGCTGCCGACGTATGTGCTGCCCGGATTGCCGGCGCTGGCGCTGCTCGTCGCCGACGTCTGGCGTCCACCCGCGGACGATTCCGTCGCCTTGCGTCCGACGGTTCGACACGTCCTCGTGACCGGCCTCGTGATCTGCATCGCCTTCGTCGTCGCGATCGGCGTCCTGCGTGGCCGGATGGAAAACGAACTGTCGCACAAGGCACTGACGCGAACCGTCGCGGCGCAGCGTAGCGGCAGCGACCAGCGTTTGGTGTACATGACGCAGCAGCCGGTCTCCGCCCTGTTCTATTCGCAAGGCGCCGCGACCAAGGTCGCCGACGCCGCCGCACTGGCACCGTATCTCGCCGACCCGCCGGCCGATTTCTACGTCCTGCGCGAACGCGACGTCGCGACGCTGCCCGCGGAGGTCCGTGCGCGGCTGGCGCCGCTGGGGGACTTCGGCGAATACCGGCTGTTTCGCGAGATACCGCGCTGACACGACGAGTGCGGCGGCGCGGGCGTCGATCGACACGTCTGCAGTTGCATGTCCGGCCATCACATCTGCCGCAACAGGCGGATAGACGCCTTGCGGCGTTATGCGCGCGATGCGGTTGATCGCTGCCTCGGTGAACCATAGGTTGCCATCCGGCCCGGCCGTGATGCGCCATGGGCCGGCGTCGGCACTAATGTTTGCACCGAACTCCGTTACGACCCCGCTCGGTGTAATGCGTGCAACGCGGTTGCTGTGATATCTCGTGAACCAGAGATTCCCGTCGGGGCCAGCGCAGATGCTGTCAAGACTGCCGCCGACCGCAAACTCGGTGACCCCGCCCCGAAGCGTGATGCGCCCGATGTGGCCATCGTCCGGGCCGTCGTCTCCCGACTGAATCGTATACCAGAGGTTGTCGTCCGAACCGGCGACGATGCCTTGGGTAGCCCAATACGGATTACGGATTAGTGCCGCCGGTAAACTCAGTAGTGACTTGCGCCCCCGCACTACCGGACAGCAGCAACAGTGCTGCGGGCATCCAAGTGCACAGGACCCGGATGGATTGCTTGAGCGTCGTCGTTTGCGTGCGCATGTCGGTTCTCCCGATTCACACCAGACTTGGCCGTTGCTGGGATTGCAGCAGTCACCGGCATCGACCGCAACGGACATCCGACGAAACCAAAAAATCGCCGATCAGGGCAAAAAATCGACGACGAATCCGCGACATGCGGAACCCGCCCGCCGCCAACCGGAAGATCCTGCGTCGCCGCGCGGAACGCCCTACCGCAGAGCGGTCCTGCCCCGGGCGGCTCGGGACTTGCCGTCCACCGCCTTTCCGATGTATGCTAATGTCATAGATCCAAGGCACTCGGAGGAGCACCGCATGAGAGAACGCACCCTGATCACGCAGCGGCTCTATTTCGGCATGAGTGCGCAGTACTTGCGCGCGGCTTCGACCAGGGTGCTGGCGCGCATTGCCGGGCTGCCGCCCAAGGCCGCACGCGTCAGTGCGCGCAATCTCCGCCAGGACTTTGCCGTGAACACCGTGGAGGGCACGATGCTCGTCGAGGACTTTGTCGCCAATGGCCTGCTCCAGCCGCATACCGAGCAACACGGCGACTATCGCATCACCGATCGCTTTCTCGAATTCGCGAGCGCCCGCGTGGTCGACCCGCTGCCGCGGCGCCGGGCCAAGGAACTGCTGCGCGAAGCCGCAGAACTCGCCGCGCGCATCAACGCCGAATGGACCCGGAACCCGCTCGAGATCGAGCTGGTTGCGCCATTCGGCAGGTACCTCAAGCACGATGCCCAGCTCGCGGCGCTGGAACTGGGCCTCGTCGTGCAGCCGCGCGCACCGCACCGGCGTGCGCGGTGGGGCCGGTTCACGACCAAGTCGGAGGGCGCGCGCGACGATGCGCACCGCATTTCGTGAACTGAGCTCGTTCATCCGGGTGAAGATGGTCACCGACAAGCGGCTCCTGCCGCGCCCGTTCGCCGTCGTGTTCCAGGAACGCTAGTCTCCACCTCGTAAGGCGTCTCCCTCGCCCCGTCGCCCTGCGCTGCGCGCGGGTGGCGAATGGCGCACGCTCGATGCGGTAAACTCTTGCCCGGCGCGATCTCCGCCCCGCGCAAGCACGACACGCCCACGTCACCTCAAGTCACCGCATGAGTTCCAAGCTGCAGGACAGCTACGAAGCGCTGCCCTATCCGAATTTCTCGTTCGTGCAATCCCATCCCGACCGGTTGGCGACGCTGGGGTGGATGTTCGGACACGTATCGGCGCCGGTCGAACGCTGCCGCGTGCTCGAGCTGGGTTGCGCCGCAGGCGGCAACCTGATTCCGCTGGCCGCGACGCTGCCGCATGCAGAGTTCGTCGGCATCGACTTCTCGGCCACCGCCATCGCCAGCGGCACCGCGGACATCGCAACGTTGCAGCTGACGAACATCCGGCTCCAGCAGCAAGATATCCGCAACGTCGACGAGTCCTTCGGCACCTTCGACTACATCATCGCGCACGGCGTGTACTCGTGGGTGCCCAAGGACGTGCAGGATCGCGTGCTGGAGATCTGCGCGCAACGCCTCGCGCCGAACGGCATCGCCTACGTCAGCTACAACACGCTGCCAGGATGGCACGCGCGCGGCGCGGTGCGCGATGCGATGCGTTACCAGGCACAACGTTTTGCCGATCCCCTGATCAAGGTCCAGCAGGCGCGCGCCCTGCTCGACTTCCTCGCGGAGTCGCTGCAGGCCAGTCCGTCCACCTACGGCGCCATGCTTCTCGACGAGGCGCTTCGCGTGCGCCAGCAACCGGACGGCTACATCTATCACGAGCATCTCGAGGCGGTGAACGATCCGGTCTATTTCCACCAGTTCATCGCCCACGCCTCGCGCCACGGCTTGCGCTACCTGGCGGAAGCCGAGTTCCGGAACATGCTGACGGGCGACCTGTCGCCGCAGGCGGGAGCAGATGCTCGGCAAGATCGCGCCGGACCTGTTGCAGCGGGAGCAGTTGCTCGACTTCCTGCGCAACCAGACCTTCCGCCGGACGCTGCTGACGCATGAAAGCGCGTCGCTGACACGGACGCTTTCGCCGGAGCGCATTTTCGGCCTGCGCATCGCCACGCAGGCGCAGGCGGTGAATCCGACTCCGGATGAGAAGTCGGATGCGCAGGAGAGCTATCGCGCACCCGACGGCGCGCTGCTGACGACGGGACGGCCGCTGACCAAGGCGGCGATGATCGTGCTGAGCCAGCGCGCCCCCCTCGCGTTCGGATTCGACGAGTTATGCGCCCTGGCGCAGGCGCGGCTCGGCGTGCATCAGGCGGCCACCGTGGTCGATCGCAACGAGCTGGCGTCCGACCTGCTGCAATCCTTCGCCGCAGGTGTGGTCGAGTTGCACTCGATAGCTTCGCCGTTCGTCACGGAAACCGGCCCGCGGCCGCAAGCGAGCGCGGTGGCCCGGCTGCAGGCTGCACGCGGCGCGCAGGTGACCAACCTGCGCCACGAATGGATCACTATCGACGACGAGTCGCGTCGACTGCTCGCCGAACTCACAGGCGAGCGCAGCGCGCCGGAAATTGCCGCGCGCATGTGGCCCGAGCTTCCCGTGGGCGTGGCGCAGGAGAAACTGCGCCAGTCGCTGGCCGGTCTCGCGCGCCAGGCATTGCTGGTGGCGTGAGTAGGAGGGGCCAGGATGAAACGATCGACCGCGTTATTGCAGCTTGATCTCGCCGTCGAAGCTGACATTGATCGAAAGCCCGGCGACGACCAGCGTTACCTTGGCGGGAAATGCCTCGGTACCCTTGATCTTGCCGCTGGCGAGCGCGGTCGCGACCGCCTGCTCGATCTCACGCTGCGAATTGATGCCGACCATCTTCAGGAATTTGCGGATGCTGAGGTTGAATGTCTCTTGATCCATCGCTGTCTCCAGGCGTTCGGGCTGCGGACATCGCGACTGGATTAGGGTGAACCCGAGAGGAGGGCATGACGTGGAGCGGGAGAAATTCCGCGTAGGCCTGACCCGTGACATTCTCGATGCGCGTGGCCAGCCGGCCTTTGGCCCCGCCGCGCTCGCCATCCTCGATCAGGCCACGAATCTCGCGTGGGAGTACCTGCCGAAGGTGGTGCCGGAGATCGATGCCGAGATCGCGTCGCGCTACGACGCGATCTACGTCAATGCGGCGCGCGTGCCGGCGGCGGCGGTGGCGCGCTCCGACTGCCGGCTGCGCGTGGTCGCGCGTCACGGCGTCGGCTACGACTCGGTCGACGTGGCCGCGATGACGCGCGCGGGCGTGCTGGTCACCAACACGCCGAGCGCGATGCCGAGGCCGGTGGCGACCATCGCGCTGAGCTTCGTGCTCGCGCTGGCCGGCAAGCTGTTCCTGAAGGATCGCCTCATCCGCACTGGCCGCTGGCACGAGCGCATGGACAACATGGGCATCGGCCTGACCGGGCGCACGCTCGGCGTGATCGGCGCCGGGCGCATCGGCAAGGAGCTGCTGCGCATGGCGCGCACCTTCGATCTCAAGCTCATCGCTGCCGACCCGTGGGTGAACGAGATCGAACTCGCATATCTCGGCGCACGCAAGGTTCCACTGGATGCGCTGATGCGCGAGTCCGATTTCGTCGTTGTGTGCTGCCTGCTCGACGCGACGACTCGCCACCTCGTCGGCGCAAAGGAGTTCGCGGCGATGCGGCCCGACGCGTTTTTCATCAACGTCGCACGCGGGCCGATCGTCGACGAGTCGGCGCTGATCCAGGCGCTGCGCGACGGCCGCATCGCCGGCGCCGCGCTCGATGTGTTCGAGCAGGAGCCGGTCGATCCCGCGAACCCGCTGCTGGCGATGGACCAGGTCATCGTCACGCCGCATTCGCTGTGCTGGACCGATGAATGCTTCCACAACATGGCGGCGACCGGCCTCAAGAGCATCGTCGATGCGTTGAGCGGACGGCCGCCGGAGTTCATTGTCGATCGCGCCGTACTGGACGATCCGCGCGTCAAGGCGTGGCTCGCGTCTTGAGGACGGAGATTCGGGCGCCGATGCCTCTGTGACCAGACCACGAGCAAGGAGACCAGGATGAAATTGCTCATTGCCGGACTCGCGCTGTTCTTCATTCCGCACGTGCTGCCGATGTTCGCCGCGCGGCGCGCGGCGCTGGTTTCGCGCTGGGGAGAGCAGCGCTACAAGGGACTCTTCTCGGCAGCTTCCGGTGCGGGGCTGGTCCTGATCGTCATCGGTTACGTCTACGCCGAACGCGGCGAACAATGGTTTGCGCCCTTCCCCGCGGCAAGGGCCGTCGCACCCTTCGCGATGATTCTCGTGTTCATCCTCTTCGCTTCGGCCAACAGCCCATCGCACCTGCGTGCCACGCTCAAGCATCCCATGCTCATCGGGTTACTGATCTGGAGCACGGTGCATCTGCTCGCTAATGGCGACGCTCGGGGCACGGTACTGTTCGGGTCCTTCGCGGCATACGCGGTCATCGACCTGGTGTCGGCGGTTCAGCGTGGTGCGGTGAAGTCGTTCACGCCCAGGTTCCGCGCCGACGTGATCAGCGTGGTTGCGGGCACCATCATTGCGCTGCTGGTCATGACCTTCCATCGGTCTCTGTTCGGACCGGCTGTCGTGCCGTTCGGGGTATAGCAGGAATGCGCTCGCAAGTTGGCATGCACACTGCCAGTCCGTCGGCGCGCCATTTAGCTTCGTTCGTTAAACCTGAGAATTCGAACGACCGATCATCACCAAGAGGGACCAATGCATGACTGCCCCTGAAGCCTTTGACGTTGCCAAGACCCTGCGCCGCCATCCCGACGCCTTCGGCGGCGGCGCGCGCCTGATACCGGTACAGACCGCTCATGGCACGTTCAAGGTCTGGACCAAGCGTAGCGGCGACAATCCGCGACTCAAGCTGCTCTTGCTGCACGGCGGGCCAGGATGCACGCACGAGTACTTTGAGGCCTTCGACAGCTACCTGCCCCAGGCCAACGTGGAGTACTACTACTACGACCAGTTGGGTTCGTACCGCAGCAGCCAGCCCGATGTGCCCGAACTCTGGGAGACGGCGCGCTTTGTCGACGAGGTCGAGCAGGTGCGCCAGGCGCTGGACCTGGACGCCGGCAACTTCTTCCTGCTCGGCCATTCGTGGGGCGGCATTCTGGCCATCGAGTATGCTCTGCAGCACCAGCAGCACCTGAAGGGCCTGGTCATTTCGAACATGGTCAGCAGCATCCCGGCGTACAACCGCTACGCGCAAGATGTGCTCATGCCGCACATCCCGCCGATAGTGCTCGCCGAGATTCAGGCCATCGAATCCGCCAAAGACTACGACAACCCGCGCTACATGGAACTCCTCATCCCCTACCACTACGAACACCACGTTCTTCGCCTGCCGCACGCGCAATGGCCTGACCCGGTGCTTCGCGCGTTCGCCCACCTCAACCCGAAGGTCTACATCCCCATGCAGGGGCCCAGCGAACTGGGCGCCAGCGGCAAGCTGGCGCAATGGGATCGATCGGCCGATCTGCCGAAGATTCGAGTGCCGACGCTTACTATCGGCGCTGCGCACGACACGATGGACCCGAAGCACATGCAGGCGATGGCGCGCGCGCTCCCCCAGGGACGCTACCTGCACTGCCCCGATGGTAGCCACCTGGCGATGTACGATGATCAGGTCATCTACATGGCCGGGTTGATTGCATTCCTGCACGAAGTGGGGGGCGCGGCGGCAAACTGACACGCGCTGGTACGCCGGTTAGCTTGTTTCGTTGGCGACCGGGCGACGAACATCATATTGACCAGCAAAGGAACTGATCATGCGCACCTCTATTCATGTGGCCTGTGCAATTGCGGCTTTCGCTGTACTTACCACCACAGTCGTTTCAAACGCGCAGACCGCCGACGGATCAATTGTCATGGTGAGGAAGAATTTTCCAACGCCTGGTCGGGAAGATGAACTGCAATCGCGCTGGCTGAAGCTAGTCGAATTTCTCCGGAAGGCGGAGCCAAATGCCGTCTTTCACCTTAATCGAACTACCAAAGAACCCGTGGTCTTTCTTTGGTATGAGGTATTCGAGTCTCAAGCCGCTTTGGACAACCATTTGAAAGTAGTCATCCCGGCATTCCAAAAAGAGTTTGGACCGACACCTGAGGGCATCCTTGCGCGTCCGTCCGAATCGGAAACTTTCCGGAGCATCTCCAAGTAGTCATTGGCACTTGTATGAAGCGCGTTCCTCAACCCCACGAACGGACCCCCGAGAGCCAGAAACAGCGCGAGGTGTTTCATAGTCGTGCTGCGAAATCTGGCGACGAGTTTCGAAAGCTGGTCATTTCTTTGACCATCGGTGCATTTGGCGTCTTTTTCGTCACCTTGACAGGTGAGAATGCTTCAACACTTTCGCAGGACGAGCGCGTCGCGCTGCTTGCCGCGTTGCTTGCGCTAGCGATAGCCACGCTGTCGGGTCTCCTGGCCTGGTACTACGCGGGACGCGATTTCCACGACAAAGCCGACCATGGAGCGGAGTTTCAAGGTCGTAATCACGACGCCAAGAAGTGGCTCGACCTCGCGATGACCCTCTTCTTCTGCATTGGCGTGATGGCGTCGCTGGTTTACCTCGTGCTTCGAATTCTTATGGCCTCGCCATGATCGTGCGCATCGAGCCCAGTCAAGTCAGCGCTCTGCGGGCTAATCTGTCGCTCAATATGAACGTCCCACCGGTGACATTTCTTGTCCGCCGCCGATCGGCCGGCTACCTCTTGCGCTAGGCCCTCCGTTAGTCAAATGCGCCGACGTTTCTACATCTGGTTGGTCCTGCTTGGCATTCACGTTGGTGCCCTGCTCTGGGGATGGGTCATCGGCGGCAAGCACATTGCCGCGGTTGTCGCAGCGTCGATCTATTATCCGTTGTTGCCCCTGGAGATGCTCGGCTTGCCCGTGTTGCGGCAAGCCTCATGGATCTTTGCGCCACCGTCTGGTCTGGGATGGGCGATCGTCGCTCTCATTTGGGTCATTTTCTATTGGTATCTGGCAGCGTTTCTGTGCCACTCAAGTCGCCGAAGCACAAGACTCGATGAGCAGTGAACATCTCCCGGCCACATCGACGTTTGTATGTCCTTCGTGCGGCACTCAGTCCGTTGGTAAATTCTGCAGCAGTTGCGGGGAACGGAAGCTCGGCTCGGAGGATCGATCTCTTCGACATTTCCTCGATATCGTCGTCGATTTCCTGACGCATTTCGACTCGAAGGGCTACCGCTCGTTGGCCTACCTCATCGCCAGGCCGGGCTTCCTCAGCGTCGAACAGTTGCGTGGCAGCAGGGTGCGCTACGCGAAGCCGCTTTCGCTGTTTCTGTCCATCAACGTCATCTACTATTTTTCTATTGCTCTTTTCGGTGCCAACACGTTCACCACTCCTCTGTCCATTCAACTCAATCAAAACGACTACTACCCCGGCTTTGCCAATCGGCAAGTCGAGCGTCATCTTCAGGCAGACAAAACCGGCTTCGCCACGTTCGAGACCAAGTACAACGAGAGAACCAACGTCCTGTCGAAGACTCTGATTTTCCTGTTTATTCCGATATACGCTGCCATTTTCTATGGGCTGTTCCATACCCGCCGGCCGTATCTCGTGGAACACGCCGTGGTCGCCACTCACCTTTGGTCGTTCATTCTCCTGTTGCTCGCCGTCGTGGTTCCTGCGATCGCACTCGTGTTGATGTGGTGGTACAAGGCTTCGAGTGTTTCCGCGGTTCTTGCCTCCAACGACAACCCTGTCACGATCTTCCTTCAAGCCTGCATTGCGGTGTATCTGGCACTCATGCTGCGCCGAGTTTATGCTTCGAGTTATTGGTATTGCGCAACCGTTGCCCTGGTGATCGCATGGGCGTTTTTTCATATCGTGTGGTTGTATCGCTTTTTCCTGTTCATGATTACCCTGCATACTTTATAGCCGCGCTGTTCCCGGCGGCATGGCGCGCTGGCGCAAGATCGCACGGAATGGACTTATCTGAGTCACCGGAGGTTGTGAAATGCCCGTCGTAGAGAAGTATTGGTTTCCCGCCAAACGCCATGGGTGGGGCTGGGGCCCGCCCACGACGTGGCAAGGCTGGGTAGTCGTCGCTCTTTTCGCCTGCATGGTCTTGGCGGGCGCTGTCGTGTTGCTACCCAACCGTGGGCCGGCCGCATTCGTTGCCTACACAGCTTTGCTCTGCGTCGTTCTGAGCGCAGTCTGCTGGCTCAAGGGTGAGCGTCCAAGGTGGCGTTCAGGAGACAAGTGAATTCGTCGCCTAGCGCGACGGTCTATCTATGGGAAGCGGCCCCGAACGAGAGGAACAACGAGACCTGGCCGCAAGGATGTTCGCGAAGCCATACTTTGCGATTTCCTGGGCTATCTTCCTCGGTGGCGTCTTCTTGTTGGTGGGTTGGCCACTGCGAAATGTCGCGCTTGTATGTTGGGTTTACGGGAGCGATGGGTATTTCGGCAAAGGAATTCGAGTTCTGCCGGGCAAACCAATCAGATTTTCCGATGGGGAGCTCGCCCCTATCGTCCCCGACCTGGTCACAGGCTTTGGCGCATTCATCATCACAGCGGGTGGTCTGACTCTGTTGGCGATTCTTGCCCTACGTCTTTACGAGCGACACTTTGGAAAGTCGGCGACGCCCGATGCCTAGGCTCTCGCTCAACCTGGGGTGCTCCTCGGCTGGCCCACGGCCCGCATGACACCGAGCCAGTCAGCCCAATTCATTGACCGCCGATGAAGATCAAAGGCCCTGCGTTGAACGAGAGAGCTCAGTGCGAGGAGGTGCTGCGGTCCCTGCCCATGTGGTTCGGAATCGAAGACGCGTTGGTATTGTACGCCGATGATTCGGTCCGCCTTCCGACCTTCGCTGTCGTTGAGAGCAAGAAGATCAAGGGTTTCATCTCGCTCAGGCAGCACTTCCCGCACGCGTGGGAACTTCACTGCATCGCCGTGCAGGCCGAGGCGCGCAACAATGGCTGTGGCCGAGCGCTGATCGCGCATGCCGAAAGTTGGCTGTGCAAGCAAGGCGCAGCTTGGCTGCAGGTCAAGACCGTCGCCGCAACCTCGCCCAGTGCCGCGTACGCACAAACACGCGAGTTCTATCGCCGTATGGGTTTCATGCCTCTGGAGGTTTTCCCGGAGCTATGGTCCAAGCGCAATCCGTGCCTGCAACTCGTCAAATTCCTGCCAAGCGGCTGACCCGTCAGTCAACACGGACGACCCATGCCCCTTGCCGATGTCGACCTCAGGCGCACTTGGCTGTTCGGCCCCGGCGCCGACGCGCGCGCACACGACGCCATGCTGCATAGCGGTGCCGATGCGCTGATCGTGGACCTCGAGGACTTCACACCCCCTGCGCGGCGCGACGAAGCGCGTCGTGGGCTATTGAGCCTGCTCCAGCGCTGGCGCGATGCGGGTCGGATCGCAGCGGTGCGCATCAATGCTCTGCAGGCCGACGGACCGGCTGACCTGGCCGCGGCGATGCCGGCGCGACCCGACGTGGTCGCCTATCCGATGGCCGCGAGCGCTGCACAAATGCACGCGTTGCATGCGGCGCTCACGCAATGGGAAGGCACCCTCGGCATCGCGACGGGCACCACGGAAATTCTTCCGGTATGCGAGACCGCGCTCGGCGTGGTTGACGTGCGCGCCATTGCCGACGGCAGCCCGCGCATCCGCGCCGCACTGCTCGGCGCCGAGGACCTGGCCGCAGACCTCTGCGCCGAACGCCAACCCGACGCCGTCGAGTTGGACCATGCGCGGCGGCGCTTCGTTCTCGAATGCCGGGCAGCAGCCATCGAACCGATCGACGCGCCCTACACTTTCAGCGACACCGAAGGTGCCGTGCGCGAGGCGCGCTACGCGCGCCGTCTCGGATACCGCGCCAAGGCGCTGGTGCGCCCCGAGCACGCGCAGCCGCTCAATGCCGCGCTTACGCCGAGTGACGACGAGATACGTCGCGCCACCGCGATCGTCGGAGGCTTCGAATCGGCACGCGCGCGCGGCGAAGACCGAGCACTCGTCGACGGGCTTTGGGTGGAGGTACCGACTTACCGCAACGCGCTGCGGCTCATCGAGCGCGCGCGGCGGCTAGGTCGGCAAGGCTGACACCGCCGCTCATGCCCAGATTCGTCGCTCTTCTGCGCGGCGTCAACGTTGGAACGGCCAATCGTGTTCCGATGGCGGCACTGCGTGCCCTGCTCTCCGGTCTGGGCTACACGAACATCGTCACATTGCTCAACAGCGGCAATGCCGTCTTCCGAGCCACCAAGGGCTCGCCGGCCAGGCACGCGACCGACATCGCCGCTGCGATCTCGAAAGTACTGAAGGTCGATGTCCCTGTCATCGTCAAGTCGGCAGACGAACTGGCGATCATTGTCTCCGCCAACCCGCTCGCGCCGGCGGCGCCCGACCACTCACGCTTTCTGGTCGCTTTCGTGCAAGACGCCAAGGCCCTGTCGAATCTTGCCGCGATCGAGTCTCTTGTGATCCCTCCCGAGCAGTTCGTGGTTGGCACGCATGCGGCGTACCTGCTATGCGCGAACGGCATACTCGAGAGCAAGGCCGGCAAAGCCCTGCTCGGCAAAGCCGGCAAGGAGGCCACGACGAGAAACTGGGCGACCGTGCTCAAGTTGCAGGCGCTGGCAAGCAATGCCGAAGCCTGACCGTCCAGCGAGGAGCCCGATGGAAATCCGCGACGTTCGACCATCGGAAATTGAAGCGGCACGACGTCTGCTCGAGGCGAGCGGCTGGGCTCACCGCGTCTCGGATCCAGAGGAGTTTCGCGAACTCGTATCGCGCTCGCAGCGAGCACTCGTCGCCGTGGAGGATGGCGAGGTCATCGGCTTTCTGCGCGCCCTATGCGACGGGATGACGAACGGCTACATTTCGATGGTCGTCGTCGCGGAAAATCACCGGCGCAGAGGCGTTGGCCGCGCACTGGTCTATGCGGTCATGGGCAATGATCCGGGAGTGACCTGGGTCCTTCGCGCGGCACGCGGTGACGTGGCGAAATTCTACGAAAGGATTGGATTTGTCCGGTCGGAAGTGGCGATGGAGCGCCCAGGTGTGAGAATCGATGACCGTTGATCGCTGACGGAAGCCGGCGCACACGCCCATTCGCGGTTGCGTCGCGGTTATGATGTTGGCATAATCGACTTTTGTCGGTCGGGCCGATCCTCATGCCATCCAGGACAGCGACAAAGTTTGCGTGCGCCTGCGCGCTCGCGGCAAGCATCGCAATGGGCAGCGACCCGGCAGTTGCGTCGGCGACACTCGCGGTGCGCCCGCTGTTCCCTCCGGACAACGTGTGGAATGTGCCGATCGACCTGCTGCCGGTCGATGCGAACTCCGCCGCGTACATCACGACCATCGGCGCGACCAAGTCCGTGCATCCCGATTTCGGCACCGTGTACAACGGCGCGCCGAACGGCATTCCGTACGTCATCGTGACCCGTACGCAGCCGCGCGTCCCGGTAAGCTTCACCTACGCGAGCGAAAGCGATCCCGGCCCGTATCCGATTCCTGCCAATGCACCGATCGAAGGCGGGTCGCTCAGCAGCGGAGACCGTCATGTACTGGTGGTCGATCGCGACGCCGGAAAGCTTTACGAGCTGTTCGCGGCGTATCCGAATTCCGACGGAAGCTGGAGCGCCGGATCAGGCGCAATCTTCGATCTGGACAGCAATGCATTGCGTCCCGCGACCTGGACCTCCGCCGACGCGGCGGGGCTGCCGATCCTGCCAGGCCTCGCGCGCTATGAAGAGGTCGCTGCCGGCGAAATCACGCACGCCTTGCGTTTCACCGCGCCGCAAACGCGCAACAGCTTCATCTGGCCCGCACGGCATCAAGCGTCGAGCCTGACGGCCGTCAACTATCCGCCGATGGGCCAGCGGTTCAGGCTCAAGCAGAGCGTGAACATCAGCGGCTTCGGGCCCAACGTGCAGATCATCCTGCGGGCACTGAAAAAATACGGCATGTTCCTTGCGGACAACGGCAGCAGCTGGTTCCTGAGCGGCGCACCTGATCTGCGCTGGAGCGACGACGAACTGCATCAGCTCGGCCAGCTGCACGGTAGCGATTTCGAGGCCGTGGACGAATCGTCGCTGATGGTCGACCCGAATTCGGGACAGACCAGGGCCCCGGCGGGCGCGAGCCTTCCTGCGGTGACGACCGCAGTCGAATTCTATTGCCGTAGTGCCGACCGCTACCTGATGACCGCGGACGCGACGGTCATCGCCGCGCTCGATGCCGGTTGCATTCAGGGTTGGGCACGCACCGGCCAGACGCTCGATGTCTTCGCCGCCACCGCGCACGTCGCGACAACACACGTGGACATGTGCAGCGCGCCCGCGCATATCCGCGGCAGCGCCGCCGCACAGATCGACGCGCGCGCCCTCGTCTGCGATGCGGGCGTTCGGCGATTACCCAACGTGTGGCCGCAGAGCGACGCGGACTTACCGGCCGCGGCGGTGCCCAACGCGGCGGACGGCAGTTGCAGCGTCGGTGCGATTCCCGTGTTCGGCCTGTTCGACCAAAGGATCGATCTCAATCATCGCTACACGGCGTCGCTGGCAACGCGCGACCAGATGCGCGCACTGGGCTGGAGCGCCGACGGCGCGGGCCCGCTGGGTGTTGCGATGTGCGCCCCGTCGCCCTGAGCCAGCCGGTAACCGGAGCTCAGTGCGGCTCGCGCGCCGGGGATGGTGACTGGGGAGGTGAGACCACTTCCGCATTCGCGCACTTGAGTGTCTTCGCCCAGTACTCG
Organism: uncultured beta proteobacterium; assembly: GCA_963821485.1. Classification (GTDB taxonomy): domain Bacteria; phylum Pseudomonadota; class Gammaproteobacteria; order Burkholderiales; family Casimicrobiaceae; genus PALSA-1003. The sequence goes on from CAWGEB010000004.1 coordinate 201,982, forward strand.
TTGCCGACCCCGAAAAAAGCCGCCAGCTTGGACTCCACCGCAAAGCCGGCGCGTCCCGCCTCGCGCATGGCCTTGAGTCCTGCGCAGTTCGCGCGTACTTCGTCGGTCGTCGGAATCTGCGCGTGCGCACACTCGTGGAAAAAAATGAGATCGTGGACGGCCGGAGGCAATTCGGCGAGCTTTTTCGCGTTCCACTGGATCTGATAGCCGGAGCCCGTCGCGGTGGTGGTTCCCGCATGTCCGAGCTGCACCATCCGGCTGCTGCTCGGCGCATCAATCTCGATGACGGTGCGGCCGGCGGCGGTGCACACAGCCGTCGTGCCGTCGGAAAAGACGAATGCCGAGACCTCGAGCGAAACCATCGACGCCACGAGCGCCAAGCCGATGCAGGCGACGATTCGCGGGGCCGTCGTCACCACCGCAGCACTACCCAATGACCACCGCGCGCGGTCCTCAGCGCGCCGGTACCATCACCAGGCGGTCGACGCCCGACTCGGCGCCCCAGGCTTCGCCGGGACGGCCAAGCATCTGGCGGACGTTGGCCTGGTCGCGATTCGACGGAAAGCTGTCGAACTTCTCGCTGACGGGATCGAAGCGGACGATCGCATTGGTGCTCCAGTCGGTCAGCCAGACCTTATCCTGGTCGTCGACCCAGACGGAATACGCGTGCGCGCTGCCCGGGAGTTTCCACTCGCGCCATGATTTTGTCGCCGTGTCGTACATGCCGACCTGGCCGGTGTTCCAGTAGCTCACCCAGACGCGGCCGCGCGAATCGGACCACACGCGCCGCGCGCCCTGGCCCTTGGTCGGCGGTTCGATCACCGTCGCCTCGCCGGTCTCGGTGTTGATCTGCGCGATGTGGTTCCCCGCCAGCGATGCGTAGTAGACCTCGCCCGCCGGCGTTGTCGTGATGCCGTAGGGCCCGCTGCCGCGCGGGGACTTCCACACCGTGACCACACCGATGCCAGGCTCGAACCGGCCGTAATAGCCGCTCTGCCCGGTAAACCATACGCGGCCCTTCTTGTCGAAGGTGAGCGTGTTCAGGTTGGTGTAGCCGGTGTCCGCGGGCAACGGCCAGACCTTGACCTCGCGCGTCGTCGGGTCGACTCGAACGATCGCATTCTGGCCGCCGTCGGTGATCCACGCGGCGCCGTCCGGACCGACGATGACGCCGTGCGGAGATGAGCGCGGCCCGAGCGGAACCTCGACGGCCTTCCCGGTCTTCGGATCGAGGATGCCGAGCTTGCCGGTTGGCTGCGCCGTGTAATACACCGGCGCGCCCGGCCCAGGCGCCGCCGCGACGTCGTGCGGATGCGATCCGCGCGGCACATCGAAATAGACCGGCTGCGCCGAGAGCGCGCACGCGGTCAGCGCCAGCGCGGACAGCGTGCATTGCCACAGTGCGATTCGTGCCTTGGCCATGAGGTTCTCCTTGAAGTGCAGGACGCGGCGCTTCCTGCCACCGCCTCTTGGACCCGCTGCCCAAGATCTAAGTTTAGGTGGAATTCTCCGGCGGTGCACGGCTGGCGCACCGGGGTATCATGGTGAGCGCGGTCAGCGTTCGACCGCGCAATTTCATCCATTGCATCGGCCGCGCGCAGAATAGGCAAAACAACAGGCGGGAGGAGATGATGAATACATTACGGATTGGACATGGTCTCGGGCTCGTCGGCTTGAGCCTGCTGTGCGCTACTGCAGTGCAGGCCGCGGACCTCATCGTATCGGCGCAGGACGGAAAATTCGTCCGGGTCGAAGGCAAGGCAACGTTTCCGCAACCGGCGCCGCCGGACAGCCTCGTCGTCATCGACGCCGCCCAGTCCCCGCCGGCGATCGTCGCCACGATCGAAGGGATCGAGCACACGGTGCAGGGACCGCCGCAGGCCGTGGCCATCACGCCCGACGGCAAGCTGGCGATCGTGGCTGCGCCTACTCGCTACGACTACGACGCAAAAAAGGAGTTGTTCGACAACTTCCTGCAGATCGTCGACCTCGAGGCGACGCCGCCCAGGCTGATTGCCAAGGTCGACGTCGGCGGCCACCCGAACGGCTTGACGATCAATCGCGATGGCTCGTTGCTCCTTGCCGCCGCCCACGACGGCACGGTGAAAGTGCTCGCCATCAACGGCAAGGATGTGAAGTTGCTCGACTCGGTGAAAGTCGGCGAAAAAAGACTGTCGGGCATTTCCTTCACGCCTGACGGCAAGGCGGCGATCGTCGCGCTGCGCGACGAGAACGGCGCGGTGGTTCTAAGCGTCGACGGCACGACGGTGAAGACGACCAAGGAAAAGGTATCGACCGGCGTCAATCCCTACGCGATCGATGTCTCCAGCGACGGCCGCTGGGCGGTCATCGGCAATACCGGCGTGGGCGGACGCATCGTCGACGACGCCGACGTGGTGACGCTGGTCGACGTGTCGAAGCGACCATTCCGCACCGTGCAACAGATTTCCGTGCCGGCAACACCCGAAGGCGTGGCGATCTCGCCCGACGGCAACTGGATCGCGGTCTCGTCGATGGCGGGTTCCGGCCTGACGGTGGACGATCCCGGTCGGAACAAGCTCGGCAAGGTCGTGCTGTACGCTATCAAGAATGGGCAGGCCGTGAAAGTGAACGAGCTGCCCGGCGGCGAGGCGGCTCAGGGCGTGGTCTTCAGCAAGGACAGCAAAAAGGTGCTGGTGCAATTCGACGTCGAGCGGGCGATCGCGGTCTACGCGGTTCAGGGCGGAAAGCTCGTCGATACCGGCAAGCGCCTCAACCTCGCCGCCGGCCCGGTGTCGATACGCTCGATGCCACGTTGAACACGCATCGTCATCCGGCGAGCGCGGCCGTTGCCGCTCCATAGCGGGAGTTGCTCATAGGCCCGTCGCTGGCGGCGTTCGCGAGCGCGCTGATCGCGTTCTGCATTCTCGATTTCGCGTGGCTCGGATTCGTCGCCAGGGACTTCTACAAGACGCAGATCGGCGCGCTGCTGCTGGAGAATCCCAACTGGACGGCCGCCGCAATCTTCTATCCGCTCTACACCGCGGGCATCGTGCTGTTCTGCGTCGAGCCGGCGCTCGCGCACGGGACGTGGGTGCGCGCCCTCACGCTCGGCATGCTGCTCGGGCTGATCGGTTACGGGACCTACGACCTGACGAACCTCGCGACGCTCAAGGGGTGGAGCGTCAGCCTGGTCGTCGTCGACATCATTTGGGGCATGGTCGTCAGCGGCGCCGCGGCGACGGTGGGTTATTTCGCCGCGCGCGCCGTATGACCGGGGCTGCCCGCGCCGGAACCGGGGCGTACAACTACAGTTTGCACTTCGCGCGCAGATCCTGCGTAAGCTGCATCACCGCCGGAAAGTCGGGGGAGGACGACTGTACCGACTTGGCCAGTTCCTGCATCCGGGGCTGATAGGATTGGATGCGCTTGGCGATGGGTACCATCTGCGCGTTGAGTTCCTGGCGCTTTCCCTGATCGCCATCACGCGCGGCGGCGGCGGCCTGCGTGCTCAGTTTCTGCAGCGCGCATTGGTCGGGGGCGATCTTGGTCTGTATCTCGATGAATTCCTGCGCGTCCTTGGACATCGCCAGCGCATGTTCTGCCGCCAGCGACAATCCAAGCGCAAAGGCAATGTATCGGATCATCGCATGCACCACTCATCTTCCCGCCGACCGGAACGCGCCCCGGTGACGCACTGGGCACCGCATCCAGGCTCACGACCCAAGCTTACCCCAATGCGTCGTGCGTACAAAGCAGGCACGTTCACGGGCCACGGTACCGACCAGCGGTTCGAGGAGGTGCGGATTCCTGTCACAGGCGCGGCGCTTGATGCGCTGCATTTCATGCAGGACGACCCGCGAGGGCTGGTGTTCTTCCGGCACGGCAACGGCGGCAACCCGCAGACCTGGACAACCGGCATCGACTTCTGCCGACGTGTGAACTACGACTTGTTCATCTTCGACTACCGCGGCTACGGCAATGATTCCTGAGCTATCTGGACGCGCTGGCGGCGAGGGAGGATGACGACAGTTGGGTCGGCCCGCACCCCACCCTGAGCCTTGGCATCGTGCCATTCCCTCCGGCGCCGGGTTGCGTCATGCCCGGCTCAGGCATAGGATTTGTACTTTCGTCCCGGAGTCTGCCATGTGCAAACGCTCGATCGTGCTCGCCAGTTGCGGTGCCGCCCTGGCACTTTCCGCATTCGGCGCGAACGCCATCACCTGCGCCATCGTGGTCGACCGTAACGGTACCGTCGTCTACCAGGATGTGAAGCCACCCGTCGATATGTCCGACCGGGGAGCGGCCGCGCGCGACCGGATGCGCCAGCGCGGCGAGCAGTTGATGGTGATCGACGTCGACCAGTGTCCGCAACTGGTGTTCTCGAACGTCACCGGCGCGGCGAGCGTCGAAGAGATCGTCGCGAGCATGCGGCCCTATGTCGGTGTGACCGGCGGGATGGGCGCGAGTGCGCGGCCTGGTGCGAGCGGCAATATTGCCACAGCGCCCGTTACGCCGCCCCGCACCAGCGCGTCAGGGCGAGCCTACTAGCGGCAGTCATGCCGCGCGCCGGACTACGCCGGCGCCACGGCGGTGTGCCTGATCAGGCCTCGTACTTGAACGACAGCGCCACGCGGGCACGGTAAGCCACGACCTTGCCCCCGTCGATCTTCACGTCCAACTTGACGATGTCCGCGATGCGCAAATCGCGCAGCGAACTCGACGCGGTCGCGACGGCGCGCTTGACCGCATCCTCCCACGACACCTTGCTGGTGCCGACCAGTTCAGTGATCCGATAGACGCTGTCGGTCGTATCGCTCTTCCTGCTTTTTGCTTTTGCTTTGGCCACGATGTCGCTCCTCCTGGGTGAAGATCAGTGGCGCATTCAACATTGTCACGCAATTGCGGGCAATTGCCATGTGAACGCGCACGCCACATTTGTATGCCCGGCCGCGCGCATTGTCAATGCAGACAATTCACGGCGGCGCCGTTGTGCAGCGCAGTGCACTCAGGCGCTCGCCGGCGGCCTCGACCAGTCCGGACTCGGAATCGTGCGTGCAATGAGCGCGCCGCATCCGGTGATCGCTGCCAGGACGATGAATACCACGCGGTAGGCGGCATCGAGATGGGCCGCAAGCGCGGCGCGCTCGGACGCGGCGAGTTGGCCGATGGCTGCCGGACCGCCCTCGATCGCCCGGCGCAACACATCCGTTAACGAACCCGAGGCATCATCGCCGATGAGCGCGAACAGCGCCGCGCCGGTAACCGCCACGCCGACCGCGCCACCGATGGAACGCGACAGCGAGATCGACGCGGTGGCCGCGCCCAGCGAATCACGTCCCGCGGCGAATTGGACGGTGACTTGCGTCGGCGGCATCACCATGCCGAGGCCGAGGCCCACGCCCACGGTCAGTCCGAGGACGGCCGGTGTCGGCGCACTCGCGATGCTGACCGAAAGCACCACGAACGCCAACGTGGCGAGCGCCAGCCCGATCTGCGGGAAGACGCTGACGCGCCCGGTACGCGTGATCAACTGGCCGACGATCGCCGACGTCAGTACCATCGTCAGCGTGATCGGCAGCAGCAGGAGCCCGGACTGACCGATGCGCAGTCCGCGTCCGAGCTGCAGGTACAGCGGGAGATACAGGATGGTCGAGAACAGCGCGGCGCCGAAACAGACGACCACCGCATCCGAGCGCGCGATGGCGGGCACGCGCAGGAAGCGGATCGGGATCACCGGATCCGCCGCCCGCCGCTCCCACCAGGCCAGCACGACAAAACCGAGGATGGCTGCGCCGGCCAGCGACAGCAGCGTCGTCGAGTTCCATGCCAGGCGATGCCCTCCCGCCGAGAGCACGAACAGCAACGAAGGCGTGGCGGTGCAAAACAGTAATGCGCCGACGATATCCGGTCGGAACCGGGCCCGTGCCGGCATCGGCGTCAGCGGAATGCGCATTGCCAGCAACGCGGCCAGCAGCCCCAGCGGCAGGTTGATGACGAAGACCGAGCGCCAGCTGATGTGTTCGGTCAGATAGGCCCCGAGCACCGGTCCGGACGTGCTCGCCAGCGCAAACACGGTGGCGAAATAACCCGAGAAGCGGCCGCGCTCGCGCGGCGAGACGTGCTCGCCGATCAACGACTGCGCGAGCGTCATCAAGCCTCCCCCGCCCAGACCCTGCAGCGCGCGCGCAGCGATCAGCGCCAGCAGCGTCGGGGCCAGCGCGCACGCCACCGACGCGAAGGTGAAGATGCCAAGGGCAACCAGCAGCATGCGTCGGCGCCCGAAGCGGTCGCCGAGATGGCCGTACAGCGGCGCGCCGATCGTCGCCGTGAGCAGGTACGCGACGATCACCCACGACAGGTCCGCCAGACCGCCGAGCGAACTGGCGATCGTCGGCAACGCGCTGGCGAGGATGGTCTGGTCGGCCGCGGCGAGAAACATCGCCACCATCACGCCGGGAAACACGCGCAGGAACGCCTCGCGGCTGGTCAATGCGGTCGCCGGATCGGCGGCATCGGAACGTGGAGATTCGCGATCGGAACGCATGTGCGCGGAAACGACCTGGACAATGTGACAATGCGACGGCGCGACGATGGTAGCAGATGCACCGCCGGCACCATGGCGATGCCGCTGGGCGATAATGCTTCCGATCCTTGCCGACCCAGGACGCCATGGACATTCCGGAATCGTTGATCAGCGAACTGCTGCGCCGGGCGCGCGAAGCATCGCTGCACGCGTATGCGCCCTACAGCCACTTCCCGGTCGGCGCGGCCGCGCTGACGGCGGAAGGCGACATCTGCGCCGGCACCAACGTCGAGAACGCTTCGTACGGACTGTCGATATGCGCCGAGCGCAGCGCCGTGTTCCAGGCAATCGCCAGAGGCGCCAGGAACATTCGAGCGATCGCCGTCTATACATCGACCCGCGCGACGACGCCGCCCTGCGGTGCGTGTCGACAGGTCATTGCGGAATTCGGGACCGACGTCCTCGTGATCTGCGCCTGCGACGACACGAGCGCGGAGCGACGCTACCGAATCGCGGAGCTGTTGCCCGCCGCGTTCGGTCCGGGACATCTTTGATCGGGCCGGGTCCGCGCTACAATCGCACGCTCAACAACGAGGGGGACCGACCGATGACTGGATCGAAAATCGCCGTTGTCACAGGGGCAGGCAGCGGCATCGGCCGCGCCGTCGCACTCGCGCTTCTGCGCGACGGATACAAGGTCGCACTGGCCGGACGTCGACGCGACGCGCTCGACGGAACGGTTGCGGCCGCCGGTGACGCGAGCGCGCATACCTTGCCGGTGGTAACCGACGTAAGCAATCCTGCGTCCGTCGCCGCACTGTTCGCGACCGTCAAGAGCACCTTTGGACGCCTGGATCTGCTTTTCAACAATGCCGGCATCGGTGCGCCACCGGTCAATCTCGAAGACCTGACGGTCGAACAGTGGAAGTCCGTGGTCGATACCAACCTGACCGGTCCGTTCCTGTGCACGCAGGAAGCGATCCGGATCATGAAGAACCAGACGCCGCGCGGCGGGCGCATCATCAACAACGGTTCGATCTCGGCGCACGCGCCGCGGCCCAACTCCGCGCCCTACACCTCGACCAAGCATGCGATCACGGGGCTGACCAAGTCGACGTCGCTCGACGGCAGGAAGTACGACATCGCGTGCGGGCAGATCGACATCGGCAACGCGGGCACGGAATTGGCGGCGAGAATGGCCAAGGGTGTGCCGCAGGCGAACGGTCAGATCGCGGTGGAGCCGCTGATGGACGTCGCCAACGTCGCCAGCGCGGTCGCGTATATGGCCAGCCTCTCGCTCGATGCGAACGTGCAGTTCCTGACCGTCATGGCGACCAAGATGCCCTTCGTCGGGCGCGGGTAGCCGCGAAGCAACGCGGCGAGCGGAACCGTCAAGGCTTCGAAGGCGGTGGGCGGCAATAGCCGGCTATTGGCCGCGTTCGTTGGCCGCGCCGATGGAACACTGCGGCACCTGGCCCCAGCGACCGTCGCAGTACTCGCGGCGCACGCGCTGGTCGCAAAACATGCGATCGACGATGCTGCCGGTCGCGCACCGCACGAGCCCCTCCTGCATCAACTGCAAGGCGTCCGGCCTCGGGGTTTCGCGTACCTCCGGGACGGGTGCCGCGGCGGGCGCGGCAGCAACCGTGGGTGCTACGGCTTCCGGCTCCGGCGTCGGCGCCGATGGCTCCGCCGGCGTATTGCGCGGCCGCGCATTCGCGCGCTTGTTGGCGTCGGCCTTGTTCGCAGGCAGGGGTGAGCGCTCGTCGACGGGCGTGCCGCCGGTCAGGTCCGGCGTGCGCGTCTCTGCCACGTTTTTCGGCGACAAGCCCGAGGGCACGAGCGACACGGCATTCGACATCGCGCCGGGACCGGCGGACACCGGCTGTTCGGCGGCCTGCGGCGCGTCTGGCTGTTGACGTCCTTTCTGGATCTGACGCGCAACATACGCCACCATCAGCAGCGCCACGATCAAACCCACGACCAGAAAGATCAGGTTCATCCGCCGCGACGGGGCGGCAGCGGTTTCGGCTGGAGGTGGTGTTGCGTACAGCGCGCGCTCCGCGGCGCGACGCGCGGTGGCCGCCACGGACTGGCTGGGGCGCAGCAGGCGTCCGCTGGATCGGCCGCGGCCGGCAGCCTCCAGCAGCGGCTGCGTGACCGTGGCCGCGAACGCACGCTTGCGCGCCGACCTGCAGTCGGAGCACAACTTGGCGCCAGGCAAGCTGGCGCGTCCGCATATCTGGCACTTCATCATGTTCTGCTTACGCGCACCTCAGCGGTCGCCGGGCCCGCCAGCGTCCACCATCCTTATGATGACGGCATATTACTCCCAAGCGGCAAGGATGCACCAGCCCCGGCACGCCCCGGTCGGTCCGGGTGGAGGGAAATCCGCCATCGATGACGGGTCGGGAGCCCCGCCGTCGCGCGGGGCCCAGGGGATTGGCCGGACTTACACCGCGGAACGATCGCTATCTTGGCATGAAAATCGCTTTGGTCCGAGTCGTCGACCCTGGCGGGTCGTGGCGACCCCATGGCGATGACGGTACAAGACGAAATGCGCGACGCGGAAGCCAATCTTGGCGCCGCGGCCGGCGACAGCGCAAAACTGTCGGCCCTGCTCGCGCTTGCGCACAAGATGTCGCGCGTGGGCGATCCGAAGCGCGCGATCGAGCTCGGGATGCTGGCGCTCGATCTCGCGCAAACGCACAACGACGCCATCGCACGAGCGCAAGCGGTCGAGGTCATCGCCGATGCGCACCTGGGTGTATGCGCGTACGCCGAGGCGCTGTCGCGCCACTTCGAAGCGCTTTCCCTTTGGCGCAATCTGGCCAATGTGCACGGACAGGTGCGCTGCCTGCGCGGCATCGCCACCATCGACCTCTATGTCGGCGACTATGCGCGCGCGCTGGGGCGTTTCGAGGAGGCGCTTACGCTGCTGCGCACGCAGCACGACGCTGCGCTGGAGGCAGGCGTTTTTCATGGGTTGGGTATGGTGTATTCGCGACTCGGCGAGTTGACGAAGGCGCGCGAATTCCACGATCTTTCGCTCGCTCGGCGGCGGCAACTTGGCGATCAGGCAGGGGTCGCCGCAAGCCTCAACAGCCTCGGCGTACTGTGCCTGCGCGTCGGCGAACAGCGCCGCGCCACGGGTCCCGAAGGCATGGCGGCGGAGTTCCATCGCGCACGTGCCTACTTCGACGAAGCGGAACAGCTTGCGGCCAGCGTCGGCGACCTGCAGCTGCGCGCGCTCGCTCTCGGCAACATCGGCAGCGCTGTCGCGTTCCTGGGCGATGTCGAGCAGGCAATGGAACTGTTCGAGCGGCAACTCGAGACGGTCCATGCCATCGGCGATCGCCAAAACGAAGCGCTATGCCTGGCCAACATCGGTGAAGCGTTGCGCCTGTGCGGGCGTCCGGAAGCCGCGATCGAGCCGCTGCAACGGGCGCTGGCCCTCGGCGAGGAACTGCAGTCCAAGCCGCGCATCATGCGCGCGCATCAGGAATTGTCGGCATGCAGGGAAGCGCAAGGCGACACGACCGCGGCACTCGTCCACTACAAGAAGTACCACGAACTCGACCAGGCGATGCGATCCGAGGAAGTCGACGCGAAGGCGCGCGACCTGCTCGTCCAGGTCGCCGTGCGCAAGGTGCGCGAAGAAGCCGAATCGTACCGCGCCGAACGCGACCGCCTGGCCGAAGCGAACGTCCAATTGTCCGAAGCCGCGAACATCGACGCGCTCACCGGGCTCGCCAACCGCCGCTACCTCGACGCCAATCTCGATCGCATGTTCAACGACCTGCGCGCGACGCGTCACGCGCTGAGCATGGCCATCGCCGATATCGACAACTTCAAGCACATCAACGACCGCTTCTCACACGTCATCGGTGACGAGGTCCTGCGCGCCGTCGGAAAGATCCTGCGCGCGGCCTGTCGCCCGTCGGATCTGGCGGTGCGCTACGGTGGAGAGGAATTCGTGCTTGCACTGCCCGACACCGCGCTCGACCATGCGCGGGCCGCATGTCAGCGCCTGCGCGCCGCCGTCGCGGGGCACCCGTGGCACGAGATCCACGAAGGACTGCAGGTGACCATCAGCATCGGCGTGATGGGGGACGCCGAGCACGAGAATGCTGCCACCATGCTGGCTGCGGCGGATCGACAGCTCTATGAGGCCAAGCGCTCCGGTCGCAACTGCGTGCGTTAGCGGGAAAAGCTACTGCGACGCTTTTCGATACGCTGCTACAGCCCGAGCGCGTAACGAGCCGGACCGCTCCAGCACTCGTTGACGATCTTGTTGAAACCCGCAGGCTTCGGGTGCAGTTCGTTGGCCCATTCGCTGTCGGACAGCGTTCCCGCCGACCACACCAGTTCCACGCGAGGCGGCGCGACGTTCGATTCCAGGTGATCGAGGCTCAAGGTGAACTGATCGATCAGGTCGCGCACGATGTCGCGGCGCAGGCCATCGATCGGCGCACCCGCGGTCGGCACGCGGTCGTTGTCCATCGGCAGCTTGAGCCAGCTGCGCAGCCCAGGCAGCGTCTTGCCGTTGGGCACGGCGTAATCGTAATTGTGGACAAGCACCGGCACGTCGGGGCGCAGGCCGGCGACGACCGCCAGGATCTCGCGATACGCCTGTTCAACGTCGGCGAACACGCCCTGCGGCTGCGCGGCGCGGTAGCACTCTTCGACCGAAGTGGCATTGCTGCAGTCGGCGGCGAGAATCTTGTCGTCGAGGTCGCCGATGCCGGCAAAGTCGTTGCCGCCGCCACTGATGCAGACCAGGCGTATCGACGGATATCCGACGAGCATCTTGCGGAAATTCGCGATCCACGAACCACGCGAAAGCTCGTCCGCACGCGCGCCACTCTCGCCGATGACGTACATGGTCGGCTGCTCCAGCGCGGTGTACAGCGGCGTGATCAGGTTGTTGAACGGGTAATGGAACCACGAGTCGCCGAGTGCGAGCACGTGCGATGGTCTCGCCGCTGTCGAACAGCCGCGCGCTGTCGTTCCAGAAGATGTGTCCCATGGTGAGCGTCGGACCGGTACAGTGTCGCGGACTAATGCCGCCAGCGTCGGCTCACCATCACCCGCGTTCGATACACCGCCATCCCTTGGCGCGTTTCGTACAGCGCGTGAACGGATACTCTGTTCCGCTTTGGATTGCCACAATCATTTTCTCGATGTCCGCCGCACTTCGGGGTCCCCACCAATAGTCATAGACGACGTCGTTGACGAACAGGGCTGATTGCGGGGACCCGCCATTGTCGCCGCTGGCGATTTCAAGTTTTTCCTTCAGTGGTTTGACCACTGCAGGTAGGAAGAAGCCTGCAGGCACCGGAGAATGAATGCCTTTGGTTACATACGAAAACTGGATCGACTTGAACGCTGCCGACTCCTGAAGCTTTGGCAGTTCGAACTGTCGCCAGGCGACACAGGGCGGGCAGTCGTCGCCGCCCATGTAGACGAGATGAATTTTCGGTGGTTCGGCATGCAGCGTAGTAGCACCGAGCATCAGGCCACCGCCAACAACATAGGCGAACCATGTGACGTACCTAGACCGGGATGTCATGCTTGGACCCCCGTACATCGCTAGTTGGCGCGGTCCCCGTAGACGCCCGCCGGGCATTGCGGGACCATTCCCCAATAGCCCTTGCAATACTGCTGCCCGACGCGCTGATTGCAGGCAAGCCGCTCGAACATGCTCTCGCGCGAGCACACCTCGTAGGCCTGGCGCATGAGTTCCCAGCGGTCCGGCTGCGGCGCCGGTGCCGCGGGTGCTGCCGCCTGGCGCGTCGACGCGGGTGCAGGGGCCGCCGGCGTACTCAGCATGGGGTCGGTTTTGCCGGTCGCTGAGCCCGGCTTGGTTTGCGCGCTGCCGGTCCTGGGCGCTGCCGGGACCCCCGTCGGGGACTTGGCCATGTTCGGCGCCTGCGGCGCAGCTGGCGTGGCCGTTGTGGCCTTTGTGTCCGGCGCGGGCGGCGTTGCTGGCGTCTGCTGCGACGACACGTTGTTCGTGGGCGAAGCCGTCCCCTCTTTCGCTGCATCGACCGGCGCCTGTGCCGCCGGACTCTGAACCGCTTTGGGCGTGTCGGTCGTCGTCAGCGATTCTTTCGGCTGCGCCGGGAATATCATCTTGTAGGCAACGAAGCTGCCGATTCCCAGCACGGCGATGAGCGCCAGCACTCCGGCGATCCGTCCAAGGTGCTGCGTCCCCGCAGCGGGTGCTGGTGTTGCCGTGGGCGCCGTGCCAGGTACTGGCCCGGGCCCCGCGGATGCCAGCGGCGGCGTGTACGCGGCGCGGGCCGCAGTGGCCGACGCCAGGCTCGGCGACTGCGGCGCCGTGGCCGCCGGCCGGGGTGTCACGCTCGGTGCTGCAAGCGGAGCCATCCCCGCCGGGGGCGATGCGGCGACGACGGTCGTTCCGCATTGCACGCAAAATTTCGCGCCAGGCTGCGTTTCATGGCCACAGGTGGTGCATTTCATCACGGTCCTCCCATGCAGGCGTCGACGACGCTGCCGCGGCGCCGCCCGGCCGCCATGTCCGGTGGATCGGTAGTTTACGCCCAGCCGCTCGCGGATTGGCGTCTGCCGCCCGCCCTGCGAGGCCGAAGGCCAGCGCACCTGCCGCTCGTCTGGTCAGAGCCGTAGTTCCCAGGTCTCGGCGACAAGCTTGCGACCGAAACTGCGGTGCGGTTCGGCCGCGCGACGCACGAATCCGGCGCGCTCGTAGATGCGACGCGCGGCGAGCAGTTCGCCCTGCGTCCACAGCACGAGGCGGCGATAGCCGGCACTCAGCGCGAAGCGCACGCATTCGTCGACCAGGCGCGCGCCCAGCCCCTGGCCGCGTGCGGATGGCTCGACCAGCAGCAGCCGCAGCTTCGCCACCGTCGTGGATTGGCGAACGACGAACACCGATCCGACGATCTCGCCTTCCCGTTCGGCGATCCAGCAACGCTCGCGTGCGGGGTCGAAGCGCTCGACGAAATTGGCGGCGATGCGCGCCACCAGCGCTTCGAAGCTCAGGTCGTAGCGGTACTCCTCGGCATACAGGCGCCCGTGTCGATGGACGATCCAGCCAAGGTCGCCCGGCTGCAGCGCCCGCAACACGAGGGGCGCGGTTTTTTCCGCGGGCGCGCGGAGCACCCGCTCGATGGTGCCCATCGCTGCGATGAGCGCCACCCGATCGCTTGCGGAAAGCCGTTCGAGCAGCTCGCGAACCTGATCCCGCGAGCGCGCGTCCAGCGGCGCGAAAGCCTTCCGGCCGCGGCTCGTCAGCGAGAGCAGCGCCTTGCGCGCGTCCGTGGGAGAGCGCTCCCGCCGCAACCAGCCGCGCCGCGCAAAGCCGCGCAGGATGCGGCTCAGGTAGCCCTCGTCGATGCCGAGCCCGGCCGCGACCGCGCTGGCGCTCGGGAGAGCGTCCACCGGCGCGTGCGCCAGTTCGTAGAGCACCCGTACCTCGGTCAGCGAAAACGGGCTCGCCAGCAGGCCCTCGCCGAGCACGCCGATACGCTGCGTATAGAAGCGGTTGAAGCGGCGCACCGCCGCGATGCGTGCCGCCGGTGCCGGGTCCAGCCTGGTCATGGTTGCGCCACCCACCGGCGCCGACGGGGCCGGTCGATGCCAATGTCAACAATCTGCTTGCTTTTGTCAAGTATCGGAGATGTCGACGTCGTGCCGCGATCCGGACCGCGGCTACAGTCGTTGCTTCAGCCGACGTGCTGCCGCAGGAACTGCAGCGTGCGCCCGCGCGCGAGCGCCGCGGAGGGCGCGTCGTAGGACCCGCGTTGATCGCAGTTGAAACCGTGATCGGCGGCATAGAGATGAACCTGCACGGCGGGATGGGCGGCGGCGAATTTCCTCACGCCGTCGACCGGGATCATCGCGTCGCGCTCGCCAAAATGCGCGAGCACGGGGCAGCGCGACACTTCGTTGGCCGCGTCGAGGATGCCGCCTCCGTAGTACGGCACGGCGCAGGCAAAACCCGGTACCCGGCAGGCGCTCATCCAGGCGATGAAACCGCCCCAGCAATAGCCGATGACGCCGATCTTGCCGCAGTCGGCGAGCGCCTGACGCGCCGCGGCGATGTCCCGCAGCGCGGCGTCGGTCGCAGCCTTGGCCTTGAGTTCGCGGCCGCGAGCGATGTCGGCAGGCGTATAGCCGATGTCGATGCCGGTTTCGTAGCGATCGAACAGCGCCGGCGCGATGACCCGGTAGCCGTCCGCCGCGTAGCCGTCGCAGACGTTGCGGATGTGGCTGTTGACGCCGAAGATCTCCTGCGCGACGACCAGGCCGCCGCGTGGCGCGCCCTGAGGGTCCGCGCGATATGCCCCAAGCACGAATCCGTCCGCCGCGGTGAGTGTGATCGCAGTGCCCATGTCGCGTGTCTCCCATTGCCGTTGACGATGCCTCGACCATTATGACATCCGGGCCGTCGCGACCGCGCGACCGCGCCATTCTCGCTGCACGACCGTGGGATAATCCCGGATCGCATTGAACTCAAGCACGCAACGCAACCCGAGGAAAGGCTCGCACGCCATGAACACCAAGAAAATCGCCGAACTCGTTCGCCAGCAGCTCGTCGAGATCGGCGAGGACCCGCAGCGCGAAGGACTGATTAAGACGCCGGAGCGCGTCGCCGCCGCGTACGAATTCCTGACCTCCGGGTACCGCACCGATGCCGCGAAGCTTCTGAACGGCGCGGTCTTCACGCAGGAAACCAACAGCATGGTCATCGTGAAGAACATCGAGGTATACAGCCTCTGCGAGCACCACATGCTCCCTTTTTTCGGGCGCTGCCACATCGGCTACATTCCGAGCGGTCGCGTTTTCGGCGTCTCCAAGCTGGCCCGGCTCGTCGACATGTACGCGCGGCGCCTGCAGCTGCAGGAACGGCTGACCGAACAGATCTCGCAACAGGTGATGGAACTGGTGGGCGCCAAAGGCGTGGGCGTGATGATCGAAGCGCGGCATTTGTGCATGATGATGCGCGGCGTCGAAAAGCAGAATTCGGTGATGATCACCTCGTCGGTGCTCGGCACATTTCGCGAATCGACCGCGACGCGCGAAGAGTTCCTGGGGCTCGTCGCGAATCGCGCGAGCTGATCGATTCGACCGCTTAGCGGCTGCCTAGTTTCTGGCGCTGGCCAGGCTTGAGGGCGCCGCAGTCGACGCCCACCCAGCGCGATTCCGATTGCACGCTCACCCTGTTGTCGCCGCGCTCGCTTCGAACTTGCATCGACAGCTTCGCGATCACCCGATCCGTGCCGCCCGCCGCGAACTCCCCTTCGCCGACGACCCCGCCGCCACGCATGCCAGCACGAATAGCGCAATGCGCATCATCGCCACCTCGATTCACTGAACAAAGGAGGTAGCCTAAGGCGCCGCCGCCCGCGACGCACGCCTCAGCGACCGAGTTCCGCCATGCGTTCGAAGCACGAGTCGAGGAACGCCCGCCGATGCTGCTCCGGCAGCGCGGGATGTTCGAAGACCTCCCGCGTCGCACCGAGCAGATAAGCCTCGTCGTCGGAATCGTGCACGAACCAGCGCAGTTCCTGCGGGAATGCGTGGATGAGCATGAAGTCCTCCTGCAGGCGCGCGATGAACTTTTGCTCGGAGATGCCGTTGTCGCGGGACAGCGCGGCATTGCCGACGAAATCGGAACCCTCGAGGCACTCAGTAAGCGACGGTTGGCTGGCGACGCACGCAAACGAAAACGCGCACCCGCACGCTGCGATGCATGCAGCAACACGTCGGTCTGCCCACCTCATCAGGCCTCCGTTCAGTGGCGATCCGGATGGTCTTTGATTGACTGCCGCGACCACCGCAGATGAATTCATCCTAGACGCACGGCGGGCATAATTCAAGTCTTGGCCGCGCTACAATGCCCGCTTCACCTTGACGGGACTCGATCATGGCGCTGAAGCGGCCCCAGGGACACGCCGGTACGCTCATCGTACTCGAACACGACTCGCGCGTGCTCAGGGACAATCCGCTCGGCGATCCGCACGTGCGGAAACTGGGCGTCTGGCTGCCGCCGCAATACGACGCCGCGGCGGCGCATAGGCGCGGCCGTCGCTTCCCCGTGCTCTACGACCTCGTGGGCTTCACCGGCAGCGGGCTCGCGCACGTCAACTGGAAACCGTACGCCGAAAACCTGATCGAGCGCATCGCTCGCCTGACCCACGAAAAGAAAATGGGCCCGACGGTGCTCGTGTTTCCCGACTGCTTCACCGCGCTTGGCGGCAATCAGTACGTCAATTCCTCGGCCATCGGCCAATACGCGGATTATCTGACTCGCGAGCTGATCCCGTTCGTCGACCGCGAATTCCGCACGCTCGCGTCGCGCGACCATCGCGGCTGCTTCGGCAAATCGTCGGGCGGCTACGGTTCGATCATCCACGGGATGAAATATCCGCGGTATTGGGGCGCCATTGCCGACCATTCCGGGGATTCGTATTTCGACTTCGTCTACTGGCACGACTGGCCGAATACACTCAACGAACTTGCCAAACACCGCGCGAGCAAGCGCGTTCCCGGCAAGTACGACGCCTTGCGCGAGAGCCGGCGCAAGGGTCTGGCCGAGGGGCGCGACGACGGCCGCGTCAAGCGCTTTCTCGAGCACGTCTGGAAGACGGAAAAGATCTCGCACGCCGAAGGTCACGCCATCATGAACCTGTGCATGGCCGCCACCTACGACCCCGATCCCCGCGCACCGCTGGGGTTTCGGTTGCCGTTCAATCTCGAAAGTGGCGAACTGATTCCGGCGCGGTGGAAAAACTGGCTTGCCAACGATCCCATCCACCTCGTCGACAAGTACAAGTCGGCGTTGAAGTCGCTGCGCGGCATCTACATCGATTGCGGCTGGCGCGACCAGTACCATATCCACTACGGCGCGCGCATCCTGTCCAAGCGGCTGGCGCAGGCCGGGATTCGCCACCGGTATGAGGAGTTCGACGACAACCACTCCGACATCGATTACCGGATGGACGTGAGCTTCCCGTTCCTGTACCGCGCGCTCAAGCCCTAACTAGTCGAGCATCGCCGGCAACGCCAGCAGGCCGAGCGTCAACACCGACGCGCCCACGGCGCCGGTCGTCGGCGCCAGCAGCGCGCCAAGGATCACGGTCGAGATCGACAGGACACCGGCGCGCGCACCGAACAGGCCGCTCATCGCCTCCAGCAATTCCGCCGCGAGTGTCGTTCGTTGCATGATCACGCCCAGGTACACGAACAAGGGGATCGCCTGCAGCAAATCGTTTTCCATCAGCCCGATCAGGCGCTGCGGCAGTGCGGTGAGCAACGCCAGGTCGAAGGCGCCCAGCGCATGACCGAACAGCGAAAACAGCAGGGCGCAGCCCATCAGCGTGAAACCGACCGGGAATCCGAACGGCAGCAGCGCGAACACCGACGCGAACATGAGCAGGCCCACGGCCGGCACGAGCCAGTTCATCGCCACGACGGCTCCGCTGCCGCACCGCCCGCATCCAGCAGGAGAACGAGATCGCGCGCGACGTGACCCGCCGCTTGCAGCAGCAACAGCACGGCAAAGACGATCAGCAGCACCTTGAACAACCAGTAGCCGGGCGACCATGTTTCGGGGAACTGCTCGAACACCGCGACCGAACGCAGCGTCGTCTGCCAGCTGAACCACAGCACCATGCCTGCCCAGGGGATGACGACGCCAAGCGTGCCGACGAGGTCGACCCACGCCCTGCCCCGCGCCGACAGGCGCTGATAGAACACGTCGAGGCGAACATGTCCGTCCCAGCGCAGCGCATAGGCGATGCCGATGGAGAAAACCGCCGCATGCGCCAGCTGGCCGAAGTCGTTGGCGAGAATGTGACCGCCGCCAACGAGCTCGCGCAGCGGCCATCGCCCGAACAAGGCGAGGATCACGAACAACACGAGCCACGCGGCTGTGCGCCCGATCGCCTCGACGATGACGTCGATGACGCGGGCAAACCAGCGAAGGCAGCGGAGCACGCCGGACATCGGACGCCGGATACCGCGTGATGAGGTCCCGCAGAATACCGCAGGCGCGCCGCGCGCCGCCACAGGCGTTACAATTCTCGCTCTCCCATGGCGCATTTCCCGATCCCGCTGGTCGTCATCGTCATCGTCGTCGGGCGCCCGGCATGAACGACTCGATCGCATCGCAACCTGTGCCTGCGGTCAGCAAGAGCGATTTGTTCGTCGGCTTTTTCAAGGTCGGGATGTCGGGTTTCGGCGGCGTCATGCCCTTCGCACGGCGCATGCTGGTCGAAGAGCGCCGATGGCTGACCGAGCACGAGTTCACGGAAGTGCTTTCGCTGTCGCAGTTCCTGCCCGGCCCGAACATCATCAACCTGTCGATCATCGTCGGCAGCCGTTTCGCGGGTCCGGCCGGATCGTTCACCGCCAGCCTCGGGCTGATGCTGATGCCGTTCCTGATCGTGCTCGCGCTGGCCGCGCTGTATGCGCGCTTCGACGCGCTCCCGTCCGTGCGCGGTGCGACGGCGGCCGTTTCGTCGGCAGCGACCGGTCTGATCGTCGCCATGGGCCTCAAGATGGCGCAGCCGTTGCTCGGAACCGGCTGGCAGGTTGCCATCGCGGTGCTGGGATTCGCAGTGGTGGCACTGCTGCGCGTCCCGCTCTTGTGGGCGCTGCTCGCACTCACGCCGATTGCGGTCGCCCTGGCCTGGTGGACGCGTCGATGATCCCGCCGGTACTGATCGAACTCGCGCAGCAGTTCAGCCTGCTCTCTTTCATGGCCATCGGCGGCGTCAATGGACTGATCCCCGAGATCCATCGCCGCGTCGTCGACCTGGAGCACTGGCTGACCGACGCGCAATTCTCGCAGGCGTTCGCGATCTCACAGGCCGCACCGGGACCGAACATGCTGATCGTCAGCGTGATCGGATGGAAGGTGTACGGGTTCCTCGGTGCACTTGTCGCCACCCTCGCGCTCTGCCTGCCTTCGTCGGTCCTGACCTACGGCATCGCGCAGGTCTGGGATCGCTTTCGCGCCGCCCCGCTGCGCCGCGCGATCCAGCGCGGACTCGCGCCGGTCACCGTCGGCCTCATCCTCGCCAGCGGCTATGTGCTCGTGCGCGCGACGGATACGACGTGGGTGGCGTACGCGCTGACCGGCGCGACCACGCTGCTGGCGCTGTCGACGCGCATCCATCCGCTCTGGTTCCTGCTCGTCGCCGGCGCGCTGGGCGCATTTGGCGTCGTCTGAGTCGCATCGCGGCGATGCCCGAACTGCCCGATGTCGTCGTCTATGTCGAGCACCTCGCCGCACGCATCGTCGGCCAGCGCATCGAGCGCATTCGGCTGCTCAATCCGTTCCTGCTGCGCACGGTAGAGCCGGCGCCGGCCGCGGTCGAAGGCCTGCGGGTCGTCGCTGTGCGCCGATTGGGCAAGCGCATCGTCATCGCGCTGGAGGGGACATTGTTCCTCGTGCTGCATCTGATGATCGCGGGTCGCCTGCGCTGGCTCGAAGCGGGGGCCAAACCGCCCGGGCGCATCACGCTGGCGATGCTGGAATTTGCCTCCGGCACACTCGCCTTCACCGAGGCCGGGACCAAGCGCAGGGCGTCCCTGCACGTGGTGCAGGGCGAAGACGCGCTTGCGGCCTTCGACAAGGGCGGCCTGGAGACGATCGACGCCGACCTCGCGACGTTCCGGGAGCAGCTGCAGCGCGAGAACCACACGCTCAAGCGCGCGCTGACCGATCCGCAGCTATTCAGCGGCATCGGCAACGCGTATTCCGACGAGATCCTCCATCGGGCGCGCCTGTCGCCCATTGCCCTGACCCGAAAACTGTCGGCGCCCGAGGTTGAACGATTGCACCTGGCCGCACGGACCGTGCTGACGGAGTGGACCGATCGGCTGCGCGCCGACACCGGATCGGAATTCCCGCGCAACGTCACCGCATTTCGTCCCGAGATGGCCGTGCACGGCAAGTTCGGACAGCCGTGCCCCGACTGCGGCGCGCCGGTGCAGCGCATCGTTTACGCCGAGAACGAGACCAACTACTGCGCGCGCTGCCAGACCGGCGGCACGGTGCTCGCGGACAGGGCGCTGTCGCGCCTGCTCAAGTCCAGCTGGCCGCGGTCGATCGATGAACTCGGTTGACACCTGCGCACACGACGCGCTGTACAATCGTTCCACAGCAGGAGCATCGGGGGACAGCCATGCGTTGGGATGATTTCCGCCGCAGCGACAACGTCGAGGAGCGCGCGGGTGGTGGAGGCGGAGGTTTCGGCGGCATACGTCTCGGCGGAGGCGCGATCATCGTCGTCGTCGTCATCAGCCTGCTGCTCGGCAAGAATCCGCTGGAAATCCTGGCGCTGCTCGGCGATGGCGGCAGCCCGACCGTACAGACCCAGACGCAGGCGCCGACCAGTCCTTTGGGTCCGCCGACCGTGCGCGACAAGCAGAAGGACTTCGTGTCTGCGGTGCTCGGAGATACCGAAGACGTGTGGGGCGGCATCTTCCAGAAACTCGGCACTCGCTATGAGCCGCCGAAGCTGACGCTGTTTCGCGGCCAGGTAAGCTCGGCCTGCGGTTTGGCGAGCGCGGCGATGGGGCCGTTCTATTGCCCGGGCGACCAAAGGGTTTACCTCGATCTGGCGTTTTTCGACGAACTGTCCCAACGGTTCGGCGCGCCGGGCGACTTTGCCCGCGCCTACGTCATCGCGCACGAGATCGGGCACCACGTGCAGAATCAGTTGGGCCTGATGGCGGAGGTGCAGAAGAAGAGCAGCAACGCTTCAGAAGGTGTGCGCAACGCACTTTCCGTTCGGCAGGAACTCCAGGCCGACTGCTTGGCGGGTGTCTGGGGCCATTCGGCGGCTGCGCGTGGCGCACTGGACGCGAGCGATATCGAATCCGGCCTCGCCGCCGCGGGCGCCGTCGGCGATGATCGTATTCAGAAGCAGTCGCGCGGGTACGTCTCGCCGGAATCCTTCACCCACGGGTCATCCGCGCAGCGCGCGCGCTGGTTCAAGGTCGGATTGCAGAGCGGCGACCTCCGCCAGTGCAACACCTTCGCCGCGCGCGATCTGTGACGGTCGGAATAGGCGCTCGCCGCGCCCTGTTTGCATTGCGTACGCGCCACTGCGCCGCATTGAAGGAGCAACACCGATGAAACGAATATCGCACTGGATGGCCGCCGTACTCCTTGCTGGTGCCACGGGCCTCGCGCTCGGCGCGGGCGGCTCTGGAGGAGGTGGCGGAGGTGCCGACGGCGCCAAGAAGCAGGACCCTTCGTACCAGGCAGGCGTGCAGGCTATTGAACGCCAGGACTGGGCCAAGGCGATTCAAATGTTCCGGGCATCGATCCAGTGGGACCGTTTCAACGCGGACGCGCACAACTGGCTCGGCTACGCCTACCGCAATTCGGGAGACATGAAGCGCGCCTTCGCCGAATACGAGGAAGCACTCCGCCTCGACCCCGGCCACAAGGGCGCGCACGAATATGTCGGGGAAGCCTACGTGATCGCCAAGGACCTGCCCAAGGCGCAGGAACACCTTGCCGCGCTGGAGAAACTTTGCGGGCGCACGTGCCCCGAGTACCGCGACCTGAAGGAGTCCATCGACAAGGCCAAGCCCGGCGGTTAGATTCAGGGGGTGAACTGCCCCGCCTGTCAGTCGCCGATGCTCGCGCTCGAATTCGAGCGCGCGCTGCTCCCCTCACCGGTCAAGGCGTCCTTCTGCTTCGCCTGCCAGCTCGCCTGGTTCGACAATCATGACTGCGCCCAGCTGTCGCCCGGCGGTGTGCTGGAAGTCTTCAAGGCCCTGAACGAGCATCGCGCCGAGGCGCGAAATGCGCTTCCCGCACTGCTCGATTGCCCGCGCTGCGCCTCCCGCCTCGAACTGACCCAGGATTTGCAGCACACGACGCGTTTCAGCTACTACCGCTGTCCGTTCGGCCACGGCCGGCTCAGCCCTTTCCTGCAGTTCCTGCGCGAAAAGAACTTCATCCGTCCGATCTCGGGCCCGGAACTCGCGGCACTCAAGGCCAAGGTTCGCACGATTCAATGCTCGAACTGCGGCGCGCCGGTCGATCTCGAGCACGCCACTGCGTGCGGTTATTGCCACACACCGATATCGATTCTCGATCCCGATGCCGTGACGAAGGCGATCGCCGCGCTCGGCGCGGCACAGGCGAAGCGCAATGCGGTCGACGTCAACGTCCTCGCGGACGCGCTGCTGCAGCAGCCGCCGCCGGGAACCGGCTCGACCAGCGCCGCGACGTTGGACCTGGTCGCGGTCGGCGTCGGCATCGTCGCCGCGCTGCTGCGCTAGCAAGGGCGAACGTTGCCGCGCTTCCCGTTGCGCTGCCGCAGGAATAAAATAGCTGCTTTTCGCGCAGAAGGGGCCCCGATATGATGTTCCGCATAGCCGCAACTCACACCTTGGCCGCGATCGCATTCACGGCATCGATCGCAGGTGCCCAGCAACCTGCGGCCCCTGCTGCGCCGGCGGTTCCGGCGATGACCTGCGTGAAACCCGATCTTCCCAACGCCCTCGCCGACTCGAGGCGGCTCGAACGATTCAACAAGGAAGGCAAGGCGTACTCCGACTGTATCAAGAAATACGTCGACGAAACCAAGGCGGTCTCCGACGCGATGATCGAGGCAGGCAACAAGGCCATCAACGAGTACAACGCGTTCGCCGCAGAGGTGGCGGAGCGCTCGGGCGCGACCAAGAAGTAACGGGCCGGGACGCGCGCGGTGACCGCGACCACCCAGGCCATCGCGCAGGCGACGCTCGATGGCTTCAACCTGCATTACGCGCTGTTCCGGGACTGCGCGCGGGCGGCGAAGCGGCAGTTCGAAGCCGGCAACTGGCTCGCTATCGCACACACGTCGAAGGACCGCATCGACTTCTAC
Organism: uncultured beta proteobacterium; assembly: GCA_963821485.1. Classification (GTDB taxonomy): domain Bacteria; phylum Pseudomonadota; class Gammaproteobacteria; order Burkholderiales; family Casimicrobiaceae; genus PALSA-1003. The sequence continues at coordinate 225,370 of CAWGEB010000004.1, forward strand.
GATCGCCGTGTCCTGGAAACGGTGTCGCGGCTGGAGCGCGAATTCGGCTGCGCCAACATCGACGACGCGCGCTGGCAGGCGGTCAAGCGCCACTACATCTCGCTGCTGATCGACCATAAGCAGCCCGAATGCGCCGAGACCTTCTTCAACTCGGTGTCGACCAAGATCCTGCACCGGACATATTTCCACAACCGCTGCCTGTTCGTGCGTCCTGCGGTGTCGACCGAGCACATCGACGCCGATCCGCCTTCGTACCGCTCGTACTATCCGCGTCAGCACGGGCTGCGCCACGCGCTGATCGACATCGTGCTCGATTTCAGGCTCGAGCGGCGCTTCGGCGATTTCCGGAGCGATCTCGTGCACCTGCTTGGGGCGTTCCGCCGCCAGTTCCCGCGGCCGTTCCGCCTCGAGGCCAATCACCAGATCCAGGTGCTGTCGAGCCTGTTCTTCCGCAATCAGACGGCGTACGTCATCGGCCGCATCGTCAACGGCTACCAGACGCACCCATTCGCGGTTGCGATCAAGCACGGCCCCGACGGCAGGCTCTACGTCGACGCGCTGCTGCTCGAGCGCGACCAGATCGCGCTGCTGTTCTCCGCAAACCGCGCCTATTTCCTCGTCGACATGGAAGTTCCGTCGGCGTACGTCAGCTTCCTGCACCAGATCGCACCCGAGCGCAGCGTCGCCGAGCTGTACACGATGGTCGGCCTGCAGAAACAGGGCAAGACGCTGTTCTATCGCGACTTCCTGCACCATCTGAAGCATTCGACCGACAACTTCATCATCGCGCCTGGAATCAGGGGGCTGGTGATGGCCGTGTTCACGCTGCCGTCCTACCCGTACGTGTTCAAGGTCATCCGCGACAAGATCGCGGTGTCGAAGGAAACGACGCGCGAGAAGGTCAGGGAAAAATACGTGCTGGTCAAGCACCACGATCGCGTCGGAAGAATGGCGGACACGCTCGAATACTCGGATGTCGCATTTCCGCGCGCACGCTTCACGCCAGGAACTCGTCGCCGAGTTGAAGGCGGTGGCGCCGTCGCTGATCGAGGAAGACGGCGAGATGATCATCGTCAAGCACCTGTATATCGAGCGGCGGATGACGCCGCTCAACCTGTACCTGGAATCCGCGACGCCGGCACAGCGCAAGCACGCGATCCGCGACTACGGCGACGCGCTCAAGCAGCTCACCGCCGTCAACATTTTCGCCGGCGATCTGCTGTTCAAGAACTTCGGCGTGACCCGCTTCGGCCGCGTCGTCTTCTACGACTACGACGAGATCGATTACCTGACCGTGTGCAACTTCCGCAAGATTCCGCCGCCGCCTCCCGGCTACGACGAAATGTCGAACGAAGTCTGGTATCCGGTAGGCGCCCACGACGTGTTCCCGGAGGAATTCGAGACTTTCCTGCTCACCGATCCGGATGTTCGCGCTGCCTTTCGGGAGGCGCACGCCGACCTGCTGGACGCCGCCTGGTGGCAGGCCGCGCAGCGAAAACTCGAAGGCGACGAAGTGCCCGAAGTGCTCTCCTACCCGGATGCGATGCGCTTCATCCCCGGGGATGCCGCGCCGGCGGCGTTGGCACCGGATCGTGCGAGCGTGGTCGTCGGCCCGGTGACTCGCGACTAGCGCGAAGGAGCGTCGCTGGTCGCGGCGAGGCGCCGGGCCACGTCTTTCGCCTGCACTGCGGCGCCGACGTCGCCCTGACGCGCGGCGAGCACGTACCATTCAAGTGCCTTGCGCAGGTCCTGCGCGACGCCGTCGCCGTGCTCGTAGAAACTACCGATGATGTACTGGGCGCCGACATCGCCGTTGCCGGCCGCGGCTTCGTACCAGTGCGCGGCAAGCTTCCAGTCCTTGGGTGCGCCGCGACCGAGAAAGTACTGCGTCGCCAGTTGCACCTGGGCATCGGCGTGGCCTTGTTCCGCCGCCTTTTCCCACCACTCGGTCGCAGTGGTCAGCGAGCGCGGGACGCCGACGCCGCTCTCGTAGAGCAGTCCGAGGTTGTATTGCGCCTGCGCCATGCCGGCGTCGGCTGCCCGGGTCAGCCAGACGATCCCGGCGCCACTGTCGGCCGTCCCGCCCTCCCCGCGGATCAGCATCATCGCAAGGTTGTACTGTGCAAGACGATCGCCCGCGCGTGCCGCGGATTCGTAATGGCTGCGCGCAGCCACGTAGTCCCCGCGGTCGTAGGCTCGCCAGCCGGCATCGGCCGCCGACGCCGGAGGCGCGAGGCACGCGCTCAGCAGCGCCAGCAACCACGCCATGCACAGCGTGCGCGCCATGATGCCGAATGCCATCGTTGCTCCCGGGTTACAATCTCGACGAGTCTAGCACCGCGGTCACGCACCCCGGAAATCCGCACGCCGATGCATGATCGGCCCTGGAGCACCCTGATGTTCGTCAGTGCTTTCGATCTGTTCAAGATCGGCCTCGGGCCGTCGAGTTCGCACACCGTGGGGCCGATGCGTGCCGCCTTCCGCTTTGCGCAGCAGCTATCCGCCGGCGGGCAACTCGAACGCACGTCGCGGATCATCGTCGACCTGTATGGATCGCTCGCGCTCACCGGCCGCGGCCACGGTACCGACCGCGCCGTGTTACTGGGCTTGTCCGGCGAAACGCCCGATCGCATCGACCCGGACCAGGTCAACGCGAAAGTCGAGAGAATGCGCTCGCAGCAGATGGTGCCGATCGCGGGCCGACATCCCATCGCTTTTATTGAAGCGGAACACCTGCGCTTTCGCATCGACAAGACGCTGTTCTTCCACAGCAATGGCATGCGCTTCCGGGCGTTCGACGCCGAGGGTTCGCCGCTGTCGCGCAATGTCTACTACTCGGTCGGCGGCGGCTTCGTCGTCGACGAGCACGAATCCGAGCACCTCGGCGATCCCGCCGCGCCGCTGCGCGTCCCGTACCCGTTCACGAGCGCGGCGGAGCTGCTGCGACACGGCGAGGCCGCGCACAAGCGCATCCCCGAGATGATGCGCATCAATGAACTGGCGCTGCGCAGCCCCGACCAGGTCAGGGGAGGACTGCTCGACCGCTGGGCGGTGATGAACGACAGCATCGAGCGCGGCATGCGCAACGAAGGCGTCCTTCCCGGCGGCCTGAACGTCCGTCGCCGCGCCAAGGGACTGCGCGACGCGCTCGTCGCGCAGCGCAGCGACACCGCGCGCAGCCCGACCGAAGCGATGGACTGGGTGAGCACCTACGCGATTGCGGTCAACGAGGAGAACGCCGCCGGTTCGCGCGTGGTCACCGCGCCCACCAACGGCGCCGCAGGCATCATTCCCGCGGTGATTCGCTACTACCGCGAGTTCTACCACGAAGCCAACGAAGACGGCATCGTCGCGTTCCTGCTGACCGCGGCGGCGATCGGCGGCCTGTGCAAGCGCAACGCGTCGCTCTCCGGCGCCGAGGTCGGCTGCCAGGGCGAAGTCGGCGTCGCCTGCTCGATGGCCGCGGCGGGACTCGCCGCGGCGCTCGGCGGCAGCAACGCCCAGATCGAAAACGCGGCGGAGATCGGCATCGAGCACCATCTCGGCATGAGTTGCGACCCCGTCGGCGGGCTGGTGCAGATACCCTGCATCGAGCGCAACGCGATGGGAGCGGTCAAGGCGATCAACGCGGCGTCGCTGGCGTTGCGCGGCGACGGCACTCACCGCGTGGCGCTCGACGCCGTGATCAAGACGATGTACGAGACCGGGCGCGACATGATGGCGAAGTACAAGGAGACCTCGCTCGGCGGCCTGGCGGTCAACGTCGTCGATTGCTAGGGCTCGACCAGCAGCCGGTAGCCGACTCCGACCTCGGTGCGCAAGTGCTGCGGCCGGGTGGGATCCGCCTCGAGCTTGTGCCGCAACTGGCCCATGTAGATGCGCACGTAGTGACCGCGTTCGACGTGTCCCGGTCCCCAGACCTCGGTGAGCAGTTGCCGATGCGTGCACACCTTGCCTGCATGCCGGATCAGCGTCGTCAACAGGCGATATTCATTGGGTGTGAGATGCACCTCGGTCCTGCCGCGCATGACGCGCCGCGCGGCGAGGTCGACCTCCACGTCGCCAAAACGAAACACGGTGCTCGCCGAATCTGCATCGTGTGACGATCGTCGCAGCGCGACACGGATGCGCGCCAGCAGCTCGCCGATGCCGAAAGGCTTGGTGAGGTAGTCGTCGGCGCCGGCGTCCAGCGCCTTGATCTTCTCCTGCTCGTCGCTGCGCGCCGAGAGGATCACGATCGGCCGTGTATACCATTCGCGCAGCCGCGTCACCACGTCGACGCCATCGAGGTCGGGCAGGCCCAGATCGAGAATGATGAGATCAGGCTTGCGGGTAGCCGCCTCGACCAGGCCGTCGCGGCCCGTCTCGGCCTCGAAAATCCGGAATGGCTGAGAGGACAGACCCGTGCGCAGAAAGCGGCGGATTTGTGGGTCGTCCTCAATGACGACCAGCGTCGCCGACGGGATCGGTCAATGGGTTGCCTTCGCGCTCATTGGGGTACCTTCGCGCTCATGGCACGGCCTGAATTGCCGGCAGCGATGCGCCTTCCGCCTCCATTGGGGGCGGTGTTCCCGCGGGCAGCACAAAGCGGAACATGGCCCCGCCACCCTCGCGATTCGCTGCCGAGATCTTCCCCCCATGCGCGGCGATGATCGCCTTGCAAATGGCAAGCCCGAGTCCGACTCCGCGCTGCGCCGCCTCCGGCCGGACGCGATAGAACTTGTCGAACAGCTTCGCCTCGTCGCCCGCTGGAAATCCGGGGCCGCGGTCGGCGACCTCGACGAGGATGCCCTCCGACGTCGCGTGCGCACCGACGTCGATCGGCGTACCTGCGGGCGTGTACTTTGCGGCGTTTTCCAACAGGTTGGCGAGCACCTGTTCGATTAGTACCGGGTCGACGCTGACCAGAGGCAGGTCCGGCTGAAGCTCGACTCGAACCTGATGAGCGGCAAGCGTCGCCTTGAGGCGGTTCAATACGCCGCCGATAAGCTCCTCCAGCGACGACCACTGTCGGGTCAGCGTCGCGGCTCCCGATTCGAGGCGCGCCATGTCGAGCAGGTTGTTGACCAGCACCGTCATGCGTCGCGCCTCGTCGTGAATCGTCGCCGCCAGTTCGCGCCGCGCCGCATCGCTCAGCGTGCCGGATGCTTCGATCAGGCTCGACGACGCACCGACAAGCACCGCAAGCGGCGTGCGCAGATCGTGCGAGATCGCATTGAGCAGCGAATTGCGCACGCTTTCCGCGGCAGCCTTGCGGGCGAGCTCGGCGCGTTCGGACGCGAGCTGCACGCGCTCGAGCGCGGCGGCGATCTGGCCCGCAAAGGTTTCGAGCAGATGGCGCTGCTCCGGAATGAGCAGGCGTTCGGGTCGCGTAGGCAGCACCGCCAGCACGCCGACGATCTGATGCGCCGCCGCGAGCGGAAGATACAGAGCGTCGGCTCCCGCCAAGGTGTGTGTGCCCTGGCCGGCCGCGGCGCGATTGGCGTGAACCCAGCGCGCGATGCCGAGGTCCGCACCATGGAAGGAACCGTAGATGCCGGGCGCGGTAGGATGCGCGATCGTCCCGGACTTGCCTGGTAACAGCACGACTGCCTGCGCCTGGAATACCGTCGACACATGGGTGACCGCGAGGGTCACGACATCGTCGAGCGAGGATGCGCGCGATAGCTCGCGGGTCATCGTGTACAGCGCCTCGGTGCGCAGTTGCCGATGCTGCGCGACCCGCGCCTGCAGACGCACGCTCGCGGTCAGGTTGCTGATGACGACGCCCACCACCAGCATCACGGCGAAGGTCAGCAGGTATTGGGAATCGGACACTGCAAAGCTGTAGTACGGCGGGACGAACAGAAAATCGAACAGCGCGACCGAAAGCACCGACGTCGCGATCGCCGGGACCGCGCCCGAAGCGATAGGCGACGCCCAGCACGCCGAGCAGATACACCATCACCAGATTCGTCGCTTCGAAGCGGCCGAACAGCGCCCACGCCAGCGCGGTCGCGACTGCGCAGACGCACGGCCGCAGCCGCGTACCCCGGCCAGCGCTGCTTGCGCGATCGGGGTTTGGATTCGTCGATGCCGAGATGGGCCTTGGTCCGCGCGAGCTGATCGGCAAAACCACGCTGTCCGGGTGCACGCTTCGGCGTTGCCGATGATCTGCAGGTCGATGCCGTGCAACCGCGCGATGACATCGTCGACCACCGATCCTGCGAGCCAGCGCAGCCAGCCCTGCTTCGGTGGGGGGCCGAGCAGCAGCTTGGTCGCGTTGTTGGCCCGCGCAAACGCGGTGAGTTCATCGGCTACCGACGACCCCGACAGCACGCTCGTCTTCGCGCCGAGCTGCTCGGCCAAACGCAGATAGCCAAGGATGCGATTACGCTCCGCCTGCGGCAGGCGCAACGAGTCGCGGCGTCTCGACATACACGGCATGCCATGGCGCATCGATCGCATCGGCGAGCCGCTTCGCTGCCCGCACGCGCTGCTCGCCGTGGTGGTCCGGCCCGATGCCGACGACGATGCGCTCGCCCGCCGCCCACACCGGTGCAATCGACTTCTCGTCGCGGTATTCGCGCATCTGCGCGTCGACGCGGTCGGCCGTCTGCCGCAGCGCCATCTCGCGCAGCGCGATCAGGTTGCCCTTCTGGAAGAAATTCGCGAGCGCACGCTCGACCTGCTGCGGCACATACACCTTTCCTGCGCGCAGCCGGCCAAGCAGCTCGTCAGGCGGCAGGTCGATCAGCTCGACTTCGTCCGCGGACTCGAAGAACGTGTCGGGCAGCGTTTCGTTAACGCGCACGCCAGTGATCTGGCCCACGACGTCGTTGAGACTTTCGATGTGCTGAACGTTGAGCGTCGTGTACACATCGATGCCCGTGGCCAGCAATTCGTCGACGTCCTGCCAGCGCTTGGGATGGCGGGCACCCGGCGCATTGGTGTGCGCGAGTTCGTCGACCAGGAGAAGGGTCGGCCGGCGCGCAAGCGCGGCATCGAGGTCGAACTCCTTGACCGGGGTCCCCTGGACATCGAGCATCAGGGGCGGCAATTGCGGGAGGTCCTCGACCAGCGCTGCAGTTTCGGCGCGGCCATGCGTCTCCAGGAGACCGATGACGACATCGGTGCCGGCGCGCATCTGTTCACGCGCCGCAATCAGCATGGCGTACGTCTTGCCGACGCCGGCGGAAGCCCCGAAGAAAATCTTCAGCCGGCCGCGGCGCTCGCGCGCGGCCGCGGCATTGACCTCTGCCAGCAAGACGTCCGGGTCGGGTCTTTCCGTTTCCATGCTCAGCCGTCTAGTTCCATCGACGGCTAGTTTACCCGCCGCCGCGCTCGCCGGACACGGCGCGTCGAGCGCCTTACCGCGGCCTCCTTTGACCATTCGCGATGCGCGCGGCTACGAGTCGGGCGAGGCTCCGCGAGCGAACGCGAGTGGAGGCGACCCGAGTCGGGCGCACAGGGCCGAACCGCGGCGACAAAACATTCGCGCTCGTTGCGCGCCCCTCGCTGCGGTCTCGCGCCACGGCCTCCTAATACCGTCGCCTGAATTTAGCAGCACGTGTCGGCCGTCTTGCGTCGACTCGCCTCGCGCGATCCCCACGCTGCGCGCGGGGCCCCTCGCTGCGGTCTCGCGCCGCTAGTGCATTTGATCGAGCGCTCTGTTCAGTCCGAGCACGTTGACGCGGGGCTCGCCAAGTATGCCCCAGGTGCGGCCTTCGGTATTCTGAGCAATCAGCGTTTGCACCTGCGCTAACGGCGCGTTTCGAACCTTCGCCACGCGCGGCGCCTGATAATTTGCCGCGGCGACGCTGATGTGCGGGTCGAGTCCGCTCGCCGATGCGGTGACCAGATCGACCGGCACCGCCGCATCGTTGCCAGGATCGGCGTCGCGCAGCGCCTTGATGCGATCTTTCACCGCGTCCGCCAGGGCGGGATTGCGCGGACCCTGATTCGAACCCGACGACGACGCACCATTGTACGGTTGCGGCGAGGTCGCCGATGGCCGGCTCCAGAAGTACTTCGGATCGTCGAATGGCTGACCGATCAATTCCGACCCGACGGTCTTGTCGCCGGCAACGATCAGGCTGCCGTTCGCATTGTGCGAGAACGCGACCTGAGCAATACCGGTGACCAGGAGCGGGTAGACGACACCGGTCAGCGATTGTCAGTACGACAAGCATGCGCAGCGCCGGCAGCAATTGAGAGAACATGGTCATGCTCCTAGCATTAGGTAAGTTTCATCGCGACCAACAATAGGTCGATCGATCTTGATGCCGACAAACGGCAGCAGGATACCGCCGACGCCGTAGATCAGCATGTTCCGGCGCAGGATCGACGCCGCGCCGACCGGTCGATACTTGACGCCCTTGAGCGCGAGCGGGATCAATGCCGGAATGATCAGTGCATTGAAAATGACGGCCGACAGGATCGCGCTGTTCGGCGTGGCCAGGTGCATCACGTTCAGTGCGTCGAGCGCGGGATAGGTACTGGCGAACGCCGCCGGAATGATGGCGAAATACTTGGCGACGTCGTTGGCGATCGAAAATGTCGTCAGCGCACCGCGCGTCATCAGCAGTTGCTTGCCGATTTCGACGATCTCGATCAGCTTGGTCGGATTCGAATCGAGGTCGACCATGTTGCCGGCCTCTTTGGCCGCCTGCGTGCCGCTGTTCATCACCACGGCGACGTCGGCCTGCGCCAGCGCGGGCGCGTCGTTGGTGCCGTCGCCGGTCATGGCGACCAGCTTTCCTTCCGCCTGGATGCTGCGGATCAGCTTGAGCTTGGCCTCCGGATTTATTTCAGCGACAAAATCGTCGACTCCGGCTTCGGCCGCGATCGACGCCGCGGTCAGCTTGTTGTCGCCGGTGATCATGATGGTGCGAATACCCATCTTGCGCAGCTCGGCGAATCGCTCCTTGATGTGCGTCTTGACGATGTCCTTCAGCTCGATGACGCCAAGCACGTGTCGACCTTCCGCGACGACCAGCGGAGTCGAGCCACGCCGCGCGACGTCTTCGACGCGCGTCACCAACTCGGCGTCGATGCGGCCACCCTGCGGCTCGATCCAGCCGCGAATTGCGTCGAGCGCGCCCTTGCGCAATTCACGGCCTTCGAAGGTGACGCCGCTCATCCGCGTCTGCGCAGAAAACGGCACGATGGTGAACTTGCCCGGGGTCAGCGGTGGCGGCACGACGCCATAGGCGCGCTTGACGTGCACCGCGATGCTTTTTCCCTCGGGCGTCTCGTCGCCCAGCGAGGCGAGGAGCGCCGCTTCGGCCAGATTTTGGCAGCGTGACGGTCGCCAACGGATAAAGCGAGGAAGCCTGCCGATTGCCGTGCGTGATCGTCCCGGTCTTGTCGAGAAGCAGTACGTCGCAGTCACCCGCGGCTTCAACAGCGCGACCCGAGGTCGCGACGACGTTCGCGCGCATCATGCGGCCCATGCCGGCGACGCCGATCGCGGAAAGCAGTCCGCCGATGGTCGTTGGAATCAGGCAGACCAGCAGCGCGACAAGCACTGTAATCGTCACCGGCGAACCGGCTTTGGCAACTTCCACGCTGTAGAGCGAGTACGGCAGCAGCGTCACCGTCGCGAGCAGAAACACCAGCGTCATCGCGACCAGGAGAATGGTCAGCGCGATTTCGTTGGGCGTCTTTTGCCGCTTCGCACCCTCGACCATGCCGATCATGCGATCGAGGAAGGCCTCGCCCGGGTTGACATTGATGCGCACGATGATCCAGTCCGACAGTACTCGAGTTCCACCGGTCACCGTATTGAAGTCGCTGCCGGCGGCGCGAATGACCGGCGCACTCTCGCCCGTGATCGCCGATTCGTCGATCGATGCCACGCCGACGATGACCTCGCCGTCGCCCGGCACGAGATCGCCCTGCTCGGCGAGCACGATATCGCCCTTGCGCAGCGCCGACGACGGGGTCGGCGTTTGCGCTGCGCCACGTTCCGGCTTCGCCAACCGCCTGGCGGTCGTGTCCTTGCGCGCGCTCTTCAGCGACGCCGCCTGCGCCTTGCTGCGGCCTTCGGCGATGGCCTCGGCGAAGTTGGCGAACAGGAGCGTTACCCACAGCCACAAGCGTCACCGCCAGGATAAAGCCTGCCGGAGCTTCGCCCTTGCCGAAGAGCGCCTGCAGCCACAGGATGGTCGTCAGGATGCTGCCGATGTACACGACGAACATCACGGGATTGCGCCACTGGTAGCGTGGCGTCAGCCGGCGAAAGCTGTCGATCAGCGCCGTCTTCATCAGATCGGGGTTGATGAACCACGACAGAGTGTCTCGCTTTGCAGTTGCGGTCGACATGGCTGGTTCTTTCGATGGTTTCGACGCATCACGGGCGCGCTGAAGAGCAGCAAGATGCTCGACGACTGGCCCCAGCGCCAGCGCTGGCACGAAGGTCAGCGCACCGACCGTAATGACCGTTCCGATCAGCACGAACACGAACAGCGGCGTATGCGTCGGCAGCGTTCCCGCCGAGGCCGGCACGAGCTTCGCGGCAGCGAACGCGCCGGCAAGCGCCAGCACGGGAATCGCCAGCCAGTAACGGGCGAACAGCATGCAGATGCCGAGCGCCGTGTTGTAGAACGGCGTGTTGGCAGACAGCCCCGCAAACGCGCTGCCGTTGTTATTGCTGGCCGACGAGAACGCGTAGAGGATTTCCGAGAACCCGTGCTCGGCGGGATTCGCGACTCCTGCCTTGCCGGCGTCGACCATGACGGCGATCGCCGTTCCGGAGAGCACGAGCAGCGGCGGAAGCAGGATCGCGATCGACGCCATCTTGACTTCGAATGCACCGATCTTCTTGCCGAGATACTCCGGCGTGCGCCCGATCATCAGTCCGGCAATGAACACGGCAATGATCGCAAACATGATCATGCCGTAGAGCCCGGAGCCGACGCCGCCGTAGATCACTTCGCCGAGCTGAATCAGCCACATCGGCACCATGCCGGAAAGCGGCATGAAGGAATCGTGCATCGAATTGACCGAGCCGTTCGATGCCGAGGTGGTGGCGACGGCCCACAGCGCGGAGTTGGCGACGCCGAAACGCACTTCCTTGCCTTCCATGTTGCCGCCGATGTTGGTCGCGGTCGCGACCGGGTCGGCGCCCAGCTTGGTCAGCACCGGGTTGCCCGTGCCCTCGCCGATATAGACCGCGACGAGGAGCGGCACGAACACGAGCGTCATCGCGGCGAGCAGCGCCCAGCCCTGGCGCGTGTCGCCGATCATCTTGCCGAACGTATAGCAGAGCGCCGCGCCGATCAGCAGGATCGAAAGCGACTTCGAGGAAATTCGCCAGCGGCGTCGGATTCTCGAACGGATGCGCCGAATTGACGTTGTAGAAACCGCCGCCGTTGGTGCCCAGTTGCTTGATCGCGATCTGCGACGCAGCGGGGCCGAGCGGAATCGTCTGCTCGGTCGCGGTCGCCTTCTCGGTGACCGGGTTCCCCTTCTCGTCCTTGAGCGGCTGGCCGTCGGGCCCGTTCTTCGGGTTGTCGTAGGTCACCGGTTGCACCACGTGACCGTCGCGTACTTGTCGAACGTCTGCGGAACGCCCTGGCTCACCAGCACCAACGAGAGGACGATCGACAGGGGCAGCAGGATATAGACCGTCGAACGCACGAGGTCGACCCAGAAGCTGCCGATGCCGCCAGCTTCCTTGCGCACGAAACCGCGAATGAGCGCCACGAGGACGGCCATCCCGGTCGCCGCCGAGACGAAATTCTGCACGGCGAGCGCGAGCATCTGCGTGAGATAGCTCATCGTGCTCTCGCCCCCGTAACCCTGCCAGTTGGTGTTGGTGATGAAGCTCGTCGCCGTGTTGAAGGCCGAGTCCGGCGTCACCGCGGCCATGGCCTGCGGATTGAGCGGCAGCCATTGCTGGAGCCGTTGAATCGCGTACACCGCCAGGCAGCCGACCACCTGGAACCACAGCATCGCGATGGCATAGCGTATCCACGACATGTCCTCGTGCGGATCGACGCCGGCGCCACGATAGATCAGGCGCTCGAGCCAGCCGCCGATGCGTTGCGCCCGCGTCGCCCGTCCTTCGTAGACGGCCGCCATGTACGCACCCAGGGGCTTTGCCAGAAGCAGCAGTACGACAACATACAAGCCCAGTTGCAGCCACCCCGACGCATTCACGAAAAGTACTCCGGCTTGAACAATGCGATCAGGAGATAGATGAAGATACCCAGCGCTGCGAGACCACTCAGCCAGTACACCCAGTTCATGGCTTGCCTCCCTTGCCCATGAGTGCTGCGCAGAAATGAATCAGCCCCACGGTCGCGCCGAAAAACGCGACCATGAGCGCGATGTAGATGATGTCCATGACGAGGTCCATTGGCTTTTTCCTTGCAGTTCAGTCCGTGCAACCCGAGACTATAGGTATCACTGCATCAAGACGGCGTAAAATGCGATGGCTGCTCAATGTAAGGATAGCGTAAGGGGTCGCTGGCGCATTTCACCTGTTCGGGGGCTTCGCGGCAGGGCTCTCGCTGTTCGCTCTCCCCGCACCCCACTCCCATCCTGCGTTACGACCCCAAGTAATAGGCTGCGACCGTCCGCGCAGTGCGCTGATGACCTGGATCAACTTTTGCTCGATTCGCGATGTTCCCCGTCCGTGGGTGGCCGCCAGTCGCGATCGGTCCCGACCCCGAGGCGATCATCGGCGGCTGACAGCCCGCGCAAGCTTTTGAACTGGCCTATGCGCTTGACCAGATGACGGGTGCGCCAAAGCTGGACCGCCGTCACCAGACTCCAGCATCCCATTGCGAACAGTACGAGTGCCGAGTCGCCGATGATCGGGATATCGGCGGACGTCCAGCATGCAAGGATCGCGCCGAGCGCGCAGCTTGCGACAGCCTGACCGCATAGGTTGAGAAAACGGTGTCGCAGCGCCTGCTCGCTGTAAAGCTCCGGGCAGCAGGCCTGCAGGCTGTCGACAAACTCGCCGACCGCTTTTTCGTGCTGCTTTGAAAGCGATGTGGCGAAGTTTCCGACCAACAATGCGTGGAGCTCCGTGGCTTGATTGGCCGTCGGAGATGCGTGGATCGCGCGCCAGCGAACACCTAACTCCCGGAGTGCGGCGAGGGGGATCCGCCGCCGCCCGCCAAGCGCCACACGGGCTATTTCCGAACAGACATCGCGCGTCACTACCCAGCCCAGCGCGCGCAGGTCAAGCCTGTTCATACTCAAGGCACGTTCCCAGTCCGACCGCTGAATAGGCGCCGAATGGCGGAAGGCTCCGTGGCCGCCCCCAGACGGTCTCGAAACGCCTCGTCCGAGAACATTTCCGCAACGGTTCCCAAGATCTGCAGGTGCTCCTCGTTAGCGTGTTCGGGGACCAGGATCACGAACAGTATCGACACTGGCTGGTGATCCGGCGCACCGAATTTGATCGGACACCTTGTGCGCACCACGAGCACGAGCGGCTCGCTAATGCCGGCGATACGCGCGTGTGGGATCGCAATACCGTGTCCAAGTGCGGTTGATCCAATCTGCTCTCGTCGCAACAAGGCTCGGAAGATAGCTGCGTGATTGACGTGGCACCGACGTCCTGCCAGCAAGGCGACCTCCTCCAGTGCCCGATTCCTTTCGGAGACGTCGAGTCCGACGACGATGTCTTCGTCGGAAAGTAAACGGCTAACGATATTCATGGCGGATGAACCACGTGGTATGCGGGGAACGGACGTTCTTGATCAGCCTGGACCAGGCGAATCAATTTGCATTGCGCATCGGTCTCGCGCTCAGCCACACGAGCGTCAGCGTGATCACCCAGTTCGGCGGCAACGAACGCGGCTGCAATCAATATCCAGAACAACGTCGACGAGGAAAGACTGTCCACTGTTCCAAGCATGGCTGCACACGGCGAAGAACATCTTATCGCCGTCGGTGTAAAGGCGGTATCAAGTTTCGTGCGCCGATTGTAAAGTCCCGGCTTTTTCACGTTGAGCGGTCTTCGGAGAACCGGCGGACGTTCTCTCGCGATAACATCGCCAGGCGATACAATCGACCTACCCGATCTTCACCTCCAGGTTCGCGATGACGGCACGTCCCTATCCAGAAACCACCGGCCAGCAGGTCGAGCACGGCAGGAAGTACGGCTGGATCGACGCGGTTGTCGTTCTGACCGTCTTCGTGTTGCTCTGGTTGATCGTGGCTCTGAGTGGCGATATGCAGGTGCGGTTCGACGAGCTGCACCCGCCACCACTTTCGCTTGATGTCGCGCTCATCCCCTACTACACCGCGCGGACGGTGTTGCGGATGTTCATTGCCTTCGCCGCGGCCCTCTTGTTCACCTTCGTCTATGGCTACGTCGCGGCCAAAAGCATCCGCGCGCGCAAGGTCATGTTGCCGCTGCTCGACATCCTGCAGTCGGTCCCCGTGCTCGGGTTTCTGTCGATCACCGTGACCGGTTTTCTGGCGCTCTTTCCAGGGAGCCTGCTCGGTGTCGAATGCGCCAGCATCTTCGCCATCTTCACGGCGCAGGCGTGGAACATGACCTTCGGCTTCTACCACTCGCTCATCACCATCCCGGCGGAGCTCCAGGAAGCCGCAACCGTCTTCCGAATGAATCGGTGGCAGCGATTCACCAGGGTTGAGCTGCCCTCTTCTGCCATCGGCCTGATGTGGAACTCGATGATGAGTTTTGGTGGTGGCTGGTTTTTCGTTGCGCAAAGCGAGGCGATTTCGGTACTGAACAAGAACATCAAGCTTCCCGGACTTGGCTCGTACATGGCCGCGGCCGTCGAAGCGGGCGACACTCGTGCCGCGGTCTATGCGATTGTCGCAATGATCGTCACCATCTTGGTTGTGGACCAGCTCGTGTGGCGGCCATTAGTGGCGTGGGCGGAGAAATTCAAGCTGGAGCAGACCGAGGGCAAGGACAATCCCGCATCGTGGGTTTTGGATCTGCTCCAGCGTTCGTACGTGCTGACATGGTTGTCGGATCATGTCGGTCGGGGCTTCGGGCGCTTTGCGGAGCGTGCGTCGACGCTCGGATCGGATTGGACGCAATCGCTTTCCGGGCACACGCCGCAACCCGCGAAAATGTTTGTGCGCTTCGGCCTATGGGCCGCGTTCGCGTTCGCCATCGGCTGGCTCATCCTGAACGCAATCGACATTGCGCAGGACATCCGGACCGACATGACCGGTGCGCAGATGCTTCACGTCGTCTGGCTTGGCGTGCTCACGTTGCTGCGCGTGGCGGCGATGACCGTCATCGCTACACTGATCTGGACCCCGATCGGCGTCTGGATCGGACTTCGGCCGCGTGTCGCGCGCATCGCGCAACCGCTTGCTCAGATCGCCGCATCGTTTCCGGTGAATATGACCTTTCCGTTCATCGTGGCCTTTTTCATCGCCACCCATATTTCCATCAATTGGGGAAGTATCTTGCTCATGGCGCTGGGAACGCAGTGGTATATCCTGTTCAATGTGATCGCTGGCGCGATGGCCATCCCCACCGACTTGCGCGAAGCCTCTGCCTTGTTTGGTCTGCATCGCTGGCAACTGTGGAAAACCCTGATCATCCCGGCGATTTTTCCGTTCTGGGTGACCGGCGCTCTGACCGCGACCGGTGGAGCCTGGAATGCCAGCATCGTGGCCGAGGTCGCGACCTGGGGTAACGACCGGCTGGTTGCCGATGGCCTGGGCGCCTATATCGCACAGGTGACGGAGAAGGGGGACCAGCCGGCGATTTATTTCAGTATCATGGTCATGGCGGTCTTTGTCGTCGTCATTAATCGAATCTTGTGGCGCCGGCTCTACGACCTTGCTGAACGGAAGTTCAAGTTCGAGTAGGACCGAACATGCCAAGTATTGCGCGCCGTCGACGGGCTTGCTGTGCGTGTCGCGCTGGTGGCGCGGTGCGCGCGGCGTGAGCGAACAACCCATGGCTTCTGCGACATTGCTCCACGAACGACCGTCAACCCGAACCCGGGCGGCACTCGGTCGATTTGTCACCGCTCATCGAGTTGCGGCACGTGTCGAAGTCGTACGTGGGCGCGGACGGTGGACCTCCGGTGACGGTGCTCGATGACATCAGCCTCGAAGTCCGGGACGGTGAGATCCTCGCGATACTGGGTCAATCCGGCTCCGGGAAGTCCACTATCCTGCGATTGATGGCGGGGCTCACCGATCCGACGCAAGGTGCTGTGCTCAGTCACGGCGCGACCTTGACCGGCGTCAACCGCGGACTGGCCATCGTGTTCCAGAGCTTCGCCCTCTATCCATGGCTCACGGTGCAGCAAAACGTGAGGGTCGGGCTCATGCAGCGCCGCCTCGAAGCGCAGCAAGAGCAGGAAGAAATCGATCGTGCGCTGGACCTCATCGGCCTGACGGGCTACGAGAATGCGTATCCGAAACAGTTGTCGGGCGGGATGCGCCAGCGCGTCGGCTTCGCGCGCGCCCTCGTCGCCCAGCCCGAAGTGCTATGCATGGACGAGCCGTTCAGCGCGCTCGATGTGCTCACTGCGGAAAGCCTGCGGACCGAAGTCGTCGACCTGTGGCGCGGCTCGGGGCACGCCGGCCTCAAGAGCATCTTCCTGGTAACGCACAACATCGTCGAGGCCGTTTTTATCGCGACGCGAATTGTCATCATCTCGTCGCATCCGGGCCGCATCCGCAATGTCATTCCCAATCCGCTGGCGTTCCCGCGCGACGTCAATTCCAAGCCATTCGTCGCGATGGTCGACCAAGTGCATGCGGCGATTACGGCGCTGGTCCTGCCGGACGACATCGCCGAACAGGCAGCGGCACCCACGACTGGCGTTGATGTAGATCGCGTGGCGAAGGCGGCCGAGGGTGCACCGTCAATGGAAGCGGCGCCCCCGATCACTCGGGTCGAATCGATTCCGAACGTCCCGGTAGAAACGATCATCGGCCTGCTCGAGATCATCGAGGACGCGCAAGAGACGATCAACGTTTTCGATTTGAGCGCTCGCATTGGGAAGGAATTCGGCGAAACGATAGCGATCGTCAAGGCCGCCGAGATGCTCGGCCTGGTCGACACGCCCAAGGACGACGTGCTCATGACCGAGGCTGGCTGGTACTTCCTCGCTGCGCCGACGCCCGCGCGCAAGACGCTTTTCCGGCAAGCGATCATGAAGCTGCGACTGTTCCAGATGGTCAGCACGCGGTTGTCAGAATCGACCGACGCGCGAATCGATGCCGATAGCGTGCTGGAAGAGTTGGCGACACTCCTGCCCTACGATCAGCCGGCAAAGCTTCTCGGAACGTTGATCGCCTGGGGCCGGTACGCGGAGCTGATCGACTTCGACGAAAACTCCAACAGCGTCTACCTGCACGCGGCAAGCGAAAGTGAAGATGATGAGGACGACGATTCTTCCCGGTAACGATCGGCGTTGGCATTTCGTCGGGATCAACGGACGGGAGTGGTCCCGATGAACCCAGTCGGCGAACTACTGCGGCGCGACGATGTTCGCTTGGACCTCGACATTTCGAACAGGGACCAGCTACTTGAGGAAGTCGCCACCCTGCTTGCGGCGCGGCACGGCCTCTCCACAACGCTCACACTCGAGAGCCTGAAAGTACGCGAGCGACTGGGATCGACGGGTGTCGGCCACGGGTTTGCCATACCGCACGCGCGCATGAGTCAGTGTGCCGCGGCAACCGCTGCGTTCGTACGAACGCAATTTGCCATACCCTTCGACGCACCCGACGGCAGGCCGGTATCGGTGTTTCTCGGGCTCATCGTCCCGCAGAAGGCGAGCGACGAACATTTGCAGCTCCTGGCCACCGCTGCGGGAATGTTCAGCGACCGAAGTTTTCGCGAGAGGCTCAGGACGAGCACCGATCCGAACGCGCTGAGGGAACTTCTCGCGGCATGGCCGGATTCACCGGCTGCGGCAGGCGTCACCGCCGCTTGACCCACAACCTACCGCCCCTGAAATCTAGGCTGTTCGTGATTCGCGGCCGTTCGCCACACTGCGAGGTGGCGGCGACCTCGAATCAATTTCGCGACGCGCGAGTTGTTTTCCCGCCGGCGCGAGCTTGCGGAACGCCGGAACCCGATGTCTGCGAACGGTCATGCGTTTGCGAATCCATGCAGCAATGAGTCCGGCCACGATAGTTGCCCAGACGATCGCTACAACCAGCAATGGACGGAGGATCAACCAATCGGTAGATGACCGATTCATCGCTGTTTGCTTCAAGCGTCAACGCCGCAGGGTTGCATAGACGACGCAATCGTTGCCTGCGAATCCAGTCTGTTTGCGCGCCCTCGCCCGGGGCTCTGAGTGTCAACTCGCGGCTGCAACCGCACCGTCAACGTGCTCCTCGTGTTCGTGCTGTCGGCCGTTCCAAGAAGACCAACCGACCCGTCGACTGCGATCGCAAGACTGACGTCGACGTGAGCAACACCGAGTTCGCCTGCGGGTTGCTGGGCGGTCCGGATCAGGTTGCCCACCTGCTCGATGACCGCCTTGAGGTTGGCTGCGACCGTTTCAACAGATACGCGGCTTGACCCTGGGCCCACGTCGTCGACATTTGCGCGACTTGATCCGGCCATGGCAAAAGACAGGCCACGGGGTCGAGGCGCCGGCGCGGCTCCAAAAATTAACATACCCGGTTTGTCATTCGACATCGGTGCACCTTGGAGTTGATATGGGGTAATGACCGGGGCGTCCCGCCATGCGCGGAAGGCCGCTCGCGCGGGGAGTTCCCCGCGCGGCGAGTCCGATCCAGTGCCAAACTGCGACGCCTCTACGCGGCACGCTTCTCGACAACCGCCGCACTGTCAACGCGCCGATTTTCTACTTTAACGTGCCAGGCATCGGGTCCCGCGCTTGGCGACGACGCATTGCGGTTATCATGCCCAGCGGCGGCGTTCGAGCCGTCGGCATTGCTCTTACGAAATCCCTCGACTACGGCCGCGACAACAAACGGCAGCGTAATCAACCCGATCATCAGCAAGCGCCAAAGTGCCCAAGTGTGAATAGTGTCCATGACTCTTTCCCTCTGTATTGACCATGGCGTCAATGTACGGAGAACGACGGAAAGGGCGCATCAAATCTGAGCTGATTGGCGTCAAGATGGCGTAAAGATCCGGCTCGCTCCTGCAGGGCGGGGTTCCTCCAATCGAACGCTACCACCGGTTCATGCGCCTTTACTTACGCGTCACTTACACGCGCGTCGAAAATCCAAACACCGTGTTTCGCCGCTGCGACGTAGGCTTTCCGACATGAACCCATTGGAAGGAATCGCGATGAATCCGGCACGATCGATAGCGAAGCTGGCCGATTGCGAAGACAGTACCAACCGCACACTGCCGCTGCGACCGGTGTCGTCCATTGTCACTCAACGATATTGCATATCCGCTCTTTGCAGCGTTGCCGGCGCAAGACAGTGACTATGGAACAGCCAGGTCTGCACATGGATGTCATCGGCGCCCGCGACGCGCGCCAAGTCGCGATGCGGCCGCGCAACGTGATCGGCGAGTTGCTGTCGAGCGACGACATTATTCTTGACCTCGACACGGCGAACAAGTCGAGCGCCTTCGAGTCCATCGCGAATTTTCTTGAAAGGCGCCGCGGTCTTGACGCGGAACAGGTTCGCGCAAGTCTCGCCGAGCGTGAGGAACTCGGCTCCACCGGTCTGGGGCGCGGTGTCGCGATTCCGCACGCGCGCATCAAGGGGCTGCGACCAGGCGGTCGCAGTCTTCGCACGACTCGCGATACCGATCGCGTTCGATGCACCCGACGCCGCGCCCGTTTCGGACATGTTCGTGCTGCTCGTGCCAGAGCAGCCAAATGACGAGCATCTGAAGATCCTTGCGCTCGTTGCGGAAATGTTCTGCGACGCAAACTTCCGCGCCGCACTGCGATCGGCAGCTGACGCGGAGAGCGTTCAACGACTGTTCGCGAGTTGGACGTCGTCGTGACGACATCCTGGCGCGGCACCTGACCCGGCCCTGAATGACACGCAGCGGCCGAAGCCGCCAGCCGCCGCGTGCGCAATGCTCGGATAACCTGCCCGGCGGCGAATGCGCGCCGGAGGCGCACAACTGCGCCGAAATAGTGTAAAAGACGGCTGATGCGAATCGCCGCCCTGCTCCTCCTGGTGCTTGCACCGCTGACGCCGGCGCTGGCGTTGATCCCGGTCGCCGAGTTCGATCTGAACCGCTACCAGGGGACGTGGTACGAAATCGCATCCATCCCCGGGTTTCTGCAGAGCCGCTGTGCGCTCGACACGAGCGTCGACTACACCGCTGCGGAAAACGGTGCCATGGCCGCCCAGACGCGTTGCACGCGCGCGGACGGCAGCACCGACTCCAGCGAATCGCGCGTCCGGCCTCTCGACCCGGCGACTCCGGCCGTGCTCAAAGTGACCGCAGTCCAGTTTCTGGGCATCTGGTGGTATCCCCTGGGCCGCGAGTCCATCGTGATTGCGGTCGGGCCCGACTACCGCTGGATCGTTGTCGGCCATCCCTCGCTTCGCTACGGCCGCATCACTTTCGCGCGAGCCGTCGCTCGCCGACAGCGATCTCAAGCTCGCGGCGGCGGCATTGGCCGAGGGAGCAATTCGACTTGTGCAAGTTCGTCACGACGCCGCAGACCAAGGGCCGCGTTCCGCCCTCGCGGCTGTGCGATATCCTGAAATAGGAGAAGTCGATGCGTTTCCGCCTCGCCCTGCTGTCCGCTGCGCTGGTGCTGACCGGCATCGCGGCCTGCGAGCACAAACCGTCCAAGGAGGAGGAAGAGGCGGTCAAGAACACGTTTGCCTGTCAGCTCGTCGGGGCAGCGCGTGGTCATCCGCTTCGACACCGGGGAGGCGCGCATGCTCACCGCGGCCAACGAAAAAGTCACGCTCTACCAGATTGCCGCGACCGCCGGCCTCGTGCGCTACAGCAATGGCAGCGTCGAGCTGCGCGGCAAGGGCGAGGAACTGACGCTCATCGAATACGGCGTGGCGACCAAGCTCGACGACTGCAAGCCCTACGCCGCTCCCAAGCCCTAGCGCGACGAACGTGGCCGCGCTTCGGAGCATCGGCGTCATCGGCACCGGCGCGATGGGACTCGGCGTCGTGCAGAGCCTCCTGCGCAACGGCTTTCCGGTAGTGGTGCGCGACATCAACCCCGACCGCCGAGGCGGCCGCGGTCGCGGCCGGCGCAAAGGCGCAGCCCAGTCCAGCCGCCGTCGCCCGCGACAGTTCGCTCGTCATCGTGCTGGTGGTCGACGCGGCACAGGTCGAGTCGGTCCTGTTCGATGCCGACGGTGCGGCAGCCGCGCTCGCGCCGGATGCGATTGTGATGGTGTCGTCGACGGTCGCGCCCGCCTTCGTCGTATCGGTGGGCCAGCGGCTGGCGACGACCGGTGCGCGGCTGCTCGACGCGCCCGTGTCCGGCGGCCCGCAGCGCGCGGCGGACGGCACGATGACCATCATGGTGTCCGGCGATGACCGCGACCATCGACGAATGTCGTGCGCCGCTCGCGGCGATCAGCGGCAAGTGTTTTGTCGTCGGCACCCGGCCGGGCGCCGCCGCGACCTTCAAGGTGCTCAACAATCAGCTGGCGGCGGTGAATCTGGCGGCGGGCGCCGAGGCCATGGCGCTCGCGCTTCGCGCGGGCATCGATCCGCGCCTGTTTCTCGAGGTCGTCAACGCGAGTTCGGGTGCGAGCTGGATCTTCAACGGACCGGATGACGCGGGCGCTCGATGGCGACCGGACGCCCCGCGCGGCGACGACGCTGCTCAACAAGGACGTCGGCATCGCCGTCGACACGGCGGCGACGCTCGAGTTCGATGCGCCGCTGGCGCGCACCGCGCGCGATGTCTTCGCCGCGGCGGTCGCGGCCGGCCTCGGACCCGAAGACGACGCCGCCATGCTGCGGTACTACCAGGAGCGCGCGCAAGCCGCGCCAAGGTGATCGGCGACGCTTTCGCGTGGCCTCGACGCTACTCTGCGCAGCGCCGGATCGATGTCGAGATACTTCCAGATTTCCGCACGAATCGGGTGCGGCTTGTACGCCACGACCCACGCGTACACCAGCTGGTCCTCGATCAGGTGATGCGTGAGCTTCCACGGCGCGTACACGAGCATGAGCTCGGTCATGCGATTGAATAGTTTGGTGCGCTCCGGCGTGTCGGGCAGCTTGCGCGCCTGCTCGTAGAGCTGGTTGAACTCGGGAAGGTTGAAGCGTGAATCGTTGCCCTGGCCGATGTTCGGCCCGTAGAGCAACTGCATGAAATTTTCCGCGTCGGGGTAGTCGGCATTCCAGCCGTCGCCGCGCACCTGGATCTGTCCGGCGCGCGCCTTCTTGCGCAGTTCCGGCTGTTGATCGTTGCGGAAGACCATGCGGATGCCGATCGCGTCCATGTTCTTTTTCCACAGCTCCTCCGTCTGGCGTTCGCGCAGTATCGGCGGCGACCAGCGCTCGATGACCAGCGGTTTGCCATCGGGACGCTCGCGATAGCCGTCGCCGTCGCGATCGCGGTACCCGAACTTGTCGAGCAGCGCCCGAGCCGCTGCCGGGTCGTAGATCTGCGCGATCGTCTTCAGTTTGGGATCGAAGCCCGCGATGTTCGGCGGCAGCGGACTCTGCGCGGCCAGCGCCCGCCCGTAAAAAATCACCCGGATGAATTCGTCGGTATTGAAGCCCATGCCGATCGCGCGCCGCAACGCTACCTTTTCCGCCGTGTAGCCGCCGACGACCGCATCCTCCATGTTGAAGTAGTTCCACCAGGTGTTCGGACGAATCAGCACTTCCTGCCGGATGCCGCGCGCGGTCATGTCCTGCCTCAGCTTTCCGTCCACCAACGCCTGATCGGTAAAACCTGAAGGCAGTTGCTGCAGATAGTCGAGCCGCCGGTCGAGAAAGGCCAGCCAGCGCGGTTGCTCCTCCTCCAGAATTGAGATCTCGATACGCCCGATCAGCGGCAGCGTCTTGCCCGCGAGGCGGCGGACGATCGCCGCGTCGCCCGGATCGTCGCCGGCGCGCTCGGCAAAAACTTCGCCGCGATAATCCGCATTGGCTTCCAGCACGATTCGCGTAGAGCGCTTGTATTCGGCCAGCCGGTACGGCCCGCTGCCAACCGGATGCGCCCCGACGTCGTTGCCGTAGGCCGCGACCACTTCGCGCGCCACCGCCGCGGTCGCCGGCATCGCCAGGACGAAGGCGAAATTCAGGTCGGGCTGCGCGAGCCGGATGCGCAACGTGTAGCGATCGACGATCTCAAGTCCGGCCAGTGGCGCATCGTAGTCGAAACGCGCGCCTGCCTTCGCCCGCGCGACCAGTGCGTCGCCGCCAATCAGTTTTCCTTCGACCAGCCATGCCCACGGCGAGCGCAGCGCCGGATCCAGCAGGCGCTTAAGCGAATACGCGTAGTCGGCCGCCACGAGTTCGCGCCGCTTGCCCCCGAAGGCAGGATCCGGCGCGAAGTAGATACCCTTGCGGATGCGGCAAAGATATACGGAGCCATCGGCGGATATTTCCGGCAGACGTTCCAGCGTATTGGGTTTCAGCCTGACCGGGCGCGCGAGATACTC
Organism: uncultured beta proteobacterium; assembly: GCA_963821485.1. Lineage (GTDB taxonomy): Bacteria > Pseudomonadota > Gammaproteobacteria > Burkholderiales > Casimicrobiaceae > PALSA-1003. The sequence goes on from CAWGEB010000004.1 coordinate 248,878, forward strand.
GTATTCGAGCATCGAATCGAGAATATGCTCGACGACGGCGTCGGAGGCGGCGTCCCACGTCGCGGCAGGATCGAAACTGGATTCCGCAATGCGAAATTCGCCGCGCAGCGTCTTGCTCATGTCGGCCGCGCACGCATCGGATGCAGCCATGATGACGAGCAGGACCAGCAGAAGGCGGGTACCCAAGAGCGCTCCAATGTAGCTGCCAAAAAGACGGCCGCTATAATGATCGCACACCGATTTGCCGGACCGGATCGGCCGCCTGTGCCGAATCGACGCCTGATGACCGACAGCAGTCAGCGCTCAGCCCTTCCCCGAGAAAGCAGAGGCGCCTCCCCGTGGAAATGAAAAGGCTCTCCGGCGGCAACCTGCGCGCCGCCGGCTATGACGAGCGGAACCGCCTGCTCGTGGTCGAATTGAGCGCGGGCACTTTCCAATATTCGGGCGTGACGCCCGAAACGTGGCGACGCTTCGTCGGCGCGTCGTCGCCATGGAGCTTCTTCCGCGACAACATCGAGGAAGAATACCCCGCCAAGCGCATACGCTAGGCGGGGCGCGAACTGACGCCTAGGTCACTGCACGCTGAGGCGCTTGCCTGCCGAGGCGGGCTTCTTGGCCAGGGTCAATTCCAGCACGCCCTTGTCGTACTTCGCCTGGCTGCTCGCTTCATCGACCTCGACGGGCAAGGTGAAACTGCGAAAGACACTGCCGTAGTAACGCTCGGAGCGCAGCATGCGTTCCCCGTCCTTGACGTCCTTTTCGCGCTTGACCTCGGCGCCCAGCGTCACCTGATTGCCTTCGATCGTTACGTGGATATCGTCCTTGGTAACGCCCGGAATCTCGGCGTGTACGGTATAGGACTTGTCGTCTTCGGCGACATCCATCTTGATGCTTACTGGCGCGGAGCGACCCTCGAACCGGACCGGCCGGAAGAAGCCGCGGAAAAGTTCGTCCAGGCCCGCGTCCCCGAATGGGTCATAAGGTGTGATGCTTGCCATGTCGATCTCCTCTCGAATTGTTTGGCGACAGGGCGGCCCCCTGGCATGCCGGGCTTCGGCCCTCGCTCTAGCAATCTGTGTACGTATCCGGGTCAATTCAAGGCCCCGGCCGCGTCGACGTGGCCGCCTCTTGATCTGGGTCAACCTCGGCGCGGGCGGCTACGATCGGCTCCGCCTGGCCGGCCCGGCGGGCGCGTAGCGTTTGATCCAGTCGAAGAATTCTCGCAGCCATAGGCGCGAATTCTGCGGTTTCAGAATCCAGTGGTTTTCGTCGGGGAAATAGACCAGCCGGGCCGCGATACCCTTGGCGTGCAGCGTGTTGTAGTACTGCAATGCCTGTGTCGCCGGCACGCGAAAGTCCAGTTCGCCGTGCATCACCAGCGTCGGCGTCTTGAAGCGCTTGGCGTAGTGATGCGGCGATTGCGCCATCACCTGCGCGGGCTTGTCCCAGTGGAAGCCGCCTAGTTCCTTGGCGAAGAACATGTAGCCGTCGGTCGCCATCATGCTGACCCAGTCGTAGCATCCCGCGTGGCCGACAAAAGTCCGGTAGCGGTCGGTGTGACCATTCATGTACGCGACCATGTAGCCGCCGTAGCTGCCGCCGCCGGCAACCAGCCGCTTGCGGTCGATATACCCCTGCCGCAACATGAAGTCCGTTGCGGCTTCGGTATCCGCGAATTCCTTGGTGCCGTAGTTGGCGGTGATCGTCTCGAGCCAATGCTGGCCGAACCCCGACGAACCGTGGTAATTCACGCCGACGACGACGTAGCCCTGCGCCGCGAACACCTGCGTGTTCCAGCGGTAGTGCCAGCCGTCGGTATGCGCGGAATGCGGGCCGCCGTGAATCGAATGCAGCAGCGGCCACTTCTTCTTCGGATCGAAATTGGGCGGATAGGTGACCCAGATCTGCACCGGCTCGCCGTGCCATCCCTTGATCGAGATCTCGCGCGTCGCGCCCAACGCGAAACGCGACAGCTGGACGCGATTCGGATTGTCGAGCGCGCGCTCGCCCGTGCCATCCGGGCCGGTCGCGAACAAGGCGACGGGGTGCGACAGGCTGGCGCGGCCAAAGACCAGCCGCTTGCCGTCGGCGGACACGTCGAAGCCGGCCAGCGCACCGCCCGCGCCCACCTGCGAGGGCATGGCATCGCCGAGGCCAAGGCGATACAGCCCGACGCGTCCGCGATCTTCGATCAGCATGAAAATCGCGCTGCTGTCGGGCGCCCACCGGGCGTGCGCAGTGGCACGGTCAAGCCGCGGCGCCAATCGCCGCGTACGGCCGCTGCGGCGATCGAATAGCGTCAGCCGGCCCTGGTCGTTGAAAGCGCGCTTTTGATTGTAGGAGCACCAGAGCAAATGGCGACCATCCGGGGAATAGCGCGGATGCCCGTCACCGAAGCCGCTGTCCGCCGTGAGCGTGCGATGGCGCCCGGTGGTCAGGTTGACCGTGACAATGTCCGGCTCGTTCATCATCCGCGGCTCGGCCGCGAGATCGACGGTGATCGCCAGCTCGCGTCCATCGGGGCTGATGTCGTAGTGCTCGTTCGACGGTTCCCACGGCTGCAGCGCCAGCCCGGTTCCGGCGAGCAGGTCGCGCGAGCGACCCGTGGCGACATCCGCAGCAAACACATGCGGCTCCCGGCCGTCGGTCAGCCAATGGTCCCAGAAGCGGTATTCGACGCGCTCCGTGACATGCGCCTTCACCTTGGACTCCTTGCGCTCCTTCAGGCGCTTCGACTGCGCCGCGTCGGTCTTGAGCTCCGGCCAGACGCGCGACACGAAGGCGATGCGCCTGCCGTCCGGGAACCAGCGCAGCGCCGACGCGCCGGTCGAGAGCGACGTCAGTCGCCGCGCCTCGCCGCCATCCGGCGCGATGAGATAGACCTGCGCTTCGTCGTCGTCCTTGCGCTTCGCGGTGAAAGCGATCCACTTGCCGTCGGGCGACCAGACCGGATCGCTGTCCTTGTCGCCCGTCGTCAGACGGCGCGCGCGGCCCCCGTCGGTGGGAAACAGCCACAGGTCAGTCCGCATTTCGTTCTCGTCCATGTCCGCCGCCGAGACCGCGGCGCAGGCAGTTCTTCCGTCGGGAGCGATGCACGGCGCGCCGATGCGTTTGAGCGATAGCAGCGCGTCGAAGGTCAGTGCAGGTTTTCTTTGCGGCATGTCGACCTTTCCCGATACCGGGCAAAGCCGAGGATTCTACGCCTCGGTTGGGAAACCATTGGCGATGCCGCCACTGCGTTGCGGTAAAATGCGCGATGAACATTGTGTCACGCTCATGAGCAACCCCCTGGAAAGCTGGGCCGAGGAACAGCGCTCGGCGTACCTCTACAGCGTCTGCGCGGAAGCCGAGGCCGGGACGCCGCGCGCCGATCTGTTCACCCGTCTTGCGGGCGAGGCGCTGGCGCAGGCCGCGATCTGGCGCGCGCAACTGACCGCCAGCGGCAAGCCGGCGCCGGCGCCATTTACGCCGGATCCGCGAACGCGCCTGGTCGCGCGCCTGATTCGCGTATTCGGGCCGCGACGCATGCGCTCGGTGCTGGCGGCGATGAAGGTGCGCGGGATGGCGATCTATTCGGAGCGCGAACCCGGCGGTCACCTTGCCCCCGTGGCGGGTGCGGTCGAGCGCAGCCATCGCGGTCTCGGCGGCGTCGGCAACCTGCGCGCAGCGGTATTCGGCGTAAATGATGGCCTGGTGTCGAATGCGAGCCTCATCTTCGGCGTCGCGGGCGCGAATTCGAGCGAGTCGGCGGTCCTGCTCGCCGGCGTGGCCGGACTTGCGGCCGGCGCCTTCGCCATGGCGGCCGGGGAATACGTGTCGGTGCGCTCGCAGCGCGAACTGTTCGAATACCAGATCGGCCTGGAACGCGATGAACTCGCGGAGTATCCCGAGGCGGAGGCGCAGGAACTCGCACTGATCTATGGCGCCAAGGGCATGCCGGCCGGGGAAGCCAATCGCCTGGCGAGGAAACTCGTGGCCGACCCGGAACGCGCGCTCGACACCCTTGCACGAGAGGAGCTCGGGCTCAATCCCGCCGAGCTGGGTTCGCCCTGGGGCGCGGCCACCTCGTCGTTCCTATCGTTCTCGGTCGGTGCGGCGATTCCGCTGCTGCCCTTCGTCCTGGGCACGGGGACGAAGGCGCTCCCGATCGCAGCGGCAACGACCGCCGTTGCGCTGTTCGCCGTCGGCGCGACGCTCTCGCTATTTACGGGTCGCGGCGCACTCATGTCCGGCGCACGCATGCTGCTGCTGGGTGCCCTCGCGGCGGCGGTCACCTTCGGCGTCGGCCACCTCGCCGGTGTCGCCGTCGGCTAGCCGTCGACACGCTGGACGCACCGCACGTCAGGCTCAAGCCGGGCCGCGAAAAATCGCTGCGGCAACGGCATCCATGGATTTTCTCCGGCGCGATCGACCGCGTGGACGGTGCGCCGGCCGTCGGTGCCGCGGTCGCCCTGCATTCGGCCGACGGCGCCTTCCTCGCGACCGCGTCGTGGAGTCCCCATTCGCAGATCCGCGCGCGCGTCTGGAGCTTCGACCCCCGCGACAACGTCGACGACGCATTCCTGCGCCAGCGCGTGCAGCGGGCCGTGCGCGCGCGCGATACGCTGCTCGACGCACGTCATTCCGGTTGCCGGTTGGTGCACGGCGAGTCGGACGGCTTGCCGGGGCTGGTCGCCGACCGCTACGGTGACGTCCTGGTCGTGCAATTCCTCGCCGCCGGCGTCGACGCCTGGCGCGACACGCTGGTGGCCGCGCTCAAAGACACGTCGGGATGCGACACCGTGTACGAACGCTCCGATGCCGACGTGCGTTCGCTGGAAGGATTGCCGTCGCGGGTCGGCGTGATGTCCGGCGCACTGCCCCAACCCGTGCTACTGATCGAGGATGCCTTGACCTATCGCGTCGACGTCGCCCACGGCCAGAAGACAGGGTTCTACCTCGATCAGCGCGACAACCGTCGGCGCGTTCGCGAACTTGCGCGCAACCGAGACGTGCTCAATGGTTTCTGCTACACCGGCGGCTTCAGCATCGCGGCGCTCGCCGGCGGCGCGCGCTCGGTGCTGTCGATCGACAGTTCGGCCGAGGCGCTCGCCCTGGCCACACTGCACGTCGCGGACAATGGCCTCGACGCGGCGCGCGCGGAGTGGCGCGACGCCGATGTATTCAGCGAGTTGCGCAAATTGCGCGATGCCGCGCGCAGCTTCGACCTGATCGTGCTCGATCCGCCGAAATTCGCGCCGACCGCGCATCATGCAGAAAAGGCGACACGCGCCTACAAGGATATCAACCTGCTGGCGTTGAAGCTGCTGCGTCCCGGGGGCCTGCTCGCGACCTTCTCCTGCTCCGGTGGCGTTTCCGCAGACCTTTTCCAGAAGGTCGTCGCCGGAGCAGCACTCGACGCCCATGCGGACGCCGCAATCGTCGGACGCTTCGGTGCCTCGGCCGACCATCCGGTGTCGCTCGACTTCCCGGAAGGCGACTACCTCAAGGGCTTACTCGTCCACAAGCGGGCATAGCGCGAAGCAAACCGCTGTCCTGCTTTGGAGGGCACGGTGCAAACGCCTCATCCCGCGGGAGGTCGCAGCACGAACCCCTCTCCCTGCGGGAGAGGGGTTGAAAAGCCATTCAGCTACGCCTTCACCTTCTTCGACAGGCAGGTCTTCATGAAATCCTTGCGCTCCGCGCCCTTCTTGCCGGACGCCTGCTTCGAGCACTGGCGCATCTTGTCCTGCTGGGAGACCACCACCGGGGCGGCGGGTGGTGCGGCCGCGGGCGCAGGTTGCGTGCGCGTGGACTTCGGTTTGGTCGTGCTGTCGTCCGCGTGCGCGAGCCCGGTGGCCATTCCCAGAAACGTTGCCAGCAATGCAGTCACGAGCATCTTGAGTTTCATCATCGTCTCCTTCACGGTGTGTTGATTGACGCGACCTGACGGGAATGCCATGGCCGCACCGTCATTAACGCTGTCGGAGAGCGTCGACACATCAGACGCATGGACGATGCAAACGGACGGGGTGGCCCCGATGAATGCCGGGCACCACAAAAAACAAGGCGGCCACCGGATCGCCCCGGCGCCGCCTTGTCAGTGCGGCTGGGTGGACAGGAGGTCACCCAGCCGTATTCAGGAACCTGGTCAGCTTGCCTTCATGCACTCGCTTTGCGCCTTGTTGCGCTCGTCACCCTTCAGACCCGCGGTCTTCTTGTTGCACATGGCCATCTTGCTCTCCTGCTTCGCAGGCTTCGCCTTCAAACAGGTATTGACGTAGTCTTGCCGCGCCTGCTTTTCGAGCTTCTTCTCGGTCGCCTGCGCTTGGCAGGCCTTCATCTTTTCCTGCTGGGGATTGGGGGTCGCCGTCGAGTCAGCAGCGGCATAGGCGCCGCCGGAGGCAAACAAGCTCAGCAGGGACAGGGTCAACAGCTTTTTCATCAAGTTCTCCAGGGGTCGTTGGGAGTGGTAGAGACGATTCATGGCCAGTCTACGGCACCGTTAACGCTGCATGCAACGAAATCGTGGACAGCCCGCGACGCGGTGTCGCAAATTTTTAACGCGCAGCATGATGGTGCATGCTTTCGCGCTAAAATAGGGCAAATTTATGAATTTTCACGGAAAACCCGGTTTCCGACCCCTGCTATGATCCTGATCCTCGAACCTAATTCCGCCCCCGAAAGCAATGATTACAAGATCCTGAGCAGTCAGCTCGACCGCTTGCCCGGCATCAAATACCGGGTACACCGGGAAGTTGGCGCCGAAGTGACCTTGACCGAGATTTACCTGATCGGGAACACCGGCGCGCTGACGGTGGAACAAATGCAGGTGTTGCCCTGCGTCGCCCGGGTGGTGCGCGTGTCCGAGGCCTACCGCGTCCTCGGCCGCCACAAGCAGGGCGACGACCGGCCCACGTCCTTCGAGTACAAGGGCGTCAAATTCGGGCAGGACACCTTGAACGTCTTCGCGGGCCTGTGCGCAGTGGATTCGCCGGGCTCGGTCGAGGCAATGATGAAAGCGCTCCAGGCCCACGGTCAGGTTTGCACGCGCATGGGTGCGTACAAACCGCGCACCAATCCGTACGCGTTCCAGGGCTTCGGCGCGTCGTGCCTGCCTTATGTGTTCGAACTTGCGGGCAAGTACGACATCAAAGTCATCGCCATGGAGATCACGCACGAGTCGCACATCGACGAGATCCGCGCTGCACTCGCGGCGACTGGCGATGCCACTGGCGTCATGCTGCAGATCGGCACGCGCAATACGCAGAATTTCGAACTCCTGAAGCTCGTCGGCAAGCAGCAGGAATTTCCGGTGCTGATCAAGCGCGGTTTCGGCATCACGCTGGACGAATCGCTGAACGCCGCCGAGTATCTGGCGTCGGAGGGCAACCGCAAGGTGGTTTTCGGCCTACGCGGCATGAAGACCAACATGGGCGATCCGCACCGCAACTTCGTCGACTTCGCGCACGTGCCGGTGGTCAAGCGGCTGACGCGCATGCCGGTGTGCATCGATCCCTCGCATTCGGTGGGCGCCCGGTCGGTGGCGCCGGACGGAATGCTCGATATCTTCCACGTCGTCGCGCAGGGCGTTGTCGCAGGAGCGAACATGGTACTGGTCGATTTTCACCCCGATCCGGCAAAGGCGCTGGTCGACGGCCCGCAGGCGCTGCTGATGTCCGAACTGCCGCATTTTCTCGAAGACGTCGCGCTCGCGCGCGAGACCTATCTCAAGCGCAGCGCCCTGGCGGACAAATACGCACCGCATTGAAGTGCGCCGAGCGCGCTGCTGACGCCGGATCCGGCATGGAATCCATCGCGAAGCCACCGCAGGAGATCGAACTCAAGCTCGCGCTGGATGCCGCGACGCGCGGCAGCATCCGGCGCCACCCTGCCCTCGCACCGCTGCTCGAGGGGCGCGCCCGCACCACCGGCGTGGTCAGCCGTTACTATGACACCGCGGACCGTCGCCTGTATGAATCGGGCGTCACGCTGCGGCTTCGGCGCGCTGGACCGCGGTGGCTGCAGACCGCAAAGGGTGACGGTAGCGCCCTCGCCGGGCTGCACCAGCGCATCGAATGCGAATGGCCACTGGCGCAGCCGCGGTTGGACGCGACGCTGCTGGCGACGACCCCCTGGAAAAAGATATTCGCAGCGGTCGCCGCCGACCTGCGGCCGGTGTTCACCACCGACATCCGGCGCACGTCGCAAGCGCTTTCGTTTGCGGACGGCACGCGCGCGCTGATCTGTCTCGACGTCGGCACGATCCGAGCAGGCGGCCGGCGCGCAGCGATCTCCGAAGTCGAGATCGAATTGATCGCCGGCGACGCGCGACGGCTCTACGACCTTGCACAAGCGCTGGCGACCGATCTCCCCGTCCATGTGGCACACCTGAGCAAGGCCGAGCGCGGATACGCTCTCGCCGGCGGCGGCAGCTTCGAGCCGGTACGCGCATCGCGCGTGCCGCTGGCCGCCGATATCCCGGCGGCAAAGGCACTGGCCGCAGTCGGCGCCGATTGCCTGCACCAGATCGGAGCCAACGCTGAAGGCATCGCCGCCGGCGGCGACGCCGAATTCGTGCACCAGCTTCGCGTCGGCGTGCGGAGATTGCGATCGCTGCTCAAATTCATTGTCGCGCTCGAGCCGTCGACGTCGCTCGCCGCATTCGACCAGGACCTGCAGTGGCTCGCAGGCGTCGCAGGAACCGCGCGCGACTGGGACGTGTTCGCGATGGAGACGCTGGCCCCGATCACACCCCAGCTGACGGATCCACAGCTGCGCCGCGATCTGGGACGGCTCAAGTCGCGCACCACCAAGTTCCGCGCCGCGCATCGGACCGCGGTGATTGCGGCGGTGCGTTCGCCACGCTTGACGCGCCTGCTGCTAGCACTCGGCGCCATGCTCGCCAACCTCGCGGCGGCATCCGGCACCGACCCGGCGGTCCCGTCGGCGCGCACCCTGGCCGCGACGACGATGGCGCTGCGCGACCGTCAGCTGCGCAAGCGCAGCAAGCGGCTCCGGCAACTCGCGCCGCCTGAGCGCCACCGCGCACGGCTCGCCGCCAAGAAGCTGCGTTACGCGGCCGAGTTCTTCGCGCCGTTGTACCGGGGTACGAGCGTCAGCCGCTACATCGAGGCACTTGCCCGACTGCAGACCGCGCTGGGCACACTCAACGATCTCGCCACCGCGGAGCGTCTGCTCGGCGAGCTTGTTCCTGCGGGCACCAGCGCAGCACGCGCCGCCCATGCGTCAGGCATCGTCCGCGGCTGGGGCATCGCCACGGCTGCCACCGAGCTCGCGCGCGCCGACAAGGCGGCCCGCAGGTTCGCCAAGATCAAGCCGTTCTGGCAATAGCAGCATCGGGAGACCAAACCATGCTCGAGTCCGCAGAAATCGGTCACAGGATTTCCAAGCTTGTGTACGCGCGCGAGGAGCCCAAGCTGCGCGAGGCTTTGCTCAACGCGCAGTACGACCTGTCTCGATCGCGAAACGGTCCCGTCCTGCTCGTCATGTCCGGCGTCGAGTCCGGCGGCCGCGGCGAAACGGCGAACAAGCTGACCGAATGGATGGATCCGCGCTTCATCCGCGTCATCGCCTTCGGGCCGCGCACGCAGGAAGAACTCGCCCGGCCGCCCATGTGGCGATACTGGAGGGTGCTGCCGCCACGCGGGCGGGTCGGCATCTTCATGAACGCCTGGTACAACGAACTGCTCGCGGGCCACGCGCAAGGCGCGATCGACGGCGCGCAACTTGCCGCGTACATGCAGGCGATAGACAGGGTCGAGCAGATGCTGACCGATGAAGGCATGGTCCTGCTGAAATTCTGGATCCACCTTTCGAAACAGGACCAGAAAGCGCGGCTCACCGCGCTCGAGAGCGATTCCCGCACGAAGTGGCAAGTGACGAAGGATGACTGGCGCGCGTTCCGCCTCTACAGCAAGTCGCACCAGTTGTGGGAGCGTGTGCTGCGCGAGACGTCGACCGGTGTCGCGCCGTGGTACGTGGTCGAGGGCGTCGACGAGCGCTATCGCAACCTGACGGTGGGCAAGATCCTGCTCACCGCAATGACCAACGCGATTTCCGCAAAGTCGGCGTCGCCCAGGCGCGCCGCGGCACCGCCTCCGCCGTCGGTCATCGACAACGTCAAGCTGATTCGCGACCTCGATCTGCACAGGAAGTTGCCGGAGAAGAAGTACGAAGTCGACCTGAACAAGTACCAGGGCAAACTGGCGAAGCTGTCCCGCCACAAGCGCTTCGCGGATCACTCGCTGGTCCTGGTCTTCGAGGGCGTGGATGCCGCCGGCAAAGGCGGAGCCATCCGTCGCGTCACCGGCGCACTCGATGCGCGGCAGTACATCACGGTCCCGATCGCGGCGCCGACGGAGGAAGAGCTGGCGCATCCGTACCTGTGGCGCTTCTGGCGTCAGGTTCCTGCACGCGGCGGCATCACCATCTTCGACCGTTCCTGGTACGGCCGCGTGCTGGTCGAGCGCGTGGAGGACCTCGTTGCACCCAACGTCTGGATGCGCGCCTACGAGGAGATCAACGACTTCGAAGAACGCCTCATTCTGAACGGTGCGATCGTCGTCAAGTTCTGGCTGCAGATCAGCATGGCCGAACAGCTGCGCCGGTTCAAGGCGCGCGAGAAGACGTCGTTCAAGACCTTCAAGATCACGGCCGACGACTGGCGCAATCGCAAGAAATGGAACGCCTACGAAGAGGCCGTGTGCGACATGGTCGATCGCACGAGCACAGAGATCGCGCCGTGGACCCTGGTCGAAGCCGAGGACAAGCTCTATGCGCGGGTCAAGATCCTGAAGACCATCGTCGATCGGCTGGAGCGCGCGCTGAATCAATGAGTGCCGCAGGGCCGCCCCAAGGCACTCGCCCCCTGGGGGGAGCGGCGCGCAGCGCCGTTCGGGGGGAATCGATGACCGTGCTCCCTGGCGAATACAAGGCGCCGGCATGGCTGCCCGGCGGGCACATGCAAAGCATCTACCCGGCGCTCCTGCCGCGCCCGGCGCAGGCATACCGCCGCCAGCGCGTCGACACGCCCGACGGCGATTTCATCGATTTCGACTGGCTGGAAGGCGCCGGGGATGCGGCCGCGCCGCTGGTGGTCCTGTTCCACGGGCTGGAAGGCAGCGCGTCATCGCACTACGCGGCGTCGCTCATGCAGCGCGTGCGCGCGCTGGGGTGGCGCGGGGTCGTGCCGCATTTTCGCGGTTGCAGCGGGGAACCGAACCGGCTGCCGCGCGCGTATCACTCCGGCGACTATGCGGAAGTCGGCTGGATGCTCGCACGGATTCGCGCGGTTGTGCCCGACGCACCGCTCTACGCCGCTGGTGTCTCGCTCGGCGGCAGCGCGTTGCTCAACTGGCTTGGTCGCGAACCGGAGCGGGCGCGCGCGCAGATCACCGCCGCCGCCGCCGTGTCGACACCGCTCGATCTGAACGCCGCCGGGATAGCGATCGAGCAGGGCCTGAGCCGCGTGTACTCGCGCCTGTTCCAACATACGCTCGTGCCCAAGGCGCTGACCATGGCGCAACGCTTTCCCGGGATGCTCGATGTCGCGACGATCCGGCGCGTCGGCTCGATGTACGACTTCGACGGCGCCGTGACCGCGCCGCTGCACGGATTCGCCAGTACCGTGGACTACTGGACGCGCGCGAGCAGCAAGCCGTGGCTCGAGCATATCGTCGTCCCCACGCTGGTGCTCAACGCCAGGAACGATCCGTTCATTCCAGCGCATTCGCTGCCCGGCGTGTCAGACGTGGGGCCCGGCGTCCTGCTCGAGCAGCCCGAGGCCGGCGGCCATGCGGGATTCCCCGCGGCTCCGTTTCCCGGCAATTTGGATTGGTTGCCGGCACGACTGATACAATTCTTCAGGCAGGCAGGATAATGCGGCCCAGGGACGCGCCCCGTCGCGGCGCCCCCCGGGTGCCGTGCCGTCGCGCCCACGCCGTCTCCGACCCAACCCTTTCCTCACGCTTGGCATTCATGCTGCTCGCGAACGAAATCTTCAAGGCGTATGACATCCGCGGCGTCGTCGGCAAGACGTTGACCGCATCCGTCGTGCAGGCGATCGGGCAGGCATTGGGCTCGCTCGCCCTCGACCGTGGACGCGACACCCTCGTCGTCGGTCGCGACGGGCGCCTCTCCGGCCCCGAACTGGCCGCCGCGCTGGCCGCTGGCATTCGCGCCAGCGGTGCGCAAGTCATCGACATCGGCCTGGTCACGACGCCGATGAGCTATTTCGCCGCGCAGCACCTTGACACGCAATGCAGCGTCATGGTCACCGGCAGCCACAATCCGCCCGATTACAACGGACTCAAGATGGTGATCGCCGGCAACACGCTCGCCGGCGACGACATCCAGGCGCTCCAGGCGCGCATCGAGTCGGGTGAACTGCGGCGCGGCGCCGGCCGCGCGCGCGACGCCGACATCGGTGCTGCCTACCTCGACCGCATCGTCGGCGACCTGCGCCTCGCCCGGCCGATGAACGTCGCCGTCGATTGCGGCAATGGCGTCGCCGGCGCTTACGCACCCGAACTGTTCCGCCGGCTCGGCTGCAAGGTCACCGAGCTGTTTTGCGAGGTCGACGGTAACTTCCCCAATCACCATCCCGATCCGTCGCAGCCCAAGAATCTCCAGGACCTGATCCGTTGCCTGGCGACCAGCGACAACGAGCTCGGGCTCGCCTTCGACGGCGATGGCGATCGGCTTGGCGTCATCACGCGCGACGGCACGATCATCTATCCGGACCGGCAGCTGATGCTGTTCGCAGCCGACGTGCTCTCGCGCAATCCCGGCGCCACGGTGATCTACGACGTGAAGTCGACGCGCAATCTGCATCCCTGGATCACGGGTCGCGGCGGCAAGCCATTGATGTGGAAGACGGGACACTCGCTGATCAAGTCGAAGATGAAGGAGACCGGCGCGCTGCTCGCCGGCGAAATGAGCGGCCATACTTTTTTCAAGGAGCGCTGGTACGGTTTCGACGACGGGCTGTACGCGGGTGCGCGGCTGCTCGAGATCGTCTCGCGCCACGCCGATGCCTCGGCCGTGTTGAAGGCGCTTCCCGACAGCGTCAGCACGCCTGAGCTCAACCTCGCGTGTCCCGAAACTTCTGCGCACGAGCTCATCGCCGCGATGGCCGAGACGGCGGAGTTTCCCGGCGCGGCGGACGTCATCCGGATCGACGGCCTTCGCGTGGAATATGCGGACGGCTTCGGACTTGCCCGGGCCTCGAATACCACGCCGGTGATGGTGTTGCGCTTCGAAGCCGACAACGAGCATGCGCTCAAACGGATCCAGGGCGAGTTCCGTCGGGTTCTCCACGCATCGCTACCCGGTCGCGATCTGCCGTTCTGATGGATCAGTTCTAGTGGGCTCGTGCTGATGGCCATCGTGTACGCCACGTCCCTCGCGGACATCGACTGGGCCGCGCTCAAGGCCGACCTCGCCACTGACTATTTCGATAACGGACGAACGCCGGATCAGATGGCGCGCTCCTTCGCCGCCAGCTATCGCTGCGTGTTCGGACGCGACGGCGAACGCATCGTCGGTACCGGCCGCGTGATCTCGGACGGCGTATGCAACGCGTACCTCGTCGACATGTGGACACATTCGGCCTACCGCCGCCGCGGCATCGGCAGGCACATGCTCGAGTTGCTCTGCGAGGGACTGGCCGGACAGCACCTGTACCTGTTCACCGACGACGCCGACGCGTTCTACGCGGCGTGCGGCTTCGCGCCGCGGGGAGTCGGCATGGAACGCGTCATCGGCAACTGGCTGCAGAACGAGAGCGCAAAGTGAGTTCGCACCGCGCGCCGCTCACGCTCGCCGATATCCAAGCTGCGCGGGCGCGCATCGCCGGCGGGATCTATGAGTCGCCGTGCGTCGAGTCGATTCCGCTGTCGCAGCTGACCGGAGCGCACATCTACTGCAAGCTGGACTATCTGCAGCGCACCGGCAGCTTCAAGGAGCGGGGCGCGCGCAATGCGCTGGCCTTGATGACGCCCGAACAGCGCCAGCGCGGGGTCGTCGCTGCGTCGGCGGGCAACCACGCGCTCGGCGTGGCGTACCACGGAAGCCTGCTCAACGCGCGGGTCACCGTCGTGATGCCTCAGTTTGCGGCATTGATCAAGGTCAGCAACTGTCGCGCGCTGGGCGCCACCGTCGTCCTGCACGGCGCCGACCTCAACGAGGCGCGGCAGAAGGCGGAAGAACTCGCGCAGCGCGAAGGCCTCACGTTCCTGCACCCCTTCGACAACCCCGCCGTCATTGCCGGGCAGGGCACGATGGCGCTGGAAATCCTGGAGCAGACTCCGCAGGTCGAGGCTATCGTCGTCCCCGTGGGGGGCGGCGGCCTGATCGCGGGCATCGGGACCGCAACCAAGGCGCTGCGGCCCGACGTCCGCATCATTGGCGTCGAGGCCGAGCATGCGGCCAGCCTGGTCGCGGCGATGGCAGCGGGCAATCCGGTCGAAGTTGGTCTGAAAGCCACGCTGGCCGACGGCCTGGCCGTGTCCCGCGTCGGCGCGCATGCATTTGCGGCGTTGCAAGGCGTCGTCGATCGTGTCGTGACCGTCGACGAGGCGTCGATCGCGCTGGCGATACTGCGTCTGATCGAACTCGAGAAGAGCGTCGTCGAAGGCGCCGGCGCAACGCCGCTGGCCGCCTTTCTCGCCGGGAAAGTGCCGGAACTGAAGGGCAAACGCGTCGTGCTCGTGCTGTGCGGCGGCAACATCGACTTGACGATGCTCGATCGCGTGATCGAGGTCGGACTGGTCGCCGACGGCAGACTCGCCCGCGTTACCGTGTCGATCACGGACCGGCCCGGCGGCCTCGCCCGGCTCGCCGACGTCATCGCCTCCACTGGCGCCAGCATCAAGGAGATCACGCACGATCGCGCCTTCTCGGGGCCCGACCTGTCCGAAGTGCGCGTGGTCTGCGTGGTCGAGACCACCGGCCGGGCGCACATCGACGCATTGCATCGCGCGCTGGCGACCGCCGGGGTCAGGGTCGTCGCGTAGCCCGACCGCTCCGGCTGCAGCCGGCGCTGGACCGGTCAATACGCAATGCCAAAGCGCTTGTAGACGAACCCAAGGAGCCACGCCGGGCCCACCAGGAGCGACCGGACATCCTCGAGAAATGCGGGCTTGCGCCCTTCGACCAGATGACCGAAGAACTGGCCGATCCACGCCGCGACAAATAGCGACGCGCAGACGACCAGCGCGTGGTCGCCGAGCAGCGTCAGCGGGTAGACCATCAGTGCGACGACGCCGAGCATCCCCGCTGCGAGCGGCAGCGACAACCACGCGTAGAACAGCATCGACGCAGCGACGGCGAGGTACGCGGCGACCGGCGAAGCCGCCCACAGCATGCCGAGCAGGCTCCACATGATCAACGGTACGCACGCCCAGTGAATCGCCTTGTTCACCGGGTCGCGATGGAACTCGCCGTAACGCTCGAACAACCGATCGACGTTGCGCATCGTGGGGCGTGGCGACCTGGCAATCGATCCCAGGATCTTGTCATGGCGATTCCGGTCCGTCCAGCGTCCCGGCACCGCTGCGCTATAATCGCCCGCCACGACAGCTTGTCGACGTGCAAGGCCCGGGTTCCCTGGCAGCGGCGCAAAAGACGATATTCGGAGGATGCATGGGCACGATCTCACGCAGTGTGGTCGGAGGTTCACTGGCGCTGGCGCTGGTCGCCGCGCCGGTGTTCGCCGCCGAACAATTCATCAATGTCCTGACCGGAGGCACCAGCGGCGTCTACTACCCGCTCGGCGTCGCGCTCGCGAACAACATCGGCAAGCAATTGCCGGGTGTGAAGACTTCGGTCCAGGCGACCAAGGCATCGGTCGAGAACCTCAACCTGTTGCAGGCAGGGCGTGGCGAGATCGCGTTCACGCTCGGTGATTCGCTGTCCGATGCATGGAAGGGCAGCGAAGACGCCGGCTTCAAGACACCGCTGAAAAAATTGCGCGGCATCGCCGCCATCTACCCGAACTACATCCAGATCGTCGCCCGCGCGGATTCCGGCATCAAGACGCTCGCAGACCTTAAAGGCAAGAACATCTCGGTCGGCGCGCCGAAATCGGGCACCGAGCTGAATGCGCGGGCGATATTGGCTGCCGCCGGGCTGTCATACAAGGACTTCGCCAAGGTCGAATACCTGCCCTTTGGTGAGAGCGTGGAGCTGATGAAGAACCGGCAGCTCGACGTAACGCTGCAATCGGCCGGCCTCGGCGTCTCCGCGCTGCGCGACCTGGCAACGTCGGTGGACATCGTCGTTGTTCCAATTCCGGCCGACATCATCAAGAAGACGAACGATCCCGCGTATCTTCCGGCGACGATCCCCGCCAATACCTATCGTGGACAGACCAGCGATGTCGTAGCCGCCGCCGTGCAGAACTACCTCGTGACCTACGACGGCCTGAGCAACGACACGGTCTATGCCATGACCAAGGCGCTGTGGACCAGCCTTGACCAGCTCGCGGCCGCGCACTCGGCAGCCAAGTCGATCGACCTCAAGCACGCGCTGGATGGCATGCCGGTTCCCCTGCATCCCGGGGCGGAGAAGTACTACAAGGAAGTCGGCGTGATCAAGTAGCACGCCGGGCCCAGACGCGAGCAGCCATGGCCGAGCCCGACGCTTCGTCGACACCTCACGCAGCCGCTGATGCCGCGTTCGACGAAACCGGCATCAAGCGCGAGCTCGGGGGAATCGCGTGGAAGATCGTTGCCGGCACGGCGCTCGCCTTCTCGACGTACCAGCTGTTCATCGCCGCGTTCAGCCCCCTGTCCAGCCTGGTGACGAGGTCGCTGCATGTCGGCTTCCTGCTGCTGCTGTCGTTCCTGATCTATCCCATCGGCGCGCGCGCCGACCGCCACCGGATCGCGTCGTACGACGCGGTACTCGCGGCGCTGGGCTTTGCGCTCGCGTTCTACCACTGGGTGTTCGAGGCCGCGCTGATCCAGCGTTCGGGCGATCCGACCGTCGCCGATCTGGTCGTCGGCTCGCTCGTCATCCTGCTGCTGTTCGAGGCGGCGCGCCGCGTGCTCGGCCTCGCCCTGCCGATCGTGTGCGCGACGTTCCTGGCCTACGGCGTATTCGGCCAATACCTGCCGTCCGCGATCGCGCATCGCGGCTACGGCTTCGATCAGATCGTCGGCCAGCTCTTCCTCGGTACCGAAGGCATCTACGGCATCCCGACGCTGGTGTCGGCGACGTACATCTTCCTGTTCATACTCTTCGGATCGTTTCTCGAGCACGCCGGAATGATCAGCCTGTTCAACAATATTGCGCTGGGCTTCGTTGGCCACGCGCGCGGCGGTCCGGCGAAGGTTGCGGTGATTTCCTCCGGCCTCATGGGCACGATCAGCGGCTCGGGTGTGGCTAACGTGCTGACCGTCGGCCAGTTCACGATTCCGCTGATGAAGCGCTTCGGCTACTCGTCGGTCTTCGCCGGCGCGGTCGAGGCGACCGCGTCGATGGGCGGGCAGATCATGCCGCCGGTGATGGGCGCCGTCGCCTTCATCATGGCCGAGACGCTGAACGTGCCCTACGTGACGATCGTCAAGGCGGCGGTGATCCCGGCCTTCCTCTATTACCTGACGGCGTTCTGCATGGTCCATCTCGAGGCCGGACGCAAGGGATTGCACGGTCTGCCGAAGGCCGACTGTCCCAATCCGTGGCACGCCATCCGCGACAAGTGGTATCTGATGCTGCCACTGGCGGTGCTCGTATTCATGCTGTTCGACGGCTTCACGCCGATGTTCTCGGGCATCGTCGGACTCGCCCTGACCGCGACGCTTATCCTTGGCGTCGGCATCGCGTCGGGCTTCGGTTCGATGCTGTTCAGGATCGTGTTCTGGGTGATTCTCGGGCTCGCCACGGCGAGCTTCTTCAAGTACGGCATCTGGCCGCTGATCGCGATGATCGCCATCCTGGTGGCGGTCAACTTGGTCATCCGCGGCGGCCGCGAGACCCTGGCGATCATGCGCGGGAGCATGATCGACGGCGCGAAGCAGGCGATCGCCGTCGGCGTGGCATGCGCAATCGTCGGCGTCATCATCGGCGTGCTGACGCTCACCGGCGCGGCGTCCAATTTCGCAAGCTTCGTGCTCGAGGTCGGCGCCAAGAGCCTGTTCCTGTCGCTGTTCCTCACCATGGCGGTGTGCCTGGTGCTGGGAATGGGCATTCCGACCATTCCGAACTACATCATCACCAGTGCGATTGCGGCGCCGGCGCTGCTCACGCTCAAGGTGCCGCTCATCGTTTCGCACATGTTCGTGTTCTATTTCGGCATCATGGCCGACCTGACGCCACCGGTGGCGCTGGCGGCGTTCGCGGCGGCATCCATCGCGAAGGCATCGCCCATGCGCATCGGCTGGAAAGCCACGCACATCGCGATCGCCGGCTTCGTGATTCCGTACATGGCCGTGTACGATCCGGCGCTGATGCTGCAGGGCGGCACTTGGTTCGACACCGCCTACGTCGTGTTCAAGGCGATCGTGGCCATCGTTCTCTGGGGCTCGGCGGCAGTCGGGTACCTGCGCGGGCCGCTCAACTGGCCGGAAAGAATTGTCGCGACCGTGGCGGCTTTCCTGTTGGTCGATCGCGATTCCGCTGACCGACGAGGCCGGCTTCGCGCTCGGCGCGTTGTTCATCGTCTGGCACGTCTATCGCACGCGCGCCGCGGCGAACGCCGCAGCCAGCTGACGGGCCTGGGTGGACGCGGTTTGCCTGCTGGTCGCCGGCATCGTGCAGGCGACGCTGCCTACCACCGAATTCAGCATTGGCTGGGAGCACTCGGTCGAGAAAACGCGCTGGGAAGAGTCGTATCGGATTGCCGGCGATCGGATCGAGTTGACCGAGGCGCGTCTCCAGGGCCTGGGTGCCGGCATGGAGCCCCCACCCGGCGCCGTCCTGGAGCGCGGATGGTGGCGCTGGCGTGCGCACGCGGACGCGCTGCCCGAGCTGCGGCTGACGTACTCGACGTACACGGCGGACTACCGACTGTGCTGGAACCAGCATTGCGAGGCGTTAGGCAAGTTGCTCCGACGGCAGCCCGCCGACGGCGCCGTGGTCAGCGTGCGTCCCTGTGCCGCCTAGGCGGCACCGACGATGTCGGGCTTGACCGGGACGCGTCGATCGATGGTGCTGACGTGCACCGGAAACGACCCGAGCTTGCGGTCGAGGAAATAGCAGCGCAGCGTGCGCCCGATCGTCCGGAAAGCCAGCTGATCCCAGGGAATGTCCTCTTCGCGGAACAGTGCGACCTCCAGGCTCTCGGTGCCCGGCCCGAAATCGAGGTCGGCGAGCGTCGAACGGAACATCACGTAGACCTGGTTGATGTGCGGCAGGCTGATCACGGTGTACAGGCTGTCGATGGCGACGCGCGCGTCGGCTTCCTCAAGCGTTTCACGCAGCGCTCCGGCGGCGAGCGTCTCGCCGTTCTCGAGAAAGCCCGCGGGCAGCGTCCACAGCCCCAGTCGCGGCTCGATCGCGCGCTTGCACAGCAGGACCTGTCCTTGCCATTCCGGCAGGCAGCCAACGACGATCTTGGGATTCTGGTAGTGGATCGTCCCGCATTGGGCACAGACATGGCGCGGCAGCGTGTCGCCGCTGGGAACGCGAAACTCGAGCGCGGACGAACCGCAGTTGCTGCAAAATTTCACGAGCGGATGAACGTGCCCCGATAGTATTTGAGTTCGTCGATCGACTCGTAGATGTCGGCCAGCGCCTCGTGCTTGCCTTGCTTGACCCAGGCCTTGGCGATATCCGGCTGCCAGCGCTTGCACAGTTCCTTCAGCGTCGACACGTCGAGATTGCGGTAGTGAAAGTAGTCTTCCAGTGCCGGCATCCAGCGCGCGAGGAATCGCCGGTCCTGGCAGATCGTGTTGCCGCACATCGGAGAGACCTTCGGCGGCACGTGTTCCCGCAGGAAATCGAGCATGCGCGTCTGCACTACCGCCTCGTCCAGCGTCGACGCGCGAACCTTGTCGATGAGCCCGGAACGCGCGTGCGTGCCCTGGTTCCAGGAATCCATGCCGGCGAGCGTCGGTTCATCCTGATGCACGACCAGCACGGGCGCTTCGGCGATCGTCGTCAGATTGTTGTCGGTGACGACGAGTGCGACTTCGATGATGCGATCGAGCTCCGGCCGCAGGCCGGTCATTTCCATGTCGATCCAGATCAGGTAGTTCGCGTCCTGCGGCATGACGGCGGTCGAGTTGGCGTAAAATGTTCGCTATTCTCGCATACACCCCGATCGCCGCACCGCATGTCGAATTCCGCAACGCTGTTCTCCACGCTGTTTGTGTTCGCGCTGGTCATCTCGGTCGCTCTGCATCTATGGCTGGCGCGGCGGCAGCTGCGACACGTGCAGCGGCATCGCGCGACCGTGCCTCCACATTTCACCGGCAGGATCACCCTGGAGGCGCACCACAAGGCCGCCGACTATACCGCCGCACGCGCCCGGCTCTCCATGGTCGATACGGCGGTCGACGCCGGCGTCCTGTTGCTCCTGACGCTCGGTGGCGGCGTCGCGGCGCTCGCGACGTGGATCGCCACGTTTGCGATCGGCATGCTGGCGCAGGATGTCGCACTCGTGGTCGCCGTCACGCTGCTGGGTGGGATCGTCGCCCTGCCGCTGTCGTGGTATCGCACCTTTGTCGTCGAGCAGCGCTTCGGCTTCAACCGGATGACCCTGCGTCTCTGGCTGCTCGATCTCGCGAAAGGCGCGGCGATCGGGGCTGCGCTTGGCGTCCCGCTGCTGACGCTGGTCCTCTGGCTCATGGCACGCGCCGGCGCGTGGTGGTGGCTGTACGCCTGGGTTGCATGGATTGCGTTCCAGTTGCTCGTCCTGGCGCTGTATCCGATGCTCATCGCGCCGCTGTTCAACAAGTTCGAGCCACTGACGGACGCCGGCATCAAGGAACGCGTCGAGCGCCTGCTCGAGCGTTGCAAGTTCGCGGCCAAGGGGCTGTTCGTCATGGACGGATCGAAGCGCTCGAGCCACGGCAACGCCTATTTCACCGGCTTCGGCGCAGCGCGGCGCATCGTCTTTTTCGATACGTTGCTGTCGCGACTCCAGGTCGATGAAGTCGAAGCGGTGCTCGCGCACGAGCTGGGACACTTCAAGCTTCGGCATGTGCTCAAGCGCACGGCGTGGTTCGCCGCCGGCAGTCTGCTCGTGCTCGCGCTGCTGGGATGGCTGGTCGACCAGCCCTGGTTCTACGCCGGCCTCGGCGTTCCCGGGCCCGCGCCTCGCTACGGCGTGGCGCTGGTGCTGTTCATGCTCGCGCTGCCGGTCTTCACCTTCCTGGCGGCGCCGCTGGCGTCGCTGTATTCGCGCAAGCACGAATTCGAAGCCGACGCCTACGCCGCGCGGAACGCCTCCGCTTCGGCGCTGGTCACCGCGCTGGTCAAGCTGTATGAAGACAATGCCAACACCTTGACGCCGGATCCGTTGCACTCGGCCTTCTACGATTCGCACCCGCCTGCGGCGATACGCATCGCGCGCCTCGAGGCGGCGCCGAATTGACTTGACGGCCCGCGATGGCGATGCGACATATGCTCGTGGCTGTCATGGCGGCATGGAGCGCGGCTGCTGTCGCCGAGGGCAGCGCGGACGGATTCCGGAACGGCGACGCCAAGCTCGGCGAGCCCATCGCGTCCCGCGACTGCGTCGCCTGCCACGCGCGCCGCTTCGAGGGAAACGCCGATCGCATCTACTTGCGTGCCGACCGCAAGGTGCGCTCTGCGGCACAGCTCATGGCGCAGATCCGCTACTGCAATACCGAGCTCGGTGCCGGTTACTTTCCGGAAGAAGAGGAACACATCGCGGCGTATCTGAACCGGCAGTATTACCACTTTCAATGAGGAATCGCAGATGAGCCAACCTGCCACGCCGGACGCCCATGCCCTTGCCGCACTCGATTGCCGGCCGGGCGCGCCGCTCCTGTCGCCGCCCGAACTCGAGCAGCGGCTGACCTCACTTCCCGGGTGGGACCACGCGGAACGACGCCTGCGCAAGAAGTTCTCGTTCGCCGACTACTACCACACGATCGCGTTCGTCAACGCGCTGGCGTGGATGGCCAACCGGCAGGACCATCACCCCGATCTGTCGGTGCACTACGGACACGTCGTGGTGGACTGGTCAACGCACGACGCCGGCGGCGTCACGCTGAACGATTGCATCTGCGCTGCGAAAACGGATCAGCTCGCACCGTGACCGTGGCCATCGGCCTCGTCACCGCGACGCACCGCCGCCACTACGCTGTCGTGCTCGATGATGGACGCGCGGTGATCTGCGTACTGCGCGGCCGCGCGCGGACGATCGCGTGCGGTGACCGGGTCGCGGTCGAGGTCGCAGCGGGCAGCGACGGCGTGATCACCGACGTCCTGCCGCGCACCACGCTGTGCTACCGCTCCGACGCACACCGCGAGAAGCTCATCGCCGCCAACGTCACCCAGATTCTCGGCATCGTCGCCCCTGATCCACCCTACGACGACGAGCTCGTGCATCGCTGGACCATCGCCGCGGAAAGCTCCGGCTGTCGTTTTATCGTGGTGGCGAACAAGACCGACCTGCCGGGATTTGCGGCGATCGAGCCGCGGCTGGCCCCGCTGGCCGCGCTGGGCTACGCCATCGTCAGAACCAGCGCGCGCGACCATGCCCGTGAACTGGTGCCGCTGCTTGCCGGCCAGCGCAGCGTGCTGATCGGTCAGTCGGGCATGGGCAAGTCGACGTTGATCAACGCACTGCTGCCCGATGCCGCGGCAAAGATCGGCGAAATCTCCACGGCCCTGCAGACCGGCCGTCACACGACGACGCAGACCACACTTTATCCGATCGATGCGAACAGCTGGATCGTCGATTCCCCCGGCATGCAGGAATTCGGTCTCGCCCACCTCGACGCCGAGCACATAGCGTCCGCGTTCGTGGAGCTGCGCCCGCTGCTCGGACACTGCCGATTCCGCAATTGCCGCCACGACTCGGAGCCGGGTTGCGTCGTCCAGGCCGCGGTCGAGCGCGGTGACATCAAGCCGTGGCGCGTCGCCCTGCTGCGGCAACTGCTCGCGGACAGTGCCCGGCGCACGCGAAGTTGGGCGTAGGACGCCGCAGGGCGGAGCGCTACGGCGCCAGGTTCGCGAGTGTAATCAGCAGCAGCAACACCAGCCACACCAGCAGCGCCCGCCAGGCCAGGCCCGTCGCGCTCGGCATGAGGTCGGCGTCGGCAACTTCTCCGATGCCCAGTTCCGGCCTGAACTCAGGCTCGCCGGTCGGATTCGTCAGCGTTCCGCCAACGGCGCAACCCAGCGCCCCCGCTCCCGCCGCGAGCAGGATGCCCTCGTGCAGCGACGGCCACTGCCTCGCCTGGGTTCGCCAGCAATAGACGGCGTCTTCGAAATCGCCGACGACGGCAAACGTCATCGCGGTCAAGCGCACCGGAATCCAGTCCAGCCAATGCAGCAGGTGCGACGCTGGCTCGCTGAAGCGCGCCAGCTGTATGCCCATCGGCGTCTCCGCGCCGCCGTGCCATTGCTCGACCAGCAGCGTGGTCAGACGGTAGAGCACCGCGCCGCCCGGTCCAGGCAGCACGAGGAACCAGAACAGCGTACCGAAGATGTGGTGATAGACATCGAGCAGCCCGCGTTCGATGGCGAGCTTCGGAATTTCGCCACTGCTCGCTCCGGCCGCGTCGCTTCCGCGCCAGGCCACCAGCCGCCTGCGTGCGGCGATGGTGTCGTCTGCCTTGAGTGCTTCGGCGATTGCGGTGAAGGCGTGACTGAAGCTCCGGAAGCCCACCAGCAGATAGAGGATCGCGACGTTCCACGCCAGGCCGAGCAGCGGGTTGACATAGTCGAGGCCCCAATAGCCTATCGCCGCGAGAACGACGGCAGGCGCCAGCGCGAGCGCAGCCGCAATCGCACCTTGCTGCGCCGTCCCCGCATTGAAGCGCCGCTCCAGCGCGCGCGCGTAGCGACGAAAAGCCTGCACGACGCTCCCGCGCCAGCGGAACGCGCGCCATTGCTCGAGCGCGAGTGCCAGCACGATTGCGATCAGGCTCATCGCCAGCTCGTGCGCATCAGGTCTTCAGCTCCGCCCGGTCGCGAAACTGATCCAGCGCCTCCGGGTTGGCCAGTGCTTCGATGTTCTTTACGGGTTCGCCCGACACGACGTCGCGCACCGCGAGCTCGACGATCTTGCCGCTCTTGGTGCGCGGAATGTCGGTTACCTGCAGGATTTTCGCCGGCACGTGCCGTGGCGTCGTGTTGGTGCGGATGTGCTTCTTGATCCGATCGACGAGCGCATCGTCGAGCACGATCCCGTCGCGCAGCCGCACGAACAGCACCACGCGCATGTCTCCGACTTCACCGGGCGGCCAATCCTGCCCGATGACGATGCTTTCCGTCACCTCGTCGAGCTGTTCGACCTGGCGGTAGATCTCGGCGGTGCCGATGCGCACGCCTCCCGGATTGAGCGTGGCGTCGGATCGTCCGTAGATGATCATGCCGTCGTGCGCGGTCAATTCCACGAAGTCGCCATGGCACCAGACGCCCGGAAAGCGCTCGAAGTAGGCAGCATGGTATTTGGCGCCGTCGGCATCGTTCCAGAACGCGATCGGCATCGAGGGGAAGGACGCGGTGCAGACCAGCTCGCCCTTCTCCTCCCGCACGGGCTTTCCATGCTCGTCGTAGACGTCGACGGGCATGCCCAGCCCGCGGCACTGCAACTCGCCGCGCCAGACGGGCCGCGTCGGACACCCCAGCGCAAAGCAGGAAACGATATCGGTGCCGCCGGAAATCGACGACAGGCAAAGATCGGTCTTGATGCACTGGTAGACGTAGTCGAAGCCTTCCGGAGACAGCGGGCTGCCGGTCGACAGCAACGCGCGCAGGGCAACGAGGGCGTAGTCCTTGCGCGGCACCAGCCCGGCCTTCTTCAGTGCATCGATGTACTTGGCGGACGTGCCGAAGTGCGTCATGCGCTCCTGTTCGGCAAGGTCCCAGAGAATCCGACCACGATCGACGAAGGGCGAGCCGTCGAACAGCAGCAACGTCGCGCCCGATGCGAGGCCGGACACGAGCCAGTTCCACATCATCCAGCCGCAGGTGCTGAAATAGAACAGCCGGTCGCCGGACTTCACGTCGCTGTGCAGGCGGTGTTCCTTCAGATGCTGCAGCAGCGTTCCCCCCGCGCCATGCACGATGCACTTCGGAACGCCTGTCGTCCCCGACGAGTAGAGTATGTACAGCGGATGGTCGAAGGACAGCGGCTCGAAATCGATCGCGCCCGTGGAGAATGGGGCCAGGAAGTCGTCCCAGGCGATCGCGCCGGCGACGGGCGCGACAACTTCCGGCGTCGGGGAGGCAGCGCCGAGATAGGGCGTGACGACCACTTGCCGGAGCGAAGTCAGACGCTCGGCAATGCGCGCCACCTTGTCCATGATCGGCTGCGGCTTGCCGTTGTACCAATAGCCGTCGACCGTGAACAGTACCTTGGGTTCGATCTGGCCGAAACGGTCGAGCACGCCCTGCACGCCAAAGTCGGGCGACGCCGACGACCAGATCGCGCCGAGCGCGCTGGTCGCGAGGGTCGCGATGATGGCTTCGGGCATGTTGGGCAGATAGCCCGCGACGCGATCGCCTTTGGCCACGCCCGCGGCGCGCAGTGCCCGCACCGCTCGCGCCACGTTCGCATACAGTTCTGCATGCGACATCCGGCGCTTGACCCTGTCTTCGCCCCAGAACACCAGCGCATCGCCCGCGTCGTCGCGCGCGCGTCGGCAGAGCAGGTTTTCCGCATAGTTGAGCCTGGCGTCCGGAAACCAGCGCGCACCGGGCATCCGCTCGCCGTCCTGCAGCGTACGCGCCCCGCGTTCGCCGATGACCGCGGCGTAGTCCCACAGCTCGCGCCAGAACGACTCGCGGTCGGCAATCGACCAGGCGTAGAGCGCGCCATAGTCAGGCAGCACAACGCCGTGCCCGCGTGTGATGTGCGCCGCGAATTCGGTCAGGTTGGCCTGCGCCACGCGCGCAGGGGACGGGCGCCACAGAGGTTCAATCATCGCGCTGGTCGCCGCGATTCATCCAAACAGGGCACGTACGGCATCAGGCAGCGGTGTCGATCGCAGCGTCGCGGGGTCGATCCAGACGATCCTGGCCGCCCCTTCGGCATGTTTGAGGGTGCCCACCCACAGCTCGTAGTGCGTGTCGAAACTCGAGCGTCCGGGTGGCCCCACGAACATGCGCACCTCCACCGTGCCCGGATGCTCCATCGGCTCGATGAACGTGCAACTCGCGTTGACGATGACCGACCCGGGCGAGCTGAACGATCCGATCTGCGCGGCCACGTGCTCCAGCCATTCGATGCGCGCCTGTTCCATGTAGCGGAAATACACCGTGTTGTTGACGTGTCCCTGCGCGTCCATGTCGCCCCAGCGAATGGGGATGATGGTCGTGTGGACGGGCAGGCGGTCGGAGGTCATCGCAGGTAACCGGCAGAGCAAACGGAATTATAATCGACGCTGACTGCCCGTCCCCGAAACCGCAGAAGGAGAACGCTCGTGCCACGCGAGTCCATGCAATACGATGTCGTCATCGTCGGCGGCGGTCCGTCGGGGCTGTCGGCGGCGATCCGGCTCAAGCAGCTCGCTGCCGCCGCCGGTCGCGAGGTCGGCGTCTGCGTGCTGGAAAAGGGCTCCGAGATCGGTGCGCACATCCTGTCCGGTGCGGTCATCGATCCCCGCGGCCTGACGGAGCTCATCCCGGACTGGCCCGCGCAAGGCGCTCCGCTCGACACACCGGTGACCGAGGACTGCTTTCTGGTGCTCGGCGCAGCGACGGCGCGGCGCATTCCGAACTGGATGCTGCCGCCGCTGATGAACAATCATGGATGCTACATCGCGAGCCTTGGCAACGTCTGCCGCTGGCTCGCGCAACAGGCCGAAGCGCTCGGCGTCGAGATCTACCCGGGCTTCGCCGCGTCCGAAGTCCTCTACACCGATACGGGTGCGGTGCGCGGGGTTGCCACGGGTGACGTCGGCATCGCGAAGGACGGCACGCACAAGCCCGAATATCAGCCGGGCATGGAGCTGCATGCCAGCTACACGCTGTTCGCCGAGGGCTGCCGCGGATCGCTGTCGCAGGAACTGATGGCGAGATTCGCGTTGCGCGATGGCGTCGATCCGCAGAAATACGGTATCGGCATCAAGGAACTGTGGCAAGTCGCGCCGGACCGGCACCAGCGCGGGCTGGTGTCGCACTCGCAGGGCTGGCCGCTCGACTCCAGAACGGGCGGCGGTTCGTTCCAATACCACTACGGCGAGAACCTCGTCGCCGTCGGCTTCGTCGTACACCTGAACTATGAGAATCCGCACCTTTCGCCCTACGACGAGTTCCAGCGCTACAAGACGCACCCCGCCATCCGCGGCACCTTCGAGGGCGGCAAGCGCCTCGCCTACGGCGCGCGGGCAATCAGCGAAGGCGGCCTGCAATCGATCCCAAAGTTGACCTTTCCTGGCGGCGCGCTGATCGGCGATGCGGCGGGGTTTCTCAACGTGCCGCGCATCAAGGGCACGCACAACGCGATGAAGACCGGCATGCTGGCCGCAGAAGCTGCCTTTTCGGCACTCGGCGCGCAGCGCCAGCACGACGAACTGACCGAATTTCCTGCATCGTTCCGCACCTCGTGGGCCTACGAAGATCTGTACAAGGTGCGTAACGTCAAGCCGGGACTCAAGTGGGGCGCGCTGGCCGGGACGCTCCACGGCGGCATCCACATGTGGCTCAACGACCTGCACCTGGGTGCGTTGGTCGGCTGGACGCTGCATCACGACAAGCCCGACCACGAATGCCTCAAGCCCGCTGCGGACATGCCCAGGATCGACTACCCGAAGTACGACGGCGTGCTGACCTTCGACAAACTCTCGTCGGTATTCGTCTCGAACACCAACCATGAAGAGAACCAGCCGTCGCACCTGCAGTTGCGCGTTGCCTCGGTGCCCGTCGCGGTCAATCTTGCGATCTACGATGGACCCGAGCAGCGCTATTGCCCGGCAGGCGTGTATGAGTTTGTCGATGCTGAAAACGACGCCGGCAAGCGTCTACAGATCAACAGTCAGAATTGCGTGCATTGCAAAACCTGCGACATCAAGGACCCGCGCCAGAACATCCACTGGGTCACGCCGGAAGGCGGAGGCGGCCCGAACTATTCCAACATGTGATCGCACGCCATCAGTCGTTCCATAGCCACGCGGCGCCGCGTACTCCACTCGAGTCGCCATGCAGGTGCCGTACAAGCCGCGTGCCGACGTGCTCGGAGAATACCCACCGGCCCCATAGCGCCGGAACGTCGACGTACAGTCGATCGATGTTGGACATGCCGCCACCGAGGACGATCACGTCGGGATCGAGCAGGTTGATGACGTGCGCCAGCGCCTTCGCCAGACGACGCTCGTAGCGAAGCATCGTCGCCGCGGCACCGGGCTCGCCCTTGCCGCTCGCCAGCACGATTTCCTGCGCGGCCGCCACTCGCCCGGTGACGGCCCGATGATCGCGCTCCATGCCCGGCCCCGAGAGGAAGGTCTCGATGCAGCCACGCTGTCCGCAGAAGCACACCGGTCCCGGACGTTCATCGTCTTCCGGCCACGGCAGCGGATTGTGCCCCCATTCGCCCGCAATCGCGTTAGGGCCCGACAACACCCGCCCGCGCACGACGATGCCCGAGCCGACGCCGGTGCCGAGAATCGCGCCAAACACGACGTCGCCGTGCCGACCCGCACCGTCGGTCGCTTCCGACAGCGCAAAGCAGTTGGCGTCGTTGGCAATTCGCACTTCGCGCCCGAGGAGCGCCTCCAGATCCGCCTTGATCGGCTTGCCGTTGAGACATACCGAATTGGACCCGCGCAGCAATCCGGTGGTCGGCGACAATGACCCCGGCGTGCCGATGCCGACGCTGCCGCGATCACCCGCTGCGGCTTCGGCATCGCGGACCAGCGAGCAGATCATGTCCAGCGTGCCCTGGTAGTCATTCCGCGGCGTGGGCACGCGCCGGCGCAGCACTTCCCCGCCGGACTCGTCGAGCCCGACGATTTCGGTTTTCGTGCCTCCCAGATCGATGCCGAAGCGGGTCAAGGTTGCGATGCTCAAGGCAGGTCACACGGCGCCCGCGCAACCATAGGTTGACGCGATGCGGCCATTTCACCGATTATTGCAGAATCATTACAAGAACGAATCGAGGAGGAAACGCCATGGTACTACGCCAAGCACTGCTGGCTGCGACGCTGGGTGCGCTCGCGCTGCCCGCCGCGGCGCAACAGCAGGTCAACGTCATCTGTCCGATGGCCGCCGAATGGTGCAACATGGCCGCGACGGAATTCGAAAAGGCGACTGGCATCAAGGTCGGGTTGACGCTGAAGGGATCGGGCGAGTCATTCGCGACCGTCGCCGCGGAAAAAGCCAATCCCAAGCACGACATATGGTACGGCGGCACGGGTGATCCGCACCTGCAGGCCGCGGAGCAGGATCTGACGATCCCGTACAAGTCGCCGCTGCTCGATCAACTCCAGCCGTGGGCTAAGCGCCAGGCCGAACAGTCCGGCTACAAGACGGTAGGCATCTACCTCGGCGTCCTCGGCGCGGGCTACAACACGGAGCTCTTGGCGAAAAAGAAAGCGCCGGTTCCAGCATGCTGGAAGGACCTGGGCAAGCCGGCCTACAAGGGCGACCTGCAGATGGCCAATCCGAACGCGTCCGGCACGGCGTACACGACCATCGCCACGCTGGTCCAGGTCTTCGGCGAGGACGAAGCCTTCAAGATGCTCAAGGAATGGAACACCAACATCAGCAACTATTCGCGGCAGGGCGTCGGCCCGATCAAGGCGACTGCGCGCGGCGAGAACATGGTCGCGGTCGCGTTCATCCACGACGTGGTCACCGAGGCGCAGGCCGGCTTCCCGGTCAAGGTCATCGCGCCCTGTGAAGGGACGGGTTACGAGATCGGCTCGATGTCGCTCATCAAGGGCGCCCGCAATCTCGACAACGCGAAGAAGTTCTACGACTGGGCGCTGACGCCCGCGGCGCAGAAGCTGTCGTACGAGTCGAAATCGTCGTTCCAGCTCCCGTCGAACGTGAACACACCGGTATCGCCGTTGTCGCCGAAACCGGCCGACATCAAGCTCATCGACTACAACTTCGCCAAGTACGGCTCGTCGGCGGAGCGCAAGCGCCTGCTCGAAAAGTGGGACAAGGAAGTCGGCGGCGGCGCGACGACGAAGTGACGCGGATGTCCAGGAGCGCAGGGCATCGCCGCAAATGGGTTCCGGCGTACGCAGGAATGACAATGCAAATGCATCGTTGCCCAAGTCGCGCATGATCTGCAGGTTGTTCGCCGTGCTCGCTGGCCTGCTCCTTGCGAGCGCAGCCGGCGCCCAGGGCACGCTGGCCATGTACTGCAGCTCGCCGGATACCGCGTGGTGCCAGGGCATGGCGATCGGCTTCGAGAAGGCGACTGGCGTCAAAGTCAGCGTCACCCAGAAGGCGACCGGCGAGCTGTTCGCACAGATCAAGGCGGAAGCGAACAGCCCGAAGGGCGACATCTGGTGGGCGGGCCCGGGCGACGCCTTCCTGCAGGCCGCGGGAGAAGGCCTGCTCGAGACCTACAGGTCGCCCAATCTCGATCAGCTGCATGACTGGGCCAGGCGCGAAGCGGAAGTCTCGAACTATCGCGTTGCCGGCGTTTACGGCGGCATACTCGCGCTGGGTTACAACACCGAACTGTTCGAACGAAGGAAGCTGCCCGTACCCAAGTGCTGGGCCGAGCTGACCAACCCGGTCTACAAGGGAGAGGTCATGCTCTCGAATCCGAATTCATCCGGCACCGCGTACATGATGCTCGCCTCGCTCGTGCAGGTCTTTGGCGAAGAGGAGGCCTTCCGCTACATGAAAGCCCTCAACGCCAACGTCAACCAGTACTCGCGCTCCGGCATCGGCCCGATGACCGCGGTGACCCGCGGCGAGACCGGCATCGGCAGCACGGTGCTGCACGGGGTGATCAACGAAATCGTCCGCGGC
This sequence comes from uncultured beta proteobacterium, assembly GCA_963821485.1. Lineage (GTDB taxonomy): Bacteria > Pseudomonadota > Gammaproteobacteria > Burkholderiales > Casimicrobiaceae > PALSA-1003. The sequence continues at coordinate 279,955 of CAWGEB010000004.1, forward strand.
TTTCCGGTCAAGCCGATTCTTCCCTGCGAAGGCGTCGGCTACGAAATCGGGTCGATGGCGATCATCAAGGGCGCGCGCAATCTCGACAATGCGAAGAAATTCTTCGATTGGGCGTTGACGGCCGAAGCCCAGCAGATCGGGCTCGACGTCAAGGAGTATGCGATCCCTACCAATCGGAACGTCAAGCTGCCACCCCAGGTTCCCAATCTCACCGACATCAAGCTGATCAACTACGACAGCGCCAAGTACGGATCGACCGCCGAGCGCAAGCGCCTGCTGGAGCGCTGGGAGAAGGAAATCAACGCGTCGGCGAAATGAGGTTCAACCGCAACGCACTCGTGTTCTGGCTGGCCGTCGGCGCCGTCGGTTATCTGTTCGTCCCGTGGTACGCGCTGGATGCGTCGGTGTTGTCCGCCGCGTGGCTTCGTGATTTCACGGGCAAGAACAACGCGTCGGCACTGGTGCAGTCGTGGCAGCACGGGCGCACGTGGCTCTTGCCTATCGGAGCACTGCTGATCGCCAGCGCGTGTCTGGTGTCGCATCGGCTCGAGCGCGGCGTGCGCGCACATGCGCTGCTCATCCTGGGTGCAGCCGGCTTCCTGTACACCTTCGGCCAGGGCTTCGCGATCGGGGCGCAGGGCTGGTCCTTCGATGCGTTGGCCCGTGCCTGGGGCCCGCTGGCCGGAAACCAGTTCGGCATGGGCCTGGGGGCGGCCCTGACGCTCTCCGCTTTTGCGATGCTGTTCGCGCTCGGACTCGCCGAGCGCGGATACTTCAACGGCGATGCATTCATCGCCGGTTGCATCGTGGCGATCCTCGCGTCGACGGCGGTTTTCACGTTCTATCCGGTCCTCAACATCCTGATCAGCGCTTTCCAGGACGATGGCGGCGCGTATTCGCTGACAGCGTTCCTCGGTCGTGCGACGCAGCAGAAGGTGTGGGGTCTTGGCTGCCTGACCGGCGGCCCCCGCTGCGGCGTCGCATGGAACACGCTGCTGCTCGCGCTGATCTGCGGCGCCAGCACGACCGCACTGGGCCTTGCTTTCGCGCTGGTGGTCGCGCGCACGGACTTCCGCTTCAAGAAGCTGCTGCGCGCGATGTCGATCCTGCCGATCATCACCCCGCCCTTCGTCATCGGCCTGGCGCTGATCCTGCTCTTCGGTCGCTCCGGCGTGCTCAACCATTTTCTCGAATGGAGCATCGGCATCGAGCCGTCGCGCTGGTTCTACGGCCTGCCCGGACTCATCCTTGCGCAACTGCTGTCGTTCACGCCGATCGCATTCCTGGTGCTGATCGGCGTCGTCGAAGGCGTGTCGCCGAGCATGGAAGAAGCGGCGCAAACGCTGCGCGCAGATCGCTGGCGCACCTTCGTCGACGTCTCATTGCCGCTGATGCGGCCCGGGCTCGCCAATGCGTTCCTGATCGGCTTTATCGAATCGATCGCCGACTTCGGCAATCCGATCGTGCTCGGCGGCAATTTCGGCGTGCTCGCCACCGAGGTCTTCTACTCGGTCGTCGGCGCACAGCTCGACCAGGGTCGTGCAGCGGCGCTAGGCCTACTGCTGCTCGGCTTCGCACTCGCCGCATTCTTTGCGCAGCGCTGGGTGCTCGGTCGCAAGGTGTATACGGCGCTGTCCGGCAAGGGCGACTCGGGACTGCCGACGCCCCTGCCCGAGAACGTGCGCAAGATCTGCTACGCGGCGGCCATCCCCTGGATCATCCTGACGCTGGTGATCTACGCCATGGTCGTGGTCGGCGGCTTCGTCGAGCAATGGGGGCGCAACTACACCCCCACGCTCAAGCACTACATCAAGGCCTTCGGCGTCGAATCGGGCGCGAATGGCCTGCTGTGGGTCGGGACCGCGTGGGCCTCGTTCTGGACGACGGTCAAGCTGTCGGCAGTCGCCGCACCGGTCACCGCTGTGCTCGGCTTGTTGACCGCGTACATTCTGACGCGGCATCGCTTCCGCGGCCAGTCGGCGTTCGAGTTCGGCACCCTGCTCAGCTTCGCGATCCCCGGCACGGTGATCGGTGTTTCCTACATTCTCGCGTTCAACGTCCCGCCGATCGAGATCACCGGTACCGCGTTGATCCTGATCGTGTGCAACGTGTTCCGCAACATGCCAGTCGGCGTCCGCGCCGGCATGGCCTCTATGGCGCAAATCGACAAGAGCCTCGACGAGGCTTCGACGACGCTCGGCGCACGCGGCTTCACGACGCTGCGCCGGGTCCTGCTGCCACTGCTCAAGCCCGCGATCGTCGCGGCGCTGGTCTACAGCTTCGTGCGCTCGATGACCACGGTGTCGGCGATCGTGTTCCTGGTGTCGGCGGAATACGAATGGGCGACGACCTACATCATCAACCGCGTCACCAACGGTGACTACGGGGTTTCCATCGCCTACTCGTCGGTACTGATCGTGCTGATGCTGCTAATCATCTGGCTGATCCAGCGCGTAGTCGGCGTGCGGCGGCTCGGCCGGCGCCAGGGCGTGGCGCCGACGGTTGTGGGACAATTGGGCGCCGCCTGAGGCGACTAGCCTACAACCGGGCCACACTCAAAATGAAAGCCGCCTCGATCGAGTTCCGCAACGTCAGCAAGCTCTATGGCGAGGTCGCCGCCGTCAAGGACATTTCCTTCACGATCGCCGCCGGCAGCCTGGTGACGCTGCTCGGGCCATCCGGCTGCGGCAAGACCACGACGCTGCGCATGATCGCCGGGCTCGAACTGCCGACCTCGGGCGCGATCATGATCGGCGGCGCCGACGTGACGCGCATTCCGGCGTCGGAGCGCGATGTCTCGATGGTGTTCCAGAGCTACGCACTTTTTCCGCACATGAACGTGATCGAGAACGTCGGCTACGGGCTCAGCGTTTCGGGTCTGCCCAAGTCCGAGGTGCGTGCCAAGGCGCAGGTGGCGCTGACCACGGTCGGGCTCACCGGCTTCGATGAGCGCCTGCCGTCGGAACTCTCCGGCGGGCAGCAGCAGCGGGTTGCCGTCGCCCGTGCGCTGGTGCTGGAACCATCGGTGCTGCTGTTCGACGAACCGCTCTCGAATCTCGATGCCCGGTTGCGACGCCAGATGCGCGAGGAGATTCGCGACCTGCAGCAGCGCTTGTCGCTGACCGTCGTGTACGTCACGCACGATCAGGCCGAGGCCATGGCGGTCTCGGACCGCATCATCGTCATGAACAAGGCGACCATCGCGCAGGAAGGCGCGCCGCGCGAACTCTACGAACAGCCCAAGGACGTTTTCGTGGCAGGCTTCATGGGCGACGCGAACCGCGTCCGCGGCACGCTCAAGCGCGTCGACGAGCGCTTCGGGGATGTCGCCCTCGGGCCGCTGACGGTCCGCCTGCCGCACCGCAACCTGCCCGCGGGGACGGTCGAGATCGCGATCCGCCCCGAGGCCGTGGAAATCGGCGTGCCGGGCAGCGTGGGCCTTTCGGGCACGGTGCGCAAGGCCGCGTACATCGGTGGCGTCATGGAATACACGATGGCCACCGACATCGGCGAACTGTTCGTCATCAGCATGGCCGTCGACCGGCCGCTTGCCGCAGGCGCGCCGGTGACGCTGACACTCGCCCGCCACGGCGTCGTACCCATCGCAACGGCATGAGCGCGACGGGCCGCCCCGAGCGCGAATACCGGAGCGCGCAGCGCGAAGGTCTCCCATGAGCGCGACGGCGCCGACCGGAGCGCGCAGCGCGAAGGTCTCCATGAGCGCGACGGCCGCCCAGCGCGAATCGGAGCGCGCAGCGCGAAGGTCTCCCATGAGCCCGGAGGATATCCGGCCCGCGCCGAACTCGGCCGGCGCGTCGCGCGCGAGGCCGGCGCGCTCGCGTTGCGTTACTTTCGGCGCGAAATCGCATTCACCACCGAGGCCAAGGGCCCGCAGGACTTCGTCAGCGCGGCCGATCATGCCGTCGAAGCACTGATCCGCTCGCGACTCGCGCAAGCGTTTCCGCAGGACACGATGCTCGGCGAGGAAGCCGGGGGCGAACAGGGCGCGCACGCCTGGTACGTCGACCCGATCGACGGCACGATCAACTTCGTCCATGGCGTTCGCTACTGGTGCGTGTCGATCGCATTTCTGGTCGAGGGCACGCGCCAGATCGGCATCGTGTTCGATCCGACGCAGGACGAATTGTTCTGGGCCACGAAACAGGGCGGCGCGTTCTGCAACGACGCGCCGATGCGGGTGTCGACCTGCGAAGCGCTAGACGCGGCCATGGTGTGCGCGGGATACGTCTCGCGGCAGTCGCTGACCGAGCACGTCCAACTCAAGCGCCGGCTGCACGAAGCAGGAACTGCGGTGAAGGACATGGGCGCCGGCGCGCTGATGCTGGCGCACGTCGCGGCAGGACGCTACGACGGATACCTCGAGCCACACATGCATCCATGGGATGCGCTGGCCGGGCTGCTGCTGGTCGAGGCGGCCGGTGGCCGCACGCTGTCCTATCCCGGCTCTGCCGGGCTTGCCGCCGGCGGCGCGGTCATCGCGTCGGCGCCGGGCATCTACGCGGCGCTCGAGCGCGCGATGCTGGCGTGAGTCGCGTCAGAACTGCTCGTCCGCCAGTGCCAGTACCGACTCGCTGCCGCGCGTGATGGACTGCCCGAGCGCTGCGGCCTGCGGCAGGAGACATTCGCCGTAGAAGCGCGTCGTGGCGATCTTGCCGCGGAGGAAACTCGCATCGACGCTGCCCTCGGCCAACTGCTTCGACGCAATCAGGGCGCCGCGCGCGAGCTGCCAACCGCCGGCGACCAACCCCCACATTTGCAGGTACGGCACTGCCGCCGCATGCGCGGCGCGCGTCGATGATGCGAAGTTGCCCGCGAGCCAGTCGACAGCCTCGCCCAACGCCGTCGCCGCCGAACCCAGCGCGACACCGACCGCCTTGAGCTCGGCGTCGGAGGACGCTGCACACTGCGCGGCGACCTTGGCGATATCGGCGATAATTGCGCGCGCCACCGCACCGCCGTCGCGTGCGGTCTTGCGACCGATCAGGTCGTTGGCCTGGATGCCGGTGGTGCCTTCGTAGATCGTCGTGATGCGCGCATCGCGATAGTGTTGCGCGGCGCCGGTCTCCTCGATGAAGCCCATGCCACCGTGCACCTGCAGCGCGAGATAGGTAACCTGCTGCGCGACCTCGGTACTGCAGCCCTTGACGATGGGAATCATGAAATCGACGAACGCCTGGTGGCGCTTGCGCGCTTCCGCGTCGGGATGATGCGTGGCATTGTCCATCGCGGCGCCGGTGACGTAGGCGACGCTGCGCATCGACTCGGTCAACGCCTTCATCGTCAGCAGCATGCGGCGGATGTCGGGGTGCTGCAGGATCGTCGCCGTCGGCGCCGCCTTATCGAGCCCGGGCGCGCGGCCCTGGATACGATCCTTGGCGTAGGCCAGCGCCCGCTGGTACGCGCGATCCGAGATGCCGATGCCCTCGACGCCGACCGAGTAGCGCGCCAGGTTCATCATGATGAACATGTACTCGAGGCCGCGGTTCTCCTGGCCGACCAGGTAGCCGATCGCACCACCGTGATCGCCGTATGCAAGCACCGCGGTCGGGCTCGCGTGGATACCCAGCTTGTGCTCGAGCGATACGCAATGGACATCGTTGCGCGCACCGAGACTGCCATCGGCATTCACGAGGAACTTGGGTACGACGAACAGCGAAATGCCCTTGACGCCTTCGGGCGCGGTCGGCGTGCGCGCGAGCACGAGGTGGATGATGTTAGCGGTGTAATCCTGATCGCCGTAGGTGATGAAGATCTTCTGGCCGTACAACTTGAAGCTGCCATCCGGCTGCGGTACTGCTCGCGTACGCACCGCCGCGAGATCGGAACCGGCCTGCGGCTCGGTCAGGTTCATCGTCCCGGTCCACACGCCTTCGACCATCTTCGGCAGGTACAGCGCCTTCTGCTCGTCGGATCCGACCAGTTCCAGCGCCTCGATCGCGCCCTGCGTCAACAGCGGACAGAGCGCGAACGCGAGATTGGCGCCGTGCCACATTTCCTCGACCGCGGTCGCGACGAGCTGCGGCAATCCCTGTCCGCCGTGCTCGGGATGCTTGGTGAGCCCGTTCCAGCCATTCTCGGCGAATTGCTTGTACGCATCCTTGAATCCGGTCGGCGTCTTCACGATGCCACCGTCGGTGAGGTTCGAACCCTCGCGATCGCCGACCGCATTCAGCGGATCGAGCACTTCCGTGGCGAACTTCGCCGCCTCCTCAAGTATCGCGGTGACGGTGTCTACGGTGGCGTCCTCGTAACCAGGCAGCTTGCCGACCTGCTCGAGTCCGGCGAGCTCCTTCATGACGAACAACATGTCTTTCAGTGGTGCGTGATAAGTGCTCATCGGCGTGCGATCTGTAAGGTGGCAGAAACGGAAACCGAGGAAAACCGAGCGGGGTTCAGCCGAGTGCCGCAGTGAGTTCCGGCACGATCTGGAACAGGTCGCCGACCAGCCCGTAGTCGGCGATCTGGAAAATCGGCGCCTCGGGGTCCTTGTTGATGGCGACGATAACCTTGCTATCCTTCATTCCCGCGAGATGCTGGATCGCGCCGGATATACCGACCGCGATGTAGAGGTCAGGTGCTACGATCTTGCCGGTCTGTCCGACCTGATAGTCGTTCGGGACGTAGCCGGCGTCGACTGCCGCCCGCGATGCACCCAGCGCGGCGTTGAGTTTCTGCGCGAGTGCTTCCAGCATCTTGAAGTTCTCGCCGCTTTGCAGTCCACGTCCGCCGGAAACGACGACGCGTGCGCCGGTGAGTTCGGGACGATCGGACTTCGTCAACTCCTGTCCCACCACCACCACCTTGCCGAAGTCGGCGGGCGGTGTCACTACTTCGATCGGCGCCTGACCACCGGTGGCCGCGGCGGCGTCGAAGCCTGTCGCACGCACCGTGATCATCTTCTTCGCGTCCTTGGCCTGGACGGTCGCGAAGGCGTTGCCGGCATAGATCGGTCGCACGAAGGTATCAGGCGAGTCGACCGCGATGATGTCGGAAACTTGGGCAATGTCGAGCAGCGCCGCGATGCGCGGCGCGGCATTCTTGCCGAAACCGGTTGCCGGCAAGAGCAGGTGCGAGTACGCCCCGGCAAGCCCGACGACCAATGCAGCGACATTTTCGGCAGTCTGTCCGGCGAGTTGCGGCGCGTCGGCGTGGAGCACCTTCGCCACGCCGGGGATCTGTGCGGCCGCCGAGGCAGCGCGCTGGGCGTTGTATCCCGCGATGAGCACATGGATGTCGCCACCGATTTTCTGCGCGGCGGTGATGGTGTTGAACGTCGCCCCCTTGAGCGATGCGTGATCGTGTTCCGCAATGACGAGATTGGTCATGGTGTACTCAAATCACTTTAGCTTCGTTGCGCAGCTTGGCGACCAGTTCCGCGACGTCGGCCACTTTGCCCCCGCCTTTGCGCTTGGGCGGCTCCACTACTTTCAACGTCGTCAACCGCGGCGTCACATCGACGCCCAGGGCATCGGGCTTGACGATATCGAGCGGCTTTTTCTTGGCTTTCATGATGTTCGGCAACGTGGCGTAACGCGGCTCGTTCAGGCGCAGGTCGGTCGTGATCACCAGCGGCAGGGGCATCTCGAGCGTTTCCAATCCGCCGTCGATCTCGCGCTTGACCGTCGCCTTGTCCGAAGCGATATCGACTTTGGACGCGAACGTCGCCTGCGGCCATCCGAGCAGCGCGGCCAGCATTTGCCCGACCTGGTTGGCATCGTCATCGATCGCCTGCTTGCCCAGGATGACGCACTGGGGCTGCTCCTTGTCGACCAGCGCCTTGAGCAGCTTGGCCACCGCCAGTGGCTGCAATTCGACTTCGGTTTCGACCAGGATCGCCCGATCGGCGCCGATGGCCAGTGCGGTGCGCAAGGTTTCCTGACACGCCGTGATCCCACAGGTCACCGCGACGACCTCGGTCACGACGCCTTTCTCCTTCAGACGCATCGCTTCCTCGACGGCGATTTCGTCGAACGGATTCATCGACATCTTGACATTGGCGGTGTCGACACCGCTGCCGTCGGGCTTGACCCGGATCTTGACGTTGTAATCGATGACGCGCTTGACGGCTACGAGAATTTTCATCGGGATTCCTGAGCTGATATCGATCGAACCTCACCGACGCGGGGCGACCCAGGTCGTAGCTTGCAATTATAGCGCGAAGCCATGCTGGGCCGAGGGTCAAGCCTGAGACAAGCAGATGGTGAAATACCCCGGCAATCGGGGGCGACCGCGTGCGCGCGCCGCTATTCGGGCTGCCCGAGCACCTCGAAAATGGACTTGAGCTGAGCGCTCATGGGCAGCTTGAGTCGCTCGCCGGTGCGCAGCTTGCGCATGAACCACTTGTCGTAGAAGTCCGCGAGCTCCCGGCTCGCCGCCAGATTCTGGAACGTGCGCAGCACGACCGCGGCGAAATCCGGATCATCCTTGCGAAATACCAGTCCGTAGGGGTCGTATGAGAGAAAGTCGCCGACGATCGCATAGTCGTCCGGCCGCGCGGCCTGCGAGATGAGTCCGTACAGCAGCACGTCGTCGGTCGCGAATGCATGAGCCTGGCCGGAGGCGAGCATGCGAAACGAATCGGCGTGGTCGGGCGCCGTGATGAGTCTCATCTCGAGCTTCTCGTGATCCGACAGAATGCGCATCGCCTTCTCGTTGGTCGTGCCCTCGGTCAGCACGACCGTCTTGGCCCGGAGGTCCCGGTACGACTTGATCGCGGACGAACGGCGCACGAGAAGTTTCGTGCCGCTCACGAATATGACCGGCGAAAACGCAACCCGCTTCTGTCGCTCGATGTTGTTGGTGGTTGACCCGCATTCGATGTCGACCGATCCGTCGACGACCATTTCGATGCGGTTGGCGGGGGTCACCGGCACATACACGACCTTGATGCTGTCGCGCTCAAGTTCCGCGCGGACCTCGTCGACAACCGCGAGACACAGGTCGATGGAATAGCCGTGCGGCTCGCCGCGTTTGTCGACGAAGGAGAACGGAAACGAATTCTCGCGGTAGCCGAGCGCGATCGTCCCGCGGTCCTTGACCTTCTTGAGTGTTCCCGCAAGCTCCTGGCCGGTGCCATCCGGCGCCGCGCCCAGCGCGAGCATGAACACGCCGGCACTGAGCAGCCAGATCACCGCGCGGCGGGATGGCGCCGTGCGACGACGCCCGGCCTGGACAGCATCCATCGGCGCTTAGGCGCGCGCCGCGCCGACGATGCCCTCGTCCGCGTCGATCTCAGCTTGGCTCTCGGCTTCGGGGCGGAGTTCGCCTTCCCACTTCGCGACCACTGCGGTCGCGATGCTGTTGCCGATGACGTTGGTGGCCGAGCGCCCCATGTCGAGGAACTGGTCGATGCCCATGATCAGCAACAGGCCGGCCTCGGGAATGTTGAAGGTCGCCAGCGTCGCCGCGATGACCACCAGCGAGGCGCGCGGAACGCCGGCCATGCCCTTGCTCGTGACCATGAGGATCAGCAGCATGGTGATCTGCTGCGACGTGGTCAGGTCGATCTTGTAGGCCTGGGCGATGAACAGCACCGCGAACGTGCAGTACATCATCGACCCGTCGAGATTGAAGGAGTAGCCAAGCGGCAGCACGAAACTCGTGATCTTCTTGCTCGCACCGAAGCGTTCGAGCTGCTCCAGCGTCTTCGGGTACGCCGCTTCGCTGCTTGCGGTGCTGAATGCGAGCATGATCGGCTCCTTGATCATGCTGAGCAGGCGCGCGATGCGCGGCCCGAGGAACAGGAAACCGGCTGCTGCCAGCAGGCACCACAGGATCGCCAGACCGAGGTAGAACTGACCCATGAATTTTCCGTACACCAACAGGACGCCGAGACCCTGCGTGGTGATGATCGCTGCCATCGCGGCGAACACGGCAATGGGTGCCAGCGCCATCACGTAGCCGGTCACTTTCAGCATCACGTGCGCGACCTGCTCGACCCAGTCGACGACGACGCGGGCTTTCTCGCCAAATGATGCCGCGGCGGCGCCGAAGAACACCGAGAACACCACGATCTGCAGGATCTCGTTGTTGGCCATCGACTCGAACACGCTCCGGGGCACCAGGTGCGTCACGAATTCCTTGAGCGAAAGCGATGCCACCTTGAGGTTCGCCGACGCGCCGGCGTCGGGCAGCGGGAGGTTCAGCGAATCGCCCGGCCGCAGGACATTGACCAGGATCATGCCCAGGATCAGCGACATCAGCGACGCGCTGATGAACCAGCCCATGGTCTTCAGCCCGATGCGGCCGATGGACTTGGCGTCACCCATGTGCGCGATGCCGACGACCAGCGTGGAAAATACCAGCGGCGCGATGATCATCTTGATCAGACGCAGGAAGACATCGGTGAACAGCGAGATGTAGCCGGAAACGGTTTTCGCTGCTTCCGGTGTCGGGAGCAGTTCGTGACACATCCAGCCCACGCCGACGCCCGCGGCCATCGCGATGAGTATCCAGGTCGTCAGTTTCATGGCGGCGCTCCCTTGATGATCGGCGGCAGTGACCGCGATCAGTGCGGCCAACTCGTGGCCTCAACGCAGCGGCGGACGTCGAAGCGCGCCCGCGATGCCTGGACGCGCGCAATCGCGTTTGCTCCGGCAGGCCGGAAAGCCGGCGCAGAACCCGCCGCGAGTACGCTACGAGCGCCCGACGTCGCAGCTCGGGCTGTCGCCGTTCATCGTGCCCTGCCAGGTGAGCGCATTGTTCTGGCGCACGGGGTCGGGGACGACCTGGTCGGGATCGACCAGCACGTCGATGCGCTGCACGTACTGGGCGAAATAATGCGTCCTGGAGAGGTCCAACGCGAAAGCGGCCGATACGCCCATCGTCATTGGCAGGCTGTAGCTTACTTCCTCCTGTATTCCGCCGACCCAGGTCACGCGGGCAACCACGCGGAACGACGCAATCTCGCCCCACAACTGCTCCCGCGGCGGGATGATGTCGGCGCCCATGTTCTGGACCTTGACGCTGACGATCAGCGTGCCGTCGCTCGCCCTGCTGCAGCTCATCGACCGGAGGTTCAGGTCCGCGCGCAGCGGACGGGGGTAGATCGGATAGAAAAACATGGTTTCGTCGGGATAACTCAGGACGTACGGCGGGCGGTCGCGGTCTTGCACGGCCATCGTGTCGCTGAAATCGTAGAATATCGGCGACGAAAACCTCGTGTCGGGGGACGGATTGATCTGGCAGCCGGCGAGCAACGCGGTTGCAGTCAACAGTCCCATCGCAGCGAGTAAGCGCATGTGCGGTCTCCCTTTACGGTGGTCGCCCCTGTCCGGCTGTACCGGAAATCCGGCCGGCCGTGCCCCCGCCCCGAGACCAATGATGGATCGCCCGCGCCGCAAGGTCAACCCGGGAACGATCTCCGGGCAGTATTCGTCACTCGCACCGTGGCAAATTGGCACCGATCGTGGCGTCGAACTGGGCCAGGCGCCGGTTTTCCGTCTCCGCATCGCGCGCTGCGAGCGCCCGCGCCTGCGCCTCGGGCAGCGGTGATCCTCGCGCATCCCAGGCCTGCGCGCTGACGAGCTGTCCGTGCTCGTAGCGGCATTCGGTGCGCGCGGCGCCGTTGGGATGGTAGGTGCGCAGAACGCCGTGCAGCACGTTGTTGCTGTAGGGCGCTTCGAGTTTGCGCGCCAACTCGCGACGGGCACCTGTGTACCACAGCGCCACCGTGCCAGTGCGCGCATCGTTGTCGTAGGGAATCACAGCACTGCGGGCGCCACCTTCGGTCCAGAAAATGAAGGTCCCGGTCTTCCGTCCCGACGCGAAGGCGCCGACGGCGCGTACGCGCCCATCTTTCCCGTGCAGCTCGTAGGCACCATTCGGGACCCCGCCACGGCACGCGCCGACGACGCTCAACACTTCGGCGCCTCCGGCTGCGCCTGCCACCTGCGCCATGGCGAGCAGCGCGACGAGCCTGGCTACCTGGCGCGGCGCGCCCACCATGCCGCAATCTCGCCGACGATGCCGCGCCGGAACGCCAGCACGCACACGACGAAGATTGCTCCCGTGATGACGGTGACCCACTGCCCGAAGGCGGCAAGGTAGTTCTCGAGCCCGATGATCACGAACGCACCGACGACAGGCCCGAAAATCGTGCCCATGCCACCCAACAGCGTCATCAGCACGACTTCGCCGGACATCGACCAGTGCACGTCGGTCAGCGACGCGAGCTGGAACACGATCGCCTTGGTCGCACCCGCAAGGCCTGCCAGGCCCGCCGACAGTACGAATGCCAGCAGCTTGTAGCGGTCGACGTCATAGCCGAGCGAGATCGCACGCGGCTCGTTCTCGCGAATTGCCTTCAATACGTTGCCGAACGGCGAGTGCACGGTGCGGTAGATGAGCAGGAAGGCCGCGAGGAATATCGCGAGGACCACGTAGTACATGACCAGCGTGTTGTTCAGGTCGAGCAGCCCGAAAAGCTTGCCGCGCGGCACCGACTGGATACCGTCTTCGCCATGGGTAAACGGGGCCTGCAGGCAGAAGAAGAACACCATCTGCGCCAACGCAAGGGTGATCATCGCGAAGTAGATGCCCTGGCGGCGGATCGCGAGCAGCCCCGCAACGAGCCCGAGTCCGGTCGCTGCGGCGGTACCGGCGAGGATCGCCGCTTCGGGCGGCCAGCCCCATTCCTTGGCCGCGTGCGCGCAAACATATCCGGCGCTACCGAGAAACATTGCGTGGCCGAAGGACAGCAGCCCGCCAAAGCCGATGAGCAGATTGAACGCACAGGCGAACAGCGCGAAACACAACGCCTTCATGAGAAACACGGGATAGATGCCCAGCAGGGGCGCGACAGCGAACAGCGGCCGCCATCGCACCGATCGTGAGGAGCGCGGAAGTCGGTCGCGAGGAAACGCTTGCCGCCGGCGTCGCATCAGCCATCGATCAACGCTCCTTCCCGAACAGACCCGCAGGACGAATGATGAGTACGATCACCATGATCACGAATATGACGGTGTTCGATGCTTCCGGGTAGAAGACCTTCGTCAGGCCCTCGACGATCCCCAAACTAAAACCCGTGATGACGGCACCGAGAATCGAGCCCATGCCGCCGATGACGACGACAGCGAACACGACGATGATGAGGTTCGCGCCCATCAGCGGACTGACCTGATAGATCGGTGCCGCCATCACCCCGGCAAACGCCGCCAGCGCGACGCCAAAACCATAGGTCAGCGTGATCATTCTGGGCACGTTGATCCCGAAAGCCTGGACCATGGCCGGATTCTCGGTCGCTGCCCGGAGGTACGAGCCAAGCTTGGTCCGCTCGATGACGAACCAGGTCGAGCAGCACACGATGACCGACGCAGCGATCACCCATGCACGATATTTCGGCAGGAACATGAAGCCCAGATTGAATGCGCCGGAAAACTCTTCGGGCAACCGATAGGGCTGCCCGGAACTGCCGTAATAGTTGGTGAAGACGCCCTGAAGAATCAGCGCGATACCGAAGGTGAGCAGCAGACCGTAGAGATGGTCGAGCTTGTAAAGCCGGGATAGCATCGTTCGCTCGATGATGATGCCGGTGATACCGACGGCGAGCGGCGCGATGAGCAGCGACCACCAGTACCCGACGCCCGCGAACTCGAGCAGGAAATATGCGCAGAACGCCCCGAGCATGTACTGCGCGCCGTGCGAAAAATTGATGATGTTGAGCAAGCCGAAAATGACGGCCAGGCCGAGCGACAGCATGGCGTAGAACGCGCCGTTGATCAGCCCGATCAGGAGCTGCCCGAACAGGGCTTGGGTCGGTATGCCGAAGATTTCGGTCATCGCAGTGCCGTCAGCCGCGAATCGCTCGCCACGTCACGCCATCCCCGCTTGCACGGGGATGACGCCGCTTCTTCGCCCCGGCGCAGGCCGGGATCCTGGACGGTTGCGTCACTTCTTGACCAACGGGCAGTCGCCGTCGGCAAGCGGGCGGAACGCCAGCTCCGCGGGGACCGTCGCCACGATCTTGTAGTAATCCCACGGCGCCTTGGATTCCGCAGGCGTCTTGACCTGGACCAGATAGGCCGGATGGATCTTGCGGCCGTCGGCACGGATCGAGCCTTTGCCGAAGAGCGGATCGTCGGTGGGCAATTCCTTCATCTTGGCGACGACCTTGGTGCCATCGTCGCTCTTGAGCGCCTCGACTGCCTTGAGGTAATGGAGGATCGACGCGTACACGCCCGCATGAACCATCGAGGGATGGATGCCCTTGTCCGCCGCAGAGAATCTCTTGGAAAACGCACGCGTCTGGTCGTTCATGTCCCAGTAGAACGTTTCCGTAAAGGTCAGGCCCTGCGCGGTCTGCAGGCCCAGCGAGTGGACGTCTGTCAGGAACACCAGCAATCCTGCCAGCTTTTGGCCGCCCTTGACGATGCCGAACTCGGCCGCCTGCTTGATCGAATTGGTCGTGTCGCCACCTGCGTTGGCCAAACCGATGATCTTCGCCTTCGACGCTTGCGCCTGCAGCAGGAACGACGACAGGTCCTGGGTATTCAGCGGCACCTTTACGCCGCCGACGACCTTGCCTCCATTGCGCGTCAGAGCCGCCGTAGTATCGCGTTCGAGTGCGGCACCAAACGCATAGTCCGCAGTGATGAAAAACCAGCTGTCTCCGCCCTGCTTGGTAATCGCGGTGCCTGTGCTATTGGCCAGCATCCACGTGTCGTACGTCCAGTGGACCGTATTGGGCGTGCACGCCTTGCCGGTCAAATCGGACGACGCGGCGCCCGAGACAAGAAACGCCTTGCCCTTGTCCTTGGTGATCTGATTGACGGCCAGCGCGACTGCGGATTGTGGCACGTCCACGATCACATCGACCTTGTCGGTGTCATACCACTGCCGGGCAATGGCCGCACCCACGTCGGCCTTATTCTGGTGGTCCGCCGAGACCAACTCCACCTTGTAGCCCCGCTTTTCGATGCCCGAGTCCTCCACCGCCATCTTCGCGGCGACGACCGAACCGGCACCGGCGAGGTCCGTATACAGACCCGACATGTCGGACAGCACGCCGATCTTGATGACTCCGTCCGAAACCTGAGCCTGCACCCCGCCGACCATGCCGGCGAGCGCAAGGGCGAGCAAACTGCGTTGTAATCTATTCATGCTGTCTCCATCAGTAGGTCGTTGACACGGTTTTGTGCGGCAATGGGTGGATCACACACCCAGGTATTGGTGCAGTTTCTTCATGTTCGCATCGAGCTCGGCATTCGGGATCATGTCCACGATCTTCCCGCGCTCCATCACGTAGTGTCGGTCGGCGACGGTAGCGGCAAACCGGAAATTCTGCTCGACCAGAAGGATCGTGAAGCCCTTTTGCTTCAGCGCCGCGATGGTTCGGCCGATCTGCTGGACGATCACCGGAGCCAAGCCCTCGGTCGGCTCGTCGAGCATCAGCAGATGGGCACCGGTCCGCAGGATACGCCCGATGGCCAGCATCTGCTGCTCGCCTCCCGACAATTTCGTCCCCTGGCTGTGCAGACGCTCCTTGAGGTTCGGGAACAACTCGAAGATCTGCTCTACCGAGAGACCACCCTCCTTGACCTTGGGCGGCAACAGCAGGTTCTCCTCGACGTCGAGGCTCGCGAAGATGCCGCGTTCCTCGGGACAGATCGCGATGCCGAGCCGAGCGATCAGGTTGGAAGCAAGGCCGATCGTCTCGGCGGAGTCGAATTTCACCGAGCCTTTGCGTTGCGTCACCATGCCCATGATCGACTTGAGCGTCGTCGTCTTGCCCGCGCCGTTGCGCCCGAGCAGGGTCACCACCTCGCCACGCGCGACATCGAAGGACGCACCGTGGAGGATGTGCGACTCACCGTACCAGGAGTGCAGGTCGTGAACGCTGAGCATTGCACCGTCAGGCATGGGCGGTTCCCAGATAGGCCTGCACGACGTCGGGATTTTTCGACACCGACGCGTAATCGCCCTGCGCAAGGACCTGGCCACGCGCGAGGACGGTGATGTGGTGGGACAATGTCGAGACGACGGAAAGATTGTGCTCGACCATGAGCACGGTGCGGTTCACCGCGACCTTCTTGATCAGGGCCGTGATTCTTTCTACGTCTTCATGGGTCATTCCCGCTGTCGGTTCGTCGAGCAGCATCATCTCGGGGTCGAGCGCCAGGGTGGTGGCAATTTCCAGCGCGCGTTTGCGGCCATAGGGCAATTCCACGGCCTGCGTCTCCGCGTAGGTGGACAGCCCGACTGCGTCAAGCAGCTCCCTCGCCTGCGCGTTGAGAGCATCCAACGTCCGTGTGGAGTGCCAGAAATCGAAGGAATGTCCGCGCTTGCGCTGCAGTGCGATCCGTACGTTCTCCAGCACCGTCAAGTGCGGAAACGTGGCCGAGATCTGGAACGAGCGCACCATACCCATGCGCGCGATGGCCGACGGTCGCGCCCCCGTGATCTCCCGCCCGTTGTAGAAAATCTCGCCGCGAGTCGGCGTCAGGAAATGAGTCAGGAGGTTGAAGCACGTCGTCTTGCCGGCGCCATTCGGTCCGATCAGCGCATGGATCGCGCCGCGCTTGACCTGCAAATCGACGCCGTTGACCGCGACGAAGCCCTTGAACTCCTTGGTGAGCCCCCGCGTCTGCAAAATGATCTCGTCCGCCATTCCCGACAGCGCAACTTTGCCGCCCCCCTTATCTCCCGTGGTCCGGGGATTATGCGGAACGACGCTACTATTGGCAACAACGGCGTCAGTACTTGAGCCGTGCGTAGTAGGTCTTCTCCGATGCGCTACGCGCTTCGCCTAGGGTCCGAATTCCCTGCTCGGCGAGCAGAGGAATCATGCGCAGGAACACTTCCGCGGTCATGATGGCGTCGCCTAGGGCGGTGTGGCGGCCGATCGGATTGACACCCAATCGCTCGGCGATGACTTCAAGCCGGTGCGCTTCCGCATCCGGATGGATCACCGACGAGAGAAGAAGCGTGTCGATCACGGGCTGAGCGAACCTGACACCCGCCGGCGCTTCCTTCAGCCGCAGGAACCGCATGTCGAACGCCGCGTTGTGCGCGACCAGCACGGTGTCCTCGCAGAAACGTCCAAACGCGGGCAACACCCTATCGATCGTCGGCTGGCCCGCGAGCATGGTGGCATCGATTCCCGTGATCTTGCTCGCTTTCGGCGACATCTCGCGCCGCGGATCGATCAGTTGCTCGAACACCTCGTGCTCCAGCAGCCTGCCGTTGACGATGCGCACGGCGCCAATCGACACAATCTCGTCGCCCCCCGACGGCGAAAGCCCCGTGGTCTCCGTGTCGAACACCGTGTAGCTCAGCGCCAGGAGCGGCCGGTTGTCCTGCTCCGGCGATTGTCCGGCCTGGTGAAACAAATCGAAGTCGTAGAACTCCGGGCGGCTTTCGCCGGCCGCCGGCGCGCTCCACGCCACCTCCTCGGGTTTCGTCACGGGGATCGCGATGCGGAATAATTCGCGGTGCGAAGCCTTATGCACCTGGTACCAGATCTCGCCATTGTGGCGCTCGACGATCTCTCGCAGCGTCAGGGGGCAGGCCTCACCGCCCTGCTCCATCGAATCGGTCTGCCAAGCCATCGTCGTTGCGGAGCCCAGCGGAGCGCCAGTCCAGATGACATCGAGATGGGCAAGCGTGTCCGCGCGCTCGAGCCCGAAGCGCAGTTCGCGGATGGAGAACTCATCCTTGAGCCGACACGCTATATAGGTGATCGCCTGCATCAGCGAGTAGCTGTCGACGCTGAGCCAGATCGACTCGTCGACGGATTCGAGCTTGGTCAGCAACCCCAGCTTGCCGTCGATGCGCCGCCGTACTGCCGCGATCAGGTCGGCGCCGCGCATGTCCTCCAGCGGCCAATCGGTGCGCATCGAATCGGCGAATTCGTCGACCGTCCGATCGAGGCTTGCGGAAAGCCGCTGCGCCTCTTCGCCGATGATGCCGAGGAATCGGTTTCGTGCTTCCTTGTCCATGTCCGGGAACGAGGATATCGTCTCGATTGCCGCGCGGACGCTGGCAAGCGACGCCCGCGTCCCTTGCGTAAGCGTCTGCAGCAGAAGATCGCGGCGATTGCCGGACTCGACGCGGCGGGTGATATCGTCAAGAACCAGGACGAAGCCCGTGAACCGGTTGGTCGAGCTCACCGCAGTGCCGTCGGCGTTGGCGCCGAAAACGGGCGCCATCTGGACGCGCACGAGCTGGCCGGACGGCGCGGCAGTGACGAAGTTCGCTACCGGATCGCGGGTGCCCTGGTGCAGCCGGTCGTGGATGCTCTCCAGCGCGTGGATGATCAGGTTGCGATCAAAGACGGCGAACACCGAGCGGCCGAGTCCGACCAGCGTATGCGCCCTGCCGGCTGCCGCTCCGCTGGGCAGCGGTTGCCGCAGGAGCTGCATCGCACGGACGTTGTAGAGCAGGATGCGGCCCTCGATGTTGCACACGATCACGCTCTGGGCGAGCTCCGACATCAGCGCCGCCAGGCGGTTTCTTTCCTGTTCGATTCGCGCGTTTGCCTCTTGCACGCGCCTTTCAACATCGTGCATGAGGGCCTCGTGCGCTTCGGCCATGCTGTTGACAGCGCCGGCGAGGCGCTTGATCTCCGCAGCGCCGCGCAAGGGTGCGCGATGCGCCGGGTTGGCGCTCAGCATCACGCGCGCGTCCTCGGCGAGCTGACGCGGTGCCCGGATGTATCGCTTAAACAGGGCTTCCAGGATGAACCACAGCGGCGCGATGAGCAGCAGCGAAGCCAAAACGACGCTGGGCGCGCGCTTCTGCAACGCCGTGAACAGCAGCGCGCGCTCCTGGTCATCCATGTCAGCCCCGGCCAGCAGGGTCATGGCGGCGATTGCCAAGAGGACGACGAACCAGGCGGCGAACAGCGCGACGGCCTTGCGGACTTTGTCGGACATCCGTCACTCGCCGAGCATCTGCTGGATGGTCGCGATCAGGTCTTTCGTGGAGAAAGGCTTGGTCACGTAGGCATCCGCACCGACAGCCATCCCCTTGATTACCTCGATCTCGCGGCCCTTGGCGGAAAGCATGATGATCTTGATCGCGGTCCAGGCAGGGTTTTCGCGCACCTTCTGGCATACGTCGTAACCGCTCATCCGCGGCATCATCACGTCGAGCAGTATCAGGTCCGGCGCGAACTCTCTCACGGCCGCGAGCGCTTCGTCGCCGGTGTTCGCCACCCGCACGATGTAGCCCTTCTGCCGCATCAGGAACTCGAGCGAGACGACAATGTTGGGCTCGTCGTCGGCAATCAGGATCTTCTTGGCCATTCCTTCCTCCTGCGCCTTGCCGGCGCTCCTGTCCGTTCGGTCCGTTGCCGATTCACGCGCCACGCGACAACGCGGCAGCCGCCGGCGTCGCGGACGGCGCGACCGCCGCCACTGCGATGGGCAGCTCGAAAGTGAACGTCGCGCCTTTGCCTGGCGCGCTTCGCACCCAAAGCCGTCCGCCGAAATGTTCGACGATCTGGCGGCTGATCGGCAGGCCGAGGCCTGTGCCCTGCGGCTTTTCCGTCATCGTGTCGCCGGCCTGGCGGAACTTCTCGAAGATGATCCGCTGATCCTCGATCGCGATTCCGGGACCGTTGTCGGTCACCGATACGGACAGTCTATCCGGTGCGCATTCGAGTGCGACGATGACGCGCCCTTCATCGGGCTGCACGAACTTGACGGCATTCGACAGCAGGTTGATCAACACCTGCACGAGGCGGTCGCTGTCGGCCGCAATGACCGGCACGTGGGCAGGAATGAATGTCTCGAGCGTCACATTGCGCGAATGGAAAAGCTGGCTGGTCGCGTTGACCGAGTCCTCGATGATGGCCCTCATGTCGACCGGCGACACCTGCCACTCGGTGCGTCCCGATTCGAGCTTCTCGAGATCAAGCACCTCATTGATCAGCCGTGTCAGCCGTTCACTTTCGCCGATGATGATGTCGAGGAACTTCTGCCGTTCCGTCGCATCGAGTTCCGGATTGTCATGCAGAATCTCGGAGAACGCACGGATCGAAGTCAGCGGCGTGCGCAGCTCGTGGGTGACCGTGGAGACGAAATCGTCCTTCATGCGATCGAGCTCCTTCAGTCGCTCGTTGGCCGCGCGAAGCTCGGTGGTGGCAGTCATGAGTTCCTGCGATTTCTGCTTCAGTTCGTGGCTGTACGCGATGACCTGCGACGCTTCGTCCAGCATCGTCCGCACTTCGTCCAGTGACAGCTCATCCTCGTGGACGGTCGAGGCCACCATGATCCGCGCGGAAGCGCCACCGATGGCGCCCGAGAGCTTCGTCTCTGCGAATTTCACCAGTGCGGCGTCGGCCGGAATCGCGGTTACGGAAGGGTAGCCGCGTCGCTCTGCGTATTCGGCCAGCGCAGCGACGGCACGTTCGGGTCCGAGGAAACGCGCGAGCAGCGCCTGCAGGTCGGTCAGCGAGGCTTTGCCTTTCCAGAGGCGCTCATCAAGGCCCTCGCCCTCGCGGCGGAACACGTCGACGAAGCGCGCCGCCTGCGCCTGTTCCGCTACGCTCTGCCGGGTCAGCACCGACACCATCAGAAAGCTGCCGACGTTAACGATCAGGCTCCACAGCATGGCGTGCGTGATGTCGTTGAGCCCTGTTAGCCCGAACAGCGCGTACGGCCTCAACAGTTCGACGCCGAATGGCCCGGATTCCAGAAAACCGATCGGCAGCCACCCGGACTTGGCAAACGAAGGCAGCAGCAGCGTATAAAGCCAGACCGCGAAGCCCCCCCCCAGCCCCGCCAGCGCCCCCGCGTGGGTCGCCCCCTTCCAGTAGATGCCGCCAATGACGGCCGGCGCGAACTGCGCAACCGCCGCGAACGAAATCAGGCCGATTGCCACCAGCGCATGGGCTTCGCCGGCTAGGCGAAAATACAAATACCCCAGCATCACGACCGCGACGATCGCTCCACGCCGGATTGCGAGCAGAAGTCCGGTGAGGTCCTCCCTTTCCGCGAGGCGCATCGCCCGCATGCGCAGCAGTATCGGCATCACGAGGTCGTTGCAGACCATTGTGGACAGCGCGATGGTCTCGACGATGACCATGCTGGTCGCCGCCGAAAGGCCTCCGATGAAGACGAGCAGCGCGAGGCCCTGCCGCCGTTCAGCCATCGGCAACGTCAGCACGAACGTGTCCGGATCGACGCTCGCCGCCGAAAAGTGCATGACGCCGCCGAACGCGACCGGCACCACGAACAGGTTCATCGCCAACATGTAGAGCGGGAACAGCCAGATCGCCTTGGCGACGTGGTTTTCGTTCACGTTTTCGATCACTGCGATCTGGAACTGGCGCGGCAGGAACATGATCGCGAGCATCGACAGCACGGTCAGGCCTACCCAGTTTGCGTAGCTTCCCGCAGCGCCGCCCAACGGGGCGACGAGCGCGGCGAGGCGTGGATCCGCGCCGGCACGCCGGAAGATGTCGCCGAATCCGTCGTACATGCCGTAGGTGACGAAAACGCCCACCGCCACGAAGGCGAGAAGTTTCACGATCGACTCGAACGCCACTGCCGCAACCAGGCCCTCGTGGCGTTCGGAGGCGTCCAGATGACGCGTGCCGAACAGGATCGTGAACGTGGCGAGAAGCAGCGCCATCCAGAATGCCGTATCCGCTTGGAATGGTGCGGTCTCGCCCTTGCTCGCCATCCCGACTTGCGGAAATTGCGCGAGGATCGAATAGCTGTTCGAGACCGCTTTCAGCTGCAGCGCAATGTATGGCAGCACGCCGATTACCGCGATGACCGTGACGAGCCCGGCCAGCCATGCGCTCTTGCCGTAACGCGACGAGACGAAGTCGGCCAGTGAAGTGATGCGGTTCGCCTTGCTGATGCGAATGATCTTGCGGATCACGAACCACCACAGCGCCATCATCAGCGTCGGCCCGATGTAGATCGGAAGGAATCCCACGCCGTCGCCGGCGGCACGCCCCACACTTCCGTAGAACGTCCATGCGGTGGCGTACACCCCGAGCGAAAGCGAGTAGATGTACGGGTTCGCGATAATCGAGCGCCCGTGGTCCGCGCAATGGTCGCCGTAATAGGCGATCGCGAACAGGATCCCGATATACGCGAGCGCGACGGGAATGATCACCCAGCTCTGGAGCATCGCGTTCTCCGGTCGAATCCGGCCTCCGGGCTACCGTGATCGTTCAATGACCAGCGCCATGAGCGCGATGAGCAGCGCCCAGCAGAATGAGATGTACGCGTAGAGCACAGGAATTCCGAACACGACGGACGCACTGTTGAACACCGCCAGCAGCGGGTAGTTGAACAGCAGCATGCCGAGCAGGAATATCGCAACGAGACGCTGACTCTTGACGACGGACCGGAACATGGCTTGCCACCGACCTCCAGCTCATTGTTCGCCGAACCATCTTAACAAGAACCTTGGTCGCGGCGATTTCCTACAACCGATATGTTAGGCGCAGGCGTTCCTGCAGCTGCTTCGCCTGGCGAAAGGCCTCCTTCAACATGCGCTGGTCGACTTCGTGCAGCGCATAGGGATCGATGCGATTGGGATCGCCACCGGTATCCTGCTGGCGCAGCCGCAGCAGCTGCAGGAAATGGAACGCCTCGACGGTCGCGTCGACGTGCCGCGGCTCGACCTTCAGGCGCGCGGCGGCGAGCCGCAATCGAGCGGCGGTGCCGGTTTCGGCGATGCCGTGCGCCAGCGCGAAGACCCGCGCGCAGTCGACGAACAGGCGCGTGCCGCGTGCCTTGAGATCGATGGTGCCCTTGACCTTGGGATCGTCGTCCACGCTGAAGGTGCGGATGAGCCCAAGCGGCGGCTCGACTTCGAGCGCGTTCTGCACCATGAGGCGCTGGAACAGCGAGTTTGCCCGCGTCTGGCCGAGGAGCCATTCGCGCAACCCTTCGCAAAGCGCGTGGTCGCCATAGAGCGGCCGCAAGTCGAACATGATGTTCGCGCCAAGCAGCGCCGGCGGGGTCGGCGCATGGATCCAGCCCAGAAACCGCTTCTTCCATTCCTCCGTCGACAGGCAGTATGCGGGATTGCCGGCCATTACATTGCCCGGACAAAGCGGAAATCCCAGCGCGTCGAGGGCAGCGTTGACCTCGCGTGCGAAGGCCATGAGTCGCTCGCGGCGCTCACGCAGCTGCGAAGCATCGGCCGCCGAGAACTGGATCGCGTTGTCCTGGTCCGTCGCGAACGTCTGCTCGCCGCGGCCTTCGCTGCCCAGCGCAATCCAGCACCATTCGAAGTCGGCAAGGTCGTGGCGGCGAAGGACCAGGTCGATGGCCCGCCGCGACAATGCGTCGTTGAACGCCGCGATCGTCCGGGTCACCGGCTCGGCGCCCACACCTTGGGCCAGCAGGTTCTGCGTAAGCAGCCGAATGTCGCCGGCCGCGCGCTTCAGCTTGTCGATCGAGTCGGCGGAATGGAGACCTTCGTTGACCTGCCGCATCGACACCCGCTGCAGGGCGAAAAGATCGCGCTCGTTGACGACGCCAACGAGCTTTCCGTCCTCAACGACGACGACCTGACGGATGCCACGCTCGGCCATCACGTGCATGGCCTCATAGGCGGTCGCCGACGCCGGGAGCGTAACGATCGGCGACGACATCATTTCGGCGAGCGGAATGTCCAGCGACCGGCCGGGCAGCACAACGCGTACCAGAAGGTCGACCAGCGTAAACAAGCCCATGGGCGATTCATGGGCGTCGAGCGCGATGATCGTGCGCACTTTCGCATCCGCCATCTTTTGCGCTGCCTGGCGCAGTGTAGCCGTACCCGGGCACGCAACCGGGCGATTGCGAACGAGTTCGGCCAGCGTTCGGGTGAGCGACTGCTGCTCCGCCACTCGCTGGCTGTATTGGCTGTGAAGGCTTTCCAGCGACTGCTTCAGCGTTTCGGTGATCGCTTGCGTGCAGAAGCGCTCGAACTCTGGCGATGTCTGCCGGAGCTCAAGGAAATCGGCGCGCGCGAGTAGGTAACAGTACGTATCCTTGATTGCGTAGAAGACTTTAGTCGTCGCCCCCCCGGCCGACAGCGCTCCGACCGGAAAGAGTTCGCCTACCCCGAGCGTGCGGTCGGGGTCCGCTTCACCGCTGTTGGGGCGGCTTGCCACCAGGCCGCGCTGGACGATGTGCAGGTGTGCGACGGGCCCGCTCAGGGGGGTGAGGATCGTCTGATCCCTTGAGAAGTGCGCGAGCCGTAGCCTCGGCACGAGGAACGCAATCGTCGCATCGGTCATTCGATTGAACGGTGCGTAGCGACTCAGGAATTCCTTGGTCGCGTCTGCGCTCTGGGCTCGGGTCGGCATTGCGCGTATTGGGGGACGGCGATTCCTGGACCTCATCCGTCAAAAAAAGGGCCGCTGGGAAACTCCCGGCGGCCCGCGCTCAGTTAAATGACCTCAGACCTCAGTGCGCGGACGCAACCTCGGAACCGAGGCCGGTCTCCGAACGGACCATTTGGGCCTCGAAAGCTGCGCGCTCCTTGTTCGCACTGGCGCTCTTGTCGGTCACCGACGCGAGATAGGCAACGATCAGCACCGCCGGCAGCACGAAGAAGGTCGGAAAATCGTATGGAAAGATGGGCGGACCCATCTCGAGCACCTTGGTCCATACCGTCGGGCCGATGATCAGCAGACCGATCGACCCGAAGATCCCCGTATACCCGCCCAGGACCGCCCCGCGCGTGGTCAGTCCGCGCCAAAACACGGCCAAAACCAGAATGGGGAAGTTGGCGCAGGCGGCGATCGAGAAGGTCAGGGCGACGATGTAGGCGACGTTCTGCTTCTCGAACAGTATGCCCAGGATGACGGCGAGCACGCCAAGGCCGATCACGCAAAGCTTCGAGACCCATACCTCCTGCGCTTCCGTCGATTTGCCCTTCATGATCACATTGGCGTAGATGTCATGCGATAACGCCGAGGCGCCGGCGAGCGTCAGCCCTGAGACCACCGCAAGGATCGTCGCGAACGCCACCGCCGCGATGAAGCCGAGGAAGAAATCCCCGCCGATCGCGTGCGAGAGATAGACCGCCGGCATACTGCTGCCGCCCTTGAGGTTGAGGACGTTCTTGGTGACATCGACGACGTACTCGGCGTTGTTGGCGACGAGAACGATGGCGCCGAAACCGATGATGAACGTCAGGATGTAGAAATAGCCGATGAAGCACGTGCCGTAGAGCACCGACTTGCGCGCCGCCTTGGCGTCCCCTACGGTAAAGAAGCGCATCAGGATGTGCGGCAGGCCGGCGGTCCCGAACATCAGTGTCAAGCCCAGAGAAATCGACTCGATCGGGTTGGCCTTCGCCCCGATCGGCACCACGGACTTCATGATTTCCAGGTGCTTGGGATGTGCCGCGACCGCGTCGGAGAACAGCTTGTTGAAACTCCACTCGGAATGCGCCATGACCCCGAGCGCCATCAAGGTGGCACCGCCGAGCAGCAGGCCTGCCTTGATGATCTGCACCCACGTGGTGGCCTTCATGCCGCCGAAGGTGACGTAGATGATGATCAGCGCGCCGATGATGACGATTGATACCCGGTAGGAAATCTGCGGGATCAGGGTATGCAGCAACTGTCCCGCGCCCACTGCCTGTCCGATCAGGTACCAGATCACGACGATCAGCGAGCCGATCGCCGCCATGGTCCGCACCGGACCTTGCTGAAGCCGGAACGATGCAACGTCGGCGTACGTGAACTTGCCCAGGTTGCGCAGGCGCTCCGCAATCAGGAACAGTATGACCGGCCAGCCGACCAGCCAGCCCACCGAGTAGATGAGGCCGTAAAAACCGTTGAAGTACACCAACGCGGCAATGCCGAGAAACGAAGCGGCCGACATGTAGTCGCCGGCGATCGCCATCCCGTTCTGGAAGCCGGTGATGCCGCGTCCGGCGGCGTAAAAATCGGTTGCCGTCTTGGTGCGCTTCGCCGCCCAGTAGGTTATACCCAGCGTTATCGCAACGAATATGACGAACATCACTATCGCATGCCAGTTGAGCGGCGGCTCCGCGGGCGCGGCCGCCGGCGCGATCCCCTGCGCCGCTGCGTCGGCGGCGATCGCCATCCGGGTAGCTACCGATGCGGCCAGGGCCAGCAGCACTGACAAGGCAGTCCGTGCGTGTCTCATTTGGAGGCATCCTGGATGATTTCGTGAATGAGGGGGTCGAACGTGCTGTTGGCGCGCGCGACATAGATGCCCGTCAACACGATGGATGCGACGATCACGCCGACACCCACCAGCATGCCCACCGGAATCACGCTCGTGGCCGATATGGGACTCGTGAGAAGGCCCGGTGCGAAGGCGACCAGGAGGACAAAGCCGAAATAGATCACCAGCACGAGCACCGTCAGTGTCCAGGCTAGCGTGTCCCGCTCCTTGATCAAACGATGATACTTTGGATTCTTCTGGATCTTGTCAGCGAGTGAATCAGACACGGAACGCCTCCTTTATTGTCAGCGCGCAGGGGATTGGATCGGAGGTCGGCGTCGATCGCCGGCATCCTGGTGCAGGTTACGCTGCATGAGCAACTTGTTCCACTACCGGTAATGGGTGGAGATTCGAAATGGAGTCGACTGCCGAGGAGGGCGGAATCCGCCAGCGGCCGAGTGCCGTCTCGAACCTCCCCCGATCGCGCCAGCCCACGATTACGAATTTGGACATTTATCGGGCAAAACGATGTTGACCTAGATCAACTCGCCGATGAAGACCGGGCAAATCACCACCTTCGCACGGAGGCCCGCCCGCGAAATGGCCGCCCCACGGCGGCCCGTGTGCCGCTCACGTGTCCCAACGCGGCTTGCGCTTTTCGACGAACGCCGCGGCACCTTTCTGACCGGCATCCTGCAGCATGTTCCGCGTAATGTGCGCGGCGGCGACGCCATAGGCTTCTGCCTGCGCCAGTTCGAGCTGGCGATAGAAGAACGCCTTGCCGGCCGCGACCACTTCCCGCGGCTTATCGAGGATGGTCCGGGCGAGCGACCGTGTTGCGCCGTCGAGTTCCGCCATGGGCACGACGCGATTGACGAGTCCCCAGGCGAGCGCCGTCGGCGCGTCGATGAACTCCCCGGTGAACAGCATTTCGAAGGCGCGCTTTTGCGCGACGTTGCGCGACACGGGCACGCCGGGCGTCGCACAGAACAGCCCGAAGTTGATGCCGGAGGTCGCGAAGCGCGCGTCGTCGCTCGCGACCGCCAGGTCGCACGCGGCGACCAGCTGGCAGCCGGCGGCCGTGGCGATGCCGTGCACCCGGGCGATCACCGGCTGCGGCAGGCGCTGTAGCGTCAGCATCACGCCGCAGCAGCGCCGGAACAGGTCGCCGACGAACGCCTCGTTCGAGTTGGCAAGCATTTCCTTGAGGTCGTGACCCGGGCAGAACGCGCGCCCGGCACCGGCGACGACCACTGCACGGACCCGCGTGTCGGCCGCGATGGTGTCCAGCATTCGCTGCAAATCGTCAAGCATCGCGCCGTTGATCGCGTTGAAACTGGCCGGGCGATTGAGCGTAACCGTTGCAATGCCGTCCGCATCGTCGCGCAGGACGAGTGACGCGAGACCTTCACGGGGCGAGTTCATGGTTTCCTCGTTGAGGACGGGCTGCGCCAGCGCTATTCGATCGCGCTCGTCGACCGCGCCCGCTCACGGAGCACGAATTTCTGGATCTTGCCGGTCGACGTTTTCGGGAGTTCGCAGAAGATCACTTTCTTCGGCACCTTGAACCGTGCCAGGAGCTTGCGGCAATGCTCGATCAGGTCGGCCTCGGTCACCGCCGCCTCGGGCTTGATCTCGACGTATGCACAAGGCGTTTCGCCCCATTTGGGATCAGGTTGCGCGACCACGGCGGCCGCCAGGACAGCAGGATGGCGATACAGCGCGTCCTCGACTTCCAGCGAGCTGATATTCTCGCCGCCCGAAATGATGATGTCCTTGGAGCGATCCTTGATCTTGATGTAACCGTCCGGCTGCATCACCGCGAGGTCTCCCGAATGGAACCATCCGCCGCGAAACGACTCCGCCGTGGCGCTGGCGTTCTTCAGGTAGCCCTTCATGACGATGTTGCCGCGGAACATGATCTCGCCCATGGTCTCGCCGTCCCACGGCACGTCGGTCATCGCCTCCGCATCCATCACCGTCAAGCCCTCCTCGCAGGTGTAGCGAACGCCCTGCCGGCCGTTGCGCTCGGTGCGCGCTGCGATATCGAGGTGATCCCATGCGTCGTGCTTGGCGCACACCGCGGCGGGTCCGTACGTTTCGGTGAGGCCGTAGACGTGCGTGATGTCGAAGCCCATTCGCTCCATGCCCTCGATCACCGACGCCGGTGGCGCGGCCGCGGCGACCAGCGCGTGCACCTTGTGCGCGATTCCCTCGCGCAACTGCGCCGGCGCATTGATCAGCATTGCGTGCACGATCGGCGCACCGCAGTAGTGGCTGACCTTGTGCTCCCGGATCGCATCGAAGATCGGTTTGGCCTCGACCCGGCGCAGGCAGACATTGGTGCCGGCGTTGGCGGCCATGGTCCAAGTGAAACACCAGCCGTTGCAATGGAACATCGGCAACGTCCACAGGTACACCGCGTGGCGCGGCATGCCCCAGTCGATGATGTTCGACAGCGCGTTCAGGTACGCGCCGCGATGGTGGTAGACGACGCCCTTCGGATTGCCGGTCGTGCCCGATGTGTAGTTGAGCGAGATCGCGTTCCACTCGTCGCTCGGATGCTTCCAGGCGAAGCCGGCATCGCCCTGCGCGATGAAGGCTTCGTAGTCGATCGCGCCGAGCCGCTTGCCGCCGGGACCGAGCGGGTCGTCGATGTCGATCACTTTCGGCTTGCTCGCGAGCTGCGCCAGCGCGGGCCCGACGATCGGCGCGAATTCGGTGTCGGTGATCAGCACCTTGGCGCCGCCATGCTGGAGCATGAAGGCGATGGCTTCGGCATCCAGCCGCGTGTTCAGCGTATTGAGCACGCCCCCGCTCATCGGCACGCCGAAGTGCGCCTCCAGCATTTCAGGCGTGTTCGACGCCATGAGCGCGACCGTATCGCCGATGCCGACGCCTGCGCGCACGAGTGCGGAGGCGAGGCGGCGCGACCGCGCGTAGGTCTCCGCCCACGTGTAACGCCGGTCGCCGTGCACCACCGCAAGCCGGTTCGGATACACGTACGCCGCGCGCGCAATCAGCGACAGCGGCGTGAGCGGCGTGTAATTCGCCGCATTCCTCTCCAAATCCTCTTCGAATGGATTGCGCGTGGCCATGGGATCCCCGCCTCATGGTACCCAATCTCCCCCAAAACACAACCGGCATCGAGCGTGCATCCGCTTGCCCAGCCACTACGTATTGACTATGCTCGACCCCTCGCCCCGTCTACGGAATGCGATCACCAATCGTCCTCATGGGCCACCGACTCTCCAAGATCGTCACGCGCACGGGCGACGCCGGGACGACCGGCCTCGGGGACGGCACCCGGGTAGCCAAGGACTCGGCGCGCATCGAGGCGATCGGCGCCATCGATGAACTCAATTCGGTGCTCGGCGTACTGCTTGCGGAACCGCTTCCCGCAGATATCGCCGCCTGCCTGGTCGAGGTCCAGCACGACCTGTTCGACTTCGGCGGCGAATTGTCCATTCCCGGTTATCGCGCGGTCGCCGACGCACATGTGCTGCGGCTCGAGGACGCGGTTGAACGGCTCAATGCCGACCTGCCGCCGCTGAAGGAATTCATCCTCCCCGGCGGGACGCGCGCGGCGAGCCTGGCGCACGTTGCGCGCACCGTTTGCCGTCGCGCCGAACGCGCGCTCGTGCACCTCGGCGGCGCGGCCGAAGTGCGCGAGCCGCTGCGCAAGTATCTCAACCGCCTTTCCGATCTGTTGTTCGTGGCCGCCCGTGTGCTCAACCGTGTCGCGGGCTCCCCCGACGTCCTCTGGCGCAAGGATCGCGGTCGCAGCTCGCCCTAGGCCGAATGCGCGCAGATCCGGCCAAGCAAGCCGAACGCAGCGCCCAGCTCATGGCGCTGCTGGCGCGCACGGCGCTGGCCGACCAGCGTGCGTTCGCGGAACTCTACCGGCTGACCTCCGCGCATCTGTACGCGATCGCGCTGCGTATATTGAGGGAGTCCGCGGCTGCAGAAGAGGTGCTACAGGAATCGTTCATCAGCATCTGGAACCATGCCGGCTCGTACGTTGCAGCCAGGAGCCAGCCCTACACCTGGATGACCAGCATCGTGCGCAACCGCTGCCTGGATCAACTGCGGCGGCGCGAACTGGACACGGTGACGATCGACGACGAGGACGAAGGCATGGTGCTGCGCGACGAGGGGCCTACCCCGCTGGAGCTGCTCGTCACCGGCGCCGACGCCCTGGCCGTCAAGGGCTGCGTCGAGGCGCTCGAAGCGGACCATAAACAAGCGCTGGCGCTGGCCTTCTATCGCGGGCTGTCGCACGCCGAACTCGCGGCGCATCTCCACCAACCGCTGGGCACGGTCAAGTCCTGGGTGAGGCGCGGGCTGGAACGTCTGAAGGCCTGCCTCGACGCCGTGGGTGTGACGCGTTGAGCCACCCGCTGCCGCGACCATGAACTACCACACGCCCGCCCGCGCCGACGCCCTCGCCGCCCAGTATGTGCTGGGCACGATGTCGCCGCGCGCGCGCGCGCGCTTCGCCCGGCTCATTGGCGTCGACCGCACGATCACCGACGCTGTCGCGGCGTGGGAAGCGCGTCTGCTGCCCTTCGCGGACAGCATCGCGCCGGTGGCGCCGCCGGCATATCTTTGGTCGCGGATCCTTGCGCGCATCGAGGGCGGCCGCACGCCGGCCAGCGACAAAGCCGCGACGCCATCGCTGTGGGCCAACCTCGGCCTGTGGCGCGGCCTGACGCTGGCCGGGTTTGCCACCGCTGTCGCGCTGGCGATCGTGCTGCTGTCGCCGCCCGCGGAGCGTCCCGATCAGACCTTGGTCGCCGTCCTCGCCGGGGCCGACGCCAAGCCGGTGCTGATCGCGACCGCCGACCGGGCCGGCCGCAGTTTGCACATCAAGGTGGTCGCCCCGGTCGACATCGCCGCGGATCGCGCATTGCAACTTTGGGCGCTGCCAGCGGGCGGCAACCCACGCTCGCTGGGATTGGTCGCGCCGTCCGGCATCGTTCAAATTGCCCTGTCCGGACCCGCCGAGACGGCACTCGCGCAGGTGCCGGCGCTGGCGGTGAGTCTCGAGCCGAGGGGCGGTTCGCCGACGGGCTTGCCGACGGGTC
Source organism: uncultured beta proteobacterium (assembly GCA_963821485.1). Classification (GTDB taxonomy): domain Bacteria; phylum Pseudomonadota; class Gammaproteobacteria; order Burkholderiales; family Casimicrobiaceae; genus PALSA-1003. The sequence continues at coordinate 311,162 of CAWGEB010000004.1, forward strand.
CGGTGCTTTACAGCGGTCCGATCCAGCGGTTGTACTAGCGGCTTGCTCGCTCGCGCCGGTCTACGGCGGCAGTTGCGCGAGCAACTCCCGCGCTTTCGGCGCGTCCGGGAAGGGTGCCGTCTGCGCCAGCGCGCGTTCCAGGGACTTGCGCGCCGCCTTGAGCTCGCCGGCTTCCTTCTGCGCAATCGCCAGTCGGTAATAGGCCTTCGGATCCTCGGGCTGCAACTTGCTCGCCGTGCCCAGGACAACGACCGCTTCGCTGGGTTGTCCCGCCTTGAGCAGCGCCCAGCCGAGCGTGTCCTCCACGCTAGGGTTCTGCGGCATCACTTCCACCGCGCGCCGTGCGTAGGGGACGGCCGCCTTCGGGTCGGTTTCGGTCAGCAGCGCGGCGATGTTGTTGAGCGCCAGCGCGTGCTTCGGGTCGTCCGCAACGACCGCGCGATACAGCTCCATCGCACGCGCCTTGTCGCCACTGTCCTGGTAGAGCGTCCCGAGGTAGAAGCGACGCGATGGATTCTTCGGGTCGAGGTCGACCAGGCGTTGCGCAAAGGCGATCGCCTCCGCGGGCCGCCCGCGACGCACCGCCACCAGGCTGGCGGATTGCAGCAGGCGCGGATCGTCGGGAGCAACCTTCAACCCGTCGGCAAGAGCCACGGCCGCGTTGCCGTACTTGGTTTCGAACGCGAGAAAAGTGCCATAGCGCCAATACGCCGTCGCGTCACGCGGAAAGCGCGTCACGGCATCGCGGTAAGTGCGCTGCGCATCGTCGAAGCGCATGGCGTCCTGGTAGGCAGTCGCCAGCACGATGTAATCCCCGAGCACGGCGTTCTTGCGCTGGGCGAGGTCCTTGAACACCCCAATGGCCTCGTCCGGTTTGCCGCCTAGCAGCAGGCTTTCGCCTATCGCGTGTTGTATTTCCCTCGAATCAGGCGCCAGCTTGGACGCCGCCGCGAAGGCTTCGCGCGCTTCCTTGTACTCCGACCGCGCCAGGCGGGTGAGTCCGAGCTGGTATTGCGCAGTGTAGGCGAAGCGGACGGATGTCGTGTCCCGCGGCGCCGCAGTCACTTTCTGTAGTGTCGCCAGCGATGCGTCGAGCTGATTCGTCGCGCGCTGCGCCGCGCCAAGTGCCAGCAGCACGCTTGGATTGTCGGGGTCGAGCTTCGACGCCGCCGTCGTTGCCGCGAGCGCGTTGGCCGGGTCGCGCGCACCGAGGTAGGCGACGCCGAGCACCACCAGCGCATTCGTGTCCTTCGAGCCGTCCGGCCGGACCAGCGGCGCCAGCAACGCGATGGCATCGGCAAAGCGCCGCTGCTGGTTGTAGAGGCTGGCGAGGTCGATCTTGAGCCCGAGGTAGTCTCTTGGAGCACCGACCATCCCCAGTTCGTACTCGCGGATCGCCCCAGCGACGTCCTTCTGGTCGTCGAGCACGATGCCCAGGCGCTGGTGCGCATAGCGGTCGCCGGGATTCATGACCAGCGCCAGCCTGAACAGGCGTGCAGCGTCGGCGGGCTTGCCGTCGTTGTAGGCGAGGCTGCCCAGCTCGACCAGCAGGTTGCTCTGCGGCGCGAGCTTGGCGGCCTTGTGCAGCGCGTCGGCGGCGCCATTCGCGTCGCCGGTGCGGTCCAGCGCCATGGCGAGGACGATCAAGGCTGGCGCACTTGCCGGTTCGCGCGCAACGTAGCTGCGGAGTTGCGTGACGGCTTCCTTGGTGTGGCCCGAGTTGATCGCCTCCAGCGCCTGCGCGACTGGCTGCGGCAGCACCGTCGAGATGCCTTGCGCCGTACCCGCGGCGCCTTGATTGACGTCGCCCTGCACGCCGACGGGCGTGGCCCAGATCGCGCTCGAACCGCCGGCAGCCAGCGCGGCCAGCAACAAGGCAAGGGCCCGGAGCCAGGCGATGCGATGCGCCAGAGGTTGTCTGGTCGTGGGCATGGCAGCGAGTTTAGCGCAGTCGACGCGAAGGCAAACAATGGGTCGCGAGCGGCTCCCAAAAGAAAGCGGCGACCCGCCGGGCCGCCGCTTTGTCGTTCTATGAGGAAACTGCCAGCTTATCGAGCCAACCAGTTCCGGATCTAAGCAGATTCCTCCGTTACCGCTTCCCTAGCTGCGACGGCGCAGGGCGCCCATCGCCAGCAGACCGATGCCGAGCAGCAATGCACTCGCCGGCTCCGGAGCGGCTGCGCCGACCACGGTGATGTGGTTGTGTTCGGTCGCGACGATCGCGCCATCGACCTTGGCTGTCACGTCGAAGTCGTAGACTCCCGCCGCCAGGCCCGTGATCATCTCGGTGAATCCAAACGTGCGGTCGATGGATCGGTCGAAGGACCCAGTGATATCCACGGGGACGAATGCGACGCTGATTCCTACCGGCAGGCCGGTCACCGACAGCGCGACGTCACTGTAATTGACGAACGCGGAGCCGATGACCGCGGTCAGCAGCGCCGTCAGCGCCGACGTGCTCGGAAAGACGGAGGTGAAGGTGCCTGGTACCCCAGCGGCCTGAAGGCTGGTCGCGCCGCCGAATTGGTCGAAGTCGTTCAACCCCAGCGCGTCGCCCGTGATGTTGCCGGCGTTAAAGGATTCCAACGTGATGCCCTGCGCATTCAGGGCAGCCGTCGTGCTCGCCACCGTGGTGGGAGTGGTGGGGGTCGGCGGGTGCGAGTCGCTGGAGTGCGACGGCGCATCGCCGACAAGCACGATGATGTCCTTGGAACCCGCGCGCCAGCCCGTCGTGGTCGTGCTGCTCGACTGCGTCAGGGCGTACAGTGCCTGCTCGGGTTCGTCGCCGCCACCGGCCGCGGTAAACCCGTTGATCGCGGTCTGGGCCAGCGTCGAGTTGGTATTGATCTTCTGGGCGATGGCGAAGACCGGGGAATCGCCGATGTCCTTGTATTGGCCCGCGCCAAAGGCGAGGTTGGGACCAAGGGACGCCGTCAGCGAGGCGATCGTTGCCGTGAACGTGCTCTGCACCGCGCCGATGGCAGGACCCATGCTGCCGGTCGTGTCCATCAGGAACAGGATGTCGGCCTGGGCAGTCGTCGGTACGCCCTTGGTGACCAGGACGGTCTTGTCGACGCTCAAGTTGCCACCAACGGCAATGGTGGCAGTTACGCTGCTTGGCGAAATCGAGTCGGCCAGTGCGAAGCTCGACACAGCGGCCAGCGCGAGCGCGATCGCCGTATTCTGGAACAAACGTTGCGGTGCTTTCATTGGAGTCCCCCGTCGATCAACATTACAGACAAAACCTGCTACACGCTGCCATGCACAAGCTGTGCCCAGAATATTTTCCATAGCAATTTCATCGTGTTACAAAATTCCACAACGGGTTGTACCCTGCAACCGTAAAATTTTTCGACAGTCGCCCGACCTCATGCTGGTCGCCGGACGACCTGGTCGATGGCGCCGAATAGTCGAGTAGCCGGCGGCATCGAGCATCTCGATGCGCACGCGGTCGCCAAAGCGCAGGAATGGCGTGGACGGCTTCCCGGCGAGGATCGTCTCGACCGTGCGCTGCTCGGCGATGCAGGAATAGCCGATGCCGCCCACGTCGGCGGGCCGCCCGGGCCCGCCATTTTCCTTGTTCGACACCGTGCCCGAACCGACGATGGTCCCCGCCTCGAGGTCGCGCGTCTTCGCCGCATGGGCGATCAGGCGGCCGAAATCGAAGGTCATGTCCACGCCCGCGTCCGGTCTTCCGAACAGCGCGCCATTCAGATGCGTTACCAGCGGCAGGTGCAGCTTCGCCGCCGCGCCAGGCTTCGCCCAACTCGTCCGGCGTCACCGCCACCGGCGCGAAGCTCGACGCCGGCTTGCTCTGCAGAAAGCCAAAGCCCTTGCCCAACTCGGCCGGGATCAGGTTGCGCAGGCTCACGTCGTTGACCAGCAGCAGAAGAAGGATGTGCGCCGCCGCAGCTTCCGCCGCGACGCCGGCGGGGACGTCGCCGGTGACGACCGCGACCTCGGCTTCGAAATCGATGCCCCAGGCTTCGTCGGCGAACACGATGTCGTCGGTCGGCCCGAGGAAACTGTCGGAGCCGCCCTGGTACATCAGCGGATCGGTCCAGAACTCGGGCGGCATCGGCGCGCCGCGCGCCTTGCGCACCAGTTCGACGTGGTTGACGTAGGCGGAGCCGTCGACCCACTGGTACGCACGCGGAAGCGGCGCGTGCGCCAGCCGCGCGTCGAAGGCGATCGCACGCCGCGCACCGGCGGCGCCGGTGCCGCCGGCATCGAGGGCGGACGACAGCTCGGCAAGCCGAGGTGCGACGCGTTGCCAGTCGTCGAGCGCAGCCTGCATCGTAGGTGCCACCGCGCCGGCCACGATGGCGCGCCTGAGGTCGCGCGACACGACGGCGAGCTCGCCGTCGCGGGTGCCGTTTTTCAATGTGGCGAGCTTCACACGCGGTCCGCTATCGACGTTTCAGCGCGTAGCCATCCGCACCGTCTTCCATTTCCCAGCCGACGGCGTTCAAGGCCGCACGCAACCGATCCGCCTCGCCCCATTGCTTGGCCGCACGCGCTGCGGCGCGCGCTGCAGCGAGCAGCTGCACCTGCTCCGGGATCGCCTCTGCCCTGGGCTGCCAGGTCGCGAGGCCCAGCCCGAAGACGCGGTCGAAGGCAAGCAGGGTCGCCTTCCTTGCGGCCGGAGGCAGGTCACCGCGCAGCACCTCCCACGCGACTGCCATGGCGCGCGGCGTGTTGAGATCGGCGTTGAGCTCGGCGCCAAAGCGCTCCAGGTAGGCCGCGTCGGGTTCACCGGCGACGCCCATTCCGCGGATACCGCTGCGCAGCCGGTCGAGCGCAGTGGTCGCCGCGTCCAGCGCATCCCAGGTGAAGTTCATCTGCGTGCGGTAATGCGCGGTCAGGCACAGGTAGCGATACGCCAGCGGATCGTAGCCGCGGTCGGTCAGCACCTTCAGGCGCAGGAATTCCCCGGCGGACTTGGCCATCTTGGCGTCGTTCGAAAGCAGGAAGTATCCGTGCATCCAGAAATTCGCCAGCCGCGTGCCGACGCGCGCCTCGGTCTGCGCGATCTCGTTGGTGTGATGGACGGGTATGTGATCCTCGCCGCCGCAGTGGATGTCGAAGTAGTCGCCGAGGTACTTCTGCGCCATCGCCGAGCATTCGATGTGCCAGCCGGGAAACCCGATGCCCCATGGACTCGGCCATTCCATCTGGCGCTTTTCGCCGTGCGGAGAGAATTTCCACAGCGCGAAATCGGTGGGACTCTTTTTCTCTCCGAGGTCGACGCGCTTGCCGCCTTCGATACCGGCGCGGTCCAGCCGCGCGAGATAGCCGTAACCGGGTTGCCGGCTGGTGTCGAAATACATGCCGTCCGACGTGCGATAGGCGTAGCCGTTCTTCTCGATGTCCGCGATGAACTCGATCTGCTCGCGAATGTGGTCGGTCGCGCGGCACAGGATGGTCGGCCGCTCGATGTTCAGCGCGGCCATGTCGGCGAGGAAATCCTCGGTGTACAGCGCGGCGATCTGCCAGGCGGTCTTGCCGGTGCGCCGCGAACCCGCCTCCATCTTGTCCTCGCCGGTATCGGCGTCCGACGCGAGGTGGCCGACATCGGTGATGTTCATCACGTGCCTGACCGCATAGCCATTCCATTCGAGCACGCGCTTCAACACGTCCTCGAACAGGAAGGTGCGGAAGTTGCCGATGTGCTGATAGTCGTACACGGTCGGACCGCAGGTATACAGTCCGACCGCACCCGCCCGCAGCGGTTCGAAAGCGCGCAGCGTGCGGGTGTAGTTGTCGTAGAGCGTCAGCGGTGCAGGCATGGTCAAGTCGATAACGAGTCAATCGTCAGTCCAACAGGCGTCCAACAAAAAAGCCGCCTGGGTGGTCCCGGCGGCTTCCTTTTGATGAGTCGAACCGTCAGACCGGCGTGCGCGTACAACGACCGGCACAACAGCGGCCCGTAATGCTTTCCTGATGGCGAGGTTCGAACATGGCTGCATGGTAGCCAATCGCGGCAGCGCGGGCAAGCTAGACGACAGAGAGCGCGACGGTAAACGCGGTAAAATCGCGCGCTGCCGACGCACCCTCGATGCATCCTTCGCCGCCGCCCTCGCACTCCCTTGCCGACACCGCTCCGCTTTCCCGACGCGGCGCGCTCGTGCTGCTGCTGGCATTCGTATTGGTCTGGTTTTCCGGCATCGAGGTCCGGCGCCTCGTGCACCCGGACGAAGGGCGCTACGCCGAGATCGCACGCGAAATGACGGTGACCGGCGACTGGGTGACGCCGCGCCTGAACGGCATCAAGTATTTCGAAAAGCCAGCGCTGCAATATTGGATCACCGCCGCCGCCTTCGAGACCTTCGGCATTCGTCACTGGACCGCGCGGCTGTGGCCGGCGCTGGCCGGGTGTCTGGGCGTGCTGTTCATCGGCTACGTCGGACTGCGCCTCGGCGGACCGACGCTCGGCTTGTACAGCGCCGCCGCGCTCGGCGGCTGCGTCTGGTGGATACTGAATGCCCACGTGCTCACGCTCGACGCCGGATTGAGCTTGTGGATGAGCGTCGGCATGGGCGGCCTGATGATCGCGCAGCGTGCAGACGCGACACCCCGCGAGCAGCAGGGATGGATGCTCGTCGCCGCGGCCGCGCTGGCGCTGGCCGTGCTGTCCAAGGGACTGATCGGCGTCGTGCTGCCCGGCGCCGCGCTCGTGCTCTACAGCGCGCTCACGCGCGATTGGGCGCTGTGGCGGCGGCTGCACCTGGTCAAGGCTACGCTGCTGTTCCTGCTCATTGCGGTGCCCTGGTTCGTCGTCGTGTCGAAGCGCAATGCCGAATTCTTCGACTTCTTCTTCATCCACGAGCACTTCACCCGCTTCCTGACCAACGAGGCGAAACGTGTGGCGCCGTGGTGGTATTTCATCCCGGTGCTCGTGGTTGGCATCCTCCCGTGGCTCACGCTGTTCGCGTGGACGGCGAAACGGTCGTGGACCGATGCGCGAACGGATCGCAACGGCTTCTGCTGGCAGCGCTTCGCGCTGGTCTGGGCGGCGTTCATCTTCGTTTTTTTCAGCCTCTCGGGGTCGAAACTGACGTCGTACATCCTGCCGATGTTCCCGGCGCTGGCGCTGGTGATCGCCTGGCAACTCGCCAGCGTCGGCGACAGCTTGCTGTGGCGCGTCTCGCTGCCGCTGGTCGCGTTGATCGGCGTCGCCTGGCTTGCGCTGCTGCTGGGATACGACGCCCTTGTGGCTCGCCTCGCCAGCGAAGCGCAGCCGGTCGGCCCGCTGCTTGCATACGGACCGTGGCTCAAGTGGGCGCTGGGCGTGGGCTTTGCGGGCGGCGCCGCTGGGATGTGGGCGCTATCCCGCAAGCGCCGGAGGATGGCGGTGCTGATCGTCGCCTTCTCGACGCTGATCGCGGCCCAACTCGTGCTCATCGGGTACGACACGCTGGCCGAATCCCGCTCGAGCGCGCCGCTGCTCGCGCGCATCACCGCCACCCAGGGCCCGCTGCGCGCCGACGTGCCGTTCTACACGGTGCACATGTACGACCAGACGTTGCCGTATTATCTCGGTCGCACCGTGACGCAGGTGGAACATCCCGACGAACTGGCGATGGGCATCGCCAGCGAACCGGACAAGGCCATCGACACCGTCGCGCATTGGCGTCCGGTCTGGGTCGCGGTGCAGGACGCGTATGCCATGATGCAGCCCGATGAGTACGACAACCTGCGGCGCGACGGCGTGCCGATGCGCGAGCTCGGACGCGATGCGCGTCGGGTCATCGTCGCCCGCAGATGAGAATATGACCTGGACCGCCTTCTCGTTCCTGTTCACCGGCGTCGCGCTCAACGCCGTGGCGCAACTCCTGCTCAAGGCCGGGACCAACGTCCTCGGCGTGATCACGCTCACCCGCGACAACTGGACCGGCGAGTTGGGCCGGATGGCGGTCGAGCCGCACTTCATCGGCGGCGTGGCGTGCTACGGCTTGAGCCTCATCGTGTGGATCATCGGCCTGTCGCGCGTGCCGGTGTCCATCGCCTACCCGATGCTGTCGCTGGGCTACGTCATCAACGCGGTCGCCGCGCACTACCTGCTCGGCGAATCGGTCAGCATCGTCCGCTGGCTCGGCATCGGCTTCATCGTGCTCGGCGTCTGGCTCGTCGCCCGCGGATAGGCCATGGATCCGCACGCCAAGCGCCCGCTGAAATTCGCCGGTCCGGAGATCGACGAGCAGACGATCGCCGGCGTCGCCGAAGTGCTGCGTTCGGGGCACATCACGAGCGGGCCCTGGGTGCGCGAATTCGAAGCGCGGCTCTCCGCTTTCTGCGGCGGGCGGCCGGTGCGGGTGCTGACCTCCGCCACCGCGGCCATCGAGGTTGCGTTGCAGCTCGCCGGAATCGGTCCCGGCGCGGAAGTGATCACCTCCGCGCAGAGCTTCTTCACCGTGCTCAACATGATCGTCAAGGTCGGTGCGCGGCCGGTCTTCGTCGACTGCGACCTGGTGACGCGCAACATCGATCTCGCGCAGGTCGAGGCCGCGATCACGCCGGCGACGCGGGCGATCGTGCCCACGCATTACCCCGGTGCGCTGGTCGACATGGACGCGCTGTACGCGCTGGCGCGACGGCGCGGTTTGCGCGTCATCGAGGATGCGGCGCTGGTGCTGGGCTCGCGCTGGAAGGGCAACAACGTGGGCGCCTTCGGCGACCTCGTGACCTTCAGCTTCCATCCCAACAAGAACATCACGTCCATCGAGGGTGGCGCGCTGGTCGTCAACGACGCGGCCGAGGCAGCGCGCGTCGAGGCACTTCGCTTCCATGGAATCACCTACCTGGCCGATCGGACGCGCGATGTCGCGTTCCCCGGCGGAAAGTTCAACCTGCCGGACGTGAACGCACGCATCGGCTGCGCGCAGCTCGAGCGGCTCCCGGAATTCCTCGCGCGGCGACGGCGCCTGGCGGATCGCTACTTCGAGCGCCTGGCAACGGATCCGGCGTGCGTACTGCCACCCCGGCCTCGAACGCCGGAGGACGACGGCAACACCTGGAACATGTTCTGCATCCTGTTGCCGCTCGATCGTCTCAGCATCACGCGGCGCCAGTTTCGGGATGCGCTCGACGCGCGCGGGATCGCCACCGGCATGTCGTACGAGGCGTTGCACCTGTGCACGCTCGGCCGGGCGCACGGCGGACGCGAGGGACAGTTCCCCAACGCCGAGCGCATCGCCCGCGAGACCGTCACGCTGCCGCTGCACACCGGCATGGACGAGGCCGACGTCGACCGCGTGTGCGAGGCCGTCGGCGAGGTCATCGCCTCGGCGCGAAAATGACCATGCCGACGCCGCGCGTCTCCGCACGCGTTTCCATCGTCATTCCGGTCTACAACGAGGAGGCCGGGCTGCAGACGCTGTTCGACCGCCTCTACCCGGCGCTCGACCGGCTCGGCGCGGCCTACGAGGTCGTCTTCGTCAACGACGGCAGCCGCGACCGCTCGGCCGCGCTGCTGAAGGAACAGTTCGCGCGGCGGCCCGACGTCACGCGCGTGATCCTGTTCAACGCCAACTACGGCCAGCACATGGCGATCATCGCCGGCTTCGAGCGCTGCCGCGGTGAGCGCATCGTCACGCTCGACGCCGACCTGCAGAATCCGCCGGAGGAAATCGCCAAGCTGCTCGCCGCGATGGACGCGGGCCACGACTACGTGGGGGGCGTTCGCCGGACGCGCGAGGATTTCTGGTGGCGACGTCTCGCGTCGAAGGCCATGAACCGCATGCGCGAGCGCATCACCCACATCAAGATGACCGACCAGGGCTGCATGCTGCGCGCCTACAGCCGCGACATCGTCAACGCCATCGTCGCTTCGCGCGAGGTCAGCACCTACATCCCGGCGCTGGCGTATACCTTCGCGTTCAATCCGACCGAAGTCGACGTCGACCACGCGGAGCGCGCCGCAGGCGAATCCAAGTATTCGCTCTATCGGCTGATCCGGCTCAATTTCGACCTGATCACCGGGTTCTCGCTGGTGCCGCTGCAGCTGTTTTCGATGTTCGGCATGATGGTGTCGGCCGCCGCACTCGTCACCTACCTGATCGTCATCGCCGACCGGCTGGTGCTGTCGGGCTGGCGCGAAGGGATGTCGACGCTGTGGGATCGCGACATTCTGGCGTTTTTCCTGATCGGGATGCTGCTGTTCGGCCTCGGCCTGATCGGCGAGTACGTCGGCCGCATCTACCAGCAGGTGCGCCAGCGGCCGCGGTTCATGATCGAGGCAGTGCTGGACGAATCGGCGGACGAGCGCTAGGGTCCGTTGCCGCGATGACCCGCGCCGTCGTCTGCGCCTATCACAACGTCGGCGTCCGCTGTCTCGAGGTGTTGCTGGCGCAGGGCGTCGAGGTGCCGCTGGTGCTCACGCACGACGACCGTCCCGGCGAGACGATCTGGTTCGACAGCGTCGCACGAACCGCGTCCAGTCGCGGCATCGCGGTGATCGCGCCGCAGGATCCGAATGCGCCGGAAATCATGGCGCGCATCGCCGCGTGCAAGCCGGACTTCGTGTTCTCCTTCTACTATCGGCTCATGCTCGGCGTGCCGCTGCTGGCGCTGGCGCCGCGCGGCGCGTTGAACATGCACGGATCGCTTGCTGCCGAAGTATCGCGGCCGGGTGCCGATCAACTGGGCCATCATCCACGGTGAAACCGAGACCGGTGCAACCCTGCACTACATGACCGAGAAGCCGGACGCCGGCGACATCGTGGCGCAGCGGGCGGTACCGATCCTGCCCGACGACACGGCCAAGGACGTGTTCGACAAGGTGACGCTCGCCGCGGCCTCGCTGCTCGACGAGACGATGCCGGCGCTGGCGGCGGGCAATGCGCCGCGCGTGCCGCAGGACCTGAGCCAGGGCAGCTATTTCGGAGGGCGCGGGCCGGACGACGGAATCATCGACTGGTCGTTGGACGCCCGATCGATCCACAACCTCGTGCGCGCGGTGGCGCCACCCTATCCGGGAGCGCGCACAGTGCTCGCTGGCCGGCCGGCGCGCATCCTGCGCACGCGGCTGATCGACGCGACCACGCGCGGTGCTGCGGCGCTGGTCGTCGATGGCGGCGCCATCGTCGCGCGTTGCGGCGGCGGCGGGACGCTGGCGGTGCTGGAACTGGAAGTCGACGGTGTCCCGCTCGGCGCCGCCGACCTGGCACTGCTGCTCGGATCGTCGCCATTGCGCCCCGGCGCCTGATCGAATTGCCGTTCCCGGGTCTTTTCCCGTACCCTCACGGCTGTTCCGGAGTCCTCCCCGAAGCGTGCGCTGACCACGAGCACCCGACCCCATGAAAAAAGTCCTCATCCTCGGCGTCAACGGCTTCATCGGCCATCACCTGACCAAGCGGATCGTCGCGGCGACCGACTGGGAGATCTACGGCATGGACATGCAGACGGACAGGATTTCGGACCTGCTGCAGGAGAAGCGCTTTCATTTCTTCGAAGGCGACATCACCATCAACCGCGAGTGGATCGAGTATCACATCAAGAAGTGCGACACGGTGCTGCCGCTGGTGGCGATCGCGACGCCCGCGACCTACGTCCGCGAGCCGCTGCGCGTGTTCGAGCTCGACTTCGAGGCGAACCTGCCGATCGTCCGCGCTTGCGTGCGCTACAAGAAGCGCGTCGTGTTCCCTTCGACCTCCGAGGTCTACGGCATGTCGCGCGACAGCGAATTCGATCCGGAGACCTCCGACCTGGTCCTGGGCCCGATCAACAAACCGCGCTGGATCTATTCATGCGCCAAGCAGCTCATGGACCGGGTGATCCACGCCTATGGCATGCAGGAGGGGCTCGACTACACGCTGTTCCGCCCCTTCAACTGGATCGGTGCCGGACTGGATTCGATCAACACCGCGAAGGAAGGCAGCTCGCGCGTCATCACCCAGTTTCTCGGCCACATCGTTCGCGGCGAACCGATCAAGCTCGTCGACGGCGGCACGCAGAAGCGGACGTTCACGTACATCGACGACGGCATCGCTGCGCTGGTAAAGATCATCGCCAACGCCGGCGGCATCGCCAGCGGCAAGATCTACAACGTCGGCAATCCCGCGAACAACTACTCGGTGCGGGACCTGGCGCGCATGATGCTCGACCTCGCACTGACGTACCCCGAGTACCGTGACAGCGCGAAGAATGTCGCGTTGGTCGAGACCACCGCCGAGGACTATTACGGCAAGGGCTACCAGGACGTGCAGAACCGCGTGCCCAAGATCTCCAACACCTGCGCCGACCTCGACTGGCGGCCCAAGGTCACGATGGCGGAATCGCTGAAGCACATTTTCGATGCGTATCGCGGCCAGGTCGGCGAGGCGCGGCGCCTCGTCGACTGACCGCGGGGCATGATCCTCGCGCTCAAGATCGACGTCGACACGCTGCGCGGCACGCGTGAGGGCGTGCCGGGCCTGGTCGAGATCCTGCGGCGCCACGGCGTCGGCGCGACCTTCCTGTTCAGCGTCGGCCCGGACCACACCGGCCGCGCGATCAAGCGCGTGTTCCGTCCGGGCTTCCTCGGCAAGGTGCAGCGCACCTCCGTGGTCCGCCACTACGGCGTGAAGACGCTGCTCTACGGCACGCTGTTGCCGGGACCCGACATCGGCGAACGTGGCGGCGACGTGATGCGTCACGTGCGCGACGAAGGCTTCGAGGTCGGACTGCATTGCTGGGATCACACCAAATGGCAGGACGGCGTCGCGGGCGCGGACGCGCAGTGGACGGGGCGGCAGATGCTGCTGGCCTGCGAACGCTTCGCCGACATTTTCAAGGAACCTCCGCGCACTCACGGCGCCGCGGGCTGGCAGATGAACGTGCACGCGCTTCGGCTCACGCAGACGCTGGGCTTCGACTACTGCTCGGATGGCCGCGGCGTGCGTCCGCACCTGCCCACATGGAACGCGGAGCTGATTCGTTGTCCCCAGTTTCCGACGACGCTGCCGACGCTCGACGAGCTCATCGGCACCGACGGCATCACGCCGGAAAACGTCGCGCCGCGGCTGCTGGCGCAAACCGCGTCACCTCCCGCGCACGGCCACGGGCACGTGTTCACACTCCACGCCGAACTCGAAGGCATGCTGCTGTCGCCGGTACTCGAGGCGCTGATCTCGGGCTGGAAGGCACAAGGCTACGATGTCACCTCGCTGCGACGACTCTACGAGACCGTGCAACCGCTGGCCTTGCCGCGCCACGAGGTCAGCCCAGGCACGGTACCGGGGCGAAGCGGTACGTTGCTCGTGCAAGGCCGGGAGTTTCTCGGCGATGTGAATATCACATTTGAATCGGAGGCAAACCATGCTCGGCAAAAAAGTCGCTGACTTTTCCGCCGCCGCGACCGGCGGTGATTTCAAGCTGTCCGCGCACAAGGGTCATGCGGTCGTGCTCTATTTCTATCCGAAGGACAACACGCCCGGCTGTACCACGGAGGGCATGCAGTTTCGCGACCTCCATCGCCAGTTCGTCATGGCCGGCGCGGTCGTCGTCGGCGTCTCGCGTGACGGCCTCAAGTCGCACGAGAATTTCAAGGCGAAGATGGAGTTCCCGTTCGAGCTGATCTCCGACCCGGACGAGAAGCTCTGCGCGCAATTCGGCGTCATCAAGATGAAGAACATGTACGGCAAGAAGGTGCGCGGCATCGAGCGCAGCACCTTCGTGATCGACGCCTCGGGCAAGCTCGCGCGGGAATGGCGCGGCGTGAAGGTGCCTGGTCACGCGCAGGAAGCGCTGGACTTCGTCAAGACGCTATAAGACCGCTCCGTGCGCGTTCGAGGGCAGCATGACCGTTGGATGCTTCAAAGATAGGCTGGCGGTGCGGTCCCTAGCTGGTGATGGAGGTCAAGTACGAGTCGCCGCGCTACGTCGAGTGCCCATCCATGCGCGATTGATTCCAGCTCGCCGAAAGTCTGGACTGCCACTTTCCCATTCAACGTGCACGCGGTTCTAGGTCGGCTGGCTGGGGCGTGCATCAAGCGATGGCGATATTTCACTAGCCTACCTAATGGCACGAGCTTAAGTTTCGGATGTATGGGAATGATCTTGTCTGCGTAGAGTTCGGCGGGGATTTGTTTCCACTTGTTCGTTAGCGCCCGCTTAAATCTTGGGTCAATCTGGAATCTTGGCGTCGGCGGGAAGTATTTGTCGAGCCTGTTGGTAGCGAGGGTTCGTGCCCACTCGAATATATACGTTTCGAGAAATGACGCCGCGGAGATGATTTCCTTCCGCGTCGAATTGTATCCATCTGTTCCCGCCGCCTCGCATTTGGCGTTCCTGTACCATCGCTCGGAAAAGTTAGCGTAGTGCACGACATTGGACGAGCAGTCACTCGCCTCGTAGCGCCGCGCGCTTATCAGTTCAATCCTGTATTTCGTACCCATGTCAAAATTTTACGCGTCCGACCCTTTCCGGACAATCGCAACTTTCGACCGACGATACTATGCCATGGCCGAATTTGAGCACCGCGCGCGAACCCCGCTCTGCTTTCGACCCACAGCAGCCGTTTGCTGATTCAAAGGAGACGTTCGATAGATGCCGCAACCCACCGCCAGGTCAGGGCCGCCAGTAGGACGTAGGGTCCTATTGGTCCAGCGTTTATTGTTCAGCAATCGCTGCAGGCTGCGAAGGACCAAGTCGACGGTTCTACTCGATGACTTTGGTCGCCCTCAGGAGCACGGATTGAGGAACCTTGATCCCAAGCTCTTTCGCAACCGTGAGGTTGATCGCGAGATCGAATTCGCGCGGCTGCTCCATCGGTGTGGTCGACGGCGCCTCGCCTTTGATGACCTTGTCGACGTACTCTGCCGCGCGCACGAACAGGGCATCGAGCGAGGCGCCGTACGAAGCGAGCCCGCCCGCGTCGACATAGTGGGTCAGGCCATACACCGCAGGCAACGCTTGCTTGCGGGCCTCGGCCACGAGGCTTTCGCGACCGGGGAACACACGCGGCGACATCAGAACCAGCATCGCTTCGCTTCGAGCCGCGCGCGCCTGTTGAAGCAAGGGCACGTAGTCGTACGGGTAGTTCCGCATCGGCAGCACGTGCAATTCCAGTTTCAGGACCTTCGCGGTCTTTTGCGCTGCCTCGAGCTGGTCCACGGTGAAGTCGTCCGACAGCACGGCAATGCGCCGCGCCAAGGGCACCAGGTGGTGCATCAATTCCAGTCGCTTGGCCGTCGCCTCGATCTGCTGGACATGGACCCCCGTGACATTTCCGCCCGGCCGAGCAAGACTCTTCACGTAGCCGGTCGCTTCCGGGTCGAAGTCGACGGCGCAAACGACGATTGGAATGGTGCGGGTAGCCTCGCTGAGCGCCTTCAAAGGCGCCTCGGGGCCGCTCATGAACAGCACATCGGGCTTGCGAGCTACGAGTTCACGGGCCAGTGGCGCAAACCGCTCCACTTTCCCCTCGGCATACACGTCGTCGATGATCAGGTTCTTTCCCTCAACGTAGCCGAGTTCCCTCATGCGTCGCTCGAAGGCTACGTTGAACGACGCGCTGCGTGGGTTCGTGTTCAACAACCAGCCCAAACGGACAGTACGCTGCTGGCTTCGTGCCGCAAGGCCCGGCAACAGGAGGATCAATCCCAGCGCGACGTTAGCCGTGCGTCGGTTGGTCATTCGACTTCCCCTTCGATCAACACGACCTCGCCTTCGGGGACAAGGAGCGGCGCAGTCGCTTGTCCGCTTGTCGCGGGAACTGACGATCGGGTGGATTGACTGTCGCCGCACTTTGCCGCCACGTCAAGTGCAATTCCCCCAACACAAAGCCCCGCGGTAATCGCGGGGCTTCGCAAGGTCACCACATCGCTGTGGTTGCATTTCGTCGCGTCACCGCAACGTGTGCCGGGGTTTGGTTACCGGCTTCGGGGTCGAACTGTAATGAATGTCATCTATAGATTACCCCCCTCTCGTCGAATGCCGCAGCCTCGGTGAGAACCCGCAGATGTCCACTCCGGAGCGCATCCGGCTCGGTGACACTCCACTCCACAGCCCGGATTGCGCCGCCGTTGCGCTGTCCACGAGCACCGATCACGCCTTCTACGTTTTCAAGCTACGCTGAACCAGAAAGAGTTTCAAGCCTCAGATTGCTCGCGCAGCCGGCGACCCCGCGCCACACAGCAGGCAGCGCACTATGGATCGAATCAATGGTCTTTGTCCGGACGGACCGGCAACGGTGAGCTTTGTGCCGAAGGCCCGAGGTATCGCTCCTCGAGTTGACGTCGCAACTGGTCCGCCAACTCGATTTCCTCGTCGGTAGCGACGCTAGCCGGCGGATCACCGATGTCATCGTGGTTGTACACTTCAATCTTCAGCATCAGAGTTCCTTCTACGGGAAGAAACCGACCCGCTGGGTCGTCGCACCTTGACTCGCATATCGCGTGCCAGTAATAAGAGTTCCTTTGAAAACAAATCACGGAGCCCACGTTCGCAACCCAGGACGCTGAGTTTGGCGCGCTCAATGTAAATATTCGCGACAGCACGGCAAGGGGGACAGGTCGCTCTGTGTACTCAACGATCGGATGGGGTAGAGGCAGTGTCCCCTTTACACCACAAAATCTGTGGTCCGGACACCTGCCCGACCACAACTACTTGTATTCGTTAGGGCGGCTGGCTAGCATGGAGTCGCCCTGCCCACATGCCCCAAGGAGGCCCATGGTCGAGCGCACTCTACGTCCCGCGCTACACGTCACCAAATCCAACAAGACGTCCATCCCCAAGCTTTTCGTGCTGGACACCAACGTCCTCATGCACGACCCCACCAGCCTGCTCCGCTTCGAAGAACACGACATCTACCTGCCGATCCTCACGCTCGAGGAACTCGACAACAACAAGAAAGGCACCAGCGAAGTCGCGCGCAATGCCCGCCAGGCGACGCGCTACCTGGACGAACTGGTAACCGCCGCCATGGCGATCAATCCCGACGGCATCGCCGACGGCATCCCGCTCAAGGCGCAAAGCGGCGGCGCCGCCACCGGACGATTGTTCCTGCAGACCGAGGCGATCTCGACCGTCCTGCCCGCGTCGCTGGCCGGCGGCAAGGCTGACAACCAGATCATCGCCGTCGTGATGCACCTGCGGAACGCGCACCCGAAGCGCAATGTGATCCTGGTGTCCAAGGACATCAACATGCGCATCAAGTCGCGCGCGCTGGGCATCGCCGCCGAGGACTACTCCAACGACAAGGTACTCGAGGACACCGACCTTCTTTACAGCGGCATGCGCGAGCTGCCCGGGGATTTCTGGGACCGCCACGGCAAGGGCATGGAATCGTGGCAACAGGGCGGTCACACCTACTACCGCGTCACCGGCCCGCTTTGCGCCAGCCTGCTGGTGAACGAATTCGTCTACCAGGAGGCGAAGGGTCCGGGCGAGACTGCGCTATACGCCAAGGTGAAGGAAGTCGCCGGCCGCACCGCGCTGCTGCAGACGCTGAAGGACTACACGCACCAGAAGAACAACGTGTGGGGCATCGTCGCGCGCAATCGCGAGCAGAATTTCGCGCTGAACCTGCTGATGAACCCGGAGATCGACTTCGTGACGCTGCTCGGGCAGGCGGGAACGGGCAAGACGCTGCTGACCCTCGCGGCGGGGCTGATGCTCACGCTGGAATTCAAGGTCTACACCGAGATCATCATGACGCGCGTGACCGTGCCGGTCGGCGAAGACATCGGCTTCCTTCCCGGAACCGAAGAGGAGAAGATGAATCCGTGGATGGGCGCGCTCGAGGACAACCTCGACGTGCTCAACAAGACCGACGACGAAGCCGGTGAATGGGGTCGCGCTGCGACGCGCGACCTGATTCGGTCGCGCATCAAGGTCAAGTCGCTCAACTTCATGCGCGGGCGCACCTTCATCAACAAGTTCCTGATCATCGACGAGGCGCAGAACCTTACGCCCAAGCAGATGAAGACGCTGATCACGCGCGCCGGTCCCGGCACCAAGGTGGTGTGCCTGGGCAACATCGCGCAGATCGACACGCCGTACCTGACCGAGGGCAGTTCGGGACTGACCTACGTGGTCGACCGGTTCAAGGGCTGGTCGCACTCCGGCCACATCACGCTGATGCGCGGCGAGCGCTCGCGCCTGGCGGATCACGCGGCGGAGATCCTGTAGCGTCGCACCGCGTATTTGCGCTTGCGGTTTGATCGCAGCGCTACAATGCGCGGTGCTTCCATCCTGGCGGCTCCCGCGATACCTGGCGACGGTCGCGCTGTGCGCACTGCTGATCGCCTGTGCGCAGCCGCCGTCGCGCCCCGATCTTGGTCGACTCTATCGCGTCGGCACCGAAGCACCGGATACGACGCCGGTCATCGTAATTCCGGGCGCCTTCGGCTCGAAACTCCGTCACCGGGTCACCGGCGTCGAAGTCTGGCCAGGCAACACGCGAATGATCCTGTTCGGCGACTACCGCGAACTCGCCACTCGACTTCGATCCGGAGACGCTGCGAAGTCATGCCGATAACCTCGAAGCCTACGACATCGCCGACGCACGTGCTCGGCCACGACTTCTACGGCCCGATCATCGAGCACGCTGCAGCGCTTCGGCGGCTACGTGCGCGGCCAGCCGGGCGAAGTCCCGCGCACCGGGCGAGCGCCGCTACTACGTCTTTCCCTACGACTGGCGCCAGGACAACGTCGTTCACGCGCGCGAGCTCGACCGCGCTGATCGAGCGATCCGCCGCGACTACGGCGATCCCGCGCTCAAGGTCGACATCGTCGCGCACAGCATGGGCGGACTGGTCGCCGCGCTACTACCTGCGCTACGGGACGGTCGACGTGCTCGACGGCGACGCGACGCAGCTCGTCACGCTGTACGGCACCGCGCGCGTGCGCAAGCTGATCCTGCTCGGCACGCCGAACTTCGGCTCGGCGGCATCGCTGCACGCCTTTCTCGACGGCGAGCCGATCGGCTTCAGACGCATCCCGCCGGAGGTGCTGGCGACGATGCCGTCGCGGCTACCAGCTCTTTCCGCATCCGATCGTGACGTGGCTGATCGACACCGAGGGCCACGCGCGTCGACGACGATCTGTTCGACGGCGAGACGTGGCGGCGCTACCGCTGGTCGATTTTCGATCCCGCGGTCGACGCGCGCATCCGGGCGGCGCGCGGGCGCGCGACGCCGACGCCTATCTGACGCGCTGCCGTCGCTACTTCGCGCTACCGGCTCGAGCGCGCGCGGCGTTTCGTGTGGCTGCTGTCGACGCCCGGAGCCCGCGACGCCGATTCGCTACGTGCTGTTCGGCGGCGACTGCGAGCTCACGCCGGCGCGGCTCGCCCTCGAGGACGACGAAGGCACGCCCGCGTGCGCCTGACATCCGGAGGACATCCACAGGCGCCGTCGCCGGGCGTGCCACTACGACGAGCTGATGCTCGAGCCCGGCGACGGTCGCGTGACGAAGCCATCGCTGCTCGCGCGCGAGACGCTCGACCCGACGGCGCCGCAGCACGACGACAGCTTCCTCCCGATCGCGTACTGGTTCTTCCTGTGCGAGCGTCACGACCGGCTGACCGGCAACGTGAACTTCCAGGACAACCTGCTCAACGTGCTGCTGACGCGCAACCTGCCGTGGGAGATGACTGCACCGGCGCCGTGACGCCGAAGCGATCGCTAACCGAGTCCCTGCCTCGACACGATCACGTTGCGGATCGCGTCCGGTTCCTGCAGGAGCTTCTGCCAGCGGGTGGGTATCAGTCCGCCATCGACGCCGATTTCCCAGCACATGAAATCGCGCGATTCCAGGAACTGCACGACGAACTTGGCGTCGTATTCGAAGCGCGCCATCATCGTCGGACAGAACTCCATCATCATCTTCAGGTTTCGGGATCGATCGAAGATGCCGGACATGCCCTTCAGCGCAAGTCCTTCCGCTCCTTCGATGTCCATCTTGATGACATCGACCTTGGCGACCTTTTCGCCGAGATAGTGGTCCAACGCAACCGACTTCACCGTTTCGCGCTCGAGCCCGCCCGCGTCATCCGGATTCCCGCTCGCCGCCTTGCCGAGCTCGAGGTGTCCGCCGCCTGACCACTGCGGGTCGTAGGCGAGGGTCACCTCGCCATCGGAGTCGCCAAGCGCAAGGTTGGCCACCGAAATGACGTTGCCGAGCCCATTCACGCTCACCGAAGCCTTGACGAGCTGGTAGAAGTTCTTGCTCGGCTCGAACGCATAAACGTGGCCGCCCGGCGAGATTCGCGGCGCCGCGATGAGCGAATAGAAGCCGTGATTGGCGCCGATATCCAGCACCACGTCACCGGGTTTGAGCAGATTGCAAAACGCATTCGCATAGTTCGACTCCCACATGCCGCCCAGCAGCAGATGCGTCCCGATATCCACGCTCCGCGTATCGACGAAGATCTTCTGCCCCGATTGCAGATAGGTCAGGGCGCGATGATCTCCGAGATAAACCGCTTGCGAGAACAGCACGTCCTGCTCGGCGCTGGGCCGATGCGTGAAAGCGTGCAACTCGGATGCCATGCCACGCATGGTCGTCTCAATGCGGTCCAGTCGCGACGACACGTCGCCGGTTTGGGGCTGGCGACCGGAGTTATGGCGCAAGTCCTTTAGCTCCTGCAGCGCCTTGAATTCGGCGCTCCGCACGAAGTCATCGAACAGGTTGGGCGGCACCGCGAAGCGGGGCACGAGATCGGCGTGTTCATGCGCGAGATAGAAACGGTTCAGTCCATCGAAGTACGCGAATGCGTAGCCGGATTCCGTGATCGTCCGCTCCCACTTGTCGTGCTCCGGAACCTCCGTCAGCGGAGCGACCGCCTCGACGACAATGATCCATGGCCGATGCTGCTGCAGCCCGGCACCGGCGAGGACCTCGGCCTCCGAGCCCTCCGCGTCGACCTTGAGAAAGTGGACCTGCCCCTTGACATGCTCCGACCAGATATCGGCAAGCCGTCGCTGCTTTACGCGGCGCGGCAACGATGCCCAGCCCGCGTCGCGGTGCCTGGCGGCCAGCTGCGCGTCGAACGTGGAAAGGCCGGTGTCCGGAATCTCGAAAAAATCTCGTTCGGATTCCTCCGCGCCGACTGCGAGCAAAAGATTCACGTCGCGTGGGCGGGCGCGGCAGAGCAGTTCGTGGTACTTCGGCACGGGCTCGATGTTGATGCCCGACCAGCCATGCTCGTAGAACGCGCGCGTCACCGAGTCGACGTCCGGATCCTGCGCGCCGACGTCGATGTAGGACCCCTGTGGCACGTCCTTGAGCGCGCGCCACAGCATCACGTCTTCGAAATTCTGCGCATACGAGACAAAGGCCATGCTTGGTTGCGGGCCGCTAGAGCAGCCCGATCTCCTCGAGGCGGTGGCGCATCAATGCCGCCGTGTTGGCGTGCGAGAAGCGGCTCCGGATGTCCTGCTCGCCGCGCCGCGCGATACGCGTCCTGAATTCTACGTCATCGACCAGCCGCGCCATCCAATGCGATGCTTGGGCGAGGTCCGGGTCTGCCCAGCGATACCGCTCGTCGTCATAGAGATACTCGCCCTTTCGAATCGGTATGAGTCGATAGTCGACCAGGCAGCTGTTGTCAGGGTCCATGAATTCGAGGTTGCCGGAATAGGCGGTGGCGACCACGGGCTTGCCGAGATACATCGATTCGGCCATGCCCAGGCCCAGGCCTTCGGCGCGGTGCAGGGAAACGTAGGCGTCCACCACACTCTCGAGGCCGAAGACCTGTTCGCGACTCAGGAAGCCGTCGCTGATGACGATGCGCTCATCGCCGTCGATGAGCGCCTGCATTTCGCGCAATTTTTCGGGGCGGTGAGTGCCGTTGATCGATTTGATGACCAGCCCGACGTCCCGCCGTCCGGTCGCGAAGGCGGACTTGAAGGCCTTGATCGCGCCGTCCGGGTTCTTTCTCATGATGAACGAATTGAAATCAAAACTGAACAGGAATAGAAACCGGTCCTCGGGCAGCGCGAATTCCGCGCGCGTGTAGGCCCGCGGCAGCGTCACCTCAATCGGCGTCGGCACCTTGATCACCGGCTTGCTCGTCGCCGCCCGCATCGCCTGGCGTACGAACTCGGTCGCCACCCAGACTTCGTCGACGGATTCGATGGCGTGCGCCCATTCGCGCGGGATCTGCTCGAGCTCCCAGAACCAGAAGCCGATGTTGTAACGACGTATGGTCGCGGTCGATGTCAGAAGGTGACGAATCGGCTTGAACATGTCTGGGTTGAGGCAGAAGACCGACGCGGCGTGCCTCAATTCATCGACGACGTAGGGCCCCATGGTGCGATCCGCCTGGCGGGTCTTCAGCCTCATGTCGACGTCGCGCACGACAAAGGGTATGTGACCCAGAATGCACGACTTGACGAGCGCGCGCAGGTTCTCGGCGAGGCCGAACTCACCGAATGCGAAGCCGACGAGATTGACGCCGGGGAGGGAATCCGTGCCTGCCGCGAGCTTGCGGCGTTCCGCAATCTGGTGGGCGAGCGTTTCGAGGCGGTCGAGGGGAAAGGCGAGTACGTGGCCGACCTGGAACGCCGTCTTGAGGAACTGCATCCTCCAGTTGAACAGCGTCGGCGCATAGGGATTGGCGGAAGCAAGCCCCTCGCACGCCTTGGCATAGAACTGGCTGAACATGGCGACCTGCGCCATTTCCGCTTCCTGGCGCAATTGCGTCGACGCGTCCGCAGTCGAAGGCACGCGATGCCGATATTCCTTGCTTGGCACGAACGCAGGCTCCTCGAGCCAGACGGCGCGCAACCCGAAGTCCCAGGCATACACGTGCGGCATCTCGTTGAACCCGCCGATGTCGTCGAAGAGTTGCCGGCGGAAGAAGAGGTTGCCCACAGCGACCACGGCGAAAGTCTGGTGGACCAGGGCAAAGCCCACCGTGTCCGCTTCGGCCATGCCGCCGAGCACTTCCTGCCAGCGACCGATCGCGGCATCCCGACCTGCGTCGATCGGTTGATCTTCGCCCGCGATGAATTCGACGTTGCTGAATCCCCATGCCAGGCCGCGCCCGGCAACGGCGCGCATCATCACCTCGATGCGAGATGCGCACAGTTGGTCTCGCGCCTCAAGCACGTTGACGAACGCACCGGTCGACGCGCGCACGCCCGCGTTGACCATCGATGGCTCGCTCGCGCCCGGCACGGTGAGGACGCGATGCGGAAATGGGCAACCCTGCAGCAGTCGCGCGATGCGGTCCGCGGCGTGTGCCTCATGGCTTCCGCTCACCACGACCAGCTCGATGCGCGGATGGGTCTGCGCGCACACCGACGCCAGCGCATCGCCAATCCATTCGGTTGAATCCGGAACGACCAGGACGATGCTGACCAGTGCCCTGGTGTCGCCGGATGGTTGCGGTAACCCTTCCTGCCAGACGCGATATACGGCGCGCTGGTGCGCGGCGAATTCGGTGTCCATGCCGGATAGCGCCTGCGTGAACATGTAGTTGAGATCCGTCCACACGGCGTATTGAACGGCAGGGCTCAGCGAAACCGCCTGCATGGCTCGGGCCGCGGCAACGAGTTTGAGCAGCGCATCGGTGGCCTCGCCCCGCTCGGACGCGCAGCGACCAAGCAGGCGCAGCGCTTCCGGATGATGCGGGGTGAGTTCGAGCACCTCGCGGCAACGGCGTTCGGCGTCGACGAATTCGCCCGCCTCGAATTGCTTGGCGGCTTCCTGCAGCGGGTCCGCGGTCGCGCCCAACACCATCGCGCTACGCCGGAGCGTTGTCGCGTCGACAGGCAACGCACCGTGACATTCCTTGTACCGCTTCCCGCTGCCGCAGGGGCAGGGAGAATTGCGGCCGGCGAGATTCATCAGCCTAGTAGGAACCCGACTGAGCGAGGTTCTCGAACCGGGTGTACTCGCCGAGCCACGCCAGGTTCACGGTACCGATCGGACCGTTGCGCTGTTTGCCGATGATGATTTCCGCAACACCCTTGTCCGGCGTCTCCGGGTTGTAGACTTCGTCGCGATAGATGAACAGGATCACGTCGGCATCCTGCTCGATCGCCCCCGACTCCCGCAGATCCGACATCACGGGTCGCTTGTTCGGGCGCTGCTCGAGACTGCGGTTCAACTGCGACAGCGCCATCACCGGCACCTTGAGTTCCTTCGCGAGAGCCTTGAGCGAGCGCGAGATCTCGGAGATTTCAGTGGCGCGGTTCTCGCCCTCGCCGACCGCCTGCATGAGCTGCAGGTAGTCGACGATGATCGCGCCGAGCTTGCCGCCGTATTGGCGCGACAGTCGTCGCGCACGTGCGCGCAACTCCAGCGCGTTCAGCGCTGGAGTTTCGTCGATGTGCATCGGCGCGTCGTTGAGCCGGCCAAGCGCGCCGGACAGACGCTCCCAATCGTCGTTGGTCAGTCGCCCGGTACGCACCTTCTGCTGATCGAGGCGCCCGACCGAGCCCATGAGCCGCATGGCGAGTTGCGTCGCGCCCATCTCCATGCTGAACACCGCCACCGGCATTTTTAGCGACAGCGCGATATGCTCGCCGATGTTCAGCGCCAGCGATGTCTTGCCCATGCTCGGCCTGCCCGCGATCACGATCAGGTCGCCTTCCTGAAAGCCCGAGGTCAGGCGATCGAGATCGGTGAAACCGGTCGCGATGCCGGTCACATCCGACGGGTTGTCGCGGTTGTAGAGGAATTCGATGCGCTCGACGACCTGCGTCAGCAGCGGGCGGATTTCCTGAAAACCCTGCTGTCCGCGCGCGCCGTGCTCTGCGATCTCGAACACTTTGGTTTCGGCGTGGTCGAGTATTTCGCGCACGCTGCGGCCGAGTGGATGATAGGCGCTGTCGGCGATCTCGCCTCCCGCTGCGGCCAGCCGGCGCAGGATCGCCCGCTCCCGCACAATTTCCGCGTAGCGGCGGATGTTGGCGGCCGTGGGGACGTTTTCCACCAGCGCGCCGAGGTACGCCATGCCGCCGATGTAGTCGAGCTTCTTCAGCGAGCCGAGCGCCTCGCCCACGGTGACGACATCCGCCGGCTTGTTGTCGGCGATGAGGTCCATGATCGCTTTGTACAACAGGCGGTGCGCGTCGCTGTAGAAGTCCTCGCCGCCGACGATGTCGGCGACGCGGTCGGAGGCGCCGTTCTCGAGCAGCAGCCCGCCGAGCACCGATTGCTCCGCTTCCATCGAGTGCGGAGGTACCTTCAGTGCTTCGAGCTGAGGGTCGTTGGGCATGCCGGGAAAACCTGCGGAGGGCGCGGCCATTCTAGCAAATCGGGCGAGCCGCCACGCACGCCAATCAGAGGCTCGAGACGTTCAGCCGCGACGACAAAAAAAGAAAGGGCCGTCGCCGGCCCTTTCCCGCGGCTGATGCCAAGCCCGTCAGGCGGCCGCGGGTGTGGTCGTATCTCCGAGCACCGATACGACGATGTGCGCGGGAACATCCGTATGCAGCGCGATGACCAGCGGGAATTCGCCAACGTGCTTCAGCGGACCGTCCGGCATGCGGATCATCGCCTTCTCCACCGTGTGGCCGAGCGCCTGCAGCGCCTCGACGATGTCGACATTGGTGACCGAGCCGAACAGGCGGCCATCGACGCCGGCCTTTTGCGTGACCTGGATAGTCAGGCCTTCGATCTTGCCCGCCTGCTCCTGTGCATGCGCGAGCTTGGCACCTGCGGCCTTCTCAAGTTCCGCACGCTTGGCTTCGAGCAGCTTGATGTTCTCCGGCGTCGCCCGCTTGGCCTTGCCCTGCGGAATCAGGTAATTGCGCGCGAAGCCCTGCCTCACCTTGACCACGTCGCCGAGGTCACCGACATTCTGCAGTTTTTCCAGAAGTATCACTTGCATGGTCGTAGGCTCCGGTCAGTGCAGGTCGGTGTAGGGCAGCAGCGCGAGAAAACGCGCGCGCTTGATCGCCGTGCCGAGCTGGCGCTGATAGCGCGCCTTCGTGCCGGTGATGCGCGCCGGCATGATCTTGCCGTTTTCCTGGACAAAATCCTTCAGGATATCGACATCCTTGTAGTCGATTTCCTTTACGCCCTCGGCCGTAAAGCGGCAGAACTTGCGGCGCTTGAACAGGTTGTTTCCGCGCTCGCGTCGCTTGCCATCCTTGCCCTTGCCTTTGCCTTTGGCGTTTCTTCCCATGGGACGGGGCATGTCAGTTTCCTTTGCTTGAATGCATGGTTGCGTGCTCAGTTGCGTTGGTGGTCAGGTCGAATGCGTTGACGTGCAGCGCGACGCTGATGCCGGTGCGGTAGCGCCGGGCCAGAAAACCGCGGCAACGAATGGTCGCGCCGGGCGCGATGGCCGCGAGCTCGCGCGCAACCGGGCCCAGCGCCACGGCCGCGAGTTCGCACGCCACGCGCCGCTCGGTTCCGGCCTCAACCTGCAACGAGTCGTGGGCGAGCGCGAAATCGAGTACCGGCAGGCCCGCTGGCGTAAACCGCAGGTCGTCGCGCGATTGCAGGCGCGCGTCGAGCGTCACTTGATTCACCTGCACCGTTGCGGATTCAGGACTGCGCCGCGGGCGCTTCGGCAGCGACCGGCGCCACCGCAGGCGCAGCCGCCGTCGCGACGGCCGGAGCGTTTGTCGGTGAACCGGCGGGAGACAGCGAGCGCGACTTCTCTTCCTTCATCATCGGCGACGGCGTGACGACCGCTTCGCGCATCGCGACGATCAGGTGGCGAAGTACCGCATCGTTGAACTTGAAGGCGTGTTCGAGTTCGGCCAACGCCGCGGCATCACACTCGATGTTCATCAGGACGTAGTGCGCCTTGTGCACCTTGGCGATCGGGTACGTCATCTGGCGGCGGCCCCAGTCCTCGAGGCGGTGGATGCGGCCGCCCCCGGCCGTGGCCATTGCGCGGTAGCGCTCGATCATCGCGGGCACCTGCTCGCTTTGATCGGGATGGACGATAAATACGATCTCGTAGTGACGCATGCAGATTCGCTCCTTGTGGACGTTGGTTGGGCGATCGATGGATCCGCGATGGATCCGCGTTGTCGCCGGCGGCCGCATCCGTCTGCTGCGGATGAGGCAAGGAACCTCAAACTGATAACTGGTTTTTGCCGCCAAGACAAGGGGTTACAGCGAAGGCCTACGGCGGCGGCGCCCGCGCGGCCTTGCCCGGGCCCACCGCGGTGCCAGCGGCCGCGAGCTCGCGGTCGCGCGCTTCCTTGGGCATGCGCGCCAGTTCCTTCACTCGGGCGTAGAAGCGCGGCAGGCTTCCTCCTTCCGCGGCAAGCAGCGCCCTGAATTCCGGCACCTTGCGCGAATACAGCGCCATGGCGGCGAGACTGGCATTGGTGGGGCCCTGTGCAAACCACGTGTCGTAGCCGACGGTTGCTCCTCCCCATTGCTGTTTGAGGGCCGCGTAGTCGGCGCGCATCTGCTCGAACAGCTCCGCCTTGCCGGCGCGCTTGGCGTCGTCGCCGACGTTGCTCGCATAAAGCGCCGCCAGCCGTACGCGCGTGCGTTCGACCAGTTCGCGAAAACCGTCGCGGTAGCGCTGCGACGAGGCAAACTGCGCGCTGAGCGCAGGGTCGGCCTGTGCCGCAAGCCACCGTTCGACACCCTCCTCCTCGACCAATACGGCAAAGGACTCGTTGAACACGCTGTCGTCCTTGGCGTAGGCAACCTGATGGGCAAGCTCGTGGAAAATCAACCGGGCGACCTCCGGATCGGGGTACCGGATGAATGTGGAAAGGATCGGATCGTTGAAGTAGCCCAGGGTCGAGAACGCCGGCACGCCGCCGATGTGCACGTCGTCGCCCGCCGCGGCAAAATGCGCCGCCTCGTTCCTTGCGACCGCTTCGTCGAAGTAGCCGCGGTAGTTCACGCAGCCGGCGATCGGAAAGCACCACTGCCGCGGTTCCAGCGACAACTCGGGGGTCGCGACCACGTTCCATAGCACGAAGCGCCGGCCGATGTCGGCGTAGCCGCGATAGCTGCCGTTGTCGGGCAGTGCGAGCTCGCGGCTTGCGTAATCGCGGATCGCCAGCGAGCGCTCCAGCTTGCGCTTGAGTGCCGCGTCGGACGAGCTCTCGATGACCGCAGGAATAGGCTGCGCACGTTCGAGTATGTCGAGCTCGCCGCGAATGCCCTGCCAGTAGTATTCGACGCTGGTGCAGCCGGAGAACAACGGCAGCATCAGCGCCGCAAGAACGGCGCGCATCAGTGCAGGCCCGGCAACCATGCGGCGAGACGCGCGACGCCCTCACGCAGCTTGTCCTGCGCGATGGTGTACGCGAAACGGACGTGCGCGCCGGCGCGATGGCGGCCGAAATCGATGCCGGGGGTGAAGGCCACGCCGGTGGCCGCAAGCGCCTCGACGCAAAAGCGTTCGCTGTCCATGCCGAAGGGCGAACAATCGGCGTAGACGAAGAAGCCCCCCGTCGGCGTGACTGGAATCCGGAATCCGAGATCGCGCAACGCAGGCACCAGGAAGTCGCGTCGCGCCTGGAATTCGATTCGTCGCAACTCCAGCAGATCGAGCGTTTCGCGTCGAAAGCATGCGAGCGCGGCGTGCTGCGACAAGGTCGGCGGCGATATGTAAAGATTCTGCGCGAGCTTTTCGAGGTCGCGCACGTGCCGCTCCGGCGCGACCAGCCAACCCAGCCGCCATCCCGTCATGTTGAAGTACTTCGAGAAACTGTTGATGACGAACAGACGGTCCGAAAGGCCGAGCGCGCTCTTCGGCTCGGCGCCGTAGGAAAGGCCGAGGTAGATTTCGTCGACGATCAGCGCCCCGCCGCGAGCGTCGACCCCAGCGGCGATGCGGGCCATTTCGTCGTGCGAGACCGTGGTGCCGGTCGGATTCGAAGGTGACGCGATCAGCGCCCCGCGCGTGCGCGGTGTCCAGGCCGCCTCCAGCAGCCGCGCAGTCAACTGATAGTTCGATTCGGGTCCCACCGGAATGCCGACGGCCTCGCCCTCGAGCGTTCGGACGAAGTGCCGGTTGCAGGGATATCCCGGGTCGGCGAGCAGGATCAGATCGTCACGGTTGATTAGCAACGCAAGGGTGAGCAGCAGCGCGGCCGAGGATCCGGCGGTCACGACGATGCGTTTCGGCGAGACCTCGAGCCCATGCCGATCGAAATAGTGTCGCGCAATGGCCTCGCGCAGCGCGGGGAGTCCGAGCGCGGACGTGTAGTAGATCGCCCCGCCTTCCAGCGCCTCGCGCGCCGCCGCGAGTACCGGTGCCGGCGTCGGGAAATCGGGTTCCCCGATTTCCATGTGCACGACAGTGCGGCCGGAGGCCTCGAGCGCGCGCGCCGCCGTCTGCACTTCCATAACGTGAAAAGGGGCGATCTCGTGCACCCGGGCCGCAGTGCGGCTGCGCGTATCCATCGAAAGGATGATTTTCAAGGCCGGTGAAGGGTGTATGGTAAACGCTTTCGTGCGCAGGAGAGCCTGGCCATGGCCTACCTGTTGATTGCCGCACTGCTGTCCGCCGCGCTCGCAGCGCCCCCTGGCGGCGCCACGACCAGTGGGGTCTACAAGTGCTCCGGCGGCGCCGGCAGCGTCGTCTACCAGGATGCACCGTGCACGCCGGGCACGGAACTGCGCAATTTCGCCACGGATCCGCCGGCGCTCAGCGTGATTCCCGGAACGCCCGTTCCCGGAACAGCAACGGCGCCCGCCGCACCCGCCGCGACCACCAAGGCAGAACGCGTGGCAGCGTCGAATCGTGCGCGAAGCGTGAAGAACAATGCATCGAAAGCCAGCGAGCGCCGTTTTATCCAGGTCGGGATGAGCACCGCCGAGGTCATCGAGCGCATCGGCAGGCCCGACGTTGACGCACGCAACCTGCGCGGCAAGGGCTATCGCTGGTCCTATCTGCCCAAGGATGGCGATCCCAACACGATCACCACGGTCACGCTCGTCGACGGTCGCGTCGCTGACGTGGAGCGCAAGGTTGTCCGTTAGGACCGTCATGCGCGCATTGCTCCAGCGAGTCAGCGAAGCGTCGGTGAGCGTGGGTGGTCAGCGCGTTGCCGCGGTCGGTCCCGGCTTGCTCGTGTTGTGCGGCGTGACCGCCAGCGACGACGACGACGATTGCGACTGGCTCGCGCGCAAGATCGTGGCGCTGCGCATATTCGACGACGACGCCGGCGTCATGAACCGGTCGATCATCGACGTCGCCGGAGGACTTCTCGCCGTCAGTCAGTTCACGCTCTACGCGTCGACCAAAAAGGGGGCCCGGCCGTCCTACAGCGCAGCAGCGCCACCGGAGATCGCCCGGCCCCGCTTCGATGCGTTTGTCGATGCGCTGCAGCGCAAGTTCGGAAGCGCCGTGGCGACCGGTGTCTTCGGCGCCCACATGCACATCGCGCTGGTGAACGACGGACCCGTCACGCTCTGGCTCGATTCACGCATGCGGGAATAGCGCGCGGCTGCCCGCGAGTTAGCCGCGATCCGCGCTCAACCGGCCCGGCCCGAAGGCCGCAACCATGAGCATGCCGCCCAGGATGGCAAGATTCTTCATGAAATTGATTTGCTGCATCTGCGCCTGCGCGGCCGGGACGTCCCAGAAGTTGTGGAAAATCGGGGTGATCACGATCAGGAACCCAACGAATGCCAGCGCGACCCAGCGTGCCTTGAGGCCGACAAGCAACAGGATACCGCCACCCAGCTCCATCGCGACGGCGAGCGCGGCCAGCACCGGCGGCATCGGCAAACTCTTGCTCGCAATGTAGCCCACAGTGCCTGAAAACCCGGTCAGCTTGCCCCACCCAGAGACGATGAAAATGGCCGCAAGCGCTGCGCGTCCGACAAGTGCCAAACCGTCCGCAAATATCTTCATTCCCATTCCTTCGCGTTGGTCGATGTCGTGGCGTACTCCGAGGATTCGGTGACCTTGCCGATCCCCGCGACCGCCCCTGCCTTGCGTGCTTCACCCGGCACCTCGGGCGCCGAACCGATGGCGCGTGACTGACCGGCCGGGAATGCAACTTCGATGCGCACCCCCGCAGCATGGGGAGGATCGATAATCGAGAGCTGCGCGCCGTGGCGCGCGGCGATTTCACGCGCAATGGTGAGTCCGAGACCGCAGCCCCCCGCAGCGCTGTCGCGCGACCGGTAGAACGGCTCGAATACGCGCTCACGCTCGGACGGCGGAATGCCGGGTCCATCATCGTCGACGAACAACCGTACCGGATCCGGCGCAATGCCAACCGTGATCTTGCTGCCGGAACCCGCATATCGAATCGCGTTGTCGACGAGATTGCCGAGCAGTTCCGCCAACAAGCGGTGTTCACCCGAAACGATCATGCCGCTTTCGGGACCGTCGTACCCCATGTCGATGTTGCGCTCGATAGCCAGATCGGCCCAGCGCTCGAGTTCCGCGCGAACGAGCTGGGCGAGGTCGACCTCTTCCATCCGCAGCATGGCTGCCGATGACGCGTCGGAGCGGCTCAACGTGAGCAGTTGCTGCGTCAGGTGCCGCATGCGCGACACCGCTCTGACCACGTCGGCAAGCGCTTCGCCATGGCGCTTCGGATCGGTCTCGCGCAACGCGCGCTCGGTCTGCACTTGCAGCGTTGCCAACGGCGTGCGCAACTGATGCGCCGCATTCGCAACGAAACGCTGCTGCGCCTCCTGCGCTTGCGCCAGCCTGCCGATCAGCTGGTTGATCGCCAGGATCAACGGCTTGACCTCGGACGGCACGCCGTCGACATCGCGCAACGGGCCCAGGCTTTCCGGCGTGTAGCGTCGCAATCTGGACGCCGTTTCGTCGAGGGTCGCGAGGCTCGAGCTGACGGCAAGCCAGATGAAGGCACCCGCCAGCAGCAGGATGATCGCCTGCAGCGGGACGATCAGGAGGATGACCTCACGCACCAGCGCCTCGCGCTTTCTCGTCGTCTCGGCGACCTTGATCGTCACCACCTTCGATTCCGGCGGCGGACCGGAAACGGTCACCGCGACCGCGCGAACCGGGTGGCCTTCGATCGTTGCGTTGTAGTAGCGCGGTTCATCCAGCACGGACCCCGAGGGAAGCGGCGGAAACACAGCGTTCCCAAACAAATGCTCGCCGTCCGCGGATACGACTTCCTCGTAGATCCGGTCGACGCTGTCCCACTCGAACATTTCGACGGCCGACTCGGGCAGAGCCAGGCGCGGACCGGCGCTGCCGGTGCGCAGCTGGGTTCCCAGCGCCATCGCCGAGTCCAGCAGCCACCGGTCGTGGACGATATTGCCGAAATGCAGCGCGAGGCCAGCCGACACGAAGGAGCCCAACAGGAGCACGCACAGCAACGGCAGCCACAACCTGATCAGGAGGCGCCGCCGAAGGCTGTACTCAGGCGCCGGCATGCTCCGATTTCTCCAACCGGTAACCGAGGCCGCGGAAGACCCGGATCCCGACGTCGGCGTCGGCCAGGCTAAGCTTGCGCCGCAGGCGGCTGATGAATACTTCGACGGCGGACATGTTGGCATTTTCCTGCCAGCGATAGAGCGAGTTGAATATCTGCGCCTTGCTGACGATCCGTCCGGGTCGTCGCAACAGCAGCTCGAGCACCGCGAGTTCGCTTGGCGTGAGTTCGATCTCGTGCCCGTGTACCGTCAGATGCCGCGACGCGGTCTCGAAGGCGAGTGCGCCGAAGTTCAGCGTCGCGCCCAGGGGCTCGCCTCGCCGCAGCAGGGCACGGATCCTCGCCTCGAGCTCCGCGATGTCGAAAGGCTTGGACAGGTAGTCGTCACCGCCACCGTCCAGTCCGGCGACGCGTTGCTGCGGCTGATCGCGCGCCGTCAGGATCAGCACGGGCGCCTTCAGCAATCCCTGCCGAAGCCGTCGCAGCAGTTCGAGGCCATCGAGGTCCGGCAGGCCCAGGTCGAGGATGACCAGCGAATACTGCGACGCCGCGCACGCCGCCATCGCGTCGCGTGCATTGTGCGCCGTGTCGGCGGCATACCCGGATTGCGCAAGCGAGGAAACCAGTCCACTCGCCAATTCGACATCGTCTTCAACAACGAGCAAGCGCATGGGATCGGAAGGGCGTCAGTTGACTGTAAGATTATCGGGCCGGTGACTGAAGGTAGTTTGATCGAAACGCCGATGCATGGCAAACGGCCCCAGGGGCCAGCGTTAGAGCTTGTATGCGCGCTTTGCCAACTTGTAGGCGAGTTCCGGGGCGAGCTCGAACGCCTCGTCCTCGTCGATCTTGTGTTCGGTGACGAGCTGCGCAAGAAATCGGCAATCCATCCGCCGGGCGACGTCGTGGCGTGCCGGGATCGACAGAAAAGCGCGCGTATCGTCGTTGAAACCGACGGTGTTGTAGAAACCGGCGGTCTCGGTCACCTGCTCGCGGAAGCGCTGCATGCCCTCGGGACTGTCGTAGAACCACCACGGCGGGCCGAGGCGCAGCACGGGGTAATGGCCAGCGAGCGGCGCGAGTTCGCGCGAGTAGGTCGTCTCGTCCAGCGTGAACAGGATGATCGTCAGGTCGCGCTCGTTGCCGTAACGGTCCAGCAGCGGCTTGAGCGCATGGACATAGTCCGTGCGCGTCGGCATGTCGGCACCCTTGTCGCGGCCGAAGGCTGCAAAAAGCTGCGGATTGTGATTGCGGAACGATCCCGGATGGATCTGCATCACCAATCCGTCGTCCAGGCTCATCTTTGCCATCTCGGTCAGCATCTGGCCGCGGAAGGCTTCGGCTTCGACGGGCGTTACCGCGCCGGCGAGCGCCTTGGCGAACAGCTTTTCGCAATCGCTGGTGTCGAAGTCGGATGTCGCTGCGGTCGGATGGCCGTGATCCGTCGACGTGGCGCCCATGGACTTGAAGAATGCGCGGCGCTTCCGGTGCGCACCAAGATAGCCGCGCCAGGTGCCGGTGTCCTCTCCGGCCAGTTGACCCAGGCGCTCCACGTTTGCGGAAAAGCCCTCGAACTCGGGATCGACGACCGGGTCGGGACGGTATGCCGTGATCACGCGGCCCTGCCAGCCACTGGCGCGTAACCTGGCGTGATGCGCAAGCTCGTCCAGCGGCGACTCGGTGGTCGCGATCACTTCGATGTTGAAGCGTTCGAACAGCGCGCGCGGACGGAACTGCGGCTGGGCGAGGCAGGCATTGATCTGATCGAAGACGCGGTCGGCCGACTCCGGAGCGAGGCGCTCCCGAATGCCAAAGGTTTCGTGGAAAGCGTGATCGAGCCAGACGCGGGTCGGAGTACCGCGAAACAGGTGATAGTGCGCCGCGAACCGGTGCCAGATCCTGCGCGCATCTTGCTCGACCGGGCCGCCGTCCCTTCGGGGAATCGCCAGATCCTCGAGTGTCACGCCCTGGCTGTAGAGCATGCGAAAGACATAGTGATCCGGCGTGATGAACAACGCCGACGCATTGGCGAACGGCTCGTTGTCGGCGTACCACTGCGGGTCGGTGTGGCCATGCGGGCTGACGATCGGAAGGTCCTTGACCGTCGCGTAGAGCGCGCGCGCCAGCGCGCGCTGCGCTGGCTCGGACGAGAACAGCCGATCGGGATGGAGGTTGAGTGTGGTCATGGCGGGCCTTTCACTGCGGCGGGGATGCGGCGCGGGACACGGTGCGGGCAGCGCCGTCGCGGTACAGCGTTGCCAGCCACGCGGCGACCTTGTGCGCGAACGGCTCCGCCGCACGCAGGTCGTCGCCGAAGACGGCACGGACGCCCAGCAAGCCGCGCGCAAGCGCCGCCGGATCGCCGCGATGTTGGGACGCGATGCGCGCAAACTCATCGGCCAGTGGATCCGCCACCTTGATCGGCTGTCCCGCTTCGTCGACCCCGGCGACGTAGCGCATCCACGCCGCGACGCCTAGCGCAAGGCGGTCGATCGGTCGGCCGGCGGCGAGATTGTCGCGCACTGTACCGAGCCATCGTTGCGGGAGCTTCTGCGAACCGTCCATGGCGATTTGTTGCGTGCGATGCGGCAGCGCGGGATTGCGAAAACGCTCGACCAGCGCGTCCTGGTAGGCGGCGACATCGACGCCGGCCGGCAGTTTCAGTGTTGGCGCCACCTCGTCCTTCATCAGCGCGCGCATGTAAGCCACGAATTCGGTCTGCGCGGCGACCTGGTAGATGAATTCGTGTCCGGCCAGGAAACCGAGGTACGCCAGCGCCGAGTGGCTGGCATTGAGCAGGCGCAGCTTCATCGACTCGAAGGGCGCCACGTCGCCGACCAGCTCGGCGCCGCAGCGTTCCCACGCCGGGCGACCCGATGCGAATGCGTCCTCGATGACCCATTGCCTGAACGGTTCGTGCATCACCGGCGCCGCATCGTGCATACCCAGCGCAGCGTCGTTCTCGGCGATGTCGGCGTCCGTGGTCGCCGGCACGATGCGATCGACCATCGTCGACGGAAAGCGCACGTGCTCCTCGATCCATGGCGCGAGCCCGGGCGTCCGCGCATCGGCGAACGCCAGCACCAGGCCGCGCACCAGCGCACCATTGTGCGGAAGATTGTCGCAACACATGACGGTGAAGGGTCCCGCATGCGCCCTGTGGCGGGCTTCCAGCGCGGCGACGAGCAGGCCGACCGCGGTTTGCGGATGCGCGAAGTCCGCTAGATCGCGGACGATGTCGGGGTGATCGAGATCCAACTGGCCCGTCGCAGGCTTGTGGCAATAGCCCTTCTCGGTGATGGTCAGCGACACGATGCGCGTCGCCGACGCGGCGAGGCGCGCGTGCACCCGGTCGCGCTGGTCGCCCAGGAACAGCACTTCGCGCACGCTTCCGATCACGCGGCGGCGAACGCCCGATGGACTCTTTTCCACCGCCGTGTACATGCCGTCCTGCGGGGTCAGGCGATCGCGCACGTCCGGCGATCGCAGACTGACGCCGCAGATGCCCCAGTCGCGCGGCGCCACCGCCAGCGCGTCGTCCGTGTACATCGCACCCTGCGCACGGAAAAACGCGCCGAGGCCGAGATGGACGATGCCGACGGCGACCGTGCCGGAGTCGTACGCGGGTACCTCGACCGTATCTGGCAGCACAGCCAGCGTTGCCGCGGACAGTGCAGTCATGCGGGTTGCGGGTGTTCCTTGACCCGCGAGACCAGCTGCGTCGGATTGACGAAGCGCAGCGCGATCAGCAGCCACGTCAGCGTGACCAGCATGTACACCATCGCCATGGCGTCGACGGATTGCGGCGCGCGCACGCCCGCGGCAAAAACCGCGTAATACAGCGCGACGACCAACGTCTGCGAGTCCGAACCTGCAGTCAGGAAGGTGAGCTCGAATAAGGCGATGGTACGTACCAGGACCAGCAGGGACGCTGCCAGGATTCCCGGCGCCAGCAGCGGCACCAGGACGTGCCAGAACATGCGCCCGGTGCCAGCCCCGAACACGCGCGCGGCCGACTCGAGGTTGGGGTCGATCTGCTCGATGAACGGCGTCATCACCAGGATCACGAACGGCGCGGCAGGAATCAGATTGGCGAGGATGACACCGTAGATCGTTCCCGCGAGTTGCGCCTTGTAGAGCACCGTCGCCAATGGAATGCCGTAGGTGATCGGCGGCACCATCAGCGGCAGCAGGAACAGAAGCATCAGGAAGCGCTTGCCGATGAAGTCGCGCCGCGCCAGCGTGTACGCCGCCGGCACGCCGATGAGCAGCGCCAGCGCGACGACCGCGAACACTACCTGCACGGTGACCGTTAGCACGGAGCCAAGCTGAAACTCCTTCCACGCCGCCGTGTACCACGTCGTCGTCCAGCCTTCGGGCAGCCAGGTACCGAGCCAGCGCGTGGCAAAGGAGCTGGTGACAACCGCGGCGATCATCAATCCGACATTGACGAAAAACAGCGTCATCGTGCCGATGAGCAATGCTCGCCATACGCGATCAAACCAACTCACCCTTTGCCTCCCGACACCGGACCTCGATAGAACGCATTGCGCAGGCCCAGGACCGCCGCGACGATGACGAGTTGGACGAAGCCCATGATCATCGCGATCGCCGACGCGAGCGAATAGTCATACTGTTCGAAAGCCGCCTCGTAGGCCGCAATGGAAATCACGCGCGTCGGTCCGGCAGGAGAGCCGAGCAGCACTGCGGACGGGAACACCGAATACGCCTGCACGAAGGCAAGGCAAAAGCACATGGCGAGGCCGGGCGCGAGCAGCGGCAGGTAGATGTACCGGAACTGCGCCTTGGGACCGGCACCCAGCGTCGACGCCGCGCGCGCGAGCACCGGATCGATGCCGGTGATGTATGAAAGGATCAGAAGGAACGCGAACGGAAAACCCGAGATCACCAGCGAAATCAGCACCCCCCAGTAATTATGAGTGAGCCGAATTGGCCCTTCATAGAGGTTGAAGAACTGCAGGAACTGCGACAGCCATCCCTTGGGTCCGAAGTACGTCAGCATGCCCTGGGCGATCAGGACGGTGCCCAGCGTGATCGGAATGACAAGGATCGTCGTTACCCACCGCTGATAACGCGACTTGACGCGCATCTTGTACGCGATCGGCAGCGCGAAGCCGACGTTGATCAGCGTCGCCGGCAGCGCCAGCCTCAGTGTCGTCCAGATCGTCGGCCAGAGATTGTCGGTCGTGAAGAAATGTTTGTAATTGCCGAGCCACCCGCCCTCCTTCGGTTCGAAGGAAAGTCCGAGCCCGTAGAGAAAAGGGTAGATGAACAGGATCAGCATGAACGCCGTGGCTGGCATCACGAGCAGCAATGCGCGGTCGAAGGGCGCGCGTGCGGCGTTGACAGTCGTGGCAGCCATCGCCGTCTATTCGCCCGGATAGACGAGCACGCGTTCGACCGGCGCATGCACGCGTACCGTGTCGCCGACACCGTGCGCCCCGGCGGCGCGCACGTGGAGCAACATGCCGGACGCCGTGACCACATCGAGCAGCGAATCGCGGCCGTTGTATTCGACGTTTTCGATCCGCGCGTTGATGGTGTTTACGCCGCCCGGGCCTTCGCCCATGACGATCTCCTCCGGCCGGATCGCAACTGCGGCACGGCCGGTGACCAGTGGCTGCTTGCGCATGCCGGTCAGCCCGAAGTCCTTGCCCGCCAGCACTACGCGATCGCCCTCCTCGCGTACCACCTCGAGCTCCACTACGTTGCGGTAACCCATGAAGCGCGCGACATGGAGGTTGGCCGGCTGTAGGTACACCTCCTGCGGTGGGGCGATCTGCTGCACGACGCCGTCCTTCATCACGACGATGCGATCCGCCAGTGATAGCGCCTCATCCTGGTCGTGCGTGACGTAGATCGTCGCGCGACCGAGATCGCGATGAATGCGCCGAATCTCCGCGCGCGTCTCGATGCGCAGCTTCGCATCCAGGTTGGACAGCGGCTCGTCCATCAGGATCAACGGCGGCTCGATCACGATCGCGCGCGCGATCGCGACACGCTGCTGCTGGCCGCCGGAGAGCTGCCCCGGAAGCTTGTGTTCCTGGCCTGAGAGTTGCACCAGCTTGACCGCACGCGCCAGGCGCGGCGCGATGTCCGCCGCCGACACGCCCCGCATGCGCAAGCCGAAGTCGATATTCCTGCTGACGGTCATGTGCGGAAACAGCGCATAGTTCTGGAACACCATCCCGAAGCCACGTTTTTCCGGCGGCAGCGTGTCGATGCGCGTGTCGTCGAGCTGGATGCTGCCGCCGGAGAGCTGCATGAGTCCGGCGATGCAGTTGAGCGCCGTCGACTTGCCGCAGCCGGACGGTCCGAGCAGGCAGATGAATTCGCCCCGCTTGACCGTCAACGACAGTTCGTCCAGCGCATTGAATGCCTTGCCGCCCGCGCCGGCAAAGCGGCGCGTCACACGGTCGAGCTTGAGTTCGCTGAAATCGTGCTTCATGCCTCAGTTTCTCTTTCGTGCATCCGCATCATTTGGTTTTTTGCGCGCCGACCTCTGCATCCCAGCGGCGATACGCCTCCACCACCGCCTTGGCGTCCAGCGTCGGCACATGTGGATATTGCGTCAGCCACGTTTCGTATTCGGGACGCCCGAATTCCTTGATCGCATCCTGGCTCTCCTTCGGCGCCATCGACAGCGGCACATTCTTGACGGAAGGACCGGGATAAAAATAGCCCTTGTCATAGGTCAATGCCTGGGCTTCGGGAGTGAGCAGGTAAGCCATCAGGTCCAGCACTACCGCGAGCCTCTCCGGGGGCAGCCCCTTCGGAATGGCCATGTAATGCGCATCGTTGACCCAGGTCATGTTCTTGAAGGGCGTGACCTTGTAATCCTTGGGAACGATGCCGAGGATGCGCGGATTCAGATCCCAGCCGGTCATGGTGACGGTCATGTCGCGCGAGCCTTCACCCAGCTCCTTCATGACGGCGGCCGTGCCCGTGGTGTAGTACTCGATGCAGGTATCCAGTTCCTTGAGATACGCCCAGGTCTTGTCCCAGCCCTTCGCCGGATCTCGTGGGTCCTTGTCGCCGAGGATGTAAGGCAGGCCCATGATGAAGGTAAAGCCCGGACCGGAGTTCGCGGGCCGCGCATAAGCAAAGCGGTTCGGATTGGCCTTGCACCATGCGAGCAGCTCTTGCGGCGTGGTCGGCACTTGCTTCACCTTCGCCGGGTTATATTCGAGCAGCGGGCCTGCAGGCATGAACGTGACCACCAGCGCCTGGTTCTGCGCAAGATCGTTCATCTTGCGCGCCGCGGGAAGATAGTTCTCGAGTACGTTGGGGAACTTGGCGGCGTAGTCAGGCAGAACCTTGACCCACAGTCCCTGGTCGATGCCCGCCGAGAGCGCGCCCACACCCGTAAGGACCAAATCGATATCGGTGCGTCCCGCCGCCTGCATTGCCTTGAGTTTGGCGGGGAGCTCCGGTGCAGGTGCCTTGCTGAAGCTTAGCTTCGATACGAGTTCTGGATGCTTCGCCTGATAGGCCTCGATCGCGCCTTGCGTCAGCG
This sequence comes from uncultured beta proteobacterium, assembly GCA_963821485.1. Lineage (GTDB taxonomy): Bacteria > Pseudomonadota > Gammaproteobacteria > Burkholderiales > Casimicrobiaceae > PALSA-1003. Next base: position 350,933 of record CAWGEB010000004.1, read on the forward strand.
CGAGATCGCCCGCGACGTCCACGACATTGATCGTCACAGGACTCTTCGGCAGCGCGGGCGTTTGCGCGGTAACGCTACCCGCGGCACCGACCGCCAGCAACACGCTAACGGAAAGGTGCGTCAGTTGACGCGCAACCGCGTGCACCGAGTGTCGTTTGGCGCCGGTTTGGACGAGCGCAAATTCGGTTTTCAAGGTTCCTCCCATCGAGCGTCATTACCGTGGACGCCGGAATCTATTCTGAACTGCACCGCGAAACTTGGGTCCCCGCTTTCGCGGGGACGACGCGTTTGTCTCCAATCGCGGGCCGCTGCGCGACCCGCTCCTGGACAACAGGGTCACTTTGTCTTCGATGCGCCGACCTGCTGATCCCAGATCTTGAATGCCTCCACCTGTGCGGAAGGCGGCAGCGATTGCGTATGTGGGAAGTCCTTGAGCCAGGCTTCGTACTCGGGACGACCGAATTCCTTGATCGCGTCTTGGCTTTCCTTCGGCGCCATCGACAGCGGAACGTTCTTGACCGCAGGTCCCGGATAGAAATAGCCCTTGTCCCAAGTGTAGGCCTGTGCTTCCGGCGTTAGCAGGAAGGCCATGAGATCGAGCACGACCGCGACCTTCTCCGGCGGGACGCCTTTGGGGATCACCATGTAGTGCGCGTCGTTGACCCAAGTCATGCCCTTGAACGGCTGCACCTTGTAGTTCTTCGGCACGATGCCAAGCACGCGAGGATTGATGTCCCAACCCGTCATCGTGAGCGTCATGTCGCGCGAGCCTTCACCCAGTTCTTTCATGACCGCACCGGTGCCCGTAGGGTAGTACTCGATGCAGCTGTTGAGCTCTTTCAGATACGCCCAGGTCTTATCCCAGCCCTTGACCGGATCCTTGGGATTCGAATCGCCGAGGATGTACGGCAGGCCCATGATGAACGTCCGTCCTGGACCGGAATTGGCCGGCCGCGCGTAGATGAGCTTGTTGGGATTGGCCTTGCACCACGCGAGCAGTTCCGCCGGCGTCGTCGGCACCTGCTTGACCTTGTCCGGGTTGTACTCCATCAGCGGCCCTGCCGGCATGAACACTACCGCCACGCCATAATCCTGCGTCAGCTCCTGCATCTTGGCAGCGGCAGGTTGGTAGTTGGCCGTGAGGTTCGGAAACTTGGAAGCATTGTCGGGAAGGATTTTCATCAGCACGCCCTGCTCGATGCCGGCAGCGAGAAAATCGGTGCCGGTCATCACCAGATCGATATCGCTGCGCCCTGCGCCCTGCATCGCCTTGAGCTTGCCGGGAAGTTCCGGCGCCGGCGCCTTGGTGAAATTGATCTTGGCGACAAGTTCCGGATGTTTCTTCTGAAACAACTCGATCGCGTCCTGGGTCAGCGCGAGATTGCCGGCGACGTCGACGACATTCAGCGTGACCGGTCCGCCCTTAGGCGCCGGCGCCTGTGCAGTGAGCGACGTGGCGCCGACGGCGATCAGGGCCGACGTGGTCAGAGCGACCAGGGCACGGCACAGCACCGTGCGGCGCATGGTCGGCGATTTAGATTGGGGCAACTTCATGGTGTACCTCCTGTAAGTGGGCTAGCTGCAAACGTAACGAACCCCTGGATATGACGTCACCTCGTTGGCCCTAACTGGCCGGCGGGTGCTTCTTGCTAAAGATTGTTGTTCACGTGATGCGCGCCTTCTTCCGTCCACTCGGCGCCAGGGGCGGCTTGCCGCCTTCGTCCGCCCGCGCCGCGTCGTCGAGACCGCGCCGGAATTCCTTGATCACCCGCGACAGATGCCGATGCATCGCCACGCGCGCGCCGGACGAGTCATGCGCCGCCACGGCACGGACGATCGCGGCATGGTCACGGATCGTCTGCTCCGCGAGCTCGGTCGTGTGGAAGTGCTGCTGCATCCGGCCCCACAATTCGGCACGCTGGTTCCACAAGCCCTCGACCACCAGTTCCAGCGAACCGTTGGCGGTGGCCTTGGCCAGCCTGAGGTGGAACTCGCGGTCGCTGTCCTCGCGAATCGCGAAATCGTCGACATGCGTTGTCATGCGCTCGACGCTTCGCTGCAATGCTTCGACGTCTTCCGTAGTGGCACCGGCCGCGGCCAGCGCGGCGATCTCGCCTTCGACCAGCTTGCGCGCATTGAGCAATTCGAACGGCCCCGGCCCTGCGTCGCGGTCCCCTTCGGGCCGCTGCTTCGCAGTCACGAAGATGCCCGTCCCAACGCGCACCTCGACCAGTCCGCCGATTTCCAGCGAAATGATCGCTTCGCGCACCGATGCCCGGCTGACGCCGAGCTTGGTCGCCAGTTCACGCTCAGCCGGTAGGCGCGATCCAGGCGGAAACTCGCCGGCGGCGATCAATCCTGCAATCTGATCGGCGATCTGCCGATACAGGCGCCGTGGCTCGACCAACTGCAGTGGCACGCGTACTGTCCTCCGAGAACACGACGAGAGGTCTTGCCGGGCATCCAGCGTCGCGCGCGGGCTGCGCATGATCGCTTGCGATCGATCCCGTTGCCCATGTCGCAACTGGACCGCATCATAGGCGCATGCTAAGCTGTGGTCAAGTGGTCGGACCACCGGACCACGCTGCCGAGGCGCCACCGGCCTCCGTCATCCACCCTCGTACAGACCTGCCATGAAAATCACCGCATGCCGCGTCATCGTCTGCAGCCCGGGCCGCAATTTCGTCACCCTGAAGATCGAAACCGACGAACGGTATACACGGCATCGGCGACGCGACGCTCAATGGCCGCGAGCTCGCGGTCGCGACGTTACCTGAGCGACCACCTCGTTCCCGCGTTGATCGGCCGCGATCCTGCGCGCATCGAGGACATCTGGCAATACTTTTATCGCGGCGCCTACTGGCGGCGCGGCCCGGTCACGATGAGCGCCATCGCCGCGGTCGATACCGCGCTCTGGGACATCAAGGGCAAGGTCGCCCGGCATGCCGATCTACGAACTGCTCGGCGGCAGCAGTCGCGACGGCGTGATGGTCTACGGTCACGCCAACGGCAGGGACATCGCGGAGACGCTCGACGAAGTCGCGCGCTATCGCGACCTGGGCTACAAGGCGATCCGCGCGCAATCCGGCATTCCGGGTCTGGCTTCGACCTACGGTGTGTCCAAGGATCGGATGTACTACGAGCCCGCGGATGCCGCGATCGCGACCGAGAATGTCTGGTCGACCTCCAAATACCTCGACCACGCACCGAAGCTGTTCGAGGCTATCCGGGCTCGCTTCGGTTTCGAACACCACCTGCTGCACGACGTGCACCATCGCCTCACGCCGATCGAAGCGGGCCGGCTCGGCAAGTCGCTGGAGCCTTATCGCCTGTTCTGGATGGAGGACCCGACGCCGGCGGAGAACCAGGAAGGGTTCCGTCTGATCCGACAGCATACGGTGACGCCGATCGCGGTCGGCGAGATCTTCAACACCATCTACGACTGCCAGACGCTCATCACCGAGCAACTGATCGACTTCATCCGCACGACCGTCGTGCACGCGGGCGGCATCACGCACCTGCGCCGAATCGCGCACCTGGCCGAGCTGTACCACGTGCGGACGGGCTCGCACGGCGCGACGGATCTGTCGCCGGTGTGCATGGGTGCCGCGCTCACTTCGACACCTGGGTCCACAATTTCGGCATCCAGGAATACATGCGGCACACGCCCGAGACCGACGCCGTGTTTCCGCACGCGTACTTCTTCAAGGACGGATACCTGCATCCTGGCGACGGCTCCGGGGCATGGGGTCGACATCGACGAGACGCTCGCGGCGAAGTATCCGTACAAGCCGAGTGCGTTGCCGGTGAACCGCCTGGAAGACGGCTCGATGTGGAACTGGTAGCGGCGCGAGCAGCGAGAGGGGACCCGCGCGCGCAGCGCGTGGGGGTCGAGCGTCCGCGAGTCGCCGCTGCGGCCGACACGACGCAGGATATCTAGCTGATCGGTTAAGGAGGCCGCGGCGCGAGGCCGCAGCGAGGGGCCCCAGTGCAGCGCATGGGGATCGCGCGAGCCGAGTCGACGCAGGGCGGCCGACACGAGGCAGGATATCTAGCTGATCGGTTAAGGAGGCCGCGGCGCGAGGCCGCAGCGAGGGGCCCCATGCAACGCATGGGGATCGCACGAGCCGAGTCGACGCAGGGCGGCCGACGCGACGCGGGATAAACTAGCGTGATCGCGAAAGGAGGCCGCCGTGCGAGAGCCCGGCGAGGGGCCCCTCGAGCGCAGCGACGAGGGGATCGACGGGGAATTGCGAGTCACGGCTGCGGCCGACGCGACGCAGGATAAACTAGCGCGATCGCGAAAGGAGGCCGCCGCGGTCTATTCTGCTAATCCGCCTTGAAATGCCCCGACTTGCCGCCTGACTTCTCCAGCAGGCGCACGCCTTCGATGCGCATGCCGCGATCCACCGCCTTGCACATGTCGTAGATCGTCAGCAACCCGACGGCGACGGCGGTGAGCGCTTCCATCTCCACACCGGTTCGATCCAGCGTCTCCGCGGTCACTTCGATCCCCACCGCCGCCGCATCGAAACTGAAGTCGACGCTCAGGTGCGTCAGGGGCAGGGGATGCGCGAGCGGAATGAGTTCCGCGGTGCGCTTGGCGGCCTGAATGGCGGCAATGCGCGCGACGCCGAGCACGTCGCCTTTTCTCGCGGTGCCACCGCGGATCGCGGCCAGCGTGGCCGGCTGCATCGCTATCCTCCCCTCGGCGCGGGCGACACGCTTGGTGACGGCCTTCCCCGCGACGTCGATCATGTGCGCCTGACCGGCTGCATCAAAGTGGGTAAAATAGGAAGCTTGCCCCGGCATTGCGCCGCTCCTGAAACTTTGCACCGATTGCGGCAATCATAGCACCATGCCCGCATCCACTCCTCGCGCCGCCCACCGCGTGATTGCCCTCGCGCTTGCCATCGCCCTGGCGACGGCGCCCGCTGCGACGATCGCGCAGACGCTGCCCGAACTCGGCGACCCCTCCGGCGCGCTGATGTCGCTGGCGCAGGAGCGTCGCCTAGGCGAGTCGGTCGTTCGCGACATCCGTCTCTCGGGTGGCTTCCTCGAGGACCCGGAGGTGAACGGCTATCTCAACGAACTCGGCAATCGCCTCGTCACCGCCATACCCGGCGCACCATTCGACTTCGAATTCTTCGCGATGAACGACCCGTCGATCAACGCGTTCGCACTGCCCGGCGGTTACGTCGGCGTCAACACCGGACTCATCCTGCTGACGCAGACCGAATCCGAACTCGCGTCGGTCCTCGCGCACGAAGTCTCGCACGTCACGCAGCATCACATCGCGCGGAGCATCTCGAACCAGAAGGATGCGATGCTCACCACCCTCGCGACGCTCGCCGCCGCAATCGTCGCGGCGCGTGCCGGCGGTGCCAATGGCGGTCAGCTCGCGTCGGCGGCGGTCGCGTCCGCGCAGGGCTTGGGCATCCAGATGCAGATCGATTTCACCCGGCAGAACGAGTACGAAGCCGACCGTCTGGGATTCCAGCGCCTGGAGGCCGCCGGCTTCGACGTGAACGCGATGGCGACATTCATGGAGCGGCTGCAACGCGCATCGCGCTTCGCCGAAGGCACTGCCCCATCCTACCTGCGTGACCACCCCGTCACCTACGACCGCGTCGCCGAGGCGCAGGCGCGCGCGCAGGGCAAGCCCTTCAGGCAGGTCAAGGACTCGCTCGACTTCAACATGGTGCGCGCGCTGGTCAAGAGCTATCAGGGAACGACGAAGGAAGCCATCCTGTTTTTCGAGGATGCGCTGGCAGAAAAGCGTTACAACGATCCGATCGCGGTGCGCTACGGCCTGATCGCGTCATTGCTTCGCGCGCAGGACTTCAAGCGCGCACAGGCAGAATTGCTGACCCTCGAAAAGGTGGCCCCGCCGCATCCGATGATTGAAGGGATGGCCGGCCAGGTGCTCATGCAGTCCGGGCAGTTGGCTGCAGCGATCGAGCGCTACCAGGCGGCGCTGGTCCGCTACCCGAACAAGCAGCAACTGATCTACGACTATCCCGAGGCGCTGCTGAAGGACAAGCAGCCGGCGAAAGCGGCGGCATTTCTCACCGAGCAGTTGCTGCGCTATCCCAATGACGGGCCGCTGCACTTGCTCGCGGCGAAAGCCTACGCCGCGCTCGGGAAGCAGACCCTCGCGCACCGGCACCAGGCTGAGTACTACGCGTGGCAGGGCAACCTGCCGGGCGCGGTCGTGCAATTCGAACTCGCGGTCAAGGCCGGTGACGGCGATTTCTATCAGGCGTCCGTTGCGGAAAGCCGCCTGCGCGACATGCGGCAGGAACTCGCCGACCAGAAAAAACGCGTGGCCGACGGAGGGCGTCCTGGCTGAGTCCTTCCGCCCTTAGTCGCGGCCTCCTCGGTCGGGTTCCGAATTTTGAAAGCGCGTGTCGGCCTGCGCGCGATCCCCATGCTTCGCACGGGGCCCCTCGCTGCGGGCTCGCGCCGCTAAGCTTTCCCCGTCGCCGGAATGAAGCGCAGCGATACTCCATTGTTGCAGTAGCGCAGCCGCGTCGGCGGCGGCCCGTCGTCGAACACGTGGCCCTGATGGCCTCCGCAGCGCACACAGTGATACTCGGTGCGCGGCACGATCAAGAGGAAATCCTGCTTGGTGACGACGTGGCCGGGGATGCTGGTGAAGAAACTCGGCCAGCCGGTGCCGCTGTCGTATTTCATCTGGGAACTGAACAGCGGCAGCGTGCAGCCCGCGCACACGAAGACACCGGCGCGCTTCTCGTCGTTGAGCGGGCTGGTGAACGGCCGCTCGGTGCCCTCCTTGCGCAGCACGTTGAACCGCTCCTCCGGCAGGATCTGCTTCCACTCGACCTCGGTCTTGGTGATCGGCTCGACCGAGCGCGCGACGTCGGCGTCCTTGGCCAGCAGCAACTGCCAGCCCTGTTGGATCTCGGCAATCGATTTGCCGCCCGGTCCGCCGGTCGCAGCAATGGCGGGTGGCGTGGGCAGCGTGGCGCCAGCTGCGCCGGCCGCCAGCGCCTTCAGGAAATTGCGTCGTTTCATGGTGTCTCCTCGGAACGCTGCAGTCATCGATCATTGCGCTAGACAGCACAACGATCGCATATGTTCCGCTTAGTCGCCAGTGCCTGCGCCTGCTTACGCCGGCGGAGCGGGAAAGCCCCTGTTTTCCGCTACACTTACGCCAGCCAGGTCAATGCCCCCGCACAGAGGAAATCGACATGACCACACCGACACGTCAGCTCCTGTTCACGGTCGGCAGTCTGTTCGTCGCGGCCACCGCCGTCGCCGGCGAAATCACGCTGTTCGAATATCCGGATTTCAACGGCCGCCGCGTCACCTTGCGCGGTGCCGTATCCAATTTCGATCCAGCGGGTTTCAATGACCGTGCTTCATCGCTGGTCATTCGCGACGGCAACTGGGAACTGTGCACCGACGCCTATTTTCGCGGCCGCTGCGCGACCTTCGGGCCGGGCGAATACCGCAGCCTGCAGCCCTCGTTTACGGATACGATCTCGTCGGCGCGCGAAGTCAGCGGACCGCCGCACGGACCGCCGCCAGGGCCACCCGTCGTCGTTGGCGGCGGCGCACCCCGGATCGAACTGTGGGAGCGACGCGAATTCGGCGGTCGATCGATCACGCTGACATCGGGCGCGCCCGACTTCGAGCGCATCGACTTCAACGACCGCGCCGACGCCGCGGTCGTCTACGGCGGCGTATGGCGCTTGTGCGAGCACGCCGGGTTGGGAGGCCAGTGCCGGGAGTTCGGGCCGGGCCGTTACAACGACCTCGGGTACCTGGGCGGCAAGGTCAGCTCTGCGGCGATCGTGGGCGGCTACGGTGGAGGCGGCGCAGCATGGGTCCCGCCCGGAAGGCCACGTGCGATCCTGTACGAATACGGCAGCTTTGGCGGGCGCACATTCGTCATCGAAGGCGACGTCGTGTCGAACCTCGACCGCACCGGGTTCAACGATCGCGCATCGTCGATCCGCATCGAGGGCGGCTACTGGATGTTCTGCACCGACGCATTGTTCGAGGGGACGTGCCGCACCTTCGGCCCTGGCGAATACGCCTCGCTGCCCTGGGACATCACCAACAAGATCTCGTCCGGCCGGCGCATCCACGAGCAATATCCCTACAACGGACCGCCGTCGTGGGGCGCGCCCCGCTGACGCAGCATGCAGCCGGTCGATGACATCGCGGGACTGCGCCGCCTTCTCCGCGACTGCCGCACCATCGCCGTCGTCGGACTCTCCGCGAACTGGTATCGGCCGAGCTATTTCGCCGCCAAGTACATGCAGGACAACGGCTACCGCATCGTCCCGGTCAATCCCAACTACCACGAGGTGCTCGGCCAGAAGTGCTACCCGGACCTGCGCTCCATTCCGTCACGCGGTCGACATCGTCGATTGCTTCCGCAAGCCGGAGGAAATGGTGCCGATTGCGCGCGACGCGGTCGCAATCGACGCGCAGGTCCTGTGGATGCAGCTCGGCGTCCGCAACGAGGAGGCGGCGAGGATTGCCGGCGACGCCGGGCTCGAGGTGGTCATGGATCGTTGCGTCAAGATCGAGCACGCGCGCACTGTTCGGCGGCCTGAACTGGGCCGGCGTCAATACCGGCGTCATTTCGGCCCGAAGCGGTCGCGCATAGTTGTCTACCAGAGCGCGCATGGCCGACCGCACTTTCGGCTTCGACACGCTTTGCCTGCACGCCGGCCAGATTCCCGATGCCGCCACCGGCGCGCGCGCGGTGCCGATCTACCAGACCACGTCCTTCGTGTTCGACAGCGCCGATCACGCCGCGAGCCTGTTCAATCTGCAGACCTTCGGCAACGTCTATTCGCGCATCTCCAACCCGACCGTCGCGGTGCTCGAGGAACGCGTCGCGGCGCTGGAAGGCGGTCGCGCCGCGATCGCCGTCGCCACGGGCATGGCGGCGCAGATGATCGCGCTGCTTGACGCTCGCGCAGAACGGCGACCACATCGTCGCCGCACGCACGCTCTACGGCGGCACGTACTCGCAGTTCGCGGTGACTTTTGCGCAAGTTCGGTATCGACACCACTTTCGTCGATTCCGACGATCCGGAAAATTTCCGGCGCGCCATCACGCCGAACACCAAGGCGCTGTACGCCGAGACGCTCGGCAATCCGCAGCTCAACGTGCTCGACATCGCCGCCGTCGCGGCGATCGCGCATGAGGCCGGCGTGCCGCTGGTCATCGACAACACGTTCGCCTCGCCGTATCTGTGCCGGCCGTTCGAGCACGGCGCCGACATCGTGGTCCATTCGGCGACCAAGTATCTCGGTGGTCACGGCACCACCATGGGCGGCGTCGTCGTCGAGTCGGGCAAGTTCGACTGGGACAACGGCAAGTTCCCGCAGATGACCGAGCCGTCGCGCGGCTATCACGGCGTGCGCTTCTACGAAACCTTCGGCGACTTCGGCTTCACCATGAAAGCGCGCATGGAGACGCTGCGCACCTTCGGCCCGGCGCTGTCGCCGTTCACGGCCTTCATGCTGCTGCAGGGCATCGAGACGCTGCATCTGCGCATGCAGCGGCATTGCGAATCGCGCTCGCCGTGGCGCAGCACCTCGCGCAGCACCCGCACGTGAGTGGGTCAATTATCCCGGCGCTGCCGGGCAACGCCGACTACAGCCCGCGCGCGCCAGTACCTGCCGCGCGGCGCCGGCGGCATCCTGACCTTCGGCATCAAGGGTGGCGCCGCGGCCGGGGAGCGCTTCATCGACGCGGTCGCAGTTCCTGTCGCACCTCGCCAACGTCGGCGACGCCAAGACGCTGGTCATCCATCCGGCCTCGACCACGCACCGGCAGCTGGACGAGGAGGAGCAGATCGCCGCCGGCGTGTCGCCGGACATGATCCGCCTGTCGGTCGGTCTTGGAGACGCTCGATGATATTCTCTGGGACATCGATCAAGCCTTGAGTCGCCCTGAAGCCTGATGAACGACGCCCGCTATCCTTCGCTGGCCTGGCCGTGGGTCGGACTGCTGCTTTGCCTTGCACTGCTCGGGCAGGAGTACATGCTCCAGGCCGCGGGCGGCAACGCCCCGCTCACCGTCTATCGACTGGTGCTGATGACAGTCGCGTTGACGTCGCTGTCGCTGATCCTGCTGCCGCCCCGGCGCATCGCGTACTTCCTGGCATTCGGCGTTTGCGCCGCGCTGATCGCGTACGCGTTCTACCTGCAATACGTGGTCGGTCTGGAGCCTTGCCCGCTGTGCCAGTTCCAGCGCGCGTGCGTGATCGGCATGGGCCTCGTGTTCCTCGCCGCGGGCTATCACAATCCCGGACGTACCGGCGCCGGCGTCTACGCGCTGCTGCAACTCGTGCTTGGCGGCGCCGGCATCGCGTTCGCCACGCGCCAGGTGTGGCTGCAGTCGCTGCCCAAGGACCAGGTGCCTTCTTGCGGCATGGGCCTCAACTACATGCTGGAGACCCTGCCCTTCACCGACGTGCTGCGGCGCGTCTTCGAAGGCAGCGGTGAATGCGCGGAGAAAGGCTGGGAGTTCCTGCACCTGTCGATCGCCGCCTGGATGCTCGTATTCTTCATCGCCATGATCATCGCCGCGTTTGCGGTAATCCGGCGCGACTAGCTGACAACAAGACAGCGGGAGAAGCGGTGAGAATCACCCTCGTGGGTTCGCGCTATTTTGGCGCCGCCGCATTCGAACTGTTGCGCAAGCAAGGCATCGACATCGCTCGCGTCGTCGTGCCGCAATCCGACGATCGACTGGCAGCCGCGGCGACCGCGGCCGGCGTCGAGGTCGTCGTGCCGGAAAATTCCATGCTGGTGCCGGCGGACGCGATCGCCGAAGGAACGGAGCTGATCGTTACCGCGCACAGCCATGCGCGCGTGAGCAGCGATGCCCTGGCCCGCGCGCGCCTCGGCGGCATCGGTTTCCATCCGTCGCTGCTGCCGCGACATCGCGGCATGGCGGCGATCGAATGGACGATCAAGTGCGGCGACCCGATCGCGGGCGGATCGATCTACCACCTCGCGGAAAGAATGGATGCCGGCGCGATCGCGGCGCAGGACTGGTGCTTCGTCAGGAAGGGCGAGAGCGCCCGCGAATTGTGGGAACGGGCCTTGGCGCCGATGGGTTTGCGGCTGTTGGGCGAAGTCGTGGCGGTGGCTGCGAAGACCGGTCGATTGCCGGCGCAGCCTCAGGACGAACAGTTCGCGACTCGCGCGCCGATGATCAAGGAGTGAACGAAGGCGCGACTACATTCGCGCGGGGCTTGCGGTGCTATTTCGGCGCCAGTCTTATCGCGCCGTCGAGCCGGATCGTCTCGCCGTTGAGCATTTCGTTGCGGATGATCTCGCCGACCATCGACGCGTACTCCGGGGGGCGGCCCAGGCGCGGCGGAAACGGCACCATCTTGCCGAGCGACTCCTGAACCTCGGCCGACATACCGGCCATCATCGGCGTTTCGAACAGCCCCGGCGCAATCGTCATCACCCGTATGCCGTGGCGCGCGAGTTCGCGCGCGATCGGCAGCGTCATGCCGACCACTCCCGCCTTCGACGCGCTGTACGCCGCCTGTCCGATCTGACCATCGTACGCGGCCACCGACGCGGTGTAGACGATCACGCCACGCTCGCCGGCAGCATTGGGTACATTGCGCGACATCAGTTCGGCGGCAAGCCGCGTCATGTTGAAGGAGCCGATCAGGTTGATGTTGATCGTGCGCACGAAGCTGGCGAGCGCGTGTGGCCCCTCCTTGCCCACGACCCGCTCGCCGATGGCGATGCCCGCGCAATTCACCAGGCCGTGCAAGTTGCCGAACGACTGCTGCGCGACTGCGACCGCAGCCTTGGCGCTCGCCTCGTCGGTGACGTCGGTGCGTACGAAGCGCGACGCCGCACCCAGTTCCGCCGCGAGCGCATTGCCCTGCGTCTCGTTGACGTCCGCGAGCACGACCTTGCCACGCCTCGCCGACGAGCATGCGCGCGGTCGCCGCGCCGAGTCCCGACGCGCCGCCGGTGACGAGAAAGACACTTTCGCGGATCTGCATGCGTCTATTTCTCCTGTGCCCTGAAGACGTTGGTGGCGGTCGCGACCAGCCCCGCCAGGTCCGCCAGGTTCGACGGTACGATCAGCGTGTTGTTGGTCCTGGCAAGATTGGCGAAGGCCGCGACGTATTGCTCGGCCACCTTGAGATTGACCGCGCTCAGGCCCCCGGGCGAGTTGATCGCCTCGGCGACCTGCTTGATCGCCTTGGCGTTGGCTTCCGCGATCGAAAGTATCGCCGAAGCCTGGCCCTGCGCCGTGTTGATCTCCGCCTGCTTGACACCCTCGGATTGCGCGATCGCCGCGGCGCGTGCGCCTGCGGCCAGGTTGATCTGCTCCTGCTGGCGGCCTTCGGAGGTGGCGATGACCGCGCGCTTCTCGCGTTCGGCGGTGATCTGCGCCTGCATCGCATGCAGGATCTCCTTCGGCGGCGTCAGGTCCTTGATCTCGTAACGCAGCACCTTGACGCCCCAGTTGCCTGCGGCCTGGTCGAGCGCCGCGACCACCAGTCCGTTGATGTGGTCGCGCTCCTCGAAGGTCCGATCGAGCTCCATCCGGCCGATGACGCTGCGCAAGGTCGTCTGCGCGAGCTGCGTGATGGCCACCATGTAATTGCTCGACCCGTACGAGGCCAGCCTGGGATCCATCACCTGGAAATACAGGATGCCGTCGACCTGGAGCTGCGTGTTGTCCTTGGTAATGCAGATCTGGCTCGGCACGTCGAAAGGAATCTCCCGCAGGTCGTGCCGATACGCGATGCGGTCGATGAAGGGGATCACGACATTGAGCCCCGGCGCCAGCACCGCGTGGAAGCGGCCGAGTCGCTCGACGATCATCGCGTGCTGCTGCGGCACGACCCGGATGGCCTTGGCGATGACAATGACCGCGACGACGAACAGCGCCAGTGTGACGACCGAGTATCCCATCAGCGTGTTCTCCACCATTCGGACAGGGTCATGCGCTCGCCGGCCGGCTGTCCGCCAGGATCAGCACCGAGCCGCGCATCGCGGTGATGTACATCGTCTCGGCCTGCGGCGTATCGGGCGCCGCGAGTTCGGCGTCCCAGCTGCTGCCGCGGTAGGAAACGCGCGCGGTGCGCCCGGGGCCCCAGCTCAATACGCGGACCTGCGCACCGATATCGAGCCCCTGCTGCGGCGGCGTCCTGGCCATGAGCCGGCGCTTCCAGCGTCGCAATAGCATCGTGCCGATGACGCCGAGCACGCCCGCGACCAGCCACTGGACCGGTGGCGAGGCGCCGAGCAACGCGGCGAGCCCGCCGCACGCGACGGCCAAGCCAATGACGAGCAGATAGAAGGTCCCGACCAGCAATTCCACCGCGATCAACGCAGCGGCGGCAATCCACCAGATCCCGTATGCAGCCATCGTGTGCACCTCTGCCAAGCAAGAATAGCAAGGATTGGACACGCCGGGGGTCGCGCGGCAGCGGCAGCAATCGTGTGCTTGCGCGGCGTGCGGGGCGCCCCCACATTCCGGTATAATTAGCTGTTTCGGATCAACCCCTTCGTGCAGAATTGTTGAGGCAGGCATGCCCATCTACGAATATCGGTGCTCCGCCTGCGGGCACAAGCTCGAGGCGCTGCAAAAACTGTCTGACGCGCCGCTGTCGACCTGTACGTTGTGCGGCAAGGAAACGCTGACCAAGCTCTTGTCCGCGGCGGGATTCCAGCTCAAGGGCAGTGGCTGGTACGCGACCGACTTCAAGAGCTCGGGTGCCAAGCCGGCGGCCAAAGCCGCCGATGCCTCGGCCAACAAGGACGGCGACACCGCCAAGGCGGACGGAAAAGCCGAGTCCAAGACCGAGGCCAAGACCGAGGCCAAGGTCGAGACCAAGAGCGAGACCAAGGCAGACGCCAAGGCCGCTTCCAAGTCGGACTCTGGCCCTGCGGCACCCGCCACCGGCTCCGGCACCCCGTCCGCGTGAGCCCCGGCCTGCCCATGAATGCGCGGTCGCCATGACGTTGCGCCGCTACCTGATTGCCGGCCTGCTGGTCTGGGTGCCGCTCGGCATCACCCTCTATGTGTTCTACTTTCTGGTCTCGACGCTCGACCAGACATTGCTGCTGTTACCCGAAAGTCTGCGGCCGGAGGCCCTGTTCGGATTTCGTATCCCAGGCTTGGGCGTCGTGCTCAGCTTTGCCATTTTGCTGCTCACCGGCGCGATCGCCGCCAATTTCTTCGGCGCTCGTCTGATTCTGATGTGGGAATCGCTGCTCGGGCGCATCCCGTTCGTCAAGTCTATCTACTCCAGCGTCAAGCAAGTCAGCGACACGCTGCTATCCGACAGCGGGAACGCCTTTCGCAAGGCGCTGCTGGTCGAGTTTCCCTATCCCGGGAGCTGGACGATCGCGTTTCAGACCGGCTCGCCGGCGATGGCCGTCACGCAACACCTGCAGAGCGAGCACGTGAGCGTGTACGTGCCGACCACGCCGAATCCGACCAGCGGCTACTTCGTGATGCTCCCCGTCTCGCGCGTGCACGAATTGGACATGACCGTCGACGAAGCGCTCAAGTACATCATCTCGATGGGCGTCGTCGCGCCCAAACCCCATTCGCCAGCCGCTGCGCGCGCGACCCCTGCCGCGGCGCCCGCACTCGACCACCGAAATTGATCGGGCAGGAAGGCCTCGCGGCCCGCCGCAGCGACGGGCCGGGATCGCACCGTCCTGCCCGCGAACTTCCAACGAACCCTGGCGGCCCGCTGCCGCACGCTGTCATTGCCGGAGAACGAATTGAAACGCACCGACTACTGCGGCCTCATCGACCGCAAACGACTTGGCGAGACCGTCACCGTCTGCGGCTGGGTGCATCGCCGCCGCGACCACGGCGGCGTCATCTTCATCGACCTGCGCGACCGCGAGGGCCTCGTGCAGATCGTCTGCGATCCGGACCGGGCAGCGACCTTCGCTTCCGCCGAAACGCTGCGCAACGAGTACGTCGTCGCCGTCAGCGGTCGGGTCCGCCCGCGCCCGGACGGCACCGTCAACGCCACCCTCGTCAGCGGCGAGATCGAGGTGCTCGCGCACGAGATCGAGATCCTGAACACGTCGCTGACGCCGCCGTTCCTGGTCGACGACGAGAGCATTTCCGAGAGCGTGCGGCTCGAACACCGCGTCCTCGACCTGCGCCGGCCGGCGATGCAGCGCAATCTGAGGTTGCGGCACAAGGCTGCCATGTCGGCGCGGCACTATCTCGACCTGCACGGATTCGTCGACATCGAAACGCCGATCCTGTACAAGTCCACGCCGGAGGGCGCGCGCGAGTTTCTCGTACCTTCGCGCATTCATCACGGGCAGTTCTACGCGCTGCCGCAGTCGCCGCAGCTGTTCAAGCAGATGCTGATGATGGCGGGATTCGATCGCTACTACCAGATCGTCAAGTGTTTCCGCGACGAGGACCTGCGCGCGGACCGCCAGCCGGAATTCACGCAGATCGACATCGAGACCTCGTTCCTGGACGAGCTTTCCATCCGCGACATCATGGAAGGGCTGGTGCGCACGATCTTCCGGGAAACGCTCGACGTCGAATTTCCGGATCCGTTTCCGATCATGACCTACGCCGAGGCGATGCGCGACTACGGCTCCGACAAGCCGGACCTGCGCGTGCCGCTGAAGCTGACCGAGCTCACCGCGGTGATGAAGCAGGTCGAGTTCAAGGTGTTTCGCGCGGCGGCCGACCTGCCCGACGGACGCGTAGCCGCCCTGTGCGTTCCCGGCGGCGGGGCCCTGTCACGCAAGGAGATCGACGACTATACGGCCGTCGTCGCGGTCTACGGCGCGCGCGGGCTCGCCTACATCAAGGTGAACGACGTCACCCGACCCGACGAGCAGGGACTCCAGTCGCCGATCGTCAAATTCCTGCCCGTCGAGGTGCTCAGGGAAATCATCGCCCGCACCGGCGCGCAAAACGGCGACCTGATCTTTTTCTGCGCCGACCGCGAAAAAGTCGTGAACGATTCGCTCGGCGCATTGCGCAGCCGCGTCGGCCACGATCGCGGCCTCGCGCAGCCCGGTTGGCGGCCGCTCTGGGTCGTCGACTTTCCGATGTTCGAGTACAGCGACGAGACCAAATCGTGGGCCGCGCGCCACCATCCCTTCACCGCGCCCAAGGACGGCCACGAGGATCTGTTCGAGACCGATCCGGGTCGCGCCATCGCCAAGGCCTACGACGTCGTGCTCAACGGCGTGGAACTCGGCGGCGGCTCGGTGCGGATCCACCGGCAGGAAGTGCAGGCCAAGGTGTTCCGCGCACTCGGTATCAGCGTCGAGGACCAGCAGCGAAAATTCGGCTTCCTGCTCAATGCGCTGCAGTACGGTGCGCCGCCACACGGCGGCATCGCGTTCGGACTCGATCGGATGATCATGCTGATGGCCGGCGTCGATCAGATTCGCGACGTGATCGCCTTCCCCAAGACGCAGCGCGGGCAGGATCTGCTCGTCGGCGCGCCGTCCGCCGTCACCGAGCAGCAGCTGCGCGATCTGCACATCCGCGTGCGGCCGTCCGATCAGCTAAAGGTGGGTTAGCACGCTGAGTTAGCATGCCGCGCGCGCTGCGCTACACTGTGCGCATGATCGCTCCGGCATCCTGGCGCGCGGTCGCTGTCGCTGTGCTCGCATTCGCCGCAGTCGCGGGGCCGCTCGACGTCCGTTCGACACCCGATCCGCCGGCGGACATCGCGCTGGCCGCACTGCCGCGGGAGGCGCAGAGGACGTTGAAGCTCATCATTCGGGGCGGGCCGTTCCCGTACGAGCGCGATGGCGTCGTATTCGGCAATCGCGAGCATCGCCTGCCGGCGCGCGCGCGCGGCTACTACCACGAATACACCGTCCCGACGCCCGGCACGCGGAATCGGGGTGCACGGCGCATCATCTGCGGGGGCGATGTTCAAAGCATCGCCGAGTGCTACTATACAAGCGATCACTATCAGACCTTTCGGCGCATCCAGCCATGATCGTTCCCGACCTTTCGCAAGCGGCCGACGCCGGAGTGCGCGACTGGCCAGGGCCGCCCGACGCACTGAAGTCCGCGGCCGCGACCGCCAAGCTCCGCTATTGCGCAATCGATCTGCACGGGGTGGGGAGCAAAGACGAGTTGATGGCCGCGCTCGACAAGGGTCTCAGGCTGCCTGAACACTTCGGCAGCAATTGGGATGCGCTGGCCGACACCTTCGAGGACAGCGATTGGCTCGGCAAGCACGGAATCGTGATCGTGCTGAGACATACCGCGGCGTTCCGCAAGGCGCACGCCGCGGACTGGGATACGCTGTCGGACATTTTCAGCGAAGCTGCGGAATACTGGCACGACGTGCACAAGCCGTTCTGGGTGTTCGTCGGATGAATGCGAGTGGCGCGCGACCTCGCGCCATCGGGAGTCCAGGCTGAGGTCGTGTATTGCGCTACAAGCTTCCCGTTTCCACCCTCGTTCTCGTCCATACTCAAGACCTGCGCGTACTGTTGCTCGAGCGTGCAGACTTTCCCGGGTATTGGCAATCGGTGACGGGCAGCCAGGAAGCCGGCGAGGCATTGCATGCGACGGCCACGCGCGAGCTGCTCGAAGAAACCGGCATCGATGCGAACGCGTATGGCGGCGTGAAGGATTGGGAAAGATCGAACGTCTACGAGATCTACCCGCGCTGGCGCCAGCGCTACCCGCCGGGAACGACGCACAACACGGAGCACGTATTTTCGCTGGAAGTCCCGGATTCGGTGGCAGTGAAGCTCAATCCGCGCGAGCACCTCGCGTGCGCGTGGTTGCCGTGGCAGGAAGCCGCACCCAGATGCTTTTCCTGGTCGAACCGGGCTGCAATCGAGGCATTACCGCAGCGGGTCGGCCTTATCGCAAGGAGCAGTCAATGAATGCGCAACATCGATGGTTGAACTATTCTCGTGTCACCCTCACCGCGGCATGTACGCTGGTTGCCCTCGCGTCGACGCTGGCACTCGCGCAAGTCGCGCCAATGCCACCCGCCCCGCCAGCCCCGAGTGTGAACGTGAGCGCATCGGCCACCGCGACGGTAACCAACGATCGCCTGCAGGCGTGGCTGCGCACCGAGGCCGAGAACGTCAGTCCCGCCGCGGCTGCGGCGCAAGTCAACGCTGCCTCGGCCAAGGCGATCGCCGATGCGAAGGCGTTTCAGGGCGTCAAGGTGACGACGATGGGCTACTCGACGCAGCAGATCTCGGAAAAGGGCAAGCCGACGCGGTGGCGCGTCTCGCAGACGGTCACCATCGATGCGACGGATTTCTCCGCGGCAGCGACTCTGCTCTCGAAGCTGCAGGACGAAAACGGCCTGCTGCTGTCCAACATGAGCCTCACCATCACCGACAAGGCGCGCCGCGACGCCGAGGACAACGTGACGCAGCAGGCGATCAAGGCGTGGCAGGCGCGCGCGGAGCAGGCGGCGAAAGGCCTTGGTTTCGCTGCGTGGCGCGTTGGCCACGTGACGGTGCAAACCAGCGGCGGCCAGCCGTATCCGGTGATGCGCGCGCAGCCGATGGCCATGGCCGCGGCGCCGCCGGTCGCGATCGAGGCGGGCACGACCGACGTGACCGTGACGGTCTCGGGCGACGCCCTGCTCGACAAGACGCGCTAGACCATCTTCTCCGGCCTCACCCAGGCGTCGAACTCTGCCTCGGTGACGTGGCCCAGCGCGAGCGCGGCGGCCTTGAGTGTCGTTCCCTCGCGGTGCGCCTTCTTGGCGATCGCCGCCGCCTTGTCGTAGCCGATGTGCGGATTGAGCGCGGTGACCAGCATCAGCGAGCGCTCGAGCAGTTCGTCGATCCGCGCCCGATTCGGCTCGATGCCGCGGGCGCAGTGCTCCTCGAAACTGGTCATCCCGTCGGCAAGCAGGCGAATGCTCTGCAGCACGTTGTGCGCGATGAGCGGGCGAAAGACGTTGAGTTCGAAGTTGCCCAGTGCGCCGCCGACGTTGACCGCGACATCGTTGCCGAACACCTGCGCGCAAAGCATGGTCAGCGCTTCGCACTGCGTCGGATTCACCTTTCCCGGCATGATCGAGCTGCCAGGCTCGTTCTCGGGAATGGTGATCTCGCCCAGACCCGAACGCGGACCGCTGGCGAGCCAGCGCACGTCGTTGGCGATCTTGAACAGTGCGGCAGCCAATGTCTTGAGCGCTCCATGCAGATTGACCTGCGCATCGGCGGCGGCCATGGCCTCGAACTTGTTCGGCGCAGTCACGAATGGCAGCCCCGTATCACTCGCGATTTCTGCCGCAACCCGCGCGCCGAATTCCGGATGCGCATTGAGTCCCGTGCCGACCGCCGTGCCGCCCTGCGCGAGCTCGAGCAGGTGTGGCAGCGCCGCTTCGACGTGCTGTCGGGCATGGTCGAGCTGTGCGGCGTAGCCGGAGAACTCCTGCCCGAGCGTCAACGGCGTCGCGTCCTGAAGGTGCGTGCGGCCAATCTTGACGATGCCGGAAAACGCCGCGGACTTCCGCGACAGCGTTTCGCCGAGCACCTTGAGCGCCGGCAGCAACGCCTTCGTCGTCGCCTCCGCGGCAGCGACGTTCATCGCCGTCGGGAACACGTCGTTCGACGACTGCCCGCGATTGACGTCGTCGTTCGGGTGCACGAGGCGTGCGTCTCCGCGCGGTCCGCCAAGCAGCTCGGAGGCGCGGTTGGCGAGTACCTCGTTCACGTTCATGTTGGTCTGCGTGCCCGAACCCGTCTGCCACACGGCGAGCGGAAATTCGGCGTCGTGCCGCCCGTCCAGCGCCTCGTCCGCAGCGGCAACGATCGCCTTCGCGGTTTTCGCGGGCAGCGCACCCAGTTCGGCATTGACGCGAGCCGCGGCGCGCTTCACCAGCAGCATCGCGCGTATGAGCTCGCGCGGCATCTTTTCGCCGGAGATGCGAAAGTTCTCCAGCGAGCGCTGTGTCTGCGCACCCCACAGCCTGTCCGCGGGGACTTCGATCGGACCGAAGGTGTCGCGCTCGGTACGGTGGTTTGGTTGGGTCATGGCAATCGGCTTCTGGCTCCGTCATGATAACTCTTGCCGAAATGCCCGGGCAGTCAGGTGCAGCCGGCTGCCCGGGACACAGCTATTGCTTACCGCCGGTCGAGGCCTCCCTCATCATCGACAGCGCATCGTCGATGGTAAACGTATTGGGCTTCTGCACCGGCGGAAACTCCTTGAACGTTTCCGCGAACTTGTCCGCGACGATATATGCGCCGTACAGGATATACGCGTGGTAAATGAACCACTCGTAGTAGGAGTTCGACGTGATGTCGGCATACTCGTAAGGATCGGTGCGCAGGTTGAAGATTTTGGGTAGTCGTAGGCGGGTGAACGGCTCTGACCATACCTGCAGCGTGCCGCGGCAGCGCTGTTCCATGAAAACGACCTTCCAGTTGTCATAACGCAGCGCCAGGATGTCGCCGTCGTCGCTGATGTAGACGAACAGCTTGCGCGGACTGTGCTCCTCTTTTCCGGTCAGGTAAGGCAGCAGGTTGAAACCATCGATGTGGTTCTTGTAGGTCCGGCCGATCGCCTGGTATCCCTTCTTGAGTTTCTCCATGACGTCCGGATCGCCAGCCATGGCGAGGAACGTCGGGAACCAGTCGTGATGCTGGACGATTTCGTTGGAAATCGACCCGGCCGCGATTTTCCCCGGCCAGCGCACGACCATCGGTATCCGGAAGGCGCCTTCCCAGTTGGTGTTCTTCTCGCTACGAAACGGCGTCGTCGCGCCGTCGGGCCACGAATTGCGGTGGGGGCCGTTATCCGTCGAGTACATGACGAACGTGTCATCGGCGATGCCGAGCTCGTCGAGATAGTCGAGCATTTGACCGACGTTCCTGTCGTGGTCGATCATCGTGTCGTGGTAGGGCGATTGCCACCGTCCTGCCTGGCCTTTGCTTTTCGGCTTGGCGTGGGTGAACAAATGCATGTGCGTCGTGTTCAGCCACACGAAGAAGGGTTTGCCGGCCTTGTTCTGGCGCTTGATGAAATCCTTGGCGGCGGCAACGAACTCGTCGTCGCAGGTTTCCATGCGCTTGATGGTTAGCGGGCCGGTGTCCTCGATCTTCTGCTTGCCGACGCGGCCCCAGCGCGGCATGTCGGTCGGGTCGTCTTTGTCGATGGCCCACGAATGGATCACGCCGCGTGGCCCGACCATCTTGCGCATGTTCGGAAAATCCTTCTCGGGATAGTAGTCTTCCATTTCGGGCTCTTCCTCGGCATTCAGGTGATAGAGATTCCCGAAGAATTCATCGAAGCCGTGGTTTGTCGGCAACATGTGGTTCAAGTCGCCGAGGTGATTCTTTCCGAACTGACCCGTCGCGTAGCCCTGGTTCTTTAGACACGCTGCGATGGTCACGGTCTTGTCGTTCATGCCGATGGGCGCCCCGGGAATGCCTACCTTCGACAGGCCGGTGCGAAACACGCTTTGCCCGGTGATGAACGACGATCGCCCTGCGGTGCATGACTGCTCACCGTAGGAGTCGGTGAACATCATCCCTTCCTTGGCGATGCGATCGATGTTCGGTGTCTTGTAACCCATCAGGCCGTGCGAGTAGCAACTCAGGTTCGAGATGCCGATGTCGTCGCCCCAGATGACCAGGATGTTGGGCTGTTTGCTCGATTTCGGCTTGCCTGACTTCGACTTGTCGTTCGTTGCCATGCCTTTCTCCTTGCGGTTGGCGGTCCCTTGCGACCGCGACTTGAAGTACGCGATCCTGCGCGCGTTCGCTGCCGGCTTGCTAGCCGAACGGCCCGATGCCGTACAACATGCTGGCGATGGCCGAGAGGCCGATCAGAAGCAGCAGCAGGGCGACCATCAGCGTCAGTGACGGCGGGAAGCGACTTTCGGCGTGCACCAGTCCGTCCGTCTTGAGCTGTTCGCGTTCCTTGCGCAGCTCGACCATGAAGACAAGGTGATAGCCAATGCCCACGACGAGCATCGCGATGCCGAGCAGAACCAGCGCGACACCGAAGTGGCGCGCCGCCATGCCGTCCTTGAAGGTCCCGTTTTCGTGCAGCTTCTGGAACACCTGGAAGATCGTGAAGCCGAAGCTGATCAACGACAGCGACGTACGCATGACCGACATCAGCGTGCGGTCGGCGCTCATGCGAGTGCGCTGGAAGGACATTCCGGTGCGCCGCGACGACAGCTCGACGGAAATTCGATCCGAATCCGATGCCGATGTGATCCGCGTGCCTGGGCTGCTTTCCATATCCGGACGCTCCACAACGTGCGCTACGTGTGCAATACACCGAGACCCCGCAGCCCGCGCACCATCATTTCCACCGCGAGCGCGATCTGCAGCACGCCGAGGACGGCGCCAAGAATCTGCAGCACGATGACCATCATGCCGGCCACGATCCGGCGTACGAACAACAGGGCCAGCAGGTTGAGGACCATCACGCCGATCAGGATCGCCAGGATGCTCGCCGTGCGCGCGGCCTCGTGACTGTTCGCGAGGAGCACGATCAACGCTGCGATGCCATAGGGCGTGACGACGAGCGGGAAGGCGATCCGCATCGCGGCAGCCATCGGCGGCGCCGGAAGCGGCGGTGGCGCTGCGTGTACAGGCTGCGTACTGCTCGAGGACCACGCGCAGGCCGACGAGCAAGAAAATGGCGCCGCCCGGCGAGTTCCATCGTCGCAACCGGAATGTTCCAGTTGAGGAGCAGCGAACTGGCCGACGAAGCCGCCGGCCAGCACGGCGACCAGCGCGATGACGAACGCACGCACGACGATCTGTCGCAGCGTCGTTTCATCGGTGTCCCGCGTCATCTGCGCGAACGGCCCCAGCAGCTTGAGCGGCCCGAGCGTCACGAAGAGCAAGGTGAACACCACGCCGAGGCTCAGCAGCTCCGTTGTTTCAGGAGTGCTTGGCAACGTCGCCCCCACGTGCAGATTTGCGCTGGAAGTCGCGTACCGTATCGATGTCGCGATCGAGGAAGAACGTGAGGAACGTGCGGATTGCTGCGATGGCCGCTACGCGGCCGATTTCGTCCCAGGTTGGTGCGACCGTCGTCTGCACGATGTCGGCGGCGAGCTGGAACGTCAGCGCGGCAATCAGCCAGCGTGCGAATTCGAGCCAGACCGCGCGTTTCTCGGTGCTGGTTGCGTGCCCCGTCAGCATTACTCGGACAATTCCGACCACCGTTTCGATCGCGCCGATGACGACAATCAGTATCGCCACGGCTTCGAGGCCGAGCGAGACATACGCCGCGGTGTGCTTGAGCGCTTCTTCCACGGCCTGTCCGCTACGTCCTTTTCATCGCGCAACGCTCGCCGTTCTGGAAACACAGCGGAAGCCGAGGTGGCAGATCGCGGTGTCCACCGGTTGCGCCATGCGCGCCGCGGGTCGATAGCGACGGCAGTAATTGGGCGCGCACAGAAACGAGCCGCCCTTCATCACCTTCCGCGGAATGCGAATGTCGGGCAGGCGCGGGTCGTAGCTTTGCTCGCGTGCTCCGCCGCGCGGATCGACCAGCGTGCAGCATGCATGCTCGATCCTGGCGTGGTCCTGAAACCAGTCCGTCGTCCATTCCCAGACGTTGCCCGCCATCTCGTACAGACCGTAGCCATTCGGCGGGAAGGAACCGACCGGTGCGGTCCACTCGTAACCGTCGGTCACCAGATTCTGCCAGGGAAATTCGCCCTGCCAGTTGTTGCACATGGGCCGACCGCCGGGCGTGAACTCCGATCCCCATACATACTCGGCGCCGTCGAGCCCGCCCCGCGCGGCGAACTCCCACTCGGCTTCGGTCGGCAGGGACTTGCCGGCCCACTTCGCGTACGCCTCGACGTCTTCATACGCCACGTGCACGACGGGATGTCGCCACAAGCCTTGGAGCGAACTGCCCGGTCCACGCGGATGCCGCCAATCGGCGCCCTGCACGTAGGTCCACCAGTTGTGCGGATCGCGCAGGTCGACCGGGCCCGCGGATTTGCGGAACACCACCGCCGCGGGTTCAAGCATCTCCGGCTTCGCGCCCGGATACAGCGCGGGATCCACGGGGCGTTCGGCGAGGGTGACGTGACCTGTCGCCTTGACGAAGCTGCGGAACGCCGCGTTGGTCACGGTGTAACGGTCCATCCAGAAGCCGTCGACCGCCACCTGATGCGCGGGTGCTTCCTCGGGGTAATGGTCGTTCGATCCCATGAGGAATGTGCCTCCCGGAATCCAGACCATGTCTTCGTACGGGGCCGGCCCCCGCACCGACGCGCTAGCAGGAATGCGTCGGTGCGGTCCGCTGTCGCCGTTCATCACACCTCGTCACTGCGGAATCTATCGTGAAGGAGCATGCGGATACGGACCTCGGGAAGAGTGATAGATGTCAACCGCGCGGAACTTCAGGCGGCGTGTTGAGCCGCGTCGAGCGATTTTAGAAGATCGTGCTGTCTCCTACAACCATGACGAACATGTGGGATCTCAGCGATTTTCCATTGCGACCGTTAGGCGCTTGCTCTTCGCCGCCTCGCGCAGCGCGTTGAAATCGCGGTTTATCTGATACGCATACAAGGTGGCGAACGCCAGCGTATTGGTACCAGTTGCGGCAACCAGGATTTCTCATGCATGTCCTTTCTCGGTGTCGTGGAGAAGGGTTCCGCAAAGCAGGGAAAGGAATGTTGTACCATCGCACGCGACGCTACTAGGAGGTGATCATGTCCGTCGCAGCCAGAACAAGGCTCGGGGCAATTGCTGCTGTTGCCGTTGTGCTCTGGGCGTACGCGGGTCTCGCCTGCGCCCAACAGGTCGAGGTCCTCTGGCTCGGCCATGCCGCGTTCCGCATTACGAGCACGACCGGCAAGGTGATCGTCATCGATCCCTTTCTCAAGAAAAATTTGCGGACGCCCGCGAAGTACAAGGATCTCGCGGCGCTCGGCAAGGTTGATCTGATCCTGGTCACTCACGGTCATGGCGATCATGTCGCGGACCTGGGCGAGTTGGCGAGCCTCACGGGCGCAACCGTTGTCGCCAACTATGAGCTGGCCAACAACCTGGTCGCGCTCGGAGTCCTCGATGGGTCGAAGACTATCGCCATGAACAAGGGCGGCACCGTAACGCCGCTCGGCCCCGGCATCAAGGTACATATGGTGCCGGCCGAGCACAGTTCGGCGGTGGACATGACCTTGATAAAACCCGAAGCGACTGGCGCGAGACATTTCACGGGCGGCGCGGCGGTCGGGTACGTCATCGAGTTCGAAAACGGATTCAAGATCTACGACACGGGCGACACCGACGTCTTCGGCGATATGGCCCTGATCAACCGGTTCTTCAAGCCTGATCTGGCCTTGGTATGCATCGGCGGGCATTTCACCATGGATCCTGAGCACGCAGCCTATGCCATGCGCGAATTGATTCGTCCGAAGCAGGTGATCCCAATGCACTATGGGACGTTTCCGGTCCTCAATCGCACGCCGGCGGAGTTCAAAGCCGCTCTTGGCGATGCCCCGATCAAGGTACTCGACGTGAAGCCGGGTGACGCGCTCAAATTCTGAGGCGGCCGCCTGCCGTTACTCGGGAACCCCCGCCTTGCGCAAACCCTCGGCGAACCGGCTGGCGTCGTCCGCTTTGGCGAAGGGGTACCAGTACGCGAGCGCCCTGATCGTCAGCGGATCCAGCGTATAGGCGCGGCTTCCGCGCTGGTCGTTGCGCTTCATTGCCTCGACCAGTCGTGCCGCGTCGTCGCGCCGTCCAAGCGATCCGTAGGTCGCCAGCAGCAGCCGCTGCGACCAGTAGTCATCGGGACTGATCGTGAGGGCTCGCTCCAGGGACGCGGCCGCGTCGGTAAGGCGGTTCGCGCCGAATTGTGCTAAACCGAGTTGATAAACGTAGCTCGCCGGGTAGTGCGGGTTGAGGCGCATCGCACGCTCGATTGCGTCGAGCGCCTCGCCCGTTTTGCCGGTGAAGCTCAGCGCGCCTGCCAACGCAACATAGCCGTCGGGATCGTTAGGATCGCTCGCAATTGCGCTCCTTGCTTCGGCGATGCCCTCCTCGAGCTGCTGAGAGTGGACAGCAATCGCGCTGGCAACCTGATACGCGAGAGGTGTCGACTGGCGCTTGGCCTTGGCAAGAAACTGCTCGGCCATGTAGAGAGTCTCCTCGTTGTAGAGTCCCAACCCCAGGGCCTGTCCCCAAAACCGGGTGTTGCTTTCCCAGTAAATCGCCGCGAGAGCCGCGTACGCGCGCCCATAGTTTGGATCGAGTTCGGCAGCCTTCTTGAAGTCGACGATTGCGGCGCGGAAATCCTCGGGTGTCTGGCGCAGATAGTGTTCCCAGCCCTTGAGGAAGACGTCGTAAGCCTGGGCGTTGTCGGTTCCCCGGCTTGCGACGCGCTCCTTGTCGTCCTTGGTCAGCTCCACCGCGAGAGCCTTGACGACGTTGCGCGTGACCGTGTCCTGCAAACCGAAGATGTCCTTCAGATTGCCGTCGTAGCGCTCGGCCCACACGTGACCCCCGGTGGAGGCGTCGATCAGCTGCGCATTGACGCGGATGTCGGAGGCGTTTTTGCGCACGCTGCCCTCGAGGACGTAGCGCACGCCAAGCGCCTTGGCGATCTCGCGCACGTCGTGCGCTTTGCCTTTGTACGCGAATGTCGAATTGCGGGCGATGACGAACAGTCCCGAAACTTTGGACAGGTCGGTGATCAGGTCCTCGGTGATTCCGTCGGCGAAATACGCCTGCTCGGGATCGCCGCTCATGTTGTCGAACGGCAGGACAGCGATCGACGGCTTGCCGGGAGACGACAGTGCGGTTGCGGCCGGGGTTTGGACCGCGACCGGAGGAACGCTCCTCGACTGCAACAGCCACACGGTCGTACCGATGCCGATCAGGAGCGCCACGCCCGATGCAACCAGCGCTGCCGCTCGGCGCGGCCGCCACCGCCGCGCGACTATCGGTGCTGCCGACGGCTGCGGTTGCGGCGCTCCCTCGGGCCGGACCGCGAATGCGCGCACAGGATCAGCGATATTCTTTACGCTTTGTGCACCCCGATCATCGAATGTCGCGGCGACCCGGCTCTTCACTGCACCGCGCACAGCCTCGGACACGATGATTCCACCCGGTTCGGCCAGCGCCTGCAGGCGGGCAGCGATGTTGACGCCGTCACCATACAGATCGCCGTCCGCCTTCTCGATCACGTCCCCGAGATGCACGCCGATCCGGAAACGCATCCGGCGACCGTCCGGAACTTCGAGCGACGACGTATCGAGCGCGCGCTGGACGGCCAGCGCCGCGGTGACTGCACCGGCCGCGGTGTCAAACACGGCCAGCACCGAATCGCCGGCCATGTTGACGACGTGCCCCTGGTTGGACTCGATCGCAGCCTTGAAGACTTCGCGCGCGGCATCCAGCGCAGCCATCGTCATGCGCTCATCGGTTTCCATGAGACGCGAATAGCCAACGGCGTCGGCGGCCAATATCGCCGCCAGTCGCTGTCGAACACCACTCTCGCTCATAGGCGCCGGCACCCCTCACCACGGGTCACGCCGGCAAATGGTACGCCGAACCCGAGTCGCTGGCGCTGTTCAGCCGGTCGATGGTGAACAAAGGGCGCCCGCAGGCGCCCTTTCGATCTGCAGCAATGCTCTGACGTCAAGCTGCGGGCGTGACCGGCGCCTCTACTGAAGCGGCCGGCGCAGCCGCTGCGGCCGCATCTTCTGCGGCAGCCTTCATCGACAGCCGCACGCGACCTTTTTCGTCGGCTTCCAGCACCTTGACCCTGACGATCTGGCCTTCCTTGACGTGATCGGAAACCTGGTTGACGCGTTCCTTGGCGATCTGCGAGATGTGCAGCAGGCCGTCGCGACCGGGCAGGATCTGCACGATCGCGCCGAAGTCGAGCAGGCGCAGCACGGTGCCTTCGTAGGTCCTGCCGACTTCGACATCGGCGGTGATCTCTTCGATGCGCTTGCGCGCTGCATCGCACGCATCGGCGTTGACCGACGCGATCGTCACCGTGCCGTCGTCCTTGATGTCGATAACACAGCCGGTTTCCTCGGTCAGCGCGCGGATAACCGAGCCGCCCTTGCCGATGACATCGCGGATCTTTTCCGGATTGATCTTGAAGCTGAACATGCGTGGTGCATGCTGCGAGAGCTCGGTGCGCGCGTGCGGCATCGCGTCCTGCATCAACTGCAGGATGTGCATGCGGCCCTCGCGCGCCTGCGACAGCGCGACGGCCATGATCTCCTTGGTGATACCCTGGATCTTGATGTCCATCTGCAGCGCGGTGACGCCGCGATCGGTACCGGCGACCTTGAAGTCCATGTCGCCCAGGTGATCTTCGTCGCCAAGGATGTCGGTCAGCACCGCGAACCGGCTGCCGTCCTTGATCAGACCCATCGCGATTCCCGCGACGTGTGCCTTGGTCGGGACGCCTGCATCCATCAGCGCGATCGAGCCGCCGCAGACCGACGCCATCGACGAGCTGCCGTTCGACTCGGTGATTTCGGAGACGACCCGGATCGAGTAGGCGAATTCCTCGGCGCTAGGCAACACCGCCATGAGCGCACGTTTGGCCAGCCGGCCGTGGCCGACTTCGCGCCGTTTCGGCGTGCCGACGCGGCCGGCCTCGCCGGTCGCGTACGGCGGCATGTTGTAGTGAAGCATGAAGCGGTCGCGATATTCGCCCTGCAGCGCGTCGATGATCTGCTCGTCGCGCGCGGTACCGAGCGTAGCCACGACCAGCGCCTGCGTCTCGCCCCGCGTGAACAGCGCGGAACCGTGCGTGCGTGGCAGGACGCTGTTGCGGATCGAGATCGGTCGCACGGTGCGCGTGTCGCGGCCGTCGATGCGCGGCTCGCCGGAGAGTATCTGGTTGCGCACGATCTTGGATTCGAGCTCGAACAACATGTTGCTGACATCGTTCTTCTGTGTCGGCGACGCGTCGGGCGCAAGGCATGCCGCCTCGACTTCCTTGGTGATCTCCTTGAGTCGCTGCTGGCGCGCCTGCTTCTGCCGCAACGCGTAGGCTTCGCGCAGCTTGGCATCGGCAGCGGCCGTCACGCTGGCGACCAGCGCTTCGTCCTTGGCCGGAGCCGTCCAGTCCCACAGCGGCTTGCCGCCCTCCTCGACCAGCTGATGAATCAGGTCAATGACCGCCTGTTGCTGCTGGTGACCGAAGACCACCGCGCCAAGCATGATTTCCTCTGGCAATTCCTTGGCCTCCGACTCGACCATGAGCACGGCGGCTTCGGTGCCGGCGACGACCAGATCGAGCTTCGACGTGGTCGTGAGTTCGGTCTTGCTCGGGTTGAGGACGTACTGGCCGTCGACGTAGCCCACGCGCGCCGCGCCGATCGGGCCGCTGAACGGGATGCCCGACAGCGAGACCGCCGCCGACGCACCGATCATCGCCGGAATGTCCGGATCGATTTCGGGGTCCACCGACATGACCGTCGCGATCACCTGCACTTCGTTGTAGAAACCGTCCGGGAACAGGGGCCGCATCGGACGATCGATCAGCCGGCAGGTCAGCGTTTCCTTCTCGGAAGGGCGGCCTTCGCGCTTGAAAAAGCCGCCGGGAATACGGCCGGCCGCGTAGGTCTTTTCCTGATAGTCGACGGTCAGTGGAAAGAAGTCCTGACCGGGTTTTGCGGATTTCGCCGCTACCACGGTGACGAGCACGACGCTGTCGCCGAGGCTGGCCAATACCGCACCGCCTGCCTGGCGGGCGATTTCGCCGGTTTCAAGCGTCAGCGTGTGGCGGCCGTAGGGTATCGATTTCTTGATGGGGGGCACGTTTGTCCTTGGAGTCAGAAAGCGACAATGGCCACTCAATTGCCAACCGAGCTGCCTGCTGGGTGGCCATCGAAGCGGCCCACAGAGGCGCGACCATCATCAGGTTATTCAGGCGTCGTGCAGCGAGTCGGCGTTCATGGAGGTAGGGCTCGATTGCCGCGCTCGGCTCAACGACGATTACTTGCGCAGTCCCAGCTTGTCGATCAAATCGCGATAGCTATCCGCGTTGCGCGTTTTGAGGTAGTCGAGCAACTTGCGCCGGCGCGAAACCATGCGCAACAGGCCCCGGCGCGAGTGATGATCCTTGACGTTGGCCTTGAAGTGGTCATTGAGGCCGTTGATGCGCGCAGTCAGCAGCGCGATCTGGACCTCGGGCGACCCGGTGTCGCCTTGCATGCGCTGGTGCGCGGCAATGACCTTGGCCTTTTCTTGAACCGTGACAGACATTCTTTGATGCTCCGGCGAAAGGGTGGAATTCTAACTCGAAAAGTGCTTAGGATTCAAGCGATTCGACCGACGGCGTTCCGCCGCCAGGCGTCGCCACCAGCCGCCGCGGGCGAAGCATCCCCTGCGCCGCTTCCGCGACCCCCGCAAAGACCCCGGCCGCGTAAGTCCGATACGTGGCATCGGGCAGTTCCGCACGACGAACCGCACGGCCTTCCCGAAAGCCCACCGCTTCCACGCTGGCCAGATCGCATCGCGGCAACCCCGCGCAGGCCGCGTCGGCCGGCAGCAACAGGCGGTCGCGATCGCCTTCCGCGAGCGTCGCCAACGCGTCGAGCGTCACCGCATCGGTGACGCTGAAATTGCCGGTGGTGGTCCGGCGCAGCTCCGTGACATGCGCGCCGCAGCCGACCGCGTCACCGAGGTCCTCGGCGAGCGCCCGGATGTAGGTCCCCTTGCCGCAGCGCACGCTCAAACCGATCAGCGGCGGCGCCCAGCCGTCGACAACGATTTCGTGGATGACGACTTCGCGTGCCGCGCGCGGAATCTCGATACCTTCGCGCGCGTATTCGTAGTAGTTGCGGCCCTGATACTTGAGCGCGGCGTGTCGCGGCGGGCGCTGGGCGATGCTGCCGATGAAACGCGGCAGCACGGCTTCGAACTCGGCGCGCGATACCCGCATTTCGCGTTCCAGCGTGACTTCGCCTTCGGCGTCGCCCGTCGTCGTCGTCGTTCCCAGGCGGATGGTCACCGCGTAAGTCTTGTCGGCCCCGAGCAGAAGTTGCGCGAACTTAGTCGCCTCGCCGAAGCAGATCGGCAACAGTCCGGTCGCCAGCGGGTCGAGCGTCCCGGTATGACCTGCCTTCGCCGCGTTGAACAAGCGCTTCGCGTGCTGAAGCGCCGCGTTCGACGACAGACCTCGCGGCTTGTCGAGGAGCAGGACACCATCGACGGTCCTTCGTGGCGGAGCCCGGCGCTGCGGCGCTTTCATCGCGATGTCCCTTGCCGCACGCCGCTACGACGGATGCTTGCGGTCATCGGCGATCGCGTCGTCGATCAGCTTCGACATCCTGAGTCCCGACTCGATCGAATCGTCGTACTCGAAGTGAAGCTGCGGGACGGTGTAGAGCTTCAGGCGATGCGAAAGCTCGGTGCGCAGATAGCCTGCCGTGTGCTGCAATGCCTCGACTGCGGTCGCCTTCTGTTCGGCACCAGCCAGATGCGAGAAAAAGATCTTGGCGTGCGACAGATCGGGCGACACTTCTACCGCCGTGATGGTCACCATGCCGATGCGCGGATCCTTGACGTGCAGGCGCAGCAGGTCGGCCAGCTCGCGCTGGATCTGATCGCCGACGCGGTGCGCGCGCTGGGTGTTTTTTTTCATCGGTGTACCGTGCTCGACCCTCACCCCCAACCCCTCTCCCCGTGGGAGAGGGGTGCGCGACAGCGCGGGTGAGGGCGCAGTTGTGCGTAGTTGTGCCTACAACGTCCGACTGACTTCGACGATCTCGTAGACTTCGAGCTGGTCGCCCTTGTCGACGTCGTTGTAGTTCTTCAACGACAGGCCGCATTCGAAGCCGGCCTTGACTTCGCGTACATCGTCCTTGAAGCGCTTGAGCGAATCGAGTTCGCCGTCGAAGGTGACGACGTTGTCGCGCAGCAGGCGGACCTTCGCCCCCCGGCGCACCAATCCCTCGAGCACGTAGCAGCCCGCAACCGTACCCACCTTCGAGATCTTGTACACCTCGCGCACCTCGACCAGGCCGAGGCGGTTCTCCTTCTTTTCCGGCGCGAGCATGCCCGACAGGGCGGCCTTCACTTCGTCGACCGCTTCGTAAATGATGTTGTAATAGCGAATGTCGACGCCGGCGTGCTCGGCCAGCTTGCGCGCAGCCACGTCGGCGCGCGTGTTGAAGCCGATGATGACCGCCTTCGATGCCAGCGCGAGGTTGACGTCGGACTCGGTGATCCCGCCGACCGCCGAATGCACGATGTTGACCTTGACCTCGTCGGTCGACAGCTTGGTCAGCGCGTTGGCCAGCGCCTCGTAGCTGCCCTGTACGTCGGCCTTCACGATCAGCGCCAGCGACTTGATCTCGCTCTCCGCCAGCTGCTCGAACATGTCCTCGAGCTTGGCCGCCTGCTGCTTGGCCAGCTTGACGTCGCGGAACTTGCCCTGCCGGAACAGCGCGATCTCGCGCGCCTTGCGTTCGTCGCCCAGCGCCATGACGTCCTCGCCGGCGAGCGGAACGTCGGACAGGCCCTGGATCTCCACCGGGATCGCCGGCCCCGCCGACGCGACTGCCTTGCCGGTCTCGTCGGTCATTGCGCGGACGCGCCCGAACACCGCGCCGGCGAGCACCACGTCGCCGCGCTTGAGCGTTCCGGAATGCACCAGGACCGTCGCCACCGGACCCTTGCCCTTGTCCAGTCGCGATTCGATGACGATGCCCTTCGCCGGCGCGTCGCGCGGCGCCTTGAGCTCGAGCACTTCGGCCTGCAGCAGGATGGCGTCGAGCAGCTTGTCGATGCCCAGTCCGGTCTTGGCCGACACCTGCACGAATTGCACGTCGCCGCCGTATTCCTCCGGCAGCACGCTCTCCGAAACCAGCTCCTGCTTGACGCGGTCCGGGTTCGCTTCCGGCTTGTCGATCTTGTTGATCGCGACGACGATGGGCACGTTGCCGGCCTTCGCGTGCGCGATCGCTTCCTTCGTTTGCGGCATGACGCCGTCGTCGGCGGCGACGACCAGCACCACGATATCGGTCACCTTCGCGCCGCGCGCACGCATCGCGGTGAACGCCTCGTGGCCGGGCGTGTCGAGGAAGGTGATCACGCCCTTCGACGTCTCGACGTGATAGGCACCGATGTGCTGCGTGATGCCGCCGGCCTCGCCGCTCGCCACGCGAGTGCGGCGAATGGTGTCCAGCAAAGACGTCTTGCCGTGGTCGACGTGGCCCATCACAGTGACCACCGGTGGCCGCGGCAGCGATTCGGCGGTCGACGCCTGCGCGCTCTCCGCCAGCAGTGCGTCGGGGTCATCGAGCTTGGCCGCGATCGCCTTGTGGCCCATTTCCTCGACCACGATCATGCCGGTTTCCTGATCGAGTACCTGGTTGATCGTGACCATCGTGCCGAGTTTCATCATCACCTTGATGATTTCGGCGGCCTTCACCGACATCTTGTGCGCCAGATCGGCCACGGTGATCGTCTCGGGCACGGCAATTTCGCGGGTCGTCGGCTCCGCCGAATCCTGCATCGCTTCGCCGGCTTCTTCTCCCTCTTCGTGGCGATGCTTGCCGGTCTTCGGCTGCTTCCAGCCGGAAGTGGTCGTGCCGCCGGTCACGTCGCCGCGCAGCTTGAGCGCGCGGCGTCGCGCCGCTTCTTCCTGGAACGCGGTTGCCGACGGCTTGCGCGAGGGCTTGTCCCGCTTCGTGCCGGGTTTCGCCAGCGGCTTGTGCAGCGTGCCTTCGGTCTTCGCCGGCGCCTTCGCATCGGCGACGACGGGTGGGGCCACCTCGGGCGCCTTGGCTGCCGCAGCCGCCGCTGCCTCGGCCGCCTTGGCCGCTGCCTCCTCGGCCTCCTTCTCCTTCTTGGTCTGGCGTTTCTTCGCCTGATCCTGCTTCTGCTGCACGTCTTCCTGCTGCTTGGCGATCAGCGCGGCGCCCTTGCGCGCTTCCTCCTCGCGCGCGGCGAGTTCCGCCGCGGTCACCACCGGCTGCGCCGGCGCGACTTCTTCCGCCGGGGGAGCCGCCTCGGCGCCGTCACGCTTGACGAACACGCGCTTCTTGCGCACCTCGACCTGAATCGTGCGCGCGCGACCCGTGCTGTCGGCGGCCTTGATCTCGGTGGTCTGCTTGCGGGTGAGCGTGATCTTCTTTTTCAGCTCCATGCCACCGTGCTGCTTGCGCAGGTAATCGAGCAGGCGTGTCTTGTCCTGCTCGGAGAGCTTGTCGCCTTCCTTCTTGCCGCCGACACCCGCCGCCGTGAGTTGCTCCAGCAGGATGCCCGGGGGCATCTTCAGTTCGGTCGCGAATTTCTCGATCGTGGTCAGGGCCATGTTTTCTCCGGGCGCTCGCTATGCTTGGTGGCCTTGTTCCGCGCCTTCGGCGCTTTCCGTACTCTCGAACCAATGCGCACGCGCCTTCATGATCAGTTCCTGCGCCCGCTCGCTGGACAGGCCGGTGAGCTCGACCAGTTCGTCGCCGGCAAGGTCGGCCAGCGCGTCGCGACTGGTGATGCCTTTTTCCGCGAGCAGCCCGGCCGTCTCGGTGTCCATGCCTTCGAGATTGAGCAGGTCCTCCGAAACGTGTTCGACCGACTCCTCGCGCACGATCGCCTCGGTCAGCAACGCATTGCGGGCGCGGCTGCGCAGTTCATTGACGGTGTCCTCGTCGAACGATTCGATCTCGAGCATCTCGTTGAGCGGCACGTAGGCGATTTCCTCGAGCGTGGAGAAGCCCTCCTGGATCAGGATATCGGCGACTTCCTGGTCGACATCCAGTTTTTCCATGAACAGCGCACGAATCTTCTCGCTCTCCTGCTGCGTCTTCTGCTGCGACTCCTCGACACCCATCAGGTTGATTTCCCAGCCGGTGAGTTCCGAGGCAAGCCGCACGTTCTGGCCGCTGCGCCCGATCGCCATCGCCAGGTTGTCCTCGTCGACGACGACGTCCATCGCGTGCTTTTCCTCGTCGACGACGATGCTCGAGATCTCCGCCGGCGCCAGCGCATTGATCACGAACTTGGCCGGGTCTTCCGAGAAAAGCACGATGTCGACGCGCTCGCCCGCGAGCTCGTTGGTCACCGCGGTCACGCGCGAGCCGCGCATGCCGATGCAGGTGCCCTGCGGATCGAGGCGCGGATCGTTCGACTTCACCGCGATCTTGGCGCGGATGCCGGGATCGCGTGCAGCGGCCTTGATCTCGATCAGCCCTTCCTCGATCTCGGGCACTTCGAGCTCGAACAGGCGCACGACCAGGTCCGGCGTGATGCGCGACAGGACCAGCTGCGGCCCGCGTGCCTGTGGCTCGATCTTGACGACGTAGGCGCGGACGCGGTCGCCGACGCGCAGGTTTTCCTTCGGGATCAGCTGATCGCGCGGGATCACGCCTTCGATGCGTCCGGACTCGACGATCGTCGCCCCGCGCTCGATGCGCTTGACGGTGCCGGTGAGCAGGTTGTCGTCGCGCTCGAGAAAATCGTTGAGGATCTGCTCGCGCTCGGCGTCGCGAATCTTCTGCAGGATCACCTGCTTCGCGGCCTGCGCGCCGATGCGCCCGAATTCGACCGGCTCGAGCGGTTCTTCCACGACATCGCCGAGCTTGAGCTCCGGGTCGCGGTCGGCGGCGTCGGTGATCGCGATCTGATGCGCCGGCTCTTCATGCTCTTCGTCCGGCACGACGGTCCAGCGCCGGAACGACTCGTAGTCGCCGGTCTCGCGGTCGATTTCGACGCGCGCGTCGATGTCCTGCGTGAAGCGCTTCTTGGTGGCCGAAGCGAGCGCCGACTCGAGTGCCGTGAAGACGATGTCCTTGGGTACGTTCTTCTCGCGCGCCAGCGCGTCGACGAGAAGCAGCAATTCGCGATTCATTTGGTCTGTCTCCACTCAATCTTCGGCACCAGACGCGCCTTGTCGATATCGGCATGGGCGATGGTGCGCCGGCCGGCCTCGGTGTCGACCAGGACGCAATCACCGTCCACGCCGCGCAGCACACCCTTGATGCGCCTGGCGTTGTCGATACTCTGGCGCAGCGTCAATTTCACTTCCTCTCCCGCGAAGCGCACGAAATCGGACAATCGCTTCAGCGGCCTGTCCATTCCCGGCGAGGAAACCTCGAGTCGCTCGTACGGAACCTGTTCGACGGCGAACAGGTGCGTCAGGTGATTCGACACCCGCGCGCAGTCCTCGACGTCGATGCCCGCAGGCTTGTCGATGAATACACGCACCAGGCCGCCGCGCGCGGGCGACTCCCAGTCGACCAGCTCGTATCCCATCGCAGGCAGCGTTCGCTCCAGAATTTCACCCAGATTCAAAGGTCTGTCGCAACCATTCCGAAAAAACGGAAAAAAAAATGGGCTGTCGAGCCCATTTCAGTGCCACGTCCTTGCCAATTCCGTGCCAAATTCACATTTCAAACTTAGCGCCCAAGATTATAGCAAAATTCGGCCCGTTTTTGAAGGGGCGCCAAGTGACGCGGCAATCTACACGCTCGCCCGGGTCGCTTCCGCGTCGCCGCGCAGTGCCCCATATTTTGGGTCGAGCGCGAGTAAAACCAGTACTGGAGCAGGTTCTCCCATGCAAATCACAGTGAACCACTCGTCGCTGACCTTCCTGTTGGCAGCGGCGATCGCGGCCACGGTGCTCGGCGGATGTCGCGGACCCGACGTCGACAAGCCCGCCGCGAGCCGGTCGGCCGTCAAGGACACCGAAACGACGCCACCGGCCAAGACCGCGGAGTCGCCGCCACCGTCGCCGCCCCTATCGCCGTCCCCGTTACCGCCGATCGTGATCGCCGCCACGCCACCGGGAACGATCTACGTTTGCGTCACGGACGCAGCGGGGCAGTCGCGGCAAACCGCCATCGAACTGCAGCCCAAGGTCGCGGCGCTTTGCCGCAAGGCTCCGGAAATGGGCCCTTGCCAGTTTGAGCGGGAAGCGTGCAGACGCAACGGCGGTCGCGTCTTTGCGGTCGACGGGACCGAAATTACCCGACAAACCGAGGCTGAATACGACAAGCGAGTGATGCGCATCCGCATGAAGGCCAACTAGGAATGTTGCATCCTGCGAATGGCGCGCGCCGGCATCGGCGAGGGCTATGCAAATGTCATAGCGGTGTCGGCGTCGCCAACTGTGCTGCACATCGAATTGCGCTGAACAACGACGCACATCGGATCGACGTCGATGGCGGTACATTGGCTGTTCTAATTCGCAATGCGCCATGCTATATGCATGATTGATCAAGTGCATCGAGGCCGGAGCGACGGCGGCATTTCCGAATGACGCGGCGACCGCGAATACTCGTCTTGGAAATCGACCTCAGACATTTCACCCTACGCGTGTTCGCGCTGCTGGCGGCAGTCGTCATCGCCAATATCGGCGCGGTCGCAACCGTTCAGGCGCAGGGCAGTCCCGTCGACTCGATCACGGTCAAATGGCGCGACGACGTGCTGGCGCCGGGAGCCGGCGATATCCCTGATGCGCTGCGCGGCGCGCTGGCCGGCGCGCTACACACCGACGTGGTCGTCGTGGGGCGCAATCGCGACGGGGCTTTTCGCGTGCGACTGGGCTCGCCGCAATCCATCGACGACGCAAGAGCGGCAATCAACCGTGTCCGCATGTCCTTGCCGGTCGCCTATGTCAATCTGATCCCGGCAGCGCTCGATGCGCAAAGCGCGGCCGCGCTGGCCGCAGCCAGCATCGCCCAGCAACCGCTGGTGACCAGGCTCATGGTCAAGTATCGCGATGCCGCCCGGACCCGGGCTTCGGCGCTGAACGGAGCGCTTGGCGATGCGGATCTTGACACGCTGAGCGTGCTCGCCGGTCAACCGGTCGCGAACGCGCGGGCGATGGCCGGAGGCGCCTTCGTGGTGCGTCTGTTTCAGGCGCTGCCGCCGGCGCAGGCGCAGGCGCTCGCCGCGAGCCTCGAAGCCGATCCAGCCATTGAATATGCCGACGTCGATTGGCACGCCGCTGTTTCGATCACGCCCAACGACCCGCTGTACGCATCGAACCAGTGGGATCTCAAGACCCCGGGTAGCCCTGACAACGAGCCGGGTGGCGTGAACATGCCTCCTGCCTGGGCACTGAATACAGGATCGGCCAGCGTCGTCGTGGCGGTCATCGACACCGGCATCCTGCCGCACCCCGATCTCGCCGGCCGCTATCTCACGGGCTACGACATGATCGTCGATTCGATCGTCGCGAACGACAGCAATGGACGCGACGCCGACCCGACCGATCCCGGAGACTGGGTCAGCCAGGCAGACATCGACACCTTCCCCGCGGAGTTCAACGGTTGTCCGATCAGCAGCAGTTCGTGGCATGGCACGCATGTAGCGGGAACCATCGGCGCGATCGCCAATAACTCTGCCGGTATTGCCGGCATCAACTGGGTGAGCAAGATTCTGCCGGTACGTGTGCTCGGTAAATGCGGCGGCAGCTACACGGACATCATCGACGCCATCAGTTGGGCGGCGGGATTGCATGTGCCCGGCGTGCCGGACAACGCGAATCCCGCCCGCGTCATGAACATCAGCATCGGTGGAAACACTCCCTGTCCATCCGGACTGCAGCTTGCGATCACCAATGCGATCAACGCCGGCTCGGTCATCGCCGTTGCTGCCGGCAACAGCGGTGCGGATGCGAGCACTTCCGCGCCGGGGAATTGCAGCGGCGTCATCACCGTGGCGGCAACCGGGCGGCTGGGTCAGCGCGCGTCGTACACCAACTTCGGACCGTTGGTCGAGATCGCAGCGCCGGGCGGCAGCGACGGGTGGTCCATCCTGTCGACGCTGAACACCGGCACCACCGTTCCCGCGGCCTACACGTATACGGCCTATCAGGGCACCAGCATGGCGACGCCGCACGTCGCCGGCATCGCGTCGCTGATACTTTCGGCGAAGCCGTCGCTGACACCTGCGCAGGTGCTGGCCACGATCCAGACCACAGCACGCGCGTTTCCCACGGGCACGGGTCGCGACTGCACCACGGCGCTCTGCGGTGCGGGCATCATCAACGCCGCGGCCGCGCTCGCCTCGATCACGTCATCAACACCGACCTCGACCACGCTGCAGACTTCGGGCACGCCGTCGACCTTCGGCGCGACGGTTAGCTTCACCGCCACCGTCAACAACGGCGTTGCGCCGACCGGCAGCGTCGCCTTCACCGCCGACAGCACGCCCATCTGCACCGTTGGTTTCACCGGCGGCTCCGTCAACGCCCCCACCGCCGTGTGCAGCACCAGCAGCCTGAGCGTGGGCACGCACAGCATCGTCGCCACCTACTCCGGCGATGCCGGCAACCTCGGTTCCATAAGCCCGGCACTGACGCAGGTCGTCAACAGCAGCGGCGGCGGCAGCGACGTGATCTGGGTCGAAGACAGCGTGCCGGCGGGCGCCACCCCGCTCGGCGACGAGCCCTGGAACTGGATCGGCAGCAGTCCGACACCTTTCGCCGGCGCGCTGGCACATCAATCGGCGCTGACCAGCGGCGAACACCAGCATTACTTCTCCGGTGCCTCGGCCACCCTCGCCGTCGGCGTCGGCGACACCCTGTTCGCGTACGTGTTCCTGGATACGGCCAATCCGCCGAGCCAGGTCATGCTGCAGTGGAACGACGGCAACTGGGAACACCGTGCCTACTGGGGCGCCAACCTCATCGGCTGGGGCACCGACGGCACGGTGAGCCGGCGCTTCATGGGTGCGCTGCCCGCGACCGGATC
The DNA here is from genome assembly GCA_963821485.1 of uncultured beta proteobacterium. Taxonomy (GTDB): domain Bacteria; phylum Pseudomonadota; class Gammaproteobacteria; order Burkholderiales; family Casimicrobiaceae; genus PALSA-1003. The sequence continues at coordinate 390,580 of CAWGEB010000004.1, forward strand.
CTGGGTGCGCCTGGCGGTGCCCGCGTCGCTGGTCGGGCTCGAAGGCCACACCCTCAACGGCATGGCCTTCACCCTCTTCGGCGGCCGCGCCACCTGGGACCACGCCGGCAAGACGACCAGCGGCAGCTCAGCAACCCCGACGACGACGACCCTGCAGACTTCGGGCACGCCGTCGACCTTCGGCGCGACGGTTAGCTTCACCGCCACCGTCAACAACGGCGTTGCGCCGACCGGCAGCGTCGCCTTCACCGCCGACAGCACGCCCATCTGCACCGTTGGTTTCACCGGCGGCTCCGTCAACGCCCCCACCGCCGTGTGCAGCACCAGCAGCCTGAGCGTGGGCACGCACAGCATCGTCGCCACCTACTCCGGCGATGCCGGCAACCTCGGTTCCATAAGCCCGGCACTGACGCAGGTCGTCAACAGCAGCGGCGGCGGCAGCGACGTGATCTGGGTCGAAGACAGCGTGCCGGCGGGCGCCACCCCGCTCGGCGACGAGCCCTGGAACTGGATCGGCAGCAGTCCGACACCTTTCGCCGGCGCGCTGGCACATCAATCGGCGCTGACCAGCGGCGAACACCAGCATTACTTCTCCGGTGCCTCGGCCACCCTCGCCGTCGGCGTCGGCGACACCCTGTTCGCGTACGTCTTCCTGGATACGGCCAATCCGCCGAGCGAGGTCATGCTGCAGTGGAACGACGGCAGCTGGGAACACCGTGCCTACTGGGGCGCCAACCTCATCGGCTGGGGCACCGACGGCACGGTGAGCCGGCGCTTCATGGGTGCGCTGCCCGCGACCGGATCCTGGGTGCGCCTGGCGGTGCCCGCGTCGCTGGTCGGACTCGAAGGCCACACCCTCAACGGCATGGCCTTCACCCTCTTCGGCGGCCGCGCCACCTGGGACCACGCCGGCAAGACGACCAGCGGCAGCTCAGCAACCCCGACGACGACGACCCTGCAGACTTCGGGCACGCCGTCGACCTTCGGCGCGACGGTTAGCTTCACCGCCACCGTCAACAACGGCGTTGCGCCGACCGGCAGCGTCGCCTTCACCGCCGACAGCACGCCCATCTGCACCGTTGGTTTCACCGGCGGCTCCGTCAACGCCCCCACCGCCGTGTGCAGCACCAGCAGCCTGAGCGTGGGCACGCACAGCATCGTCGCCACCTACTCCGGCGATGCCGGCAACCTCGGTTCCATAAGCCCGGCACTGACGCAGGTCGTCAACAGCAGCGGCGGCGGCAGCGACGTGATCTGGGTCGAAGACAGCGTGCCGGCGGGCGCCACCCCGCTCGGCGACGAGCCCTGGAACTGGATCGGCAGCAGTCCGACACCTTTCGCCGGCGCGCTGGCACATCAATCGGCGCTGACCAGCGGCGAACACCAGCATTACTTCTCCGGTGCCTCGGCCACCCTCGCCGTCGGCGTCGGCGACACCCTGTTCGCGTACGTGTTCCTGGATACGGCCAATCCGCCGAGCCAGGTCATGCTGCAGTGGAACGACGGCAACTGGGAACACCGTGCCTACTGGGGCGCCAACCTCATCGGCTGGGGCACCGACGGCACGGTGAGCCGGCGCTTCATGGGTGCGCTGCCCGCGACCGGATCCTGGGTGCGCCTGGCGGTGCCCGCGTCGCTGGTCGGGCTCGAAGGCCACACCCTCAACGGCATGGCCTTCACCCTCTTCGACGGCCGCGCCACCTGGGATCACGCCGGGAAGCAATAGCGACCCTCAATTGGCTTGCGGGAATGTGAATGGCGACGACGCACCGAACCGCAATTGCGTGACAATTCCGATGCAAGCGGCGATGATCCGTGCCGCGTCACCTCAGTAGGCAGCGGCGATTCGCACAGGCTTCCCCGCTTTCCCCATCCACGACCCCGAGGAATTCATCATCCTGGCCTCTGCCCCTCTCGCCATTTCCTTGCCGCAGGATGCGATCCCCGGCGTGCGCGCATTGCCGGCGCCCGACCCGGCGATCGCGTTGTGGTTGTGTCAACTCGACCGCCAACCCGCCGACGTCGCCGCGATCACGCACTGGCTATCGCCGGCGGAAATGGCGCGCGCAGGGCGTTTCGGAGCCGACGTCCTCCGGCTGCGCTGGACGGTCGGCCGCGCGACACTGCGCCTGCTCCTGGCCAGCGAATTGGGTATCGATCCCGCGGCGGTACCGTTGCGGCACGGCACGCGCGGCCGCCCCGAGCTCGCGCATCCGCACGCGCTGGATTTCAACGTGTCGCACACGCGCGATATCGCACTGATCGCGATCGCACATGGCCTGCCTCGAACCAGCCGTATCGGCGTCGACGTCGAACGCGAGGACCGGACGCTCAATGCGGACGGGCTGGCGCGCAAGTTCCTGACCGAGCGTGAGCGGTCGATCCTCGCGCCGCTCGACGGCGACGCGCGGCGACGCGGCTTTCTCCGTCTGTGGACGTGCAAGGAAGCGATGAGCAAGGCCACCGGCGATGCGCTGCAGGCGCCGTTCCGGGAGATCGACGTCAGCGTTGCCGATGGATTCCAGCTGCGCGCCGGGCCACCGCCCTATACGCCTGAGCGTTGGCGGTTGTTTCCTGCCGGTGTCGCCGATGACCTGCTGGCGACGGTGGCGGTGTGGCGCGCGGCGTAATCGGAACCAGAACCTACGTGCGACGCGTGCCTCGCGCACGGGCGGGTGCCGCCGGCTCCGACGGCTTCGCCACCTTCCATTTGTTCTGCAACCACAGCCAGTCCGCCGGACTCTCGCGTACGTCGCGCTCCAGGCTGCGAGCGTAGCGCTCGACGATCATCTCGTTGGCATCCAGTTCGTAGGGCGGATCCGCAAGGATCGACAGCCGCACCGAGTAGCGTCCCCGGCGCACGCGCCGCATCGTCACGTAGAGCACCCGGGCGTCGAGGAACTGCGCGATCTTGCCCGCGCCCTTGAAAAACGCGGTGTCCTGCCCGAGAAAGCGCGTCCAGTGCCGCGGGTCGTTCTTGTGCTTGGGCGTCTGGTCGGCGATCAGCGCGTACGCGCGCGGCTGCCCGGCGTGGCTCATCAGATCGAATATGAATTCCTCGCGGGGGATGAAGCGGCTGCCGAAGCGCGCGCGCGCCTCGCGCAGGAAGCGGTCGACGGCCTCCACGCGCTGGCGCTGATAGACGACGTCGATCGTGATGCCGAAGCGCACCCCGGCCGCGAGCGACAGCCATTCCCAGTTGCCGTAATGCGCAGTCAGCAGCACGACCGACTGCTTCGCCGCGATGCATTGCTCGACGAGCTCCGGATTCTCGAATGCCACGCGCCGGGTCAGCGCATCGGCGCTTGCGCCGAAGCCCCAGAACGCCTCCATCAGCGTGTCCGCGAGATTGCGATAGGCCTTGCGGAGAATGCGCGCGCGCTCCGCGGCATCCTTGTCGGGAAACGCGTTGCGCAGATCCAGCTCGGCCCGATCGCGCCGCCAGCGCATGACCCGAAACGCGACGAAATAGATCACCCAGCCGCACGCGTACATCAGCGGCAACGGGATGCGGGTCAGTGACCTGAGCAGGAATCGAATCATCATCGTGGTCGCCGCAGCGACCATGAACGCCGGGTGCTGCGGGAGTGATCCGCGCTGTGCACCACCGCGTTGCGATCAGGCGACCGCAACCAGGCGGTCGAGCAATGCAGGATCGCGCATCAACGCGTCGCTCGATGACTGGTGGACGATGCGACCGCGGTCGAGCACGATCGCCTGCTGCGTCAGCTGCAAGGCGAGCCGTGCGTGCTGCTCGACCACGATGACGGCGAACTCGCCCGCGCGGACGATGTCGCCGATCACCTTCAACAGTTCCTGCACGATGATCGGCGCCAGGCCTTCCATCGGCTCGTCGAGCAACAGCAACCGGGGATTGGTCATCAACGCTCGCGCGATCGCCAGCATCTGCTGCTCGCCGCCGGACAGCTGGTTGCCGAGGTTGCGCCGTCGTTCTTCCAGGCGCGGAAAGATCTTGTACACGCGCCCCAGGTTCCACGGGCCTCCCGCACGCGCCACCACCGTCAAATGCTCCTCGACCGTCAGCGACGGAAACATGAATCGTTCCTGCGGCACCCAACCCAGACCCGCGTGCGCGCGCCGGAACGTCGGGATGTGCGTCAGGTCCTCGCCGTTGAACACGACACGACCTTGCTTCAATCGCGTCAGGCCCATCAGCGTGAGCAACAACGTGGTCTTGCCGACGCCGTTGCGGCCGAGCAGCGCCAGGCTCTCGCCCGGCGCCAGCCTGACCGCAACGTCCTCGAGAACGATCGAGTCGCCGTAACCCGCAGTCAAGCCTTCCGCCAGCAGCAGCTCAGGCATGCTCGGCCTCGCCGAGATAGACCTCGCGCACGCGGCGGTCGACTGCGATTTCGTCGGGCGTGCCCTCGACCAGGACCGTGCCGCCGACCATGACCGTGATGCGCTCCGCGAACTTGAACACCAGGTTCATGTCATGCTCGATGAACACGATCGTAACGTCACGCGGCAGACTGGCGATCACCGAAAACAATTCGGCGCTTTCGGCCGAGGGAATGCCTGCCGCCGGTTCGTCGAGCAGCAGGACCTTCGGTCGCGTCGCCAGCGCGAGCGCGATCTCCAGCAACCGCTGCTTGCCGTACGGCAACTCGCGCGTCAGCGTCGCGGCGTCGCGATCGAGCTTGAGTTGCGCGAGAATTGCGTTCGCTTCATCGATGGCGGCGCGCTCGGTGGCCGCCACCCGCCACCAGACGCCTCCGCGTCCACCGTGCTCGCAGCATGCCAGTACGATCGATTCGAGGGCCGTCAGGCCGGGGAACAGCGTGTTGATCTGGAACGTACGCGTCATGCCGCGCTTGACGCGTACATGCTGCGGCAGCGCGGTGATGTTCTCGTCGCCGAGATAGACCTCGCCGGAAGTCGGCGGAAGAACGCCGGTCAGCAGGTTGATGAACGTCGTCTTGCCCGCGCCATTGGGACCGATGAGCGCGTGCCGCGCCCCGGGCGCAAACGAAAGGCTGACGTCGGCGTTGGCCTTGAATCCGCCGAAGGTCTTGCCCAGGCTGACGGTGCGCAATGCGGCGTTCACTTCTTTCGCACCAATCGACGTTGCAGCGCGATCAATCCGCCCATCAGTCCGCCCCGCGCGAACAGCACGATGACGACGAGCAGAAGTCCCAGCCAGAACTGCCAGTACACCGGATTGAGGTTCGACAGATAATCCTGGAGCAGCATGAACACCGCAGCGCCGATCAGCGCGCCGTAGAGATAGCCGGTGCCGCCAAGAACCAGCATGATCATGAGTTCGGCGGAGCGCGGAAAACCGAGCGAGTCGATGCCGACGAACTGCGTGGTCTGCGCGAGCAACGCACCGGCGATCCCTGCGATGCCGGCGCCCACCGTGTAGATGGCGACCAGCTTGCGCGGCACCGATGCACCGATCGCCGGCATGCGCTTCTCGCCCTCGCGGATGCCGCGCAGCGACAGACCGAACGGCGAGCGCATCAGCGTGCGCGTGAAGCAGAACACCAGGAACAGCACGACCAGACTGTAGACATAGGCTGTCCTGCCGTCCATCCCGAAGGCGAAGACTCCGAACAGCTTGCTCATTTCCACGCCGGACAGGCCATCGACGCCACCGGTAATCGAGGTCGCCTGGTTGGCGACTTCATGCAGCATCAAACCGATGCCGAGCGTCACCATCAGCCGGGCGAGATCCTGGCCGCGCACGACGAGAAAGCTGGTCACGAAGCCGGCCAGCGACGCGACGATCGCGGCGAGCACCAGTCCGCTCAGCGGCTCGCCCCAACCGTATTTGGCGAGCAGGCCGGCGGTGTACGCGCCCAGTCCGAAGAACGCGGCCTGACCCAGCGAAATGATACGGGCATAGCCGAGGATCAAGTCCAGCGAAAGCGCGAACAATCCCGTAATCAGGATTTGGCTGCCCAGCGTGAGATATTTTGGAAAGGCGAAGAACGCGACGACCGGGATGATCCAGAAGGCGATCTCGTATCGGCTCCAGCGCTGAGTCGGCAGGCCGATGTTGTTCACGCAGCGGCCTCCTTTGTCGAGAGGCGCGCCATCAACAGCGGCAGCCCGTCGGCCGCGCGCGCGATTCGGCCTGTCGTCGATCCCCGCTGCGCGGGGCTCCTCGCCCAGTGGCTCACGCGCGCCGTCCGACCAGACCGCGCGGAAACAAGATCAGCATGACGACCATGACCACGTAGATGATGAACGATCCGAGTTGCGGCGCGTAGTATTTCCCGGCGACATCGAAGACGCCGAGGATCAGCGCCGCGTACAACGGACCCTTGACGGTGCCTGCGCCGCCGACCGCGACGACGAGCAGGAAATACACCATGTATTTGAGCGGGAACGTGGGGTCGAGCCCGAGCACGTCGATGCCGAGGCCGCCGCCGAGCCCGGCGAGGCCCGATCCCAGCGCGAAGGTCAGGCTGAACACACGGAAGACGTTGATCCCGAGGCCGGCCGACGCCTGCTGATTGTCGACCGATGCGCGAATCTCGGCACCGAAACGCGTGCGCTCGATCAGCCACGTCAGCGCGACGGTGATCGCGACGACAATGCCGATCAGGAACAGTCGGTACGCGCCGAGATCCAGCCCGAACACGTGTACCTGCCCGCGCAGGAACGCTGGCAACTGCACTGGCTGCTGTTGCGGCCCGAAGAAATAGGTCGTCGCCGCGATCGACATGAATACGAGGCCGATGCTGAACAGCACCTGGTCGAGGTGCGTCGCCTGGTAGAGGCGCCGATACAGCGTGCGCTCGAGCACCATGCCGACGGCGGCGGAAACGACGAACGCGATCGGCAGCGTCGCGAGAAAAGGCACGCCGAGCCGGGACATCGCCAGGACGCACGCGTAGCCGCCCACCATGGCAAAGGCGCCGTGCGCGAGATTGACGAAGTTCATCAGGCCCATCGTCACCGACAGGCCGATGCTGATCACGAACAGCAGGCTGCCGTAGGCGATGCCATCGAAGAGCACGCCGATGAAGTTGCCGATCATCGCCTTTCGCCCGACTCGACGTGCGCGCGTGAATTCACTCGCGCTTCCTCGCCTAGACTCCCGGATCCTTCACGTTGTCGACCTTGTCGAATTCGATGCTCCAGTAATGGCCGTCCTTCATTTCGACCTTGCGGATGTAGACCGTCTGCACCACATCACGCGTCGCGGGATCGATGGTCACCTGACCCCGCGGGCTCATCCACGTCATGCCCTTCATCGCGTCGACGAGCTTCGTGCCGTCGCTGCTGCCGCCGGTCTTCTTCACCGCTTCGTAGATGAGGTGCATGCCGTCGTAGCCGCCGACCGAATGGAAATTGGGGCGCATGCCGTTGTTGGCCTTCATGAAGGCATCGACGTAGGCCTTGTTCTCCGCGGACGGATGCGCTGCGGAATAGTGGAACGAGGTGACTACGCCGAGCGCCGGCGCTCCGATCGCATCGAGAATATCGTCGTCGACGACGTCTCCCGTCCCGATCAGCGCGATGCCTGCAGCGGCCAGCCCGCGGTCGAGGAATTGCTTCATCACCGCAGTGCCCTGCCCAGAAGGAACGAAAACGAACAGCGCATCCGGCTTGGCATCCTTGACTCGCTGCAGGAACGGCGCGAAATCCGGATTCTGAAGCGGCGTGCGGATCGATTCCACCACGGTGCCGCCGGCCTCTGTGAAGCGCTTGACGAAAGTCTTCTCGGCGTCGATGCCGGGGCCGTAGTCGGTCACCAGCGTGACGACGCGCTTGATCTTGTTCTTCGCCGCCCAATCGGCCATGGGCGCGGTGATTTGCGGCAGCGCGAAGCCAGAGCGCACGATGTACGGCGAGCGCGTGGGAATGATCGACGTTGCGGCCGCCATCACGATCATCGGCACCTTCGCTTCGGTGGCCACCGGAGCGGCCGCCAGCGCCAACGGCGTGAGTCCGAAGCCCGCCAAGACGTTCACGTGGTCCTGCAAGATCATTTCCTGGGCAATGCGCTTGGTCGTCTCGGGGGCCCCGGTGTCGTCCTTGACGATCAGCTCGACCTTGCGGCCAGCGACCGTGTCACCGTTGCGCGCCATGTACAGGCGTACCGCCGCTTCGATCTGCTTGCCGGTCGACGCGAACGGACCGGTGAGCGGCAGGATCAGCCCGATCTTCAAGGGGTCCGCTGCAATCGCGAAATTCGAAGTCGATATTGCCGCGACTCCCGTTGCCAGCGTGGCGAGAAAGCGGCGGCGTGTGCTGCGGTCGGGTTGCTTCATGCTTGTCCTCCTCCAAGTTCATTGGGTCGATGCTGCGAGCGTGTCAAGTCGTGCCACTTGCTGTCGATTCGCCGTGGCCGCGCACGCATTCCCAAAGCGCGCGTTCCGGGGCATGATAACCGCTTTGCCGTGCGCGGTGGCCCACCGCGACGTGCATGCGGCCGCCACGGCCAGGAGGCACTTCGATGTCCGTACGCACCCGACCGCCGTTTCGCGCCGATCACGTCGGCAGCTTCCTGCGACCACAGGCACTGCTCGATGCGCGCGACCGGCGCAACAAAGGCGAGATCACGGCCGCCGCGCTGCGCGAAGCCGAGGACGCGGCGATCCGCGACATCGTCCGTTACCAGGAGGACCTCGGGCTGCAAGGCGTGACCGACGGCGAATTCCGGCGTACCTATTTCCACATCGACTTCCTCGAACAGCTCTCCGGCGTGGAAACGCGGGGCGGCATCTCGGTCGCGTTCCACAGCGCATCCGGCAACGTCGATTTCGCACCGCCGGTGATGCACGTGACCGGTCCGGTGCGCCACGTCAAGCCGATCCAGCTGGCGGATTTCCAGTTCCTCAAATCGGTGACGAAGCGCACGCCCAAGGTGACCATTCCGTCGCCGACGATGCTGCATTTTCGCGGCGGCCGCGATGCCATCAGCCGCGAGGCGTATCCCGACATCGAGATGTTCTTCGCCGACGTCGCCGCAGCCTATCGCGCGGAAATCGGGGAACTGGCCGGCGCCGGTTGCCGCTACCTGCAGCTCGACGACACCAATCTCGCGTACCTTTGCGACGAGAAGATGCGCGAGGGCGCGCGCAAGCGCGGTGACGACCCCGACGAACTGCCGCGACGCTACGCCGGGTTGATCAACGCTGCGATCGCCGATCGCCCGGCCGACATGGCGGTCTGCATCCACCTGTGTCGCGGCAATTTCAAGAGCGCGTGGGTGGCCGAAGGCGGCTACGAACCGGTCGCCGAAGTCCTGTTCAACGAGCTCGCGGTCGACGGCTATTTCCTCGAATACGACGACGCGCGTTCGGGTGATTTCGCGCCGCTGCGCTTCGTGCCCAAAGGCAAGACCGTCGTGCTCGGCCTGGTCACGACCAAGCTCGACACGCTCGAGACTGCCGACGCCTTGAAGCGCAAGATCGACGACGCCGCCCGCCGCATTCCGCTCGACCAGCTGTGCCTGTCGCCGCAATGCGGATTTTCCAGCACGGTTCACGGCAACGCGATCGCGCGCGAAGCGCAGGCGGCCAAGCTGCGCCTGGTCGTCGCTACCGCGCGGGAGGTCTGGGGGCAGGCGTAGTTGCCAGTAAACATCACGCGAACGGCAGTCCGACGTAATTCTCGGCGAGCGAGGCGGCTGCCGGCCGCGAATCGATGACGTATTCCAGCTGCGAGCGCTGCAGCCGCTGCTGAAAGGCGTCGTCGCCCGGAAATCGATGCAGCATCGATGTCATCCACCAGGAGAAATGCTCGGCGCGCCACACGCGCTTGAGACAGGTGTCGGAGTACGCGTCGATCAGCTCGGTGCGCCGCGACCGGAAGAACGGGGCCAGCGCCCGCGCCAGCGTGCGCACATCGGCCACCGCTAGGTTCATGCCCTTGGCGCCCGTCGGCGGCACGATATGCGCCGCGTCGCCGGCGAGAAACAGGCGGCCGTACTGCATCGGCTCGGCGACGAAACTGCGCATGCCGGTGACGCCTTTTTCCAGCACCGGTCCTTCGCGCAGCGACCAGCCATCGTCCGTTTCGAGACGGGTATGCAGCTCCTGCCATACCCGTTCGTCGGGCCAGCCCGCAACGTCTTCTTCCGGCGCAACCTGCAGGTACAGGCGCGTGATTTCGGGCGAGCGCATGCTGTAGAGCGCGAAGCCGCGCTCGTGATAGGCATAGATCAATTCGTCATGCGTCGGCGCGGCGCTGGCCAGGATCCCCAGCCATGCAAACGGGTAGGTACGCTCGAAGATGGACAGCAGTTGCGCCGGAACCGCCTGCCTGCAGATGCCGTGGAAGCCGTCGCAGCCGGCGAGCACCTCGCAACTGAGTTCGATCTCGTCGCCGCCATGGCGACAGGTGAGGCGCGGCCGATCCGAAGCAATGTCGTGCACCGCGACGCCTGCCGCCTCGAACAGGATGTCCGCGCCCGCAGCGAGCCGCGCCGCAATCAGATCCTTGACCACTTCCTGCTGGCCGTAGACCATGATCGAGCGCCCGCCGGTCAGCGACGGAAAGTCGATGCGGTGGCCCTTGCCACCGAAGCGCAACTCGATGCCGTGATGGACCAGGCCTTCCCGGCGCATGCGTTCGCCCACGCCCGCGTCGTTGAGCAGGTCCACGCTGCCTTGCTCGAGCACGCCTGCGCGCACGCGGTGTTCGACGTAATCTCGATTGCGACTCTCGACGATCACCGACTCGATGCCGTCGAGACGCAGCAGATGGGCCAGCAGCAGACCGGCCGGACCGGCGCCGACGATACCTACCTGGGTGCGTATCCTGCGCATGGTCTCCGCGTCCGATTGTCTACGCTGCGCCCGGCTCCATTTGGGCGAAGACTTCCTCTGCCAGGTGAAAGGCGGTGTTCGCCGCCGGCACCCCGCAGTAGATCGCCGCCTGCATGATGACTTCCTTGATCTGCTCCTGGGTAACGCCGTTGTTGGAGGCGGCGCGCACATGCAGCTTGAACTCCTCGCCGCGGTTGAGCGCGATCGTCATCGCGAGTGTCAGCAGGCTGCGCGTGTGCCGCGGCAGGCCGGGACGCGTCCAGATTTCGCCCCACGCATAGCGCGTGATCAATTCCTGGAACTCGCTGTTGAATGCGTTGCGGTGCTTCAGGGTCCGGTCGACGTGCGCATCGCCCAGCACGGCACGGCGAACCTTCATCCCTGCTTCGTTGCGTTCCTTCTCATCCATCGCTGGTGCTCCTCATCGACCAAGAAAGTCCGTTAACGCTGCGGTAAATGCCGATTCCGCCTCGATGTTGGAAATATGCGCGGCGTCGAGCTCGACGTACTGCGCACCCGGGATGACCTGCGCCATCCTGCGCCCATCGGCGGCTGGCGTCGCGACGTCGTGCGTGCCGGCAATCACCAGCGTCGGACGCCGGATCTGCGGCAGCACCGCCCATTGATCCATGTCGCGTATCGCGGCACAGGCGCCGGCGTAGCCTTCGACCGGCGTGGCGATCAGCATGGCGCGCGTGCGCGCCAGTGCCTCGGGATCGCGCTGCCGGAATGCGGGCGTGAACCAGCGCTCGAGCACCGGTTCGGCGACGCCGGCGAGACCCTTCGAACGGACCAGCCCGATGCGTGCGTCGTAGGTCTCGGGCGAAGCGACTCTGGCGGTCGTGTTGCACAGCACGAGACGGTCGATGCGCTCGGGCGCACTGGCGCCCAGCCACATGCCGGTCATGCCGCCCAGCGACAGGCCGCAGAAGTGCGCGCGCGGGATCGACAGTGCGTCGAGCAATCCGACGACATCGCCCGCCAGTTGCGCGATCGAATACGGGCCGGGCGTTACCGTGGTCGCGCCGTGACCGCGCGTGTCGTAGCGCAGTACGCGAAAGTGCCGCGAAAGTACCGGTACCTGCGGGTCCCACATCGCCAGGTTGGTGCCCAGCGAGTTCGACAGGACGAGCACCGGCGCCTCGGTTGCCGCAGCTGCCGGGCCGTCGATGCGGTAGTTGAAGCGTGCGCCCTGCACTTCGATCGCTGGCGACACGGCGTTGCTCCTGGTTGACGCGTGCTCAGAAATCGAAGAATACGGCTATACGCGTTCGATGATCATGGCGATCCCCTGCCCGACGCCGATGCACATCGTGCACAGCGCGTAGCGACCGCCGGTGCGATGCAACTGATACATCGCCGTCGTCACCAGCCGCGCGCCGCTGGCCCCGAGCGGATGACCGAGGGCGATGGCGCCGCCGTTGGGGTTGACGTGGGGCGCGTCGTCGGCGACACCATGGTCGCGCAGCACCGCGAGCGCCTGCGCGGCGAACGCCTCGTTGAGTTCGATGACGGCGATGTCGGACAGCTTGAGTTGTGCCTTGGCCAATACCCTGCGCATCGCCGGCGCGGGACCGAAGCCCATGATGCGCGGCGCCACGCCCGCGACCGCGGTCGCGACGATCCGCGCCCTTGGCGTGAGGCCGTATTTTTTCGCGGCGTCGGCGGACGCAAGCAGCGTCGCGCACGCGCCGTCGTTGACGCCGGACGCGTTGCCCGCGGTCACCGAGCCTTCCGGCTTGACCACGCCTTTGAGTTTGGCAAGCGATTCAAGCGTGGTTGAGCGAGGATGCTCGTCGCGCGCAACCACGAGCGGGTCGCCCTTCTTCTGCGCGATCGAGACCGGAACGATTTCCTGCGCCAGCCGCCCCGCCGCGATAGCGTCGGCCGCACGCTGCTGGCTGCGCAGCGCGAACGCGTCCTGATCGGCGCGGGAGATACTGAAATCGACGGCGACGTTCTCCGCAGTTTCGGGCATCGAATCCACGCCGTGCTTCGCCTTCATCAGCGGATTGACGAAACGCCAGCCGATCGTCGTATCTTCGATCCGGGCCGCCCGCGAAAACGCGGAGTCCGCCTTGCCCATCACGAACGGCGCGCGCGACATGCTCTCGACGCCGCCGGCGATCATCAGCGAGGTCTCGCCGCTCTTGATCGCCCTCGCCGCGATGCCGATTGCGTCCATGCTCGATCCGCACAGTCGATTCACCGTCGTGCCGGGAATCTCCACCGGCAATCCGGCCAGCAGCAACGCCATGCGGGCAACGTTGCGGTTGTCTTCGCCGGCCTGATTGGCGCAGCCGTAGACGACGTCGTCGACCAGGGCCCAATCGACGCCCGGGTTGCGTTCCACCAGCGCGCGCAGCGGGATTGCCGCGAGATCGTCCGTGCGCACCGTCGCCAGCGCGCCACCGTAGCGGCCGATGGGTGTGCGCAGTGCGTCGCAGATATAGGCTTCTTGCATCACTTGCTCCGGGTCTAGGCGGTAACGGTCGTCGCTGCCCGAAGCAGGGGTACGCCGCTCAGCCGTTGCAGTTCTTCGAATGACAGGCCGTCGACGACCTCGACCACCTGCAGGCCCTTGGGCGTGACGTCGAGCACCGCGAGGTCGGTATAGATGCGATGCACGCAGCCGATGCCGGTGAGTGGATAGGTACAGCGCGCGACGATCTTGGATTCGCCGCTCTTGGTCTGGTGTTCCATCATGACGCAGACCCGCTTGGCACCGATCGCAAGGTCCATCGCGCCGCCCACCGCGGGAATCGCATCCGGCGCACCGGTATGCCAGTTGGCGAGATCGCCACTCACCGAGACCTGGAATGCGCCGAGCACGCAGATGTCGAGATGGCCGCCGCGCATCATCGCGAAGGAGTCGCCATGATGGAAATAGCAACCGCCGGTAAGCAAGGTAACCGGTTGCTTGCCGGCATTGATCAGATCGGGGTCTTCATGTCCGGGCGCCGGCGCCGGTCCCATGCCCAGCAATCCGTTCTCGCTCTGCAGGAAGATTTCGCGATCCTTGGGCAGATGATTGGCCACCATCGTCGGCAGACCGATCCCGAGATTGACGTAGGCACCCTCCGGGATGTCGCGTGCAACACGCTTGGCCATTTCATCGCGAGTGAGTCGTTTCATGATCGGTCCCTACCTAGGCGACGGACCGCGCTGCGGCGATCCGTACGACGCGTTTGACGAAGATGCCGGGCGTGATGATCGCTTCGGGATCGAGGCCGCCGAGTGGAACGATTTCGCGTACTTGAGCGATGGTCGTGCTCGCGGCAGCGGCCATGATCGGGCCGAAATTGCGCGCCGTCTTGCGGTAGACCAGGTTGCCCCAGCGGTCGCCGCGATCGGCCTTGATCAACGCGAAGTCAGCGCGAATCGGCATCTCGAGCACGTAGTTGCGGCCGTTGATCGTCCGCGTTTCCTTGCCTTCGGCGAGCAGTGTGCCGTAGCCGGTAGGCGTGAAGATCGCGCCGAGCCCTGCGCCCGCGGCCTGGATGCGCACCGCGAGGTTGCCTTGCGGCACCAGCTCGAGCTCGATCTTGCCCGCACGGTATAGGGCATCGAAGACGTACGAATCCGCCTGGCGCGGGAACGAACAGATAATCTTGCGGACGCGCTCGGCCTTGAGCAGCGCGGCAAGCCCGATATCCGCATTGCCCGCATTGTTGTTGACGATGGTCAGGTCGCGCGCGCCGCGCGCGATCAGTGCGTCGATCAGTTCGGAGGGCATGCCTGCAGTACCGAAGCCTCCGATCATGACGGTCGCCCCGTCGGACACGTCGGCGACTGCGGCCTCCACCGAAGCAACTGTCTTGTCGATCACTGACACTCCTCCTTGCCGTCGTGGGCGCCTGCTCGACCTACCGCCAGGCACCCGCGCTTATCCCGGATCAATTGTGCGTTAATCGCACAGCTGTTCGTTTATTGGACGAATTTTGTGGGTTGGATCATCTGCTGTCAAGGGGCGATCAGTGATTTGTTGTGCGTTAATCGCCCAGACGCCTATACTCTGCCGCAGCCCCACCGACTCGCTGGAATGCACATGGCCGGCCGAACGCAGACCACCCCCGCAAGATCCTTCGCACGCCCGAAACCCGCGGTCGCCAGCGCGCCGCCGGTCGAAGCTGCCGATGGCGATCCGAATTTCATGACCTCGCTTGCCCGCGGACTCGCGGTAATCCGCGCATTCTCGCAGCACCGCAAAAAACTGTCGATCGCCCAGATCAGCCATCAGACCGGCATCCCCCGAGCCGCCGTCCGCCGCTGCCTGCACACGCTGGCCCGCCTCGGCTACGTCACCGTCGACGCGCGCGATTTCGCCCTGAGCCCGAAGATACTCACGCTCGACCACGCGTACCTCTCGTCGACACCACTGTCGGCGTCGGCGCAACCCCTGCTCGACCGCGTCGCCGCCGCCGTCCAGGAGGCCTGCTCGGTGACGATCCTCGAGGAGGACGAGATCCTCTACGTCGCGCGTTCGGCGGCGACCACGCGCATCATGTCGGTCGACCTGTCGATCGGCAGTCGCCTTCCGGCCTACTGCACGTCGATGGGACGCGTCCTGCTGGCCAGCCTGTCAGCCGCCGAACTGACGGCGTACCTGGCACGCGTCAAGCTCGTTCCTTACACCCAATACACGCTGACCGCACGCGACAAACTGCAAAAGGCGCTCGAGGCCGTGCGCCAGGAGGGCTTTTCGATCGTCGACCAGGAGCTGGAAATCGGACTGCGCTCAATCGCGGTGCCGGTGTTGGACGGTCAGGCCAAGGCGGTGGCGGCGATCAATATCGGCGCGCAGGCATCACGCGCGAGTGCCAAGCAGATGCAGCAGACGTTTCTGCCGCATCTGCAAGCCGCCGCGCGCGAACTCGGAATGCTGCTGACCTAGCAGCGGGTCACCGCAGCGCCCCGAGCGCGGGGGCGACAAAGGCCAGTAATGGCCGCCGGCGATGCGGACTCATGAGAGATAGTCCTACAGGGCTACGGTATAAAACCTACGCGCAAATCGGCGACCTCCGATTGCACGGTGGATCGCAAAAATCGGAACATTAATTGCGGCACCTCCTGCCGCGAATCAACCGTGAAGGAATTGATATGAGTGCAACCATATTGAAGAGATTGGTGCTTTATTCCGTGGTCGCTCTGTCGCCGGCGGTGCTGTCCGCCCAGACGATGCAGGCGCCCGCGAGTCCGGACCCAGCGACAAAGTCGACCAACACGCAGTCAGATTCGACGCCTCAGCAGAAGGAGCTAGCAGCGTGCGACAAGCAGCCGGTGGCGGATCAAGAATCGTGCCGCAGCAAGGTCGAGCAGAAGTACAACAGCAAGAAGTCGTCGCCTGGTACGTCCCCCCAGGGCTCGGAATCGTCGACCAAGTAGACGCACCATTACGGATGGCAGACGCCGCACGATGCGGTCTGCCATCCGTGTTGGGGAGACAAGCGCCGGGGCTCCAGATACGCGGCTCGCTACGCGCGTTGATAGACTCATGCCTGGAAAGCGTGTCCGGCCAACCCAATGAATTGTCGCCGAGCAGAACCAGTCCGCCATGACCGACCTTGCGTGGCCTGACCTGCCATACGGGGTGTGGAAAGACACGTACGAAACACTGCACCTGTGGACGCAGATCGTCGGCAAGATCCGTTTGGCACAGATGCCGTGGCTCAACCATACATGGCATGTTGCGCTTTATCCCAACGCATCCGGCTTGTCGACCGGGCGCGTGCCATACGGAGACGACGCGTTCGAGATCGACTTCGATTTCGTCGCCCACGAACTCAATATACGAACGAGCCGCGGTGATCGTGGCCTGATCCAATTGGTGCCAATGTCGGTGGCGGAGTTCTACACCGCGGTGATGGCGGCGCTGACTACTTTCAAGATGCCGGTGTCGATCTATCGCAAGCCCGCCGAAGTCGAGAGTCAACTGCCCTTCGACGAGGACGATGTTCACCGGACGTACGATGCGGAATACGCGACCCGCTGCTGGCGCATCATGTCTTTATCGGCCAACGTGTTCAGCCGTTTTCGCGCGCGCTATTACGGAAAAGCGAGCCCGGTTCACTTTTTCTGGGGGGGCTTCGATCTCGTCGTTACGCGGTTCTCTGGCCGCATCGCTCCTCCGCACGCCGGCGGCATCCCGAATCTTCCCGATCGCGTCACACGCGACGCGTATTCGCACGAGGTCAGCAGTGCCGGATTCTGGCCCGGAGGAGCGGTCGCACCATATCCACTCTTCTACAGTTACGCCTACCCCGAGCCGAGAGGTTTCGCCGCCGCAAAGGTGCAGCCGCTGTCCGGGCGCTACGATTCGACGCTGCACGAATTCATCCTGCCGTACGACGACGTGCGGCGGGCCTACGAGCCCGAACGGACGCTCCTCGCGTTCTTGCAATCGAGCTACGCGGCGGCGGCCGATCTGGGAGCGTGGGATCGCGCCGCGCTGGAGGTGCCGCCGGAGGTGTTACGTGCGGTCGACGCGGCGTTTGATAGGTGAGATGAGCCGCGGGCGCCACCACGCGCCGCACGTTGCACAATGGGCATACGCCGCGTCCCTTGCACAAGAACGCGATCAGGAAGTCGTGCCCGCACCGCCCGCAGCAGGCCCGGGCGAAGCCATGCCGTTGGAGCCTAGCGCAACTCGCTTATCGCGTTCCGGATTGCCTGGTCCACAAGCTGTCGATCGGCAACGGTGTCCCCCATGACGGTATCCCAATGCAGCCGCACATAGGCCGACCTGTGTTTGCTCTTCAGCACAAGCGTCTGCAGGCCCCGTTGCTGTCCAAAGGCGTAATCTGTGGAATAGCCGAGAAGATCGTGCACTCCTTCCTGCCATACGCCAGTCTGTACAGCGTCGATGATGGCGGCCATGCGTCGGTGAAATTCGCGAGGCACATCAACCGCAAGCGGATCTTTTTCCATCACGGCAGTGTCGGACAATAACGGTTCACAATTTGCTTCGTAAGTAGACTCGGTAGCGCTGCGAGCGTGCTCTTTAGCGTCGTTCCTCCACCTAATACACAAGATTGTCGATCCAGTATGTGCGCTGTCACACATTAGCGGCACTATTTACTTTAGACCTGCAACGTTTTCGCAAAGGCATGGTGGCTCGAAACGACACGCGAAGTTCCTCCCGCAGCGTGCGCGGGTCAAATCCTCACACGAACGGCTCGGAAACTGACGCGACCGTATTCCTGAGCGCGTCAAAACCCTTCGGCTCGAAGCTGAGTTCGAACACGGCTTGATCGAGATTCTGTGAAACCAAGGCAAGATCACCGCTCGAGGATGCGCTTTCGCGCAGCTTCACGAGCAACGCCGCGAAGCCCGTGCGCATCGACGCCGCCGGCCTGAACGGCGACCTGCACCGGTCGCCGGAATATCGCGCGCATCTCGTTGCGGTGCTGACCGGACCGCGCGCGCGGTCGCGGCGATGTAGTAGCTCTGGGGTCAGACCCCGCCGGACGGAGTCTCGACCCTGCACCGAACGGGTGCGGGCCTCTAGAGGACCGAACCGCCCAGGACGCCGCGCTGCACGCCTGGCGCGCGCGCGTCGACGACCCAGCTGGTCGGCACGGTGCCCGCCTGGATGGTCACGGGCGCGCAACTCCGCGCCGTATTCGTCGAGAAATTCAACGTGACGTTGGTCGACGCTCCCAGTCCTGCGCCGTTGATGCTCACCGGTGCCGCGACGCCGGGCGACAAATTGACGGTCATGGGATACGTCGACGCGCTGCCCGTGGGCTCGCGGCACACGTCGGCGCTGATCGACCCGTTCTTCGGGAGCGTGGTGCTGCCTGCGGGATAGAACCGCAGGTTCGGCCCGGAGAAATCCGCGCTCATCCGCTGATCCTGCAGCGTGAAGCCGCTGTTGGGATTCACGCTCGAGTTCACGTCGAGGTGAGAGGCGCTCGTCGACTCGAACGCCTGGTTGAAGTTTGCGACGCTTGTGCCGCCCGGCACAGGCGTCGGGAACAGCGATGTGATGTCCGCACCGTCCAGGGTAGCGCGAAACGATCCGGGCACGAAGTTGGGATGAAAATTCACCGAGAAACGGCGTATCGGATCGCCGGACGGTCCGTCGGGCGGCAGAATGATTCGAGCTCCACTGCATCCGCCGAGAAGCAGCGTGCCTGCCACTGCAGTCGCAATCGCACTTCCGAGTTCGCGTTTCACCTGGGTCTCCTTGGGTAACCATCCGCTGCAGAAGAACGACGTGGGATCACACCGGACTCTGCTGGCCGGGTCTTGGTCGACGGCGCCGTTCAGCGTGAGTGCAACAACCGTATTAACCGACGAGCGAAGTGCAGGGCCTTCGGACCGCTTGTAATCTACACCCCATTATTGGGCTGTACAATGTTGTTGCCGTCAAGGGTGAGCCTTACGCATGTCAATTGAGGCGCGAGCGATTCGGCTGGCTCGAAGGCAAGAACATTGCGCTCGAGGCGCGATCCGCGAACGGAAAGCTCGCCCTACTTCCCGATTTGGCGATTCGCGCCATCCAGCGGCTGCTCTCGGCGATATCGCCGGACGGCCGGTCCAGGGCCAACAGCGGTCGTAGCGCATTGCGTTCCATAGCGGTCGTTGATCGGTGCTTGCTCCGGCTTCAAATGGGCCGCCGCGATCCAGGTAGTGACCGCGTCTCGCGTTTGCTCGGTGATCTCAAACTGCACCGGTCGTACCGAGGAGGGGTCCATATACGCACGTTCGAGGGCTACGCTGGACGGCCAGCACCGGGCCTACGCGTTGCAACTCCGGCGAGGAAATGTCCACTGATCGATCAACTGCTCCACGGCATCAAAGCGGCGGGCCCGATGCGGTACCCAGCATCGCCTTGCGCACCATCTGAACGGGTGGGGAGCCGTAGCTCAGGAACTGATCGTGGAAGGCCTGCCATGCTTCCCGCCCGCCACGAGTTGCCGTCCATTCCTCACGCAGCTTTCGGATCATCAACTTGCCAAGCGTGTAGCTACCATAACCCGGGTCGAAAGTGCCGCGGTCCGCTTGCTGGCGCGCGTTGCCAGGATCTTGAAACGCTTTTTCGCGAAACATCCGTTCCGAGTCGGCAACGCTCATGCCTTCCGTGTGCAAGCCGATCGCGGAAATAAGGCGGACGTTGCGCAGCAGAGCCATCTGGAGCTGTCCGACATGCACGGCCTGATCGCTGGCGCCGAGTCCCGCCTCCCACACCAACTCCTCGGCGTAGTGCGCCCATCCTTCGTTGAACGCATAGCTGCCGAACAGTCGCCCCACCCATGACGCCGAGCGGTTCCGGTGCTGGAACTGCAGAAAGTGGCCGGGCCACACTTCGTGCGCCGAAGTGAAAAGCAGAAAGTTCTTGCCCAGGAGATAGGCTTCCTGCTCCGCTTTGCTCCACTTGGGATCGGGCGGTGAGATGTAATAGATCGAAGGCAAGTTCTTTTCAAACGGCCCCGGGATGCGAATGTACGCGAAATTCCAGCGCTCATAGGGCGGCGATTCGGCAACACGCGCCTGCTCCGGCCCGGGAATGGTGACGAGCTTCTTTTCCACGACAAAGGAGCGCAGGTCGCCGAGCTGCTTCGTCGCACCCTCGACCGGGGTGCCGGACATCTTGTCGGTCTGGACGCCCGCCACACACGTCTCGATCGTCTGACCTGGCACAAGTGCATTGCAGGCTTCACGCATGGCCGCGAGATTGCGCTGCAGATCGAGCTCCGCGACTTCCTTCACTCGCGAGAGCGGCACGTCGATGCCCACCGTGGCACTGAGCATCGCGGCGAACTTTTCGCGCCCTAAAGCGAAGTCGTCCGTCGCGGCAGCCTCCTGCTGCGTGAACCACGCGTCGAGATCCTTCATCGCCTTGATCGCGCCGTCGTTGGCCTTACGAAATTCCGCTTGCAGTCGCGCGTCGTCGACGGAGGCGAATATGGCCGGAACCTCGTCTTGATAGAACGCAGCGAGCCCGCCCGCGCTGATATGACCGATGCGCACGTAGCTGCGCGGAAGCGGAGTGCGCAAGTTGCCGCGCATCTGCGCCGTCGCCCGCGGAACCGCTCTTGCATAGGCGATATACGCTCGCAAACGGTCCGCCAGTGGTGCGTACTCGCGCGCGACATAAACCTGCGGGTCGAGTCCATAGAAAGTGGGACTGCGAGCGGGCCATTCGGCCGTTTCCATCCAGAACAGATCGTCGTCGATCACGGCGATCACGTAATCGCGCTCGAAGCGCTGCTGGTCGCTCAGTGTCTTGTCCTTGAAACCGAGCGCACGCTTGCGCGCTTCGTGCAGACGCTTGACCTCCTTTTTGATGCCCTCCGCGCTCCAATCCGGAAGCCGGCCGTCGAATTCGTGCCGGCCTGCCCACACAGCAAACTGAGGTTGTGCCTTGAACGTCGCCTCAATGAATTCGCTGGTGAATGCATCCCACGCTGTTGAGGATGCAGGCAGCGCAGCCCACCCGTGGCTTTGGAACGCGATGCACAGGACGACTGCGGCGCAGCGCATTGCGTCATAACGGAAGTGGCGTGTCATTTTGGGTGTCCTGTTGGGCAGGCTATCACGCGTGAGCGCGCCAATACCTACGCCTCTTTCTTCGGCGGGTCAAGGCTGGCGAGTGCCGGCGAGCGGCCGCTTTGGAGGACGAGGCGCTATGACTGGTTGTGGGCCGAATAGAGACGCCCGAGCCCAGGTGCGATCTCACACGAGCGGCCGGATTGAATCCGGGCTACACCGTTTGAGAAGGCTGCGAGGGGGATCTGAATTGGGGTTGGAATGGCGCTAAATGACCATCTCCAGCAGCGCATAGCTCAACGTCTTGCCGTGCGCATCGAGCGCGAGCGAGGTGGTCACGCCGCCGCCCAGCGAGTGCTCGCAGAAGAACTGCAGTGCCCACAGATGCGGCAGCTCGAAGCGCCTGATCTCGCCCAGGACGATGCCGCGCAAATGCTTCGCGACCGCATCGACGGTCACGCGGTCGACCAGCAGCGGATAGTCGTCGGCGCGGTACGCGATCAGCGACAGGATCGACGTGTTGCCCTTGTCGCCTGCGCGGCAGTGCGCAAGCTCATGCAGTCGCCGGCTCACCGATCCACTCCAGGAACGCGACGCTCGCGCCGACCCGCTCGCGCTCGATCAGCGTGGAAGCGATGCCGACCTGCTCGCTGACGTACTTGCGCGCGCCGCCACCGCCTGCGGGGCCGTTCAGATAGAGCGCCTCGACTTCCTCGCCGACCCGGGCTGCATCGTCGGCGGTGGCTGCACGTGCGGCAAGTGGCTTGGACACGGTCCATTCAGCGACCGAATTCAGCCGGTGGCGAATTTCTGGTTGACTGGCGGGTGTACTTTGTAAGCGGCGGCTCGTGAAATTCGTGTCCGGTTTCTCATCTCCGCGGCGAACGCGCCTGGAAGCTTCCCTCGCAGGGGCCTTTCAGCGAACCGAGAGAGGTTGTATATTTCATGTTGCAGACGACAGACTCTGGTAGTCTATTGGAGATGGCATGCCCGCCGGCAAGATGAAGACACCGTCGAGCCTCGGTCCCTCATAAGTCAATGCTTTCTCCGGGAGAAGACATGGCTTTCCTCTCCACCCGATCAGCAGCAAGCCTGGGTTCTCTTTCTGGAGTACTAGTCAATTCTGGTGTCGACGTTACGCCGACAGGTCCAGTCCCCGGCCTGTTCGGATTCGACGTCATCACGCAATTCAGCCGGCACCTGCTGCAGGCGGAGATGGTTCAGTCCCTTTCGGGCAGGGGTCTGTTGCCGCTCAGCGCCTTCGTACCGTGGGGTTCGATCGCTCTCCCGCCGTCACTGCAAGCAACGATGTCGATGCAGTTCCGACTCTCCCTGTCGGTGCGCCCGGCTCGTCTGGAACTGCGACTGGTCGATCCCTACATCGCGGACTTCCATTGGCCGATCTCGATCGCGGACCCGATCGACGGCGGGACGGAAGCAAGCGGCGCGATCGCCCGAATCGTTGGCCAGCAACGTAGCGTCGACATCGGCTGGCGCCTTGAGATCAACGTGTTGACGGCAACGCTTGGCGGCCTCGCGACCGCCGAACCTGCGCCGTCCGGCAATCCCTCGCCGTCAACAGGCGCGACCCGGTCGCCGGTATCGCCGGTCGCCGTCGTCGGTCCGCGCACGGTCACCATGGGCACGCCATCGTCGGGCAGCGCGAGCGACGCAAACTGGGACCGCTTCACGCTCGCGACCGGAACTGCGATCACGACCGCTAATGCGCAACTCTCCGTTCCGACCGGTCTCTGGTGCTTCGGTATGGACCTCGACTTTTCCGAAGCCACACCGACCGTTACGTCCGATGCAGCCGCGGCGACCGATTTCCTCGCGACCGATGCTGGCACGAGCATGCTCAGCCAAGCCGTCGCCCCCCTCAGGGCCGCGGTTGGAGTGAGCCTGACGCCGAACATTGCTCCGGCCGGCGCTTTGTCGGCGGCCTATGTCCAGCGCATGAACTTGCCGCCGTTCCATGTCCGCGATGTCTTGCTCACCGACACCAAGAATGATCCCGTCCTTTGTCTTTGCGCCCAGGTGGGTGGCGCTACCAGCGGCGTCGCGCGCCTTGTGCAGCCGTTTCTGCTGAACTCGGATTTCGCCTACGGCGTGTCGACCAGGGTTCTCGGTCCCGCGCTCAAGACGTGGTGGAGCATCGGAGCGAGCGGCCTTGCGATCACGTCAATCGTTCCAGTCGATTTGCCGGTCGACGGCAATTCACACCAGACGGCGCCGGGCCAGGCCCAGGTGAGGATCACCTTCAGCAATGTGCTTGACGATGTCGCAATCAAGGCGGCAACCGACAACCGGGGCGATCCGCTGCGTCTGTTGTCTAGGCAGACAATTCAGCTGCTCAACCTTTGGGACCCTAATGGCAAGCAGGTGACCGACTTGGGCGATCTCGCGCAGCCCGAGGTGGTGCCGTTCGTGATGCCGATGTGCCCATTCGCGTCGACTGGAGCTGGACCGAATTCCATCCAGCCGAACGTCAAGGATTTCATCGTCAGGTTGATGGCCGCAATCTTCTTTCCGCTGCTCGGTTCATCGTTCTCGGTTGGCAGCCGAAGCATCACCGGCTTCACCTCGGCGGCCTTGAGCATGTTTCTCGTCCGCTGGGCGCTGAAGTCGCCGCTCGACGACGTCTTCGCACCCATCGCCGGTGCAACCGCGAGTATGCCGTGATGCCTACTACATCTTTTCTCAAGAGTTACCGTGCCGCTGCCAACCGGGCGGCCCACCCGCATCTCGCGCCGATCAACGCGGTAACGTTGCAGAGCGATCGCGCGATCGCGATCGCCAAGGCGACAAGCCTCACGGGCTACCGGAATTTTCTTGTTGCTGCGCGAGCCGCCAAGGCGCAACGCAATGGCGTATCGATGGCGTTCGAGCGCAACGTACAGGCCCAGGCGCGCCAGGCGCTCGACGACATGCAGGGCCTCGCTGGGGCGGTGTTGCGCATCACGCAGCAGGCGAACCACACCGATCTATGGAACCAGATGCACGACCGTCTGACCACTGCTCTCGCAAACGGGCCCGTCAGCGCGAAACAGGTGTGGAGCGAAATCCAGCATGGCTTGCAGGACGCGCAGTATAAGCCAACATTGCAGAGCGCCGGTCTGACCGATGACATCGCGGCCGCGATGTCCGACGTCATCGCGAAACTCGATGCCAATGTGGTGCTGCGCAACGGACAGATCGCGATTGAAACGAAGGTTGCCGGTGAAGCCCAGCCGCGGCGCCTGTTGCTGAAGGCTCCGAGCGCGCGCCCGGCCGGGATCGCTGACCTGTTGCGCCGCGCGCAGTTCGATCAGGTCGTATCGGCCATAAGCAACAACGATCCGGTCTACGTCGAGGCGGTGGCTTCCACCAGCGAACCGGCGCATGAGCCAGCCGAACTGTTCGCGATCGGCGCCGTCTCCGCCCGCCAAGGCATGGCGGACCATGTACGCAAGCTCGAAGACACGGGGCTCGCCACTTACCAGGGCAACGACCCGGGAACCGTTATCCTCGTCGCATTCATAGCTGCTCTGGTCGTCGGAGCTCTCGGCGCCGGCATCCTTTATATGTGCGACCATCCGGACGGCGTCGAACAGCCCGACTTTGTTTGCGACATCGCTTTCGTTCTCATACTTCTGGCCACGATGGTCCTCGGCGCTGTCGCCGTATTGGGCGGCGGAGGCCTCCTGGCATTAGGTGCGCTATTGGCCTCCCAGGCCCTGTACGCGGACGTGATTGCACACATGCCGACCTTCCATCCGCCTGCCTCCTGAAGTGATGACGCTTCATCTCGCGGCGAGCGCGTTGTCCGCGCTCGCGCGCGCCTGCGACCTCGCGTTTCCGCGGGAGGCCTGCGGCTTCCTGCTGGGCCAGCAGAGCGGGAACCTGATGGCGTCCGAAGCCGTGATTGCGGGCGACTCACCGAACAATCATGACTCCTTTGAGATTTCCGACTGCGAATTGCGGCGTATCGTCGCCTACGCCGAGGATCGTGCACTGCGGATCGTGGCGCTTTTTCACTCTCACCCGAGCGGCGACTGTGAGCTTAGCGCGGCCGACGGCGCCGCGCTGCGCCACTCCACGTGGCCATGGGTGATCGTCACGCGCGCGAGCAAGACGTCGACGCTCGTGGTGACCTGCTATGCGTCCGGCGATGCGGCAACGATCGCTGTGTGCGCCGATGGCGATTTGATGCGAAGACAAAGCATCGGCGATGCAGTTTGGTGATAGTGCGCATGGAACGCGGGTCGTGGTTCGCGGTGTCCGATACGCACAAAACACGCTGGCCGGACTACCTTATATTTCGCATTGCACGATAACCTCTGTGAACCACATGCAATTTTCGTACTGTGGTAGAGAAGAACACCGCCTTGCAGTGCCTTATAGAAACTGACGGCCTTGATGGGAGCAGCGAACGCTGCCGAATGTCAAAAAAAACCGACAGATTGTCATCGCAACGTTGTCTTCTGTGTCGAGCACCAATGGCAGCACGGCGGCGGCTTCTCCCTCGATGCGCCGGTGCGCATCGAGGCTCCAACCGCGCCTGCGAGGCGATCTGAATTGGGGTTGGAATGGCGCTAAATGACCATTTCCAGCAGCGCGTAGCTCAACGCCTTGCCGTGCGCGTCGAGCGCGAGGGAGGTGGTCACGCCGCCGCCGAGAGAGTGCTCGCAGACGAATTGCAGCGCCCACAGATGCGGCAGCTCGAAGCGCCTGATCTCGCCCAGGACGATGCCGCGCAAATGCTTCGCGACCGCATCGACGGTCACACGCTCGACCAGCAGCGGATAGTCGTCGGCGCGGTACGCGATCAGCGACAGGATCGACGTGTTGCCCTTGTCGCCTGCGCGGCAGTGCGCAAGCTCATGCAGTCGCCGGCTCACCGATCCACTCCAGGAACGCGACGCTCGCGCCGACCCGCTCGCGCTCGATCAGCGTGGAAGCGATGCCGACCTGCTCGCTGACGTACTTGCGCGCGCCGCCACCGCCTGCGGGGCCGTTCAGATAGAGCGCCTCGACTTCCTCGCCGACCCTGGCGGCATCGTCGGCAGTGGCTGCACGTCCGGCAACGCGCAGGCGAATCTCGTACGGATGCTCGTCGGCGTCGAACGAGCGGCCATGCAGCGACGTGCTACCGATCAGATCGATGCGCAGTTCACGGAATGCGCCGCCGATGCGTTCGCGGATGATCTCGCCGGCAAGCCGCGCGCGGGCCAGCGCGTTGGGGCCGGCATAGCCGATCTCGCCTTCTCCGCGATAGCCGGCGAGGTAGCCCACGCTCACCTTCAAGGTCGGCGAGCGCCCGTGCGCCGTCGCGCCGGTTACGTGAACGACGTCCGCCTCCCCTGCGCGAAGGCGGACCGTGCCGAAGTCGGCCGTGACATCCGGCGTGACGTAGGCGCTCGGATCGGTCACTTCGTACAGAAGCTGTTCCTTGACCGTCGCGAGGTCGATGCGCCCGCCGGTGCCCGCCACCTTGCCCAGGGTCGCATTGCCGTCGGCATCGACGTCGGCGAACGGAAAACCGACGTGCGCCAGGTCGGGCACTTCCTTCACCCCCGGATCCGCAAAGTAGCCGCCCGAAACCTGCGCGGCGCATTCGAGCAGGTGACCGACCACCGTTGCGCGCGCCATGCGATCGAAATCCAGGAGCGACCAGCCGAAATGGTGCGCGATCGGCGCCACGAACAGCGAGGGATCCGCCACGCGGCCGGTCACGATGACGTCGGCGTCGGATTGCAATGCCGGCATCAATGCCTCGGCACCGAGGTAGGCGTTGGCGGAGATCAATCGTCCGCACAAAGCCAGCGGCTCGCCGGTCTCCAGCGCGACGGCGTGTGGACTGAGCCGGTCGAAGACGTCGTCGCCGGTGACGACCGCGACCTTGACCGGCACCTTCAGGCGCCGCGCGATCGCCACGATGCGCTCTCCGGCGGCCAGCGGATTGGCTGCGCCGAAATTGCTGATCAGGCGCACCTGCTTGCGCTTGAGCACGGGCAGCAGCAGTTCCATGCGCCGTTCGAGCAGCGGATCGTAGCCGCTGCCCGGATCCTTGAGCCGTCGCAACTGGCCAAGCGCGATCGTGCGCTCGGCCAGGCATTCGAGCGCCAGATACGCGATGTCGCCGCGCTCGGCCAGGATGACCGCGGGCTCGAGGCGGTCGCCCGCGAATCCCGCCCCGCTGCCGATGCGGACCGTGCCGGGCATCCTAGTCACCCGGCAACGCGTGCACCTCGGGAAAGAACAGGTCCTTCCACGATGCGGGCTTGGTCTTGATGGTGCCGATCTTGTACATGAAATCCGCGGTCTTGCCGACTTTCTGCGGCATCAGCGTGAAGGCATAGTCGGGCGCATTGATCATCGCGTAGATGTCGTCGACGCTGTTCTTGGTGTCCTTGGCCTGCTCGAGATAGACCTTCGCGGCAGCGCGCTTGTCGCGATTGATGCTGTTGATCGCCTCGTTGATCGCATCGTAGAACGCCTTGTACAACTTCGGGTTCGCTTCGCGAAATTTCGTCGACGTGGCGATCACGAGCGCGGTCGCGGGCCCGCCGAGGATTTCGTAGTTGGTGGTCAGCGTGCGCACGCCCGGAAGCTTGATTTCCTGCTCATGAAACGGCGACGTCGCGAAATGCGCGTTGACGCCGCCGACGTTGTTGGTCAGCGCAAGCAGCGCGTCGGGATGCGACAGCCCGACGGTGAGTGGATCGAGTTTGGCGTAATTGGCTTCGCCGAAGACCTTGGCCGCTTCCATCTGCAGCATGATCGCCTGAGTCGACACCTTGATCGACGGAATCGCGATCTTGTCCTTCTCGCGTGAAATCCCTGATCGACTTCACCTCAGGGTTGCGCACGTTGAGATAGAGCGGGTAGGTAGTCATCGCGGACACGCCCTTGACCTGCACGTTGCCCTTGGTCTTGTCCCACAGCGTGATCAGCGAAGGCGCGCCGACGGCGATGAACTGTATCGCCCCACTGATCACGCCGTCGTTCATCACGCTCGGCCCCGCCACGCTGACCCAGTTCACCTTGATCTCGCCGAGTCCTTCGGCCTTCGCGTGCTTTTCGACGAGGCGTTCGCGCTCCATCACCATCAACGGGAGGAAACTGACGCCGTACTGCTGGGCGACGCTGATTTCGGTCAGTTCTGCCGTCGCGGGCCTAATCATCGCCGCGAGCAGGAATACCAGTGCTACGCGCTGAAGCATTGCCATGCCTCCTCCTCGACCCAGAATTCCAGTGACCTGCGGGCTGCACCTTAGCATTACTGCGGCCCGCGCGGTGGGCTCCGGGCCGGGCAAAACGCGGCTTGTCCCCGATTGTCGCAAAGTGGCCGCGAGTGACAAATTTCGTCGGAACACCGTGAAATCGGGCTTCTGGCCAAGGTAGCGCCGGCTGGCACGAACCTTGCAGCCAAGCCCGTACGCAGATCATCTGGCGGAATGTACCGCGCGCCCTCGCCCGAGCATCGTTCGGGCGCCGGCGCGACGAGAGGCAGCGAGGGATGGCAGTGAGCGAAGCAGCCCGTCCGGAAATCAGGGCATCGGTGACAGCTGACAAGGCTCCGTCGCACGCGCGCCGGATATTCGCCCGCAGCTTCACGGCGCAGGCCGTGATCGCGATCGTGCTCGTGTACGCACTGGTCTGGCCGGCCCTCTATTCCGGCTGGTTGAGCGGACCGGCATTCGCGCTGGCCGCGTTGCTTCTGTCGTGCGCCGCGCTGGCGTTGCTGGGGCGACGCTGGGCACGTGCGATCGCAGAAATGCGCACGACCCTGCAACTGTTCGGCGTAAGCGGCGACGAAAAGCATGCGCGTATCGACGCGCAATCGCCAGGGCTGGAAGGCCTGCGCCGCAGCCTCGAAAGCGTGCACCGCCGGGTGGGGCGGCGCGTGCTCAAACTCAAGGCCGCACGCGACGCCGCAGAACTCGATGCCGAGACCAATCGCGCGCTCGTGCAGCTGCTTACGCGCACGCAGCGGATTGCCCGCGTCGGCGGCTGGGAGTGGGAGCGCGGATCGCAATCCATCATCTGCTCGACCGAGGTCTACCGCATCCTCGGCGTCGACGAGGCCAGCTTTCGGCCGCGCCCCATGTCGATCCAGAATTTCATCCACCGCGACGACCGCCGCGCCTTCCGGCGCTGGCTGATCAAGCTCGCGCGCGGCGCAGAGGTCGAAGGCATGGACCTGCGCATCGTCCCGCAGGGAGGAGAGTTGCGGCACGTGCACCTGCTCGGCGAGGGATTGACGAACGATGCCGGCCGCGTCTACGCCGTTGCCGGCACGCTGCAGGATGCGACCGAACGTACGCGGGCCATCCAGCAGATCCACCGCCTCGCCTATTTCGACGTGCTTACCGAGTTGCCCAACCGCTCCCGCTTCCACGAAAAACTGGCGGAAACGCTCGAAGCCGCGAAGCGCGACGACAAGCCGTTCGCGATCATGTTCCTCGACCTCGATCACTTCAAGCGGATCAACGACACGCTGGGGCACGCCGTCGGCGACGATCTGCTGCGCATCATCGCCCAGCGTCTGACGCGAAGCCTGCGACAGGACGACATGGCCGGGATGACACAGATCAAGGCGGTCGAGCGCGACGTGTGCCGGCAGGGCGGCGACGAATTTATCGTGCTGCTCAACGGTGTCGCCACCGAGCAGGAAGCCGCGCACGCGGCGAATCGCCTGCTGTCGACGCTGGCGCAACCGATCGTCCTCGGCACGCAGGAACTGTTCATCTCCGCCTCGATCGGGATCGTGCTGTATCCACGCGACGGCGACGACCTGGACTCGCTGCTCAAGAACGCGGATGTCGCGATGTACCACGCCAAGGGCGAGGGGCGGAACCGCTTCTTTTTCTATCGCGAATCGATGCGCGCAGCGTCGGCGGAGCGCCTGTCGCTCGAGCACGATCTGCGCAAGGCGCTCGAAGGCGGCCAGTTCGAGCTGCACTACCAGCCGCAGATCGAAGTCCGCACCGGACGCATCGTCGGCATCGAAGCCCTGATCCGCTGGAACCACCCCACGCTCGGCCTGCTCACACCCGGACATTTCATCGGCGTGGCGGAAGAAGCCGGCCTGATCATGGACATCTGGGAATGGGTCATGGTCACCGCGCTCATCCAGCACAATGCGTGGCTGGAACAGGGGCTCCCTGCGGTCACGATCGCGGTCAACCTGTCGAGCGTGCAATTCGACGACCCGGACCTCGCCGGACGTGTGCGGGAGAGCGCACGCGTCATCGGCGTGCCGCTGGACTACCTCGAACTCGAAGTGACCGAATCGATGCTGATGCACGACTTCGACGCGACGCTCAAGACGCTGACCGCGTTGCGCGCGATGGGTGTCAAGATCGCTATCGACGACTTCGGCACCGGCTACTCGTCGCTCGCTTACCTGCGTCGGTTGCCGGTGGACAAGCTCAAGCTCGACCAGTCGTTCACCCGCGACGTCGGCCAGAAGGAAGGCGATGGCGCGATCATCAAGGCCGTGATGGCCATGGCGCAGAGCCTGAACCTCGCCGTAGTCGCCGAAGGCGTCGAAACGCAGGCGCAGATCGACTTCCTGCTCGGGTTGGGCTGCACCACCGTGCAGGGCTACATGCTCGGCCGGCCGCTACCGGCCGCGGCGACCGCTGACCTGTTGCGCGAACGCGTGCAGAACGCCGAGGCAATCGGGGCCCGGGACCGCGATCACAGCTGGGATTCGATCGTGCAGTCGGGTTCGGGCGCCTCGTCCGACGCGCGGCTTGGGCACGCGATCGGCGCGCGTTAGCGTGATCGCGTCCATGTCGAAGTCCTCGAGTTTTACGCTGCCGACCTCAGTGGCACTGCGCTGACGACCAGTTCGATGCAGAACGCGCCGAGATAGATCTGCGTCAGCGCACCCTTCTCCGACGCTCGCACCGGCTCACGGTCCACGAACACGATCCCGCGTGCCTCCAGCGCGCGCACCGCCGCCAGCACGTCGGGCGCACCGAGGCCCACCCGCAGCAGCGCTTCGTTCCACTCGACGAAATCCGCGTTCGGCGGAGGTTCGACCAGCTGGAAATAGAAGTTGCCGTGCGGACTCTTCAACAGCGTACCCTTCGGCAGCACACCGAAATACTGTCCTCGCTGCAGTGGTTCGAATCCGAACAGCGTGCGATAGAAATCGATCCAGTCCGCGCTGCGGTCGGACTGCACCGCCTGCACCAACCCGAACCAATGCAGCCCGGCCAGCGCCGGCGGCGCCTGGTCGGCGCCCGCAATGGGCACGAAGTCCACGTCGTAGATGGACAGGCCGCCGTGGCATTCGACGAAATAGATCAGGCTGTCGCCGACGCCATGGATTCCCGGAATGTTCAACTCCATCGCCGCGGCGCGCGTCGGCATGTCCCACGCGCCCAGCTCGAGCGCCCGTCGATGCGCGAAGGTGGCGTCGCGCACGCGGAACGCAACCGCGCCGACCGAAGGCGCGGCGCCGCGCGAGGTCTCGCGCACGCTCGCCGGATCCGCGTCGACGACCACGTTCATGCCACCTTGCCGATAGAGCATGACTTCGCGCGACCGGTGCCGTGCGACCGGTTGGAATCCGAACTGCTGCAACAATGCACCGAGCGCGAGCGGTTCGCGCGTCGTATATTCGATGAACTCCACTCCCTCCAATCCGAGCGGATTCGAAGGCGTCGGCAGTTTCTCTTGATCCATGGTCGGGTCGCACAGCGCGTTGGTGTTACTGCATCATTCTACCAGCCAGGCGAATCAGCCATGCGCGCGCCAGCGACCCACGCGGCATGGCGAAGACTCAACGGCTGGCGCCGCGCGCGCTGATCGGCCACAATGCCTCGACCCGCCCGCCGCGGACGGCGACGTACCAGTCGTGAAGATTGATCGTCGGATCGCAGTGTCCGGGAATCAGCAGCACGCGGTCGCCGATGCGCAGGCGCGCAGCCTGGGGCCCCAGCTGCAGCTTTCCGTGCTCGTCGGAAACGCCCGTGACCTGGATGTCGTCCCGGCCGTGCACCCAGGGCGGCCCTTTTTCGGCGCTGTAGGACTTGAGCCCCGCATCGACGATCGCGCGCTCCGCGGCGGGCACGCTGATCACCGTCGCGAGCACGAACAGGCTGTGCGCGAAATCCGTGTAGCGGCCGCCGTCCCGGTCGCCGATCCTGGCGTAGTCGGTGTCCATGAACAGGTACGACCCCGCCTGCAATTCGTTCCACAGGCCGCTGGCGGCCTCGAGGCGGTACGTGCCGGTGCCAGCGCCGGTGACGAACTCGCAGTCGAGGCCCGACTCCTGCAGCGCCGCGATGGTCGCACGCACGGCGCCCGCAGCGGCGGTGATGGCGCGTTCCCGCTCGGCGAACGTAGGCAGGTGTTGCGCGGCGCCGTGATACGCCTGCAGCCCGCGGAACCGGAGCCCCGGCGCCTGCGCGATGCGCCGCGCGACATCGGCGGCAGGTCGCCCTGGCGCCACGCCGCAGCGCTGCATGCCGACCTCGATTTCGACCAGGCCGCCAAGTTCGACCCCGATTTCGGTGGCCGCGCGCGATGCCGCGTCGACCTGCTCGGCGGCGTCGAAGCACAGGCCGATGGTGGCGTCGGTGGCCAGCGCGGCCAGGCGGCGCAATTTTCGCGGGTCGACGATCTCATTGCTCACCAGCACATCGCGCACTCCGCCGCGCACGAGCGCCTCGGCCTCGCCGACCTTCTGGCAGCACTGGCCCACGGCGCCCGCGGCAATCTGCATGAGCGCAATCGTCGGGCATTTGTGCGTCTTGGCGTGCGGACGCAGGCGCACACCGGCGTCCTTCGCAAACGTCGCCATCGTGTGCAGATTGTGCTCGAAGGCATCGAGGTCGACGATAAGCGCAGGCGTATCGATCTCGTCGATCGGCGCGCCGATCCGCGCCGGAATATCATCCATGCTCGCTTGCCCCTGATCCGCGTTGCAGTCGATGGTCGTGCTCGTTGCCTGCCAGCGACCTTGCCCTGGGCAATCTTATACGATGTCGAACGCCGGACGCATTTGCCGCGCGTCGCGACTGAAGGCATAGTGTGCCTTACGATGGCGTCCGAAAAATCCGATCTCCACCCCGAAACGCGCGCGGCCCAGGGCCTTGGGCGCGTCGCGCTCCCGTATCGCGACCTCGTTCCGCCGATCCACGTCGCAACGACCTACGAGCGCGGCGCCGACGGCGCGTATCCGGGCGGACGCGTCTATTCGCGCGCGGACAATCCCAGCTACGACCAGGCCGAGGCGTTGCTCGCTTCGCTGGAAGGCGCGGCCGGCGCGATGTTGTTCGGCTCCGGTCAGGCCGCGGCAGCGGCGGTGTTCCAGGCGCTCGCCCCCGGCGATCGCGTGCTGGTTCCGCGCAACATGTACTGGGCATTGCGCAAGTGGCTGTTGGCGTTTGCCGGACACTGGGGACTGACGATCGAGTTCTACGACAATGCTTCGCTCGACGATCTCGCCGCCAAGTCACGCGCGGGGCGTCCGCGCCTCATCTGGATCGAGACGCCGGCCAACCCGACGTGGGAAGTCACCGACATCGCCGGCGCCTGCGCAATCGCACGTGAGATCGGCGCCGTCGTCGCCGTCGACTCGACCTGCGCGACGCCGTTGCTGACGCGGCCGATCGACCTCGGCGCGCAGATCGTCATGCACTCCGCGACCAAGTATCTCAACGGCCACTCCGACGTCATCGCCGGCGCGCTCGCCACTGCGACGGACGACGAACTGTGGCAGCGCATCCGCTACATCCGCGGCACTGGTGGTGCCGTGCTGGGACCGTTCGAGGCGTGGCTGCTGCTGCGCGGGATGCGTACGCTTCATTTGCGTGTCGCAGCCGCCTGCGCCAACGCGCACGCCATCGCGCTGCGCTTCCACGGACATCCCAAGCTGTCGCATGTACTTTATCCGGGACTGCCTTCGCACCCGGGGCACGCGGTCGCATTGAAGCAGATGCATGGCGGCTTCGGAGGCATGCTGTCGATCCGGCTGCGCGCCGGCGAGGCCGCCGCGAAGCTGTTCACCGCGAATTTACGCGTATTCAAGCAGGCGACCTCACTCGGCTCGGTCGAGAGCCTCGCCGAACATCGCGCCAGCGTCGAGGGTCCGGAAACGCTCTGTCCCGTCGATCTGGTCCGCCTGTCGATCGGCGTCGAACACCTCGGCGACCTCGCCGCCGACATCAGACAGGCGCTGGGATGAGGAAGAGCGCCTTGCCTCACCGGCGACCGGCGGCGATGCTCGCTCGTGGTATGACCCTGGTCGAAGTCCTGGTCGTCGTCGCCATCATCGCGATTCTTGCGCTCATGGCGGCGCCGGGCCTGCAGGAACGCACCATACGCGAACAGGTCGCGGCGGCAGCGCCGCTGGCCGACGTCGCAAAACCGCCGATCGCTGCGGCGTGGGCCGCCACGCAGACCTTTCCCGCCGACAACGCTGCCGCGGGCCTGCCCGTCCCCGACAAGATCGTCAGCAACTACGTCAGCGCGGTGGCCATCGCGAACGGCGCGATTCACCTGACCTTCGGGAACAACATCAACGCCGCGCTGAAAGGCAAGATCCTGACCATCCGCCCCGCCGTGGTCGACGACGCGCCGATCGTTCCAGTGGCGTGGATCTGCGGCAACGCCCGCTGGCCCGACAAGATGACCGTCAAGGGTGAGAACAAGACCGACCTGCCGCCGGCTTTTCTGCCGGTCAATTGCCGCGGCTAGGCGCGTCCGGGTTCTGGTTGATCCATCGCCAGCCAAAGCGTTTCTTGGTCAGCCGTTCGACCAGAATCCGCTCGCAGATCCTGAACAGCAGCCAGAACAGCATGCTCAGGTACGCCGAGCCCAGCAGTTCCATCAGCTGATCCAGCGCGCCGTCGTCGATCACCATCAACCCGTATTCGAGGAACAGGTTGATATTCGCCTTGAGCAGGAAGAACAGGTTGATCGACGTGTAGCCGAACAGCAGGAAGAACACCCCGAGCAGCAGGAACGTGAGCAGGGGGCGCCTGAACAGGAAAAAGACCCAATCCGTTCGAACCAGTTTCATCGGCGTCGCCGTGGCGGGAAGTGGCATGCGGACATCGGGCCGCATGGCCGCGAATTGCGGTCCAGCCTTCAATATCATGACGCATGAAAACTGTCACCTGACTCGATTATAGTATCAGGGGAACATTCGGCGAGGGGCTCCGCGCCTTCGAAGTGTCCGCGACGGGGAGGACATGGCGACATTGCGGCATGCTTTGGGCAGCTTGATTCTTGCCTTCGCGGGGGCGACCTGGGCTGCGCATCCTTTTGTCACCGACGACGCCAGGACCCAGGGCGCCGGCAAATTCGAGCTCCAGCTGGGCAGCCAGTTTACCCGCACCGCCGATGACGGAACGACACTGTCGGCATTTCAATTTTCGCCGCAACTTAGCTATGGACTCGTCGATACCGTAGACATTCAGCTGCGACCGAACTACAACAGCTACTTTACGACGGGCGTGGATCCGCAACGGGCGTCAGGCTTCGGCGACGTCTTCGCCGGATTCAAGTGGCGGTTCTTCGAAGCTGGCGACTGGAGCAGCGCGATCACCGCGGGCTCGGGGTTCCCGACGGGCAACGCGGCACGCGGCCTCGATGCGGGGCAGACCACGCCCTATGCATACCTGATTGCCATGTGGGCGACGGAATCCCTGCAGCTGCAATCGACGGTCGGCGCGATCCGGAACGCGGCCATTCCGGCGGGCCGGGCCTGGCTCGCGCATCTGTCGGCTGCAGTGCTCTGGACACCGCAGGTCGGATGGCAGGTCGGCGTCGATGTCCTCGTCGATCAGCATCCATTCAAGTCGGTCGCGCAGTGGCCCGCGGCAGCGCTGATCGGCGGCATCTACACGGTAACGCCGTTTCTGGACGTCGATCTGGGCTATCAGCGTCGGCTGAACCAGAGCGCGCCGGACAACCAATACCTGCTTGGGGCGACCTTTCGCTGGTAGCGGCGTCGGCCGGCGTCAGCGTTCCTTCGATCCATCGATGTAGCGCAGCCCCGCCTTCGTCAGACCCTCGCGCATGCCATAGATGTCGAGGCCGAGCTCGCCGGACGCCAGCCGTTTGCGCACGCCAGCCTCCTTGGCCTCGCGCTGCTCCGCGGCCTGCGCGACGGCTCCGGCGCGCGCGCGCGGAATAACGACGACGCCATCGTCGTCGCCGACGATCACGTCCCCCGGCTGGACCTGCGCGCCGGCGCAAACCACAGGCACGTTGACCGAGCCCAGCGTCGCCTTGACCGTGCCTTTGGCGGACACCGCACGCGACCACACCGGGAAGCGCATGCCGGTCAGTTCTTTCGTGTCGCGGCAACCCGCGTCGATGACCAGTCCCTGGCCGCCACGCGCACGGAAGGACGTGGCCAGCAACTCGCCGAACATGCCGTCCTCGTTGTCGCTCGTCACCGCGACCACCACCACATCGCCCGCGCGGATCTGCTCGGCGGCGACGTGCAGCATCCAGTTGTCACCCGGCTGCGCGAGCACGGTGATCGCCGTGCCGCACACGCTCGCTCCCGCGTAGATCGGCCTGATGTAGGGGCGCAGCAGCCCGCTGCGGCCGAGTGCTTCATGCAGGGTTGCGACACCGAAGCGCGCCAGGCGCTCGACAACTGCGCCGTCCGCGCGCTCGACCTGGGTCACGACGATACCGGTTTCGCTCATGTGCTCCTCTCGAGTGCAGCGTTCAGACGCGCGAACACGCGCCGCGCATTGCTTTCGAAAATCCGGCCGCGGTCACCGTCGGTCAAGCCTGCGGCGTTGTCTATGTAACGCCGCGTATCGTCGAAGTAGTGGCCGGTTTCCGGATCGATGCCGCGCACCGCGCCAACCATTTCCGAGGCGAACAGGATGTTGTCGACGGGGATCACCTTCAGCAGCAGATCGATCCCCGGCTGATGGTAGACGCAGGTGTCGAAGAACACGTTACCCAGCACGTAGTCCTTCAGCAGCGGCTTTTTCATGTCCTGCGCGAGGCCGCGGAAGCGTCCCCAGTGGTACGGCGCCGCCCCGCCGCCATGCGGAATGATGAATTTCAGGGTCGGAAAATCCTTGAACAGGTCCGAGGCGACGAACTGCATGAAAGCCGTGGTGTCGGCGTTGAGATAGTGCGCACCCGTCGTATGGAAGCACGCGTTGCAGCTCGTGCTGACATGCACCATCGCCGGCACGTTCAATTCCACCAGCTTTTCGTAGAGCGGATACCACCAGCGATCGGTCAGCGGCGGTTCCTTCCAATGGCCGCCCGAAGGGTCTGGATTGAGGTTGCAACCGACGAAGCCGTACTCCTCGACGCAGCGAACCAGCTCCGGAATGCAGGTTTCCGGTCTCACCCCCGGCGACTGCGGAAGCATGCACGCGCCGATGAAATTGCGCGGAAACAGGCCGCAGACACGGTGCACGAGTTCGTTGCAGATCGACGCCCACGCTGCGCTCGTCCGCGCATCGCCGATGTGATGCGCCATGAAACTCGCCCGCGGCGAGAACACGGTGACGTCGGTGCCGCGCTCGCGCTGGATGCGGATCTGGGCGCTCTGCACGCTCTCGCGCAGCTCGTCGTCGCTGATGTTCAGCTCGGACGGCCGCGGGCCTGCGGCCGGATTGCCGAGTGCATCGATCTGGCGCTTGCGCCATTGCTCCAGCGCAACCGGCGCCGTCGTGTAGTGACCGTGGCAATCGATGATCAACTCAGGCTCCCGTTCCAGATCCGCGCCGGTACCATCACGGCTCCACGCATGAACGAACAGGGAATGGCGGTTAGCATTGCGTCGAACCTGACGGTACCCGTAGCGCGCAATGATAGGCGAAGTTTCAGAATCGCACACGGCCTGATTGGCGCCAGAGGCGTCGGCGCTGGTCAACCAAGGCGGGCTCGTGGAACAATGCGTCGAGACGGAATGAACAGGGACCCAGGCAATGCGCGCGAAAGTCGTCAAGTTATTGAAGTGGGGCGCGGTGATCGTCGGCGTGAGCCTGATGACGGTGCTTGCGGTGCGCGCCTGGGAGGCGCGGCGCGCGCCGCCGCTGCAGGTCTGGCACACGCACGTTCCCCATGAACTCAAGGCCGCGGAAATCGCCAAGGCGGATTGGGCCGGCTACCTCGCCGCCGAGCAGGCGATCTTCGACGATGTGCGCAAGGAGGTGACGCAGAAGCTCGAACCCGAGGACCGAATCAATTCCAACCGCTATTACGAGGGCAGTCCGATCTATCCGCCGAAATTCAAGTACGACTGGAACCGCTCGTACATCATGGAGCCGGCCGGCGCGCCGCGCGGTGCCGTGGTACTGCTGCACGGGCTGACGGACTCGCCGTACAGCCTGCGCCATATCGCGCGGCGCTACCGCGACGACGGCTACGTCGCCATCGCGATCAGGCTGCCCGGGCACGGCTCGGTGCCCGCCGGACTGTCCGCCGTGCAATGGGAAGACTGGTCGGAAGCGACGCGGCTCGCAGTGCGCGAGGCCAGGCGACGCATCGGTCCATCGCTGCCGCTGCACATGATCGGTTTCTCCAACGGTGGCGCGCTGGCGATGAAATACGCGCTCGATGCACTCGGCGACAAGAGCTTGTCGCGCCCGGATCGCATCGTGCTGATTTCACCGATGATCGGCATCACCAGCCTTGCCCGCTTTGCCGGCGTGTTCGGATGGCCGGCCATCTTTCCCGCGTTCGCCCGCGCGGCGTGGCTCGGCGTCGTCCCGGAGTTCAACCCGTTCAAGTACAATTCGTTCCCAGTCAACGCCGCACGACAGTCATCGCTGACAGCACGCATCCTTCAGCAGCAAATCGCGCGCTATGCAGCCGAAGGCCGCCTGGGCGAACTGCCGCCCATCCTCACGTTCCAGTCGGTGGTGGACTTCACCGTCAGCACGCGGGCGATCGTCAACGCGTTATACGTGCACCTTCCGGCGAATGGCAGCGAGCTCGTGCTGTTCGACCTGAACCGCAATGCCAAATTCGGCCCGCTGCTGCGGTCCAACACCGAGAACATCCTGGCACGCCTGCTGCCGGCCCCGCCGCGGAACTTCAGGTCGGTGATCATCACCAACGCCAGCGCCCGCAGCGCCGAAGTCGTCGAGCGCGTCACCGAGGCCGGATCGACGACCGAGCAGACCCGCGCATTGGGCCTCGTCTACCCCAGCGACGTGTTTTCGCTCTCGCATCTGGCGCTGCCGTTTCCGATGAGCGATTCGCTCTACGGCATGAAGCCCGATTCGGACGAGGATTTCGGCGTCGAGCTCGGCGCCATGGCGACCCGCGGTGAGCGCGGCACGCTGATCGTCAGCATGGATTCGCTGATACGCATGTCGTCCAACCCATTCTTCCCGTACCTGATGGCGCGGGTCGAGGAAGGCATCGGAGGCACCAATACGAGCGGCAACGCCGCGGCAGGTGTCGCGCCCGTCGTCGCTCCCGCAAAATAGCCTTCGGCAACACGTCGATCCCGGAAAGGCGCTTGAAATTGCCCGCATGAATTCACTTCTCTGCCTCCACCTCGGTCACCGAATGCGTCGGAGTGTTTGTGCCCTCGGCACGGCGTTGGCGATAATGGGACCCGCCGCCGCGGACGAGGGCGTCTGGACATTCGACAGCCTGCCCGCCAAAACGCTGCAGTCCCGATACGGATTCACGCCGAGTGGCGAATGGCTGGATGCGCTGCGCCTGTCCTCGGTCCGTCTCGGAGGCGGATCGGGTTCCTTCGTTTCTGCCAATGGGCTCGTGCTGACGAATCATCACGTCGTTGCGGGCTGTTTGCAGGCACTTTCCACCGCGGCCAACGATCTCGTCAAGAATGGCTTTCACGCCCGGAGCCGCACCGAGGAACGGACGTGCCCCGGGATGGAATTGCGACGCCTCGAATCGACCGAGGATGTGACCGACAAAGTACGCGCCGCGGTGAAGTCCACGAATGACGCGTCGGCCACGGCCGAGCGCAATGTTGCCTTTGCCACGCTCGAGAACGAGTGCAGGGCGAAGACCGGATTGCGGTGCGAAATGGTGACGCTTTACCGCGGCGCGGCCTTCCACCTGTATCGCTACAAGATCTGGAACGACATCCGACTGGTATTCGCCCCTGAAACGCGGCTCGGGGACTTCGGTGGAGACGCGGACAACTTCGTCTTCCCTCGTTTCGCTCTCGATTTTTCGCTGCTGCGCGTCTACGAAAACGGTGACGCGATCAGGGCGGCGCATTTCCTCAAGTGGGCGAAGACGGGAATCAAGGATGGCGACCTTGTTCTCGCGGCGGGGCATCCGGGATCCACCGACCGACTGCTGACCATGGCGCAGCTTGCGTACAACCGCGATGTTCGCTACCCGCTCGCGCTTGCGAGTGCCAACAGAGCGCACAAGGTGCTGCAGGAGTATTCGGCCCGGTCGCCGGAATCCGCGCGCCGCGCCGCCAACATCCTGCACGGGACCGAGAACTGGCTGAAGGCAATGACAGGAGAGTACAAGGCCCTGCGCGACGCGGAATTGATGGCGACAAAGAGCGACGAAGAGGCACGCTTGCGAAAATCCTTCGTTCAGACAGGGGATCAACCCGATCCTTGGGCAACGATCGAGCTTGCCACGGCGAAGCGAACCCGCGACACCAAGTCCCGGTGGGTGGTCGACTACGGCTTCAGGACGTTGTTCCACACTGCCGGAGAATTGGTCGAACTCGCCAACGAAGCCACGCTGGCCGAAGCCGATCGCATGTCAGAGTATCGCGCGTCGAAGGTGCCTCGGATCGTGCACTCGCTCCGGCTGACACCCCTTACTACAAGGACCTCGAGATTGCGCGGCTGGCCGGATATTGGCAGGAGGCAATCGACCTGCTCGGCAAGGACGATCCCTTCGTGGTTCGAGTGCTCGGCAACAAGACGCCGCTCGCCGCGGCGACGGAAGTCGTCGAGGGATCGCGGCTCGATCAAGTCGCGGAGCGCAAGAAACTCATCGATGGCGGCAAGGCGGCGATCATGGCGTCGACCGACCCGCTGATCGTACTCGCCCGGGACGTCTATCCCATGCGCCGACGGCTGGAAAAGAGCTACGAGGTCGAAGTCGATACGCCCACGCTGCAGGTAGGCGACGAATTGGCGAAGATCCGTTTCAGGTTGTACGCCAAGGAAGCCTATCCCGACGCCACCTTCACGCTGCGACTGAGCTACGGCAAAGTTAGCGGCTACGACGCGGACGGCGTGCTGATGCCGTTCCAGACCAACCTTGCGGGTCTGTACGCCCGTAGTTTCGCCTTCGACGGCAAGCCCCCGTTTGACTTGCCAGCGCGTTGGCTGGAGAAGCAACGCGAACTCGACCTCGCGACTCCGCTCAATTTTGTCTCTACGCTCGACATCATCGGCGGCAATTCCGGATCACCGGTGGTCAATCGAAACGGCGAAATCGTCGGAGTGATCTTCGACGGCAATCTCGAGGGGCTGGGAGGACGTTATGCCTACACGGATCGGAAGGCGCGGGCCACGTCGGTCGACGCCCGCGCCATTGTCGAGGTGCTGAAAAAAGTCTACGGAGCAAGCCTCCTGGCGGAAGAACTATCGGGACGCTAGGCCGCGGACTTTTCGTGACGAGCTGCGTCGCAACATTCGGCAGTGCGCCCGCTTTCAGTAACGCGCGTTGCCCGGCGTGCGCGGGAAAGGGATGACGTCGCGCACGTTAGCGAGGCCGGTCACATAGGCGACCGTGCGCTCGAAGCCCAGGCCGAAACCCGCGTGCGGCACCGTGCCGTAGCGGCGCAGGTCCCGATACCAGCCGTAGTGATCCTTGTCCATCTTCGCCTCGGCCAGGCGCACGTCCAGAACGTCGAGTCGTTCCTCGCGCTGGCTGCCGCCGATGATTTCGCCAATACCGGGCGCGAGCACATCCATCGCGGCAACGGTCCTGTCGTCGTCGTTGAGCCGCATGTAGAACGCCTTGATCGCCTTGGGATAATTCATGAGGATGACCGGCTTGCCGGTGTGTTCCTCGGCCAGGTAGCGCTCGTGCTCGGATTGCAGGTCGATGCCCCAGCGCACCGGGAATTCGAATTTCTGCTTCGACGCCTCGAGCACGCGAATCGCCTCGGCGTACTCCATGCGCACGAATTCCGAGTCGACGATGCGCTGCAGCTTGGCGATCACGCCCTTCTCGATCCGCTCCTCGAAGAATGCCATGTCGTCGGGGCGTTCGGCGAGCACCGTGCGGAAGATGTGCTTCACCAGCGCTTCGGCCAGCGTCGCGTTGTCGGCAAGGTTCGCAAACGCGATTTCAGGCTCGATCATCCAGAACTCGGCCAGATGTCGACTGGTGTTGGAATTCTCCGCGCGAAAGGTGGGGCCAAAGGTGTACACCTTGGACAGCGCCAGGCAGTAGGTCTCGACGTTTAGTTGCCCCGACACCGTCAGGAACGCTTCGCGGCCGAAGAAATCCTGTGCGAAGTCGACATTTCCATCCGGCGTGCGAGGCAGATTCATCAGGTCCAGCGTCGAGACGCGAAACAGCTCGCCGGCGCCTTCCGCGTCCGACGCGGTGATGATCGGCGTGTTGACCCAGAAGAAACCATGGTCGTCGAAAAAGCGATGGATCGACTGCGCGATGGTATGGCGGACACGCGTCACCGCGCCGATCACGTTGGTGCGCGCCCGCAGATGCGCGACGTCGCGCAGGAATTCGAGCGTGTGCGGCTTCGGCTGGATCGGGTAGGAATCAGGGTCCTCGACCCAGCCGACGACCTTCACCGCGCTTGCCTGCAGCTCGAAGGGCTGCCCCTTCGCCGGCGACGGTACGATCAGCCCGGTGGCTTCCACCGCGCAACCGGCGGTGAGGTGGAGAACCTCGCTGCCGTAGTTGGGCAGCGTGTTCGGCGCGACCGCCTGCACCGGATGGAAGCACGAACCGTCGGACACGTGCACGAAGGAAATGCCGGCTTTGGAATCGCGCCGCGTACGCACCCAGCCCCTGACCGTCACGGGCGTATCCGCGGGGGCCTTGCCCGCGAGAATGTCGGCACAACTGAATACAGTCATCGGCAACCTCGGTTCATGGACAAGCTTTCTCTCGACCTCATATTGGAACCGTCACTCGGCGGTCGCGCCGGATTCGCGCACGACCAGCTTCCACTTTTCGTATTCGCGCTGCACGAACTGGCCGAACTCGGCCGGCGTGCCTCCCACCGGATCGGCGCCCTCGCTGATCATCTGCTTCTCGAGCGAAGGCATGGCGATGATTTCGTTCACGGTCCGGTTGATCTGCGCGATCACCGCTTCCGGCGTGCCCTTGGGTGCGAAGAAGCCAAACCACGCGCCGGCCTCGAAGCCGGGCAATCCGCTTTCGATGATCGTCGGCACGTCCGGCAGCGACCGCGAGCGCTTCGCGCTGCTCATGGCGATGGCGATCAGCTTGCCGCCTTGAACTTGCTGGATGACCGATGGAATCGTCGCGAACATGAACTGCAGGCGGCCGGCCAGCAGGTCGTTGAGCACGTCGGCGCCCTTGTACGGAACATGGGTCACCTCGATTCCTATGCGCTTGCTCAGCATGTACCCGGACAGGTGCGACGAGGTGCCGATGCCGGTCGAGCCGTAGTTCAGCTTGCCGGGATTGGCTTTCGCGTAGGCAACGAACTCGTCGAAATTCTTCACGCCGAGCGAAGGGTGTACGACCAGCACATTCGGCACTTCGGCGATCAGCACGATCGGCACCAGGTCGGTCAGCGGGTTGTAGCTCAGCCCCTTGTACAGCGTCGGATTGATCGCGATCGGGCCGACCGAATCGATGATCAGCGTATAGCCGTCCGGCGGCGAACGCACGACTATTTCCGTACCGATGTTGCCGCCGGCCCCCGGCTTGTTGTCGATCACGAACGGCTGCTTGAGGCGCTCGGTGAGTTGCTGGCCGACACCGCGCGCGAGAATGTCGGTGGTGCCGCCCGCGGTGAATGCCACGACGATGCGGACTGGCTTGGCCGGATATGCCTGGCCGAGCGCGATGCCCGGCAGATTCGCCAGGCAGGCGAGCGCGAGGACACCTGCGACGCATTTTGCGAATTTCACGGTGGACATGCTCAGTCCCGGTAGCTCGGATCGATCCGGTCGAGCTTGCGCAGCAGCGCGGGCCATTCCATGACACCGTACGGCCTTCGCGTCTGCGGCTGGTAGTTGCTCCAGGTCTCCTCGAGCACCGCCTGCGGCACCTGAACCAGCTTGCTGTTGCATGCCAGCGCCGCGAGTTGCGACCGGCACGCCAGCTCGAGCCGATGCGTCCAGTTGAACGCCTCGCCGATGGTGCGCCCGGCGACCAGGGCGCCGTGGTTGCGCAGGATCAGCGCTTCACCGCTGCCCAGGTCGCGAACCAGCGACTCCTGTTCGTCGAGCTTGAGCACGACGCCGCAATAGTCGTGGTAGCCGATCTTCAGGAAACGCATCGC
The DNA here is from genome assembly GCA_963821485.1 of uncultured beta proteobacterium. Classification (GTDB taxonomy): domain Bacteria; phylum Pseudomonadota; class Gammaproteobacteria; order Burkholderiales; family Casimicrobiaceae; genus PALSA-1003. Next base: position 435,229 of record CAWGEB010000004.1, read on the forward strand.
GGTCTGCGTCAACGGCAGCAGGCCACACTCGAGCGACGACACCGCCATCGTCGCCCACGTGTGCGTGTGGATCACGCACGCGACATCGGGACGCGCGGCGTGCACGGCGCTATGAACGACATACCCGGCCTTGTTCACGCCGTACCCGAGCGCTCCGAAATCGGGCGTGCTCAGGATCGTGCCGTCGTGGTCGACCTTGAGCAGACTCGACGCGGTGATCTCCTCGTACAGCATGCCGTAGGCATTGATCAGGAAGGCGTCGTGTTCGCCCGGCACCCGCGCCGAGATGTGATTGGCGATCATGTCGGACATGCCGTAGTGCTCGACCAGGCGATAGCACGCGGCGAGATCGACGCGCGTCTGCCACTCCGCCTCGGAACACCGCCCGCGCATGGACTTCAATTCAAGACGCAATGACTCTGTCATGTCTCACTCCCGGATCGGGATTATCGGCCACGCGTTGTCCAAACGACCGCAACAACGGGCACGGTGTGACGGCGCACCCAGCTGGTGCCAAGTCGCGCTTGTCCCGGCGTAGCAATCAGCAAATCAACGACTTGCAGTACCGACTTCGAAGCCAAACTCGCAGTCGCCATTGTGGCATAGCCCAATCCGGGCCGGACATGCGTGGTTCCGATCGATGGTAAAAAATCCCGCAAGCCCATGTTCAGCCTGCGCACGGGCAAGCATCGAAATGGAAGCGACAGCCGACGTCTTGCGTGCGTCCGCACGCAGGCATACCATGATTTCACGAATCGAAAAGACTGCTGCAAATCGCTCCAGATCCTGATCAACAGGGCGCGTCACGCGTTGCGCTTTACCTGCTGGGATGCACGTTCCAGCTTTCGAGACCGAGGAGGAGAAAACGAAATGAACAAGACCATGTCAGTTGTGCTGTGGCCCGCGGTCGCCATCCTCGGGGCATTTTCCTTTGCGGCGATCGCGCTGAATCGCGGTGAAACCGTCAGCGCAGTCTGGCTGGTGACCGCGGCGATAAGCGTCTATCTGATCGCCTACCGTTTTTACAGCAAGTTCATCGCCGACAAGGTGTTGAAACTTGACGACACACGGCAGACCCCCGCCGAGCGGCATAACGACGGCATGGATTACGTGCCCACCAACAGGTGGGTGCTGTTCGGTCACCATTTTGCGGCGATCGCGGGCGCGGGCCCGCTGGTCGGCCCGGTGCTGGCCGCGCAGATGGGTTTTCTGCCGGGTACCCTGTGGATCCTCGTCGGCGTGGTGCTTGCCGGCGCGGTCCAGGATTTCATCGTGCTGTTCGTGTCGGTACGCCGCGACGGCAAATCGCTCGGCGAAATGATCAAGATGGAACTGGGTCCGATTCCAGGCTCGCTTGCGCTGGTCGGCGTGCTGGCGATCATGATCATCATCCTCGCGGTGCTGAGCCTGGTCGTGGTCAAGGCACTGACAGGAAGCCCCTGGGGCTTGTTCACCATCGCCGCGACGATCCCGATTGCCCTGATCATGGGTGTCTACATGCGGATCTTCCGCCCCGGGCGCGTCGGTGAAGCGTCGATCATCGGTGTCGTGTTGCTGCTGGCGTCGCTCATCTATGGGCAGACCGTGGCGAACGATCCGGTGCTGGGTCCGATGTTCACGCTGAGTGGAACACAGCTTGCGTGGGCGCTGATCCTGTACGGTGCGATTGCGTCGAGCCTGCCGGTGTGGCTGATGCTGGCGCCGCGCGACTACCTGAGCACGTTCCTCAAGATCGGGACGATCGTCGCGCTGGCGATCGGCATCTACTACGTCGCCCCGCCGCTGGCCATGCCCGCGACGACGCGATTCATCGACGGCACGGGGCCGGTATTTTCCGGGGCGCTGTTCCCGTTCCTGTTCATCACGATCGCGTGCGGGGCCGTATCCGGCTTCCATTCGCTGATTTCCTCGGGGACGACGCCGAAGATGGTCGAAAAGGAATCGCACATGCGCCTGATCGGCTTCGGCGGCATGCTGATGGAGTCGTTCGTGGCCATCATGGCGCTGACCGCGGCCTGCGTGCTCGACCCGGGCATCTACTTCGCGATGAATGCACCGTCCGCGATCATCGGCACGACGGCGGCGAACGCGGCGCAGGTCATTTCCAGCTGGGGCTTCACGATCACCCCGGAACTGATCAACCAGACCGCGGTGGACATTGGAGAAAACTCCATCCTGTCGCGCGCCGGTGGCGCACCGACGCTGGCCGTCGGGATGGCGCAGATCCTCGCCAAGGCGCTGGGCGGCAAGGCGATGGAGGCGTTCTGGTACCACTTCGCGATCCTGTTCGAGGCACTGTTCATCCTGACGGCGGTCGACGCCGGCACGCGCGTCGGTCGCTTCATGATTCAGGACATGTTCGGTCACTTGTACAAGCCGATGGGCGACACCGAATACCTGCCCGCGAACCTGGTCGGCACGGGTCTGTGCGTCGCGATGTGGGGTTACTTCCTGTACCAGGGCGTGATCGATCCGCTGGGCGGCATCAACACGTTGTGGCAGTTGTTCGGCGTCGGCAACCAGATGCTCGCCGGCATCGCGCTATTACTTTGCACGAGCGTGCTGGTCAAGATGAAACGCGAGCGCTATGTCTGGGTCACTCTGCTTCCGACGACGTGGCTGCTGATCACGACGCTGACTGCCGGCGTGCAGAAGATCTTCCACAGCGATCCGCGCATCGGCTTCGTTTCGCTCGCGCGGAAGTTCAGCGAAGCCGCGGCGGAAGGCAAGGTGCTGGCACCGGCCAAGTCGATCGAGGAAATGCAGCGCGTCGCGTTCAACAACTATCTCGACGCGGTCGTTTGCGGCTTCTTCGTGATCCTGGTGCTGGCGATGTGCGTCTTCACGGTCAAGATCTGCCTGCAGGCGCTCAAGCAGGCGAAACCGACCGCGCATGAAATTCCGCCGATGGCAGGTGGCACGGCAGCCATCGCATGAAGGCGATCGTCCAGAAGCTACCCGCGGTTGCGCCGGCGGCGGATGACGCCGGCGCTGCGCCGCGCTCGGGGCTGCGCGAGTATGCACGCACCTTGCGCCAGGGGTGCCGACAGGTGTTCGGCATCCCCGACTACGAGCGCTATACCGCGCATATGGCGGCGCAGCACCCGGGCGAGCCGCTGCTGTCGCAACGCGATTTTTTCGTGCAGTCGATCGATCGCAAGTATGGCAAGAGCGGGCCGCGCTGCTGCTAGCGGCGCGGCACCGCACTCGATGTTGGTGTCACGCGCCAGGCGCGAACTGATCGGCCTGGCTTGCGTGGTCGCCGTCGCTGCGACCACGTCCGCCGCATCCGCGCAAAACGTCGCGGAAGCGAAGAACATGGAGCTGGTCGGCTTCAACGACCTTCAGGCACGGAGCGCCTATCAGCCGGTGATCCAGAACCAGAACGGGCGCTGGATCGCCTATGTCGGTCATCACGGCGGAACAGCGGCGGTGCCCAAGCCGATGAACCCGCTCACCGGGCAGGCCGAGTTCAACGGGACGTCGATCATCGATGTCACCGACCCCAAGGCACCGAGATACCTGCGCCACATCCCGGGCGAGGAAGGTCTCGACGAAGCCGGCGGCGCGCAGATGGTGCGCATCTGCCCCGGCAAGGGACTGTCCAAAGGCGATCCGAACAAGTTCTACATGCTGCGCGTGTTCGGCAATTCCGCGCACGAGGTGTGGGATGTGACCGACCCCACGGACCCGAAGCGCCTGAGCCAGATCGGCGGACTCAAGGGAACGCACAAGAATTTCTGGGAATGCGACACTGGCATCGCGTATCTCGTGTCCGGGCTGCCCGCATGGCGCACGCGGCGCATGACGCAGGTCTATGACCTCAGCGATCCGACCAAGCCGGTATTCATCCGCAATTTCGGCCTGCCGGGGCAGCAGCCCGACGCGACCGGACCGGCTCCCGAAGAACTGCACGGCGCGATTTCCACCGGTCCTGCGGGAAACAGGGTGTATTTCGGCTACGGCACCAACAAGAACGGCGTGATGCAGATCGTCGATCGCGAAAAGCTGCTCACCGGTCCGGCCACGCCGACCAACGAGAACCTGCTCTATCCGCAGGTCGGACAGCTCGTGCTTTCACCCAAGACGGGTGCGCACACGACCTTCCCGATCCTTGGACTGACGGTCCCCGATTTCGCCAGGGATCGCGATGCGAAGCGCGACTTCGTGCTGATCGTCAACGAATCGCTGGTCAACGAATGTACCGAAGCGCGGCAGATGGCGTGGATCGCCGACGTCAGCGTGGAAGCCAAGCCGCAGATCGTGTCGAGCTTCACCGTTCCGGAGGCGAGCGGCAATTTCTGCGCGCGCGGCGGCCGCTTCGGCACCCATTCGTCGAACGAGAGCATGACGCCGATCTACTACAAGCGCGTCGTGTTCCTCGCGCATTTCAACGCCGGCGTTCGCGCCGTCGACATCCGCAACCCCTTCAGCCCGACCGAAATCGGCTACTACATTCCAGCGACTACCGACAGGACCACGCCGCGTTGCATCAAGGTCGAAGGCAATGATCGCTGCAAGACCGCGATCCAGACCAACAATGTCGAAGTCGACGACCGGGGCTACGTGTACATAGTCGACCGCGCCAACACCGGGCTGCACATCCTCCAGCTCACCGGCGAGGCGAGGAAGGCTGCGAACTTTCCGCAGTAGGCGCCGAACTCGCGATCCGGAGGGTCGACCGCGGCGAAGCGTCACTCGGCAACGATCTTGTGCTCCGTGGCGACCTGCTTCCACTGCGCAAGTTCGTCCTTGATGCGCGCGCTGAATGATGCCGGGCTGATCGCCGACGGTATCGTGCCATCGGGCTCGAGCACGATGCGCATCTCAGGCGACGCGGAGATTTCGCTGATTTCACGATTGAGGCGCTCGATGATGGCCACCGGCGTGCCGGCCGGCGCAAAGACGCCCACCCAGATGTCGATGGCGTAGCCCGGCACGCTCGTCGCGAGCGGAGGCAGCGCGGCAAAAGCCGCGTGCCCCTGCCTGGACGTCACGGCGATCGCCCGCACCTTGCCGCCGCTGATCATCGGTGCCAAGGTGCTGTAGTTCGAGATCATGACCTGGATCTGCCCGCCGGCAAGATCGGTCACGGCATTGGCGGCACCCTTGTAGGGAACGTGCGTCATCTGCACCTTGGCCGCATCATCGAGCAGTTCCGTCGCCAGGTGCCCGATGGAGCCGACGCCCGCCGATCCGTAGTTGAGCGCACCCGGCTTCGCGCGCGCGGCCGCGAGCAGGTCCGCGGGCGATTGGAACGGCGCCGACGACGATACCGCGAGCAGCATCGGGCCCTGGCCGATCATCGCCACCGGCGCGAAGGCTGTCAGCGGGTCGTAAGGCAGTTGGGCCTGCGTCGCCGCCGCGGTCAGGAAGCTCGATGACGTCAGCAGGAGCACCGACCCGTCGCGTGGCGCCTTGGCCACGAAATCCGCGCCGATGACGCCCGCCGCACCGGGCTTGTTCTCGACGATGACCGTGATGTCCAGACGTTTGCCAAGCGGCGCCGCCAGCGCGCGAGCAATGACGTCGTTGCTCCCCCCGGGCGAGAACGGCACGACGATCCGGATCTGCTTCGGCAGCGTGGCTTGCGCGACCGCGACGGAGGTCATTCCGAACAGAATGCCGACGGCCCACGCGATCCGGAACATCAGCGCTCGCATTGGTCCCTCCGCAATAGTAGTCATGCCGCTAGAATTGCGACTGTGCCGACGATTCTAGCAGGCTGCTATGATGAATTGGTCGGCCCGGAGGATAGCTCGCTTGCACTCGCTGCGCATCATCTGCCCGAATGGGCATCTCGGGTTCGCGCCGCTTCGCGTCGAAAGCTTCAGGCTCGGCGTCGCCGCCGCGCCGGACTATATCGCCGCAGACTCAGGCAGCGACGATGTCGGGCCGGTACCGCTCGGCACCGACACCTCGACCAGCCCACTCGGCTGGCAAACCCAGGACCTCGAGCACATGCTGCTCGCGTCGCGACAGTGCGGCGTGCCGATGATCATCGGTTCCAGCGGGGACACGGGGTCGAACAGCCGCGTGGACCTGTACGTGCAAATCATCAAGGAGCTCGCCGCGAAACACGGGCTGGCGCAGTTCCGGCTCGGCTATTTCTACTCCGAGGTAGACAAGGACCTCCTGCTGCGGCGCATGCGCGCCGGCGAAATCGTGCAGGGACTCGAGGCGCACCGCGCGCTCAGCGAGAGTGAACTCGACGCGACCGAACGCGTGGTCGCCATGGCAGGCGTCCATCCCTTCATCGGCCTGCTACGGCAGGGCGCCGACGTGATCATCGGCGGTCGCAGCAGCGACAGCTGCGTCTTCGCCGCGCCCGCCATCCATCATGGCTTTCCGGAGGCGCAGGCCTATTACCTTGGCAAGGTCCTCGAATGCGCGTCGTTCTGCGCCGAGCCCTACGGCGGCAAGGAGACCGTGCTTGGCGAAGTCACCGGCGATGATGTCCGCGTCACCGCCATGCATCCCGGGCAGCGCTGCACGGTCGCCTCGGTGGCCGGGCACGCGATGTACGAGCGCTCCAATCCCTACTTCGAGCATGTTGCGGGCGGAACTCTCGACATGTCGGGGTGTCGCTACGAACAGGTCGACGAGAGGACGACGCGCGTCACAGGCGCGCAGTTCCTGCCGGCGACGGAATTCCGCGTCAAGCTGGAAGGCGCCGGAAAAATCGGCGAGCGCTACGTCGGCCTGGTCGGAATCCGCGACCCGTACACGATCGCGCATGTCGATGCGGTGATCGGCTGGGCAAGGCAACAGGTGCGCGAGCGCTTCGGCGAGACCGGCTACGAACTGCATTACATCGTCTACGGCCGCAACGGCGTGATGGGCGAGCTCGAGCCGCTGAAGCACCGGCCGGCGCACGAACTGTGCATCCTCGTGCAGGGCGTCGCACCGACCGCGGCCATGGCCGAGGAGGTCTGCATGATCGGCACCCGCCAGATGTTTTACGCGCGGCTGCCGGAAGTGAAAGGCTCCGCCGGCTCGGTCGCGTTCGCGCTCGACGAAGTGCTGCGGGCCAGCCCCGCGTACCGCTGGACGGTCAACCACACGTTGCGCTGCGACGATCCGCTCGAACTGTTTCCAACGCACATGACGACCGCTGGACAGTGAAGTCGCCGATGAAAACGCAGAAGCTTTCCACCTTGGCGAAGACGGTCCGCAGCAAGAACGCAGGTGTGGACCTGATCACCTTCGACGTGATCTTCAGCGACACCGCAACCTACGATCGCGTCAAGCGCGCGCGCGTCCTGACACGCGAGACGATCGCCCGCCTCTATGGGATCGGCCCCGAGCGAATCGCGGATTTCGTGGAGTTCGATCCGGCAAACGCCATCAAGTTCACGCTCTACAGGCTGACGCCGAGCGGCAGTCCCGGCGATCCGGACATTTTCGGCGCGCAGCAGTACGCCCCGCTGCTCGACATCGAAGTGCCGGTCGATTGACATGTCCGCTGGCATGGCTGTATTCATCGAAGTCATTCAATGACTGCGTGGCGCTCCTGCGCGCGACGCCGGAATAGATAGGCACTTTCCCCGTATCGCCGGAACGAAAGGTCAAACATGGCAAACGATATCTTCCTGAAAATCGACGGCATCAAAGGCGAAGCCGCCGACGTCAATCACCCCAACGAGATTGAAGTCCTGTCATGGAACTGGGGCGTCTCCGAATCGTTCACGTCTTCAGGCAGCGGCGGCATCGTGGGTGGCATTCCAAAAATAGCCGGTCTCATCATCAACAAGCAACTCGACAAGGCGTCCCCCAACCTGCTGCGGGCCTGCCTGAACGCGAAGCACATCAAGGACGTCGTGCTGACGCAGCGTCGACCCGGCGCGGGAAAATCGAATTTCCTCACCATCACGCTGCAGGATGTCCTCATCTCAAGCGTGAGCGATTTCGAGGCCGACGCTGCAACCGCGCCAACGGAGACGGTCGCGTTCAATTTCGGGAAAGTGATCTACGAGTACGTGCCGAAAAAGCCGAACGGCCAGCCCGACACTCCCGTCACGTTGAAGTGGGACGTCAAGGCCCACAAGGAGTTTTGAGACCCGGATCGCTCAATAGGTGTGATAGCGAGTCCCCTGCGGCAATTTCTTGACGCAGTATGACAACAGGACGGGCTCGGTCAGCGTGCCGGAAGCAGGGGCGGCCTTGTTGCGGCATTGCGTCGGATGTTGTCCCGACTCCTCGAGCACCCCCTCTCCAGTCAACAGAAACTGGCTCAGGTCGCATTCAGAGCGGCGCCATGCATACATCGGCGTGAGAGTCGGCGGTGCTTTGTCGACGTCGATCACCTGCGGCACGGAATAGTGGTGATCGGCCGTGTCTCGAAATGCCTGCCCGTTACCGCGCAGGCGCCAGACCAGATTGTCGAACTGGAAAAAGTGATCGCCGCCCGCGCCCGACTTGCGATAGTCGCTTACGGTGTAGGGAATGGTTTGATAGTCGGCCAGCTGCGCGGGCGTGATGGAGGCACCGCCGATCGCATCCTGCAGTGCTGCGGGCCTCGCGACGGTGATCGCGGCAGGACCGGGCTGCCCGCTCTGCCCGGGCGCGCCATGGCAAACGATCCCTTCGGTGTCGACCCAATACAGCAGCATGAACCCGCCGATGGGGTCGACGTCGATTTGCACGGTCGGGTCGACCCGTGCGTAGAACTGCTTGAGCGACACGGTTGAGCAGCCGGTGAACGCAAGGAGCGCCGGAATTAGTGCCGGGATGTACTTGAAAAATAGTCGCATCGACGCCTCCTGCCAGCAGCATTGCGCCAGGGTGACCAAGGATACGACAGCCGGAGCGGACGCGCTCGTTTCAGGAATGCTCGGAGCGCTCAGCCGGCCTTGCTGGCGGGGCGCCGCAGCAGAACAAGCGCGACCAGCGCCGAGGCAAGCATCAGAAACAAGCTCACGGCGTTGAGTACTGGGCTCGCGCCCTCGCGCATTCGACCGTACATCATGACGGTCAGCGGTGGATCGGAGCCGACCAGCATCAACGTCGTGTTGAAATTTTCGAAGGACATTAGGAACGAGATCGCCGCGGCGCCGATCAGCGCCGGCTTGAGGTAGGGCAGCGTCACCGTCCACAGAACCGCAACGCGCGAGGCGCCCAGGTTGAAGGCAGCCTCTTCGAGTGTCGCGTCGAAGCGTTTCAATCGTGCCGCGATGGTTAGCGTCGCAATCGAGACGATGTACGAAAACTGTCCAACCACCACGAGCGGCAACCCCGGTCGCAGGAAATCGAGCTCCAGACCCCATGCGTCGTCGGCGAACTGCGCGAGCCGGCTGGCGAACGCGAGGATCGAAATGCCCAGGATCACTCCCGGGATCACCAGCGGCGCCAGCATCAGCAGCGATAGCGCCGATTTGCCGTGGAAGCGCGCGCGTTCCAGCAGGAACGCGTTGGCCGTGCCGACAACAACCGACAGAAGCGTGACCCATGCCGCGACAATCACGCTCGTGCCGACGCTCTTCAGCAGCGGAGCGTCGGCGAAGAGCCCGGTGCGCCCGCCTGCGCCGCCCAGGAACCAATCCAGCGTGAATCCCCGCCATGGCGGCGCGGGATAGTTCGCATCGTTGAATGCGAAGACCGCTACGACGACGAGCGGCACGAACAGGAATACGAAGAACGCCACGACGTAACCGCCGATGGCGTATCGCGACGGCGCCGAGCGCGGCAGCGATGGAATCATGCGCGCCTCATCACGTCGCCGAAACGCTGGCCGGTAATTTTCAACCCGAACCAGACGATCGCCGTCGACAGCACGAGCAGCAGGAAGCCAAATGCCGCACCCTGCTCCCAGTTGAAGCGCGTGATGAACTGCGTGTAGATCTGCTCGGTGAACCAGAGCGAATTCTTGCCGCCAAGCAGCGTCGGTGTCAGGTAATTGCCCAGTGTCAGCATGAAAACGACGATCGAACCCGCTGCGATGCCAGGCGCCGCGTGCGGCACGACGATTTGCCGCAAGATCGACCAGCTGTCCCCACCGAGGTCGTATGCGGCCTCGATCAGCGAATCGTCGAGACTTTCGAGCGCGGAAACCAGCGGCACGACCATGAACAGCAACGACGTATAGACAAGTCCGACCAGGATCGTCGCGTCGTGGTAAAGCATCTCGATTGGTGCCGCCGTGATGCCAACCTCGACCAGCACCCTCGGCAGCACCCCCGACTCGCGCAGCAGGATCATCCAGCCCAGCGTGCGCACCGTCTCGCTCACCCAGAACGGGATGAGGCACAGCACGAACAGGACCGACTTCGCGCGACCGCGCGCGATCTTCGCGATGTACCAGGCTGCGGGAAAGGCGATCAGCAGGGTGCAGACGGTGGCGACGATCGACATCGCTGCCGTGCGCACGAACGTGTGCCAGTACAGGGGTTCATCGAAGAACGTCCGGTACTGGTCAAGGCTGAACTCGTAAACCCTGGGTGCGACGCGCGCCCGCAACGAAAGGATCGCAAGTTCGAGATGCGGCAGTACGATGAGGCCGACCAGCCACACCAGCGCTGGCGCCAGCAGAAGCAGCAACGCGAGCCGTTCGCGGGGCAGTCCGAAGCCGACAGTCGGCTCAGCCGCCATGATCACCTGCGCGGAAACAGATCGCATGCTGCGCGTCGAAGCCGAATGCGATCGTTGCACCCACTTCGAGGTCGGCGAAGCGTCCCGTTTGTGGCAGTGCGATCCGTATCTCGGCACGCGCAGTCTCCTCGCGTACCAGCACTGCGGAGTTGGCACCGTCGAACAGCAGACTCTCGACACGACCACGGAAACGCTGCGCGGCGGCTGGCAATCCCGTCACGTCGCGTGCCAGATCGACGGCTTCCGGACGCACAAACGCCTCGACGGCGTCGCCCGTGGCAATCGCCCCGCTCTTCCGGGCACGGATCGCAAGACCGTCAGCGGTCGTCAACTCGACGATTTCGCCATCGACCCGAATGGAGCGTCCGGCAAGCCGATTGTTGGTACCGACGAAGCCCGCGACGAACGGCGTAAGCGGCTGGTAGTAGAGTTCCTGCGGCGTACCGACTTGCTCGAAGCGTCCCGCATTCATCACCGCAATACGGTCGGAGAGCACCAACGCTTCGGACTGGTCGTGCGTGATGTAGACGAAGGTCGTACCGAAATCCGCCTGGAGCTGCTTCAGCTCGATCTTCATGTGTTCGCGCAGCTTGAGATCGAGGGCGCCCAGTGGCTCGTCAAGCAGCAGCAACGTCGGTTCGAGCACCAGGCTTCGGGCGATCGCGACGCGCTGCTTCTGTCCACCGGAGAGCTGGTCGACACGCTTGTCCTGCGCGCCAGGAAGGCCGACGCGCTTCAGCATCGCCTCGACGCGACTCGCGACTTCGATGCGCGCTGTGCCACGACGGGCAAGCCCGTAGCCGACGTTCTCGCCGACCGTCATCATTGGAAACAGCGCGAGATGCTGGAATACCATGTTGACCGGTCGCCGGTTCGGCAAAACGCCGTGCATCGACTTGCCGCCGATGCGGATGTCGCCGTCATCCGGTGCGAGAAATCCGGCGACGATGCGCAACAGGGTCGTCTTGCCACAGCCCGATGGGCCGAGGATCGAGAAAAAGCCGCCATGCGCCACCGAAAGGGACAGCGCATCGACAGCAGTGTGCGTGCCGTAGCGCTTCGTGACGTGATCGACTTCGAGATCCAGCTGCATGGAGGGGCGGACACGGACACTGAAACGGCGACGGCGCGCTCGCGCACGCCGCCGTCAGGTCACGCGAATTCCGGTATCGGCGTCCCTGTCAGCTCGCGGCCTTGATGCGATCGAGCACCTTGCCCTCGATGTCTTCGATGCCGGGCGGAACCGCCGGATACCACCTGACGTTCTTCAACGCTTCCTCGGGGAAGCTCTTGGCGAACTGTGCTTTCAATTTCGCGTCCATCAGCTGGTCGGCACCCTTTGAGCCGGTGAAATTGCCGGCCGACGCCGCCACCTTCGCCGCAATCTCGGGTCGCATATTGAAGTTGATCCACGCATACGCCGCGGCGTCGTTGCGACCCTTCGCGGGCAACGCGAATGTGTCGATCCAACCCAATGCGCCCGACTTGGGGGCGATGTACTGGATCTCTGGATTCTCGCCGTTGAGTTTCCAACCACCAGTGTCCCACATCATCGCACCAACGATTTCGCCGGCACGCATCCCATTGAGCAACTGATCCTTGTTATCCCAGAAGAATTTGATGTTGCCCTTGCACGCAGTGAGCGCCTTGCCGACATCGTCCATCAGCGCTGCATAGGCCTTCGGATCGCTGTAAAGCGCGAACGGGTCCTTGCCGCTGGCGAACGCAAACGCGAGCAGTGTCGGACGCTTCAGGCGAACGCTGGTCTTGCCCTTGAACTCGGCCTTGCACAGGTCCGGATAATCGGTCATCTTCGCCAGCTTGGTGTTGACGACGAGTCCGTCGGTGCCCCAGATGTGCGGCAGCCCGTAGACCTGCCCTTTCAGCGTCGTGTTCTTCTTCGTCGCCTCGAGCATCGACGGAATGAAGAGGTCCGCCTTGATCTTGGTCATGTCCATCGGCTTGTAGATGCCGAACTCCTGCTGCGGGCCTACGATGCGGTCCTGCGAGGGTTGCGCGAGGTCGAAGCCAGCGCCCCCCGTGGCGCGCAGCTTGGAAATCATTTCCTCGTTGTTCGAGAGCGTAACCTCAACGTCGATCCCGGTCTCCTTCTTGAACTGCGCGAGGACATCGGCTGGGACGTAGTCGGCCCAGGTGATCAGGCGCAACTTGTTGTCCTGTGCGAACGCGGACGCGACGAGGCCGAAAGCGGTGAGTGCCGCGATGAGTGCGGTGCGAAACGGCTTCATTGGAATCTCCTCAGTGCGGACGTATTTGTCTCGCCGATTGTACGGTGCGGGAGATATCAAGCTTACCGCAGATTGCGGCCGCCCCAATCTTGGCGCCTGCCGAGGCTACGCCGATATCCGATCACGGCGTGCTATGCTCCGTATCGAACGATCGTTCGATCTAGCTCGACGGGGGATTGGAAGGGAACGCCATGCATGAATCGTTGGCCGCGGACCTAGCATCGACTATTGCCACGCCTCCCTTGGGTGGCCACGCAAAGGGCGATGATTATCTCGCTTCACTCAACGTCCAACAGCGACTCGCTGTCGAGCATGGCATCGGATCGGAGATGCCCGGCGGCGGCGGCGCTCTTCTGATCATCGCGGGGGCCGGATCCGGCAAGACGAACGCGCTCGCCTTCCGCGTCGCACACCTCCTTGCCCACGGGGCGGACCCCCACCGAATCCTGCTGCTGACGTTCTCCAGAAGAGCGGCTGCGGAACTCGAGCGACGCGCGGGCCAGATCGTCAGCCGCGTGCTCGGTCGCGGCGAAATGCAGAAACTGACAGCCCTGCCATGGTCGGGAACGTTCCACAGCGTAGGCGCGCGCCTGCTTCGTCACTACGCTCCACGCGTCGGCCTGCAGGATTCCTTCACCATCCACGACCGCCAGGATTCCGAGGATCTTCTGGCATTGTCTCGTCACGACCTGGGATTTTCCGAGAGCAGGAACCGATTTCCGACCAAGGCGACGAGTCTCGCCATCTATTCGCGCGTTATCAACAGCGGTTTTCCACTACGCGACGTATTGATCGGTACGTTTCCCCGATTCGCTCAATGGGAGTCGGAACTCAAGCAGTTGTTCGACGCCTATGTCGCTGCAAAGCAGGCGCAGAACGTGCTCGACTACGACGACTTGCTGCTCTATTGGTCGATCATGGTCGCTGAACCGGACCTGGCCAATGAAATCGGCGGCCGTTTCGATCACCTCCTGGTCGACGAGTATCAAGACACCAATCGCCTGCAGGCGTCGATACTGAAGAACATGAAGCCCGACGGACGAGGATTGACCGTGGTCGGTGATGACGCGCAGTCGATTTACTCGTTTCGCGTCGCGACAGTGCGCAACATTCTCGATTTTCCAGAGCAATTCGTTCCCCGGGCTCGCGTCATCGTACTGGAACGGAACTACCGATCGACGCAACCGATTCTCGATGCCTCGAATGCCGTCATCGGCCTGGCCGCCGAGCGGTACAGCAAGAATCTGTGGACGGACAGGATTTCGTCGGAGCGACCGAGGCTGGTTGCGGTTCGCGACGAAGTCGTCCAGGCACAGTACGTGGCCGACCAAACACTCGCCTACCGGGAGCGCGGAATCGCATTGAAGTCACAGGCGATACTGTTTCGCAGCTCGAGCCATAGTGCGCAGCTGGAACTGGAGTTGGCCCGCCGCACCATCCCTTTCGTGAAATACGGCGGCCTGAAGTTTCTGGAAGCCGCTCATATCAAGGATGTGCTGAGCGTCCTGCGCTGGGCACAGAACCCGCGAAGCCGCCTTTCGGGGTTTCGGGCGGTGGGGCTGCTTCCGGGCATCGGGCCGGCGACCGCCGTCAGGCTGCTCGATGCCGTGGAAGGTGCAGCGAAGCCCGCCTTGGCGATGCAGAAGTTCAAGAGTCCCGCCACGTCGACGGTGGACTGGAATGCGTTTGTTGCATTGTTCAGCGTGCTACAGGAAGCCAAATCGCCTTGGCCAGCCGAGGTGGAATGCGTCTGCAAATGGTATGAGCCCCATCTGGAGCGTATTTACGAGGACGCCTTCGTGCGTCAGGCCGATATCTTGCAGTTGCGGCAGATCGCGTCGACCTACGCGTCACGCGAGCGATTTCTGACGGAAGTGACGCTCGACCCGCCTTCCGCGACCAGCGACGAGGCCGGGGTGTCGATACGGGACGATGACTATCTGATTCTCTCTACCATCCACTCCGCCAAAGGCCAGGAATGGAAGGTTGTGCAGATCCTGAACGTCGTCGATGGCTGTATTCCGTCGGACATGGGGACGAGTTCCACCGCAGAGATCGAAGAGGAGCGGCGATTGCTGTATGTCGCGATGACGCGTGCGAAGCATCACCTTCACCTTCTTGTACCGCAACGCTTCTATGTCCACCAGCAACCAAGGTTCGGCGACCGACACGTCTACGCGTCGCTCAGCAGGTTCATACCTAACTCGATTCTGAAGTTCTTCGAAGCCACCGCGTGGCCCGAAATGGCCCCGGAAGACGGTGACGCAGCGAGATCCGACAGCGATGCGATCGTCCAGATCGACGTGGCGGCTCGCGCTCGCGCGCAGTGGACCTGAAAACCGAGATGGCATCTGCTTGCATGCTTCGACCGCATTGAGTCGAAGCGGCCACTACGCGGGCGGATGCCAGCCGGCGTCTGCCCACAGCTCGCCGCTCACCGCCGAATTGGCGAGCATGAAGCAGATCGCGTCAGCGATCTCATCGGCGCGGATCAGCCGGCCCAGTTGCGTGAAAGGCAAGATGTGCTTGTCGATGTACTCGTCACCCATCGCACGCACCATCGGCGTATCGGTAAATCCCGGGTGGATCAGCCCGCAACGCACGCCGTGGAAGATGGCCTCCTTCATGATCGTCGCCGCCGCTCCCTCCAGGCCCGCTTTGGTGCTCGCATAGGAGATCTGGCCGCGATTGCCCTGCGAGGATACCGAACCGATGAACACGATCGCCCCCTGCATCCCTTCGGATGGTTGCCAGCGTCCGAGACCGCGGGCGGCGCGACCCTCGGCAATGCGCCCGATCATCTCGAGTGCCCAATAGACCGGCGCGATGAGATTGACGTCGATAACCTGTTTGAAGCGGTCCACCGGATAGATGCGCGCCTTGCCGGTGACCTTGTCGATGCGGACCGCCAGGTCGTCGCGCGTGATGCCGGCGGCCGGTACGCACATCGTGATGGCGTCGAACTGGCTGCTGACGGTGTCAAAAACCGAGTGGCGAAACGCCTCGTCGGTCGCATCACCCCGGTAGGCGTACGCGACCTGCCTGCCCGCTTCCGCATTGACCGCGGCGGCGACGCCATCGATCGTCTCGCCCATGTCCACGAGTGCCAATGCGCGCACATCGCGGCGCGCCAGATCGATTGCAACCGCCCGGCCGATGCCGCTGGCGGCACCGGTAATCACCGCAACCTTGCCTGCAATTTCCACTCTGTCCCCTGATGTCGTCTGAATAGTCATTTTATCGGTTTGCCGAACTCGCTCGGCAAGAATCATTGCCGCCGCACCCTGGGCGAGATCAGCAGTGAGGTCATTTTTGAAAATGCTGGCGCACTTTTGCCGCGATTTCTCGATCGGTCATCTTGTCAGCAATTGCTACACCCACGATTCGTGCACCCAAGCCCTTGCTTGCCAGACGCTTTTCGAGTTCGCCCTTGGCCTCGCCCGGACCAAAGAGGAAGATGGATTTCGCATCGCGGACGTGCGCGATCACGTCGTCGTAGTACCGGTCGAGATGGGCCGCGAATTGCCGATCTCGCTGGTCATCCGCCGAGCCCTCTTCCGACGCGGCACGACCGGAAAACCGGACATGCTTCTCCATGCCCGACTTGATTCGTCTGGTTTCCTCGGCGCCTTCGCCGACAAGCACGACGAATGCATCCCTGTGGTCGATCCAGATACCCGCTTGTTGCATCATGGTCCACTCCTTCGCACATCGCAATTCGCCCGCTCGTATTGCAGGATATGTCCGCACTTCGATTCGGTGCTCGATCCAGTTCGTGCCGATGGTCACGGGGTGAAGGAGAGGATCCAGTCCACGAGCTGCCTCGCCTGATCGTTGTCGATCTCCTTCACATTGGGAAGCATGCCCGTCTCGCCGACCTTGCCTTTCCAATGGCGGTCCTTGCCGTAGTTGCCGGAGCCTGCGAGGACAATCTCCGTCAGGCGGTCCTCTGCACCCTTCTCTCCGCGATACCGGGCCGCGATGTCGCTCCACGAAGGCGCCAGGGGTGCTGAGTCACCCGGCTTCCGCAAGTCCCGCTCGGCCCGGTGGCACAGGTAGCAACCTTTGGCGGAGGCCAACTCATCCATCGCCGCAGCGGAAGGTTGTGCTGCCGACGCCGGTCGACCGATTAGGAGAACCACCAGCACAGGGAGCAAGCCAGCGACCATCATCGCAGCCAACCCCTACCTGGACTTGCGGGCCGTCCTCGTCTTCCCGCGCTTCGCAGCGGGCCTCCGCATGGTCTTTGCGGATGGTCGCTTGACTGACTTGACACTCGGGCTCTTGCGGGCCTTCGTGCTCCTGCGGACCGTCTTCGTCGGCGTCTTGGCCGCTTTGTGCTTCGCCCCCATGCCTTCGGACATTCCGATCAGGATGCCGCTCGCCAAGGTGGCAAAGTTTTGCGTTAGCAGATGCGCAGTCTTGAACCCTGTCTCGCGCTGCGCACGCATGGCGGCCTGAGCCCGCTTCGCGTGCTCGCGAATGGTCGACGCCACCTGCGTCCCGGTCGCGGTCCCCGACAGCGCGGTCTTTTCGAGGACCCGCTGCCACGGCGCCCTGACCTTTTCGCTGGCACTGTCCGTCGCCTGAACCAGGTTACGGATGAACTCGTCCTCGAGCCTTTCCAGTTCGTCCAGCGCTTGCTTAAGGTTGGAGTCTTCGTAGTCGTAGCCTTTGCCGGTAATCCTGTGCAGGGCGACATTGCTGGCTTCGACCGCCTTGAGCAGCGCGTCGTCCATGCCGGCAATCGTATCGGACAGCGCTTTCTCGACCTTCATCTCCCGCTTGGCCACGCCAAGGTGCACACCTTCGACGATGCTCCTCAGGACGTTCCCGATCTGTTTCAAAGTGAGCTCGCGCTGCTGCAACGCCTTCAGGGTCAGCTCTCGCACCGTCGCACGCACGTTTCCCCCTTGCCTGATCGACTGGCTCGCCAGGGTCTTCAGCACTTGATCGACGTCATTTGCAGAATTTGTCATGAGTTGCTCCTTGGTTGGAGGCAGGCTCGCCGTCGACACCCGCAGACCACTCGACTTGTTCCCGACGGACCATCGATAGTGCGCGGCGGGTAGCTCGCGTTTGCCCGAACCCGCTAATCATAGTCACACGGTACGGTCCCGGTTGTTGATGCACATCAAACCAGGCCGTGCTTCAGGGGATTACGCTGTTCGAGTGACAATGAGGGTCTTTTCCGCCGAATCAAGAAGGCTTCGCACGTGCGCCGTGGAGTATCCGTGCTGGCGCTTGCGAAGCGAGACCGTCAAGGTGCTGGCTCACTCGAAGATTCCGGTCCCGGTATTGAGGTAGAACTGGCGCGCATCCAGTCATCCTCGTCACGGCGAAACGGACTGACCACGCAATGACCGTCGAAACCATTGCGCAACCGACGATAGGGATCGAGTCGGCACTTCACGGGCAACCAGCCGCGGTCCGGTGTTTCGGGGCATGGACCGTGCATGGACTGGCGCAACTCGAGCATCAGCTGGAAACCCTATCCTGGCCCAAGGGAGAGCTCGTCGTCGATGGATCCGCCATGTCGGCGCTCGACACGTCGGGAGCGTGGTTGCTGCACCGGACGATACGCAATCTCGAAAGCGGCGGACACAAGGTCGGGCTGAAAGGACTCCGGTCGGAATTCAGTTCCCTCCTCAACCTTATCGCCTCGCGCGAAGTTGCGGCACAGCCGCCGGCCGTGGCCGCACCAGGTATTCTTGCCAGGCTCGGGCAACGCGTCTGGTCCGACGCGCTTGGAATGACGGGCTACCTTGCCTTCGTCGGGGAAAGTTTCACGGTACTCGCGCGTTCCCTCGTCCACCCGTCGCGTCTGCGCTGGCGCCCGATCCTGCACAATCTGCAGAGCGCCGGCGTCGCAGCGCTCCCCATCACCGGATTGTTGTCGTTCCTGCTGGGGATCGTGATCGCCTATCAGGGTGCGGACCAGCTGCAACGCTTCGGCGCCAACATTTTCATCGCCGACCTGGTAGGGCTCGCGATGCTGCGGGAGCTGTCGCCATTGCTGACTGCGATCATCATCGCGGGTCGGTCAGGATCAGCGTATACCGCGCAGATCGGCACCATGAAGGTTACCGAGGAGATCGACGCGCTCCGTACCATCGGCGTTGCGCCACAAGAGCTACTGGTCCTGCCCAAGGTGTTGGCGCTTGTCATCGTGCTGCCACTGCTCACCGTCTATACCGACGTCACTGGCGTGCTGGGCGGCATGATCATGGCGCGCTCTAAGCTCGACGTCAGTTTCGGGGCGTTTCTCGACCGTCTCGACGAGGCGATCAGCCTTTCCTCGTACGTGACCGGCATCAGCAAGGCGCCGGTGTTTGCGATGATCATCGCGCTGGTCGGCTGCTACCGTGGGTTCCAGGTCAGCGGCAGCGCGGAGAGCGTTGGCCAGCAAACCACCATGAGCGTCGTGCAATCGATATTCCTGGTGATCGTTACCGATGCATTGTTTTCCATTGTCTTCAACTGGCTCGACCTTTGATGAGCGCGATGGAAAGGACAGTGAACACCACGGCCGTCATCGAAATCCGCAATCTCAGCACGCGATTCGGCCGCTCCGTCGTTCACGAAAGCGTCGACATGACGGTGTTTGCGGGCGAGATCTTCGCACTGGTGGGAGGCAGCGGTTCGGGCAAGTCTACCCTGCTGCGCGAAGCCATACTGTTGCAGCAGCCGGCCTCGGGGTCGATCCGGGTTTTCGACCAGGAGATCGTCGGCCTCGGTGATGAGGAAGCCTTGCCGCTTCGGCGCCGGTGGGGCGTGATGTTCGAGCGCGGCGCACTGTTCAGTTCGCTCACCGTCACCGAAAACGTCGGCATGGTGTTGCAGGAGCACACGCGGTTAACGGAAAGACTGATCGCCGAGATCGCCGCCGTCAAGATCGCGCTCACCGGGCTGCCCGCGGACGCCGGCCCGAAATATCCGAGTGAACTGAGCGGCGGCATGCGCAAGCGTGCGTCGCTCGCCCGCGCACTTGCCCTCGACCCAGAATTGCTGTTTCTCGACGAGCCGACCGCAGGCCTCGATCCACTAAGCGCCAGCGGCATCGACGAACTCGTGCGCAGCCTGCGCGATTCTCTGGGGCTGACCATCATGATGGTGACCCACGACCTCGACCTTCTGTGGCGGGCCGCGGACCGGGTCGCGGTGCTGGGCAAAGGACGCATCGTGGGTGTCGGGACGATGACCGAACTCTCGAAGTCGGACGACCCGCTGATCCAGCAATACTTCCACGGACCGCGCGGACGCGCCGCGCAGGAACAGACATGGAAGCAAAAGTAAACTTCGTGGTAGTTGGAGTCTTCGTAATCGTCCTGAGCACGACGCTGATCGCCGGCGTTCTGTGGTTGAGCAGCGGCAAGTACTATCGGAAGAATTACGACACCTATCGGACCTACATGAGCGAGTCGGTGTCGGGACTCAACGTCGACGCCCCGGTGCGGTATCGCGGTGTCGATGTCGGCCGAGTCCGCAGGATCGCGCTGGCACCCGGAAACGTGGAACAGGTGCAGGTGACACTCGACATCGACCGTGGCACGCCGGTCAAGGTGGACACCGTCGCGGTGTTGCAGACGCAGGGATTGACGGGCATTGCCTTCGTCGAGCTGACCGCCGGCGGCCGGGATTCGTTGCCGCTCGGCGCACAACCCGGAGAGGAATATCCCGTCATCAAGTCGGGGCCCTCGCTCATGAACCGCCTGGAGACATCGCTCACGTCGCTGCTTGGCAGCGTCAATCGCACGAGCGACAACATCAATGCCGTCCTCGATGACGAGAACCGCCGCGCCCTACACAAGACACTGGCGGATCTCGAGCTCCTGTCACGAACAATCGCGGCACGTTCGGCCACGATCGACGCCGGCCTGGCGAGCGCCGCCAAGACGATGGAGAACACGGCGCGCTTTTCGGATCAGCTGCCGCGGCTGCTGCAGCGTGTGGAACGCAGTGCAGATGCCTTCGATCGCATGGCCGATCAGGTCGGTGGCGCGGGAGCGAGCGCATCCGGCGTGCTCGAAGGCACCCGCAATGACGTCCAGCGGTTCACCAGCGAGACGTTGCCGGAGGTGCGCGAATTGGTCGCCGATCTCCGGGACCTGACCGCCACACTGCGCCGCGTCAGCGACGACCTGGAAAGGAACCCGAGCGTATTGGTCTACGGCAGGCCATTGCAGAAGCGCGGCCCCGGGGAGTGAATGGACAATGATGTCGAACACCGCGCCTGCAGACGGTTGACCGAGTGATCACAAATTGCATGGTCGAAGGCGTTGCCTGCAGGCGGCTACGATGGCTGGTAGCAGCTTCACTGCTTGCCGGCTGCACGGGCTTGCGTCCTCCGCAGATCGAGAATGGCGAAACGTACGTGCTGGAACCGAAGCCAATAGCCAAGATCGCGCGCGAGAAACGCGACATCGTATTGGAGGTCAGCCCGCCGCGGGCCTCACCAGGATTCGAGACGGCTCAGATGGCCTACGTACAACGCGCCTACGAGCTCGACTACTTCGCGGCCAACCGCTGGGCCGACACTCCGTCACGAATGTTGGCGCCGATCCTCGTTCAGGCGCTGGAACAGTCCGGCAGCTTTGGCGCGGTCGTGCAGGCGCCCAGCATCATCCCGCCCGATATTCGACTCGTCAGCGAACTCGTTCGTCTGCAGCAGAATTTCGAGTTGCACCCGAGCCGGATCGAGATCACGCTTCGAGTTCAGCTGATCGATGTCCGCACCAGGCGCCTGCTCGCGACACGAGTGTTCGAAACGACCGAAAACGCGCCGAGCGATGATCCCTACGGCGGCGTGATTGCAGCCAACGTGGCGCTCCAACGCATCCTGGAGCAGTTTGTGGCTTTCAGCATCTCCGAAGCAGGCAAGCGTTGAATGTCCGCCGGATGTGCGGGTCAACCCGGGAGTTGCAGCGCCGACGGAAGTTTCTTGCTTGTTCGCGACTTGCTTGACTGAGGTCAAGGAAGCCAGGGCCTGGGGAGCAATAATGGCCCCTAGTGATCGTAAACGCCCCGATGGTGCGAAATCCGCCATCCTCACAAGGCAATGGCATGAATGCTGGCAAGCATCAACTCCTGTCGTTGTTGCTCTTCGCATGCATGGGCGGCGCTATCTCCGCTGCGGCCCAGACGATCCCGAGCGGTTCACGCGGCGAACTGCTCTACTCCACGCACTGCGTCAGTTGCCACTCGACGCAGGTGCATTGGCGCGACAAGACGCTGGCGACCGACTGGACGAGTCTCCGGGCTCAAGTATCCCGATGGCAGTCGAACACCGGGCTCGGTTGGTCCGACGACGATGTTGTCGCCGTTGCCCGTTACCTGAACGATCTCTACTACCGGTTTCCCGCGCCCGCCAGGACGGCCGCCCTGCAGCGCCCATTGCCGCGCGCGTCGACACCGTAGCCGAGCCCTCCGCCAACGCTGATTGACAGGCCGCGACCGTCTGGAACGAATGGATCGGATCATGGGCGACAGGATCTGGTTGAAACACTATCCCGCCGGCATCCCGGCCGAAATCGATCCCGACCGCTACGTGTCCCTTGCGGCCCTGTTCGACGTCATTGTCGACAAGTTTGCCGACAAGCCTGCGCTTCACAATCTCGGCTGCACGCTGACCTACGCTGAACTGGCGAGGCTGTCACGCAATTTCGCGGCGTTCCTGCAAGGTATGCCGGGCATGGCCAAAGGCGACCGCGTCGCCATCATGTCGCCCAATCTTTTACAGTACCCGGTTGCGCTGTTCGGCGTCCTGCGTGCCGGCATGATCGTGGTTAACGTCAATCCGATGTATACCCCGCGCGAGCTCGAACACCAGCTCAAGGACTCCGGCGCCAAGGCGATCCTCATACTGGAAAATTTTACGCATACGCTGCAGCAGGTCATCACGAAGACGCCGGTAAGGCATGTGATCACCACCCAGGTAGGCGACCTGCTACCGACCCCGAAGCGCTGGATTGTCAATTTCGTCGTCAAGCGGGTGAAGAGGATGGTTCCCGCATGGCGTATCGACGGCTCCACAGCGTTGCCCGCCGCACTCGCGCGCGGCTCCAAGGCGCCGTTCCATGCAGTCTCGATCACGCGCGACGACATCGCCTTCCTGCAATACACCGGCGGCACCACCGGGGTCGCCAAGGGCGCGATGCTCACCCACCGGAACATGCTCGCCAATCTCGAACAGGTTGGCGTCTGGGTTTCGCACGCGTTCAAGGAGGGCACGGAAGTCGTCGTCGCCCCGCTGCCGATGTATCACATCTTCTGCCTCACCTCGACGCTGGCGTTCATGAAGTGGGGCAGCATGATCGTCCTCATCACGAATCCGCGTGACATGCGGGCGTTCGTCAAGGAGCTGCAGCAGTGGAAGTGGAGCGTCATGACCGGCGTCAACACGCTGTTCAACGGGCTCCTGAACGCGCCTGGATTCGAAAACGTCGATTTTTCAGGGGTAAAGGTGGTGGTCGGTGGCGGCGCGGCGGTCCAACGGCCGGTGGCCGAGCGATGGAAACAGGTAAGCGGCGGCTACATCACTGAAGCATATGGTCTGACGGAAGCGTCACCCGGCGTGTGCGCGAATCCGTTGGCCGCGCTTTGGAATGGCACCATCGGCCTTCCTTTCCCTTCCACCGAGGTATCGATACGTGACGACCACTTCAACGAACTGCCTGCATGGGCCGGCGAGGGTAACATCGAGAACCACACCGGGGAGATCTGTGTGCGGGGACCGCAAGTGATGAAGGGGTATTGGAACAACCCAGCAGAGACCGCCAAAGTGATGCAGGACGACTGGCTGAAGACGGGCGACGTCGGCAACATGAATGCCGAGGGCTACGTCACGATCACCGATCGCAAGAAGGACATGATCGTGGTCTCGGGATTCAAAGTCTTTCCGAACGAGATCGAGAGTGTCGTCGCAATGCACCAGGGCGTGCTCGAGTGCGGGGTGGTCGGCGTACGGGACGGCAACACGGGTGAGGCGGTGAAGGTAGTGATCGTGCGAAAGGACGTGCAGGTGACGAAGGAATCCATCATCGAGCACTGCAGGTTGCAGCTCACCGCCTACAAGGTGCCGCGACATGTCGAGTTTCGCGACGTGCTGCCGAAATCACCGATCGGAAAAGTCCTGCGACGCGAACTGCGTGACACGCCACAGGTCTAGCGGCGAACCCCGCGTTCGTTCGAGATACCGGACGCCCGCGCGAGCGCTCTCACCTCTTGAGCGAGAGGATATATCGGGCCATTTTCGTCGCGTCGCCGCTGGAAACCTCCGGATGCGGCGGCATGTGCCAGGGCCCGCCGCTGTGAGCGCCCTTTCTCACGGCCCCGGCTACAATAGCGACGGCCTGCGGATTGCCTCGGTACCGGGCGGCGACATCGACGTACGCGGGACCGGCCTTGGTCTCGTCATCCGCGTGGCAGATGTAGCATTTGTACTGCTGTAGCAGTTCCTGCGCGGCTTGAGCTTGCGATTGGCCATGCGCGACGCCGAGCACAGACATCATGACGATGGCCAAGACGATCCCGTTCACCTTGGCTCCGCACTGCGCATTAACGACGCGCCAGCAGCAGTCCCACGAGCAAACCCACGCCGGCACCCACCGCGATGGACTCCCAGGGTCTCTCATGCACGTAGGCATCGGTCGCCCGCGCTGCCGCGCGCGTCTTTTCATCCAATACCCGATGGGCTTCGGCGATCTGAGTCTTGGCCGTATCCAGCGTCCGTTCCAATTTCTTGCGCGCGGCCGCGTAGGTTTCCCCAGTCTGCGCGACCGTGGCGCCGAGATAAGCCTCGGCATCGACGATGAGCGTTTTGACATCATTGATCAATTTTGCCCGACTCGAGTCTTTCAGTTCGGCTGTATTCATTGCGGTTCCTCATTCGACCGTTTCGCGGTCTTCATCGCACAGAATGGCAGGCTCAAAATTCCACCCGCTTGCGTCGCTCGTTGCCGAATAGCGACGCGTCGCAGTTCATGATGGCCCATGCGCCAGGTTCAAGGCTTGATCGGGGTCAAACCAACGTCATGAAATGATTCCGCTGACCCGACGGGCACCGCCTTTGTCGGAGGTCGCGGAACTGACAATCAATGGCTTGCATCGTCCTCGACCGCCCGTCCTACACAATTTGACGCATTTCGCTGACATCGCCTGGCGCGCTCGAGCGTTAGTATCCTCGTGTCGAAGTCGACCCAATACGACACCAACATGGAGGTATTCATGCGAACGACATCGAAGGCATTGCTGGCAGTGGCGGCGCTTGGTCTGACCGCGCAGGCCACGGCGCAGATCTCGCTGTATCAGGATGAAGGGTTCCGCGGCCCGGTCTTCTCGACCGACAGGCCGGTGGAAAATTTCGACCGGCGCGGGTTCAACGATCGCGCATCGTCGGCGGTGGTGGAACGCGGAAACTGGGAGGTGTGTGAGAATGCGCGCTTCGAAGGCCGTTGCGTGGTGTTGCGGCCGGGCAACTATCCATCGCTGTCGGGGATGGGCATGAACGATCGCATCTCGTCGGTGCGGCCGGTGAGCCGCAACGCACATTATCAATTCGAGGCACCTCCACCGGTCGCCGTTTCGGTTTACGAGTACCGTCAGCGCCCGAATGAACGCCTTTATCAGGTGCCGGTCAGCTACGTTCGTGCCGTGGTCGGCCCGCCAGAGCAGCGTTGCTGGGTTGAGCGCCAGCAGGTACAAGACGATCGCGGCAGCGCCAACGTGCCGGGTGCCATAGTCGGCGCCGTCATCGGCGGCGTCCTCGGCCATCAGGTCGGCGGCGGTCGCGGCAAGGATATCGCGACAGCGGGTGGCGCGGTCGCGGGTGCTGCGGTCGGTGCCAATGTCGGCAGGGGCGGATCCTCGACGTACAGCCAGGACGTGCAGCGTTGCGAGACGGTGGCGTCTCAGGGCCCGCCACAATACTGGGACGTCGGGTATAACTTCAAGGGCCTCGATCATCGTATTCAGATGAGCGCCCCTCCAGGCCCAACGATCACCGTCAACGGGAATGGTGAACCGCGCGGATGATTCGGCTCCAAGCCCACCAAAGCAAAGCGGCCCATTCGGGCCGCTTTTGTTTTGCCAAGTGAGATGTGTCGCCGAATTACTTGGGCTTGGCGTTATCCGCGGCTTTTTCGACGGCCGCGCCGGTTGCCTTGACGTCCTTGCCTGCGCCTTCGACGGTGTTGCAACCCGCCAGAACCGCAAGGAACGCAACCGCAAGCAATGTGCTAATGATTTTCATCGTTCGTCCTTTCGAGTATCGGAATACCGCAGCTACACAATGCACGAGGCATGCCATTCGCCGCCGCGTATCGAATCAGCCCGTTAGCGCATTGCAGGCAGGGCTCGCCTTGCATTCTTTACAGGATGGTGTACGCATTACCACGCGCTCAGTGCAGTTACTTCCGCTGGTCCGAAGGCGTTGAAGGAGCCGAGGGAGGCTGCACCCAATGCGGCGTCGCCACCGGGTTGAAATCCGCCCAGGTGCCGCTCCGCCACAGGCCGTCGGCCTCCTCGATGCTCCGCGCACCGTTGGCGCGAAACGTCCGGAGCGCAAGGTCGCGCTGCGTCGACGTTCGAGCGTGCACCATCACCATCACGCCGGCCGGGCGCGGCATCACCGCCCCCGCCGACGATGGCTCGCCCATGCTTCCAAGGGCACCTGCGAAGGATCCGCCATAGGCGCCGACGGCCGCACCGGCAGCGACTCCAACCGGACCGAGCAAGGCACCCGCAGCCATTCCGCTCATGGCTCCGGCAGCTGCGCCCATCGCTGCACCGGTCAGCGCACCTTCGTCGCCTTCGATGGCGCGTGCGTCGGCATCCTCATCCCCGCCGCCCGGGTATCGGTCGTGTCGACCCGGCGCGCCGAGCACCACCTGATCGATATCCGGCAAATCCAGGTGGCCGGAGGTAGAAAGCGCCCTCAATGCCGCTTCTGCGTGCGGGAAATCGTCGAATTGTGCAGCGATGATGTTGGCCATGATTGTCCCTTGAAATGTTCGCGACCGAGCCTACGTAGGATTGCGACCGACGCCGGTCGTACGCGCTCCTACAAATAAACCAGAATGCACCGGATTGTTGCGCGGTCGCGCGTCGCACATCATTCTTGGACGCCGTGGCGACATCGGCGTACACATTGAATCAATCGACCGGAGACCACGATGCCTTTCGCTCACAACTCCAACGACCTGCCTACGGACGCGTCGATTTTCGGCATTGTCGGAGCCGAGGCCGTCATCGGTAGCGCCGTTGTCGACCACCAGGGCCGCCCCATCGGGTCCCTCCGCGACATCATGCTCGACCTGTCCACGGGGAGACTGGCATATGCAGTCATTGCGCTCGGTACGCGCAAGCATGGCAAGCCCCTGGTGTGCGTTCCATGGAATGCCATCCACGGCGATCACCACACACGGCGCCTGCGCATCAACGCTCACATCGACTGGATCGAGAGAGCCCCGACCGTACAGCGAGGTTACGCACCGGATCGATTCGTGCAGCAATGGGGCGCGCTCATTCACAACTACTTCGGAACGCGTCCGTACTGGGAGGCCGCACGGCCTGCACAGCACGCGTGAGGCGACTTCTGCTTCTGTCGCGCTCCGGGTCAATGCAAGCTCCCCCACCGGCCGGGTCACGCAGCATCGACCCGGCCGGTTCATTCCGCGTTGCGTCCGCGTCGGCGGCCCGGACTGGACGCCAAGGACTGGCGGGCGCCCTCACCCTCAGGACTTGACCGTCAGTTGGTCGACGACCGTCTCGACACCGGCCACGCTGCTGGCGACTTCCTTGGCGCGATCACGAGACGTCGGTGTATCGACCGACCCCGACAGCGTCACCGTTCCTTTCTTGGTGTCCACGCTGATCTGCAACGAGCTCAGGCCGGGTTCCGCCATCAGCGCTGCCTTGACCTTGGCCGTCAGCGCGGTGTCGTCCACGGCGGTCGCAACCTTGTCGGTCGCGGCCGCGACCTTGTCCGTGGCCGGTGCAGCGGCAACCGGCGCATCGGTCCGGCGTGCGGCCGTGTCGCTGGCGCGCTGGTCGCAGGCGGTGAGGGCCAGCGCGGCCGCGAATGCGGCGATGGTCGTTAAACCTAGACTGTAGCGATTATTCATTTCGGTTCTCCTTCAAGTGTTGATGAATGACTACGGCTATTGACGCGTGCTGTGATGCCCCGGGTCAAGCGGCGAGCAGTATTCCCGCGCCCGGTTGCTGCAACGACACCAGCGACCTTGCAGGGTGTAATTCGCCAGCGCGTTCGACGAGCGGGCTCAGATAGCGCAAGCGCGCTCCGCCAAAGAAAGTCGCGAACGCCACCTCGGAGGCATCCCTTCCAGTCCCGATGCGCACGAGATCCTCGACCGGCGACAATTCGCTCGGATCGAACAGGCGCCAGCCATCCTCGAGGTAGGCTTCGAATACCGCGTGAAAGTCAGGCGGCGGATCCTGGTACTTCGCATACCCGGTGACGAACCGGGCGGGAATGTTGAGTGCGCGGCAAAACGCGATGGCGATGTGCGCAAAGTCGCGGCATACCCCTGCCCTCGCGTCGAGCGCGTCGCGCGCCGTCGACAACGCATGCGACGCGCCCAGCTTGTACTCGACGTTGCTGCGAATCCATTCGCAGATGGCATGTACGCGCGAAGCGCCCCTGGGTAAATGGCCGAACTCCCAACAGGCTTGCGGAAATAGCAGATCGGACTCGCAGTAGCGGCTTGCGACGAGATAGGGGAGCACGTCGCCGGGAAGCGTCTGGACAGGCACTTCACCCGCTCTGGACGCTGGCAATGGGCGGTGGACGTCCACGTTGGCGAGGTAGCGAATGGTCAGCGGACCGGGCGGCGCCACGAAGCGAAGCAGGCGATTCTGGGAACTGCCAGCCTGCAACTGCTCCACCGTCGACCCGGCGCTGGTTGCGATCGATTCCGCACAAACGTGCTGCGATTCGGTGGTTGGCGCCGCGATGCTCAACAGAAACAACGTCTGCTGACCGACGTCGTAGTTCAATTCGCAGTCGATGTGAAAGGTTTTCATCGATTCCTTGAGCCAATCGGTTGACTTCGTCTCGCCGCCATTACGCCTTGTGGCAATGGAAAAAGTCTATGGCAGCGTCGACCCAGGAAATATCGGTGTGCGTCGGATTCGACTGTAGGAGGTCCGCTGACAGACATCATGCCGACCCGACACGCCGCAGATCGATGACCAGAAGTGACGAACGCGCCCTGCGGCGCGTTCGTCACTTCGACGCACGTTGCGACACGTCTACTGGTGGTATTGCATTTTCGCCGAGGAGATGCAGGCATCCTTGGCATTGCCTGACAAGGCGTCGCACTTCTCTTTTGCGACCTTGTAGTCTGCTTCCATCTTGTCGTCGCGGGCATCGGCGGCGGCGTCCTGCGACTTCCGCGACGCCTTGGCGTCCGCCTTGGCCTTGTCCCGGTTCGCCTTGGCTTGCTGCATGCAGACATCCTTGTCGTTGCCCTGCTTGCCGTCGCACAGCGCGACAGCCGCCTTGTAGTCAGCGTCCGCGTGGCTGACGGCCGCGTCGTACTGGTTCTTGATGTTCTTCTCGGCATCGGTCGCCGCCTGTGCCCCGAAGGCAAACAGGCCCAGCGTTCCGATGCAAAGCACTTCGGATATGGTCAGTTTCATGTTCATTCCTCGCTTCAAGTTGGATTTGCGCGCGCGACGGGCCGCAGCCCGTCATCCGCATCGACTTCGCTAGTTCAGTCTTTCCCAGTCCTTGACTTGCCGATCGGCTTCGTCACGGCTGATCCCGTACGCTTCCTGGATCTTCCCGACGAGCTGATCGCGCTGACCGCCTATTTGTGCAAGCGTGTCATCGGTCAGCTTGCCCCATTGTTCCTTGACCTTTCCGGTCATTTGCTTCCAGTTACCTTCGACGCGATCCCAATTCATGCTGTGCTCCTACAGTTGGTTGATTACGGAATTGCTCAGCTGCGCTCTGCCTTCTTTGTTTAGCAACCGATGTGCCACCGCTCGGCGCTTGAAATAACAAAGACTTGCCGCCGAGCCCGGCGACTCGGGCAGCGCATCCGTGTAAAACTTCCCGGGCATCGATGTAAATCGTGCTACGCATGGAGCATCGCGCGAAGGTGCTATTGACCAAGCAGCGCGCCGATGGGCTTGAGCCGCGTGAAGTTGTCACAAACGGTCTTGATCGCGACCATGACCGGCACCGCGAGCAGCAGACCCCATCCGCCCCAGATCATTCCCCAGAACAGCAGCGCGATGAACACGGCCGGCGCGTTCATGCGTGCAGCACGTCCCATCAGCCAGGTTTGAAGACCGACACCGAAGATGCCCGCTGCGAGCAACGGCACGCCGCCGGCCAGCATCGCGGACTGCAGCGTCCCGAACTGGCCCGTAGGCAGTAAGTGCGGCAGCGCCGGCCACGACGGCCGATCCGAGATAGGGGATCGTGTGCAGGATGGCGGCGGCAATGCCCCATACGATCGGCTGGTCCATATCCAGCAGGTACAGCCCCAGGCCGGTGGCCGTGCCCACGGCGGCGTTGATCAGCAATACTACGGCGAAGTAGTGCTGATTCAGCCGATCGATGTCTTCGAGAATGCGTAACGTCGTCTTGCGCAGTGCCAGCGACGGTCCGACGGCACTGACGAGCTTGCGACGGAAAAGATCTCCTGCCGCCAGCAGAAAGTACGTCAGGAACATCACCGACATGAGTTGCCCCAGCGCAAAGAAGACGCTGCTCGTTCCGACCAGCAGCATCGACCGCAGGTCGATGGCTTTTTCAGTCGCGGGCACGGTCACGGGCGTCCGCAGCGCTGGCGAGGCCGGAGGTGGGGGTGGCGCCGCCGCGTTGGCGAGCTTCTCCAGTTCGGTCGCGGCCCGCTGCACGTGTTCGAGCGCGCCGGTATGCTGGCGCTGAGTCTCGGTAAGCGTGAGGCGTACGCGCTGGACCGCGGAAGGCAGCTGTTCGAGCACGACGGTGAAATCATTGCCGACGCGGTAGAACGCCCCGGCCACGAGGGTCGCCACAAGCGCCACGACGATGGCGGCTCCGATTGGTCGCGGCACGCCAAGACGCGCGATTCTGGTGACGACAGGAGCGAGCGCGTAGTTCAGGAACAGGCTCAACAGCAGCGGTATGAAGAATGCGGCCGCGGCACGCAAAGCGAACAACACCAGGATGACTGTAATGATGCACAGCGTGATGGTGCGTACATTGATCGGACGCGACCGCACTGCATCTTGCGCCTCTTCCGGTGCTAGCGGGACAGCTGAGGATTGCGATGCTTCGGATTGCGAAGCTTCGCTGACGGCGTCGATGGCAGTTGCACGCGCAACTTCGGCCTCGACCGGCGCCGCTCGGCCTGAGGGATCAGACCGCTTGGCAAGGAGCACCGGGATCACGAGCGAGAAGACGCGGAGTTCGAGCTGTGCGATTGAGCGGCTGACCCGGTCGGCGGCGCATCGCGGATATCACGAAAAACTTCGTATCCGCGCTCGACCACCTGTTTCAGCAGTGGTCCGATCAGCGCCGCAACGACCGCGCGCGAGAACACGCCTTCGCGCCTGACGCGTTTGCATGCTACGGCCTGCTTCGGCGGAGGTGAACGCGCGCCAAACGCTGCAGCAACGACGGCGACACCGACGATGAGCCACTGGCGCCGCCAGCGCACGGCGACAGCTGTGCTTCAGCTGTCGCCAATCGGCACGCACCGCCAAGGTTCGCGCGACCAGGCGCTCGTCAGCGAGCAGCGCGTCGTATTCGGCCCCGGCATTGCCATAAGCTTCCATCATCGTTGATTCTCGCCACGAAGATGCGTGCGTGAGCGCGCGAACAGCACGCGTCTCGCCAATACCCGCAAATTGAGCACCAGCGTTACACTTCCAAGGACACACAGCAGTGCCACGACCAGGATCGCGGTGCTCGGCGGAGTGCCCTGCTCGATCAGCAGCGTTGCCAAGCCGGCCGCCAGCCCCGCGATGCCGAGCACCGCCAGTACCGCGGCACCGACCGCGGACAGCACCATCGAAACCAGCAGTCGCAGGGCGACCCGCGCCTCCGCTGCCACCAGGTCCGCCACATCCGCGGCACCGGCCCGCAAGCCCGAGAACAGCTCGCGCACCGCCGCCGACAGCGGGACGGCCGCATCCCCCTCGCCTGATGGCGGCGGCGACTCCGCCGTGTTCGCGCGGGACGCGTCCACTATCGCGTCAGACGACCGAACAGGTAGCCGGCCGCCAGCGCGACTCCCAAGACCACGAGTGGCCGCTCGCGGACATAGCCGCGGCACGATTCCATCAGCGCGTCCTGTTGCTGCTTGAGCTGATCGGTGCTCTGCTTGACCCATTCCGCCGCTGGCGCGGCAGCGCCGGCGACCTTGTCGACCGTATCGTGGGCTGCCTGCGCGACGCGGTCGATCGCTGGCGTCACCTTGTCCGCAGCCTGCCTGGCGACGTCATCGACGACCTGATGCGCTTGATTGGTCTTGCGATCGAGTGTTGATCCGGTAAGTTCCATTGCGTACTCCTCATGTAAGATTTCGGAGCTTCGATGGCGCGCCGACTTGCGCACCCCGAAGGCAGGAAGCGGCAGATGGGATCGCACAAGACCATCACCATCTGTCACGCGGCAAGACCTCAAAAGAGCGTTTGTCCTGCGATCACTCCAAACACGAGGACGATCAGAAACAGGACGACAAACACATAGAACAGCAGCTTCGCGACGGACTGCGCCCCTGCCGCGACGTCGGTAAATCCGAACACGCCCGCGACCACGGAAATCAGAAAGAAGATCACCGCCCATTTCAGCATGATCGCCTCCATGGCTCTGCGTACCGAGCACCTGGCAATCCAATTACGGACGCATCAAAGACGTTCACTTCTTGCCCTTCTCCGTAGCGAGCGTCGAATGATCGTTGGCCTGCCCTGCCATCGGCATCGCCGTCGACTCCTCGCGCTTGGTCATCGTGCGCATCGGATCCTTCTGTTGCTCGTTCATCGCAGCCTTGTTCTCGGTCGCTGCGCCGTCCTTGAATACGTCGCCGGCTTTGGGCGTGGCGTCCGGCGCACTCGGTGACGGAGCAGCCGCTGCCGGCGCCCGCATCACCCCGGGCGCCGGCACCGACTTGTCACCACCCGGACTGCAAGCGACCAACCCGACCATCAAGGTGGCGACAAACAGCATCGCGACTTTGCTTGGAACAGAAGCCGCCGCGCGCATCTCTCGTCTTTCTCGTTGTCGTACGATCTTCACGGCCCGCGCCGAAACATTCCGGCGATAAGTGAGACGACGAAAAGGACCAGGAAGATCACGAACAGGACTTTGGCGATTTCAGCCGCGCCGACCGCGATGCCCGTAAAACCGAAGACCGCTGCAATCAGGGCAATTACGAAAAATACCGCTGCGTAGTGCAACATTTGCAATCCTTTCCGCTCGTGACCGAGCAATAGTTACCAGGAGCGTAGCGGGCATGGGTACCAATTACCGGTTACTGCCGCTGCGCGACTTGCCATACGCAATAATGCAATCGCCGTGCCACACCTGCGTCGATGCGATGCGACGCAAATGACCAGGGAAGAACGGAGTGATGTGCCGCCAGTTGCGCTGCAGGAACCGCCGACCGACGGGCAAGCGCAGGCGGACCTACGCCGCGCGTTGCATCAGGGAGAGGAAACGATCGTACTCGGAGGACTTGTCGAAGAATTCGTCGGCGCCGGCCGCCGAACACTGCCGCTTGTATTCGGGAAATGCGTAGTTCGTCAGTACATAGATGCGAGGGCGCGGCAGGTAAGGATTGGCGCGGACCTTCCGGACGACGTCGATTCCCGAACCTGCCTTCAGCTGGATATCGGTGATGACAATGTCCGGCCGCAGCTTGGTAATCGACTCAACCGCCTCGTCCGCAGACTCGGCAAAGCCAACGACGTCGAACCCGCCCATCGCGCCGACGTTCTCGATGATCCTCCTGCGAATCAGCTCGGAGTCTTCGACGACGAAGACACGTTGCAGCTGCTCATCCATGGGTTCGACGCGTCAGCTCATGAGGTTGTTGCGCAATGCATAGGCCGTTAACTCGGCATTGCGGGACAGATTCATTTTTTCGAGGATACGTGTGCGGTAAGTGCTAACCGTCTTCACGCTCAGGCAGAGTTCATTGCCGATGTCGGTGACGGTCTTGCCCGCTGCCAACTGGACGAATATCTGAAACTCGCGCGTCGAGAGCTGCCGATGCACCGGCTCCGGCGTCCCGCCGGAAGCTTCCAACGCAAGCGCCTGCGCCAGTGTCGAACTGATGTACTTCTTTCCGGCGGCGATCGTCCGAATGGCCTGCAGCATGTCCTTGGCCTCTCCCGCCTTCGGAAAAAAACCACTCACACCCGCGCGCAGAAGATTGACGGCGTACTGTTCCTCCGCATGCATGCTCACGACGAGGATCGGCAATTCCGGATGCCTGCGCCGCAGCGCACTCACCGTTTCCAGCACGCCCGCATCCGGCAGCGAAATGTCCAGCAGGACGACATCGAACCGGCCGGTCGCGGCCAGGCTCAGCGCCGCCGCCGAGGTCCCGGCTTCCCCGGTGGCTTCGATATCGTCGGTCGTCTCGAGCAGCTGACGAAAACCTGCACGAACGACGGCGTGATCATCGACGATCAATACCCGTATCTTTGCTGTCGTCACTGCGTTCTCTCTGGCAATCGCCGCGGATCTGAGTCCAACGATGCTGGCTGTCGTCATTATAGGCCCATCATTCGAGTTGGCGACTAGGCGCTGAATTCACGCCGCGAGCGCGGTGCATTCCGCGAGCTGAGCGGCACGAAGGGCATTCGCCGCGTCGTCGTAGGCATGCAGGCGGTTGTAGAGCGTCTTCAAGCTGATGCCGAGCACATGCGCAGCCTTGGACTTGCTGCCGGACACCGCCTGCAACGTCGCCGTGATCAGTGCCTTTTCTGCAGCGTCGAGCGACATGCCGACCGGTATGCGCACGGCGAAGGATTCACCCAGGGTGATCAGGCCAGCCTCGACCGGACCTGAAATGGTTGCCACCGAGGCCAAGGCTGCAGTGGATGACGTTTCCACGCGCACCATGGCCTCCATGTCGACATCGACTTCGTCGTCCGACAACACGAACGCGCGATGAATCACGTTCTTCAGCTCGCGCACGTTGCCTGGCCAGGGATACTCAAGGATCCGCGCTTTCGCGCGGTCGGTCAGGGCTTTTTCCTGCTCATGTTCGTCGTTCAGCTGCCCGAGGAACATTTCCGCAAGCAGTAGTACATCGTCCCCCCGCTCGCGCAAGGCCGGGACGCTGACCGGAATCACGCAAAGTCGATACATCAGGTCCTCGCGCAAGCGTCCGCTGGCGACCGCCTGCTGCAGGTCGCGGTTGCTCGCAGCGATCACCCGTACGTCGGTGGCGATTTCATGATCGCCCCCGACGCGGCAAAAGCGCCCGGTCTCGAGAACCCGGAGCAGCCGCACCTGCATTTCGATGGGCATTTCCGTGATTTCGTCGAGGAACAGCGTCCCGCCACTCGCGCGTTCGAAACATCCGCGATGGGTGCGAGAAGCGCCGGTAAAGCTGCCGCGCTCGTGGCCGAATAGCTCGCTCTCGATCAGGTTTTCCGCGATAGCCCCGCAGTTGACGGCGATGAAAGGCTGCGTGGATCGACTCGACAACTGATGCAGCGTCGTCGCGACCAGTTCCTTGCCGGACCCGCTCTCACCCAGAATGATCACCGGAGCATTCGATCTGGACAAACGGTCGAGCTTGTCGAAGAGCTGCCGCATCGGAAGGCACGCACCATAAAGCGCGCCGAAATGCTCGAGACCCGCTCCCGGACTGCGTTCGACTCCCGCGGTGTCTGTGCTCTCTGACCTAGAGGGTGATTCCCGACCCGAGGTCGGGTACTTCGCAAGGCTTGCCTGACTCTCGATCTGTCCGAACATGACCCACTCCGTCGTTGTTGGATTTCTGACGGCTTATGGTCACTTCCATCGGTCATCGGCGCTATCGGCCGGCTTCTGTAAATCGTGTAGTCCGCAAAAGGCGCATCGTAGGACGTCGTCCTACAAGCGAGCGCGGTGCTCACGTCCGGCGCTCTTGCGCCGGTCAATGGGGTGCAGGCAGCGACCCGCCTTCGTCTTCCCAGGTCATCAGCGCTTCCTTGCGGGTCTGATGGTTCAGCTGCCGCCGGCGATACCTTGCCATGTCGACCAGCGCGACCAGCGCCAAGGTGTACAACGCAACTTTGGCAAGCATTCGTGTCATTGCAGCTCCTTTGATTTGCGACACTTGGAGCAAGTGCAGTCGGACCGAGACTCGAAATCGAGCCATGGGAGGGATAGCTTGCGGTTCCTGAGTCTCGATCCTCTGCTGTTCCTGCTTTGCAAGTGCCGTGCCAGCGGCGAAAAGCGGCCCGGTGTACTTCTCCCATACCGTACGGCGTGCCCGACGGGGGATCAGGAATGGCCCCATTTGCACGTCTGCACGCGACGGAGTTGCAAATTTATTTACCGATTTTGTAGAAATGCGCAGCCGGTCGAGGATCCTTGCGTCCGCCGTACGATCTTTGCCGATGGCACGAGCCTTGCCAGCGCATCACGTATGATGCGTGTTACAGGCGCGCTACAGTGCCATCGACCGCGGGGCGTCGGGTAATCCTCGCCCCGACGCCCTGCCTGACCGTAACCCCGACATCTGCGCCATGCAAAGACCCGACCTGCCAGGCCCCGAGTTGTGGATAGCCGCGCTGTTGTTCGCGGTCGGCCTGGTCATCGCGTCGTTCGCAGCGTCGGTGCTGGTGACCTATCACAACGGGCCGCAGTTCATGCAACTCTCCGGCCTGGACCGGCTGCAATACGACACGGCCTGGACGATCGGCCTGTGCGGCGTTTCCCTGCTGGCGTATGCGACGGGCGCGCGCGCGATCGCAAGGGTGTGCGCGACCCTAGCGATCCTGATCGGCGGCTTGCGTATCGCGGGATACATTTTCCCGCAGACTGTCGGTGTTCACCCGATTCTCGCGAACCCGGGGCTCAAATTCGGCGCCGGCGACTACAACGCGATGGGTGTGCTGACCGCGCTCGTCACGGTGATCGTCGCGACGGCGATCCTGTTCCTGGTTCCAGGTTCGAAGCGAAAGCCCTGGCGAACCGTCGCGCTGGCATTGCTCGCCTCGACGGCGCTGGCGCTCTCGCTACTGATTGCATTCGGCGCCTGGAGCGGCAGCATCATCGCGTCGCAATCGCTGCTGCTCGAGGGCGACGAGCGCACCAGTTCGCTGTTGTTCATACTGCTCGCGAGCACCATCCTTCTGTACACGATAATGGGCACCGAACACGAACGGCGGGCCCTCGGCCGATTCGCGCCGCTCATTGTCGGGATCGCGGTCTTCATCTGCACCCTTGTCGTCTGGGGCGCAGCGCTGAACCAGGAAACGCGCTACGTCCGCCATGGCACCGAACTCATCGCTTCCGCTGCGCGCGCCGCCATCGAGCGCGACCTGCATACGCGGATCGAAGTCCTCGAACGGCTCGCAGAGCGGATGTCGATCCACCCGTTCAATGCGGACGTCTGGCAGCGTGAAGGTGCATCGATACTCAGCGATTTCGATGAATACCGCTCGCTGGCGTGGTCCGATTCGGACTTTGTCATTCGCTGGGTCGCTCCGCCCAGCAACGCCGTAGGCTTCAACATCCGCTCCGATCCCAAGCGCAGGACGGCGGTGGACCTTGCGGTTACGACTCGTGCACCAACGCTGAGTCAATTCACCGAACTCGTCATCGGCGGCAAGGGCGTCGTCATTTATGTCCCGGTATTCGACGGCGACAGTTATAGAGGCATGGTCTCCGGCGTACTCGGTCGAGATGACTGGCTCCGATTGATCATCCGCGGGCGGTTTTCCGACCATCATTTCCAACTCCTTGAAGACGGCCATGTACAGCAGGACGTCGCGGCGGATTCTGCCGACGCGGCCGACGACTGGACGCAGGAGTCGCCCGTTGTCCGTCAACAACGCGCGGTGGGTGCTCAGCGTCACCCCGACCCGGGAATATGTCGAACGCGCCCGTTCGCCGCTGCCGCAAGCGGCGTTGGCGATCGGCACCTTGCTCTCGGCATTGCTGGCGCTGGCGACTTACCTGTTTCAGGCGGCGCGTCGGCGCGCGCGTGATCTGAACAAGGCAAACATAAGACTGACGCAGGACATCGCGCGGCGTCAGCACGCCGAGCAGCGACTGCGGGAAAGCGAGCAGCGCACGCAACTCATCATCAATTCGGTCAAGGATTGCGCGATCTACATGCTGGATACCGACGGGCGTATCGCCACCTGGAACGCCGGGGCACAGGCTCTGAATGGTTACGCGTCCGGTGAAATCATCGGCAAGCACTTTTCGGTGCTGTATCCGACTGACCGCAAGGTGCCGCCGGAAAGCGAACTGGTCGTGGCCACCCGGCGCGGATGGTTTGAGGAGGAATGCTGGCACCTGCGCAAGGATGGCACCCGGTACTGTGCGGACGACATCATCTCCGCCATTCGGGACGAGCAGG
This sequence comes from uncultured beta proteobacterium, assembly GCA_963821485.1. Taxonomy (GTDB): domain Bacteria; phylum Pseudomonadota; class Gammaproteobacteria; order Burkholderiales; family Casimicrobiaceae; genus PALSA-1003. Next base: position 473,615 of record CAWGEB010000004.1, read on the forward strand.
CACTGCTGCGCGGATTTGCCGTCGTTACCCGCGACGCCACTCTGCGCATAGAGTTGCGGGAGCAGACCGAGCGCGCGCGCGACCACTATTTTTCCTTGTTCGCCAGCTTTCCGAACCTGGTCTGGCGATCGGACGCTTCCGGCAGCTGCGACTATCTGAACCAGGCGTGGCTGGACTACACCGGACGGCCGATGGACGAACAGCGAGGCGACGGCTGGCTGAACGCCATGCACCCGGACGATCGTGCGACCTGGCTGGAGAACTTCGGGCGTGCCCTGCCCGCCAGGCAGCCCTTCGAGCAGGAATTCCGACTGCGGCGGCCGGATGGCACGTACGGATCGATGATCTGCAGCGCACGGCCGTACAGCGACATTCAGGGTCAATTCGCCGGCTTTCTTTGCTCGTGCTACGACAACACGCATCGGCGGGAGGCCGAAGATGCACTGAAGGAGAGCGAGGAACGCTATCAGCGGATGACGACCAACGTTCCCGGCATGGTTTTCAAGCTGGAATGCGACGTCAACAATGTCCGCCGGTTCCTCTACGTCAGCCAGGGAAGCCGTGCGGTTTCGGGCCTTGACCCGGAAGCGATCACCGATGACAGCGAGTCGTTCTTCGGTCTGTTGAACGCGGCCGATCGCGTCAATCTGCTGGCGACGCTCGACGACTCCGTGGCCCGACAGACGACGTGGGTATGGGCGGGTCGCCTGCTCCCGCCTCACGAGGCGACCGAAAAATGGATCACGATTCGCGCCAAGCCGCGCCGCAGCGAATGGGGCACAACGCTGCTGGATGGTGTGGTGTTCGACGACACCCAAAGCCGACTCGCACAGCTAGAACTCGAGCGCTCGCGCGAGGAGCTGCGATCGCTGTCGCGACACTTGCAAACCATTCGCGAGGAGGAAAAGGCCCGCATCGCACGCGAAGTGCACGACGAGTTAGGATCGACGCTGACCGGACTCCGGATCGATCTGGACTGGCTGATCGACCACCAGTCGGACGCGCCAAAAGGCGCCTCCGCGAAATACGCCGGAATGCTGACACTGCTCGAATCAGCGGTCGCCGCCACGCGCAGGATCGTCACCGATCTGCGTCCGAGCATCCTCGACGACCTCGGCCTGGAATCCGCGATGCGGTGGCAGATTGGCGAGTACAGGAAGCACTCGGAGATGCATTTTGAACTGCAAACGTCGGAGCCTGATCTCGCTCTCGACCGCGAACGTGCCCTGGTGCTGTTCCGAATCTTTCAGGAGACCATCACCAACGTTAACCGCCACGCCAAGGCCACAATGGTCAATATCGACCTGGCGCGGAAGGCTGACACTTACGTGATGCAGATCCGGGACAATGGTGTCGGTATCTCCGATCAGGACATGCGCAAATCAAGCTCGCATGGCATCCGCGGCATGCGAGAGCGCGCCGAGCAACTTGGCGGTTCGGTGTCCATTTCCAGCGAACCGGGCAAGGGCACATGCGTCGTCGTCACCCTTCCGGTGGCAACTACGCCTTGAGCACCTTCGGCAGTCCTTGCAGCAGGTCCGCAAGGTCGTCGGCATGCTCTTCCTCTTCGGCCTGGATCTCCTCGATCATCTTGCGCGTAGTCGTATCGAATGCCGCGAAATAGGCGGCAATCTCACGATAGCTGTCGACCGCGATGCGTTCGGCAACCAGGTTTTCCTTGATCATGGCGATCAGGTCGTTGTCGGCTTCGACGATATTCGGTGTGGCTGCGCGTGAGCAAGCCCTCCGGCGAAAGGTTCGGCGCGCCACCCAGCTGCACGATGCGCTCGGCGATGCGGTCCGCGTGCGCTTGTTCGTCGTTCGCGTGCTCGAGGAACTCGGCAGCCACCGGCGCGGCGTGAATGCCTTTAGCCATGAAATAGTGGCGCTTGTAGCGAAGCACGCAAACGATTTCGGTCGCGAGCGCGTCGTTGAGGACCTTGATCGCGATCGCGGTATCGCCGCCGTAGCTCGCCGTCACGGCCCCCTCCTCGATGTGCTGGCGGGCGCGCTTGCGCAACGTCTTGACGTCGGTCAGAAAAGGTTTCTTGGTCATCGTCTTTCCCTGGTATCGGCAGAGCGCCGCGGGTCCGCGCCGCTAAGTTCGCTGTGCCAATACGGTGTCACGTTATAGAATTCATGCACGCGCACAGCCCACTCCGGGTCGGCCATCGACGGCCAATGATTCTTGTCGAAGCCTTCTGCGCTCTCCAGTTTTTCCTTGCTTGCGTCAAGGATGAATCGCTTTTCCGCAGCGTCCAGCGTCAGCGCGGCCCACGGCAATGCGAAGAGCTTCGTTCCCATGCCGAGGAAGCCACCGAATGACAATACCGCGTACGCGATGCGACCAGCCGACACGTCGAGCATGATGGCTTCGATCTTGCCGAGGTCATCGCCTGCGCCGTTGACAACGCTGTCTCCGGTGAGCGTGGCGCCGTCCATGATCTGCGGTCCGGGCCCGTCGGATGTCTTGTAACCATCGTTGATGATCTGTGCGCCACTGCTGCGACCGGTCCGGGTCGTATCGTAAAGGTTGGTTTGGGTGACCATGATGTGTCCTGTCGTGGTTGTCGATGATGAGCCATCCCTGCGCATCGAGAATGGCGGTCAATGTACTTCGGCCATGGGCGATGACATGAAGGGAGCGCGACCGCATGGCTTGAATGATTTTGGATTGGATGGCATGTCCGTCCTATCAGCAGATTCTGAATCTCCTGTAGGACGGCGGACCGATTGGCGTCCCTGCGTCAATCGTGTAAGGTGGTTTTTGTGGAAGTGCATCCTCCCGTCGCTCCCGATCGGTACGGCACCGCAAGCGCGCCGACAGCCTCGGGCGGCATGCCTTGGCAGATCGTCGGCGCAGTATTTCTCTGTATGGCGATCATCGTCGCGCTCGACATCAGCTACCTCATCATGTCCAGCAACCAGATCGCCGCCCGTGATCGACTCGAACGAACGATCGCCGCCGGCCACTCCCTGGACCGGTTACAGGCATTGTTGGTCGACGCCGAGACCGCGGCGCGCGGCTATGCGCTGGTCGGCCGCGAAGTGATGCTCGAGCCCTACCACAACGCAAGGGCCCGCTATGCCGAGGCGCTCGCCGAAGTCGCCACCTTGATCGGCGATGACCCAGTGCAGCAATCGAGCCTCGAGATATTGCGCGGCCTGGTGGACGACAAATGGGCCATTCTGCTCTCGACTATCGAATCGGTGAACAGGTCCGGACCCACCCGTTCCACCGCGACAGAGGCTACGACCGATGCACCCGGCAAGGTGGTGATGGACGCCATTCGCAATCAGATTGGCGCAATGCATGCGCGCGAATCCGCGATTCGAGATCAATTGTCGATCGAGTTTCAACGCGCGGTTGTTTATACCCGGACGACCGTGTTGTTCGCGAGCCTGCTGGCCTTGTTCGCGATTTCGGCACTGTATTGGGCGACCCGTCGGTACTTTCGGCTGCGCCTGGAAGCGGAAACCGACCTGCGCACCAGCGAGGAGCGCTACAAGATTCTCACCGAGGTTTCGCCGCAAATCATCTGGATGGCGGATGTTCAGGGCAAGATGACCTATTGCAACAGGCAGTGGATCGACTACAGCGGTCTGAGCCTGGAGCAATCCATCGCGGCGGGAGCGTCGTCGGTCGTCAGCGAGAAGGACCGCGTCGAAGTCGGTGCGGCTTGGCGACGTGCGATCCAGCGCGACGAAGCCTTCGAGGCAGAGGTCCGGCTACGTCGAGGCAGCGACGGCGCATATCGCTGGCACCTGGCACGGGCACAGCCCGTGCGCGATAGTGCTGGAAACACCACCGCCTGGCTCGGCGTCGCACTCGACATCGACGATCGCAAGATGATCGAACTCGCTCTCGACGAGTTCAGAATCGCGCTGGCAGAGCAGGTCGCGGAGCGCACGGCTTCACTCCAGGAGCGCACCGCCCAACTGAAGGCCCTCAACCAGAACCTGATCAGGGTTGCCGAAAACGAGCGCAGTCGACTGGCGCGCGAGCTCCACGACGAACTTGGCGCGCACTTGTCGGTTGCGATGATGGATCTGACCATCATCTCCAGGCGGCTGTCGGAAACCGAACTCACCGACATTGCTGCGCTGGTGCGACGTCTGGCTGAGACGCTGGGCGCAACGACGCAGATCAGCCGCCGCATCATTTCCGACCTGCGCCCGGTCATGATCCGAGAGCTGGGGCTTGCCGGCGCACTCGACGCCTACTGCGCAAGCTTCGAACAGACGACCGGTATCCGCTGTGCGCGCATCTTTCCAGAGCAATTGGAGCCGATGATCGAAGAAGCGGGCATCGCGGTGTTTCGCATCGTGCAGGAATCGCTCAGCAACATCGTGAAGTACGCGGGAGCCTCTGAGGTGCGGCTCGACTTGCGCGTGGCAGGAGGGTTCGTCGAGCTGTCGATCAAGGACGATGGCAAGGGAATGCCCGAAGGAGCCAGGACCCGAAAAGGAAGTCACGGCCTGCTTGGCATCAGTGAACGCGCGGAAGCGTTCGGCGGAGCGCTGCGCATGAGCGACGGCCTGCACGGTCGTGGAACGGGAATTGTCGTCACCCTGGCATTGGCGCAGATCGCGATTTCCGATTCGCACTCGGCCGCACCTCCATCACTGGCCGCTGCCCTGCCCGAGAGTCAGGTGGAAAGGCGTCACTAAGATCAGAACGGAGCCATCCGACCTTGCGTGGATGGCTCCGCATTCAGCCTGCAACACATGACGAGGGCATCGTAGTCTTTCGTCGTGGATCAGTTGCCGTGGTCGGCCCCATGAACGCAGTCAACCAGCGCCGCGCCCGAAAGCTTCTGGCACTTGGCATCGATCGAGCTGAAACGACTATTGACATCGTTGTTGCAAGTCGTAACTTGCGAAATCGGCTGCGAATCGCACGCCTTTCTCGCATCGATGTAACCCTGCACTTGGTCCGAGAGCGCGCGATCGCGCATCGGTTGTGCATTGACAGCACCCATGCCGTTTCCACCGTTGGAGATGCCCGACGCGCCGGTACCATCCTGGGCGGGTGCGGCGCCGGTTGGTGAACCATATTGGGCGCCCGCTGGCGGCGATGGGGTATTCTGCGCACCGGCGGTGCAGGCTATCGTAGCAAACGAAGCCACGATCAGTGTATTCAGCAGTTGACGTTTCATGATCGTAAATTCCTTTCCTCAGGGTTGATCAACATGCGCATGACAGCTACTGCTTTGCCGTCCTGCGGGTGCGTTTCTTCAAGCCACCTCCCGTCAGCTTGTTTACGGTCGCCCAGGCGCGAGACTCCGCTTCCTTCGTGCTGATTCCCTTGTCCTCATATCCTTGCTCGATATGCTGCGCCTGGCGCTTTTGCTTGGCCGTGTAGCTTTCCTTGCTTCCTTGCGGCATTTTTTCCTCTCGATTCGGCGATCATGCGATCGCAGTGAAAGATTGCCGAAGTCCATTGGCCCAGACAATCAGTCTTTTCTGATTAATTGTAGGTAGCGCTCCTACACAGCGCTTGCCCAGCGACAACCACGGGACGCAATACGTGGAGCGACGCCGCGTCAGAATGCTTCGTCCCAGGGAATCGAGAGTCGAATGGCAGCATTGATCAGGCCGACCATGCTGTAAGTCTGGACGAAATTTCCCCACGCTTCGCCCGTCGCCGGATCGATATGTTCGGCCAGCAGGCCATGGCGATTTCGTTTCGCCAACAACCGCTCGAACAGGATGCGCGCGTCGGTGGTGCGACCGATGGCGGCAAGCGCATCGACCAGCCAGAAGGTGCAAACGACAAATGCGTTCTGCGGTACGCCGAAGTCGTCATGCTCCATGTACCGGAACACATAGTCCCCGCGCTTGAGTTCGCGCTCGATCACGCCGACGGTGGACACAAAGCGCGGATCCGTCGGCGTCGCGAAATTAAGTTCCGCGAGCAACAGCATGCTCGCGTCGAGTTCTGGACCGCCCGCGGCGCCCGTGTAGCTGCCGCGTTCGTCGTTCCAGCAATGTGCACTGATGAAGTCGCGGATTCTATGCGCTTCGTGCAGCCACGCCCGGCGGCGATCCTGCAACCCGAGCCTCGCCGCGATGCGTGCCAGCCGGTCGCAAGCGGCCCAGCACATCACGCTCGAGTAGGTGTGGACGCGTGCAGTGCCGCGAAGTTCCCAGATGCCCGAGTCAGGTCGATCATGCGCATTGACAGCCAGGCGCCCCAAGGGCTCCAGACGTTCGAACAGCTCGATGGTGCCTGGCCGTTCGAGGCGCTGGTCGAAGAAAATGTGCGTCGCGGCGAGGACTGCCGACCCATAGACATCATGTTGCACCTGTCGGAAAGCGTCATTGCCGACGCGCACCGGCCCCATGCCGCGATAGCCATCGAGTGCGTCCTCGATCCGCTCAGCCAGCACGGTGTCGCCGTTGATTCGGTAAACCGGCTGCAGGAAGCCGTTGCGTGCGCCCGCCGCAATGCCGATGATGTAGCGGAGGTAGTTCTCCATGGTTTCCGTCGCCCCGAGCCGATTGAGGGCGTTGACGACGAAGTAGCTGTCCCTCAGCCAGCAGTAGCGATAGTCCCAGTTGCGTCCGGAATCCTGGGCTTCGGGAATCGACGTCGTCATCGCAGCGACGATGGCGCCCGTGTCGTCGTAGGTATTGAGTTGCAGCGTTATCGCGGCGCGGATGACGGCTTCCTGCCATTCGAATGGAACGGCGAGTCGGCGCACCCACGCCCGCCAGTAGGCGAGCGTCTCTTCGACAAAATGGCGTCCGGTCTGTGGAATGCTTCCGGCGATCGTCTCGTCCGCCCCCAACACCATCGTCGCCTGCTCTTCCAGGAAGAACGGCAACTCCTCGGCGATGGCCGTCAACGACACGTCTGTGGTGAGCCTGAGTGTGACATCGGGACTGACGTAGCGGATGTGATTGCTGCCCGTCGTCCGCTGCGGTCGTCCGCGGCCGTAGCGTTCGCTCGGGCGCAGCTTCACGACGACACGCGGATTGCCCGCGATACGCCGCATCGCGCGTACGATGGTCATCGGCTGGAATAGTCGTCCATGCAGCTGGAACCGCGGCACGCAGTCCGTGATCTCGACAATCCCGCCCGTGCGATCGTGCAGCCGTGTGGTCAACACCGGAGTGTTGGTTACGTACCGCTGCTCCACGTTCACACGGTCCACGAGGTCGATCGACCATAAGCCATGCGCGTCGGAATCCGCGCTGCCATCGAGCAACGCGCAGAACTTCGCGTCGCCGTCGAAGCGCGGAAAGCAGCCCCATACGATCGCGCCCGCGCTGTCCAGCAACGCAGCGATACGACCGTTGCCGATGAGTGCAAGGTCGAGATTGCGCATGCTCACTCGCGTGTGCGCGACGCTATTGCAATCCCGGTCAGCAGCCAGCGGTGGGCGGCCGCGATGTTCGGCAGGCGATATTGCGCACAGGTCCGGCCGGCGCCGACTTTCACGGACCACCCGCCTAATGCCGCGACTGCAGCGAAGCCGTCCTCGTCGGTAACATCGTCCCCTAGGAACACCGGTTGGCGTCCGGCAAACGGCGGTTCGCCCATGAAATCGCCGATGGCCTTGCCCTTATCCCGCCCGTCAGGCCGAATCTCCACGAGTTGCTTGCCCTCCCATAGGCTGTAGCCCGGACCGCCCGCTGCGTCGAAGGTCGAGCGCGCCACGGCTTGAACCTCCCCCGCGAGCTGCGGCAGCTGGCGGTAGTGCAATGCTATCGTCGCGCCCTTGTCCTCCAGGATCAGACCCGGATGTCGCGCGGCGAACGCAGCAAAGAGCGCGCGCAATTGCAACAGGATCCCGGAATTCGAGGTGTGCAGATGCATCGTGCCCTGCGCATCGCGCCGCTCGCAGCCATGCTGCCCGGCGACCGGCACGCCGAGTTCCGGAAACATCCGATCCACGTCGCTGATCGCGCGACCGGTCACCAGTGCCAGAGCGCCGCCGTGCCGCATCCGCAGGAAGGGCAATGCCTCGATCAGCTTCTGGTCGATCCGCACCTGTTGCGGGGCCGCCGCGAACTCTGCGAGCGTCCCGTCGATGTCGAGGAAGAGCGCGTGGTCGTCGGCCAACTTTGGCGGCGGGAGCAGATTACGTCCTGAACGGGGCACGAGTACTTCCGCTACCCGGCGGCTTGCCAGCGTCATCGGACCACGGCAAGGCGCGCGTCACTGCCCCTTCCAGACCCGGCTGCCGCGCCAAAGCGACGACGCTGCCGCATCGCGCTTGCGTCGAGCAGCATGCGTCCCGCCCAGCGGTAGACGTTGAATTCGCGCACCAGGCCGCGCATCAGCCGCATCCGGTCACGCTGCTCATCCAGCGGCATCGTAATTGCGAAATGCAACGCATGCGCGCATTCGTCAGCATCATAGGGGTTGACAATCAATGCCTCCGGCAGTTCACGCGCGGCACCGGCGAACTGCGAAAGTATCAGGACACCTCGCTCGTCGTCGCGCGCGGCGACGAACTCCTTGGCGACGAGATTCATGCCATCGTGCAAACTGCTGACGAAGCAGAAATCCGCGGCGCGGTGAAACTCGTAGACCGACTCCGGTTCATGATGTTGCGCGAGCAGGATGATCGGCGGCCTCGCTGCACCCGGAAAACGCGCGTTTATCTCCCGCACTCGTTCTTCCACACGCTCCCGGTACGCACGGTATGCGCCGAGCATATCTCTGCTCGGCGACGCAATCTGCGCGAAGGTAAATCGACCGATCAGGTATGGGTGTATCTCCAGGAGGCGCTCGACGGCGTTGAATCGTTCGACAATACCCTTGGTGTAATCCAGGCGCTCGATGCCCACACCGAGAAGGTGGCCGCGTGGAAGACTCAGGCGGACGCGAACGTCTTCGCGCGCATCCGCGACCGGTTTCGCCGTCGCCAGTGGTTCGGGCGGCCATTCAATCGAAATTGGATAGGCGTGTACGGCGGTGACTTCGCCCCGACAGGTGACATTGAATTGCTCGCGATCGACACGCGCCTCGAGCACCCGGTCGACCGTATCCAGGAAGTTGTTGCAATGGTACTGGGTGTGAAAACCGAGGATGCTGCTGCCGAGCAGTCCGTCGAGAATTTCATTGCGCCAGGGACAGATGGCGAATGCCTCCGGATTGGGCCATGGTATGTGCCAGAAGGAGATCACGGTCGCCTTGGGTAGCCGCTCGCGAATCATGCGCGGCAACAGTGCAAAGTGGTAATCCTGCACAAGTACGATCGGGTCATCGCTGCTCGCCTCCCGCACGACCGCATCGGCAAACCGCGCATTGATCAAACGGTAGCAATCCCAATCGGTCTTTCGGAACGTTGGGCGAACGTGGGCGATGTGGCAGAGCGGCCACAGCCCTTCGTTGGCAAAGCCGCCGTAATAGCCGGCCTCTTCCTCCTTCGTGAGCCATATCCGCCGGATCCGGTACAAGGGGTGGCCGGGCGGGACATCGACGCGGTCCTGACGATCGACAGTCTCCCGGTCCGCCGAGCCGCTGCCGTGGGCGATCCAAGTCCCGGAGCAGGCGCGCATGACCGGCTCCAGCGCAGTGACCAGTCCGCTCGCCGGTCGCCGCACGACGATCGCGCCGTGCTGCCTGTCATGGATATAAGGCTCGCGATTGGAGACAACCAGAATGTCGTTGCCGCGAAGTTCTCCCCGCAGCGTCGCCCGCAACGTTTCCTTGTTCCAGCGTTGCTGGTTCTCGTCCGTCGGTCGATAAAGAAGCTCAAGTTCACGCAGGAGCTGGGTGACGTCGCGGGCAATCGGCCGCAGCTCTGGAGCCGTGGCCACGCCCCTGCCGCGGAGGATGCCCTCGCCGCGCAGCAACGATCGCAGCCCGTTGACCCAGCCGCGCCACGATACCTGGACGATGACCACGGTTATCAATGCAACGCACAACGCGAGCGCGAGGAAGAACAGGAACAGGTAGCGCCGGGCCTCTTCGTTGCGACGATCGACAAAGTTCATGTTGTGAACCAGCACCAGCTTCGCATACTCGGTACCGCCCGTCGCGATCGTGCGCACCGATACGTTCAGCGTGCCGAGGCGGCTATGCAGGAGCGTGGAAGTTTCCCCCGCGATCGAGGCGACTTTTGCGCAGTCCAGCAATTCCGGCGGAAAGTTCCCGGAAATTATCGGCATTGAAATCATTGAAATATAGGGTGCCCGGCACAGGCCAACCGCATACAGGCGTTCGTCGCGGGTGAGCTTGTCGAAGAATTCGCCGATGCGCACAGCCGACCCGGATTGCGCGAGCTCCTCCAATTGCGCCTGGATCGTCGTCGCAATGAACGTTGATCGAGTTTCCAGATCGCGAACGAACCATTGGGTCATCAGTGCGTCGCTGAGCGGTACCGCTGCCCAGGCAAACAGGGAGAGCGCAAGCAGGAGTGGCACGAGGAAGCGCAGTGACAAGCGCATGATCGGGTCTCCCTTGGGTGTATTGGCCCGGCGCCGGGTTGCGCGCGCCGTTCCGCGTCAACTCGCGGCGGCGCCTGACTGCCCACCCGACTCCGCGACGCGAACTCCTTCGCAGTATACGCTCGCCTCTTCGGAACGCGAACGGGCTACGAGCAGCGGCTTCATCATCCGAACCCTCTCCAGCATGCCCATTCTCGACTCCTCGCAATGAGTGCGGACGTAGCGTTCGCACGTTTTGATCATGGAGGAGCCTTGAGCGCGAGTCAGTCGGGCTCGCGCTGATTCAAGTGTAGGCCTAGGTCCTACGTGTTCGGCCCGCGCGCCAGATCCGCCTCGATGAAGGCTCATTGCGTCCTACACGGGAATCAGACCAGGTCCGATTTCAGGGCGCAACGTAGCGAGTGAATATCTGCTCCGCGGCCACGGTTTGGCGCCGATGCAACGTCATCACCTGGAGCAGCCATGAACAATCTGAGCACTGCCGGCCAAGCGATGCGTATCGACTACTTGACGGACACGCCCAGCCCCCGCGAATCGTCGACCTCGGGTATTTCCTGGAGCGCGGTGATCGGCGGTGCTTTCGTCGCTGCCTCGATGGCGCTCATCCTGACGTTTCTCGGTGTCGGCCTCGGTCTCTCCTCGGCCTCCCCTTGGTCCGGATCGGGTGCCAGCGCGACAACGCTGGGCATCGCGACCATCGTCTGGCTCATCGCCACGCAAGCGATTGCGGCGGGTCTCGGCGGCTACCTGGCCGGCAGGCTGCGCACCAAATGGGCAGACGTCCACACCGATGAAGTCTATTTCCGCGACACCGCGCACGGATTGCTCGTATGGGCGGTGGGAGTGGTCATCACGGCCGCGTTTCTAACCTCGGCCGCATCTTCGGTCGTGGGCACCACCGCAAAGGCCGCAGGTGCTGCCGCAATCGGCAGCGGCGCGCTCGCCCCAGCGGCGCTCGCCCCAGCGGCGCTCGGCGCGGCGCCAACCCCGGGAATCTCCGACACGGCGGCGTCCAGACCGGCGACGGGCAATCAGAATGCGCTTTCGACCTCGGTTTCGACGCCTGGCAGTTACCTTACGGATTCGCTGTTTCGCAACGATCGCGCCGGCCCCGACGCTGGGCAGGACTTGCGACCGGAGGTTGGACGGATCCTGGTTGAAGCAGTGCGCAAGGGTTCGCTGCCAACCGCGGATCGAACCTACGTTGCGCAGGTCATCGCGTCGCGTAACGGCATGACGCAGGCGAACGCCGAACTTCGCGTCGACGCCGTATTCGCCCAGGCGAAGAGCGCAGCCGCCGACGCGGACCTGGCCGCGCGCACGGCGGCGGACGAGGTCCGACAGGCGGCCGCGAAGACCGCCCTGTGGATATTCGTCGCGCTGCTGACCGGCGCGTTCGTGGCAAGCGTCGCCGCCACCATCGGTGGTCGCCAGCGCGACCACGTCGCCGATAGCTCTCCCTGACCGACATTTGCCGAACCGATCATCGATTGACGACCCGTCCCGACACCGGCTTCAAGGAGCACGCTATGCGTTCCGTCCTGCTTTGGGTACTTGGCATTCCGATTCCGATCATCATCCTGATCGGCCTGTTTTCACACTTTTGATTCGATAGGATCCAGCGCATGGAGTCGGCCCGCCATCTGGCAGTTCGTATCGTCGGTGCCCTGGGCGCATTTTGCAGCGTGTGGGTGACTGCGGCACCGACAGAGGTCGTGCCACCGCTGCCGCTTCCCGGGCCCTACGCCGTCGCCTGCAGCAACGTGACGCAGGACTTCAGCCGGATGGCCCCCGGAGAGAACGCGCAGGCCTACTGGGAAGGCATACCGCGCGCGGATGGTTCATCGCGCTATATCACCGACTTGCTCTCCGATGCGGGCAATACCCTGGTGGCGACGGTCACCGCACCCGGCAACAGCGACGTGTACGGTTCTTTTGCCGGCCGCTCGATTCCGTTCGTCGTCGTCGTGTGCTATCCGACGATCGCGAGCAATTCGCGCGCGGACTATCCCCTACCCGGTGGTCCGCCGATTCCGCGCATGCAGCGAGGATCCGACGCGCCACTGCTTGCCGACCCGGCAGCGCAGTATCCGCTGCTGGTCTTCTCGCATGGCCTGCAGGGCAGCCCGCTGTCCAGCGACTACCTGATGGCACTCACCATATTTGCGAGCAACGGATACGTCGTCGCGGCGCCCTTTCACGGCGACGCACGCTTCGCCATCGTGCAACCGGAAAGCCTGAACGACTTCGCCTATCTCCTTACGCATTTGCGCGATTTCAACGCCATGCAGGCCCTGCGCCCGTTGTCGCTGTCGGCCACCTTGGATGTGCTGCTCGCGCACCCGCAGTGGCGCGCCCACCTCGACGCGACGCGCATCGGTGGCTTCGGTGCGAGCCTCGGCGGCGAATCCCTGTTGCTCATGGCGGGAGCCGGCCTGACGACAACCGTCGGCATGTCCTGGACCAAGGTCGACAACGATTCACGACTCAAGGTAGCGGTGGGCTACGTACCGTACTTTGGGCAACCGATCTTTCCTGCCTTTGGCCGCGATCAGCACGGACTCGACGACGTCACCATACCGTTCCTTGCGATCAGCGGCACCGCCGACACGACCGCGCCGCTCGCCTCGACCGTGCAGGGATTCGCGCAGCTCGCCGGGCCGCGCGAACTCGTGGAACTGGTCGGCGTGAAACACGGGTTCGACGTCGCCTCCACCAACGACATATTCACCTGGTCACTGACCTTTCTCGACGCCGAGTTGCGTGGCGATCCGGCAGCGCGGGTGCGCTTGGCGCAGGCCGGCAGCGTGGCCGGCGGCGGCGACGACCATGTACTCTTCGTCGCCGCACTGCCGGGAGTCGCGGCGACGACGACCAACTATGGTGGGTTGTGGTGGAACGCGCCGGCGGAATCGGAATCAGGCTGGGGCATCGACCTGGCGCACCAGGGCGACGTGATCTTCGCTGCATGGTTCACTTACGATGAAACCGGGAATCCACTGTGGCTCGTGATGACCGCGAACCGCACTGCGGAAGGCGTCTACAGCGGGACGCTCTACCGGACGACCGGACCGCCATTCAGCTCGGTGCCCTTCGACACCGCGAAAGTGGTGCGCACGCCAGTGGGCACGGGGACATTGACGTTCACCGACCCGAACAACGGCACCTTCGCCTACTCGCTCTACGGCAACACGCAGACCAAGCCTATTACAAGGGAAGTCTTCGGGCCGTTGCCGGTGTGTGCGTTCGGCGCACAGCCCAACTTGTCACTCGCGAGCAACTACCAGGACATGTGGTGGAATCCGGACGAATCGGGTTGGGGAATCAGCCTGACGCACCAGGGCAATACGATCTTCGCAGCCTGGTTCACCTATGACCAGGTCGGTACGCCGCTATGGCTGACGGTATCCGCGCAGTTGACGCCGCAGCCTGGCGTCTACGGCGGCACGCTCTACCGCACCACGGGCCCGCCCTACTATTCGGTTCCGTTCAACCCGGCCAGCGTCACGCGCGCTCCGGTCGGTGCCGCGACGCTCAGTTTCGCCGACGGCAACAATGCGATCTTGGCCTATACCTTGTACGGCTTCACGCAAGCCAAGCACATCACGCGGGAAGTGTTCCAGGCGCCTGGCACGGCGTGTCAGTAACGTCCCCGTCCTGCGTCGTTCATTGCGGCGCAAACAATTCACGCGGCGTAGCGAGACCACGGAACCGGTGATCTCCCAGCGATCGTAGCGCAGCGCCATACGCTTTAGCGAAGTCGTCGCTGACAACGATCGGCTCGTTCAGCGTCTTCGCGACGGATTCCATCCGGCTGACCAGATTGACGGCGGGACCGATCACCGTGAAGTCCAGCCGGTCGGCGGCGCCTACATTGCCATAGATCACCGTGCCCGCATGCAATGCAACGACAATGTTCAGCGGTGGCTCGCCGACCATGCTGGGGTCGTGGTCGAGCAGGCGTATGGCAGCGATCGCCTCTTTCGCGGCGTCCAGCGCGTTCTCAGCGGCACTCCCACGCGACGCCTCGCCGTCGATCGGGAATATCGCAAGCAGGCCATCGCCGATGAACTTCAATATCTCCCCGCCGTGTTCATGGATCGTCTTCGCCTGCACGTCGAAGAGCGCATTGAGAATCGCGATCATCCGGCTGCCTTCCAGGCGATCCGAACGCTCGGTGAATCCGCGCAGGTCCGAAGACCACAGTACCACGGTCAGCGCCTCGCCCGTGCCGCGGCGAATCTGACCCGCAAGGACCTTCGGGGCGGCATTGGACCCGAGATAGGCGCTGAGCAGATTATGGGTTATCGCTCGCTGGCTGTAGGCATCGCACACACTTTGCAATCGCTTCGCTACACGCGTCATCGCATCGATATCCCGGTCGGCGAACCCGCCGATGCGATCGGTGGTGAAGGAGACCGCGTAGTTGCGACTGTGCGCGCTCGTTACGGGCAGGACCAGGTACTCGGTGGCTCCCTTCGCCTTGAGATCGGGCAGAATCGGAAGATCGAGCTCCGATTCCGCGACATCCAGGTTGCGCCGAATCGTTTCGCCGCCCTCCCCAACCCGGCGCACCGGGTTTTTTTCATACGGCACCGCATCACCTACCTCGTGCGCAACGAGCGTCTGCACCGTTTGCCCGCTGTCGCGCCACCAAATGAAAGACGTCCCCAGGAATTGCGGATGCAGCGTCCCGCTATGGAGGGTCATCCTGAGCAGCGGCAGGCCCGCCGCCACGAGTCGCCATGCCAGCTCGTCGAACGCGCGCGCGCCGGTCTCGCTGCGCAACGCGGGACCGACCAGCCAG
Organism: uncultured beta proteobacterium; assembly: GCA_963821485.1. Lineage (GTDB taxonomy): Bacteria > Pseudomonadota > Gammaproteobacteria > Burkholderiales > Casimicrobiaceae > PALSA-1003. The sequence continues at coordinate 488,829 of CAWGEB010000004.1, forward strand.
TCCGCGATGGAATCGATGGTGTCATGCGTCGGACGCTCCGCGAGCGGGCGTTCGACCACCTGGGCTACCGGAAAATGTCGTCGATCGAATTCGCTCGCGGGGGACAAGAATTCAATATTGCTCATCGAGACAACATGCCCCGCACGACCTACGCGCCTTTGGTTGCCATATGGTCCTCCACGACGTCGAGGATTTTCTCCGGCTCCTCGGCATCTTCCTCGGTCTCGTTGTTCGAGCACGCGCCGCATCCGCGCTTCGTCGAGTTCGCCGCACCATTTGCCGACGACCACGGTGGCCACGCCGTTGCCGATCAGATTGGTCAACGCCCGCGCTTCCGACATGAAGCGGTCGATCCCGAGGATCAGCGCGAGACCGGCGACCGGCACATGGCCGACCGCCGACAGCGTGGCCGCCAGCACGATGAATCCGCTGCCGGTCACGCCGGCCGCGCCCTTCGACGTCAGCAGCAGCACCGCCAGCAGCGTGAGCTGCTGTGTCAGCGTCATCGGCGTATTCGTGGCCTGGGCGATGAACACTGCCGCCATCGTCAGGTAGATCGACGTCCCGTCGAGGTTGAACGAGTATCCGGTCGGGATGACCAGTCCCACGGTCGACTTCTTTACGCCGAGATTCTCCATCTTCGCCATCATCCGCGGCAGCACCGATTCGGACGACGAAGTGCCGAGCACGATCAGCAGCTCCTCCTTGATGTAGCGGATGAACTTCAGGATGCAAAAGCCGTGAAATCTCGCGATCAGTCCGAGCACCACCAGGATGAACACCAGGCAGGTCAGATAGAACGTGGCCATCAGCTTGCCCAGCGACAGCAGCGAACCCACGCCGTACTTGCCGATGGTGAACGCCATCGCGCCGAAGGCGCCGATCGGCGCCAGCTTCATGATGACGCCGACGATCGAGAACAGCACATGCGAGAGCTTTTCGATCAAATCGAACACCAGCGTGCCCCTGCCGCCGAACTTGTGCAGGCAGAAGCCGAACAGGACCGCGATCAGCAGCACCTGGAGAATCTCTCCCTTGGCGAACGCGTCGACGACCGTGCTGGGAATGATATTCAGCAGGAAATCCGTCGTGCTCTGCATCTGTCCCGGCTTGGTGTAAGCCGCGATGCCCTTGGTATCGAGCGACGCCGGATCGATGTTCATGCCGGCTCCCGGCTGCACGACATTCACGATCGTCAGCCCGACGATCAGGGCGATGGAACTGACGATCTCGAAATAGAGCAGCGCGTAACCCCCGGTCTTGCCCACCTTCTTCATGTCTTCCATGCCCGGCGATGCCGACGACGACGGTGCAGAAGATGATCGGCGCGATGATCATCTTGATCAGCTTGATGAAGCCGTCGCCGAGCGGCTTCATCGCCGTGCCGGTCTCGGGATAGAAGTGTCCGAGCAGAACGCCGATCACGATGGCGACGATGACCTGGAAATAGAGCGACTTGTAGAGCGGCTTGCCGGCTGCTTTCATTTGACTTCCTCCTTGCGAACTCGATACGTCGATTATTCCTGCGCCCTGCTCAGTCCGACGGCAGGCCCTGCACCCGGAACAGCTCTTCCAGGTGCGGACTCATCGGCAGGTTGAGGCGTACGCCCGACGGCAAGGGCTTCTGCGAACCAGCGTTCGTAGATCGCGACGATTTCGCGGCTGCCTGCGAGCTTGTGAAATGCGCGTTCGACGACCTCGGCGAATTCGGGGTCGTCCTTGCGAAACATCAGCGCATAGTCGGCGTAGGTGAGGAAATCGCCAACGACGCGGAAGTCGGCGGCGGCTTTCTTGTCCGCGACCATGCCGTACAGCTGCACGTCGTCGTTGGCGAAGGCGTCGGCCTTGCCCGCTGGCGAGTATCTGGAACGACTCACCGTGGTCGCTGCCGAACACGAACTTGATCGGGATGTTCTGCCGCTCGGCGAGCTTCGGAATCGCGGTCTCGTGCACGGTGCCGCGCGTCAGCACGATCGTCTTGCCGGCGAGATCGCGCAGATTCAGGATGCCGCTGCCGCGCCGCACCAGCAACTTGGTGCCGGTGACGAACATCGTCGGCGAAAACGCCACGGTCTTGCGACGTTCGCAGATTGTTCGTGGTCGAGCCGCATTCGAGGTCGATCTCGCCGGAGATCACGAGGTCGAATCGGTTCTCCGGCGTCACCGGCCGCCGTACCACGCGCGAAGTCCTTGCCGAGCTCCGCCGCGATCTCCTCGACCACGATTTCGCACAGGTCGAGCGAATAGCCCATGCGGATTGCGGCGCGCATCGAGAAACGCGAATGGCGGGGAATTCTCGCGATAGCCAATGCGGATGTCGCCGCTATCGTTGATCTTCTTGAGCGTCCCCGTATAGGGAATGACCAGGGCACCGGGCGACTGCGCGCCGACCGGCTGAACCAGGCACAACGCCAGAATCGGAGCCATCGTCGCACCGGCGACTTGCAACAGCACCGATGACAAATGCGCAGCCCCCCGGCGCGCAATCGACGCGGCCCGCCCGGACCACGTGCGGCCATGCGTGTTCATCGTGGACTCCTCCCGCTTGCGTCCCTACAGCAGAGCACCCCGGACATAGGTGCTGGACGGTAGGTGATTATGCGCCTCCATCGACGCCTTTTCGAGCGTCGTCGACGTCAGGCGGGACGAATATAACTACGCCAGCTGTTTTGCCATGGTTGCTCGACGCGTTATTGCACGGCGAAATGCGGGACGATCGCCAGTCGCCGAGGCGCAGCCGCGCACTTCTTCCACGCCTCCGTCCCACCCCAGTACCTGTACCTCGCCGAGATCGGATTGTTCGGCAGCACGGCATGCGTACTCGACCGCCTCCTGTCGAAAGTAGAACTTCGACAGCGCAGGGGCCACGTCCGAGCCGAAGACAGACCAGCCGCCCTCGGGGGTGGGGCATACATAGAACACTGTGGAACTTGTCATGTTCATCGTCCTCGAATCAGCGTACCCCGGCCGGAGTAGTCCGGATTGCTGTCGGCTCGACCCCGACAGGATGTACAGAGCATGACTGCGGCTGACAGACTGCGCCGTCTGGACTACTCAATCAATCAGCGGATTCTGATTTGAAGTAGGTATTTGTCCTACGTGGCCGTGGCCTCCGGGCGACTTCATGTGCCTCCTACGTCGCAATGCGACTGTGGCCTATAGCCGCGCGCTGCCAATTCCGCAAAACATGTTGCAGAGGAGATTGAGCCAATGGACACGCAGGCAACATCCCCTGCCAGTGCCGCAACTGGCGCGGGTTTGATTTACGTGTGCGACTCCACCCCGGGCATCCGGCGCGTTGCGCAAGCGTCGTCATTCCACTACATGTTCGACGATGAACGCCCTGTGACGGACCCTGCCGAACTTGAACGGATCGCCCGTCTGGCGATCCCGCCGGCCTATCATGACGTCTGGATCTGCGGGGACTCGCGCGGCCATCTCCAGGCGACGGGCAGGGACGCACGCGGTCGCAAACAATACCGCTACCACGCAGAATGGCGACTGGCGCGTGACGGAGCGAAATTCGAGCGAATGCTCGCCTTTGGCGAATCACTGCCGCGGTTGCGCCGCCGCCTCAAGCACGACCTTCATCTTTCCGGATTGCCGCGGGAAAAGGTGCTCGCAACCCTCGTCAGCATCCTGGATGCCACGCTCATGAGAGTCGGCAACGCCGAATATGCTCGTGAGAACGCGAGCTACGGACTTACGACACTACGCAACCGCCACGTCCAGTTCATCGCGCCTGGTCGGCTACTGCTCAAGTTCCGAGGCAAGGGGGGTGTACCGCACGAAGTTTCCATCGACGACACGCGACTCGTACGATTGGTGCGCCGCTGCCACCAGCTACCTGGCCAGCATCTGTTTCAGTACGTCGACGATGCGGGGGTGCGACGCCCGATCGATTCCGATCAGCTCAATGAATATCTCAAGGATGCGATGGGGGAAGAATTCACGGCCAAGGACTTTCGCACCTGGGGCGCGACCGTACGCACGGTCGTGGTCCTGCACGCGGTGCCGCTGCCCGTTTCAGGCAGCGAGCGCGCCCTGACGGCGTGTATCGTCGAAGCCGTCAAGGCCATCGCGGCGGAACTCGGCAACACTCCGGCGGTGTGCCGAAAATCCTATATCAACCCCGCTGTGTTCGATGCGTGGCGAACAGGAGCGCTGCATCGTCTGATTGCCGCACCGTTGTCCTCGGACCCGAGCAAGGCCGAGACGAAAGTACTCGCGTTCCTGCGACGCCACGCCTCGATGGCGCGCGCTCCTCGCTCGCGTCCGGTTACGCGTGCGCGTGTCGCCCGGGTGCTCGAATCGCAACATCAGGCCATGCGCGCCCAGTAGGGTTTGTCCTACTTTCAAATCCGCTTGGCGCCGATACCGGAAAAGTCGGGACTGAATACTATTTCCATAGTACCGCGCTGTGTCGCGGGTAGACAGGAGGCAACTTTGAAAAACTTGACCAGATCAATTGGGCGCATACGTCGTGTCGCTGGTTCGGTGCTCGTGCTCGCGGCGGCGAGTGGCGCCCTTGCCGGGGAGATCACGCTCTTTGATGAAGACAACTTTCGCGGCAATAGCATGCGCATCACGTCCGGAGTAACCAGCCTCGACGGAACCGGAATGAACGACAGGACGCAATCGGCGATCGTGCGCGACGGTGTCTGGGAAGTCTGTCGGGACGCGAACTTCAGCGGTGGTTGCGTTCAACTCACGCCCGGACGCTATTCTCACATGGACGGCAACTTCGTGCGCAATATCTCCTCAGTCCGCGAAGTCGGTGCACCGGGGTATATGGGTGCAAGCCCAGGGTATTATGCGGCGCCCCCCGCAGCAGCGGACGGATTCGGACAAGCGGTGCTGTACGAAGGTCACGACTTTGGAGGTCGTTCATTTCCGCTTTCACGCGATGTTGTTCGCAACCTCGATCGATCCGGCTTCAACGATCGCGCGGGCTCTTTGCGGGTTGAAAGTGGTTACTGGGTTTTCTGTAGCGATGCCAATTTCGAGGGCGAGTGCCGGACATTTGGGCCGGGGGAATATCCCAACCTGCCGCGCGAGCTGGACCGGCGCATTTCGTCCGGGCGGCTGATTTCGAACGCATACCCCTACACTAACGCGCCGCAATGGGACCGGCGCTGACGACCGGATAGGTTGTAACTATGCAACTAGGCGACCAGCAGGCCAGCGGCAACGTCGAAGACCGGCGCGGAATGGGCATGATCGGCGGTGGCCTGGGGGTCGGTGGCGTCGTGATCGCGCTCATCGCTTACTTCCTCGGTTTCGATCCCGGGCAGGTCATCAGCGTCGCCGAGCAAGTCAGCCCGCAACGCGATGCGCGCGAGGCACCCAAGGGCGCGCCAACGGATGAAATGGGCCAGTTCGTCTCGAAGGTCCTCGGTAGCACGGAAGTCGTCTGGGGGAAGATCTTTCAGGAGTCCAAGAGCCAGTACCGCCCGCCGACACTAGTCCTGTACGACGGTCAGGTGCGTTCGACCTGTGGTGTCGCGCAAGCGGCCGTGGGCCCATTTTATTGTGCCGAAGACGAGAAACTGTACATCGACCTTGCGTTCTTCCGCGACCTGCAGACGCGCTTTCGCGCTCCTGGTGACTTCGCCCAGGCCTACGTGATCGCGCACGAGGTTGGTCATCACGTCCAGAAGCTCGCGGGCACGTTCGGGCAGATCGAAGCGAGGCGTGGATCCCAGGCGGAGTCCAACAGGACTTCGGTGCGGATGGAACTGCAGGCGGATTGCTATGCAGGTGTGTGGGGATACCACGCCGGGGCGATGAAGCAGCTGGAATCAGGAGACATTGCTGAAGCTCTCAACGCCGCAACGGCGATTGGCGATGACCGCCTGCAAAAGCAGACGCAAGGTCGCGTCGTCCCCGAGTCGTTCACGCACGGCTCGTCCGAGCAACGTGTTCGCTGGTTCAAGCGAGGCTTGGAATCGGGACAGCCAAGGGACTGCAACACGTTTTCTGCGAGTTCGTTGTGAGGTAGAGCGTGGATATCCTCAGAGGCGCAGTCGCGGCCGCAATTGCTTTTCTTGCGGTGATCTTGTCCCAGCCCGGGCAGCCGCCCAGTGGGCTTCACACAACGCGGCCCCGCAGCCAAGCCATCGCTACCGCGACCTTCTCCGATTCGAGTCCAGACGCGAACCGAAACTCGGTTATCGATCCACGACGCGCGCCTTCGGCGGGAAGCATCAAGTAATGGGCGGTACGACGAGCGGCGGTTAGAACGGGCATTGAGGGCCGGGCGCGGCAGGCGAGGCGGTTGTCCTACACGCCCGAAAACTTGAACTACAGGCGAATCAGACAAAAGCCGATTGTGGCGAGCCGCTGAAGTGCTAATTTTGTGCCGTCACGAGCGTAGGGAGTTGGCACAGCAGAAGTCGACGTGAACGATGTAGCGACGATGCAGCGCGAGGAAGAGCTTGGATAACCTACCTACGACAGGAGGCGCACTATGTTCTCGATTTGGTGGCTATTCGCCGCGTTGATAGGTGGTGTCTACCTGGGAATATTGTTGGTTGCGCTGATGCAGATGTCGGCGGACCTTCCTCCGCAGTCGAGGAGCCGGGGTGTCCGCAAGCACGGCGGTTCCATTCGCCGCGTGCACTCGCGTGCGGGCGCGTTGGCGACCTGAGGTCGTTTTGCCGTTGCAGGGCATGAGGCGGGCCACGTTTCATTAGCGGGGATGTTCATGGAGGATTTTCCGCGCCGCTGCAGCGGTCCTGCCGACTAGTCTGCGCTTGCTGCTTGCGCCCAGTTTCTTGATCGCCGCTTCCATCCGACTGGCTTGCGACTGGTTGGTGCAGGCGAAGCTGCCCAGCAGCCGGCGTGGTGGATTGGCCCGAGTGTAGCGTGCCCCAGTACCCGCGACGTGCTGCGCGAAACGCGCGACCACGTTGCGGGCGATGCCCGTGTAGATTGCGCCGTTGCGACAGAGGATGAGGTACACGTACCAGCGCTTCGCCGCCCGCGATCGAGCGGCCAGCGCGCGGGGCGACACGGTCGACATCGGAGCGATTCTACATTTCAACCTATGGTGTTCGCGCGACACCGCGCAGCGAAAGCTCCGCTGCTCGATGACAGCTCACGAAGTGGTTGGGGGCGATCTCCTGCTGTAGCGGCGACTTTTCCCGGCAGATGGCCTGCGCATACTGGCACCGGGGATGGAAATGGCAGCCCGGCGGGGTATTGGCCGGGTCGGCGACTTCGCCCTGAAGAACGATCCGGTCGGAGCGAAGGCGCGGATCCGGTTTCGGGACCGCCGACAAGAGCGCCTCGGTGTACGGATGCTTCGGAGACGCGAACAATTCTTCGGTGGGAGCGGTCTCCACGATCCTGCCGACGTACATCACCGCGACCCGCTCGCTGATGTGCTTGACGACACTGAGGTCGTGCGCGACGAACAGATAGGTGAGCCCGAGTCTTTCCTGAAGTTCGAGCAGAAGGTTCAGGATCTGTGCCTGAACCGACACGTCCAGCGCGGAAACGGGTTCGTCCGCAACGACCAAGCGGGGATTCAGGGCAAGCGCCCGGGCGATGCCGATGCGCTGACGCTGGCCGCCCGAGAATGCGTGCGGGTAGCGCCGCATATATTCGGGCCGGAGGCCCACGAGCCGAAGCAGCTCCACGACCCTGTCGGTTCTTTCCTGCACACTGCCTACGCCGTGCACCAGCAGCGGCTCGCCCACGATATCGAACAGCGTCATCCGCGGGTTCAGGGAGGAGAACGGGTCCTGGAAGATCATCTGCATCTGCCGCCGAAGCGCCGGAAGCCGGCTCTTCGGAACGGTTGCCACGTCCAGGATATCGCCGTTGTCCAACAGGAGGACCTGGCCGGCCGTCGGCGTAATGGCCCGCAGGATACAGCGGGAAGTCGTGGTCTTGCCGCAGCCGCTTTCTCCGACGAGCGACAGTGTCTCTCCCTGATTCAGAAAAAATGACACGTCGTCCACCGCCTTCACCTGGCCGATCGTCTTCTGCAGCAGCCCCCTTCGAATGGGGAAATATTTCTTGAGTCCCTTGACCTCGAGGAGCACGGACTTGCCTGAACCGGGATTGCCGTTCGTCATTCTCGTCCGCGTCCGGTCACTGGTAGAGAAAGCAGCTTACTTTTCTACCCTCGCCGACAACCTGAAGACGCGGGTCCTCGGTGTCGCAGCGGCCGGCAATGGCGGACACGCAGCGCGGATGGAAAGGGCAACCCTTCGGCCGGTTGAACGGGTGGGGAATCGAACCGCTGATGGTCGGAAGCTTCAGCCTCGGCACGGATTCGATGCTTGGAATGGACTGCAGCAGCGCCTTCGTATAGGGGTGCTTCGGATCGTGAAAGATGTCATCGACGTTGCCTTGCTCGACCACCCGGCCCAGGTACATGACCACCACGTCGTCGGCCATCTCCGCCACCACGCCGAGGTTGTGGGTGATGAGCATGATGGCCATTCCGCGTTCCCGCTGAAGCTTCCGCAGCAGGTCGAGGATCTGCGCCTGCGTGGTGACGTCCAGCGCGGTCGTCGGCTCGTCGGCGATGAGCAGCCGCGGATCGCAGGAAAGCGCCACCGCGATCATCGCGCGCTGGCGGAGCCCGCCGCTCAATTCGAAGGAATATTCGTCGATGCGGCGCTCCGGCTTCGGGATGCCGACGCTGCGCAGCGCCTCGATTCCCCGGCTGCGCGCCTCCTTCTTGCTGACCGCATTGTGCAGCAGCACCGCCTCGACGAGCTGCGCGCCAATCGTGTGCACGGGAGAAAACGAGGTCATGGGCTCCTGGAAGACGAGTCCGATGTCTCCCCCTCGAATCGAACGCATTTCCCGGCCGTTGGCATCGAGCTTGACCAGATCGGTTTGCGATCCGTCGGCGCGAGTCAGAACAATCTCGCCGTCGACGATGCGACCGGGACGATCGACGATGCGCAGGATCGACTGCGCCGTGACGCTTTTTCCGCAGCCGCTTTCGCCGACGATGCCCAGCGTCTTTCCCGGGGCGACGTCGAAGGAAGCGCCGTCGACGGCTTTGGTCGTTCCCTCGTCCTGGAAAAAACTGGTCCTCAGATTTCGGACCGAAAGCAGCGGCCTCATATTACTTGGCATGATCACAGGTAGGGGTCGGCCGCATCCCTAATCCCGTCACCCATGAAATTGAACGCGAGGACCGCGATGATCACGGCAAGGGACGGGAGTAGAAGCCAGGGAGAAATGACCAGCGCCTGGATGTTCTGTGCATCCTGCAGCAGCACGCCCCAGCTGATCGCGGGCGGCCGCAGGCCCAGCCCCAGGAAGCTCAGCGAAGTCTCGCTGATGATGATCGCCGGGATCGCCAGCGTCGTCGCGGCGATGATATGACTGATGAACGAGGGCACCATGTGGCGGAAGATGATCCTCGACTTGCTGCAACCGACGAGTTCGGCCGCCATGACGAAGTCTTCCTGCTTGAGCGAGATGAATCGTCCACGCACAACCCGGGCGAGTTCGGTCCAGCCGATCAGCGATATGATGATGGTGATGGCGAAATAAACCTGCACGACGCTCCAATCGGCCGGAAGCGCAGCGGCAAGTCCCATCCATAGGGGAATCGTCGGAATCGAGCGCAGGATCTCGATGATGCGCTGGATGACCGTATCGATCGCTCCGCCGAAGTAGCCCGAGATTCCCCCCAGGACCACACCCAGCACCAGGCTCAAGGCCACGCTGACCAGGCCAATGGTCATCGACGTGCGCGTTGCGAACATGAGGCGGGACCACAGATCGCGTCCGTGCGTGTCCGTTCCCATCAGGAACAGCGACTCGCTCGGCTTGGCACCTTCCACCGCAATCAGATGGCGATCGGTCGGGATGAAACCGAACATCAGCCAAGGCTCTCCCCGGCCGAAGAACGTGACCGGTATCTTGTTGCTTGTGTCAGGAACGTAGACTCGCTTGAACGTGAGCGGGTCGCGCGTTCCTTTCAATCCGTACACGAAGGGACTGAACCTGCCGTCGTCGATCCAGTGGATCGGCTGCGGCGCCATCAGCGAGCGCTGGGCTTCCGATTCCGTCGGATCCACATAGGCGAAAAAATCGGCGAACAGCGCAACGATGTAAAACGCAATCAGGACGATGGTGCCGCCAACGGCGAGCTTGTGCTTCCTGAAGCGCCACCAGATGAGCTGCCATTGCGTGGCGACGGCGATCCGGTCTTCGGCGACGACGCCCGCCTATGTGTGCTGCGGCGAGTTCCGCCATCACTCCCTCCCGAAGCGGATTCTGGGATCGACCCACATGAGCAGCAGGTCCGAAATGAACGTGCCGATGACGGTCATGACCCCGAGCAGCAGGATGATGGTTCCGGCCAGGAACATGTCCTGCGCGATCAGCGCCTTGAGCAGCAGCGGGCCGACCGTCGGCAGGCTCAACACCAGCGATACGATGATGCTGCCCGACACCACGTAGGGAAGAAGATAGCCGATCGTGCTCACGAACGGATTGAGCGCCACCCGCACCGGATAGCGCATGACGACCCGGTATTCCGAAAGTCCCCGGGCGCGGGCCGTCATCACATAGGGTTTCCTCAATTCGTCGAGCAGGTTCGAGCGCATGATGCGGATCAACTGCGCGGTTCCCGCGACGCCCAGGACGATGGCCGGGATCGGAAGGTGCTTGGTGAGGTCCCACATCTTTTCCATGCTCCAGGGTGCTTCGATGAAGTCGGGCGAGAACAGGCCGCCCACGTTTGCACCGAACCAGGCGAAGCCGACGTACATGACGACCAGAGCCAGCAAGAACCCGGGAATGGCGAGCCCGATGAAACCGATGAACGTGAACGCGTAATCCAGGAACGAATACGGGTAGACCGCGGAGTAGATCCCGATGGGCAAGGCGATGCCCCAAGTGAATATGATCGCCGCCACCGAAATGATCATGGTCAGTGTGAGGCGGTCGCCGATGACGTCGGACACGGGGCGTCCCCATTCCATCGCCATGCCGAAATTGCCCTGCAGGATGAGGCCCATCCACTTGGCGTACTGCACCGTCATCGGCTTGTCGAGGCCGAGCTGTTCGCGCAGCGCCGCCGCCTCGCCTTCGGAAACCGCACTGCCCGATGCCGACATCGAGGCGATGTACGAGGTCACGTAATCGCCGGGCGGCAGGTGGATGATCATGAAGGACAGGACCGAAATGGCCCAGACCGTCAGCACCGCCAGCATCAAGCGACGAACGACATAAGCCGCCATGGCATCCCCCATGAAAAACGGTCACCCGAATCGCCCGCCGGCGCCCGGGTGGAGCGCAGGCCGCCCGCCCAGGGTGCCCTGGGGAGCGGCTGCGTTCCTCGTTACTTGAAATAGTACGTGATCGGCATCGATGTATGCGGCGTCCGGGCATGCTGGGCGTTCACCGTTCGGTCGGGAACGTTGCCCATGTTGTTCTTCACGATGCGCACGCCCATGACGGCCGGTGACTGACCAACCGTGCCGATGCTCCACATCTGTTCGACGGCAATCCTCCAGATCTCCTTCGCATTGGCGACGCGCTTTTCCTCCGACGCGCCGAATGCTTCGCGGAACAGGTCCATGGCCCTAAGCATTTCCGGGTCGTCCGGCTTCTTGCCTGCAGCGCCCCGCGACGCATACCACTTGGCATACGCCGTCCCCATGTGGGCTTCGGCCGCGTCCACCGGCAGCGCATGGCGCGGGAAGAGGTAGATCATTTCCGAGCCGTCGTTTGCCCACGTCATCATCTGGTTTTCGTTGTTGTTGTCGCGGGTGAAGGCCAGGCTCCGCTCCAGTTCCTTGACGTCGAGGTCGATGCCGATCTTCCTCCATTGCTGCTTGATCATTTCGCCGACCGCTGTATACGGAACGAATTGACCGCCGACCGTGACCAGCTCGAGACGCAGGCGTCCCTTCCCGTCGGTGCGCAGTCGATAGCCCTCCGCATCCTTCTTCGTCAGGCCGACCTTGTCGAGCAGCTCGTTGGCCTGCTTCAGGTCGAGAGTCGCGTATTTCTTGTTCCATTCCGGGCCTGGGCTATAGATCGTATCGGGCGCCGGCGCCACCGATCCGGGGGTTCCCACGCCGAGCCAGAAGGCTTCGTTGAGCTGGTCCCGGTCGATGCCGAGCGAGAGCGCGTGGCGAAAATCCTTGTTCTTCAGGAATTTCGCAATCTCGGGATCGCCTTCGTAGGCGTTGCCGATGTGAATGGTCGCGTCCGATCCGTTGAGCGCCGGGTCGAGGTGAACGGTGTAGTTGCCCTTCTTGGCGTTTTCCAGGAAGACCGGCAGCTTGGCCAGGCCCATGTGCCGTTCCTGAACGTCGTATTCGCCGGCAATCGCGCGAAGGTTGGCGACTTCGGTGTTCTCGGCGAGCGTCATCGTGATCCGGTCGATGTAGGGAAGCTGGTTGCCCGCGGTGTCGACGGCCCAGAAGTAGGGGTTGCGTTCCATCGACCACGTCGGCGTGTTGATCGGGGACACGGTCTTCCACGGTGTCATGACCGGTAGTTCGTTGTTCAGCGCCCAGCTGTACCGATTCTTGAGCAGGGACACCCAGCTATCGAAGCCCATGTCCTTGGCCTTCTTGGTCACCGCCTCCTCCGACGAATACTTGGGCAGGAACTGCTTCAGGTAGTGGGCCGGGGCATAGGCGCCGCCGAAGTTCTGGAACCCGCCGCGCGTCGCAAATCCGGCGCCGATGGAGGTGCTGCCTGCAAGCTGGGAAACGAAAAAGGGATAGGGCTCGGGAAACTCGAAGGCGACGGTGTAGTCGTCGACCTTCTTCATCACACCGTCCTTGCCGTTGATCTGGAACTCGAAGAAGGGCGTCGGGTTAATGTTCTTGTTGAGATAGATGTCGTTGTACCAGAACATGAAGTCGTTCGCGGTGAACGGCGTGCCGTCGGACCACTTGGAACCCTTGCGCAGATAGATCGTCGTCGTCTTGCCGTCGTCGCTGACCTTCCAGTCGCGGGCGAGGCTGGGGATGATCTTGGTGCCCGTGTAATCGAAGGTCAGGATCTTGTCGAGCGAAACGATGCGGCCGCCGTTCTCGTAGTCGCCCGGTCCGGTGAAAGCCCTTCGCCAGTTGCCGCCGTACTTCCCGATTTCGCGCAGGGGCTTCACGACAAAAAGCTGTGAAGGCTCGGGCAGGCGTTTGTCGACCGCGGGCAACTTTCCCGCTTTAACCTGCTCGGCAAGAATCGGCGCCTCCTTGAAGGTTTTCGGAAAAGCCTTGGCGTCAAGGATGATCTCCGGCCCCTCGAGCTTTCCGATCAACGACGAGCCGATCTTCGCGGGCGCCGGCGTCGCCGCTTGCGCGAACGCCGCCTCCGATCCCATCGCAAGAGTGCCAAGGAGTCCAAGACCCGCAAGCACAAGTACCGGGCGCATCCATTTCATACGATCCTCCTTTTTGCTATTCGTTTAGGTGGCCAAGATTCCAGCCACTCGAGACTCACCGGCCGACCCATGTCGCAGGCCACCGTCAACACCGCGGCGACAAGGAGCACGGAATCGCCCTCCCCGTTCGGGCATTGTTGCGCTATCGCCGCGGCATATCAAGGCAGCGGTCGGCTGACCACTGCTCCCAGTGCCGGTGGGGCCCTGGGGCGGATCTTGACATGGATCCTCGACCTCGGGTGCAGTTGATCAGGCAGACGTGCGCCGGACGGTGAGGTCCGTGCGCTTCAACACGGCCGGCGCCAGATCCACGCCCAGGCCCGGGCCTTCCATCGGATACACGAAGCCGTTTTCGATGCGCGGCAGCACGGTGACGAGCTCGTTGTACCAGCCGCGATAGAACGCACGCACCGATTCCTGGATCAGCGTATTCGGCTGGCTGAAGGACATGTGCACCGCGGCGATGAACCCGACCGGACCGATGCAATCGTGCGGCGCGAACGGACGGTGCCAGGTTTCCGCCAACGACGCGATCTTTCGTCCTTCCGTGAGTCCGCCTGTCCAGCACAAGTCGACCATGACGACGTGAACCGCGTCCCGCTCCAGCAAGTCCTTGTAGGGCCAGCGCGAGCCGAGCGTTTCGCTCGCGCAGACCCATACATTCGTCGAGCGCGCATACTCCGCGAGCGCCTGCGGTGAATTCATCCGGATCGGATCTTCGTACCACATCGGTGCATACGGCTCGAGTGCGCGGGCAATCTGCTTCGCCGCGGGCAGGTTCCACAACGAATGAAATTCGACCATGATGTCCATGCGATCGCCGACGGCCTTGCGAATCTTCTCGAAGGGCTCGATCGCTTTTTTCATCTGGGCTGCGGAGATGCAGAGTCCGTTGTTCTCCTGCGCCGCCGGATCGAAGGGCCAGATTTTCATGGCGCTGATCCCGCTTTCGAGGAGGTTTTCCGCCAGCGCGTCCGCGCGATTCACGAATGCGTCGAGATCCTCGAACGGCCCGTCGCTCGTGCCCAGATTCCAGTTGGAGACCGGGCGAATGTTCTTCGAGCGCACATAGCGATAGCCAGCGCAGGTGTTGTAGATTCGAAGCTTGTCGCGGCACAGTCCACCCAGCATCTGGTGCACCGGCTGTCCACAGACCTTGCCGAAAATGTCCCACAACGCGATATCGACCGCGGACGCAGCGCGGTATTCCACGCCGGTGGACGACTGGGCCATCGGCAGGCTTAGCATTTCCTTGTTCAGCGCTTCGATATGGAGCGGATCGCGCCCGAGCAAGCGCCCCGCCAGCGTCTCGTGAATGTGCGCCTCCACCGCCGCAGCGCCGTAAAACGTTTCGCCGAGCCCGATCGTTCCACTGTCGGTGTAAACGCGAACCCAAATGACGTTCGAGAACTCTTCGGTGCGCAGTGTTTCGAGGGCGGTGATTTTCATCGATTGTCCATTTGTCGCTCGCGGCAGAAAACGACCGATCGCCAGCGCAGGGCCGCGAGCGGATCACACCGGAGGCATTCCTTGCTCGCGATGTTTCTTGAAGTATTATATTCCGACAGATCGATTGGCTTCATCACACGCATGCAGCCTGGCATATCTCGGCCCTCGATGACCCTTTGCGGACTCCCATCATGCGCATTGTCTTTCACGGCGAGAACGCCGCGTCCTTCAGCCATGGGTTTCAGAACCTCCTCGGTGCGCCGGCAGACATCACGGTCTTGCCCGACGCGCTGAGCAACGCCGACCATCGACGGACCTATCTTCACGCCGATGTCATCGTCGGCGGGCGCTTCTCGAAGGACAATCCACGGCCGGAACAATTGCAGCTTTTCCACGTTCCGGGCGCAGGCTACGACGCCGTCGATCTCGGCGCGATTCCCGATTCGGCCGTTGTGTGCAATTGCTTTGGTCACGAACAGGCCATTGCGGAGTATGTGATGACGGCGCTGCTTGCGCGACATGTGCCGCTCGCGGACGCCGATCGGCAACTGCGGCAGGGTCGGTGGACCTATACCTCCGGCGCACCCGAGCGCGTGCACGGCGAGCTGGCGGACAAGACAATCGGCCTGCTGGGATTCGGGCATATCGGCAAGGCGATCGCCACCCGGGCGAAAGCCTTCGAAATGAAAGTCCATGTGGCCAATCGCAGCCCCGTCGCCACCTCCGCTCTGGTCGACCGCTCATTTGTGTTGAACGGCCTTCAAGAATTCTGGCGCTCGGCGGATTTCTTCGTGGTTTCCCTGCCATTGACTGCTGAAACTGTCGGGATCGTGGGCGCCGACGCGTTCGCGGCGATGCATGCGTCGGCAGTGGTGCTCAACGTCGGTCGGGGCCCTACGATCGACGAACGGGCGCTGTATGAAGCGCTCAAGGAACATCGCATTGCCGGCGCCATCATCGATACCTGGTACAACTATCCTTCGCCCGAGGAAGCCACGATCCTGCCGTCGGCGCTCCCGTTTCACGAACTATCGAATGTAGTGATGACGCCGCACATGTCAGGCTGGACGAGCGGCACGATCCATCGGCGGCAGCAGACCATCGCCGACAACATCGACCGCCGTGCGGGGGGCAGACCGTGCATCAACGTGGTGAGGGCTGCGCGAGCCTGAGTTTTCGAGGGAGAAAGCCGATGCCAGAGGTCAGCAAGAAGGAAGCGCATTCGATGCGACCGTACCACCGCTCGCGCAAGCACGCGGCCATGTGCCTTGCCTTGCTTGCAGCGCTAGCTGGCCTTGGCGTGGAAGGTGCCGCTGCCGAGGACGCGGTGCAGGGCAAGACGATCCGTGTGGCGGTCAAGCCGATTGCGCCGTTTGTGTTCAAGCACGGCGCGGAATGGACCGGCTTCAGCATCGACCTGTGGAACGCGCTCGCGCAGTCGATCAAGGTCGACACCGCATGGGTTGAAGTCACCACGGTTGGCGAACAGTTGCAGGCGGTGAAAAGCGGCAATGCGGACGCGGCGATCGCCGCGATTACGATCACCAAGGAACGCGAAACTATCGTCGATTTCACCCAGCCCTATTTCGACTCCGGCTTGCAGATCCTGGTGCACGCCCAGGGCAGCAATCACTTGCTGGATCTGTTCGACTCGATTCCATGGTCCACCATCGCCACGCTCCTTGGCGCATTCATCGTCATCATGTTCATCATGGCCAACGTCCTGTGGATCGTCGAGCGCCGATCGAGTGAACACTTTCAGAAGGGCTATCTGAGGGGGATGGGCGAGGGGCTGTGGGGCGTGGCCCTGATCGTCGCCACGGGCGAGCATGGCGATCGAGAGACGCCGAGGCTAGTCAAGCGGCTCATTGTTTTCTTCATGTGGCTGGTGGGCGTCGTGCTGATCGCCCAGCTGACGGCCACCGTGACGTCGACGCAGACGGTCGATCGCCTCAACTCGAAGATCCGTGGCACGGCGGACCTCGCTGGAAAGAGGATCGCGACCGTGCAGGGCACGGTTGCCGCCGACTACCTAACCGAGCAGGGATTGCTGTACGTGGCCGTGACATCCGCGGAGGAAGGATGCGACCTCGTCGCCCAGGGGGAGGTCCAGGCCATGGTTTTCGACGCGCCGACGCTTCAGTACCTGGCCATGAAGCGCGGCAATGGCGTCCTGCGCGTCGTCGGTCCGATTTTCGCGTCGCAAAAGTATGGCATCGCCGTGGTGGATGGCAGTCCTCTGCGCAAGCGGATCAACCGGGCACTGCTCGAGATGTACGAGGATGGCCGCTACCGAGCGCTCTACAACAAGTGGTTCGCGCGAGGGTAAGCGGGCGAAGTCGCAAATCAACCCATCGCCGTGCGCGGCTCGCCGTTCGGCAAGGCGACATGGCATTGCGGGAAAATGCGTGCCTGGCAGTTGCGGCAAATCTCCGGGTCCAGTTTTGCGTACAGGATGTCGATCGGGTCGACAGGCTGCGCAAAGATATGGTCCTCGCGGATTGTTTTGAGGTAGCCGCCGTGCTCCAGCAGGTCGTGTACCGCGTCCTTCATGAACCAGAAGTACAGCCCGCCACCCATCTGGGTCCGGCGAGCCGCCTCTCGCTTCAACATCTCCGCCCCCGAGATATCGACCAAGTTGATGCCGCTCGCGGCGACGAGCAGTCGCTTCTGCTGCGGGTTGTCGTGATCGACCCGATGAAACGCATCCTCGACATGGTCAACCGCGCCAAAGAAGATCGAGCCGTTGACCCGCAGCATCTTCAGTTGCGGACAGTCGGGCAACCCCGTGTCGGCGTTGAAGTGGTACGCGCCGCCACGGAATTCGGGCTTCACGTCGCGGATGCCCGGACGCGCAGCCTGGTTCAGGAATAGCAGCAGCGACAGGAGGACGCCAGCGTAGATCGCCGTCTGGAGCCCGAGGAACAGCGCTGCGACCAGCGTTACGATCATGACCGACGCTTCGGTACGGCTGGTGGCAAAGATCGACTTCATGCGGCCGACGTCAACCAGTCCGTACGCGATCAGGAACAGGATCCCGGCGACCGTCGCAAACGGCAGGTACGCAGCAAGGGGCGCGACCACGAACACCATGCCCACCAGGAAGATCGACGAGAACACCGAGGCCAGCGGCGTCTTCGCCCCGGCCTCCAGATTTGCCGCGCTGCGGTTGAACGAGCCCGCGGACGGAAACGACAGGAAAAAGCTTCCAACAAGATTCGATATGCCCTGCCCGATAAACTCCTGATTCGCATCGATGCGCTGTCCCGTGCGGATGCCGAGCGAACGTCCGACACCGATGCCGAGCGTGAGTGCCAGGATCGTCATTGCAAGCGCCGTCGGTGCAACCCGAGTAAGCGCGTCGATCGACAGGTTCGGCACGGAGAACGGCGGCAGTTCCGTCGGCAGCGCGCCGACCGTGCCAATGCCGGTCACCTCATGGCCAAAATACGCATCAAGCGCAAATGCAAAAAGGCTCCCCGCGATCGTCGCACTGATCATGAACGGAATCTTCTTCAGGTAGCGCTTGGCAAGCAGTCCCGACACGATCGTGAAGACACCCACGGCAGTTACCCAAGGATTGATGTGCCCGACCTGAAGCATCGTCTGGGTCAGTGTCTGTACGAACGAGGCATCGGGTGGAATGGGAATCCCCAGGAACGATTTCAGTTGCTGCGTCGCAATCAGGATCGCGGCGCCCGCACTGAATCCCACGATTACCGTGTGCGAGATGAAATTGACCAGCGTACCGAGTCGCGCGAGGCCCATGACGAGTTCGAAGAGCCCGGTCAGAAAGGTCACCGCGAGCACGAGATTGATGTAGTCGGCGCTGCCCGGTGAAGCGAGATGACCGAGGCTCGCGAACAGCACGATCGCAATCGCGTTGGTGGGACCCGCGATCATGTGCCAGCTCGAACCGAACAAGGACGCAAGCACCGGCGGAATCATCGCAGCGTACAGCCCATATTGCGGCGGCAGGCCGGCGAGTATCGCAAACGCGACGCCTTGCGGCAGCGCCAGGATCGCTCCGGTGAGTCCGGCGATCAGGTCCGCCCTGAGCGTTGACTGGTTGACCCTCGGCCACCAAAGGACGAAGGGAAACAGGCGAGCCCACGGCGACGATGCGTTCACGGTGAAGGCTGTCCGTGCTAGCTCAGCTTTTGGATGTCGAGTTGACTCTCAATATGACTGCGCATCTCCATGAGCTGCAATGCGTATTGCTTCTGCGCGAGTTCCGTCTCGGTCTCGGGATTCCATGGTGCGACCGCGGTCGGATTGCCATGATCGTTCACGGCCACGAACACGATGACGCAATGGGTCGTTCGGGTAAATTCATGATCCTTCAGGTCCCCGGCCCGCACATCGACTGCGACGTGCATGCTGGTACGCCCCGTGTAAATCAACTGCGCGTGCGCCTCGACCATGCTGCCGACCAGGACCGGCTTGTAGAAGCGAATCCCGCCCACGTAAATGGTCACGCAGTAGTGCCCGCTCCATCCAACCGCGCAGGCGTAACCAGCCTGGTCGATCCACTTCATGACGGTGCCGCCGTGAACCTTCCCGCCGAAATTCACATCGGCAGGTTGCGCCAGGAAGCGCAGGGTTACTTCGCGTTGACGAGCGGTCATGATTGCTTGCACCTCGGGGTGAAAGCATGCGCTGGAAGTACGTCGCAAGACAAGGGCCACATCCGAGGGAACCGGTCCCAGCGCCGTGGGCGCACCGCTGGAGCGATGAAATGTGTCGTCACTCCGCTGCCCGCCCTTCTACGCCCGCTCTTGCTTGAGCCTGCTGTGGGGAGCTTTCCACCAAGAAGTAGATCATGATGCCGACGCTCGCCACGAGCATGCCCGCGGCCGCCGCTGCCCAGAATCCGGGCACGCCAAGTGGCGTGGCGAGCCCGACGGCGGACAGATCGAGGACACCGGTCAAGCCGATCAGGTAGCCGCCTGCAAGCCCCACGCCCCACAATCCTCCAACGTTTATGAGCATCGGCACGACGGCTCGTTTGTATCCGCGCAGGGCGCTCACCGTCACGGCCTGCAACGCATCAAATAGGTGATACGCGGCGACCAGCACGAGCAACGTCGCGGCAAGCGCCTGCACGTTCGCATCGGAGGTATAGAAGGCTGCCAGTGTGCTAGCGCCGAGCATAATTGTCGCTCCCGAGAGTACTGCGAGCGCCAGCGCAAGGACGATGCCCGTGATGCCTGTCGACCGAGCAAGGGCAAATCTTCGCGCGCCAATGGCTTGGCCTACCAGTACGCCGACCGCGTTCGCCAGCGCCAAGGGCAACATGTACATGACCGTCGCCACATTGGCCGCAATCTGGTGTGCGGCCGAGTTGACCGCCCCCAATCGCGCGATGAACAGCGCCATGAATGTGAACGCGGTCACGTCCACGAGCATCGTCATCCCGATCGGAACGCCGAGCGCCGTCAGTCGCCACTGGTCGCCCCATCGTGGCCAGGACCAGCGCGAGAAGACGCCGTGACGACGGTAGGCCGGCGACAGCCCGCACCAGAGCCATGCGAGGATACAGATGATCCAATTCACGAGTGCGGTCGACAGCGCGCAACCCGCCGCTCCCATGGCCGGCGCTCCAAGGTGCCCGAATGTGAATACCCACGCGAGCGGCACTTTCAGCGTCAGACCCAAGAGATTCAGCGCCATCATCACGCGCGGAAGCGATACTGCCGTGGTGTAGCTCGCGAACAGACGAAACGCCAGCCCCGCCGGCGCTCCCCACGCGGCGATAGCGAGGTAAGCCCGCGCCTTGTCAGCGACCACGGGCGGCGCCTTGCTCATGGCCAGGAGCGGCTCGGGGTAGCGGAACAACAGGACCGATGCGAGAGCGAGCGCGAGTGTCAGCCACATCGCCTGGCGTACCTGTTCTCCGATCTCGCTGTAGCGCCCAGCGCCCAGGAGTTGCGCCACGATCGGTGAAACCGCCAGCAGCACACCCATGAGTGCGACGAAAACGCTGAAATAGATCGACGCTCCGATACCCACCGCCGCGAGATCGTCGGTAGCGAAACGCCCCGCCATCATCGTGTCGATGACCGCATAGGCCATCACCGCCAGTTGCGCGATGAGTACAGGCCACGCCAGGTGACAGATTTCGTAGACGAGCTTGCGTGACACGAATGGCTCGCGCGTTATTGGATAGAGTGGCAGGTGAAAAGCGCGCGGTTCCGGACGCGTGCGCATCGGGAACCGCAGAAAGCATTTTAGCGCGAGAATGCGATGGCCAAGCGGCCCAAGGTCGGCCAACGATCCAGGGTCGTGCTGGCGATGGGCCGACATCGGCGACAACCGGCCATGCGCAGGCCGCGTTCAGTTCCGTGCGGGGAGGCGTAGTATGGTCGCGTCACCCTCCTGGAGGGAGGCATTTTTGCCGAGCGCGTCGGGGAGAACCTCGTGAGTAGGAACCTAATCGCCCTTTTCCTAGCTACGCTTGTTCTGGCTTCTGTTCATCTTGCCCAAGCTCAACAACCGAAGGCCTATCGGGTAGGGGTTATCCACGAAGGTGGTCCCTACAACGCGATGGTTGACGGACTCAAGGACGGCCTCAGGGAGTTGGGATTTGCAGAGGGCAAGCAATACGTTTTGGAAATTCGCGATTTAAACGGTGATCCAACGGCGATTGAGGGAGCGGCAAGGAGTCTGGAACACGAGAAAGTCAACCTCATCTACGCACTAGGCACATCCGTCACTGCTGCGACAAGACGCGCGACAAACGGGGTCCCCATTGTATTCACCGGCGGCAGTGACCCAGTCGTTTCCGGACTGGTCGAGAGTTATGCGAAACCCGGGGGGCGCATTACGGGTGTCCACTATTCGTCGGGTGATCTCACCGCGAAGCGGCTGGAGATTCTGAAGGCAATAATCCCAGAACTGCGCAGAGTCGTGACGTTCTACAATCCCCGCAACGAGACCGCCCAGCGGGCCGCCAAGGCATTGCGGGAGGCAGGGAAGCAGCTAAATGTTGAAATTATCGAGCGACCGATTGCGTCCATAGAAGAACTCCGGCCGAGTATGAACGCGCTTAAGTCAAAGGACGCGGACGCTTACTTCTATATTGCAGACGCAATGGTTTTGAGCCAGGCCCAGTACATCATTGATGTAGCGAGAGCCAAGAAGTTACCTACAATGTTCGCAGTTAGCAGTCTCGTCAAGCAGGGAGCCTTGGTCGCGTATGGCGTGAGTTTCTACGAAGTGGGTCGCCTATCGGCAAAATTCGTGCAACGCATTCTTACCGGAACCAGCCCTCAAAACCTGCCGACGGAGTCGATCAGCAAGGTAGGCTTGGCGGTGAACCTTATGACCGCACGAGAGCTCGGCATGACAATCCCGCAGTCGATGCTGCTGCGCGCGGACGAGGTCATTCAGTGACGGCCCGTGGCGCGCGGATCGCAGGGTCTGCGCTGCTCGCCGCTTGAGGAAGCGTTGTTCATGGCTGGTCTGGAAGCGCACTATTCGGCCCGCGACATCGAGGTGCGAATCCTGGCGGCCATCCGCGCGGCCGGATTGAATCCCGAACAACGCCTGTTACCCGAGGCGCTGGGGGCGCTT
The DNA here is from genome assembly GCA_963821485.1 of uncultured beta proteobacterium. Lineage (GTDB taxonomy): Bacteria > Pseudomonadota > Gammaproteobacteria > Burkholderiales > Casimicrobiaceae > PALSA-1003. The sequence goes on from CAWGEB010000004.1 coordinate 511,237, forward strand.
GACCACTTCCACACGGGTGGACTCCGCGCTTCACGCGAGTTGCTCGAGTTGGCGCAGATCCAGGCCGAAAATCGCGTTCTCGACATCGGAGCCGGACTGGCCGGCTCGGCCCGGCTGCTCGCTTCCGCGCTCGGCTGCCGCGTCGACTGCCTCGAATTGTCGCCCGACTACTGCGCCGGCGCGGTACTGCTGAATCGGCTGACCGGCCTTGACGACCGCATCGAAGTGCACGAGGGCAGCGCCCTAGTCCTACCCTTCCCCGACGATTCGTTTGATGTCGTCTGGATGCAGAATGTCGGGATGAACATCGCGAACAAGCGGAAGCTCTATGCGGAGGTCTACCGGGTCCTCAAGCCGGGCGGCCGGTACGCCTTCCAGGATCTGGCGGCTGGAGAAGCGGCGACGTCCTACTTTCCGCTTCCGTGGGCCACCGACCCTGCCGACAGCTTCCTTGTTTCTGCCGACGAGATTCGCTCGGTTCTGGGCGAGAGCGGTTTTATCGCTGAGCACTTCGAGGATACCGAGCGACGCTTATTTGAGCAGGACTACCGCAGACACGGCACCGACTCCGCTGACTTTGGGGGTGTACGTCGACAATTTCGCGCAAAAGGCGGCGAACGCGCGGCGCAGTCTGCAGGAGGGTCAGATCCGGCTTGTCAGGGGCGTCTTTCGCGTGAAATAAGCAACCGACCAATCAGGAATCCGCCAGAGTAGTCGGTTACCAGTAGCACGAGATACACGCTGGCGTCGCGACCATTTGAAGTGGCCAGCGTCAACCCAAATTGCGCAACCTATAGGATAACGATCATGGCAAACATAGCGTTTCTGGGCACCGGTTTGCTCGGCGCCGCATTCGCCGAAGCCGCCGTCAAGCGTGGTGATACGGTCACTGCCTGGAATCGCTCACCGGACAAAGTGTTGGCTCTCGCTCGGTTCGGCATCAAGGCAGCGGCAACTCCAGCCGACGCGGTTCGAGGCGCATCGCGGGTGCATCTAGTACTAAAGGACGATGCAGTGGTCGAAGAAGTCATATCAGCCGCACGCTCCGGACTTTCTGCGGACGCGATGCTGATTGATCACACGACAACGTTGCCGAGACTCACCGCCGAGCGGGCCGAGCGGCTCCACGCCCAAGGAGTGAAGTATCTACACTGTCCTGTCTTCATGGGGCCGCCAGCTGCGCGCAATGCTCAGGGATTGATGATGGTTGCAGGGTCACGGGCGCTCTTCGAAAGCGTCAAGGCTGATCTCGCCAAAATGACAGCGCGTCTAGAGTTCATGGGCGAGCGCACCGATCTTGCTGCGATAAACAAACTGCTTGGCAACGCGATGATTATCGGTGTCATGGCTGCAACGGCTGACGTCCTCACCTTGGCCAAGGCGAGCAGCATCGATACTGAAGACGCGGTCAAATTGCTTGGGAATCTCGATTTGAACGCGATGGTTGCCGGACGCGGTGCGAGTATGGCGAAGGGCAACTTCACGCCGAGTTTTGAACTGGCAATGGCGCGCAAGGATGTGCGATTGATGCTGGAGGTAGCGGGCGATCTGCCGACGGCGATGCTGCCCGCCGTCGCCGCGCGGATGGATCAACTCATTTCCGCAGGGCATGGTGCCAAAGATGCCGGCGTGCTAGCCATTGACGCGGTACGTCGAGGATAGATTCGCGCGATGTGTTAACGTCAAGAGCTCAAGGCGCTGCTACGCCAAAATCATCATCAAGATGCTCATCACCAACCCCTATTTCTACCTTATTGCGATCCCGGTAGTCCTTCTGGCCGGCATTTCCAAGACGGGAATCCCCGGCCTCTTCGGTGGCATGGCCGTGCCGATGCTTGCACTGGTCATCTCACCGCTTCAAGCCGCGGCGATAATGCTGCCGATTCTGTGCTGCATCGACCTGTTCGGCATCGGCGCATTCCGAGGCATATACGATCGGCGCAACATGCCGATCCTACTTACCGGCCTCGCCATCGGCGTTATTGTTGGCAGCTTGATATTCCGATTCGTACGTCAGGATGTGCTGCGCCTGGTAATCGGCGCGATTGCGATCGCTTTTGCGCTCAACAATCTCTTCGGCTGGGCGAAGAACCGTCCGCCGGCGGCGGCCTCATGGCCGCGCGGGGTAGCTTGGTCGGCACGTCTCTGGACTCACCAGCTTTCTCGCGCATGCCGGCGCGGCACCGCTGATGGCCTATCTCCTGCCGCTGCGCCTCGACAAGCGCACGTATGTCGGAACGACAGTGTGGTTCTTCTTTGCCTCAAATTACGCGAAGATCATCCCCTACGCACTCCTGGGACAGCTGGACACGACCAATTTCGCCACATCACTGATGCTCCTGCCCCTGGTGCCGGTGGGCGTCAAGCTGGGGGTGCTCATTCAAGGCAAACTCGACGAGCGGGTGTTCTACCAGATCAGCTACTGGGCGTTGCTTACGATCGGCATCAAGCTCGTCTACGACGGCGCGATGCTGCCATAGTGCGCTCGTCGCTACGCCGCCCCGATTCAGTGGCATGCCGATCCGAATGCAGGCGTCGACTTTTCAGCGAAGCGTTAAGTCAACCCTTGTAGCCCATGACGCGGGGCAACCACAGTACCGTTTGCGGAACGAAGGTGATGATCGCCAGAACAATTATCGCAACAAGAATGAATGGGGTCGCTTCACGGACAATCGACATCAGCGGCTTCTTGGTCATGTTTGCGACGACGAAGAGCAGCAGTCCAAACGGGGGCGTAAGAAGTCCAATCATGATGTTGACGACTACTACGACCCCGAAATGGACGAGATCAATGCCGAGTGCCTTCGCCGTTGGAATCAGGATTGGAACGATGACGAGGAGAATCGTCGTTCCCTCGAGCAGACACCCCAGGACAAGCAGTATCGCGTTGACAAGAAGCAGATACCCGATGGCGGTTAGATGGAATCCAGTGATAAAGCGCTGCACTGAAAGAGGAACGTTCTCAATCGTGACCACGTAGTTGAAGACCAATGCCCCAGCGATCAGCATTCCCACCGACAGTTGTTGATTTCGCGCTTGAAAGCAGGATGGTGTACAACTGTTTGAACGAGATCGAGCGGTAGATGAGCGCCGATGCCAATAGCGCGTAGGCCGCCGCCGCCGCCGCACCCTCGGTCGGCGTCATCACCCCGCCGTAAATGCCGAACAGCAGCACGACCGGAAGCATCAATGCAGGAAACGCATCAAGCGTGATGCGCGGAATCTCTCGCATCGGAACCGGCGGCTCAACGGGATAATCTCTGCGTCGGGCTATCACCGTGTTCATTATCATGAACGCGACACCGAGCAACAGCCCCGGAATGACCCCGCCAAGAAAGAGATAGCCGATCGACGTGTCGGAAACGAGTGCATACACGACCATCGGGATCGATGGTGGAATGATCGGTCCGATGATCGCGGCCGAAGCAGTGATCGCGGCAGCGTACTCGATAGGATACTTACCATTGCGCGTCATCATTCCGATGATGATGCGGCCGATGCCGACAGCGTCCGCAATGGCAGATCCCGACATTCCCGCAAAGATGATGTTCGCCACAACGTTGACGTGACCGAGGCCGCCGCGAAATCGACCTACAAGCACAAGGCAAAATTTCAGAAGCCGATCCGTCAAGCTCCCGCTGTTCATCAAATCCGCGGCAAGGATGAATAGCGGTACTGCCAACAGAACATAGCTGTTGAACAGACCGTTGAGAATCTGCTCGCCTGCTGTGCCAAGGTCGAGACCTGCCAGCAGCAGATAGAACACTGACGCGCAAATCATTGACAGGCCGATCGGCAGCCCGAACAGCGCCAGCGCGATCAAGACAATGATGCACAGCGTGAAATTGCTGGGCATTAGATCCGCTCCCCATCGTCAGGCACGTCCACCTCCGGCAAGTTTCTGCCACGGAATGCGTTCCAGGCGATCCAACCATGCCTGACAATACAAGCGACCGAAAAGATGACGTAGATGGAGTACAGATAGTCGAACCGCATTCCCAGATAGGCGGACTTCTCACGCTTCATGAAGAGCACATAATTCCAGGAAGCCGGCAGCGAGACGACGAATAGAACAACCAATGCCAGGCTGGAAATCACCGTGAACGTACGACGAGTTCGTTCGGAGACGAGCTCATAGACAATGTCGAATCGGATCTCTTCCTTGTCTGACAATATGAACGCCGCCCCCCAAAGCACCAGCCACACCCAGCAGAGGACAACGACCTCATCGGTCCAACCAAGTGGACGGTTCAGAAGGTAGCGAAAGGCAATTTGCAGAAGGAAGGAGATGAACATGATCGCGATTAGCGCAACGATCACGTTCTCGGCCCGCTTTCTGAGCCAGGATATGGCGCTCAGGGTATTGCTCGGCTTCGTAGGTTCCATCGGGGCCATCGACTCCGCGAAGATGCATCCTTGCAGACAACCAGTGACCGGCCAGCCAGCCATTGCGAACAATGGCTGGTGATGCCGGTCACTTCACACGGGGTGACTTGCCTCTTGGCTACAGCGCGTTAATCCGTTCGAGCGCGCCCTTGGGCCAGTCTTGGCCGTACTTGTCGAGGTACTTTTTCTGGGCAAAGGTGCGGAACGCGTTGAGGTCAGGCGTGTAAACTTTCTTGCCTTCAGCCTTGAAGTAGTCCAGGACCTCTTTTTCCTGCGCGCTGAACTTGACAACGTAGTCGTCGATCGCCTTCTCGGCGGCGGCCTGGAATGTTGCTTGTTGCGCGGGAGGTATCGCATCCCACAGCTTCCCGCTGATTGCCATTACGTCGTACCCGATGACGTGGCCGGTTAGGACGAATTGCGTCGTTACCTCGTAAAACTTCATGAGCTTGCTGGCGACCAGCGGATTGTCCTGGCCGTCGATGGCCCCTGACTGCAACGCCGTGTAGACCTCGGCGTACGCGACGGGCGTCGGATTGGCGCCAATCGACTCACCCAGAAACTGCCAGAATTCTCCGGGCGGCATCCGCAACTTGATGCCAGCCATATCGGCGGGGGTCTTGATCTGGCGGTCGGGCTTCAGGTTGACGTTACGTGACCCGAAGTAGACGGGCGTGATGATCTGGATTCCGAGTTGGTCTTTGGCCATCTTGATGAACTCTCGTCCAACGTCGCTCTTGAAAGTCTTCTTCAAATGGGCTGCGTCGCGAAACAAATAGGCCGAAGTCATCAGTGACCACGCGGGAATCTGCTTCGATATGTCCGCGGGCGCGAGGTTGACCATTTCGAGGTTGCCCCGTTGAAGGGCGATGAGTTCGGTGCCCTGCTTGAATAGCGTGTTTCCCCAATAAGGCTCGAAGTCGTAGCCGTCCTTGATTGCGGTAGCAAACGCCTTGTACGCATCCGCGCGCAAATCCTGTTCGGTGAACGCACAGCTGAAGCGCAACTTCGTCTTCGCTTGAGCGTAAACAGCCTTGGGAATAACTCCGAGCGCCAGCGCGGAAGCACCAGCGGCGAGGACGGAACGACGACTTATACTAGAACGCATGAGATTCCTCCTTGTCAATCATTGTAGACGCCAACGAACAACAGCACAAAACATCCCTGCACACCACATGTCTGATCACGCGCGTGATTCCACGGCGGTGGATATTCTTCGGGAAACCCTCGGCCTGTGCGCGCCGGCCGACGGCCGCTCCCCGGTCACTGCGTCGAGATGGCTCCGCGCGACGCGTAGCGCCAGCAGAGCAACCTCTTCCGGACCGACTGCTTTGGTCAGCGCCACGCGAGGGATTTCCAGCGCGTAGGGGATGTCTTGCGGCAAGCAATCCAGGATGCCGCGAACGTCGATTCCCCCCTCGCCTGGAAACTGCCGCTCATCGCGCGCCGTGTGGATGATGCCGGCCAGCGTAGCGGGCACTTCCTTGGCCGCGTCGCAAACATGGGCGAAACGGAACCACTCGCGTGGCAGCTTGGCGAGTGCGTCCAGACGCGAATCGGAGCGGCCAAAGTGGAGCATGTCGACCAAGATGCCAGCATTGCGCCGTTTGACGGTCCGCACGACTTTTACCGCAGCTGCAAGATTGCCCGTCTCGGTCCAATGCGGAAACTCGAGGTTGACGAAGATTCCCAGCGGCTTCGCGAGATCGCATAGCTTGGCAAACCGCTCGGTGGCACGATGGCGGTCGGGATCGGGCAACTGCGCGATGATGTTCTTCGCACCAAGTTCGGCGGTCGCTTCGAGGACGGGGATGAAACTCTCCGCATCAAGGGACGGGTCCATGCGAAACAGTTCAATGTCGAGCACCTCAATTCCGGTGTCGGCGAGCCGCGCCTTCGTCTCCTTCATCAGCGCCCGGTCGTGTGCCAGGTCGTACAAAGGCTCAGCCGTCGTCACCCTCGTCAGACGCAGGCCCACGTACCGGTACCCGGCGCGCGCAGCCACCTCGACGACCTGGGGCGGCGTAAGCGACAGCACGGTGAGGTGAGCCAGCGAATAGTCGTGTCGCATGTTCACGCCCCTCCTGTCTGCGGCCATCAGTCCGCCGCGACCGTGCCGGTGCTCGCGTGGTGCACCTTCTTGCCGGGCGAGTAGATGTCCATGATGTTCCAGTGTCCATCGGTCGGCACCGGCTCGTTCTGCATGTAGGCGTCAATGACACACGGACGTTTCGACTTGATCGCGCGCTCCAGCGCTGGCTTGAACCCCGCGGCGGATTCGACCTTGATGCCGTCCACGCCGTAGGCCTTGGCGATCGCCGCGTAATCGGGCGACCACGACTTGCCGTTCTTCTCGAACACCGTGCCGAACGTCGTCCCGTAGTGTGCCTGCTCGAGGCCCGCGATCGTTCCGAACGCGTGGTTGTTCATGATCACCCAGACCACGGCGATGTCTTCCTCGAACGCTGTAGCCAGCATCGCCGGGTTCTGGCCGAAGCCGCCGTCGCCGACCAGCGCCACCACCACCTTGTCCGGCAGGGCCACCTTGGCCCCCAGCGCCGCCGGGGCGCCAAAGCCCATCGTCGCGAAGCCACCCGGTGTGAATACGCTTCCCGGGGTGTAGATCGGGTACTGCTGGGCCATGCCATTCTTGTTCCAGCCCACGTCGGTGCACAGAATCGAGTCACGCGGCACCACGGCGCGCAGGTCGGCGAGGATGCGTTCCGGCCGCATCGGCCAGGCATCGCTCGCCATCGCCTTCTTGTTGCCGGCGACGAATTGCTCGCGATTGGCCGCCAACTCGGCCACGAGCTTTGGCCGCTGCACACCCTTGGGCGCCATCTTGCGTGCGACGCGGTTGAGCACCTTCAGCGCTTCGTTGAGATCTGCCACCGCCCCGATCGCCACCGGGTAGTTGCGGCCGACCTCGGCTGGATCGATATCGATGTGGATCAGCTTCGTCGGCGGGAAATTGAACGTGTACTCGGGCTCCCAGGAGCTGCAGTCGGCCTCCGAGAAGCGCGTGCCGAGCCCGAGAATCCAGTCAGCGCCCTTGCACTTGTCGTTGATGAACTTGGTGCCCCAGAAGCCGGTCATCCCGAGGATCAGCGGGTGGTCGTCCGGCAGCGCGCCCTTGCCCATCAGCGTGTGCGCGACGGGCAGCGACAGGTGCTCGGCCAGCTCGCGCATCTGTTCGGCCGCGTCGGCCAGGAGGATGCCACCGCCGACGTACATCAGTGGAGTCTTCGCGGCGAGGAGCTGGCCGACGATCTTCTCGGCGGTCACGTCATCGAGCGAAGGTTTGTGCAGTGACTTGGCATTGGCCAGCACCCGCTTCCAGAGCTTGACGTCGATTTCCTTGGAGAAAATGTCCATCGGGACGTCGACCAGAACCGGGCCGGGGCGGCCGCTCTCGGCGAGCGTGAATGCCTTTTCGATGATCTCGGGAAACAGGTGCGCCGAATCGACGCGCCACGCGCGCTTGACGAACGGCCGGTAGATCTCGTACTGCGACGCGTCGGCGTGCAGGTTTACTTCCTGGTGCGGGTGCTTGCCGAAGTAGTGTGTCGGCACGTCACCGGCAATCACGACCATCGGGATCGAGTCGAGGGCTGCGTTCGCCACACCGGTCGCCGCGTTGGTGAGCCCTGGCGAGAGGTGCGACAGCACGACGGAGGCCTTCTTCGTCGCCCGTGCGTAGCCGTCGGCTGCGTGTGCTGCGATCTGCTCATGCCGCGTGTTGACGAACTTGATTTTCTTGCTTTTCGACAGGGCCGCCAGCACGGCGATGTTGGTGTGACCACAAAGGCCGAAGATATGCTCGACGCCACGCGCCTCGAGGTACTTCACCAGTTGATTCGCAATAAAGTCGTTCATGAATTGTTCCCTTGGTCCTTTTGTGCCGCGGCATCGCCCGCGGCAGAATGTCGTTCAGTCGTCGCTGCGCATGCCCGCGGCCTCGGAATCGAGTGGCACGGCACGACGCGCCGGCCCGCTGTAGCGATACGGAATTTCCTTCGGCATCGGCCCCATCATTCGGCGGCCGCGCTGCTTCTGCTCCCAGGCGTGGGCGAGAATGCCGACCGAGCGCGACAGGATGAACAGGCCGCGGCCGAGTTCCGGCTCGAAGCCCAGTTCGCAGAAGACGACGGCCGTGATGCCGTCGATGTTCATCGGGATGTGGCGGCCGGTGATCGCCTTCAGCGCCTCCTCGACCGCGTGGCCGATCGCCGCCCAGCGACCCGACACCGTGCCGGCGGCGACCGCCTTGGCGACGAGGGCGAACAGCGGCGCCGTGCGCGGATCGATCGGATGGAAACGGTGGCCAAAGCCGGGCACGATCTTGTCGCCGGCCTCGCGCTGGCGCCGGATGATCGCCGAGGCTGCCGCGACCAGGTCGCCGCCGGCGCCGGCCGCGGCGTCGATCGCGCGGTAGAGCTCCATGCACTGCTGGCCCGCCCCGCCGTGCACGTCGTCGAGCACGTTGATCGCCGAGGCCATCGCGCCATTGAGCGGCAGTCCGCAACTCACCGCCATGCACGAGATCGCAATGGACGGCGCGTGCGGCCCGTGGTCGACACCCGGCACCAGCGCTGCCTCGAGCAAGTCGGACTGGCCGCGCGATGGTAATTCACCACGCAGCATCAGCCAGATCATGTCTGGGAAACGCACGCGACCGATCAACTCCTCGATCGGGTACCCCCGAATCGCGATCTTGCCCGGATGAATGTCGATGATGGCGGTGTCCCACCAGGTACCGCATTCGGCAATCAGTTCTTCCGGTGTTTTCGTCGTCATGGGAGTCTCGTCGAGGACTGTGTCGCGTGTGGTTTTCCCATGCTTCAGGTGGTGACCAACTCGACTTCCGCTTCCATCGATGGGTCATAGAACGAGCCGAACAGTTCCTCGTCCGAGGGTTTGTCCTCCTTGATCGGCACCGACACCCAGGTCGTGTTCATGTAGTGTTTCAGGTGCACGTTTTCGGACACGATGTTGCCGCCCCAGGTACCGCAGCCGAGACTGGAGGTCATGGGCATCCCGTTGTTGAATGCGCCGGCGTTGGCCTTCGATTGCGGCTGCCGTACCATGATCCGCGACACCGGTGCCGCGAGTGCGAGGCGATTGATGTGGTCCTGATCGAACGAGTAGATCCCGCAAGAATGGCCCTTGCCGCCCACTTCATAAATGCTGCGCATCATCTCGAGCGCCTGATCGAAGCCCTTGTACTTGTACACGGCCAGCAGCGTCGTCAGTTTCTCGCCGGAGAACGGATGGTCTTTGCCGATACCGTCCCCATGGACGATGATGAACTTGCGGTCGGATGGGATCGTGAAACCCGCCGCCTTCGCGAGTTGCTGCGGCGCGATCGCAACCGTGTCCGCCGTACGGTGCTGCTCGTCGTCCCACATGACGCGGCGCAGCTGCGCTTTTTCCTGATCGTTCGCCAGGTATCCACCCTCCTGCTGAAGCTGTTCCAGCAGCTTGTCGAAGATCGACGCTTCGATGACCAGGTTGCCGTCGGCCGAGCAGCCCGAGCCGAAATCCGACGTCTTGGACAGCCGCGTGTTGCGTGCGGCTTCCGCGATGTTGGCGGTCTCGTCGATGATCATCGTGGAGTTGCCGGCTCCGACGCCGTAAGCCGGCGTGCCCGAGCTGTACGCGGCGCGGACCATTGGCTGGCCGCCGGTCGCCACGATCAGATCGGCCCGCGCCATCAGCGCCTGCGACATCGGGATGTTGACCTTGGTCAGGCACTGCAGGATGTCGGCGGGCGCACCTTCCCGCTCCAGTGCATCGCGCATCAGGCGCACCGTTTCGAAGGACGTCTTCTTTGACCGCGGATGCGGTGAGAAGATGACCACGTCACGCGCCTTGATCCCGTAGATGGCGTTGCCGGCAGGGGTGAGGTCCGGGTTCGTCGTGGGGACGATGCAGGCGATGATTCCGGCCGGCTTGCCGTACTTGACGATGCCCTTCTCCGGCAGCTCCTCGATGATGCCTACGCTCTTCTGGCGGAGCGCGTCGCGCAGCACGCCGCGAATCTTCATTCGCTTGCCCATTCGGCTCACGGCGTCGCCCAGGCCGCTCTCCTTGATGCCCATGTCGACCAGCCGCGTGAACGTCTGCTTGTTGGCGACGGCCCAGGCAACCGCCTGGCAAAGGCGATCGACCCGTGCTTGATCGTAGGTCTCGATGATCGCGAGGGCTTTGTGCGCGCGCTCGAAAACCGCGTCCAGTTCCTGTTGCTGTTCCTCGGTGATTGCCTTCTTTATCTCGGTCGCGGCCATCGGTTGCACTCCTGGCTGTTTAGGTGTCGAAAAGCGACCGCGCTACATTGCGCCGGTCGGTTGAAGTTGGAAAACCAAGGGTTCCGATGCGCGCCGGAACCCGAACGAAGCGAACTTGTTGGGGCGCGGCCAATGCCGCGGGGTCGAACAAGTTCGACGCGGCTATGCTGACGCGGGAAGGCTTGGCGGTCATGAAGCGGAACTCCTCCTGCACTTGCAATCCCCTCGAAATGCACTCGCCGGGCATCTGAACCTGGCTGAAATCACCTTCGGGGCAGCCTCTTCGTCACGACGCTCCGGGGTTCTCTCGGTTCGGATCAGCGGGGCTCCCATAAGCCCTCGGTTCCGAACTTCTTGTTTGTCGTTCTAGCAATGACCCGCGCGTCGAATACAGGTTAACGATAGGACGTTGTATCGCGATGGGTCAAGGGCGTATAGCGACAATCTGTGCGCCAGACGCCCACAATTCGCAAGCCGATCTACCTCTGTGGCATTATTTGGGCGAAAACGACAGCGTGCGGGCGGCATGCGCCCCGTTGCAGGCCGCGCGAGCCAGAGCCCGATGCACACAAGGAAGGGTCGATATGGGCAGTCCAACTTCGCTAATACAACCCGGAATCGCTCGAGAAAAGTCCGACACTGCAAGCTCGGGCCGACCCGCATTTCCGGACGCGAGCGCGCTGGTCGCGGATGAGATCGCAGCGTTTGCCGATGATCCCGACTTCGTCACGGCGTTGGCCCGAGGCCTCGCCGTCTTGCTGGCACTTTCGGACAAGAAACGACGGATGTCGATCGCACAAGTCAGCCATCGCACGGGGATTCCGCGGGCTGCTGCACGCCGCAGCCTGCATACGCTTGAAAAGCTGGGCTTCGTGGCGGCGGACGACGCGCGCCGGTTCTACCTGCGGCCGCGTGTGCTGTCTTTCAGCCACGGCTATTTGTCGGCTTCTCCGATTGCCGTGCTCGCGCAGCCCATTCTCGATCGCTTGAGCGAGTCCTTGGGTGAGGCGTGCTCACTCGCGATGCTGGATGGAGAGGAAATCGTCTATATCGCGCGCTCGTCGTCGTCCCGCATCATGTCACCCGCCCTCAATGTTGGGCGTCGCCTCCCCGCCTACTGCACATCGATCGGGCACGTCATGCTTGCGCACATGCCGCAATCAGAGTTGAACGATTACCTGGCGCGGGCGAGATTCCATCCCTATACGAAATTCACCCCCACCTCCGCGGAGCAGCTGCTCCCGCTACTGAATGCGGTTCGCGAGTCGGGGTTCGCGTTCGCGAGCCAGTTGATGGAACCGCGCCTGTGCACGCTGGCCGTTCCCGTCCGCGACGCAGGCGGGCATTACGTCGCCGGGATCAACGTCATCCTTCAAGGGCGGTTGGTCGATGGCAAAGAAATGGCCGAGCGTGTCTATCGGCCACTGCACGACGCCGCCCTGGAGCTCGGTTCGCTGCTGCTGCCCTGATCAATCGCGGCGCTGGTAAGAGTCGCCGCATGACGGATTCGGCTATCATACCCATCGATTTTTTGGAAAAGTGTCGCCGATGAATCGCAGTGAGTCGACCGTCGACGATCGCCGACGAGGATCTACGATGACCAACGCACTGGAACACGAAGGGATCCCCCTGGAAGGCTTGAACCCACTTGGCATCAACGGCATCGAATTCATCGAGTTCGCCACATCGAAGCCACAGGCGCTCGGCGCCCTGCTCGAACAGGTGGGGTTCCGCCCGATCGCACGACACCGATCCCGCGAAGTCGAGCTCTATCGTCAGGGGTCGATGAACATCATCGTCAACGCACAGCCCGCTGATCGACCCCACACCGTGCATCCAGTCGAGACGCCGGTCATCAGTGCGTTCGCGCTTCGCGTACGCGATGCAAGGGCCGCGTTCCGTCGGGTTCGGGACCTGGGCGCGTTTGGGATCCCCGAGCGCGCGCGGGATATGGAGCTCAATATCCCGGCAATTCACGGTGTCGGGGAGAGCCTCATTTATTTCGTCGATCGCTACGACGAATTCTCGATCTATGACGTCGACTTCAACGCCATCCCCTCGATCGATACCAAGCCGGCCGCGATCGGCGACATGCACTTTTTCGGTATCGTTCAGTACATCGGCGCCGACCGGACCGCCGACTGGGTATGGTTTTATTCGAACCTCTTCGGTTTCACGCCGCTTCCGGATCGCGTACGTTTCGGCATCATGCCCAAGGGCTTGCTTCTGCAGAGTCCCTGTCGCGGCTTCTTCCTCCAGTTGATCGAGCCCGACGGCACGGCACGTTACAGTCTCGTGGAAGAACATCTGCAGCGCATCGGCCTTGGAACGTCGGATGTGCCGGCAGCGGTGGCGATGCTCGAGCAGCGTGGCATCGAATTTCTTACTTCGGAAAAGGTCCATACGAACGACCGCGGGGCACTGACAAAGCCTTACCTTGGCAGCGTCATGTTTGAGCTGGTGCATGACGAACCAAGCATTCACGCGAGCCCTCAATGATCATCAAGGACTTCGGGATGGACACCGCGTCGCTGGCGGGCCCGCTGGAGGCCAAACTCGCAGCGGTAAAGCAGGCTGGCTTCGCGCAAGTGATGATCTCGGCTAGCGACGTCGTCGGGCATCCAGGCGGCTTCGCCGCCGGAGTTCGTGCCGTGCGCAACAGCGGCCTCGCGGTGACGGGGCTGAAAGCGCTGCGCGATTTCGAAGGGCTCGATGGTCGCTTGCGTGAGTACAAGGCGGATGTCGCAAGATCCATGCTTGAGATCTGCCAGGAACTCGGCGGCCGTATGCTTCTGGTCGAGGCGTCGACATCGAGTCACGCCAGCACAAGTACCGACGCGCTGGTCCGTGACTTGCGCGCGCTGGGGATCCTGGGCATCCCGAAGGGTGTCCGTATTGCGTTCAAGGGCGCTTCCTGGAGCCGGACCGCCAGGAATTTCACTTCGGCAGCCGAACTCGTGCTTGCGGCCAATTGTCGGAATCTCGGCCTCACGATCGACGCGCTGGACTTCCTTTCCGCAGAGATACCTCTCGATGATCTTGATGTGATCGAGCCGGAAAAGATTTTCGTGGTTCAATTGTCCGACTACTGGTGGCAAACGGTTCACTCGATCACGACGAAAGCAGCGACGGAAACGCGTTTTCGCGTCTTTCCCGGCGAGGGCGCCCACAGCGATGGCCTCGCAGCGTTAGTCAACAAGCTCGACGCGATCGGCTATAGTGGCAGTTACAGTTTCGACGTCTACAACGACGACTATCAACAGATGCCCCAGGGGACGGTCGTCAATCGGGCGCGGCGTGCTGCCGAATGGCTTGAGGAAACGGTGCTGCGACGCTCCTTGCCCGTGCCTAACATCGAGCGCTCGCGGCGCACGGCTGAGGATTGACGTCCCCCAGGCTACGGCCTCAAGCCATCGCCAGTGTCAGCGATCGCATTTGACTGGGCTTGTGACGCCATCCGTGCGGGAGCGTTCAAGGCGCCATAGCCATCGTAGGCCCCGACACGCTGCACAATTTCGAAGAAGAAGCGATCCGCGAAACTGGTTCCGTAGACGTGAAAATATTCGCCTTCCGGCGAGCGGTCGTAGACGATGCCAAGGTCGCGCATTCGCGTCACCAATGCTGGATCGAGGTCGCGGCTGGCGAGAAGGTCGTCATAGTAGTTGGGGGAAATCGGGACGAATTCGACGCCCGCCGCATGCAAATTCGATACCGTCGGGATGATATTGGAGCAACCGATGCCAATGTGTTGGACGCTTCGTCCGCCGAGGGTATCGATCGTGCGCGCCGTGTGGGTCCGCTGGCTCAGTGAGACATTGAGGACAAAGCGGACGCCGCCGTTCGGGCTCGCCATCCCCGCACTGCGAATGAGACCGTTCGGATCGGACAGTTCGAGGCTGTCTCCCGGCCGCATGCCGAGCACCGCACGGCAGAACAGCACCCACGTATCGAGCGCATCGGTCGGCAGTCCAAGCGCGATGTGATCGATGGTCAGTAGACCCGCGCCCGTGCTCGTGCCGAACTCGTCCGAGGCAAGATCGAATCCACGCTCGAACAGTCCGTCTATGCCGAGCGCCTCGTCGACGAAGTAAATCAAACTGCCATCGGGCGCGGTGATGGCCGGTTCGGGGACCGCTTCGGACCCCATGGAAACATCGAAGCGAGCGGCCTGCAAGGCGACGGCGCGATTCAGCGCGCGGACCGGGTCGTCGGTGGCAAGGCCGATCGCGCAAACCGATGGGCCGTATTCGTCAAAATGGACGCGTGCAAACGAGTGCGGATCGGCATTCAGGATCAGATTGATACTTCCCTGGCGGTACAGTTTGATGTCCTTGCCACGATGCTTTCCGGCGCGGCGGAACCCCAGGCGCATGAGCAATGCACCAAGAGCCGCTCCCGACACGTCGTCGACGCCGAACTCGAGAAACGCGATTCCGCTGAGCTTCCTCGCTGCCGGCGGATCGAACAGTTCGATCCGCTCGAGCGCCCGCGTGCTCGCCGCCGCGGATTCGCCGCCCTCCTTTGCTGCCAAATTGAGTCGGGCCCGCAGTTGGGACTCGAGATACAACAGCGAACGCATCGCGTCCTTCGCCGTACGCCGGTTCGGCGTCTCCCGAAAGATGTCGTTGAAGATCTCGAGCGACATCGGGCCTGTGTAACCGGCGAGCAGTACCTGGGCGAAGAAGTTCACGAGGTCGAACTGGCCCTGTCCCGGGAAGCTGCGAAAATGCCGCGCCCATTGCAGGACGTTCATGTCCATCAGATGCGCATCGGCGAGCTGCACGAAAAAGATCTTCTCGCCCGGGATCCGCGCGATGCCGGCGGGGTCGTCGCGCAATGAAAGCGTGTGAAAGCTGTCAAGTATCAAGCCGAGTTGAGAATGCTTCGCTAGGGTAATGATCGACCACGCTTGGGCATACCGATTAACGACCCTGCCCCAGGCAAGCGCCTCGTAGCCAATACGCAGCTTGCGTTTGGCCGCCCTCTCGGCAAGTTCATGGAGCTGGGCGGCCGCACGTTCTTCGTCGGCAACGACGTCGCCCGACGTGTTCGAGCACACCAGCATCAGCTCCGCTCCCACCGCCTGCATTACGTCGAACTTCCGCTCGGCGCGGTCGAGGCTGCGCCGGAAGGCGGCGTCCGGCGCCCCTTCGAAATCCCGGAACGGTTGGTAGAGATCGCAGGTAAGTCCGAGATCGGCAGCCATGGCACCAGCGGCGGCCGGCGAGCCTTTGAAATGAATGAGGTCATTCTCGAATAGCTCATACCCGTCGAAGCGCGCCGCCGCGATGGCTTCGAGCTTCTCGCGCAAGGTCCCGCTCATCGAAACGGTGGCTATCGACTTGCGCATGGCACCCCCGTACCCCCCGATCGTTTCCGAAACTTACCTACTGCGCGCTTTGAACCATTCAGCAAGGGTAGGAGCAAGGATTTTTTGCGCCTTGCCGCCGACAAACGTGCCGATATGCCCGCCGGGCACCGCCACTTCCGTGTAGTCGTCAGTGCCGAAGTATCGCTGGACACCCTTCGAACACGACACCGGGATGATCGTGTCACCGGTCGCGTAGATGTTCAGCACGGGCATCGTGATTGCACGCAAGCTGACCTTGCGCCCACCCAGGACCAACTCGTCCTTGATCAGCTTGTTTTCCTGGTACAGGTCCTTGAACCACTGCCGCACGACTTCTCCGGGATGGTCGGGACGATCGGCGATCCAGCGTTCCATCCGCAGGAAGTTGAGCAGCTTCGTATCGTCATCGAGCACGTCGACGAGGTCGATGGTGTATTTGGTCACGTTGGACAACGGATTCATCATCAGGAACGCGAACCCGACCAGGCTGCCAGGCGCGGCACCGTAAGCGTCAACCAGGTCGTCGATGTCCTCGGGACTCAGCGCGCGCGCCCATTGGTTCATGTACCCGGATCCCGTCTGCGGATCGCGTTTGTCGCCATGAAAATCGATGGGTGTCACCGTGAACGCGAGATTGCGCACCTTTTCGGGGAACAGCGCCGCGTAGCACGCCGTGAACACGCCGCCCTGACAGATGCCCAGCATGTTGATCTTGTCGGCACCCGAACGAGCGCGAATGAAGTCGACACAGTGATCGAGATAGCCCGAAACATAGTCGTCGATGGTGAGCCACCGCTGCACGCGACCGGGCGTCCCCCAATCGACGAAATAGACATCGAAGCCCTGGGCGAGCAGTTTGCGCACCAGCGAACGATCAGCCTCGAGGTCGATCATCTGGAATCGACCGACAAGCGCGTAGGTGATCAATACCGGGACCGCATGCGGTGTCTCGACGATGGGCGTGCAGCGATACAGGCGCACCATGTCCTCGCGCCAGACTTCCTCGCGCGGCGCCGTGGCAATGGCGAGATCGTCTTCGGAAAGCTCTGCGAGCCGCGCAAGCCCGCGAGCGATCTTGCCACGGGCATCCTCGAGTTCCTTGGCCAGCGAGCTTGGCGTAATCGCGATTGCTGCCGCTGCGCGCGAAGCAAGCATTGTCCTTTCGGCTGCGTTCATGATTTTGTCTTCCTCTTGACGGGACGGCGGCGTGGTGTGGTGGCGCCTGCCGTTATCGATGGCGCCGGCTGGCGCAACGCACGCAGCTCGCGCTTGAGTTCATGCAGCTCCTTGTAGACGTCGTCGAGTTCGCGACGCGTCGCCATGTCGAGCGAATCCGCGACGATGCCTGCAACATGCTGCAGCTTCCTCCGGTGCGACAGGCCTGCCCGCGTGAGCGCTGCGGTCGCGACGAGCCCCTGCTCCGATTGCAACACTTCGTGGACAGCATCCTCGGTATTGACGGCCCACATCTTTAGCAACGTCAGCACGCTTTCGACCCGCTCGCCCGCGTCTGCCATGGTCCCCAGCTGCAGCATCAGTCGCTCGAGCCCGGACGCAAAGGCGCCTTGCACGATCATGGCGTAGGCCGCACGCGATTGGTTCTGCGCCAGAGTCGCCGTTGCCAGCTCCTGGCACGCAGTCTGCAATTTGCGCATCGGGCCGAAGCCGAGCGCATCGAACAAGCCGCCGAACGTGCGCTCGAATCCGGTGAGGTAGCTCTGCGGCGACGCAAAGCCCATTTGTCCCACCATATCGAGCCACGCCTGTTGCGTCGCCTGAAATGGTTGCATCGCCGCCGCAGTTGCGTTGGAGCTCGCGGCGCCCTGCGCAGCTTGCGCGAAGGGCAGCGCCGCCATCCACGGGGAGAACAAGCTCGATGCGCCTGCTGCCGGCGGTGTGGCGGCAACGGCCGTGGCAGCCCCGCCTGCGTAAGGTGCCATCATCGCCGACCATGATCCGAACATCGTCTGCGCGGCCTGCGTGGCAGCGTCTCCCATGGATTTGGGCAGGTCGCCTGCCAAAGGTGGTATCGCCGCGGTCCACTGCGCAAACCAGTCATTCGGGGGCGATTTACCCGCCGCGCGTGCGGCAGCCTTGCCAACCGCCGGGAGGCTGACGCCGAGCTGGCCGAAGAACTGCGGTATCAGCCCGAGCCAGAAGTCGTATACGGCCTGCGCGCCGGCAGCATCAAGAGTTGTTGTCATAGCGTATTCACCACGTGACCACCGTCGACAGCCAATACCGCACCCGTAGTATAGGACCCGGCGTCCGAGGCGAGCAGCAGCAGCGCCCCGTCGAGTTCCTCGGGCCGGCCAATGCGCCGCTGCGGCACGCGCTTCACCAGTGCCTGCCCGGCATCGCTCTCGAAGAATTCCCGGTTGATGCCGGTTTCGACATATCCCGGCGCAAGCGCATTGACGCGAATGCGGTAGCGGGCGAGCTCGAGCGCCATCGCCTTGGTAAGATGAATGAGCGCGGCTTTGGACGCGGCATAACTCGGAACTTGCGCCGACACGCGCAACCCGAGAATCGATGCGATATTGACGATGCTGCCTCCGTGCTCGTTTTTCACCATATGCCGCGCAGCGGCCTGGGCGACGCGCCATGCGCCGTTGAGGTTGACCTCGATGACCTGCTGCCAATCCTCCTCGGTGTGCTCGAGCAGTGGCTTGGTGATTGCGATGCCCGCATTGTTGACGACGACGGTAATCGGTCCGAGCGCGGCGGCGCCGTCCTCGAAAGCGCGGGCAACGCTCGCAGGATCCGTGACGTCGAGCGCAATCGGCACGGCGCGCCCCCCGCTGGCAGCAATGGTGTCGCTCACCGCGCGCAACGAGTCCAGACGCCGCGCGGCAACGACGACCTTGGCGCCTGCCTTCGCAAGGGTCTGGGCAAAATGACTGCCCAAGCCGCCGTTCGCACCGGTCACCAGGGCCGTGCGGCCGTCCAGCGTCAGTATCATAGGTCCGCCCTCATGGGATCTCCAGACTACACGCGCGTTGGAGAAATTGCGATGTCATCTAGCCTGCCGCGTGATCTGTTCGCAGTGCCTTGGGATTGGAGATCGCCACCCAGTCGGCGGTCATCTGTTCGAGGTGCGCTACCAGCGCTGTCGAATGCGAGGCATCATCGAATCGGCTGCCACGAATCGCGCTGCAAAGCGTGCGTCGAAGCACGGGGAGCCCGTTCGCCGTGTTGTCGCTGCCGGACGGCGCGGCCATGATCCCGCATTCGGCGAGCAGATTGACCAAGCGCCCGATTTCGTCGCGAGTGACATCAATGCTCGACCGCTGCTCGCGCTGTGCAATTGCCAGCGCATTGGCAATCATCAAGGCAGTGTAGCGTTGATCTTTCTGTAATTTGGGCAGCAAATCGTTCAAAAGCGCATCGCGCGCGGTGGCGATGAGGTCCCGCGCATCCGATATGTCCTTCATCGCTTGCCCCCATTGATCAGCTGCAGCAGTTCGTACTCGAGTTCGTGGACGATGCGTCCGGTCAACGCGAGTTCCAGTGAACGTTCGCCACCTGCGGCATGCCGTCGTGCCTGTTGCAGCGCTATGATGGCCCAACGTAGATGCGCCATCGCCTGCCAGTAGTCGAGCGCCGCGCGATCAATGCGCCGCCCGGCGACCCGTTCGTAGCCGCGCATGAAGGGTTCCAGCGCCGCGATACCGCCGGCTTCCCGCGCAGGCGCCCCGAAGCGCCAGCAGCGCGCAGTGAACCAGCCGAGGTCTTCCCGCGGATCGCCCCAGCCGGCGAATTCCCAGTCAAGCGCGGCGGTCAGGCGACCACCGTCAACCAGATAGTTGCCAGTGCGGTAATCGCGGTGAATCAATGTCGTGTCCCAGGGCACTGGCGCATGCACTTCGCACCACTGCAGGCCCCATTCCAGGGCCGGATATACGTCTTCAGTCCGTCCAGATAGTTCCGGTACTCGGCAATCGTGGCACGCGCATGATCGGTCGAAGGCGGCCGCAGATCTGCAAGTTCCGTGCGCGGCGGTCGGATGGCGTGGATGCGCGCAAGATTCGCGCCGAGCGATTCGGCCAGCGCGTCGCCGTCCGGAACGAGGAGCGTCTCGCGCGTGAGCCGATGACCGGCGGCGATGCCACGAACGCGTTGCATGATGAAAAATGCACGCCCGATGACGCACAGGTCACGGCACAGGAATAGAGGTTTGGGCGAAATCACGCCAGCAGCGTGCGCTACGCTAAGCACCGCGAACTCCTGTGGGCGCGACAGGCTCACGGACACGCCGGAAGGTGCGTCCGTTCGCAATACGAAGCCATGCGTGCCCTGCAGCGGGCCGCCGTCGATCTCGACGTCGCGCAGTTGTCCTGGATTGCACCGCCCGGCAAGCGTTCGAAGGTCGTGATGCGCACGGCGTCCGCCTGCGCTTCGCCGCGAAGCCAGCGCGCGATATCGCCCGCCGCAGCCGCATCGAGCGAGCCCTCGACCGGCTCCTCCTGCTCGGCTACTTTGGTCACCACTTGCATGTCACGTCCATTCTGCTCCCTTGCTGGTTTGCGGAACCGGCTAGTGCCGTTGCCCGTGGGCTGGGCCTTCGCTGCCGGAACGCCCGTGACCCTTCAGAATTCGCTTGGCGATGCTCCAGCGATGAACCTCCGACGGCCCGTCGTAGATGCGGAATGCGCGCAAGTCGGCAAAAATGCGCGCCACCACTGTTTCGTCTGTGACGCCTTGCCCGCCAAGGATCTGCACGCAGCGGTCGGCAACTCGCCAAAGCGCTTCTGAAACGATGACTTTGGCGCGGCTCGATTCGTGCAGCGCAAGCTCGCCCTGATCCAGCACCCATGCGCAATGCCAGATGGCGAGTCGAGCGATGTGCATGTCCATCTCGTTGTCGGCCAGCATGAAGCCGACTCCTTCATGATCACCTATACGCTTGCCGAATGCTTGTCGTCGACGCGCATAGTCCACGGCAATGTCGTGCGCCCTGCGCACCGCGCCAAGCCAGCGCATGCAGTGCGTCAGTCGCGCCGGTGAAAGGCGGACTTGCGCATACTTGAAGCCCTGTCCCAATTCGCCGAGGATGTTCTCTTCCGGCACGCGAAGACCGTCGAAGTGAACGACGGCGTGTCCGCCGGGAAAACAGGTGTCGAGGCTGTTCATCGATCGCTCGATGGAGATGCCCGCCGCGTCCATGTCCGACAGGAACATGGTGGCACCCGCGTCCTCCACCTTCGCCATGATGATCGTGAAGCCCGCACCTTCCGCACCGGTAATGAACCACTTGCCACCATTGATGACATAGTGACCACCGTCACGATGGGCCGTGGTCGTCAGCATCGACGGGTCGGAGCCGGCGCCCGGTGCCGGTTCGGTCATGCAGAAACAGGATCGAATGTCGCCCGCCGCAAGCGGGCGCAGCCAGCGCTCCTTGTGGGCGGGTTTCGCGACCGCCTCCAGCAGATGCATGTTGCCTTCGTCGGGCGCAAAGACATTGAGCGCTACCGGACCGAGCGGTGAGTAACCCGCCTCTTCAAAAGCGATCGCCCGGCCGAAGTGCGTCAGCGCAAGGCCGCCATACTCGCGCGAAACGTGCGGGGAAAGCAGGCCCGCGGCACGCGCCTGGGCGATCAGTTCTCGACGCAGTGCGTCGGTGGGTCCGTGCGCGGTGCAGCGCGAGTCCCTTTCCAGGGGAATGATCTGTCCTGCAATGAACGACCGGATACGCTCCTGCAGGTCTCTCAACTCAGGTGCAACGTCGAAGTCCACAGACATGTCCACCACGGAATTGCATTGTCAAGAATGGCCCGGGCACAAGGGGACCCAGCCGTCCCGGCACCGCCACGATGGGCCAGCCGAAACTGCGCATGGCGGTGGGTCGAAAGGCCCGCGCGGCGTTCGACCGCTGGATGGGCCCCGTCAGATATCGAAGAACACCGTTTCGTCCGGTCCCTGCAGGTGGATGTCGAACCTGTATAAGACCCGCCCTTTCTTCGCTTCGCGCTTCGCGACGAGCGTGCCGCGGCGGGTCTCCCATTCGATCAGATTGAGCACCGGATCCTTGGCATTGGCCGCCGCCTCGTCGGAAAAGTACATGCGCGTCGAGAGCCCGATGTTGATGCCGCGTGCAACGATCCAGAAATTCACGTGCGGCGCCATCGGACGTTTGTTGCGACCGGCGACCACGCCTGGCTTGATCGTATCGAAGGCGTAGACGCCGGTCGCGAAATCCGAACACGCGCGCCCCCAGCCGCGGAACGTCTTGTCGATCGGCTTGTTCTGGCGATCCGCGGGATGGTTGTACTTGCCCGCCGCATTGGCTTGCCAAATCTCCAGCATGACATCGCGCAGCGGCGTGCCCGAACCGTCGATCACGCGTCCCTCGATGCGGATAGGCTCGCCCTTGGTCTTCGGACCAGCGAGCACGTTGGTGAAGTTGTTGTCGAAGATGTCGAAGCCCGCTTGCTTAGGTGCGAGGCCGATGTGCACGTACGGGCCTGCCGTCTGCGATGCAGTCTCCTTGAAGTACTCGAGTTGGTTGACCATGATTGTCACTCGCGTTGCATCGAATCGTCGGCCTGGACCGCATTCTCGAACCAGGTCGCACGAGAACCGCGCAGAACCACATCGAACCGGTACGCCATGCTGTCGAGCTGGATGCCGGCGTTCTTGTCGAGCGGCGCGATGAGCTGTCTGACCGCGGCCTCGCTGGGTATGGACCGCAGGATGGGGCACGACGCGATGAGCGGATCGCCTTCGAAGTACATCTGGGTGATGAGCCGTTGCGCAAAGCCGGTGCCTGACAACGAATAGTGGATATGGGCGGGCCGCCAGTCATTGACGTAGTTGCGCCACGGATAGGGGCCCGGCTTGATCGTCCGGTACACGTAGTGGCCGTCCTCGTCCGTCAGCGTACGTCCGCAGCCGCCAAAATTGGGATCGATCGGCGCGATGTAAGTGTCCTTCTTGTGCCGGTAGCGGCCGCCGGCGTTGGCCTGCCAGACCTCCACCAGCGCGTTTTTCACGGGTCGCCGGTTTTCGTCGAGCACGTAGCCGTGTACGACGATTCGCTCGCCGATCGGCAATCCGTCTTTCGCGTAGTTCATGATCAGGTCGTGGTCGAGCGGACCAAGCTCGTCGCTGCTGAAGACAGGGCCGGTGATCTCAGACAACGAGTTTTGCAGTGAGATGAGCGCTTTCTGCGGCGAGCGCAGTACGCTGGTCTTGTACGCGGGGGCGTACGCCGGCGGGTGCAGCGTCCGGTCGCGCTGATAGAACTCGCCAAACGCATGGGCACTGGCTTTCATGTTCACTTGGCCTCCTGGCCGACTGGAGCATGTAAGGTTTCTTCCTCGATTGGAACTTTCAGCGCATTGAGCACGCGCGGCACCATCGCATAGAAGCCCGCCGTCAGGGCAAGTTCGATGACCTCGCTCGAGCTGAAATGCTTGGCGAGCTCGCCGAAAACGTCGTCAGAAACGTCGCCGTGCATCATTGCTTCCGTCAACCCGAGTGCCGCACACTCGGCCGGGGTGAACCTTGGTGATTCGCGCCAGAAGAAGAGATCCTCGATTTGCTCGGGCGGTACTCCCTGCTGTCGCGCCCATCGTCGGTGTTGGTGCCATTCGTAGGCGGAGCCTTCGAGCTGGGCGCCGCGCAGAATCATCAATTCCCGAAGGCTGCGGGTTGTCGTGCAGTCGCGTCTGAGCGTATAAGCAAACTCGATCCACGCCGACAGCAGCTTGGCGTGATGCCCCAGGACGCGATAGAGATTGAGAAACTCCCCGTTGAGCTCGCGAATGCGCTTCTTGTTCTTCTCGTCAATATCCTTCAGCGGAAGACGAGATTTGTTCTTGCTGGAGTGCGCTGCCATATAAGCTCCGATCCGAGGTTGCCGCCATCTCTGCCCAAGCACCGACAATGGTGCAGTGTCCCGCTGCCAGCTGCCAACTTGTTCGTGCCTGCGCGGTCGCATCGCTCCAATGTCGCGCGCGCCGGCGCGCTCGTTGCTATGCGGCCTTGAGCCGATCGCGTAGCGTCTTCTTTTGCACCTTGCCTGTAGCCGTCTTGGGCAATGGACCGAAGATGACGCGCTTCGGTGCCTTGAATCGTGCCAGTTGCCCGCGGACGTGCTCGATGAGTTCCACGTCGGTAGCGGCGGCGCCCTCCTTGAGCGTGACGAATGCGACCGGCACCTCCCCCCATTTCTCGTCGGGGGCTGCCACGACCGCCACTTCCAGTACGGCTGCGTGCGATGTCAATGCCGATTCGATCTCGACCGACGAAATATTTTCCCCACCGGAAATGATGATGTCCTTGGCGCGATCGCGCAGTTCGATGTATCCGTCCGGGTACATGACGCCAAGATCGCCGGTTCGGAACCAGCCGTCCGGACACGCCTCCTTCGTGGTTTGCTCATCCTCGTAGTAGCCAAGCATCACGTTGTTGCCGCGGATCGCAATCTCGCCCATCGTTGTGGCATCCCGGGGCACGTCGGCGCCGCCCTCGTCCACCACGCGGATTTGCTGTCCTATGACGTTGTTGACACCCTGTCGGGATTTGAGCCGCGCCTGCTCGGGAATCGGCAGCGCGTTCCATTCGCTGCGCCAGTCGCAGATCACAGACGGCCCATAGGTCTCGGTCAACCCATAGAGATGGGTAATGTCCATTCCCAGTTCCGCCAGGCGCTCGAGCAGCGCAGGTGTGGGCGGGGCGCCGCCGGTGCCGATTCGTACCGGTCGCGGCAGCTTCTCCTTGCCCGCATTCGGATCCCAAATCGTCATGGTCAGCACAGTCGGCGCGGCGCAAAAATGGCTGACACCCGACTCGCGCATATGCCGCCATATTGCAGACGCCTCGACTTTGGGCAGACACAGATGCACGCCGCCCATCGCGGTGACGGCCCACGGGAAGCACCAGCCGTTGCAGTGAAACATCGGCAGCGTCCAGAGATACACGGAATCGCTGTTCAGACCCATGTGCAGCGCCATGGCCAGCGCCTGCAGATACGCGCCGCGATGGTGGTACATGACACCCTTGGGACGCGCCGTGGTCCCGCTGGTGTAGTTGATCGCCAGCAGCGAGCGCTCGTCCGTCACCTGGTGAAGGAACGGCTTGCCCGCCGCGATTATTGCCTCCAACTCGTCGGACGCGCCGCCAGCTCGCAAAAGGTGCAATCCAGACCCGACTTGCGCGGCGGCCTCAGCCGCCGCCGTGGCGAGCTCCTGATCGTAGACCAGCACCGTTGCGCCGGCATGCTTCAGGATATAGGCCATGTCTGCGGCAGTGACGCGCGTGTTGAGCGCGACGAGGACGGCGCCACAAAACGGCACCGCGTAATGCGCCGCAAGCATGACATGGGAATTTCCAGCCAGGATGGCGACACGATCGCCCGGCTTGACACCTAGCGCCTTCAACGCCCCCGCAAACTTTAGCGAGCGTTCGAGAAACTCGCCATACGTGTATTTGATGCTTCCTTCCACGACCCCGGTTCGATCGGGAAAGACCTGCGCCGACCGGTGAAGAAAGGCCGTCGGCGTTAGGGGCTCGTAGTTGAAGCCGGGTTGCATTGGAATCCTCATGCATGCGACTCGCCTTGCTACTCGTGGCCTCGCATACTCACCATTTGGTACAAATTGCGCAATGATGTTAGGCGTGGTAGCGTGGTACTGTCAAGCGTGACGCGCCACTTTTTTTCACATCGGCACGCGCCTGCAATGGTCGACCAGCAGCACGCACAACGCGATCGCTATCCGGTTTTCAGGTGATGAACGATGAAGTCCGCGACCATCTTCCGGTGTCTGTTTCTCACCCTTGAGGAGAGAAAATCACTGCGAAAAATGGCGCCGAACGTATGGAGATTCGATACGTGAAAAAAGCACAATGCGCTCATCAGCATGTGCACATCGATCGCACGCACGCTGGCACGGAAGATCTTCTTGCGCCGCCCGCGTCGCAGGATCGCATCGATCGTCCCGACAATGGTAGCGTTGACCCTTCGGATCTTGGTCGACTTGGCCAGGTGCCGTGCGTGGTGAATGTTCTCGATGGCCACGAGACGCACGAAGTCGGGATGGGCATGGTCGTAGTCGAACGTGAATTCGGTGAGCCGGCGGATCGCCTTCTCGGGCTCGAGCACGTCGAGTTGCAGTCCGGCTTCATAGGCACGAATCTTGGCGTATTGCTCCTCCAGAACGGCAATGTAGAGCGCCTCCTTGCCTCCAAAATAATAGTAGATCATCCGTTTCGTCGTCGACGTCCGCGCCGCGATGGCATCGATCCTTGCCCCATTGAGCCCGTTCCTTGCGAACACCTTCGTGGCCGTCGAAAGTATGTCGCGCTTCGTTTTTTCGGGGTCGTACTTGCGCGAGTGCGCACCGCGCTTGGTATTCGTCGGCGACTTGGATCTTCGTTCCACGGCCATCTCCTCTTCTTCTTGCGCGTGTCGAACAAATCATAAACAGGCGTATGCTCCTGTCAACACTGCGAGTGTAAATTACCGGTGATCAACTAGCGCACGGTTAGCGGAGATGATTCCATGATCAGTGGCAAGACGACATTGATAGCGCACATCGGTTATCCAACCGAGTCCTTCAAGGCGCCGATGATCTACAACCCCTACTTCGAACGGTCGGGGATCGATGCGGTCGTCATTCCCATGGGTGTCAAACCCGACGACTACGCGGCCCTGTTTCGTCCCCTGTTCCACCTGACCAACATTCGGGGCGCGCTGATCACGATGCCGCACAAGGTTACGACGGTGGCGATGGTCGACGAGGTCACGCCGACGGTCCTGATTGCGGGATCCTGCAATGCCGTTCTCAAGCGCCCCGACGGCTCGCTCCTGGGCGACATGTTCGACGGCACCGGGTTCGTCCGCGGGATCGAGCGCAAGGGGCGTCCGCTCAAAGGCGCACGCGCGCTAGTCGTCGGTGCCGGTGGCGTGGGCTCGGCGATCGCCGCGTCACTTGCGCTTGCCGGCGTATCCGCGTTGGGAATTTTCGATGCGAATGCGGAATCAGCCGACGCGCTCGGCGGCCGGTTGCGTCAGCACTATCCCGCCATGACCGTGACAACCGGTTCGAAGGATCCTGCAGGGTACGACGTCGTCGTCAACGCGACGCCTCTGGGCATGAAAGCTGGCGATCCCATGCCGATGGACGTGTCCCGGATTGCACCGCAGACGTTTGTCGGCGAAGTGGTCATGAAGCAGGAGTACACGCCGTTCCTGCTCGCTGCGAAGAGCAAGGGCTGCGAGGTCCAGGTCGGCACTGACATGCTGTTCGAGATGATCCCTGCCTATCTGGAGTTCTTCGGTTTCAAGACCACCACGCCGGAAGTGCTGCGTGAGGTGGCGCAGATCAAGTACTAGTGACAGACATGCGTTTACGTTGACGGTTTCAGTCATGGCATTGGTTTCTGTCTATGCACTATCAAGGTCAAGGAGGCGTGGTCACGCGGGCGCCGCCGCGGGCCGGTAATCTATGAAAAAAATTTTCGTACTGAACGGCCCCAATCTCAATCTTCTGGGCACGCGCGAGCCTGCGGTGTACGGCTCGGAGACGCTGGCCGATGTCGAACGTCTATGCCGCGAAGAAGGCGACAAGCTGGGTGTCACCGTCGATTGTCGCCAATCGAACCACGAGGGCCAGCTGATCGACTGGATCCACGAGGCCGGCCGTGAGATTGCGGCCGGCAACATGCTCGGCGTGGTGTTCAATCCCGGCGCGTTCACGCACACGTCGGTCGCGTTGCACGACGCCATCAAAGGCGCCAATGCCACGGTCATCGAGCTGCACATTTCCAACGTGCATGCCCGGGAGGAATTTCGACATCACTCCTACATCTCGCCGGCGGCGCGCGGAATCATGGTCGGATTTGGAGTGCAGGGATACGCGCTAGCCATGGGCGCGCTGGTAAGGCTTGGTCCGAAAAAGTAGGCTCGTTGCCCGGCCCCGTACCGATGGCTTCGCTAATTGGTCGTGGGCAAATTTAGCTCCATAAATCAGATTGGAGGAAAACCAAATGGCTAGCTCCATTGAACATGAGCCGCACGGCGCGCGCCAGACCAAGAAGGCAACGGCCAGCGGCTGGATCGGCTCCGCGCTCGAGTACTACGACTTCTTCATCTACGCCACGGCCGCGTCGCTGATCTTTCCTCAGATCTTCTTTCCCTCGACGGACCCCAAAGTCGCCATCATCGCGTCGCTGGCAACGTACGGCGTCGGCTACGTCGCCCGACCGATCGGTGCCTTCTTCCTCGGGCACTGGGGCGACACGCACGGCCGTAAGACGGTACTGCTGGTGTGCATGTTCCTCATGGGGTTCTCGACGATGGCGGTCGGGATCCTGCCAACGTATCAACAGGTCGGCTGGCTCGCGCCTGCGCTTCTCGTCATGCTTCGCCTCGTCCAGGGCTTTGCAGTCGCTGGCGAGATCTCCGGCGCCAGTTCGATGATTCTCGAGCACGCACCGTTCGGCCGGCGCGGCTTCTTCGCCAGCTTTACGCTGCAAGGCGTGCAGGCGGGGCAGATTCTCGCCGCGGCAGTGTTCCTGCCACTCGCGCACTACATGGACAAGGACTCGTTCAACTCGTGGGGCTGGCGCATCCCCTTCCTGTTGAGCTTTGTCGTCGTCATCGCGGGCTACATCATTCGCCGGGAGGTTGACGAGACTCCCGCCTTCGCCGAAGAGAGCGAGCACCACGAGGTCCCGAAGGCGCCAGTCATCGTCGCCATCCGAGACAATTGGCGGGACATGCTCCGCGTCATCTGCATGGCCCTGATGAACGTGATCCCAGTGGTCACCACGATCTTTGGCGCTGCGTACGCGGTCCAGCCGGGCTACAAGATCGGTTTCGAGAAGGACGTCTACCTGTGGATCCCGGTGCTGGGCAACATCGTGGCGGTACTGGTCATCCCCTTTGTGGGCAATCTCTCGGACAAGATCGGTCGCCGGCCCCCCATCATCGTCGGTGCACTCGCTTCGGGTCTGCTGTCGTTCGGCTACCTCTACGCCATCAGCATCCACAACGTGCCGCTGGCGATCGCGATGTCGCTGCTCATGTGGGGTGTCGTCTACCAGGGCTACAACGCGATCTTCCCGAGTTTTTACCCCGAGATGTTCCCGACGCGCACCCGGGTTTCGGGGATGGCTATCTCGCAAAACCTCGGGACGCTCATCACCGCTCTGCTTCCGGCGCTTTTCGTCGCTGTGGCCCCTCCCGGAGCGACCGACATTCCGTTCACGATCGGGTGTTGGACCTTCGGCATCACGGTAATCGCGGCAATCGCGGCCTGGAGCGCCCGTGAAACCTATCGGGTTCACCTGAACGACCTAGGCAATCCAGATGCGGTGCCCGTTCCCAAGGACGAGTACGATCGGTTGCGGGCGCAAACCATTGCCGCTGGGGGAATGGCCAAGGCTTCCGCCTGATCGAGCGGCGCAAGGTTCGTTGCACTGGTGGACGTTCCTTGCGCCCGCCGCAAGGCCGATGACGGTCTTGACCGCCACCGGCAATCGGCTGTCGATTGCCGGATCTTCCGTACCCGCAGAAGACGACAACCGATGCTTGAGATGCTTTTCACGACGGACGCCATGCGTTCCCTGTTCGCCGACGGAACGCGGGTACAGCGCATGCTCGACTTCGAAGCAGCACTGGCGCGTGCCGAGGCGGCGACCGGCGTCATTCCCGCGACCGCGGCCGCGTCGATTGCGCGCTGCTGTCGTGCCGATGACTACGACCTTGCGGCGCTACGCGCTGCAGCGCGCAATGCCGGCAATCTGGCGATTCCGCTCGTTGCCGCACTGACTGCGCAAGTGGCACGGGTCGATGCTGCCGCGCGCGGTTTTGTCCACTGGGGCGCGACCAGCCAGGACGTCATCGACACCGGCCTGGTCCTGCAACTCCGCGACGCGCTCGATCTCGTTGGTGCCGACCTCGCCCGATTTGCCACGGTCCTGGCGCTCCAGGTGCGCAGGCATCGTTCGACACCGCTCGTGGGCCGCACCTGGTTGCAACAGGCGCTGCCGGTGACGCTGGGGCTCAAGCTCGCAGGGACCTTGAGTGCAATCGATCGGCATCAGCAAAGGATCACGTCGCTGCGCTCCCGCATTGGCCAGCTGCAATTCGGCGGGGCCGCCGGCACTCTGGCGTCGCTGGGAGCACGGGGTTCGGCGGTAGAGGTTGCGCTCGCCGCCGACCTCGGACTCGCCATTGCCGACGCGCCATGGCATACCCAACGCGACACCATCTGCGAGGTGGCCACGGTCCTCGGCCTTTTGACAGCGACACTGGGCAAGTTGGCGCGCGACCTGTCCCTGCTCGCGCAGACCGAGGTCGCCGAAGTGTTCGAGGCAGCCGCGCCGGGACGGGGTGGATCGTCGACGATGCCACACAAGCGCAATCCGGTCGGCGCTGCCGTCGCGCTTGCGGCTGCGGTACAGGTGCCAGGCCTGGTCAGCACGATGCT
Source organism: uncultured beta proteobacterium (assembly GCA_963821485.1). Classification (GTDB taxonomy): domain Bacteria; phylum Pseudomonadota; class Gammaproteobacteria; order Burkholderiales; family Casimicrobiaceae; genus PALSA-1003. The sequence goes on from CAWGEB010000004.1 coordinate 541,701, forward strand.
CACCGCGGCGGTGCAGGAGCATGAACGCGGCCTGGGCGACTGGCCGGCCGAATGGGACACGCTGCCGCAGATCGCGATGCTTGCCGCGGGCGCGCTCGATGCGATGTCGAGCACCGTTGCCGGCCTCGATGTCGACCCGCAGCGCATGGCGATGAATCTCGACATCACCCAAGGCCAGATCATGGCGGAAGCCGTCCAGATGGCGCTGGCACCTGAGCTTGGACGCGATGTCGCTCATTCGCTCGTCGGCGCGGCATGCAAGCGCGCGGTCGCGGATCGACGCCACCTGCGCGACGTGTTGCTTGACGAACCGAAAGTCCGCGCCGTGCTCGACGCTGCCGCCTTGGCGCGGCTGTTCGAACCGCTGTCCTACCTGGGTTCGGCCGACGCCTTCATCGAGCGCGTCCTGTCGGATCATTGACTCGTCACCCACCAGGGAATCGAGCCATGCCGTACGTCGAACTCGCCGATGTACGACTTCACTACCGGTTTGATGGCGCAGCCGATGCGCCGGTCGTCATGCTGTCAAACTCCCTTGGCACCAACTTGGCGATGTGGGACGCACAGCTTCCAGCATTGGCTGCGCACTATCGCGTGCTGCGGTATGACAGCCGCGGCCACGGACATTCCGCCGTGACGCATGGTCCGTACACGATCGAGCAACTCGCGCGCGATGCGCTCGGCCTGCTCGACCACCTCGGCCTGCAACGTATTCGGTTCTGTGGTCTCTCGATGGGCGGCATGGTTGGTCAATGGCTTGGTGCAAATGCAGCGCAGCGCCTGTCGCGAATCGTCCTGTGCAACACCGCCGCACAGATCGGCACCCCCGACATATGGAACGCGCGCATCGATGCAGTGAACAAGGGCGGGATGGCTGCGATCGTTGACGGCGTGCTCGCGCGCTGGTACACCGCGCCCTTCATTGCGTCCGCCCCGGACGCCATTGGGGCCACCCGCGAGATGTTGCTGACGACGCCCGCGGCTGGCTACGTGGCCTCCTGTGCCGCCGTGCGCGACATGGACCAACGCGACTCGACGTCCCGTATCGCGGTGCCAACCCTCGTTATCGCCGGCACCCACGATTTGGTGACCTCGCCGGCGGATGCCCGATTTCTCGCGGACCACATTGTCGACGCACACTACGTCGAATTGCCCGCAGCGCATCTGTCGAACATTGAAGCGCCATCGGCATTTACCTCGGCACTGATCGAATTTCTTGCCGATTAACCGAGCCATCAGGGCGACCTACTGCGTGCCCCAGCGATCTCAACAATGAGCGGACGCGACGCATTGTTTCGAGTGTCAGATTGCCCAGGGCCATGGCCTGCTTCATGCCCTCGTAGGCGCGTGCGTGATCCAGCGTGCTCATTCCAGCGCCGCCGATACGGCTCGGTGTATTGCGATGCTGACCATACTTGTCGCTTTCCATTGATGGACTCCATGTCATTTAGCCGGCGATGGGTTGTTGCTCGCCAATGACAATTTAGGGCCGCCGCCGAGGAAGCACCAATCGCATTTTCGAATGCTTGCCATCGGCCGGCGCTATGACGAAGTCGTGCGTGACCTGCCGCAGTCACCCTGACTTCCGCACCGTCCGGTCTAAGTAGACCACGGCGACTGGTGACCTAAGGCACGAGGTCCCGCCAGTAGCGCTCGACCGCTTCGTCGTCGACGCCGTATGGGGCTTCCCCACGCACCCCCGCACAGAGCCAATAGCGGACGCTCGCGGAAACGTCTCCTTTCGAGGCTCGACGCCGGCCTGAACCTCACCCCGATTGCGGACGTTCGCGCCAATGTCTGCTTGCTGGGAGCAACTTCGGCAGGAGTCGGCCAAGAGCAGCCCTCCAAATTGGTGCTCCAAAGATTCTATGGTTCATGTCAATGGATTCATGAGACGCGCGGGATCGAATTCGGTTTTGTAGGTATAGATCGACCAGGCGGTGCGAGCAATGCGTCGGGCGAGGATGACGAGGGTTGCCGTGCCGGATAGTCCCTTGGCCCGGTAATGCTCGTAGAGTGGGCGCCATGTCTTCGTCTTTGCTGCCGACATCGCCGCCAGGTAGAGCAGCCGGCGCAGTTCGGCCGGTCCGCGTTTGGAGAGGCGCCGTTTGCCGCGATGCTGTCCGGAGTCATCCGGTCGGGGATCCAGGCCGGTGAAGGCGACGAACGCATCCGCGCTCTTCACGGGCACACGCTCCAGGGTGTTGACCAGCGCGGTGCCGACGACCGAGCCGACGCCGGTGATCGTGCACAACCGCGTGAAGTTCTGTTGGCGATCAGGACTCGCCTCGACCAACGCCTTGACCCGCAGGTCAATGCGCGCGATGAGCTGATTGAAGCGCGTTCTTAGCGTCTTGAGATCGGCGGCGAATCCGTCCAGTTCATGCAGCGACATTTCGACTGCTTCACGCAGAGAGATGAGTGTGGCACGGCGCTTGATGAGTCGATCAATCTCGCGTTGCTGCGGCGTGGGCGGGTTCCAGGCGTGCAGCTTGGTGTGTTCGTGGGCGATCATGCGCGCGATGAGCTCGGCATCCACGCGATCGGTCTTGCCCCGTAGGCCGACGGCCTTGGCATAGTGGTGGGTGTCCTTGGGATTGAGCAGGAAGACCCGAAACCCGAGCTGGTGGGCAGTCTCAGCGAACAACTCATGATAGGTACCGGTGGATTCCACGCCGATGCGGCTGCCGGCGGGCAGGCCCTTGAGAAAGGCCAGCACCGCAGGGCGCTGATTAGCGACCGCGCGCACTGGGAAGGTTCCTTCCGAACAGGCCACCACGATCGCGTCCTTGGCGACATCGGCGCCGATATTGAGCACTGCGGATGGGCTTTGCATGATGTGCCTCCGTTGACTAAGCTTAGCGCTGCCGGGGTGGAACACACCTGCGTCAGCTTGCGTTCAAATCGGCGGTCGTCGCCGCTAGATTCCTCATCGACGCTTGGTGGTGTGGGTGGGGGAATTCTTTAGAAGTCTGTCTCTCGAGAGTGAGAGCAGATGCGGTCATCGGTCCCGCCACCCCGGCTCCTTCACTGTTTCAGAAGAAAGCCGAAAACACCATACAAGCGGTCGTCCACATCTCTTCCTTCCCATGACCAGGTGACGCACGTGGCAAGGGAGTAGTCATGACGCAACCGTCGAGGCTGAATACGTGAGGCTCGTCTTGAATCATTCGACAGCCGCCTGAGGCATACGAAACAAACGAAACGAAAATCGTCCAGAGATGAAGCTCTTCTGCCGCACTTGCCAACTAGACTCAACTGCAATCCGACGGCCTAACACCAGAATGGGGTCGTGATCGCGCGTTTTCTGGAGCCTCGTTAGCTATTCAGGAGTATCAGAATGAATAGAAACATGGCCACCTTCGCCCCGTACCTTATGCTCTTGTTCGCGTTCATCGGTATAGCCGATGCGTTTTATGACTCCTATGCGATCTATACCAGCCAACTGCTGTGGTGTCCCCCACCCATCGATGGCTGCAACACCGTCGCGAACAGTCCGCATGCGCGCATCTTCGGCGTCCCGATGGGGTATTTCGGCCTTATCTTTTACGTATACATGTTCGCATTGGCGGGACTCCTCGCATTCGACCCGTTCTCGCGCGGGTTGCGCTTGGGTGCGCTTCTGTACGCGGCGCTAGGCGTGTCCTCCTCGATATACTTCATGTACATTCAGTTCGCCTTCATTCACGCTTTCTGCATTTACTGTCTGATATCCGCCGCCTTGACAATTCTTCTTCTCGTCGCCGCACTCGCGCACTTTAGAGCAACGCGCCGGTTGGTGGACATAAGGTGATCCTGAATGAGGAGTATCCCTCTGGGGCTAACCCATCATTCGGGCGGACCGTTCGCCGGCAGCGCTTCGCTCGCCGGCTCACGGCTGCTCAATTCACTCGTTAGGTCGCGGAAGCTTCGGCCGGTGCTCTCGGTAAATCCACTTATTGCGTATTCCGTAATGGTTCTTGCCATCCTGATTGGCGGCGGTTCCTTTCTCGTATTTGGAGCCTTCCTTGTCGCTGGGCCTTTCACCATTTTTCGTCTCAATATCTCGGAACCGCAGGCGCTCCTATTGGATGGATTCCTTTCTGTGGTGTTCTTCCTCCAGCACAGCGGAATGATACGGTCGTCATTTCGCACTTGGCTTTCGTCGACCATACCGGCCCACTACTACTCTGCAACCTATGCAATCGCGTCCGGTACAGCTCTCACTGCCGTTGTGCTCTTCTGGCAGCGATCGAACACGATTCTCTTTGAGATGCAGGGCCTCCCGGCCTTGCTGCTCCATGCTGCCTTCCTACTTGCCATTGCTGGTTCCATGTGGGGCATTTGGGCACTCAAAGCGTTCGATCCATTTGGCCGCTCTAGCATCGCGGCTCGCCTTGACAGCAAACAACCGCAGGCGCCACGGTTTACTGTCCGCGGCCCCTATCTCTGGGTCCGACATCCTTTGTACTTCTTTATGCTCGTTCTCATCTGGGCCACTCCTGCCATGAGCACGGACCGCTTGCTCTTCAATGTGCTGTGGACTGTCTGGCTCGCCCTCGGCTCATATCTTGAGGAAAGAGACCTTGTCGCCGAGTTCGGTGACACGTACCGTCACTATCAAAATACCGTTCCGATGCTCGTTCCGTGGAGAGGTCCCGTTGGCCCAGAACGTTGAGTTTCATTTTGCCCGTTCCGGTCCGTGTCCGCGACCTAACCCTTCGTTCGAGGCGACCTGCGCGAAAAGCCGCGCAGGCGCCTCAACTCCACGTTTGGATGCACGCTGTGCGTCCGCTTTCAGCGTAGCCCAATGACCGAGTTGGGTCGACTCCTGCCGGTCATTCAGTCTTGATGACGTATCGGTGTAGACTGAAAACGCTGAGGCGAACCGGAGACCTCGGACGGTCAAGACTCCAACACCGGCAGCGATAGATAAGGAGCCAATCTTGAATTCTCAGAGACAAATCAGCACGCTCGCGATCACGCTAGGCGTTTTGATCGCGCTGGCGACGGGCGCAGCCCAGTCGCAAGAAGCGGTCAAGATCGGCTTCGCGTCACCGCTGACCGGGCCACAGGCCAACTATGGCAAGGATAACCAGAACGGCGCTCAAATGGCGATTGACGAGCTAAACGCCCAAGGCCTTACGATAGGCGGCAAGGCAGTGAAATTCCAGCTCCAGGCCGAGGATGATCAAGCCGATCCGAAACAAGGGCCGTTGATTGCCCAGAAGTTGGTCGACGCCAAGGTCGCTGGGGTTGTCGGCCACTTCAATTCGGGCGTGACGATTCCGGCATCCCGTGTGTACAACGAAGCCGGCATTCCAGAGCTTTCGGTGTCGACTAACGTCAAATACACGCACCAGGGTTTCAAGACCGCGTTCCGATTAATGGCCGACGATGACAAGCAAGGGACGGCGCTCGGTGAATACGCGGTAAAAACTCTGAAGCTCAAACGACTCGCAGTGATCGACGACGCTAGTGCCTACGGCCAAGGGTTGGCGGACTCCTTCGAGGCTGCGGTAAAGGCTTCGGGCGGTCAAGTGGTCAAACGCGAACACACCAATGACAAGGCCATAGACTTCAATACCCTTCTTACGTCGATCAAAGCTGTCAAACCCGATGCAATTTTCTTCGGCGGCTACGACGCGCAGGCTGGGCCGATGGCTAGGCAAATGAAGTTACTGGGGATGAATATTCCATTGATGGGCGGTGAAACGATAAACTCCGCCAAGTTCATCGAGCTGGCGGGCCCAGCGGCAGAAGGAAACATCGCGTCGACACCCGGCGCCGCGCTGGAATCCCGGCCGGGCGGGAAGGCGTTCGCGGCCAAGTACAAGACGCGTTACAACCAGGACATCGGCTTGTACACGCCTTATTTCTACGACGGAGTGATGGTGATCGCGGCGGCGATGAAGGCGGCTGACTCGACCGACCCGGCGAAGTATCTGCCGGCGCTCGCGAGGATCAAATACCCGGGAGTTACGGCCGACCTCGAGTTCGACAAAAATGGCGACTTGACGAAAGGACTGCTAACGATCTTTGAAGTCAAGAACGGCAAATGGGAAGTCGTGAGCAAGTAGGCTAGCCCCGTCGCTGCCCGGCGGAGGCGGGGATCTGTCATCAGAATCGAAACTGACTTGGACCAGGGTCGAGCTTCCACTTCAACGCAAGTATTTTGAAACGGGAATCGGCTTAGCAATTCCGCAATCGCTGCTGCTGTGTGCGGATGAGGTGATTCAGTGATCGAACGCCTCGAGTCGATCGCCGTTGAATGATGATCATGTAGCCGGCCTCCTCGCCGCCGTGAAGCGGCGGGGTTAAAGTCAATTTGCGAAGTTGCACTTTGACCCGACGGAGGCCGACGTGAAATATTGTGGCATAGACCTGCATTCGAATAATTCGGTGGTGATCGTCAGCGACGAGGCGGACCGGATCGTGTTCAACAAGCGGTTGCCGAACGATCTGGGGCAAATCGGCGCGGCACTGGAGCCGCATCGGGAAGATCTGGCAGGCGTGGTGATCGAGAGCACGTACAACTGGTACTGGCTGGTAGACGGACTAATGGCTACAGGCTACCAGGTGCATTTGGCGCACCCGAGCGCGATCAAGAAGTACGAGGGGCTCAAGCACAGCGGGGACTTCGCGGATGCGGCGTATCTGGCGCACCTGCTGCGGTTGGGATTGTTGGCCGAAGGTTACATCTATCCGCGCGAGGAGCGTGGGGCGCGCGACCTGGCGCGCAAGCGCATGCAGCTGGTGCGCTACCGCACGGCCCAGATTCTATCGATCGAGGGCATCCTGATGCGACAGACGGGAGCTCGGATGAAGGGCGAGGCGGTCAAACGGCTGACGGCCGAGCAGGTCGAAGAGTTCGGGTTTGCGCCCGACGTGGCGCTGGCGGTGGAGGCCAACCGCGCGGTCAGCCAAGCCTTGGGGCAACAAATCGAAGCGTTGGAGAGGCGACTCAAGGAACGGGTGAGCTTGCGACCGGAGTATCGCCTGCTCAAGACCGTTCCGGGCATTGGCCAGACACTGGCGACCACGATCATGCTCGAGACGGGCTCGATCGGTCGCTTTGCGCAGGTGGGCAATTTCAGTTCCTACTGCCGCTGCGTGGACAGCTTGCGGGAAAGCAATGGCAAGAAGAAGGGTGAAGGCAACACTAAGAACGGGAACAAGTACCTCGCCTGGGCGTTTGTGGAGGCAGCGAACTTCGCCCTACGCTGCTGTCCGCAAGCCAAGAGCTTCTATGATCGCAAGAAGAGCAAGACGAACCGCGTCTTGGCGATCAAGGCTCTGGCGCACAAGCTGGCACGGGCCTGCTACCACATGCTGCGGGACCAGAAGCCCTTCGATGTGCACCTGTGTTTCGGGTAACGGTTTGGCCAAAGGCGGTGAGCCAGGAAACCGGACTGTTGTGAAACTACTTGAATGATTTGGACGCCGCCTTTGCGCCATCTGCATGAATACAGATTGCTGAATCGCCCAAGCCATGAGCCACCAAAGGACTGGCGTCGTCATCGCGGCGATAGCCATAGGGAATGCAAGCAGCCCCTTGGACACGGCTTGGCACCAAAGTTTCTCTGGGGTGGCACAAGCCACCAGGGCGGTCGCAGAGCATCGCGGCAAGCTTGATCCTGACGGGTGTCTGGTGCGATTCGGTTCGCAACCAACGCGTGAGAAAACGGGCGCGGTTAGCGTCTGTAGGAACGAACGTGGCTGAGGTTGTTGTTCGGTATTAACGCAAATGATTTGCGCCGTTCTTGTATTGCCCTTGACGACGGCCGGCTAATGGGCGTCCGGTTCTTGTACGGCGCAACGGCCACTGGCGAGACGCCGCTGCTGCTTGCGCCCACCGTCTGGTGACGCCGTCGACACGCCGCCGGCACGTACTGGCGCGAAAATCGAACGTAACCGACCGCCGGGCATTCGAGATACCGTCGTCCTAACGCGTGTAGCATATGCGAGTTGGACAGCCCGGTCGCGAGATTGGCACTGCGACCACGGCGGCCAATGATTATTCCAAAACATGAAAGGACGTGTCATGAAGAGTCTCCTCGTTGCCATAGCGATCACCCTGTTTGCCAGCACCACCGCGTTCGCGGCCAACCCATCCTGCGAAGCGCAGGCTGCCGAGAAGAAGCTCGCCGGGGCGGCCAAGTCGAGCTTCATCAAGAAGTGCGACAAGGACGCGACAGAAGCGGCGACGACGGCTTGCACGACCCAGGCGACGGAGAAGAAGTTGGCCGGCGCCGCGAAGTCGAGTTTTGTGAAGAAGTGCGTGAAGGATGCGACGACGGCGGCGAAGTAAACGGATCGGCCCGGGGACCGGTTGAGCCCGCAACCCTAACCGGCCATCGAACGCTACGAAAACCGGACGTTCAGCGGTTTGCGCACGACCTTCTCCCTGATTGGGGATTCGTCACACAGTCGGCTATTGGGGCTTGAACCCAGCGGCTAGGATGAGCCGCGCTGCGCTTTCACTCTCGCTCCGCACGAAGCGCGCAAACTCGGGCTGCGTCATGTTCATTGGCTCGCCCCCGTGTTTAGCGATCCAGTCGCGCAGATCCGGCCCGGCGAGCACGCGCCCGATGTCATTCGCAAGCTTGTCAACCACGCCGGTCGGAGTGCCAGCCGGGACCCATATTCCATACCAGATCGGGAAATCGAATCCGGCGACGCCCGCCTCTGCGATTGTCGGCACCTCCGCGAGCAAGGTTGAGCGCCGCGCGGTACTCACGCCTAGCGCAACGAGTGTGCCGTCGCAAATATGGGGCAGGGCAAGAGAGATAGGCACCAAATAGTAAGTGAAGCGTCCGCTTATCGCGTTGGCGATCGTATCGGCGTTCGAATCGCTCGGCAAGGGAGGCACGTGCAGCGCCTTGATGCCCGCCGCTTGATTGAATTTCTCGACTCCAATGTGCGTGCCGGTGCCTACACCGGTGGAGCCAAAATTCAGCTCACCCGGTTTTGCCTTCGCCGCCGCAATGAGTTCTCCAACAGTAGCAACACCCGCCGCCTTGCCTGCGACGAGCACGTAGGGCTGCTTCGTGAGTGGAATGATCGGGATGAAATCCTTCAACGGGTCATACGGGAGGTCCTTCAAGAGCGCCGCACTGTATGCCTGAGCGTTGGTGTTTATCAGCAGCGTGTAACCGTCGGCTGGTGACTTCGCGACCTGCGCGGGGCCCGCCGTGGCTCCCGCACCTGGGATGTTCTCCACTGTCACGGGTTGGCTCCACAGCTCAGAAAGCTTCGGGGCCAGGGCACGGGCCAACAGATCGGGCCCACCGCCCGCCCCGAACGGCTCAATTATGCGCACTGGCTTGGCTGGATAGTCTTGTGCTAACGCGACCGGATTTGCTGCGGCTGTCATGGCGTTCTCTTGTGTTCCGGCACATCCCCTCCAACGAGAAGAAGCGAGAGCAATCTGATTAATCGACGGCTCAGTTTCATAAGCGTCCTCCATGTGGCGCCCAACGAGGTGTATGGTTCGAACGCGCCGCATCCAAAGGAGGCGCCTCCGAGTTCATTGCAGCCGGAGATCGGTCAAATGACCTAAGGGACGATGCTTGAAAGTCCCGGAGAATCACGGCTCTGGTATGCAATTCGGGGGCCGAAAGGCGCTGCTCGATGGGGGGCGATTCCACCTGTCCTGCTGCGCGACCGCGTCCGCGACAGGAACTGAGAAGTACTACAGCATCCGGACCGAGCAGGCTTATTGCGACTGGATTAGACGCTTTGTCATCTTTCACGGCAAGCGACATCCGTCCGGGGTATCGAGGCCTACCTCACGCGCGTAGACCGTATAAGCGATTGATCGGTCGTGGCCGACGAGCACCGACCAATGACTGCAATGGAGCGCATCGCGCTACGTCAGAAGTTGGCCGAACCCGGCCCGTCACCAGCGACGCTTGAATCTTGGCTACTGCGTCTGCCAATTCAATCGCAATCCTGGCTCGTGCCATTCCATAGCTCCGAGGTGTCCTTCGTGAGACATGGTGACGTACACAGTTCGTAGGTCCGGGCCGCCGAAGCAGAGATTGGTCACACTGAGGTCCGGGACCGGATGATGCCTGACGTACGATCCTTCCGGCGCGATCTCCACAATGCAGCAACTGTGAAGTGCCGCCACGCAAATGTTCCCGGATGCAGCGATCGCCAGACTGTCGAGTCGCGAGTAGCCTGGCAGCCCAGCGACAAGCGTGCCGCCGTGTGGTGAGGGCCATGGACGGTTGCGTACTTCTCCGGGGGCGGTGATCTCCCACGACCATACACGTCCGGTCTCGGTCTCGGCGACATAGAGGGTGCCGCCGTCCGGCGATAGGCCCACTCCATTGGGTGTGAGGATCGGGCCAATCACTTCGCGAATCTCGGAACCATCGGCGCGTGCCCAGTAAACGAAGCCGCGATCCATATCTCGGGGCCGCCGCTTGCCGAGATCGGTAAACCAGAATCCCCCGTGAGCGTCGAACACGAGATCGTTGGGGCCGCGCAGCGCATGCTCGCCACAGTGCGAATAAATTCGCTCGACCTTGCCAGTGTTCAGATCTACGATCTCGATGCTGCCGCCCCCATAGTCCTGACTCTGCAGATAAGGACGGAAGGTGCCGCGTTCCCTGATCCATGCAAACCCGCCGTTGTTGCAGACGTACATCCTGCCGTGGGGCCCCAGGGCAGCCCCGTTGGGTCCTCCGCGAATGCTGGCGACCACTTCAACGCGGCCGTCCGGGGTGATGCGCGAAAGCGTTTCCCGTGCTATCTCAACGAGGACAATCGATCCGTCCGGCATGGCGACCGGACCTTCCGGAAACTGCAAACCCGATGCGATGATTTTCATGTTGGCCTTGAAAAATGCTTCATCGCTTGATGTTCGGTGCAGGCAGTCCGTCGATCATGACGTTGAGGCACGCGGGCAAGCCGCTATTCAGCGCGCGTTCGACGGCTGGCAATAGTGCCTCCGCTACCGTCACGTGCTCACCGTAACCACCGAAGCCGATGCACACCTTGTCGTAACGCGATGGCAACAGTTCGCAACCGATTGTTCGCTCGCGACCGTAGTCACGAAGCTGGATCTGGTACTCCGCATTCCAGCGCGCGTCGTTGCCGACAACGGCCAAGAATGGCAGCCCGTAACGCACGGCGGTGTCGATCTCGGCGCAGTGAAAGCCGAACGTGCCGTCGCCCAGTATCGCGATGACTGGCGCCTTGGGTTGCGCGATCCGCGCTGCCAGCGCGAACGGCAAGGCCGATCCGATCGAACCGGCGACCCCGTTGATCACCCGACGCGGCGCGCTCAGACAGGCCTGGGCCCACTGGCCAATCTCACCACCGTCGCTGACGAGAACCGAGTCCGGATTGCGGTCCAGGATTTGCTGAAGCGGCCGCAGCGCCTGCACCGGATGTAGGCGACCCGCTCCCGCCGTCGCGCGATCCCACGCCGAGGGACGATAGGCGATCGCTTGGCGCACTTCGTCGTGCCAGCCGCTTCCACGTGATGACGCCTCGGGCGTCGCACGCGTCAAAGCTTCGATTGCCGAAAACGTGTCCGCACGTATTGCCGAACAAAGTCGCGATCCGAAGGCAGTGCGGCTCCGCGCGAGCTCGCAATCGTCAGGATCGACATGCATGAACTCGCACGTTGCGGCAAACACGGGTGGTCGTCCGAACTTGAGTGTGAAATCCAACTTCTTGCCGAGCAGCAGCACGACGTCCGCCATTGCCAGGACTTCTGCGAATGCGCCGAGCGCGGGATCGGCGATCCCGCGCGGGCTCTCCATGCCGATCACGGGTACGCACAAGCGCTCTTCCAATGCCTTCACCCGGGCACGACCGGCATGCGTCAACGTCGCCGGGCCCGTAAGGACGATGGGCCGCTTCGCTGCGTGAAGCCGCTCGCGTAAGGCTTGGGCGTCGGCGAGCGCGAGCGTTTGCGTTGCCGCGGTGAACGCATCGTGCGGCAGCAGATCACCCTCGCCGGTGATAGTGGCCTCGAGGACATCTGTAGGCAAGCTTATGTGCACAGGTCCAGATCGACCGGAGATCGCGGTTCGCCACCCTGTTGCGAGATCGCGAGACAGCAAGTTGGCGTGCTCGCTTGTCCACGCGGCCTTGGTCAATGGCTTGGCAATCTCGGCTTGCTGCATTTCCTGGAACGCCCCCAGGCCGAGCTGTGAACAAGGAGCGTGCCCGGAGAGTAGCAACACCGCCGACTCTGCCATGTACGCGGTGTAGAGCGCTGAGACCGCGTTAACGTGTCCGGGGCCGCCGGTCACAAGCGCGACACCGATCTCGCCGGTGAGTCGAGCCCACGCGTCAGCCATGTGCACGGTAGCTGCTTCGTGCCTCGTATGGATCAGCTCGATACCGGCATCCAGCGCCGCGTCGAACACCGGCATGATGTGGTTGCCGGAGAGCGTGAACAAGCGCCGGACGCCTGCATCTTGCAGTGAGCGTACCAAGGCATCCGCGCCCCGCATAGAACGCTGCGCCATCCGGTGTCCCTTACTTGAGCCTGACTCTGACCGACCCACTCCAGCCACTCGCAATGGACCAGAGCGGCCGCTCTAGCTTACATCACCACTTCGATCAGGTTGGGTCCATGGCTCGCGAGTGCTCGTCGAAACTCGGAAGCCAGCGAATCCAGATTATCGACGCGCGACGCCGTCACCCCATGGCCTTTGGCGAGCGCGACCCAATCCAGCGTAGGGTTGTCTATGGTCAGTATGGCGGTAGCCTTGCCCTCTGATTTTCCCGCGCCAATGCTCGCGAGTTCTGACTTGAGAATCTGGTAGCCATGGTTCGCGAACACGAGAACTTTTACGTTCAGGTTTTCGCGAGCCATCGTCCATAAGGCCTGCAGCGTGTACATGGCGCTGCCGTCGCCTTCAAGAACAATGACCGTCCGGTCCGGCGAGGCGATCGCGGCGCCGGCGGCCGCCGGCAGCCCGAAGCCGATCGAACCTCCCACGATGCTCAGCCAGTCATGTGGGGGCGCGCTGCCCGTCGGCAGGTCGAACCCACGGCCGGTTGAGATCGCCTCATCGACGACGATCGAGTTCTCCGGAATCAGGGCGCCGAGCACGGCGCCAATACCTTCTGTGGTGATGCGACCGCTGGGCAAGCCAGGTCGCGTGAGCGCAACCATGCCGATCGGGGCGAGTTTTCGCGCACCAACTCGCTCGACGAGCGCCTCCAGAGCGGCAACAATGTCGTCCTCGGTTGTCGCCAGTTCCGTGACGCGACATGCGTCCGACAAAAGGTAACTCGGTTTGCCGGGATATGCGAAAAATCCGACTGGCCGTTTCGCACCGACAAGCACTACCGACTTAAAGTCCTTCAAGAGCGCTACAGCCGCATCGATCGGATACGGAATGCGCCGGGTTAGCACACGATTGGCGCCGCGCTGAAGTCGTGGAAGGCCGAATTCGGACAGCAATGTGCAGCCTGTTGCTGCGGCGATCTTGCCAGCCAGATGCAGTGCCCTTTCCCTTACCGCCGCGCCACCGAGCAGCAGCGCCGCCGGCTCTCCGGCGCTCAATGCCTTGGCCGCCGCATCGACCGCCCCGTCTGACACCTCGCGACGTCGCGGCACTGCCGGAGCTTGCGCGATGCCGTCGGCGAGTCCCCATGCCGCGTCAGCAGGCAGTATAAGGGTCGCGATGTGACCAGGAGTCGCGCTGGCGGCTGCAATTGCTTCCGCTCCGTCGCGTGCAACGGCGTTCGAACTCGCCGAGGTTCGTACCCAATGCGACATGGGACCGGCAAGGCCCTCGATGTCGGCGGTGAGCGGGGCGTTACAACGGATGTGGTAGCTCGCGTGTTCACCAACAATGTTCACGACGCCTGAACCAGCCTTTTTCGCGTTATGAAGGTTAGCTAGACCGTTGGCCAGTCCGGGGCCAAGATGGAGCAGCGTTGCGGCTGGTCGTTCGGCCATGCGGTAGTAGCCGTCCGCCGCACCGGTGACTACACCTTCGAAAAGACAGAGCACGCAACGCAAACCATCTACCTTGTCGAGCGTGGCGACAAAATGCATTTCGGAGGTGCCGGGGTTGGCGAAGCAGGTATCGATGCCGTTGGCCACCAACGTGCGCATCAGGCTCTCCGCGCCGTTCATTGGGTTCGAATCAGCAGTCATCGGGTAAGGTTCGATTCTTGATTGGCGATCGAGCAGCAAATGGCAGGCCGACAATACTACCTCTGAGACCGTGACCACGGGGATGATCGGGCTTGGCCGCGTCCGCTTTGGAGGAGCAAGCGCTACGTCCCGTTGTGGCCGGTCAGGGCCTTATTTCGGAGCCTTCTGGTTGACAACCTATGCGAATGTCGCCTGCTCGACAGGAAGATCGACCAGCTTCGCGCGAGTTTGCGAGCGCATCTCCGAAGCAGACCGAGAAGAAGTTCAAGCGAGACGCTCCTCGCACCCAGCACAACGTTCCATCTCTAATTCGGCGCGATTCCGACTTCCCGGGCCGTGCGGCTCCATATGTCGACCTGATCCTTGAGGAATGCGGCGAGCTCCTCGGGCGTCGAGCTGCGGCCGTCGAACGCATAGCGTTCGAGCTGCTCGCGCACGTCGGGTCGCGCGACGACCGCAGCCGCCTCCCGAGCGATCCGCGCGACGATCTCCTTCGGCATTTTCGCCGGACCGAACAAGCCGGCCCACGGCTCGATCGGGAGCGGCGGCAAGCCGGCTTCCGCGCTCGTCGGCACGTCGGGTAGCAACGGACTGCGATTGGGCAACAGCGTCACGAGCGCGCGCAGCTTTCCTTCCTTGACGAAGGGCGCCGCCGTGCCTGGGGTCGCGATCATCAGCTGGACGCGGCCAGCTACGAGATCACTAGTCGCCGGCCCGTCACCTTTGTATGGTATCTCTACCATCTCTAAGCGTTCCTGCACCTTGAGTCTCGCCGTGGCTAGCACGCTGGTGCTGTTGCCAGTGCCGTAATTGAGCTTGCCGGGATTGGCGCGCGCGTAGTCCAAGAGCTCGCGCATCGACTGCGCCGGCACGCTCGGATGTACGAATAGGAAGAAGCCAAACGTACCGACGAGGGAGATCGGCGTGAAATCCACCACTGGGTTATACGGCGGGTCCTTGCGCATCGCGGGAACACTGCAGAGCGCCGTGCTAGTCCCGAAGAACAAGGTATAGCCGTCCGGCGCTGATTTGATAACGATATCGGCGGCGATGGCGCCATCTGCGCCAGGCTTGTTTTCGACGACGATTGGCTGGCCCAAAGCCTGCGACAGAGGCAGCGCGATCGTGCGGGCCGAGAGATCGGCTGCGCCAGCTGCCGGGAATGGCACGATCAACCGGATCGGCTTGCTCGGATACTGTGCAGCGGCCGGAACGGCGACGAGAGGGCACAACGCCACGATCGCGAAAAGGAACGCACGTCGTCCCATCGCCATGCCGTCCATGTCGTTGGGTGATACTGATGGCTCGCTCACTTTCCCGAGCCCCAGCCTCTCGCGATCCACTATTGTCTCCCTCTGAATTACAGAGAAATGGCTACGCAACGCGCACTAGTGCATCACTGAATGACCTCAATCAATCACTGAATCACCTCGTCTGCGAATGGAAGTCCAACCATAGTACGCCCGCCGCCGGGTGACTTTCGGGAAATTTTGACGGCGACACTGACGGTCTGGTCTTGGCCTTCGCCGACGTTCAGCGGCGGCCGCGATCGAGTCGGCATGTACAACGCGGGCGACCCACCGAGAGCGCACGACTTTACTGAACTACTACGTCCGCGCGCAGCAACAGCGGTGGTGGGATCGCGATTCCGATCGCCTTGGCTGTCTTCATGTTGATGCCCAGCTCGAACTTGGTCGGCCGCTCGACCGGCATGTCGGCAGGCTTTGCGCCCTTGAGAATGCGATCCACATAGCTGGGGACGCGTCGTTGGATATCCCGAGCATCTGCGCCGTAGGACAGGAGCAGACCCCGTTCCATCAACGCTTTTAACTGCGTGATCGACGGTATCCGCAGCCGGATTGCCAGCTCGCTGATTCGCTCTGCGTTGGCGATGGGCGTTACAGCCGGGTTCAGGATCAGCGCGCGTGGACGAGCGCGCGCTATGGTCGCCAAGGCAGGTTCCACGTCCGCGGTGCTGCCCATGGGCACCGACAGAATCTTCACCTTCAGGGCGCCGGCCGCCGCTTCCATATCCCTGAAGAGAAACGTTGAACCCGGATTGGCCGGGCTCCAGATAACGCCGACGTCGGCGAGTGCCGGGACCACATCCCGCAACAGCTGAAGCATCTTCGGCACATAATCGGACTGCGCCACGGTGATCCCGGTGATGTTGCCGCCCGGTCGCGCAAAACTCGCCACCAAGCCTTCCTCGACCGGATAACTGGGGCCGACGAATACGATCGGGATCGACCGGGTCGCTTCCTTCAAGGCCTGGGTTGCCTCGGAACCGCCGACGACGATGACATCGAGATTGAGTCGCACCATTTCCGCGACCGCGTCGCGCAGCCGTTCGGGCTTTCCTTCCCACCATCGCCATTCGATGACGGCGCTGCGGCCCTCGACATAGCCCAGCTCCCACAACCCCTGGCGCAAGACCTCCGTATCAAGGTTCGCCGCGCCAGTGCCGGCACCTCCCGAAAGAAGGACACCGATTCGCGGCAGGCGGGCCGCTTGCTGTGCCTCGGCAGCGAGCGGCAAGGTGAGAAACGCACCGACGGCAATTAGGAAGTCCCGGCGAGCAACGCGGTCCATACTTTCCCTCCCTGGAAAGACGCGGGAAGTCTACGCTGGATCGGCTACTGTGGGTCGATCGCGGCTTCGAACGACCGCAATAGAACGTGAGGCGCAAGGACCGCAGTTGGCCGGTTCCAGACATGTCGCATTCTTTGCGGGAACCGCAACCATCACGGTTCCTAAAGATGAATGCGCTGGCGGGCAACGGCAAGTAAACTCCCCAATTGGAAGGCAGCATGACCGGCTATCTTGCCGCGCTTCTCGAATGAGCCGTGACCTGCTCCGCCATAACGCGAGCAACTCCGGCCGCTTCCATGCGTGACAATGCCGCGGCAAGAGAGCCGACAGTGTCGATCGCGCGGCAAGCGTCTTCGATGACGACGACCTCGAAACCGGCACGGCGAGCGTCCACCGCCGAATAGGCCACGCAGAAGTCGGTTGCGAGGCCGACGAGGAAGACGCGCGTGAACCCTCTCTCCCGCAGGTAACCTGCAAGGCCGGTCAGTGTCTTGCCATCGGCCTCGCAGAAGGCCGAGTAACTGTCGATCTCGCGACGATAACCCTTGCGAATGATCAGCTCAGCGTGCGGAACAGTGAGCGCCGGCGAGAATTGTGCGCCTGCGGTGCCCTGCACGCAATGATCCGGCCAGAGCACCTGCTGGCCGTACGGCAACTCAATCATGTCGAACGCAACCCTGCCGGGGTGGCTCGATGCAAACGACAAGTGTCCAGGGGCGTGCCAGTCCTGGGTCAGGGCCACATGCGCAAAGCATCGCGAGAGCGCGTTGATGACCGGCACTATGGCATCGCCATTGGGAACAGCCAATCTCCCACCGGGGAGAAAGTCGTTCTGCACGTCGGTGACGAGCAGGATGTCGTGGTCGCGGAGCTTCAAATGACAGACGTCTATAGCGCAGTCATCGGCTCTTCTGATACGTGCCGATAAGTTCCGCACGCTCGAGGATGTGCCCCTGCATCGCTTTCTCCAGTGCGGGCTTGTCCGGGCGCGCGAGCGTGGACAAGACAACATCGAGCGCGTAGAGCTTGTGGAAATAGCGGTGCCGGCCGATCGGCGGGCACGGTCCGCCGTAGCCGGTGCGACCCCAATCGTTCTGCCCCTCGCGCGTGCCGGCCGGCAACGCACTCGACTTGATCGCCTCGGGCAGTCCGGGTGTTGCCGCCGGCATGTTGTAGAGCATCCAATGCACCCAAGTCATGCTGGGCGCGGCGGGATCGGGCGCATCCGGGTCGTCGACGATGAGGGCGAGGCTCTTCGTACCGGCCGGCACGCCGCCAAAGGCCAGCGGCGGCGAGAGATCCTTGCCCTCGCAGGTGTAGAGCGGAGGAATCGCCCTGCTGGGCGCGAACGCGTTGGAAGTGATCGTAAGCATCAACGTCAGTCGCGGTCGGAACGCGGATTCCGCGAAAACGGCAACAGCCAAAAGGACTTCAGGTAGAGCGCTGTCTGGTCCAGGAAGTGGCGCTGCGCATCCCCCACCATACGATCGTACGCAGTGCGATCGACGTCGCCCTCGAAGGTCTCGGTGGTGAGCTTGCCGTCCTCGAGACGCGCCTGTCTGGACTTGACATGGGCCTTGCCACCCACCGCCGAAATTTCCGTGAGCGAATAGCGGAAAGTGAAAAACGGGTTGGCTGGCGGCATGACCTCGACTGCATTGGTGTCGATCTCGCGCAGCGCGCGTTGAGCTCGTTTCACAGGATGCGTGCTCATGCCAACCTCCAGGTCCTGGGTAGCATTTTACTCCGTCGCGCCGAGCGCTCGGGCTGCAAGCAGCTCGCTCAGCATCCCTTGGAGACCCGTCACTACGCGCGCGGCGCGCTCGTAGTCCACCTTGTCCGGCGTATCTTGCGCCGTGTGGTAGTACGGATAGCGGTAGGGCGCGGTGTCGGTCACCATCAGTGCCGGGTAGCCCTCTTTCCAGAAGGACCAGTGGTCGGACCAGTCCACCCCGGGGATGAATGCGGGAGCGGCCACGCTTTCGGAGGGAAAATCGGCGTGGCGGCGGAAGCTCGCGATAACCTCGTGCAGCAACGCGCGTGAAGACAGGTTCGACACGAACGCGATGAAATTGCCCGTAGAGGGGTAAAAGAACCCGAGCGGAAACGGATAGCGCTGGCTGCCAGGTTTGTCCGAGTAGTAGCCGATGGTCTCGAGCGAGAGCATTGCGACGATGTTCTCCCCGCGCTCCTTCGAGCGCTGCGAGTGGGCTCGGCTTCCCATCTGGTTGGTCCCGAAGAAGGGTGGCTCCTCGTTCACGAACGCGACCAGGCGCAGCGTGCGTGCGGGCTTCGCCTCCCGGAACAGCCGCGCAAGCTCGAGCACCGCGGCAACCCCCGAGCCGTTGTCGTTCGCCCCAACGGCGCCAACGACGGAGTCATAGTGCGCGCCGACAACGATGATCTCGGATGCAAGCGCCGCGCCCCTGACTTCCACCTCGACGTTGCGCACCTCGCCCGATGGCGTCGCGATGCGATGCGTATCGACAGAGTAACCATAACCCTCAAACGTGCGCTCGATGTAACGCGCCGAAGCCTCGAGTTCGGCAAACTGGAACTGGTTGTGCTCACGGCTGGCGATCGCGATGACATGGCGACTCAAGTTCTCCACGAGCTGCACCTCGTCCCCGGTGACAGGCTTGAGCGGGCCCGAATAGGACACGCCTGGGGCCTTGATCATGTACCACAACAGTCCGGTGATCGCGGCGGCGAGGATGAGCCAGAACATTGTTTCAATTTCTAACAAGCGACCTGCTTGCCACGACCTTGGCACGCGCGCGTCGCACTCGGATCGGCTGACGGACTCCGCCTTCACCCACGGACTCAAACAGCCGTTTGCGCCGGCGGGCTTACTCGCTCGTGGCGCAGGTAGAGATTGTGGCCGATGTTAGGAAGTCGCGGCAGCCCTTCGGATTCTGACAGAACGCGCAGCGCAGAATAAAGCATCTCAATTGTCCTCACCATAATGCCGAGGCCCGCGTGCACCGCGGCCCGTACGCCGCTGAAGGCGAGCGAAGTTGATGCGTGTCGGATGCGCCAGGAAATTCGGTGCGCATCCAAAGTGGCGAGTGCCGTCGCGCGGTAGCCGCTCGGCTCGTTGGGCAGTATCAGTGGAACGGGCTGCAACGGATCGTGGACGTATTCAGAGGCAGCCATACGGACCCTCGGAGAAGTGCGCAACCGTACGCTCGGCTGCGCGGGATCGACCGTCCCTCCTGGCGTTGCAACGAAGCTGATCTCGATTTCCCCGGGCTTGAGCGCTTGCAGCAGGTGCGCCGTGCGGGCGAGATGCACCTCGATCTGCACGTTTGGAGCATGAGAGCGCCAGGAAGTTCGCCATCGCACAGTTAAGTCGCCGCGAGGGTGTCCGCAATGGATCAATAGCGCCATCGAACAACCGCTTTCAGCGACTTCGCTGTATGGCTGTTCCTGGCTGGTCGCCGGCATTGATGGGATTCGATTCAGCGGCCGCTGATTGGTGCACATCGGTCACCGATGCGCGAACGGCCGGGGTCGCTCGCAGTGCCGCCGTTCGGGACGGCAGAACGTTTGATCGTGCCCGACCCACTCCAGCCATTGACTCCCACAAAACCGGTCGTTCGATGTTCGAGCCCAACCTTCGACCTCGGCCCGCAACTTTGTCAAGGCAGCCTGCATCAGCAGGCCGCCGACGCCACGGGCCAACTAGCCAGGGGATGCAAACGGCGACGTCATCGCAGGTGGGATAGAAACTCACGCGCGTCAGACGATGAAAAATATCGCTCACGCACTTGCATTGGCCGGCTGCACAATCGAGGATGTGGTGAAGACCACGGTCTGATTCGATGACGCACGGAACTTCGATGAATTCAATCGTGTTTACAGCGAGTTCTTCCCTGGAAGCAAGCCGGCGCGCTCGACAATACAAGCGAAAAACATGCTCGGCACCAAGATTGAGATCGAGGTCATTGCTTATGCGCCATTAGGCTAACGCCGATCTCGGCTCGAGGCGGCCGTATCGATCATACTGTTTGACGATAGTCACCAGGCATGATTCCAAGTATGGAGGAGCCATGATTCCGTCCAACACTACCACCATCCGCAAGGCGTACGACGACTTCGCCAAGGGCGACATCCCTGCGGTTCTTGAGGCATTCGACACATCGATCACCTGGCATGTGCCTGGCCACAGCCCTTTGTCGGGCGATTACAAGGGCATCGACGGCGTCGTCGGATTCTTCAACCACACCATGGCACTGTGCGGCGGTATCTTCGGCATCGAGGTTCATAATGTCCTTACCGAAGGAGATATCGTGGTGGCGCTCGTGACCGTCAAGGCGGAGCGCAACGGTAATTCGGCGGCGTTCCCGGAGGTGCACGTATGGCGGTTTGTGAACAAGAAAGTCGTTGAATTCCGCGAATTCCAAGGGGACGAACGGACGGAGGATCGCTTCTGGTCGTAATGCATTTTCCAGCGAAAGCGCATCCCCGAAGTGCATCATCCCAAGAAATCCACAATAGCAGTACGGGCGGAGGTTGTGCCCGAAGACATCCTGTGCCAGGTCGGTCGGAGCGTATTGGTCTACTGGAAATGGACGAATCTTCTGCCCTGAAGGTCATCGCGGTGCGGGCCGTCGAAACCGCGGATGGTGCGCGTACGCAATGGAGCGACGAGGACCGCGCATGGGCGAGCCGCGCCGCGGCCGAAGTCGTCGGCGCGGGAGCCGCGCCGGAGGTGTTCCTCGCCCGTCGCGCAACGCTGGCCATCGAGAAGCTCGGTGTGCGGCAACCCGCACTTCCACGCATGGTGCGTGCACTGCGATGGCGTCCGTGGGTTGGCAGCACCGTCGTGGGCTTCGCGTTTGCGCTCGGTCTCGTCCTCGACCAGGTCGACCGCGCGCAGCGAATCAACATCCTCGCGCCACCGGTGCTCGGGCTTCTGATTTGGAACATTGCCGTCTATATCACCGTCGTAGCGGGTTACGTCGTGCGCTACGGCGACGATGCGACACCAGGACTGCTGCGCGGCGCGGTCACGCGCATCGCGGGTGGCCTCTCGCGGCGGCCCCGCGGCGGCGCGATCCGCGAGGCGATCCTTGCATTCGTCGACGACTGGGCGCTCCGGTCAGCCCCACTCTACGGTATGCGCGCGGCGCGGATCCTGCACCTCGCGGCGGCGGCGCTCGCCTCAGGCGTGATTGCTGGCCTCTACCTGCGCGGCCTCGCGTTCGAGTACCGCGGGAGCTGGGAGAGCACTTTTCTCGACGCGCCGGCGGTGCGGTCGATCGTCGCCATCGCGTATGCACCGGGTGCGTTCCTGACCGGCATCACGGTGCCTGACGTCGACGCGGTGGCCGCGATCCGTTCGCCCGCCGGGGAAAACGCCGCGCGCTGGGTGCACCTGATGGCTGCCACCGTTGCGACGGTTGTGATCTTGCCGCGCCTTGTGCTTGCGCTCGTCGCCGGGCTGGTCGAGCGCTATCGCGCCGCGCACTTGGCGCTGCCGCTGGACGAGCCGTATTTTCAGCGCCTGCTGCGCGGCTATCGAGGAGGCGCTGCGCGCGTGCGCGTGATTCCGTACAGTTACACGCCGTCTCCCACTGCGATCGCCGGACTCGAGGCCGTCGTCGCGCGCGCGTTTGGTGGTAGCGCGGCAATGATAGTCTCCCAGCCGGTCGCCTACGGCGCCGAGGATGCGCTCGCCGGTGTTGCGAAGTCAGGCGCGGGCACTACAGTCGTGGCGTTGTTCAACGCGAGCGCGACGCCGGAGCGCGAGGTGCATGGTGCATTCCTCGCGGCACTCGCCCGGCAGGGTACCGGCGCCGATGCGCTGTTGGCGTTGGTCGATGAAGGCACCTGGGCGGCGCGCTGGCGGAGTGAGCCGGCGCGGATGTCGGATCGGCGCGCGGCCTGGCGGCAGATGGGCGCAGAAGTGCACGTGTCCACGGTGTTTGTCGATCTGTCGGCGCCCGATCTCGCGGCAGCCGAAGACGCGCTCGACAAGGCGATCGCCGACCGTGAGCGATGAGCGACGCGGCAACGGCTTGGCCGAAGAGACGCAGAGGGATCGACGCCAAGGCGAATCACACTCGTCGCCGATGGCAATCTGACCAAGCCTTCTAGAGATTGGCCCTTGAATCATCCGGATTCCACAATAGCGCTGTCGCTGATTTCGCACACCAACGCAGGAAAGACCACGCTCGCGCGCACGCTCCTCGGCCGGGACGTAGGCTCGGTGCGCGACGCCCAGCACGTCACACAGGAAGCCACGTGCTATCCCCTGATCGACACGGCCGAAGGCGATGCGCTCGTCCTGTGGGACACTCCCGGCTTCGGCGACAGCGCGCGGCTCGCACGGCGGCTTGGGCAGCAGAGCAATCCGGTCGGTTGGTTCCTGTCGCAGGTCTGGGACCGCTTCCGGGATCACGTATTCTTTCTGTCGCAGCAGGCCGTTCGCAACGTGCGCGATCAGGCCGACGTCGTGCTTTATCTCGTCAACGCGTCGGAGGCGCCCAAGGACGCCGGCTACCTCGCGTCGGAGCTCGCTATCCTGGAGTGGATCGGCAAACCAGTGATCGTGCTGATCAACCAGACTGGCCGCCCACGTCCGCGCGACGAGGAGCAGGCGGAGGAGGCGATCTGGCGTGGCGCGGTCGGTCCGCGTCCGATCATCCGCGCTGTGACGACGCTTGACGCGTTCGCGCGCTGCTGGGTGCAGGAGATCGTACTGTTCGACATCATCTGGACTGCGCTGCCGGAAGCGCGCCGCGTGCCATATGGGCGCCTCGTGGACGCTTGGCAGGCGCGGCGCCTTAAGCAGTTCGACGAAGCGATGGCAGCGCTCGCCGCACCGATCGCCGTGGCCTCCTGCGATCGCGAATCGCTTCCCGAAGGCGGAGCCGTTGGCGCACTACGCGGGATCGGCCGCAGCCTTGGTCTAGGCACGGACCCTATGGAGAGCACGAAGACGCGCGCGTCGCATGCGATGGCGACGCGCCTCGACGAAGCGCTGCGCCGAAGCACCGACCAACTGATCGGGCTGTACGGGCTCGACGGCCGCGCGAAAGGAGAAGTGCTCGCGCGACTCGCCGGCGGCGTCGCGTTGGATGCGCCGATGAGCGAAGGCAAGGCCGCGGTGATGGGCGGCGTCGTATCCGGGGCACTCAGCGGCCTCGTGGCCGACCTGGCCGCGGGAGGCCTCACCTTTGGTGCCGGAATTCTCACCGGCGCGGTGCTCGGTGCCCTCGGAGGCGCAGGCATCGCGCGCGGCGTGAATTTCGCGCGCGGCAAGTCCGGCACGATACTGCGTTGGGACGACGCATTTCTCTCTGGCCTGGTGGGATCGGCCTTGCTGCGCTATCTCGCCGTAGCGCACTACGGGCGTGGCCGCGGCGACTGGGCCGAGACCGAGTACCCGCCCTTCTGGCCGCCGCTCGTCGCGGAGATCATTGAGAAGCATCGTGATCGACTCACGAAGCTCTGGGCGAAACGCGAGCCGGCGTGCGACGCCGAGATCATCGCGAGTGGATTGCGCGGGCTTTTCACAGATGCGGCGAGGGACGTGCTCGACCGCCTCTACCCTGGCGCGCTCGCGGGTCGGCCTAACGCCGCAAAGTCCGTCACTGGTCGGTAGGCTTGTTTGCCAGGACGAGCGGGCTTCGAGACGTAACCTGCCATCGTACACAGTCCGTCAACCACGGCGAATTCGGGTGCCTGTATGACCGTCGAGGGCCCGCCCGATATTGCGAGGATCGGTGATCAGTGCTTCTCGGCCGCCGCCTTCGAGGAACTCGATCACTGCCTTCACCTTGGGCCCCATGCTGCCTTTGTCGAACTGGTCGTCCGCATAGAGGCGCTTCGCTTCGTCGAGGCTCATCTGGTCGAGCCAGCGCTGTTGCGGTGTGTTGAAATGAATGGCGATTTTTTCCACGCCGGTCGAGATGAGCAGTAGGTCGGCGCCCAGGTCTCGCGCAAGCAGGCTCGACGCAAGGTCTTTGTCGATCACCGCTTCGACGCCCGTCAGATCGCCCTGAGCGTCATGCACGACCGGAATTCCGCCGCCGCCGCAGGCAATGACGAGGTAGCCCGCGCGGACGAGAAATCGGATCTCGTCCAGTTCGACGATCGATTTGGGTTGCGGCGAGGGCACGACGCGCCGCCAGCCGCGTCCGGCGTCCTCTCGCACCGTCCAGCCCTGCTCCCCGGCAATGCGCTTTGCCGTGATCTCGTCCATGTACGAACCGATCGGCTTGGTGGGATTCGCGAACGCAGGATCGGCAATGTCGACGACGGTCTGGGTCACGACCGCGATCGGCCTGCGGTCGATGCCCCGCCTGCGAAATTCGTTGCGAAAAGCGCGGTCGAACATGTAGCCGAGCGCGCCCTGAATGTCGGCACCGGCATAATCCATCGGCACCGGCGGCACCTCGTGGATGGACAGCTCCGAGCGACGCAGAATGAAACCAACCTGTGGCCCGTTGCCGTGCGTGAGCACCACATTCCAATCCGCGGCCACCATGTCGGCTACGTAGCTCGCCGTCAGCGCCGCGGCGCGATACTGGTCGGGGATCAACTTATGCTCGCTGTCGATAATGAGCGAGTTGCCGCCGACTGCCACAACCGCCATCTTGTTATTGGACGTCATCGCTCCTCCCTGTCAGAGGGTGTCGCGAGTTGCCGCGATAGCCGCGATACCGCCTGCGTGAAACACGCGAGCGGCGCGTGGGTGACTCCAGCGCCGATCTGCCCGATGCCCGCCTCGCGGTGTGCGATGCCGGTATTGATGACCGGCAGAATTCCGGTATCGACCACCTTGCGCGTGTCGATGCCGGCGGGCGTGCCGCCGAAATTGAGCGCGGGAAGCGTGAACGCGTTATTGCGTCCGAGCGTGATATGCGTCATCGCCAGTGTATTGGCGATCGCGTCCTGCGGCGTGCCGCCGACGAACTTCACGATTGCCGGCGCCGCCGCCATGGCGAAGCCGCCGACGCCGGCAGTTTCCGTGATCGCGCTGTCGCCAAGGTCGGGTGCGGCATCGGCGATGCTGTAGCCAGGGAAATACAGCCCGTTCACGACCGGCGCGGGCGCGGTGAACCACTCGTCACCCGTGCCACTCGTGCGAATGCCGAAATCGACCCCGTTGCGGCACATCGCGGTGACGAGGCTGCTGCCAACGACGTTGGATGCGGCATCGAGCATCGCCTTGCACGCCGCCATCGACAGGTTGAGAAAAAAGTGATCGTTGCCCGCAATGAAGCCGGCGACCGCCGCGATGTCCGCGGCCGGGGCGCCTGAGGCGAGCAATGCCGGCACCAGCTTCTTCAGCAACAGGCCCGAGGCAGCGGCATTGCGGTTGTGCACTTCGTCGCCCATGTGCAGCGCCTGTGCCATGAGCGGCTTCAATTCGAGCGGCCCGAGCACTTTCAATCCGGCCTGCAGTACCGGCGCCATCACGGCTCCCATCCATTTGAGCCGGTCGATCACCTCGGGGCTGTTGGCTCCGAAGCGCAGCACTTTGCCCAATCCTTCGTTCATGTTGCTAAACGACGTATTGGCGCCACCCGCATTGCGCACGATCCATACCGGCATCGATGGGCTGATGATGCCGGACATCGGGCCCACGGCACTGTAGTGGTGACACGGTGCGTAGTCGATCTCGCCGCTCGCCGCCATCGCCCGCGCGCGCGCTGCATCCGTCGCCCAGCCTTCGTACAGCAACGCGCCGATGATGGCCCCCTGCATCGGGCCGCACATGTGCCCCCAGGCGATGGGTGGCCCGGCATGCAGGATGGACCTTCGCTTCATGCCGGGAACGCACTCGCGGGCTAGCCCGACGCCCTCGAGCACCGGCGACGCGGCGCCATAGGCGTCGAATGCCTTCTTGTTGGCCGCCTCCACCGTCGGATGACGGGTGAGGCGTGCCAGGCTGTAGCCAACGGCGCGATCGCCTTGGGCGGGGGGCGCCCACTCGAGTTGGGTCGCGCCCGCGCCCGCCGCGCGAACCGGGTCCGCGAACGACGCGATGCCGATGTTGACCACGTGCAGGGGCGCTCCAAGGAGATTCTTCATCGCTTCGCTCCACGTTTCGTGGCGCGGCGGACGGCAGTAGTGCGCGCGGCGATGGCCGCAGCCATCCGCACCGCAGCAGCATTGCTCGCCGCCAGTTCCACACCGACGGTGCGCAACGCGGCTTCCTGCTTCGTCAGGTGCTGCGGATCGCCGGGCGTGCCGCAGACGAATCCGACGAACGCGATCTGTCGCTTCTTCTTCGCGGCGCGCGCTCGCGCGACGCGGATTGCGGCGACCACCTCGCCCGCCGGGTCGGGATGCAACCCATAGCCCAGCACCACGTCGAACAGAATAACCGCCACCTCGGCGTCGTCCGCCTCGACGAGCAAACGCTCGTTGCGCAGCCGATGGTCGATCATCGGATGCGGTCGTCCGCGGGTAAAGACGTCGTCACCCAGGTCGATGATCGTATGCTCTCGACTGTGCCAAACGTCCGTTAGCGCATCGTCCTTGTTGACCGGCGCATTCGACCACACCCGCGCTCCGGTTTTCGGGAGCATTCTGCCGAGGAGCAGCGACGCCTCGTAGCAGAACGTTCCGCCGCTGTAGAGTCCGCGGATGTAGCGTTGTCCCGACGCCAGCCGGACTGACGCGGATCGGGTCGGAACCGGACGCCGCTGCCCTGGTTTGCGCCCCACGGGAGAGCGCGACCGCGGCAGCGGCCGCTTCCTCCAGCGTGGTCACCGGATACAGGTTCTTCCCTTTGATGCTGGCGGGCTCGGCGCCGATGAAGTTCACGACCACCGGCTTGCCGATCTTGTTCGCGGCGGCCAGCACCTTTTGCGCCACTTCGGGAGCGGGCGGTTTCGAGATCAGCACGAGCACCGTGGTATCCGGGTCACCGCCGAGTGCCACAATCCCCTGCAGCGTCGTGATGCCGCCCACCGACTTGTGCAGATCGTGGCTGCCCGTTCCGATGGCCTGGGAGATGCCCGCGCCCTGCCGGTCGATGAGACAGGTGACCTGCTGCAGCCCCGTGCCGGACGCGCCGAGGCAGCCAATCTTCCCGCGCCGCACCACGTTGGCAAAGGCGAGTGGCACGCCGTTGATGATTGCCGGTGCCGCGGCAGTCCGGACCCATGACCAGGAGATCGCGGTCGCGACCCAGCTGTTTCAACGCTACTTCGTCCTCCAGTGCGACGTTGTCGCTGAAGAGCATCACATGAAGGCCGAGCCGCAGCGCCTTCATCGCTTCGGCAGCTGCATATTCGCCGGGGTCGAGATCAGCGCGAAATTCGCATCCGGGGCGGCGGCGAGGGCCATTTCTATGCTCTTCGGTGGAACTGCGCCCGGTACCCCGGCCGCACCGTCGGAAGCCGGCACGTCGTGCAACGCCTTGTCGGCATGATCCATCGCCGCGGCAAGGGTCGCATTGTCGCGACCAGACACGACGATCAACACATCATTGGGACTCGCCTCTACGGTGCCCTCGATGAAGCCTGCCTCGCGCAGCAGGCGGATGTTGGCCGGCGTTGCCATCACCACCGATGCCTGCTCGACACCCGGGAGCTTGCCCAGACTATCGGACAGCTGCATCAACGACACCGAGTCGCGATAGAGATTGCGGACGATCTTTGCTGCCCGCTTCATGTGGACCCCTCCGGTGAGACCTTCGTTCGGCGACGACGCTGTCAATGGCGCATTCGATATTGTAAGCTCTACAAACCGATAAGAATCACCGCTGCCCGCCGGGCAGACGGTGTCGCCATCCTGCGGAGACCAAAATGAGCGATGTCGCAGCAGCACCCGCAACGCCCGCCGCGGCCGAGCGTGGATTCACACAGCTCGTGTACCAGCTTAATGACTATCCGGGCCCCACCAAGACGGCGTTGTTCGGGATACAGCATGTGCTGGTGATGTTCACCGCGATGGTCGGCGGTCCTTTGATCGTGGCGCGGCTGCTCAATCTCTCGCCTGCGGTCCGCATCGAGATGGTCACGGGGACGATGATCGGTTGCGGCGTCGCGACGATTATTTCGGCGCTGGGACTCGGCTTCATCGGACCGCGGCTGCCGATCGTGATGGGGGTGTTCTACATCTTCATCGGCCCCATCGTGGCCATCGGCAAGGACGTGAGCCTTGCCGCGGCTATGACGGCACTGATGATCGGCGGCCTCGTGCAATTCGCCTGGAGCCCGCTCGTCGGCAAGATGCAGCGCTTTTTCCCACCCATCGTCACCGGCACCACCATCCTTCTGATCGGGACGGGCCTGATGAAGATCGGCATCAACGTCGCCACCGGCCTCAACACGCCGGGCTTCGGCACGCCGCAGACACTCGGCCTGGCCGCGCTGATGATCGTGCTCATCATCGTGATCAGCGTATATGCTCGTGGCTTCATCCGGACGCTGTCGCTGTTCGTCACGATGGTCATCGGGTATCTCGTTTCCGTCGCACTCGGCCTGCTCAATTTTCAAAGCGTGACCGATGCGAACTGGGTCGCCGTACCCAATCCGCTTCCGTATGGCGCGCTCGAATGGCCGGGGCTCATCGGCATCGTCACGGTGATCGTATGCTTCTTTGCCACCGCAGTCGAAACGACCGGACACACGCTGGCCGTGTGCCGCATTACGGGCGTTCCGGGCGAGGACTGGCGCATTCGCGGCGCGGTGTCCAACGATGGCATCGGATCGATCATCTCGGCCGTGTTCGGCGGGATGGCGCTCACCTCGTATTCGCAGAACATCGGCGTGATCTCGCTCACCGGCGTCGGCAGTCGCTTCGTCGTTGCCGCAGGCGGCGCCTTCCTGATCGTGATGGCGATGATCCCCAAGGTCGGTGCGATCATCGCGCTGATGCCTAGCGCCGTGCTCGGCGGGGTTCTGCTGTTCATGTTCGGCATGGTGGCCTCGGTCGGCCTCGACATCATCGGCAGGAACATGACGTCGCGCCGCGACGCACTCATTGTCGCGAGCTCGCTCGCGCTCGGGCTGGGAATTCAGGCCGCGCCGCCGGGCGCGTTCGACGCGATTCTGCCGGCGGTCAGGGTTCTGGTCACCGACGGCATCGTGATGGGAATCCTGCTCGCGATGATTCTCAACATCGTGCTGCCGCGTGACGCGAGTCCGAAGTCCGCCGTGGCGCACTAGTCGTTGCCGTGACGCGACCGCCGTTGGCGATACGTTCGGTCAACACAACATTCGACCGCGGATCTTCGTTTAGCCGAT
>CAWGEB010000005.1:0-125070 GCA_963821485.1 uncultured beta proteobacterium
CCAGGGCGCGGGGCCTTCAACCGATGAGCGGGCTGCAGTCCAAGCAATCGTGCGCGGGGGCGGCGGGTCCTGCTGTTTAGCGGCCACATGGTGGATGCACCGGGCCGCGAAAAGCCACGGTTTCCGCCGACCCTCGAAGCTGCAGTAAAGCGGTCGATCCGCGCCGAGGTCCACGGCCTCGCCGCCGGTCCAGACGACGTGGCCATTTCGAGCGCCGCATGCGGCAGCGATATCCTGTTTGCCGAGGCAGTCGTTGACCGCGGCGTTGCGCTACGGATCTATCTGCCTTTCGATGAGGCTACATTTCTCGACAAGTCAGTGAAATTCGCAAACGATCGGTGGCCCGAGCGTTATCGTGCGGCTGTCGCACGTCGCAGCGCTTCATCGCTCCAGAGGCACTCGGACCACTGCCGGACGATGCCGATCCCTTCGAACGCGTTAATTCATGGATGCTCGACGAGGCGCGGTTCTTTGGTGCAGCGAACATCGTATTGATATGCGTGTGGGATGGTCTTGGGGGTGACGGACCAGGAGGCACCAAGCACATGATCGATGCCGTCCGCGGCGCAGGCGGCGACGTACGTTGGATCGACATTCGGGAGCTGTGACGATGGCTGCATTCTGCTTCATGGTGATGCCATTTGGGCTCAAGCCGACGCAGGCGGAGCCAGGCAAGGGGCCGGCGGAAATCGACTTCAACGCCCTTTGGGACAAGGTGTATTTTCCCCTGCTCGAGGAACTGGGGTACCAGCCGGTACGCGCGGATCAGGAAACGGGCTCGCTTATCATTAACCAGATGTTAGAGCGCCTCTATTTCTCGGATCTTGTGCTCGCCGATCTCACCATACCTAACGGCAATGTCTACTATGAGATTGGCGTGCGCCACGCTGCGAAGGAGAAGGGTTGCGTCCTCTTTGCTGCCGACTGGTCAAAGCAGCTCTTCGACGTTGCGCAGATGCGGACCGTCCGTTACCCGCTTCCGAAAGGAGACATTGACGACCTGACCGCACAGGCGGCACGCGACGCGATCCGGCCACAGATTGCGAAGATGCGCGCGACGGCCTCTCCGGTCTTCGACGTCTTGCCCGGCTATCCCGGACCGGTCGATGAGACTCAATTTACTGGCGTGCGCGATCAGGTCGAAGCGCTGGCTAGCTTCCAGGCCGACATGCGGGCTTTGCGAAGCATGCCTCCAGCAATGAGAAAGAACGAGGCGCAAGCAGTCGTCGCAAAATACGCGGCGGGGCCGATCGTGCCAGCAGTGGCGCTCGGATTGGTGCGCTTTCACGTCAGTTTGGCCGGAGACGCGGCCGATTGGGCAGGAACTGCTCGCCTACCTCGACCGGCTCGATCCGGACATAAAAAAAGAGCCCTATGTGCGCGAACAGCGCGCGCTCGCGCTTGGAAAGCTGGGCAGACAGAAGGATGCGATTGCGGAACTCGAGGCACTCATCGCCAGTGCCGGCGATACACCGGAACGTGCAGGGTTGCTCGGTGGTCGCTATAAAGAGTTAATGCGCAGCGCGCAGAGCGCGAATCGCACGCAGGAGGTTGCCTATTTCCTGGATATGGCTATCGCGCGATATGAGCGTGGCATGATGCTTGACCTCAATGACTTCTACCCGTCGTCGAACCTACCCCGTCTGTATCGGGCCCGTGGCGGAACGAACGACGAATCACGCGCGCAGACTGCGTTGCAAGTAGCGAGCGCCGCCTGCGAACGTGCTTTAAAGCGCGGCACCGCGGACGAGTGGGTACGCCCGACTTTGCTGGGTGTCGCCTTCGATCTCGGCGATTCGGATAAGGCCAACGGTATCGCGGAACAAGTCGAGCGTGAAGGCGCCGATGCCTGGAAACTCAGCACAACGCTGGCAAGCCTCAAGGAGAGCGCACTACAAGCGCGCGACGCGGATGCGAAGGAGCGTTTGCTTGCCGTTGTTGAACGGCTCGGCCGGCTAATTTCTTCACAGCCGTAGTGCGCCGTTTCGAGTTAAGCGTACGGCCCATCTGCTCATGAGCCCAAATGATCGCCTCGCGACGACGTGCTGTCCCTAAAGGAGAGAACACAATCGCGCGAGCCGCTTTGGTGTTTCTTTCGCTTCGAGGTTGAGGGCACTACAGACAAAAACCCGTACAGTGACCGAGCCGTTAGTGAGTGCTACCGCTGAATGCTAAGAAGGGTGGGGTGGCTGATGGGGTTCGAACCCACGACAACCGGAATCACAATCCGTGCGATCTTCGCATGATTTTCTTTTCGCATCTGTAGGTTGCAGATCAGGCGTCTAAGAGTTTCGCACGAACGTTCGAGTTGATTCTTAAAGATTATTGCGAGCATCTTAGACAATCACGGATTCGTCGACACGACGGCGCACCCGAATCAGTTTGAGCGTTGTCAGCCGTGAACATGCGTCACAGTTCCCGGCTTCGAGTTGGGCAGCGCTTTGAGCACGGCAGGCATCAGCGGCCGAAGGATTGCGATATCGTTGCTCCGAACATCAACAACGATCACGGCGATCGTAAGGCCCAAGAAGCTCTGCTGATACTCGAGGTTGCGATCGACAGTGAGCAGAACGTCGAACTGCGTGGCCGCGAGTTGTAGCAGCGTGCCGTTCTTGGCGCCCGCCCAACCGGCCTCAGCAACGGTCTTGACCTCATGACCGGGAAGCTCCGCGCGTAGGCCTCGGGGAACGCACTCATCAAGAAGCACGCGCATCGGCGAGGAGGTGAGCTTTTGCTTGTTCCAAGGCACCCAATGCGAGCTCCCGACTCACGGTGGGGAAGTCATTGAGGAATTCTTCCAGCGAATGCCCACCCTGAATGTAATCGATCAACGCTTGAACCGGGACGCGCGTACCGACGAACACTGGGGTGCCACCCATGACGTCAGGATCGGAGTGCACGACAGACGATTGCCTCATGGGTCACCTCTCGAACATTCATGCAAATGTTACTCCTTGCGCTCGCTTACGGCTAACCGCAACGAACTTAAGGTGTCCTGCTCGGAATCAGACCTGACGGACACTGTCCGCTCGGATTGAACCGCCCGCCACGCAGAAAGCGGTCACCTCTTTGTGAGTCGTGGGTGGGCGCTATCGACCGTTGCAGACTGTCGCGGGCTAGAGAGGTGGACATTCGCGGACTCTGCCGAAAGGCCAAAAGCCGTCACTTGTTCGCGCCGGACGCAGACCCGTTGTAGTCCATTTTTTCCGCCTCGCCATGCCGAGGCGGGCGCATAGTCCTCTCCAGTCTCATTGCTCTGGAATACCCGCCTTGCGCAGGCCGGGGATAAAGTTGGTCTCGATCTGCTGCAGAAAGACAGGATTGTCTGACAGTCCCAGCGCGTTAAATTGCGCAATGGAGAACCCAGGACGCCGCCGCAGTAGTTCGGCTTTGGACGTCGAGGCCTTGGCCATATCGCCCGTCTGCGCGTAGGCCGCCGTCAGGAACATGTAGGGCCACCAATTATCGCCGACCGCCACGGATTGCTCGCACGTCCCGATCGCTTTTTCGAATTGACCCAGCAGCAGGTAGGCATAGCACTGGTTATGCCGGAAATTCGGATTCAAAGCGGCACTCGGTTCAAGCGCGATCGCCTTATCGAGTAAAGTCAAGGCCTCATCGGCGTGCCCGGTCAGGTCGAGGATCCAGGCTCGGTTATTGGCATTCCGGCCAGCAGACCCGGGCTCCAGACGACTTGCTTCCGCGAAGGCCTCGAGCGCGGCGTTCCAGCGCCATTCCAACAACAACGCGTTCGCGTGCACTGCCCAGGCGCGCGAGTCGGCTCTGTCGATCGCCAAGGCACGGCGCGCGAATGCGTCCATTTCCTGTGCGAGTTGAACCCGATCGACGTTTGGATCGTCCTCCCATAGCCTCACATTGATCCAGGCTCGTCCGAGCAGCGCAGGCGTTAAAGCCGGGTCGAGACGCAGCGCTTCATCATAGAGCTTGCGCGCTTCCAGCGTTCCTTTGAGCGACCGGTTTCTTTCTAAAATCCCGGCCCTCAGCACCAGATCCCAGGGGCTTGCGCTCCCCGCAGAGCTGTGCTCAACGCGCTGTTCCTCCGCGCTCCAGAGCGCGTTACGCAATCCTCTGATCAAAGGCCACGACGCGTCGCCTGAGTCGGTGACCCATTTCAAACGTGCGGCGTCGAATTGGTCGCTCCACAACTGTGTCGCACTTTCGGCATCGACGAGCTTGGCGGTAACGCGAACCCTGTCGCCGTCGATGAGAACGTCACCTTCGAGCAAATAGCGCACATTACGCTCGCGACCGATCGCGCGCGTGTCCATTGCCTTGCCGGCTTCGGTCGCCGCATGAGGGGAGACGATTGTTGCATAGTGCATTGCTCGACCTAACGCACCTGTGATCTGCTGCGTTAGCAGTTCGGCGAATTGCTGGTCAGCGGGTGTCCCGCCAGGGGCAGCGAATGCCAGTATCGCGACCGAGAACGCCGGCGGCGTTGATGTCGGCGCAGTTCTCCAGACCTGCGGCAGCGTCCAGAACGCGATGCCAACGATGGCGATTGCGATAGCGCCCGCAGCGAGCCACCGCCACCTGAGCGCTCGCGTCATGCGCTGCCAGCGCTTGCGACCCGGGGTTAGCGCTTGCAGCGCCGCGCTCCCCAGGTCTACCCGGTATGCCTCGACCGGACGGGTGATGTTCTTGACTTGCTGCGCCCCAAGATCCTCGAAGGCAAAGCTCAGTTTGTCCAGCACCTGGTCGCGCACCACCCGGCTGACACAGATTCCGCCCGCCTCCGCCAAGGTCTGCAACCGCGCGGCGACATTGACGCCGTCGCCGAAAATGTCGTCGTCGTCGATGATGATGTCGCCGACGTTGATGCCGATGCGAAACTCGATCCGCTGCTCTGCGGGCACTCCGGCGTTGCGCTCGGCCATGCTACGCTGCACGTCGACCGCACAGCGCACGGCATCGACCACGCTGGGGAACTCCAGCAGCAGGCCATCGCCCGTGGTCTTGACGATGCGGCCACCGTATTCGGCGATCTTTGGGTCAATCAGCTCCTGCCGGTGGCCCTTCAGGCCGGCCAGTGTGGCGCTGTCGTCTCGGCCCATGAGGAGGGAATAACCCACCACATCCGCCGATACGATCGCCGCAAGTCGTCGGTGGTCCCGCGTCAAGTGTCTCTCCCATGACTGCAGCACCCGGTCGTATCATGGGGGACAAGCAACGCCATGTACTCCATGTCCGCTCCTGACACTTCGACTAAGCGTCCGCGGTAGCTACGGCGACGCGCCAACCAAGTTTGGTCGACCGTCAGCTTTGGGGCGACAGCGCCATCGAACGACCGCTCTCAGCGATTTCTCTGTACGGCCGGTGTTGGCATACGGCTGCTTCGGAGTGGCCATCACTAAACCACCGCCCGCACTTTCTTGACCTGACGATCGCGCAAGTACCGTCGCGTCGTATTGGGATTCCGATGTCCCGCGAGCGCCTGCGGGTCGAGACCACCGGCTCGTGCGTCGTCTAGACTACGCGCCCGGATATCGTGAAACGTAAACCGCGCGGCAGCGCCTCGCTCTTCCGGCATTTCCGAGAGCCACGCTGCCATTGCCCGCTGCCACGCTGCTTGGAAGCCCTCTTGCGTGAATGGCTGCCCTTTGCGCCCGGAAAACAGGTGTGTCGCGCTTGCAATCTTCGGGCGCATCTTCTTGGCGGCCTCGATCGCATCGCGCAATGCCGCAGTCCACTCCACGATTACGGCGTCGCCTTTCTTTGCCGGCGGGAAATGGATGCCATCCTCCTTCAGCTGATCGATCCTTAGCCCAATGATCTGCGCCTGTCGCTGACCGGTCAGATACGCAAGACGAGCGGCTGCGCCCACGATCGCAGCACCCTTCGCGGCTACCGCTTCAATCTCGGCAACGGAGGGCGAACGCGTGCGCGATTGCTCTTTGTTTCGTTCAACGCCTAAGCACGGGTTCCTATCTGCCAAACCTTGCGCCATCGCCCACGAGAAGGCCCTCGAAAGAAGCGATATCTCGCGATTGGCACGCACAGGCGCACCGCGTTTCTCGAGATACTGCGCAATTGTCGTCGGCTTGACCGATTCGAGCGTGCAATGCCCAAGCGACCGCACCAAAGGCAGCTTCTCGTGCTCGTTATCCGCCTGCGTTCGCGGCGAGACCTTCCGCCGCGGCGACGCCATGAAAGCATTCAACAAAGACGCGACGGTGCCTGCTCGCGGCGTGCCGGAATCGAGTTCGAGCCACATCCTGCGTGCGGTAGCGTCCCAATCATTGCCCAGCCGATGCCACGTATTGTCCCTGCCGACGTAGTAATACGCCCCGTGCTTGCGGTAAACGCGAGCTGGGAGACCGTTAGATTTTTGTCGCCTGCCGACCATGCTTCACCCATGAGAAGTCGGGGACAGCAACAACGGTTGCATCATGTGCGCCGTCGAGGATTCGGGCCGCATGTTCGCGAAGAACAACGATCCTCCCGTCGGCCGCAACACGGTATGTAAAGCCATTATGCTCCAGCCACCGCGCCTGGGCCGCCCGCTGTTTGTAACCGGTCAGTTCCAGGAGTTCGGCTGACGTCAAAATCAGGCCCGCATTTTCCCCGTGCATACTTCAATCCCCATCATAGGACTCCAAAAGGGCGCAGAGCGCCGTTTTGTGCTGCTTCGGTGTTATCCAGTCTGGTAAGTGTTTCTGCTCGCCCGGGGCGCCAATGGCGGCCACAGGGGGTACTCTGAGCACGGGACACCACTCCCGTTGTGTGCAGTTGGTTTGCTGCTCGCCAGCGCTGCACGGCGCTTACTCGGCGTCGCGATGGCGTTCCTGTGGGAACTGCCCAATCGCGAGAGTCATTAACCCAGGACTCGAGGAGCGCCATTAAGGCGCGGCTGTTTGATCCCTTACGGGAATCATTCGGCGAGAGCGTTGCACTCTTGGCAGAGCTGACGAGTCATTCACCCAAGACCCGACGGAGCGCCGTTAAGGCGCGACCTTGCGATCCGTTACGCGGATCATTCGGCGACGGGCGTTGCACCCGTCGCGGTACGAGACGTGATGGCCTTCAGGAGGCCATCACGTGGTTCAGAGCCCTCGGTCATGCGAAGGGACACCCTTGAAACTGGCGCCGACCGTGGTATGCGCGTGTACGTCACTAGTGGACTAGTGCCGACGCGCGCGAAGCGCGATTGCGTGCGCGCTACGGCCTCACGCCACGTCGTGTGGGCGAGCTCGATGGCTCGCGGCACACGAGCGGCGCGAAGGCCTCGCGCAGCACGCACCGCCCGCAGGGGGCGATCTCGGGGTAGGGCTCGGATGAAGGCCGGCGACGCCGGCGTTTCTCTGCAGGTGCCGCGGCGCTGAGGTGCCATACTCGATCCAGCGACTTATTGCGGCGCTCGCTCGTCGTGAAGACGAGCATGACGCGCCATTGCCGCGCGCGAACGTCGGCCGACATCGCTAGGTCGAGCTTGCACCGGACGTGCTGCTCCGCGTTTGGCACGGAACGGGTACGTCGCTGCGGACGCTTTTCGCGTCCATGACTTCATCACCGCTAAGGACGGCGACTGTCTACTCGCCCATCTTGGAAATGGGCGATGCTTCAATGCGCGTCTTGCGACGCAGATCGGAATCGCTTCCGATCACTCTTCAAGGGCGCGTAACGAGCGCAACGCCAGTGCCCGAAGCACCGGACTTCATGAATCGTTTGACGATCAAACGGCCATGAAGGTTGTGAGCGCGATGCTCACGGACTGCGGCTCAAGTGTGGGGCTTTAAATGAAGAAAATCGAGCCGAAATGGGCCTAAAACGCCGGGGCTTTTGGCATCAGCAGCAGGTAGGTTTCGTCGAGCGAAAAATCGACGATCTGCCGACATCATCTTAGACACCACCCGTTTTTCTTAGACAAGTTAGTGTCCGCTATCGCTGCAATTGAAGCAGGTGGGGTGGCTGATGGGGTTCGAACCCACGACAACCGGAATCACAATCCGGGACTCTACCGCTGAGCTACAGCCACCATTGAAGCGATCTTGCATCACGCCGGAGTTGGCACGCCCGACAGGACTCGAACCTGTTACCCCCGGCTTAGAAGGCCGGTGCTCTATCCAAATGAGCTACGGGCGCTCCGTTGCATCGAGCCGATCCGGCCACGGCATGGGCACCCGACCGTCGGCCAGGCGCCGTTCTGCGTTGAAAGCCAGGCTGCAATACTAGCAGATCACGTTGAATTTTCAAGGCAAACCGGAGCGCCTGCAGCGATGTTCCGATGCATTTGCCAAGCTCGCGCGCCGGGATTAGATTGGCCTCCATTACGAGAGGAGGAACCGCGCCATGCCTACCGTGAATCTCACCCTGAACGGCCGCTCGCGCTCGCTGGAAGTCGAGGACCTCCAGATGCCACTACTGCTCGTGCTGCGCAACGACGTCGGTTTGCATGGCCCGCGTTTCGGCTGCGGGCTTGGCCAATGCGGCGCATGCACCGTGCACGTGGATGGAAAACCGATCCGCTCATGCGTATTTCCGGTTCGCGCTGCCGCGGGCAGGGACATTCTCACGCTCGAAGGTCTCGGCACGCCGGAGAAACCGCATGCGCTGCAAAAAGCGTTCA
This sequence comes from uncultured beta proteobacterium, assembly GCA_963821485.1. Taxonomy (GTDB): domain Bacteria; phylum Pseudomonadota; class Gammaproteobacteria; order Burkholderiales; family Casimicrobiaceae; genus PALSA-1003. The sequence goes on from CAWGEB010000005.1 coordinate 8,588, forward strand.
TCGACGAGCAGGCAGTGCAGTGCGGCTACTGCATGAATGGCATGATCATGCAGGCCAAGGCGCTGCTCGACGCCAACCCCAAACCGACCGAGGCGCAGATCCGCGATGGAATGAGCGCCAACCTGTGTCGTTGCGGCACGCACGTGCGCATCGTGCGGGCGATTCAGCGCGCGGCCGCGCAGACGGCGTGAGGAGGCGACCATGCTCACCACTGCCAGCCTGACCCGCCGCGACTTCCTCAAGACCACCGGTTCGCTCGTCGTCAGCTTCCCGCTGGCCGGCGCGTTGGTCGGCTCGCTTTCCGGCTGCGCCGGCACGGCGCCGGTGAAGGACCCCGAACTGCTTGCAGGCAAGACCCTCGCCACCGACCAGGTCGACGGCTTCCTCGCGATCGACGCCAACGGCAACGTGCTCGTGTTCTCGGGCAAGGTCGACCTCGGCACCGGAATCCGCACGTCGATGACGCAGATCGCCGCCGAAGAGTTGTCGGTGCCACTCGACCACGTCACCGTCATCCAGGGCGACACGCTGCTGACACCCGATCAGGGCATCACCTTCGGCAGCCTTTCCATCCAGAACGGCGGCATGCAGATACGCCAGGCGGCAGCGACCGCGCGCGAAGCGCTCGCCGTCGAAGGCGCGAAAAAGCTGGGCGCGAAACGCGATGATGCGGTTGCGCGTGACGGCCGCATCGAAGCCAACGGGCGCAGCGTCACCTACGCGGAGATCATCGGTGATCGCACCTTCACGCTGAAAGTCGATCCGAAGGCGGTATGGAAGGACCCGGCGACCTATACGATCGTCGGCAAGCCGGTCGCGCGACTCGACATTCCGGCCAAGGTCACCGGCCGATTCACGTACATGCACGACTTCAGGCTCCCCGGCATGTTGCACGCGCGCGTCGTGCGGCCGGTGGCGATGAAGGCGGATCTGCAGTCGGTGGACGACAGCGCCGCTAAGGCTGTACCCGGTTACGTGGCGACGGTGCGCGATCGCAATTTCCTCGCGGTCGTCGCGCAGAGCGAATGGGGTGCGATCCAGGCGGCGCAGGCGCTGAAGGTGCAGTGGTCGACCTGGGAAGGGCTGCCCGACCAGACGCAGTTGTGGGCGTACGTCCGCAACACCAAGGTCAACAAGGACGAGACACTGCAAGGCGCCGGCAACACCACGGACGCCATGCAAACCGCCGCGAAGAAAGTCTCGGCGACCTACGATTTCGCGATCCACACGCACGGTTCGATCGGGCCGTCTTGCGCAGTGGCGGACTACAAGGACGGCAAGCTGACGAGCTGGAGCGCGTCGCAGCAAACGCATCTGCTGCGCCTGCAGATGGCACAGATGCTCAAGATGAAGCCGGAAGACGTGCGCTGCATCTACATCGAGGGCGCCGGCTGCTATGGTCGCAACGGCCACGAGGATGCAGCCGCCGATGCCGCCTTGATCGCCAGACAACTCGGCAAGCCCGTCCGCGTGCAATGGACGCGTGCCGACGAGCACGGCTGGGACCCGAAGGGCCCGCCCACGCTGTTCGACTATCGCGGCGCGCTCGATGCGAACGGCAACGTGATCGGCTGGGAGTCGGAGGTCTTCATTCCCGAACGTCCCTCGCAATTATTATCCGTGACGCTATTGACCGCCGATCTGGCCGACCTGCCGCGCGAGCCGGCGCATCCGGGCAACATCCAGCAGGGCATGGCGATTCCCTACTCGATCCCCAACATCAAGGCGGTGGCGCACTGGCTCGCCGAGACTCCCTTCAAGCCGTCGTGGATCCGCACGCCGGGCCGCATGCAGAACACCTTCGGCAACGAGTCCTTCCTCGACGAGTGCGCCGCGGTCGCGGGCGTCGATCCGCTCGAATACCGGCGGCGCATGCTGAAGGACGCGCGCGGGCTCGAGCTGATCGACCGGCTGGTCAAGCTCTCTGCGTGGACGCCGCGCGGCAAGCCGGGCGGAAAGGTGCAAGGCGACCTGGCCTACGGCCGCGGCGTCTCCTACATCAAGTACGAACTGGTGCGCACCTACGTCGGAGTCGTCGCGGACGTCGAGGTGAACCGCAGGACAGGCAAGGTGCGGGTAACGAAGTTCTATGTCGCGCACGATTGCGGCCAGATCATCAATCCCGACGGCCTGCGCAACCAGCTCGAAGGCAACGTCGTGCAGACGGTGAGCCGGACGCTGATCGAGAATCTCAAGTTCAGCCGCTCGGCGGTGACGAGCCTCGACTGGGAGACCTATCCCATCCTGACCTTTCCCGACGCGCCTGAAGTCGCGATCGATCTCATCGACCGCCCGACCGAGCGGCCGTGGGGTGCCGGCGAGCCGACCGCGGCAGTCGTACCTTCCGCCATCGCCAACGCGATCTACGATGCAACGGGCGCTCGGCTGCGCTCGGTTCCGTTTACGCCGGACAAGGTTCTTGCGTCGCTCAAGATGACATAGGCGACTTCAGTTCGCCGCACGGAGGCAATGGCGTTTGCCAGGAAGTGGAGGATCGCGATGTCGAACAATCTCTATGCGGGCGCTTCGATCCAGGTGTATCCAAGCGGTGCCGCAACGCTGAGCACGCCGCACAGCGACGTGCAGGCATTTCTCGACTACGTCGGCCAGTTCAATTCGATCAACTTTCACGCCATGGACGACGATGTCCGCGAGTGGAGGTACAACCACGAATTCGACAACTGGCAGGACCGTCTCGGTATGGATTCGGTCAAAGTCTTCTATCATTATGGCCATTGCGGAATGGCCCCCAATGGCATGTTCGGCGCCGTGATGGGGCGGACCTGGGACAACACGCTGCAAGCCGACACGACGCGGATGTCCTTCGGCGACCAGCGCCTTCGCTATCTTTTCTGGCACGGCTGCGATTCGCTCCAGATGCACTTCGGCCAGAATCCCTTCCGGACCTGGGCGGCAGCGAACAAGGGCGCGCGGATGATCTTCGGATTCGACAGCCTCACCTACGACGTCGACGGCCTCGGCGCGGGCTTTTTCCGGGAATGGAACACCGGCAAGTCGTTCAGCCAGGCATGGCAGGACGCGGCGTTTGGAATCTGGGGGGACCACCGGCCCGCGTCAACCGCGTGCGGTTCGACCGCTGCCGAGGCGCAGGACCGGCTGTGGAACGAGAGGCTGTTCGAAGGGGCTTCGGTCCCCGACAACTGGTACTGGTGGCGCTGGGCGGGTCCCGCTGCGCTCGAGGTCGACACCAACGTGCATGTCCCCAGGACGCCGGGGCTGAATCTTCAGGTGGAGCAACGCCCCGGCGACGAGCGAACCGCGGCGCGCATCGCCGATCGCTTTGGCGTCCCGCCGATGGTCGCCGCCAACGCGTCGCCGGAGCCGCGGCAATACGCCCACGCTGCGGATGCGTTCGCCGGTCCCCGTCTCGTGCTCCTGCGCGACGGGTCCTACCAGGCGTTCCTCGCAGAGCCCGCCCACGCGGCAACGACGGTTGATCCCGAGTCCGCGAAGGCACGAGCCGATCGAGCCATTGGCGAGTTGGGGCTGGAGATCGAGCTCAGCTTCGACCGGATGACGGCGACCCACCATGCCGGTGCGAGCCGCGCGGGCGACGAGTCCAAGACCGCGATCCGGGACTACACCGCGCATTATCGGCAGCGCCATGAAGGAACGCCCATGGCGCGGGGCGGGGACGGTCACGTCAGGGTCACGATCGATTCCGGTGGCACGCTGTGCGCAATCGCGGACAGCACGGTCAAGATCGTCGACGCCGCCGAAGCGCGGCCGCCCTATGACGGTGACGACGTCGATGTGGATCGCGCACTGGAGCAGGCTACGGAGTCGCTTCGGAAGCGGTTGCACTGCGACGGGGCTCGCGATGCGCAGGTCACCACCGTAAAGGGCAGCCGAGACATCTGCTATCGCCTCGATCGAGATTCAGGCGTAACGGTGGCGCGCCAGGACGTCGAGATCCGAACGGAGAACTACGCGATCCGGAAGATCCTGGAAGTTGTTCTCTGATGGTCAGCGCGCGACTCAGAATGATTGCGCCAGCATTTCGCGGTATTGCTCGGCCTTGGCGAGGCGCGGATTGGTCGCATGGCAGTGGTCTATCAGCGCCTTGGCCACTGCTTCGTCGAAGAACGACCGCGGCACACCCATCGCCTCCAGGCCGTTTGGGAGCCCGATCCTCGCGTTCAGCTTTTCGATCGTTCGATCGATCGCGACGCCGGCATCCAATCCCATCGCGCGCCGCAAGCGCGCGTATTTGTCCTGCGCCACCACCGATTCCGCGGATTGATTGAAGCGCAGCACGGCCGGCAGCACCACCGCGTTCAACGTGCCGTGGTGCAGCGTCTTCGGCTTGAACGAGCCGAGCGCGTGCGACAGCGAGTGCACGGCGCCCAGTCCTTTCTGGAACGCCATCGCGCCTTGCATCGATGCGGACATCATCTGTCGGCGCGCTTCCCGATCCTGCCCGTCGGTGACGGCGCGCTCGATCCATTTCAGGCCTCGTTCCAGTCCATCCAGAGCGATGCCTTCCGCCGGTGGATTGAATGCCGGCGCGAGGTAGGTCTCGATGCAATGGGCGATGGCATCCATCCCGGTGGCTGCGGTCAAGTAAGGCGGAAGCTTCAGCGTGAGTTCGGGATCGAGAATGGCGGTCCTGGGAACCAGCGACCACGAGTGAAAGCCGACCTTGCGGCCGTCGTTCAGAATGATGATCGCGCCCCGCGCAACTTCGCTGCCGGTGCCGGCCGTCGTCGGCATGGCGATCAGCGGCGCGCATTGGGCAGTGATCTTGCCACTGCCGCCATCGATGGTGGCGTATTGCGTGAGCGGTGCAGGGTGTCCGGCAAGAATCGCCAACGCCTTGGCGAGGTCGATGGAGGAACCGCCGCCGACAGCAATCAATCCATCCGCACCGTGCGCACGGTAGGCGTCGAGCGCCTTGAGCACCGCGGATTCAGTCGGATTGCCGGGCGTTTCGTCGAAGATCGCGTACGGCAGGACGCCGTGGATCGTGCGCAATGCCTGTTCGGTGACGCCGGCCGCGACCACACCCTTGTCGGTGACGACCAGCGGACGGGCGATGCCGACACGCTTGCATTCGTCGGCAAGCAATTTGGAAGCGCCGAAGTCGAATTGAATCTGGGTGACGTAGAAAATAAAGGCCATCGTGCATTCCCTTGGAAATTGGGCCAGAGGTCACTCGGGCTCGATGTGCGCGTCCTTCGCGACCTTTGCCCACTTCCGCATTTCGGTCTGGATGAAATCGGCGAACTGTTGCGGCGTGCCGCCGGCGGGTTCGATGCCGGCATCGGTGAGCTTCTTGTGCACATCGGGCAGATTGAGATCCCGGTTGAATTCCGCGTTCAATTTGGCGACGATGTCCTTGGGCGTTCCTGCCGGTGCGAGCACCCCGCCCCAGGTACTGGTCTCATACCCAGGGAGACCCGCCTCGGCCATGGTCGGAACGTCGGGTGCGATCGACGCGCGCTTGGCCGTCGTCACCGCGATGGCGCGCACGGCCCCGCTCTTGACGTGCGGCATGATCGCCGCAACCGTGTCGAACATCATCGACGTTCGACCGCTGATCAAATCCGGATGCGCGGCCGTGCTGCCCTTGTACGGGATATGTGTCATCTCGACACCGGCCATGCTTGCGAACAACTCGCCCGACATGTGTGGTGCGCCGCCTGCGCCGCTCGAAGCGAAACTCAGCTTGCCCGGGTTGGCTTTGGCATAGGCGATTAGTTCCTTGAGGTTCTTTGCCGGAATCGCCGGGCTGATGACGAGCATCAGCGGCACCACGTGTGTTAGTACGACAGGTTCGAAGCTCTTCACCGTATCGTAGGGAAGTTTCTTGAACATGCTGGGATTGATGGCGTGGCTGCTCGCGACCAGTGCCAGCGTGTGTCCATCGGGCGTGGCGCGCGCGACGAATTCGGTGCCGATCGCGCCAGTCGCGCCACCCTTGTTCTCGATGACCACCGATTTATCCCATAGCTCGGACATCTTCTGGCCGCTCAGACGCGCGACGAGGTCGATGGCACCGCCGGGGGAAGCCGGAACGACGATCAGGATGGATTTGCTGGGAAACCCGGACGCGCCTTGCGCGAAGGCCACCTCGCAGGGAACGGCGACGGAGGATGCAAGAACGGCGATCAGGACCGCTTTGCGCAACATTGGAGGCTCCTTGGGTGAAGCGTTGTCAGCCAGTACCGGCCCAAACCATTACTATAGCGGGTTCGCAATGGCGCTCCTTGCGCAACGCACGAAGTTCGGCACTCCGCCCAGATTCGCGTACACGACGATGTCCACCCTGCCCAAGTCCCTGCAGAACCTGTCGCTGCCCGTCATCGGCGCGCCACTGTTCATCATCAGCAACCCGCGCCTGGTCATCGAGCAGTGCAAGGCAGGCGTGATCGGGGCGATGCCTGCGCTCAACGCCCGCCCCGCCTCGCAGCTCGACGAATGGCTGGCCGAAATTAGCGAGACGCTCGCCGCGTACGACCAGGCGCACCCGGAACGACCGGCCGCTCCGTTCGCCGTCAACCAGATCGTGCATAAGTCCAACGACCGCCTCGACCACGACATGGCGATGGTGGAGAAATACAAGGTTCCCGTCATCATCAGCTCGCTCGGCGCGCGTACCGACGTGAACGCGGCGATTCACGCCTATGGCGGCGTCGTGCTGCACGACATCATCAACAACAGCTTCGCGCACAAGGCGATCGACAAGGGGGCTGACGGCTTGATCGCGGTCGCGGCCGGCGCCGGCGGTCATGCAGGCGTGAAGAGTCCGTTCGCGCTGATCCAGGAAATCCGCGCCTGGTTCGACGGCCCGCTCGCGCTTTCCGGCGCGATCGCCACCGGCAGCGCCGTTCTCGCCGCGCAGGCGATGGGCGCGGATTTCGCATACATCGGCTCGGCCTTCATTGCGACAGTCGAGGCGCGCGCTACCGATGCATACAAGCAGGCGATCGTGGACGGAACCTCGGACGACATCGTGTACTCGAACCTGTTTACCGGCGTGCACGGCAACTATCTCAAGGCGTCGATTCGCGCAGTGGGCCTCGACCCGGACCGCCTGCCGGAGAGCGACCCCAGCCAGATGAGCTTCGGATCGGGACGCAAGGCCTGGAAGGACATCTGGGGCAGTGGGCAAGGCATCGGCGCGGTACGCAAGGTGCTGACCGCAGCCGAACTGGTGGCACAGCTGCGGCGCGAATACGATGAAGCGAAGGCGCGTCTTGCCGGTACGCCGGTCACGGCAAGATGAGCACTTTCGATGCGGACCTGTTGCGGGCGAGTTCGAAGCTGCAGGGCTTGCATGACTTGGCGAGCAGCGCGCAGATGCGCATTCCGGCAAGTATCGCCGGAAACGCATCGGGCAGCACGGCGATCGGCTATTGCCTGCCTGCCGCCGGGATCATTTTCACAGGTGGTGTAGGACGCGACAAATCGCGGAGCAGCCGCTTGTACTCGGACGACTCGCGCATGGCAGCGCCGGCGGCGGCACGCAGCCGGTCGACCTGCTCATCGCTCAGTGCGAAACTCGTCGGCATCGAGTTGAGGTACTCGCGCTCGGCGCGATCGGGATTCGCCTCGAAGCTCACGTCGACGGCGTAGAGGTCCATGTCGGGCACATCGGTAGCCCGGCCAAGCGCCGGGTTGCCCCCGCCGGCGAAGGCCGCCGACTCCTTCAGCGCACGCAACGTCTGCCAGCGCGAAATCAGGTCCTTCAACAGCTCGACCGCCTCGTAGGAGTAGCGGTCGATCGGCACGCCGGTTGCCTTGAGCAGAATGAGCACGTCGTTCGGCGGGCGCTCGCTTTGGTCCCAGTTCGTCTTCGGCACCGACAACGAGTTGACGACGAACACCACGATCCGCTTGAGGTTGTCGACACGCGATTGCCGGCCTATGGAACGGCTGACCTCGATTTGCTCGAGACCCTCGAGTACGGAACGCATGCCGAGGTTGTCCGATACGCCACCGTCGACGAGGTGGAGATACGGGCGCTCGATGGCATCCTGGAACGACTGCATTTCCTTGTAGCGCTGCAGCGCGCGGCCGGCCGGACGCGACCGGTTCTCCGGATCGATCACTGCGCGCACCCACGATGGTTCCCTGTAGGCACAATTCCCGCCGTAATTGTTCATGGTGACTGGCGACAGCACGAATGGCACCGCCGAGGACGCCGCCGCGGCGCGCGATAGCGGAACCTTGGAGAGGTCCGAGCAGATCAGGTCGAAGTCGCCCTGCGTGAAGGCAAGGCGCGACCCAGTAGAAATGTCGGTGGCGCTGGCGATCGAGATCGGACCGGGCTTGCCTACTAGGTCGCCGAAGGTGGCGCCTTCGAACAGGATCTCGTCGTAATACGCCGCCGCCAATTCCGACCGGCCCCACCCCGCCGACGACAGCGCCGGCCAATTCTGCGGCGAGAGAAAACGGCTGACCAGCGCGCCCTGAACGTCGCGCTTGAGAAACCGTTTCTCGTACTCGCCGAACAATTTTTCGCCGTAGAGCGCGTAGGCAAGTGCGGTGAAGCTGCCGCCCGACACCCCGGTGATGACGTCCACTTCGTCGAGCAGTCGCGTCTTCTTGCCATTGACGATGACTTCGGTCCGCCGCAACTCCTCGAGCACGCCGAACGAGAAGGCCGCGGCACGCGTTCCACCACCGGAGAATGCCAGCACGACCATCGTGTCGCTGGCAGCACCCTGGATCGCGTGTCCCTCCGTTCGATAACCGGCCCTGCGGTCGGCGACTTCCAGCTTGGGATTGATCGGCCTGGTGACTGTGGCGCACCCCGCGAGCAGCAGCGCGAGCAATGCGAGCACGACCAGGCGTCCGGAGTTTTTCAATTGAATTTCCCGCTTGCTGATCCCGACGTTCTTGATGGCAATCTCCTACTTGTCGCCCGCGCCCCTTGTCAGACTCTGCAGGAACTGTTCGAGCGAGAAGCTGCGTTTCGGTGAGCAGTGGTCGCGAGCGACGACGCTGCGTGTCGATCAGGTTCGGTCCGTTGGAGCGCGAGCCCGGCCCAAGGCTTGCGATGTTCGTTGTGAATAACCGATGAGTATGGTGGCACAGCTATCATAATTCCAATACAAAACTTTTTGCTATCCATACGCTGAACCTATGCCATCGAAGGCGAACGCGCCGCCCGACGGTTGAATCTCTCGAGCGTGGAAGGTATAGTCCGGGCCTCGGCGGGTCGACACCACCTGCACATCGTTTCCTGCGCGACCAAGGAAAAGGAGCCCCATGGACATTCCAGGCATGTTTGAATCGGCACGCCCCATCCTGATCGCTTTCGGCCTCAAGGTGTTGGGCGCGATTGCCGCCTACATCATCGGCCGCATGCTGATCGGCTTCGCGTCGAACCTCGTCATGCGTGCGATGGAGCGACAGAAGGTCGAGCCGACGGTCATCCGCTACATCGGCTCGGTGATCACCGTTGCCCTCAACATCATCCTGATCGTCGCCATCCTCGGCTACTTCGGAGTCGAGACGACGTCGTTCGCCGCTCTTGTCGCCGGCCTCGGCATCGCCGTCGGCGCGGCATGGGGCGGACTCCTGTCCAACTTCGCCGCCGGCGCGTTTATCCTCGTGTTGCGGCCGTTCAAGGTCGGCGATTACGTGGTGGCCGGCGAGGTCGAAGGAACCGTGCGCATGCTCGGCCTGTTCAGCACCACCATCGATACTCCAGACAACGTGCAGACCATGGTCGGCAACGCCAAGATCATGAATGGGACGATCAAGAACTTCAGTAGCAACCCGTATCGTCGCGTGGACTTGCTGGCGCAGATCGACCACAGCGTGGACCCGGGCGACGCGATCCGACGCCTGAAGGAGGCGCTGCCGAGGATCGCCAACCTCGTCGCCGAGCCGAAGCCCGATGTCGAGATACTGACGTTCAACGAGCGTGGGCCAGTACTCGCGGTGCGTCCTTACTGCAAAACGGCTCACTATTGGCAGGTCTACTTCGACACGAATGCGGCGATCCGCGCGACCTTTGGCGACGCGGGCTACCCCGCGGCCGAGGTGCACCAGCACGTGCGGCAGCAAGCGGCCTAACGAAGAAACCACCTATAAGCGTGTTTGGCATGCTTGCAATGTAGTCGGCGACTTGTCGCGCATGCAAGTACCGATGGTTGCATTCGCACCATTTTCTTGCCACTCTAAGTGGTGTGAAAGCCAACATCGTGCATGACCTTCTTGTCCGCAATGCTCTCGTGTTCGACGGTACGGGTAGTGCTCCGACGATTGGCGATGTCGCCGTCACCGACGGCCGCATTGCTGCAGTCGGCCCCGCCCGCGGCACTTCAGCGCGCGAGGTGATCGCGGCCGACGGTCTCGCGCTCATGCCCGGGATCATCGACAGCCACACCCATTTCGATGCACAGATCACCTGGGACCCCTATGTCCGGCCGTCACCGTTGCTTGGCGTGACTACGGTCGTGATCGGGAATTGCGGATTCACCATTGCGCCTTGCAAACCTGAGGATCGCGACATCACCATGCGCCATCTGACGCAGGTGGAGGGCATGTCGCTGGAGGTTCTACGGCAGGGAATCGCGTGGGGGTTCGAGACCTTCCCCGAATACATGGCGCAACTCCGGCACAAGGGCAGCGCGGTCAACGTTGCCGCGTATATCGGGCACAGCAGTGTCCGCACCTATGTCATGGGAGCCGACGCATCGAAGCGTCCTGCCACAGACGCCGAGATCGCGCAGATGCAGACCATCGTCCGCGAAGCGATGCAGGCAGGCGCCGTCGGCTTTGCCAGCAGCACGTCCCCCGCGCACAACGGCGAGGGCGGGCTGCCGATGCCCTCCCGCCTGGCCGACGATCGCGAGATGCGGGCGCTGGTCACGGCCATGGGCGAGTGCGGCCACGGCATCTACATGCTGACCAAAGGCGGCCACACGACGTTGCCGTTTCTCGAATCGCTGGCCGTCGACAGCGGCTGCACCGTCATGATCGCCGCGCTACTGCATAACAGCACCAATCCGCAGGCCGTGTTTGAAGATCTCGAAGCGATCGCCGCGGCCAACACGCGCTCCCATGCCCTGATCGGCCAGGTATCGTGCTGTCCGTTGACGATGGACTTCACGATGCAGGCTCCGTATCCCCTCGAAGGACTCAAGAGCTGGAAGCCCGCGCTTGGCCTGCACGGCGATGCGCTGGTCGCCATGCTGGCCAGTCAGCGCTTTCGCGACGGCGTGCGCGCCGAACTGGCAGCGGTCACCAACTTCCGCCTGTTCAACGGCGAGTGGGACAAGGTGCAGGTGGTGGAAACCGCGACCTCAGCCCATGCTCACTACGAACAGCGAACCATCGCTGACATCGCACGCGTCGAGGATCGCGACCCGCTCGATCTGATGCTGGATCTGGCTGTCGGGGAAAACTTGCGCACCGTCTTCACCGCGCAGCTGCTCAACACCGACGAAGAAGCGGTTGGACGCATGCTCAGCCACCCGCACAGCATTGTCAGCCTGAGCGACGCAGGCGCGCACCTGACCTTTTTCAATGATGCCGGCTTCGGACTGCACCTGCTGGGCCACTGGGCACGTGAGCTCGGGTTGATGTCGATGAGCGAAGCCGTGCGCCGGCTCACCGGGCAACCGGCGCAAGTGTTTGGCATGCGCCGGCGCGGCTTGATCCGTGAAGGGTACGCGGCGGACCTGTTGCTGTTCGACCCGGCGACTGTGGCGCGAGGACCCAAGCATCGCGTTTTCGACCTGCCGGGGGGCGCCGCGCGTTTGACGACCGACGCCGTGGGGGTCCATAAGGTGTGGGTAAATGGGCAAATGATCGTCAACATGAATGGGCTGATGGATGCTGCGCCGCTTGCCGGTGAATTGTTGACGAGTTTTTCCGCGGGGGCGAACGGCACCAGGTAGCGCTGTCCGGACTGGGAAACGAGGGTTCTGTGCGAACGTGGTAGCTGGGAGGAATCGTGACTAAACCTATTGGAACGAGCAAAGACCGGCGCACCTTTTTGAGACAGGTGACAACCTTGGCGGGAACGGCGCCGGTCAGCGCCAAGATGTTCGGGACGGCGAGCCTCGCTGTCGTAGCGGCAACACCGGGCAACGGTGCGTACGCGGCCGACACCGCACCGACCGCTGCGCCATTCACCGGTTATCAATTCCTGGGACCAGCCGACGCGACGTTCGTCGAGACGATGGTCAACATCATGTGCCCCGCCGACCAATACACGCCCAACGGCGTGGATTGCGGCCTCGCGAACTACATCGACCGCCAGTTGGCAGGAGCGTTTGGTCAAGGCGAGGGGCGCTACATGCGCGGGCCGTGGAAACAGGGCAAGCCGCAATTAGGCTATCAACTGCCGCTGACACCCGCGCAGTTCTTCAAGGCGGGGCTCGCCGCTGCCAGCGAAGCCTGCACGCGCAAATATGGCAAGTCGTTCGACCAGCTATCCCCAGCGGACGCGAACACCTTTCTGCAGGACCTGCAAGCAAACAAATACACCGATCCGCGCGTGCCGCTCGCGTCGTGGTTCAACGAACTCGTCTATCCGTTGTTCGCGCAAGCGTGCTTCGCCGACCCGATGTATGGCGGCAACAACAACAAGACGTTCTGGAAACTGGTGGGGTATCCGGGCCTGCCGGCGACGCACACGCTCGACATGGTTCAATACCGCGGCAAGCCTTATCCTGGCGCCAGGGATCCCAAATCCATCGTCGACTTCAGCTGAAAGGCGACCATCATGGCTACCAAACTCGAGAAGCGCGCGGTCGTCATAGTGGGCGGTGGATTGACCGCGGGCCTGATCGCGCGGCAACTTACGGCAAAGGGCATCGAGGTCCTGATACTGGAGCGCGGCGTCGATCACCGCAACGGCGCTGAGGCCAAACTGCCGAATCAGCGCGACGAATTGCGCTGGGATACGCGTCAGGGTTTGATCCAAAACTGGGCGGTGCAAGCCTATTCGTTGCGCCATAGCAGCGGCGAGGAATCGCTGCCGGTGCGCTGGATGGAAGCGTTCCTGCCCGGCGAAGGCATGGGCGGGGCGGCCAACCACTGGAACGGCCACACGTGGCGCTGGGCAGAGTACGACCCGGTCCTGCGTTCGCACTACGAAACGCGCTACGGGAAGGGCATCATTCCCGCCAACATGCCGCTGCAGGATTGGGGCGTGACGTACGCCGAGATGGAGCCGTATCACGATCTGTTCGAGAAACTGTTCGGCATCTCGGGCAAGGCGGGCAATATCGACGGCAAGATCCAGCCCGGCGGCAATCCGTTCGAAGCGCCGCGCAAGAACGAATATCCACAGAAACCGCTGGAGATCACCGAAGCCGGCCTGATCTTCAAGGCTGCCGTCGAAGCAATGGGCCACAAGCCGTTCCCGACCCCCGCCGGAAATTCGTCGGGGGCGTACACCAATCCGGACGGACAGAAGCTCGGCCAGTGCCAATATTGCGGTCATTGCGAGCGTTTCATTTGCGAGGCGCAGGCGAAGGCATCTCCCGAAGTCCTGCTGTATCCGATGCTGCTGCAACGCAAGGGCTTCGAAATCCGCCTGCGCTGCCATGTGCTCGGCGTCATCTACGACAAGCCGGGCAAGCGCGTCACCGGGGTGCGCTACGTCGATCTCGCGACTGGCAACGAATACGAGCAGCCCGCCGACGTCGTGGTGCTGGCCGCCTTCACGATGTCCAACACCCGGTTCCTGCTGCTTGATGGCATCGGCAAGCCTTACGATCGCAAGACGCAGACCGGTGTCGTGGGCAAGAACTTCTGCTATCAGACCAATTCGGGCGTCGCCGTCTTTTTCAAGGATCGCTGGATCAACCCGTTCCTGGCGAGCGGCAGCACCGGCACCGTGATCGACGACTTCAACAACGACAACTTCGATCACGCTGGCCTGGGATTCCTGGGCGGCGGCAGCATCAGCGCGAGCGTGTTCAACGGGCGGCCGATCGCCAATCGGCGGGTACCTCCCGGGACCCCGGCCTGGGGCACCAAGTGGAAGGAAGCCAACGCAGCGTGGTATGCGCACTCGTTTGGGGTCGGGGCGCAGGGCAGCTGCTATCCGCACATCGACAATTACCTCGATCTCGACCCTGAATATACGGACGCGTACGGGCAACCGCTGCTGCGCATGACCTTCGACTTCCGCGAAAATGAGACCAAGATGTCCGAGTGGGTGACGCAGAAGATCGGCGGTATCACCAAGGCAATGGGTCCCGACATCATGGGACCGGTCGCCGGCCGCAAGGCGCCCTTCGATACCCGCCAATATCAGAGCACGCACGTTACTGGCGGCACGCCCATGGGCGCCGACCCGGCTAACAGCGTCGTATCGCCGCATCTGCAGCACTGGGACGCGCAGAATCTATTCGTGGTCGGCGCCTCCGTCTATCCGCACAACTCGGGTTTCAATCCGACTGGCCCGCTCTCGGCGCTCGCGTTGCGCCTGGGCGACGATCTCGTCTCCTACACACAGCGGCCACGAATGCTGTAGCGAATTCGACCATACACGCCCGGTAACCTTTACGAATCACGAGGAGCATGAACATGCAGCGAACCCATCACTGCGTCGCGTTGATGGCGGCATTTGGCTTCCCGGGATTCCTGCTGACAGGTCTCGCAACCGCGCAAGACGCCGCGGCGGGCAAGCAGGCATTCGCGCAATGCAGCGTGTGTCATTCGACCGACGGCACGAATGGCGTGGGACCAACACTCAAGGGAATCGTCGACAGCAAGGCCGGCGAAGTGCCGGGGTTCCGCTTCAGCCGCGCGATGAAAGCATCGAACATCACGTGGAACGAGCAGTCGCTCGACGCGTACCTGACGGATCCACAAAAGCTAATCCCTGGGAACGTCATGCCCTTCTCTGGCCTCGCCAGCGCCAAAGAGCGTGCGGACTTGATCGCCTATCTGAAAACGTTGAAGTAGGTGATCCAGCCGCATCGCGATCCTGGAGCAACAGGCGCGCAAGTTTGATCGTCCAGATGCAACGGGTTCAGTGGAGCGAAGCAAACGCAGATCGAGGGCAGGACGCGTCCGCTCAATGTTGCGGCAGGCAATGCGTCGGGTTCCAACCGTACAGCCATTCGACCGCGTCGTAGTAGCGCTGCGCCGAGCGATCCTTCCACAGCTCGTTGCGAACGAGTCGCTCCACGCCCTTGGCGTGATAGATCCTGCCCATTTCGCGCGCCATCAGCACCACGCGCGCGGTTCTTGCGACGCGAGCGCGCTCGTAGGCCGTGAACGCGGACTCGATGTTGCCTCCGACGGCGTCGTACGCCTCGCCCAGCGTCACCGCGTCTTCCAGCGCCATGCAGGCGCCCTGCGCCAGGTACTGCAGCATCGGGTGCGCGGCGTCGCCGAGCAGGGTGACGCGCCCAAAGCTCCAGCGGTCGATCGGCTCGCGATCCGCGGTCGCTTACCGTTTCCAGCTCTTCGGTAGTGCGAGCAACTGTCGCGCCTGCGGCAGGATACCCTGGAAGTAGGACTGCACTTCCTCCGGCGTGCCTTCGGTCACACCCCAGGTTTCCGGACGACGGCTGTGAAAGGTGACCACCACGTTGTACTGCTCGCCACCACGCAGCGGGTAATGGACGAGGTGACAATCCGGGCCGCCCCACACCACCGGTGCGTTGAGCTTGAGGTCTTCCGGAAATTCGGTGGCGTCGACCACGGCCCGATAGACGACGTGACCGGAGACACGCACCGGGTCGCCGACGAACTGCTGGCGCACGACCGACTTGACGCCGTCGCAACCGACCAGCGCATCGCCTTCGAAGCGCCGGCCGTGCTGATCGATGACAGCGACTTTGTCGCCGATGGCCTCGACCTGCACGATCCGGGTCGAGTTCTCGAACGCGACGCTGCTTTGCTCGCGCACGCCTTCGAGCAGCGAAAGATACACATCGGCACGGTGAATGACCGCGTAAGGGTTGCCGAAGCGCTGACGAAACCCTTCGTCGAGGGGCATTTCCGCGACCGTGGACCCGTCCACCGCATCCTTCATCAGCATCCGATCGGTATAGACCGCACGCGACCGCGCACGCTCGCCCACACCGAGCGCATCGAAGGCGGCAAACGCATTGGGGCCGAGCTGGATGCCGGCGCCGATCTCGCCCATTTCCGCCGCTTGTTCGAACAGATGAACCGACACGCCACGCCGCGCGAAGGCAAGCGTGACGGCGAGGCCGCCGATTCCGCCGCCAGCGACGAGCATCCGGCTGCGTTGGGCGCCTGTCGACGATGTGTTGTTCACTGCAGAACACCTCCCGTGTCGGCGGTCAGGCGCCTGTCGGGTCCGGCGTGCTTGCGTTGCTGCGCTCACGGTGGGCTTCGATGAGTTCGAAGCCGACCATCCCAAGCAGCATCGACACGACAAACACGGCGGCTTTCACGTAGCCTGCACCGAGCGCGACGATCGCGGGCCCCGGACAGAATCCGGCAAGTCCCCAACCGATGCCGAACAGGAGACTGCCGCCGACAAGTCGCGCATCGATGGTGCGCGCCACCGGCAATTGCATCGGCAGACCCAGCGCGCTCACGGTCGCTCGGCGCGCGAACACGAACGCGACAAAACCCACCCCAATCGCACCGACCATCACCAGCGCCAGCGAGGGATCCCACTCTCCGGCGAGGTCGAGGAATCCCAGGATCTTCGCCGGATTCGTCATGCCCGCAACGATCAGACCGAGTCCGAATACCAAGCCGGCAACGAAGGCGAATACTGGAGCCATGGCGCGATCAGATCCCGAGCACGTGGCGCGCGACGTAGACCGTGGCGAATCCGGCGGCCATGAAGGAAAGCGTCGCCACCAGCGAGCTCGGCGACAGGCGTGACAGTCCACAGACCCCATGGCCGCTCGTGCATCCGCCTGCATAGCGCGTACCGATGCCGACCAGCAATCCTGCTCCGATCAAGGCCGGATAGCCTGCATCGATCGTGGCCGCAGTCTGCGACCCGAGCGCCGCATACGCCAGCGGCGCCAGGAGGAGCCCGACGATGAATGCCAGCCGCCAGGCGAACTCGCCTGCGCGCGGCCGAAGCAACCCGCCGACAATCCCGCTGATCCCGGCCACCCGGCCGTTGACGAGCACAAGGAGTGCAGCCGCCAGGCCGATGATGGTTCCGCCAATGACGGCTGACCAAGGGGTGAACGCGTTCCAGTCGATCGTCATGGCGATTACTCGAACACCACGCGCGGAAAATAGAGTGACACGACCCAGTTCGGCTGGTCGACGATCTCGTTGATGTGCAGATCGGCGCAGACGCTGCACAGCATGTAGGCGTCGACCGCGCTCATATGATACCGCGCCGACAGCAAGTCGATCATGCTGCTCACCGCTGCGCGCGCGCACTGCTTGAGGTCGGGGTCGATGCCGGTCGTGACTTCGTAACCCTTGGCGTCGAGATGACGCGCGACCGGGCCCGCAGTGGTGAAACGCGGATACGCAAGATTGGCCCGCTTGATCAATTCGAACCGGGCCACCAACGACGCCGGGCTCTCGATGGCGGTTCCGCAGACCTCACCGTCACCCTGCGCCGCATGAGTGTCGCCGACCGAGAACAGCGCGCCTTTCACTTCGACGGGAAGGTAGAGCTCGGTGCCGGCACTGATGTCGCGTATGTCCATGTTTCCGCCGACCCGACGTGGCGGCACGATGCTGTGCAGGCCGGGTTCCGCCGGCGCGAGGCCGATGGTGCCGCAGAAAGGCTTGAGCGGAACGCGACCACCCGGCCCGAACATCGCCGGCGCGAGCGAAGCCACATCGTATTTCCAGATGTGCAGCGCCGGCGCCGGAAACTGATCCGCCAGCAGGCCGAAGCCCGGGATGTTTGCCGTCCAGCCCCATCCCGAAGGCGCGAACGAGAGTAGTGTCACCTTGAGCGCGTCGCCAGGCTCGGCGCCGTCAACGTGAACCGGCCCCACCACGGGGTTTATCTTCGCGAAGTCGAGTCTGGAGATGTCGGCGACCGTCGACGTCGCCGTGAGTTGCCCGCCGGAGGCGTCGATCGGATGAAATTCGACGGTTTCGCCGGGGTGGATGTTGAGCACCGGAGCAATCGCGTTGTTCCAGCCGAGGTGGCCCTGATGCTGATGGAGTGTGTGGCGAGGCACTGTCGATTTATTCATTATTTCGGTCCTTGCCCAGGTTCCTGGTTCGAGGCGTCGAATGCCCTATCGCGCGCCCACTCGCTTGCGCCACTGCAGGAACATGATCATGGCGAGAGCGAGTCCGATCGCATAGCCGATGATGGCTGCGGTCACGGTCGGTGGCGCTCGGTTGAGCGTCGCGATCATGAGCGCGACCCCAGGATTGCGCATTGCAGCAGCGACCGCGGCGCCGAGGGCGAAAATGACTGCCGCGAGAACAACGCGCCGCTCGAGCGTCGCCGCAATCTGCTCGCGCCCGAGCATGGCGCCCAGTGCGAACATCACGACAAACACGGCCGCTACCGCGAACAGGCCGCTCCACTGCAGTGGAATGAGCAACGCGAGTTCCCCGAATCGCCCGTCTCAAAACGAGCGCAGCCGCACTATCCAATGAACGGCGACATGGCGCAAGCTGAGCGAATATTTGAACGAATCAGCGGGTACCCGCGTACGAGCCGCGCGCTTCGCATCGACGCAGGATCAATCCGCCTTCGCCTTCTCCTGCATCGCCGCCTGGAGTTTCTTGATGTCCGCGGGCGACAATTGCGGGCGGTCGACCTTGACCGTCAGCTTGTTGAGCTTGGCGGTCAGCGTAAACGGCGGCTTGTAGTCCGCGTCGTTCACGCCGGTGAGCGTGTCCGAGCCGATGTCGAAGCTCTCGTCCCACTGCAGGATCATTGGCAGCGTCTTCTCCATCCGTTTGGTCGCGACGTCCTTGCTGTCCACCTTCAGCGTGCCGGTACCGGGCCGACCAAGCCCGCTGAAGCTGTTGAACGCCAGCGTACCGGCGCCGATGCCCTCATACTTAAAGTCGAACTCCACTGTATGCCGACCTGGCGGCAACGCGTCGGCGCCCTCCCACTTGATGCGCTCGAGGTCGACCATGTTCCACAGCCACACCGGCTTACCCTTCAGCAAATAAAAACCGTAGCCTCCGAAGCGCCCACCCGAGGTAAGAATCATCCCCTCGGCGCCGCCCTGCGGGACATCGATGTCGGCAGTGATCGTGTACGAGGCATTCAACAGCGACGGCGAGTCGCCCTGCGGCAGCCCGGTCATCGGCCGCGTGTAGACGAACTCCGTGCGCCCGGCAGTGATGTTCGGGCGCGGCGCAACGATGCGCGCCCCCACCGACGCGTCCATCGGAAAGACCTGGTGCTTTTTCGCCTCCGCGACGAACATCTGCTTCATCTCTTTGACTTTTTGCGGGTACTTCGCCGCAACGTTCTCGCTCTGGCTGAAGTCCTTGTTCAGGTCGAAAAGCTCGAGCACCTGATTGTTCAGCGGATCCGGATTCGCCGGGCCGAACGCCTCCCATGGCGCGCGATTGACCTTGGTGCTCAGGAACCAGCCGTCGTCGTACAGGGCCCACTGGCCCATCATCTCGAAGTACTGCACCTTGTGCCGCGTCGGCGCCTTCGCATTCTTCACTTCGAAGGTGTAGGCGAAGCTCGTGCCTTCGATCGGCGCCTGCTTGATGCCATCCACGATTTCCGGCGCGCGGATGCCGGCGGCTTCGAGGATCGTCGGCACGACGTCGATGACGTGGACAAACTGCTCGCGCAGCCCGCCCTTGTCCTTGATGCGCGCCGGCCACGACACCACCATGTTCTGGTTGACACCGCCGAGCTGCGAGGCGTTCTGCTTGAACCAGTTGAATGGCGCGTCGAACATCCACGACCAGCCGGCCGACATGTGGTTGTACGTCTGTTCGGTGCCCCACACGTCGTAGAATTTCATCTGCACATCGACCGGCAGCTCGTTGAGGCCGTTGAAGAACGCGACTTCGTTCGGCGTGCCCTGCGGTCCGCCCTCGGCACTGGTACCGTTGTCGCCATTGATGTAGATGATCAGCGTGTTGTCGAGCTTGCCCAGGTCCTCGAAGGCCTGGATCACGCGGCCGATCTCGTGGTCGTTGTAGGCAGCATAGGCGGCGAAGACATCGACCTGACGGATAAAGAGCTTCTTCTCCTCCGCCGTCAGTTGTTCCCACTCCTTCAGCACCTCCTTCGGCCACGGCGACAGCTTCGTGCCCTGCGGGATCACGCCGAGGCGCTTCTGGTTTTCGAAGATACGCTCGCGCACCTTGTTCCACCCCTCGTCGAATAGGTGCATTGCACTGATCTTGTCCACCCATTCCTTGGTCGGGTGGTGCGGTGCGTGCGTGGCGCCGGGTGCGTACTTGATGAAGATCGGCTTGCTGGGGTCGGTCTGGTGGATTCGTGTCATCCAGTCGATCGCCTCGTCGGCCATGCCGGTGACAAGGTTCCAGCCCGGTTTGCCCTGGAACGGATAGATCTGCGTCGTGTTGCGGAAGAGGTTCGGCTCCCACTGGTTGGCGTCGCCGCCGACGAAGCCGTAGAAGTACTCGAAACCCATGCCGGTCGGCCAGTGGTTGAAGGGCCCCGCCTGGCTGGCTTCGAACGCCGGCGTGTTGTGGTCCTTGCCGAACCACGACGTGGAATAGCCGTTGTCGAGCAGAATGCGCCCGATGGTCGCCTTGTCCTTGCCGATGATGCTGTTGTAGCCGGGGAAGCCGGTCGACTGTTCGGCGATCACGCCGAATCCGGCCGAATGGTGGTTGCGTCCGGTGATCAGCGCGGCGCGCGTCGGCGAGCACAGCGCGGTGGAGAACATGCGGTTGTAGCGCAGCCCCTCCTTCGCGATGCGGTCCATCGTCGGCGTCGGAATGACGCCGCCGAAGGTGCTGGGTACGCCGAAGCCGGCGTCGTCGGTGATGATCAGCAGCACGTTGGGTGCGCCCTTGGGCGGCACGACGCGCGGCGCCCACCACGGCTTCGACTGCAGCGCGTCGTCCTTGATCACGCCGCCGAACGCCGGGTCGGGCGGGGGAAGCTGCTTTCCGCTGATGCTCGTGGTGGCGCTGGGCGAACCCAGCGTGCCGGTGACTTGCTGCGCGACCGCATGCGTCGCACCGAGAATCACCGCGACCACTGCGGCGGCCAATGCCGACTTTCGCAAATTCATCGTTGACTCCAAGTAAGATCGACCCGCGCCTCGAGGCTGCCAAACATCGAGGTCAAGACCGGCATTCCGTCACAAACCGGGTCAGCGGCCGTTGAGCGCGCTCAAAGCGCCAAAGGCGGCGAAGTATATCCGACGATCGTGGCCACCCCTTGAGGCAGATCAAGTCGCAAGGAGTTTGGCAATGCAAGACAAACAATGAGTCGAAATGGTCGGGGTGAGAGGATTTGAACCTCCGACATCTTGCTCCCAAAGCAAGCGCGCTACCGGGCTGCGCTACACCCCGACGGTCGGCAATTATGCCACCCCGCGCAGTGTCGCCGCAATCAGACAAGGATGAACAGCGCCGAGCGTCGAGCGATCCACGCGACTATAATTTGCGTAGTCGGACCGTCCGGCAACGCCTGCACTACCCGAATCCCCCTGAAAGGATCGCCATGAGCACCACCCGCAACGTCGCTGTCCTTGTCGGCAGCCTGCGCAAGGCATCGTTCAGCCGCAAGTTCGCCAATGCGCTGATCGCGATGGCTCCCGCCACGCTCAAACTCGAAATTGTCGAGATCGGACAGTTGCCACTCTACAACCAGGACGACGACGCCAATCCGCCCGCGGCGTCCGCCGCCTTCAAGCAACAGGTACAGAAGGCCGACGCGGTGCTGTTCATCACGCCCGAATACAATCGTTCGGTCCCCGGCGTCCTGAAGAACGCCATCGACATCGCCTCGCGCCCATATGGGCACAGCGCGTGGGCAGGCAAGCCGGGCGCGGTCATCAGCAACTCGCCCGGCGTGATAGGGGGCTTCGGCGCCAATCACGCGCTCCGCCAGTCGCTCGTCTTTCTGAACGTGCCGGCAATGCCACAACCGGAGGCGTACATCGGCGGCGTTGCCGCCATGTTCGACGACAGGGGCACGCTCACCAACGACTCGACGCGCGAATTCCTGCTGAAGTTCCTGGCGGCGTTCGCGCAGTGGATCGAGCGCAACACCGCAAAATAGCCCTGCCCGCGTCGAGGATCGCTCGATTCAGCGCGGACTTCCACCGCGCATCTTAGCGCGCGAACTTGCGAATGACGCCGAGCGCTTCCTCGATGGCGCGCTCGCCGTCGCCCGACTTCACGGCGGTCTGCACGCAGCCGTGCAGATGGTGCTCGAGCAGTTGCAGGGCGAGCGCGTCGATCGCCGCCTGCACCGCAGCGACCTGCGTCAGGATGTCGACGCAGTAGCGATCCTCGGCAATCATCTTGCCGATGCCACGCAACTGACCTTCGATGCGGTTCAGGCGCCTGGTCAGCGCCGCGCCATCCTTGCGCGCGACTAGCGGATGCGCGTGCTGCGCCGCGCCCTTGGCCGCGTTACGCGACGATGTCATAGCCCGCCGCTTCGACCGTTGTCCTGAGCGCGGTCGTACCGGTGCGCGCAGGATCGAAATTCACTTCGGCGAGCCCCGGGCTGAGCTGCACCTTGACCGCGACCACGCCCGGTATCGCCTTGAGCACGCGCTCGACGCTCGCGACGCAGCCGCCGCAGGTCATGCCGCCGATCTTCAATGTCACCGCTTCCACCATCGTCTCCTTTATCGAACCGGACGCCACCGCTTGAGTAAGAGTGCATTGCTGACCACCGATACCGAGCTCGCAGCCATCGCCGCGCCTGCGATGACCGGGTTGAGCAGGCCCAGCGCGGCGAGCGGAATGCCGAGCAGGTTGTAGCCGAACGCGAAGAACAGGTTCTGGCGGATCTTGCGCAGCGTGGCGCGCGACAGCAGGATCGCGTCGACGACCGCGTTGAGATCGTTGCGGATCAGCGTCACATCCGCCGCTTCGATCGCGATCGCGGAGCCGGCACCGATGGCGAAGCTGACGTCGGCCTCGGCGAGTGCGGGCGCGTCGTTGACGCCATCGCCGACCATCCCGACGACATCTCCGCCGCTCTTGAACGCGCGCACTGCGTCGGCCTTGCCCTGCGGCAGCACCGCCGCCCGAATATCGGTGATGCCGACGCTCGCCGCCACCGTGTGCGCAGTTTCGGCGTTGTCGCCGGTGAGCATGACGACTTCGATGTCCATTGCGTTGAGGCGGGCGACCGCCTGCGCCGACGTCGGTCGCACACGATCGGCGATCGCGATGAGGCCCAGCGCCCGGCCCGCCAGCGCAACGCCGACGACGGTCTTGCCGGCGCGCTGCAGCGGCGCGACCATCGCGTCGTCCAGCGCAACGCCGTTCTCGGCGAGGAATGCCGTCGATCCCAGCAGCGCAACCTCGTCCGTCGAGCATGGCGCCGCGCACCCTTGCCCGCGACCGCCGCGAACTGCAGCGCCGGTTCGACCGCGATGCCATCGCTGCCTGCCGCCGCCATGATCGCCTGCGCCAGCGGATGCGACGAGCCCTGCTCCAGACTTGCCGCGATGCGCAGCACCTCGGCGCCCGTTGCGGGAGTCAACGCCATGACGCCGGCGACCGCCGGCTTGCCTTCGGTCAGCGTGCCGGTCTTGTCGACGATCAGCACGTGCGAGCCGCCCGGCGACTTCGAGCGCAGCCGCGTTCCTGATCAGCAGCCCCAGCTGCGCGCCGCGCCCGGTGCCGACCATGATCGCGGTCGGCGTCGCCAGCCCGAGCGCGCAGGGGCACGCGATCACCAGCACGGCGACCGCGTTGACCAGCGCCGGCGTCGCACCGGCACCGAGCCACCAGGTGAGCGCGAAGGTCAGCACGCGCGATTGCCACCACGACCGGCACGAATATGCCGGCGACGCGGTCGGCGAGACGCTGGATCGGCGCCTTCGAGCCCTGCGCTTCGCGCCACCAGGCGCACGATGCCGGCCAGCAGCGTCGTGCTGCCGACGCCGGTCGCCTCGCAGGTGAGCGCGCCCTCCTGATTGAGCGTGCCGGCGAACACCGCGTCGCCGCACGCTCTTGTCGCGACGGCGCGGCTTTCGCCGGTCAGCATGCTTTCGTCGACGCTCGGATCGCCCCCGCGCCACGACGCCGTCGACCGGCAATGCTCTCGCCCGGCGCGCACGACGAACGCGCTCGCCGGGCACGACCTCGTCGACCGGGACCTCGACGCAGCGCGCCGTCGCGCTCGACGTGCGCGAAGTCTTCGGCTGCAGCCGCATCAGCCCTTCGATCGCCGCCGAGGTGTCCGAGCTGGCGCGCGCCTCGAGCAGCTTGCCGAGCAGCACCAGCGTGATGATGGCCGCGCCGGCCTCGAAGTAGACGTGCTGGTCGTGCAGACCGAGCAGCGTGACGACGGCGCTGAAGCCCCACGCCATCGTCGTGCCGAGCGCGATCAGCACATCCATGTTGGCGCCGCCGCCGCGCAGCGAGTGCCACGCGCCGACGTAGAAGCGGCGGCCGATCCAGAACTGCACCGGCGTGGCGAGCAGCGAATTGCAGCCAGCGGGGCAGCCATTCGTCGTGCGACATGCTCGCCGAGCAGGTCGCCGCGCGCCGAGCATCGGCACCATCTGCGCGAGCAGCGGCAGCGTCAGCACGACGGCGACCAGCAGTTCGCGTCTTCAGCGCCGCGTACGCAGCCGCCTTGCGCGCGTCTTCGGCGTTTCGCGATCGCGCTCCGGGTCGCTGCGGACGATCGCGCGATAGCCGGCGCGCTCGACCGCGGCGAGCAACTGCGCGGGTTGGCCAGCGCGGGATCGAAGCGCACGGTCGCCGTCTCGGTCGCGAAGTTGACCGCCGCCTGGACTCCGGGCACGCGGTTGAGCACCTTCTCGATGCGCGCCGCGCACGCGGCGCAGGTCATGCCCTCGAGGCCGAATTCCACGCCGGACCGTGGAGGCACGGGCGATTGCAGACTGAAGTCGCTGCGGGCACCGAGAGCATCGATTCGTGCATCGACCATATACCCCCGTGGGGTATAGGTCAAGCGCTATTCCCCGTTCAGAACGGGATCTGCCGGTCAGCATGTCCTTGTACATCACCCAGTCGCCGATCAGGCTGTAGATCGGATGCGAAAAGGTCGCGGGCCGGTTGCGCTCGAAGAAGAAATGTCCCGACCCACGCGAAGCCGTAGCCGCACAGCGGCGCGCCGAGCAGCCACCACGCGTTGCGCGGTCGAGACCGCCGCAAGCAGGCAGCCAAGCACGAGCGAGGTGCCCGTGAAGTGCAGCCGGCGCGAAACGGCATGGTGTGCTCCTGAGGTAGATACGGGTAGAACTGCGCAAACGACGCGAATCGCGCTTATCGCGCCGCCACCGGGTCCGCTCAGCTTTCGCGCTTGAGCTGCGGAAACAGGATCACGTCGCGGATCGACGGACTGTCGGTCAGCAGCATCACCAGCCGGTCGATGCCGATGCCTTCGCCCGGCGGTCGGCGGCAGGCCGTATTCGAGTGCGCGGATGTAGTCGGCGTCGTAGTGCATCGCTTCGTCGTCGCCCGCGTCCTTGGCGTCGACCTGCACGGCGAAGCGCGCGGCCTGGTCCTCGGGGTCGTTGAGTTCCGAGAATCCGTTCGCGATCTCGCGGCCGGTGATGAACAGCTCGAAGCGGTCGGTGATCGCGGGATTCGCGTCGTTGGCGCCGCGCCAGCGGGGACACGTCGGTCGGATGCGCGATGATGAAGGTCGGCTGGACGAGCTTCGGCTCGGTCGTCGCCTCGAACAGCTTCAGCTGCAGCACGCCGAGCCGTCGGTGGCAGCACCTCGGACACCGCACGCGGCCAGCGCCTTCTTCAGGTAGTCGAGGCTGCGCGAGGTCCACCGGCGCGTGCCGCTGTTGTACTTGGCGATCGCGTCGGCCATGGTCAGTCGGTCGAACGGCCCGCCCAGGTCGATGGAGACGTCCTGATAGGTCGACGGTCGTTGCGCCGCGTACCTTCAGCGCGAGTTCGCGCAGCAGCGCTTCGGTAAGGTCCATCAGGTAGCGGTAGTCCTGGATAGGCCTCGTAGAACTCCAGCATCGTGAATTCGGGATTGTGGCGGGTCGAGATGCCTTCGTTGCGGAAGTTGCGGTTGATCTCGAAGACCTTCTCCATGCCGCCGACCACCAGCCGCTTCAGATACAGCTCGGGCGCGATGCGCAGGTACAGGTCCATGTCCAGCGCGTTGTGATGCGTCGCGAACGGCCGCGCCGCCGCACCGCCGGGAATCGGATGCATCATCGGCGTCTCGACCTCGAGATAGCCGCGCGCGACGAAGAATTCGCGCATCGCCTGGACGATCTGCGATCGCGCGATGAAAACGCGCCGCGATTCCGGGCTGGTGATGAGATCGACGTAGCGCTGCCGGTACTTCTGCTCCTGGTCGGTCAGGCCGTGGAATTTCTCCGGCAGCGGCCGCAGTGATTTGGCCAGCAAGCGCAGTGGCGCTTACCTTGATCGTCAACTCGCCCGTCCGGGTCTTGAATATCGTGCCGGTCGCGCCGAGGATGTCGCCGAGGTCCCAGTGCTTGAATGCGTCGTGCGCGTCCGCGCCGATCGCGTCGCCGGTGATGTAGAGCTGGATCGTGCCGCTCATGTCCTGCAGCGTCGCGAAGCTCGCTTTGCCCATCACGCGCTTGAGCAGCATGCGGCCGGCGACGGAGACCACGATGTGCGCGGCTTCGAGTTCCTCGTTGTTCTTGCCGTCGTGCGCCGCGTGGAGGTCTCCCGCGAGCGCGTCGCGACGAAAATCGTTCGGGTAGGCCGGCCCACGCGCGCGCAGCGCGGCGAGCTTGGCGCGACGCTCGGCGATGATCTGGTTGTCGTCGACCGGAGCCTCCGGCAGCCTGGCGCCTTGTTGTTGTCCTTGGCCATGCTCACACCCCCTGCTTCAGGCTGGCGGCGATGAAGTCGTCGAGATTGCCGTCGAGCACGCCCTGCGTGTTGCCGATTTCGACGTTCGTCCGCAGGTCCTTGATGCGCGACTGATCGAGCACGTAGCTGCGGATCTGGTGTCCCCAGCCGATGTCGGTCTTCGCCTCCTCGAGCTTCTGCTGCTCGGCCTGCCGCTTGCGCAGCTCCAGCTCGTAGAGCCGCGACTTCAGCATCGCCATCGCCTCGGCGCGGTTGCGATGCTGCGAGCGGTCGTTCTGGCATTGCACCACGATGTTGGTCGGCAGGTGCGTGATGCGCACCGCGGAGTCGGTCTTGTTGATGTGCTGGCCGCCGGCGCCCGATGCGCGAAACGTGTCGATGCGCAGGTCGGCGGGGTTGATCTCCACCTCGATCGTGTCGTCGACCTCGGGGTAGACGAACACGCTGGCGAACGACGTGTGCCGGCGCGCATTCGAATCGAAAGGGCTCTTGCGGACGAGCCGATGCACGCCGGTTTCGGTGCGCAGGTAGCCGTAGGCGTAGTCGCCGGTCACCTTGATGGTGGCGCTTTTGATGCCCGCGACTTCGCCTTCGGATTGCTCCAGGATCTCGGTCTTGTAGCCGCGGCGCTCGCAATAGCGCAGGTACATGCGCTCGAGCATCGACGCCCAGTCCTGCGCCTCGGTGCCGCCGCTGCCGGCCTGCACGTCGATGAAGCACGGATTGGGATCCATCGGATTGTGGAACATCCGGCGGAACTCCATGTCGTCGACGATGTGTTCGAGGCCAGCCACGTCGCCTTCGAGGGCGACCAGCGTCGCATCGTCTGCCTCCGTGCGCGCCATCTCGAACAGCTCGGAGGCATCCTTGAGTCGGGCATCGAGGTCGGTCAGCGTGTTGACCACGCTTTCGAGCTGCTTTTTCTCGCGGCCGAGTTCCTGCGCCCGCTTCTGGTCATCCCAGACCTTGGGGTCCTGCAGTTGGTCCGTAACCGACTTCAGCCGCTCCGCTTTGGCGTCGAAGTCAAAGATACCTCCGCAGGTCGGCAGCGCGCTGCTGCAGACCGGCCACAAGGTTGGCGAGGATGTTGATTCTTTCTGCTTCCATTGCGAACCCAGGTGAATGACGCAACCGCGATTATACCCTCCGCGAACCATCGCATTTCGTGCGTTGCAGTGTTTCCCTGGGGTCTGGAATCCCCTATGATATGCACGCATTCTCAGTGCCGACGTCGAGCGTATCGGCGTCGGGTTCCAATTTCGCTTCCTGGAGCGTTCATGCTGCTATTCGTCAATGGTCAGCGCGCTACGGTCAACGTCCCCGACGATACGCCGCTGCTGTGGGTCCTTCGAGATCACCTCAATCTCACCGGGACCAAGTATGGCTGCGGCATGGCGCTGTGCGGCGCATGCACGGTACACATCGATGGCGCACCGACTCGCTCGTGCACGATGCCCATGTCCGCGCTCAAGCCCGGCGTGGAGATCACCACCATCGAAGGCCTGAAATCGAAGGAAGGCAAGGCCGTGCAGGCCGCGTGGGAGAAGCTCGACGTGCCGCAATGCGGATACTGCCAGTCGGGACAGATCATGTCGGCGACGGGCCTGCTCGCGAAGAAGAAAAAACCGTCCGACGCGGACATCGACGCGGCGATGGCGGGCAACGTCTGTCGCTGCGCGACCTACGTGCGCATTCGCGCGGCGATTCACGAAGCCGCGAAGACGCTCACCTAGCCGATCCACACAGGAGGCATCGAACCATGCCAGATTCACGACCGCCGGCCGCCGGACGGCGCCGTTTCCTGAAATCGTCCGCCGGCGCGGCCGCCGGCTTCACCTTCGGTTTCTATCTGCCGGGCAAGGCCTTCGCTCAGATGGCGGGCCCGGGCCAAGGCGGCGCGCGCGCCGCGCCCGCCGGGGCGTGGCAGCCGAACGCGTTCATCCGTGTCGGCGGCGACAACTCGGTCACGGTGCTGGTCAAGCACCTCGAGATGGGTCAGGGCACTTACACCGGACTGCCGACCCTGGTGGCCGAGGAGATGGACGCCGCCTGGACGCAGATCCGGGTCGAGGGTGCGCCCGCCGATGCCAAACTCTACAACAATCTGCTGATGGGGACGATCCAGGGGACCGGCGGCTCGACGGCAATGGCCAACTCCTTCGAGCAGTTGCGCAAGGCGGGTGCCGCCGTGCGCGCGATGTTCGTCAGCGCGGCGGCGAAGCGCTGGAATGTTCCCGCCGAATCGATCACGGTCAAGCAGGGCGTGCTCACGCACCCGTCGGGCAGGAAGGCGACGTTCGGCGAGTTGGCCACCGATGCCGCGATGCAGCCGGTTCCGACCACGGTGAACCTGAAGGACCCGAAGGATTTCGTCTATATCGGCAAGCGCGTGCCGCGCACCGATTCGCGCGCAAAATCGAACGGCACCGCCCAGTTCACGCAGGACGTGCAGCTTCCGGGCATGCTCACCGCCGTGGTCGCGCATCCGCCGCGCTTCGGCGCCAAGGTGGCGAAGTTCAATACCGACGAAGCGCAGAAGCTTCCGGGCGTCCGCTACATCGTCGAGTTGCCCACCGGGGTCGCGGTACTCGCGACAACGTTCTGGACCGCGAAGAAGGCGCGCGACGCGCTCAAGATCGAGTGGGACGACACGGCAGCTTTCAAAGGATCGTCCGCAGACCTGATGGCCGACTACAAGGCGCGCGCAGCGACGCCCGGCACGGTGGCCCGCAACGACGGCGACGCCGCCAAGGCGCTGGCCGGCGCGGCGAAAACGTTCACCGCCGAATACGAGTTTCCTTATCTCGCGCATGCCGCCATGGAGCCGATGAACTGCGTCGTCCAGCTCGGCCCCGATTCCTGCGAAGTATGGAACGGTGCGCAATTCCAGACGGTCGACCAGGGCGCGATCGCGGAAATCGTCGAACTCAAGCCGGAACAGGTCAAGATCAACCAGCTCTTCGCCGGCGGCAGTTTCGGGCGGCGTGCCAACCCGCGCCTCCGACTACGTGCGCGAAGCCGCGACGATCGCGAAGCAGATCAAGGGCACCTCAGTTGCCGGCCCCGCGGTCAAGCTGGTGTGGACACGCGAAGACGACATGCAGGCGGGCTATTACCGGCCGATGTATTTCCACGCGATCAAGGCCGGGCTCGACGCCAGCGGCAACGTCGTCGCATGGCAGCATCGCATCGTCGGCCAATCGATACTGGTTGGCACGCCCTTCGAGTCGTTCATGGTCAAGAACGGCATCGACGCCACCTCGGTCGAGGGCGCGTCGACCTTGCCCTACGCGATCCCGAACCTCCAGGTCGACCTGCATTCGCCCAAGGTGGGCGTCCCCGTCCTGTGGTGGCGCTCGGTCGGATCGACGCACACGGCGTTCTCGACCGAGACCTTCATCGACGAGTTGGCGGTCGCCGCCGGCAAGGATCCGGTCGCGTTCCGCAAGGACTTGCTCGCCGGTCATCCGCGCCATCTGGGCGTGCTCGAGCTCGCTGCCTCCAAGTCCGGCTGGGGAGCCCCGCTCGCGCCGGGCAAGTCGGGCGAAAAGCGGGGCCGTGGTGTCGCCGTGCACGAGTCGTTCAATACCTTTGTCGCGCAGGTCGCCGAAGTCACGGTCAAGGCCGACGGCAGCTTCCATGTCGATCGCGTCGTGTGCGCGGTCGACTGCGGCATCGCGGTCAATCCGGACGTCATTCGTGCGCAGATGGAGGGCGGCATCGGCTTCGGCCTGTCCGCCGCGCTGCATGGCGCGATCACGCTCAAGGACGGTATCGTCGAGCAGACGAATTTCCATCAGTATCCGCCTCTGCGCATCGACGAAATGCCGACCGTGGAAGTGCACATCGTGACCGTCGAACGAAGCGCCGAAGGGCGTGGGTGAACCCGCGACGCCGGTGATCGCACCGGCGGTCGCCAACGCTATAGCTGCGGCGACAGGCAAGCGCCTGCGCGTGCTGCCGCTCGCCCTCGCCTGACGTGAAGGCCAGCCCGAAAGTTGAACTGAATATTGACCAGCGCGAAGCCCGGCCGCATCGGCCGCGCAAGGGAGGAGCATGAAACAGTCCGTCGTTCGGCTGGCGCTGATCGCGCTGAGCCTGTGGGTCGCTGCAGTACGAGCCGATCCCGGCGTCACGCCGACGTCCATACTCATCGGGCAGTCGGCGGCGTTCACGGGTCCGGCTTCCGAGCTGGGCAACGAAATGCGGGCGGGCGCGCTCGCCTATTTCCAGATGGTCAACGCCGCCGGCGGCATCAACGGCCGCAAGATCGAGATGCGTTCGCTCGATGACGGCTATGAACCGGACCGCGCCGCCGCGAACACGAAGAAGTTGATCGAAGGCGGCGTCTTCCTGCTGTTCGGATACGTCGGCACGCCGACGTCCAACGCGTCAAAGCCGATCTTCACCGCGGCGAAGGTGCCTTTCGTGGGCGCCTTCACCGGTGCGGAATCGCTGCGCAATCCGCTCAACCGCTACATCTTCAATATTCGCGCCAGCTATTTCGACGAAACCGACAAGATCGTCGGGCAGATGATCGGCCAGACGCTCGACCGCATCGCCGTCTTCTATCAGAACGACGACTATGGCAAGGCCGGGCTCGCCGGCGTCGAGCGCGCCATGCAGAAGCGCAACATCAAGATCGTCGCCACCGGCACCGTCGAGCGCAACACGACCGACGTCGCGGCCGCGGTGGCGTCGATCGGCAAGGTCGAACCGCAAGCGGTCATCATGATCTCGGCGTACAAGTCCGTCGCCGCGTTCATCAAGGCGATGCGCGCCGCCGGCCACAATCCGCAATTCATGAACGTGTCCTTCGTCGGCAGCAAGGCGCTCGCGCACGAGGCGGGCCCGGCAGGCCGCGGCGTCGGCATCTCGCAGGTGATGCCGTTCCCCTGGAACATTTCCAACCGCGTGGTCAAGGAGTATCAGCAGCAGCTCGCGGCGTCGACCGGCAAGCAGGAATACTCCTTTACGAGCCTCGAAGGCTTCATCGCCGCCAAGGTCCTGGTCGAAGGCCTGCGCCGTGCGGGTAACGACCTCACGCGCGAGAGGTTCGTCGCGGCGATGGAGCAGCTACGCGATTTCGACGTCGGAGGTTACCTCGTGAATTTCTCGCCGACCGACCACAATGGATCCAGATTCGTCGAGCTCACGGTCATCGGCAAGGATGAAAGCTTCCTCCGCTGAGCGAAGGTGCAGATGAACACACCGGCAGCGTTCGAGCCGGGCATCGCCTTGCCCGCCACGCTTTCGCCGTCGACGCTATGCTTCGTCTGGCGCGAAGACAGAATCCTCGCGCGCGCAACGGAACCACCCGCGATGCCGACGCTGGAGGACGTCGACCGCGCCGGCGTCGGCGGTACGCGGCTGTATCTGGGACAACTCGAAGGCATCGATTGCATCGCCTTGCACGCCGCCGGCGACACCGTCGCCGCCGACGAATGGCAGTGGCGAGGACTGCGTTCGCTGTTCCTGCAGATTCCCGAAGCGCACCTGGCGCTGGCCGGACGCGCCTTCCAGGTCGTGGAATGGCATCGCAACCACCGCTACTGTGGCCGCTGCGGAACGCCGACGCGCGACAAGGCCAGCGAGCGCTCCAAGGAATGCCCATCCTGCGGCCTGGTCGTCTATCCGCGCATCTCGCCGGCCATGATGGTGCTTGTGACGCGCGGCCGCGAGCTGCTCCTTGCCCGCGCCAACCGCTTTCCCAGCGCGATGTTCAGCGCGCTCGCGGGATTCGTCGAGCCGGGTGAATCGATCGAGGACTGCATCCACCGCGAAGTGCTCGAGGAAGTCGGCGTCAAGGTCGATCAGCTGCGCTATTTCTCGAGCCAGTCGTGGCCGTTCCCGAACTCGCTGATGATCGCATTCACCGCGGAATACGTCAGCGGCGACATGCGGCCCTGCGATGCGGAAATCGCCGAGGCGAAGTGGTTTTCGCTCGACGCGTTGCCGCAGCTCCCCGGCCCGGTGAGCATCTCGCGACAGCTGATCAACGCGACGATCGCGCGGTTAACACAGGGCTAGCGGCACACACCGGCATGCAGAGGGTCGGATACGTCTACGCTTTGCCGGATTCACCTAACTGTGCGCGGCATAAAGCAGATGCGGCAGCCACAAAATGATGCCGGGAAAGATGATGCAGAGCGCGAGTCCCAGCATCTGCAGGCCGATGAACGGAATTGCTGAGCGGAAGATGATCGCCATGGTGATTTGCGGCGGCGCGACGCTCTTCAGGTAGAACAGCGAGTAGCCGAATGGCGGACTCAGGAACGCCATCTGCATGTTGACCATGAAGATGACGCCATACCAGAGCCCGACATCACCGGCTGCCACGCCCGGCAGACCGAGCGCGCCCGCGAACGGCAGACTTTTCATGATCGGAAGGAAAATGGGGACGGTGAGGAGCAGTATGCCGACCCAGTCGAGGAACATGCCGAGGACGAACAGCACGCACATCATCAGAAACAGGATGCCGTAGGGCGGCAACCCGGTGCCGAGAATCATCTCGGATACAAACGTCTGCCCGCCCTTGACGATGAAAAAGCCGACGAACATCGTCGCACCGAAAAAAATCCACATTACCATCGCCGTCGCCTTCAAGGTCGCGAGCGCTGCCTCGTACATCGCGATCCACGTAAGCCGCCGGTGCAACGCACAAACCACGAGGGCGCCGAACGTGCCGATACCGGCGGCCTCGACGGGAGTCGCGATGCCGAAGAAGATGATGCCGAGCACGAGCAGGATCACCAGCACGGGCGTAATCGTGTTGCGCAGCAGCCGCAGCTTCTCCCCAAAACTCACCCGTTCCTCGACTGGAAGCGCCGGTCCGAGCTTGGGATTGATGTAGCAGCGCAGCGTCACGTAGCCGATGTAGATACCCGACAGCAGCAGGCCCGGAAAAACCGATCCGACAAGCAATTCTCCGAGCGACTGCTGCGCCACGACGGCGTAGACGATGGCCATTACCGAAGGCGGAATCAGGATGCCGAGCGTTCCACCCGCCAGCAGCGCGCCGCAAGCGAGCTTGGGATCGTATTGGCGCTTGAGCATCGCCGGCAGGGCGATCATGCCCATGGTGACTTCGGT
The DNA here is from genome assembly GCA_963821485.1 of uncultured beta proteobacterium. Classification (GTDB taxonomy): domain Bacteria; phylum Pseudomonadota; class Gammaproteobacteria; order Burkholderiales; family Casimicrobiaceae; genus PALSA-1003. The sequence goes on from CAWGEB010000005.1 coordinate 42,542, forward strand.
CGCCCCGACCACGCCGACCATCGCCGCAAGCACCGTGCAAGCCAGCACGGTTGCGGAGGCGAGCCCGCCCTTCAGCGCGCCCAGCCACTTGTAAATGACATCGAACAATTCCTCGATGATGCCCGCTTTCTCCAGCACCGCCGCCATGAAGATGAACAGCGGCACCGCGGAGAGCTGATAGTCGGTCATGAACGGGAAGATGCGTGACGGCAGCATGTTGAGGATCGCGCCGTTCCCGAACACGAACAGGAAGATCACCGCGAGGCTGCCAGTACAGAATGCCATCGGCAGGCCGAGCATGAGCAACAATGCAAGCGAGCCGAAGAGGAGGATGGTGAGCCAGCCGATGCCTATTTCGAGACCCATGGCTCAGGTCACCTTTCGCGTGACGATAATGATGTCCTTGATCAGCTTGGAAACGCCCTGCAGCACCATCAACGCCGCGCCGATCGGCATCGTGAGCTTGACCGGCCAGTACTGGATACCCCACTCCGTGAACGAATGCTCGCCGACGAAAACCGAGTCCATGGCAAACCGGATCGTCGTCCACAACATCGTTATCGTGAAAATGAAAAAGAACACCGAGGTGATAATGTCGGCGATCGCCTTGCCGCGCACCGAAAACTGCGCATAGATGACGTCGACACGCACGTGCTGGTCCTCGCGGTACGCAAACGCGCCGGAGAGCATGTACTGCATGCCGAACATCAGGAACATGCTCTCGTGCACCCAGTTGGTCGGCGAATTGAACACGAAGCGCGCGAGCACCTCGTAGTAATAGCCGAAGACGGCGATCAGCGCCCAATAGGCGACGTACTGGCCGACATTCGTGCTGAGCCGATCGATCAGATCGGTGAACTTGCTGTGCACGGCGAGCGTCGGATCCTCGCCAACGCCGCCCTCGTGCACCGACGATGAATCAGGGTGGACCAACTCGATTGACGGCTCGGCAAGCTCCAGCGCGCGGCGCCGCCGTACCAGTCCCGGCAGCAACACGGCATCGATCAGCAACAGGACCGCGAGTGCGATCGCGCCGTAGCGTGCCAAATCCTTCCAGTGATCGCGCACACCCTTCGCAACTTGATACTCGGTGTCGAGCTTGCGGGCCTCGGTCTCGGCGCGCTGCAATTCCTGCTTCGCCTCAGCGCTCGCTTCGACGCCTTGCGGTAGCCGTGCGCGTTGAACGGCAAATTGTGCCTGTTCGAGCGCAGCGAAGGTACGCGACTCGTCGTCGCGAACCTCGCGGATCTGACCGTTGCAGTACAGGATGGCGAGAAACACCGGGATGAATATCAAGCCCCAGCTGCTGCGCAAATAAAAGCGATGAATCCCAAGAAAGCCCGACAACAACCAAAACATGTAGGCGATGAACAGCGATGGGCGGCGGTCGGGAGGGTTGCGCCGTTGTCGCGCGACCAGGGCCATCGCGATCAGCGGGAAGATAAGAAGCCCCGCCCAGTAGAGCCAATGCGGCATGACAAAACTTAGACTGGGCATAGGCGCCGGCGTAACGAGGATGAGGACGTTTGACAAGACGGAGGCGCCGGTCGGGCGCCTCCGTACTTCGTTCGGTCGGGCCTGCGTGCTCGCGGACCCGTTTGCAACCTATACCTCGACCTTGAGGCCCTTGTACATGTCCGGTGTCACATAGCCGAAGGTGTGGGACTCCATCAATTCGAGCTGCGCCTTGAACAGCCGCGCCGCATCCTTGTCCTTGTTCGCCCACTTGAACCAGATCGGCGCTGCGATGCGCTGCCACTTCGGCAGATCCTCGGCCGGCATGCGATTGATCTGTATTCCCGCCTTCTCGAACTTGCCCCAGGCCTCGAGGTCCGCTTTCTGAATCGCGGCGTGGTGGATGTTGGAATACACCTGGATCTCGTCGTCCACCCAGAGCTTCGTCTTCGGCGACAGCTTGTTCCAGACGTCCATGCGTACGACGAAGTCCATCAGGTCGACCGGCTGATAGATCGATTCCAGTCCCGGCGGGCCGGTCCAGATGTACTTGCTGACCTGCTGGAAGCCCAGGTCCCAGTTGACGGCGGGACCGGTGTAGTCGGCCGCCTCGATCGTGCCTTTTTCCAGCGCGGAAAAAACTTCGCCGCCCGGCAGCAACGTCGTCTTCGCCCCTGCAGCGGCGAAGCCTTCGGCGATCATTCCTCCCGGCACCCGCAGCTTCAGGTCCTTGAAGTCCTCGATCGTGCGGATCGGCTTCTTCGAGTGGATGATGTTCGGACCGTGATGAATCCGGTTGACGTAGTACAGCCCCTGCTTGGCGAAAATCTCGCGCGCCATGACCAGGCCGTCCTTGCTGTAGAAGAAAACGTCCCACTCATGCGGATAACGCAAGCCCATCAGGTACGAGGACAGGAACGCCGTCGCCGGCAATTTTCCGGCCCAGTACAGCGTGAACGAATTCATCGCCTCGAGCACGCCGTTCTTCACGCCGTCGAGCAATTCGAAATCGCCGACGACTTCCTTGGCGGCGAACGGCTTGAAGTCGAGTTCGCCGCCGGTTTTTTCCTTGATCGTGCCGCACCACGTCTTGAAGGTCTGCAGGCCGACACCCGCGGGCCACGAAGTCTGCACTTTCCAGACCGTCGTCTCCGCCGCGGCGGCATTGCGGATGAATGGCGCCGACAGCGCCGCGGTACCGGCCACGGCGGCGGCGGTCTTGAGGGCATGCCGACGGCCGGGTTGTTCGACGGCGTTCTGATCCTGCGACTTGGTCTCGTTACTCATCGATCCTCCTAAAAGATCCTGTTGGCGGTCCTGTCCCGGTCTGCTTGCCGGCGCTCCATATCTTGCACGCGTGATGCGCGGATCGCAAGCACTCGCGTAGCCCGGTAGCGCGGAGGCGGCAAGCCGCGCGCATCTGCTAAAATGCGTCCCCTCTGACTGTCCCGCCCAGAATGTTCATACGCGCAGCTGCCGTCATTGCGGCGATGTTGCTTAGCAGCACCGCCGTTGCCCAGCAGGCGCCGCCGATGGCGCCGACCGGCCCCACCACGCCCGTCTTGTCGCCCGGGCTGACCCCGGCGCTGGCCGAAGCCGTCGGCATGATCCGGGACGGCCAGTACGTGCCGGCGATGGCCAAGATCGATGCGGTGCTGGCGAAGGACGCGCGCAATCCGCAGGCGCGCTTCTTAAAGGGGGTGGTGCAGACCGACCAGGAAGAGCTGGACGACGCCGCGATCACCTTCCAGCAATTGACCGAGGACTACCCCGAACTGCCCGAGCCGCACAACAACCTGGCGGTCATCTGGGCGCAACAGGGGCGCTACGACAAGGCTCGAACCGAGCTGGAAATTGCACTGCGGGCCAACCCGGAATACGCGATTGCCCACGAAAATCTGGGCGATGTCTACGCGCGCCTCGCCGGCGCCGAGTACGACCGCGCGGTTGTGCTCGACAAGACCAACAAGAGCGCGATCGCCAAGCTCGCCCTGGTTCGCGACCTGTACGGCATCGCACCGTCGAGCACGGCACCGAAAGTGGTGCCACCGAAGCCCGTCAAGACCAAGCCGATCTCGCCGGTCAAACCGGCCAAATGACGCTTTCACTCACGCTTAAGGAGTTGTCGATGTTCCTCCGCAATGCAAGCTTGATCACCCTACTGTTCGCCGCGACGATCGCCGCACCTGCCCACGCCGCCAATCCGCAGGTCGACCTGGATACGAGCGCAGGCAAGATCCGAATCGAGCTCTTCCCCGACGCGGCGCCGAAGACCGTCGAACACTTCCTGGCCTACGTGAAATCCAAGCAGTTCGACGGCACGCAGTTCCATCGCGTCATTCCGGGATTCATGATCCAGGCAGGCGGGTACACGGCAGATTTTTCGGAAAAGCCGACGCCCCTGCCTACGATCCCACACGAAGGGGAGTCGAGCCGGAAGGCGGGACTGTCGAACGTACCGGGCACGGTCGCCATGGCGCGCACCAGCGATCCGCAGTCGGCCAACGCGCAGTTCTTCATCAACGTCGCGGACAACAGCCGGCTCAACTTCCGCGAAGCGTCACCGCAGGGCTATGGCTACACGGTTTTCGGCAAGGTCGTCGACGGAATGGACGTAGTCAACAAGATCGCCGCCACGCCCACGGGCTCGGGCGGACGCTTCCCGACCGATGTCCCGAAGCAGCAAATCCTGATCAAGAGCGCGACGATCGTCTCGCCATAGGAGCATCCATGGTCATCCTCCATACCAATCATGGCGCGATCACGCTGGAGCTCGACGCCACGCGCGCGCCGAAGACCGTCGCCAACTTCCTCGCCTACGTTCGCGGCGGGCACTACGACAACACGCTGTTCCATCGCGTGATCGACGGATTCATGATCCAGGGCGGCGGCTTCGCACCCGATTTCAGCCAGAAGCCCGTCCGCGCGCCGATCGCCAACGAGGCCGCCAACGGGCTGAAGAACGCGCACTACACCGTGGCGATGGCTCGCACCTCGGATCCGCACTCGGCCACGGCGCAGTTCTTCATCAACGTCGCTGACAACGCCTTTCTCGACCATCGCTCGCCCGACGCCAAGGGCTGGGGCTATTGCGTGTTCGGCAAGGTGGTCGGGGGCGCCGACATCGTCGATCACATCGCCGGCGTGCCGACCGGCAGTCGCGCCGGACATCAGGATGTGCCCACGACAAACGTCGTAATCGAGCGGGCGGAAGAAAAGGCCTGACCAGCCTCGGCAGCGGCGGCTCGTCGCGAACCATGACGCCAACGCTGTTCATTTCCGACTTGCACTTGTCGCCGGCGCGGCCGCAACTGGTGGCGGCGTGTCACGCGTTCATCGGCGGACCCGCCCGTTCCGCCAAGGCGCTGTACATACTCGGCGACCTTTTCGACGTCTGGCTCGGCGACGATCAGCTGCGCGACCCGCTGGCCGCAGGTGTTGCCGCGGCGCTCGCCGAGCTGCCCGCGCTGGGCGTGCCTGTGTACCTGCAATGCGGCAACCGCGACTTCCTGCTGGGCGAGCGTTTTGCGCAGGCATGCCGCGCGACGCTCATGCCCGACGTCGTCGTCCACGACCTGCACGGCACCCCCACGCTGCTGATGCATGGCGATCTGCTGTGCACCGACGATGTCGAGTACCAGCGCTTTCGCGCCTACCGGCAAGACCCCGCGCGCCGTCGGCGCTTCCTGGCGCTGCCGTTTTTCGTCCGCCGCATGATCGCCGCCGGCCTTCGCTTCGGCAGTCGCCGCGCGACGGCGACCAAAAGCGAAGTCATCATGGATGTCAACGACGATACGGTGATCGCCACGATGCGCGAACACGGCGTCAGGCGCCTCATCCACGGCCACACGCATCGACCGGCACGACACGAGCTGACGATCGACGGCAAGGCGTGCGAACGCTGGGTGCTGGCGGACTGGTACCGTGCGGCGAGCTATCTTCGGGTCGACGAGCGCGGGATCGAGCCGCAGGTCATGGAAGCTCCCGGCAGGTCATCAACGTGATGGGCCGCCGCAAGCGCGAATGCATTACCCTGAGCGCAAGCGGCGGCCCGAACGCAATCACCGCAATAGATAGCGCGAAGGTATTCCAATGACCTCGATCCCGCCCGATTTCCTGTCGGCATTGCTGTCGATTATCCTCATCGACCTGGTGCTCGCCGGCGACAATGCGATCATCATCGGCATCGCCGCCCGCAACGTACCTAAAGACAAGCAGCGCGCGGTGATCCTGTGGGGAACCGCGGGTGCGATCGCGGTGAGGGTGCTGCTGACCGGCGCGGTGGTCTGGCTGCTCAAGATTCCCGGTTTCCTGCTCGTCGGGGGCGCGGCGCTGGTGTGGATCGGCTGGAAGCTGACGGCGCCGCAGGATTCGAGTCCGGGAAAGATCGCTGCGGCGGCGAGCTTCGGCGCCGCGGTGCGCACCATCGTCATTGCAGACGCGGTGATGGGCATCGACAACGTGCTGGCGGTCGGCGGCGCCGCGCAAGGCAGCTTCCTGCTCGTCGTCATCGGCCTCGTGGTCAGCATACCCATCGTGGTCTGGGGCAGCGCGCTGGTGCTGAAGCTCGCCGATCGCTACCCGGCCATCCTGTGGCTCGGTGCGGCGGTGATCGGCTGGACCGCCGCCAAGATGATCGGCGGCGAGCCACTGCTGGCGCCGACGTTCGCGCGCCAGCCGTGGCTGCGGATCGTGCTCTACACCGTGAGCGTCGGGGGCCTGGCCGGTATTCCGCTGTGGCGCTCGCTCGACTCGCGCTGGCGTGCACGGGCGCTCTCGCTGGTCGCCATGGTCACCTGGGTGAGCGCGTTCGGCTGGCTCGAAACCCGACTGGGCATGAGCTTCGACCTGTTCGAGAACGAACACTGGGACGACGACTGGATCGACCTGGTGCGCTGGATCGGATGGATTCCGCTGGTCATCGGCATCGACCGTGTGTATCGCGTCACGACCGCGGGTGCGCGCTGACCTTACCCCAAAGCCTGGGCGAAATCGCCGATCAGGTCGTCGCGGTCCTCGATCCCGACCGAAATGCGGATCAGCGAATCCGCGATCCCCATGCTCGCGCGGCGCTGCGCACCCATCTCGTGGAAGATCGTGTGCGCCACCGGAATGGCCAGCGTCCGGTTGTCGCCCAGGTTCGACGACAGGACCACGTTTTTCAGTCGATTGAGGAAATCGAAGCAATCCAGCGCCGGGTCGAGCTCGAAGGACAGCAACGCGCCATAGGCGCTGAACAGTTCGGTCGCCAGCGCGTGTTGCGGGTGCGAGGCGAGGCCCGGGTAGTAGACGGCGCGAACCTGCCGATGCTCCTCGAGGAAGCGCGCCAGGGCGAGCGCGTTGGCGCACGCGCGGTCCATCCGCAGCGCGAGCGTTTCCGCGCCCACGGCGAGATGGTGCGCCTGCTCCGCCGCCAGCGTTCCTCCCCAGTCGCGCAGTCCCTTCTTGCGGATCTGCGTGATGCCCCAGAGTCCGGGCTTCGGGCCTTTGTAGTTGTCGTAGATGTTCGGGTAACGCGTCCAGTCGAAGTGGCCCGTGTCTGTGATGCTGCCACCCAGCGCGTTGCCGTGGCCGCCGATGTACTTGGTCAGCGCGTTGAGGACGAGGCTCGCACCCACGCTCCTCGGCAGGAACAGGTACGGCGAGGTCATCGTATTGTCGACGACGTAGATCAACCCGCGCGCCGCGCAAAGCTCGCCGATGCGCTTGAGATCGGCGACCTGTGTGCGCGGGTTCGCGATCGTCTCGACGAAAACGAGCCTGGTCGCGGGCGTGACCGCTGCCTCGACCGCGCGCACGTCGGTCGCATCGACGAAACTCACCCCGCCGCCGTGCGCCTCGACCGTATTGAACAGGCTGTTGGTGTTGCCGAACAGGAATGCGCTCGAAACGATGTGATCGCCTTCGCGCAGCAGCGCCAGCATGATAGCGCCGATGGCCGCCATGCCGGTGCCGAAGCACACAGTGGCTACGCCCTCCTCCATGCGATTGACTTTTTCCTCCAGCGCCGCGGACGTGGGGTTGCCCTGGCGACCGTAGGCATACCCCTGCGCCTTGCCCTGAAAGACCGCCGCGAGCTCGCGCGCATCGCGGTAGCCATACGCGACCGAAAGGTGCAGCGGCTTGTGCAGCGAGCCGTGCTCGATCGGCGCGTCACGGTCCGAGTGCAGAATAGACGTGGTGAATCCGGCTTTGCGGGACATGTCATCTTCCAAAACAAGAAGGCCCGTCAGCTTGCGCTAAACGGGCCCTGGTCCATGACGCCGGCTCGCTTTAGCTGAATTTATTAAGCGCCCGCAAGCTGTGGAACCGCAACGTCGCGGCACCATTTCAAATCGGCGCTGGAGGAAGTATCTCCCGAAACCGGAGTCGCGTCAACGCGCGGCGTTCAGCCCGTGGCCAGCACCGGCTCGTCCGCTTCGCCTCGGCTTTCGTTGCGCTTCTGCGCGAGCTGCGACAGGTAGTCGGCGGTGACATCGCCGGTGATGTAGTAGCCGTCGAAGCACGACGCTTCGAATTCCTTGAGTTTGGGATTGACGGCGCGAATGGCCCGCTTCAGTGCTTCGAGATCCTGATAGATGAGCAGATCGGCGCCGATCTCGTGCGCAATGTCGGCTTCGGTGCGCCCGGTGGCGATCAGTTCGCGCTGATTCGGCATGTCGATGCCGTAGACGTTCGGATAGCGCACGGGCGGGCTCGCCGAGGCGAAATAGACTTTGCGCGCACCGGCTTCGCGCGCCATCGATACGATCTCGCGGCTGGTGGTGCCGCGCACGATCGAGTCGTCGACCAACAGCACGACCTTGTCCTTGAACTCCATGCCGATGGGGTTGAGCTTCTGCCGCACGCTTTTCCTGCGGATGGCCTGCCCCGGCATGATGAAGGTGCGACCGATGTACCGGTTCTTGACGAATCCCTCGCGGTATTTCAGCCCCAGATGGTTCGCGAGCTCGAGCGCCGACGGCCGGCTCGAATCCGGGATCGGAATGACGACGTCGATGTCCTGCGCTTCGGGAATCGTCGCGATCTTGCGCGCAAGTTCTCCCCCCATGCGCAGTCGCGACTCGTAGACCGACGCACCGTCGATGACCGAATCGGGTCGTGCGAGATAGACGAATTCGAAGATGCACGGATTGAGCTGCGGGTGCTCGGCGCATTGTCGCGCATGAAAGCGGCCCGCCTGGTCAACATAGATGGCCTCGCCGGGCGCAACGTCGCGCAACACCGTGAAACCGAGCGCCTCGAGCGCGACCGATTCGCTGGCGACCAGGTATTCGGTGCCACCCATCGATTCGTTCACGCCGATGATCAGCGGCCGGATGCCGAAGGGATCGCGAAACGCGACCAGACCGTAGCCGGCGATCATGGCGACGATGGCATACGCGCCGCGAGAGCGCTTGTGCACGGCGGTGACCGCCGCGAAAATCGCGTTGGCGTCGAGCCGGGCGTGGTGTGCGGCGCGCTCGAGCTCCAGCGCAAGCACGTTGAGCAGCACTTCCGAATCGGAATTGGTGTTGACGTGGCGGAAATCGAGCTGGAACAGTTCCTTCTTCAACGCTTCGCTGTTGGTCAGGTTGCCGTTGTGCGCCAGCGTGATGCCGAAGGGCGAATTGACGTAGAACGGTTGCGATTCGAGGTCGGACCACGCCGATCCCGCCGTCGGGTAGCGGCAGTGGCCGATGCCTGCGTTGCCCATCAGGTCGCGCATGTTGCGCGTGCGGAACACGTCGCGCACGTAGCCCGGGCCCTTGTACATGTGGAACACGGGACCGTCGCTGGTCACGATGCCGGCCGCGTCCTGGCCGCGGTGCTGCAGCAGGAGCAGCCCGTCGTACAGCAACTGGTTGACCGGCGTGTGCGTGACCGCACCCACGATGCCACACATGATTCTAGACTCCTGTCACTGCGGCCGGCCTGGATTGGGGCCGGGCCGGCTTGCCATAGTCGAGATGCTCTGCCCAGGGATGCGGCAGCCAAGGCTTCAGGCTGAGCGCCGCCGCCACCAGCGGCGGCGCAAACAACGCATTTTGCCACCAAACCTGTTGCGGGAGGCTCGTCAACCCCGCGACCAGCACACCTATGACAGCAATTAGCACGCCGCGTGCCACACCGACGACACCGCCGAGCAGCCGGTCCAGGAATCCCAGCCCGATCGCGCGCACGAGACGGTACAACAACCAGCCGAGCAGGGCGCCAACCAACAGCACGACGATAACGATCAACGCGAATGCCGTCAGATAACGCGCGGTGGGGGAGTCGCCGAACTCCGGCAGCATTGCGCTCAACGGCGTCGACAACTGGATCGCCAGCAGGAAGGCAACGACCCACGCCGCGAGCGAGACCGCCACGCGCATGAATCCGCGCGCGAACCCGAACAACGTTGAGAGCACAACGACGCCGAAGACGACGAGATCGAACGCCGTCACTTCGTGTTCGGTACCACCAGCGCGCGATCAAAGCCGGACAACTTGAGCTTTGCCACGGCCGCGTCGGCGTCGCCGCGCGTCGCAAACGGTCCGACCCGAACGCGCTGGACGGCACCCTGCGCGGTCGGTACCGCTTCGGTATACGTGGCGAAGCCGCTCGACTTGAGTGTCGCGGCAAGATCGGTGGCCGCCTTGGCGTCGGCGTAGGCGGCGACCTGGACCGAATACGCGCCTGATCCCGATGCGGCTCCAGGTGCGGCGGATGCGGATGCGGTCGGTGCGGTTGCGGTCGGCGCTGGGGGCGGCGGCTCTGCCTTTGCCAACGGTGTGTCGACGCTCGCGGGTGCCGGCGTGGTCTCTGGCACAGCGGGCACCGTCGCCGGCGCGCTCACAGCTGGAAGCGCTGGCGGCGACGCACCCGGCGGCGCGCTTTGTCCCAGAACGCGCCGCTCGGCTTCGGCGATCGACTTTTTAGGCGTGATCACCGCGCCCGATCTGGGCTCGGCCTTGGCGTCGGACGAACCGGGCACCGCACCCTCCCGGGCCTTGTCCGGCGCAAGCGGATTCACGAACTTGCCGTTGTCGATCGGCGGGATGCGAATGCTGATCTCGTCACCGAGCGGCTTGGGGTCGCTCTCCAGGAGAAAGGGCAGAATCACCGCAGCCGCCAGGGCGAGCACGATCGCACCGACCAGGCGGCGACGCGCGCGTCGCTTCAACTCGTCGACAGCGAGATCGGGAGTGACAGAACGTGTGGCCATGCGATTCGGTTCAGGCAGCCGCAAGCCATCACGCAGAAAGCGCGGCGGCGACCGTTTGGAAAGACCCAAAGACGAGAATTCTATCAGCTTCCGCGCTGGCGCCGCAGGCAGCGCGGTAGGCCGCCGCGGGATCGTCGTATTCCCGGATCGCCGTCGGCGCGACGCCGGCAGCCTCGAGCCGGCCGCGCAGCATCACCGCGCTCGCGCCGCGCGGAGGCGGCAGCGTCGCGACCCGCCAGGTGTCGACACGCGGCAGGAGCACCGCGATCACGTCGTCGATGTCCTTGTCCGCCATGATGCCGAATACGGCATGCGTTTGCGGATGAAAGCCCATCGTGGCGAGACCGTTGGCCAGTGCTCGCGCTGCCTGCGTGTTGTGCGCGACATCGAGCACACGGACCGGGCGGCCCGGCAGGACCTGAAAGCGACCCGCCAATGCCACCTCGACCAGCGCGGTGCGCACCGCACCCATGCCGATCGGCAGGCGCGATCGCAACGCGTCGACGGCGGTGAGCGCGGTGGCCGCGTTGGCGAGCTGGTAGTCGCCGCGCAGCGCAGGGTGCGGCAAGCCATGCCGCGCGCCGCCCGGTCCGCGATAGCTCCATTGCGGCCCGCTCACGGTGAAATCATAGTCGACGCCCAGGCGCAGCAAGGTCGCGCCGATGGCGCTCGCGTGGTCGAGCAGGGTGTGCGGCGGATCGCGATCGGCGCAGATTGCGACGCCGCCCGCGCGAAAGATGCCCGCCTTCTCGCGGCCGATCGCTTCGCGCGTGGCACCGAGATAGTCGACGTGATCGATCGCGATGGTGGTGACGATGGCGACGTCGGCGTCGATGATGTTGACCGCGTCTAGACGTCCGCCGAGGCCCACCTCCAGCACCATCACATCGACCCCGGCGCGCGCGAACAGCCATAACCCGGCGAGAGTCCCGTATTCGAAGTAGGTCAGCGCCGTGTCCTGGCGCACTGCCTCGACGCTGGCGAATGCTTTGCACAGTTCGCCGTCGCTCACCTCGGCGCCGGCGATGCGCACGCGCTCGTTGAACCGCAGCAGATGGGGCGAGGTGTACAGGCCGACGCGATAACCACCCGCGGCGAACATCCGCTCGAGCAGCGCGCAGGTCGACCCCTTGCCGTTGGTTCCCGCGACGATGATCGCAGGACAGGCGAAGGCGAGTCCGAGCCGGGCGTAGACGGCATGAACGCGGTCCAGGCCGAGCGCGATGGTCTTCGGGTGCAGCGTCGCGAGATAAGCGAGCCACCCGTCGAGGGTCTTCGGCGTGCTCACGCTGCCACGGCGCGCGCGGGATGCGCGCGCGTTCTCAAGCCGTCGGCAGCGGCTCGCGCTGCAGCAGCGCCAGCAGCCTGGGCAGCTCGTCCTTCAACTGCCTGCGGTCGACGATCATGTCGATCGCGCCCTTTTCCAGCAGAAACTCGGCGCGCTGGAATCCTTCGGGCAGCTTCTCGCGGACCGTCTGTTCGATCACGCGCGGGCCCGCAAAACCGATGAGGGCACCGGGTTCCGCGATCACGATGTCGCCGATCATCGCGAAACTCGCCGACACACCGCCCATCGTCGGATCGGTCAGCACGGTCACGAACGGCAGCCGAGCCTTGGAAAGTTCCTGCAGCACCGCCGTCGTCTTGGCCATCTGGAACAGGGAACTGACACCCTCCTGCATGCGTGCACCGCCGCTCGCGGTGAAGCACACGAAGGGCACGCGGTTTTCGTAGGCGACGCGGACGCCGCGCACGAAGCGCTCGCCCACGACCGATCCCATCGACCCGCCCATGAACTCGAACTCGAACACGGCGACGACCAGCGGCACCGATTTGATGCTGCCCTGCATGACCACGAGCGCATCGGTCTCGCCGGTCTCTTCCAGTGCGGCCGACAGGCGCTCCGGATACTTTCGCGTGTCCTTGAACTTGAGGCTGTCGACAGGAACGACTTCGGAGCCGATCTCGTAACGCGCGTCGGCGTCGAGCAGCTGGTCGATGCGCTCGCGCGCCGCAACGCGACCATGATGATTGCACTTGGGACAGACACCGAGATTCTTTTCGAGATCGGTACGATAGAGCACGGCTTCGCAGGCAACACACTTGACCCACAGTCCCTCGGGCATGGTCTTGCGCGCCACACCGGTCGCGGCCTTGATGCGCGGCGGCAGCAGCTTTTGCAACCAGCTCATCCGCGTTCCCCCTTGCAACAGCAGTTCGACAACATTAGAGCGCCTTCGCGCTCATCGATCCGCCGGTCGCGTTTGGCCGGCCCGTCGCGCCGAGGGGGCCATGCTTCGCTCACGCCGCCCGCCTAGCAACCGCATCGATCGCGCTGCGTATCGTGGCCAGCCAGGCCCCGGCCCGCGCCGCCGCCTGGTCGGCGGGCCCCGATTCGATTTCCTGGATGATGCGGCTGCCGATCACCACCGCGTCCGCGTGTGCCGCGATGGCCTGTGCGCCCGCCGCATCGCGAATGCCGAAACCGACGCCGATCGGCAGCGCAATATGCTTGCGAATTTCGGCAAGCTTTGCGATGACGTCGGTGGTGTCCAGGTGCCCGGCGCCGGTCACGCCCTTGAGCGATACGTAATACACGTAACCTCGCGCGAGCGCACCGACGGTGGCGACGCGGGCCGCCGGCGTGGTCGGCGAGAGCAGGAATATCGGGGCGAGTCCGCGCGCATCGAGCAGCCGGGCAAACTCGCCCGCCTCCTCGGGCGGATAGTCGACGACGATGACGCCGTCGACGCCGGCCGCCTGCGCACGATCGGCAAAGGTCGTCACACCCATCGCTTCGATCGGATTCGCGTAGCCCATGAGCACCAGCGGCGTGGTCGCGTTGCGCTGGCGGAATGCCGATGTGATCGCCAGCACGTCGTTCAGCCCCACGCCCTGCGCCAGCGCGCGCTCGGACGCCCGCTGGATCACGGGGCCGTCGGCCATCGGATCGGAAAATGGCACGCCCAGTTCGATCACGTCGGCCCCGGCGGCTGTCAACGCCTGCAGAATCGGCAGCGTCGCCGCCAGCGATGGGTCACCCGTCGTAACGTAGGGGATCAGCGCGGTACGGCCCGCGGCGCGCAACCGTGCGAACGTGGCGTCGATGCGATTCATCGGATCAATGCGCAACCGCTGCCGCTGACCGTCGTGTCATCGTCAGAACTTCAGGCCAGTGCGTTCGGCGACTGTGTTCATGTCCTTGTCGCCACGGCCCGAAAGATTGACCAGCAGCACCTTCTCGCGCGGCAGCGTCGGCGCAAGCTTCGCCGCGTACGCGAGCGCGTGCGCCGATTCCAGCGCCGGAATGATGCCCTCGATGCGGCAGCAGTCACCGAACGCTGCAAGTGCTTCGTTGTCGGTGATCGAAACGTAGTCCGCTCGGCCGCTGTCCATCAGCCACGCGTGCTCGGGACCGACGCCGGGATAGTCGAGCCCGGCCGAAACCGAGTGCGTCTCGATGATCTGACCGTTGGCGTCCTGCAGCAGATAGGTGCGATTGCCGTGGAGCACCCCCGGCCGTCCGGCGGTCAGCGACGCGGAATGCCGCCCGGTCTCGATGCCGTCGCCGGCGGCCTCGACGCCGATGAGCTTGACGTCGCGATGCCCGAGGTACGGATAGAAAATTCCCATCGCGTTCGAGCCGCCGCCGACACACGCGATCACCATGTCGGGCTGGCGGCCGATCATTTCCGGCATCTGCCACAGGCATTCCTTGCCGATCACCGACTGGAAATCGCGCACCATCATCGGATACGGATGCGGGCCTGCGACCGTGCCGATGATGTAGAAGGTGTTCTCGACGTTGGTGACCCAGTCGCGCATGGCTTCGTTGAGTGCGTCCTTCAGCGTCTTCGAGCCGGATTCGACAGGGACGACCGCGGCGCCCAGCAGTTTCATGCGGAAGACGTTCTGCGCCTGGCGCCTGACGTCCTCCGAGCCCATGTAGACGACGCACTCCATGCCAAAACGCGCGGCGACGGTCGCCGCCGCCACGCCGTGCTGGCCGGCACCGGTTTCGGCGATGATGCGAGGCTTGCCGAGCCGCTTCGCGAGCAGTGCCTGCCCGATGCAGTTGTTGATCTTGTGCGCGCCGGTGTGATTGAGGTCCTCGCGCTTGAAGTAGATCTGCGCGCCGCCGAGACGCTCTGTCCAGCGTCGCGCATGGTAGACCGGGCTGGGGCGTCCGACATAGTGCTTGAGTTCGGACTCGAACTCGGCGATGAATTCCGGATCGGTACGATAGCGCGCGTACTGCTCGCGCAGGTCATCGAGCGCGCTGATCAGCGTCTCGGCGACAAACACCCCGCCGTAGGGACCGAAGTGGCCACCGGCATCGGGCAAACTGTAGGGCATGTCACCCATCTGCATTGCGCACCTCTCGGATGAATGCGGCGATCTTCGGCGCGCTCTTGACGCCCTTTTTCGGCTTGCCATCCTCGCCCGTGACTTCCACGCCACTGGACACATCGACCGCCCACGGCCTGACGGCACGAACCGCCGCGCCCACGTTCTGGGGCGTCAGGCCGCCCGAGAGTATCAACGGCCGCGTCAACCCGGAAGGGATATCGTTCCAGTCGAACGTGGTACCGGTGCCGCCTGGCAGTCCGCCTGGCTGGAACGCATCGAACAACCAGGCTCTCGCGCCGGCATATCGACCCGCATAGTGTAGCAAATCGACCCCCGACTTGACCGCAATCGCCTTTACATAGGGGCGACCGAAACTCGCGCAGAAATCCGGCGCTTCGTCGCCGTGAAACTGCAGCAGATCCAGCGGCACAGCGGCCAGCGTGGCGCGCACCGCGTCCGGCGCGGGATCGACGAACAGACCGACGACCGTCACGAAAGGCGGCACGGCATCGACGATCGCGCGCGCCTGGTCCAGCGCCACGCAGCGCGGCGTTCCCGCCCAGAACACGAGTCCGATCGCGTCGGCGCCCGCGAACGCCGCGGCGACGCCGTCGTCGACGCGGGTGATGCCGCAGATTTTCACGCGCGTTCGCCTGTCGCTCATGGTTCAGCGTCCCGCCACGCGCACGGGGACGAGCGTCGCCGGCAGGTTCCACCGCGTCGCGTAGTCGACGCCGGTGAGATACAGGCCCGCAGCGGTGAAGGTCGGCGCCGCGCGGGTGCGATCGCGACTTGCCAGCACGTCCGCGAGCCATCGCTGCGGCTGTCGACCGCCGCCGACGCAGACGAGCGAACCGATGATGTTGCGCACCATGTGATGCAGGAACGCATCGGCATGCAGCTCGAAGCGGAGCATGTCTCCCTCGCGTGCAATCTCGAGCCGGTCGAGCGTCTTGACCGGCGACCTGGCCTGGCACTCCGCCGCACGGAAGGCCGAGAAATCGTGCGTTCCCAACAACGCCTGCGCGGCATCCTGCATCGGCCCCAGCGCAAGCGGGCGATGGTACCAGCCGGCGCGGGATTGCAGGAGCGCCGGTCGTACTGGGTGATTGACCAGCAGGTAAGTGTAATGCCGTCCGGTCGCGGCAAAACGCGCGTGGAAGTCGTCCGCGACGTCGACCGCCCAGCGCACCGCCATGGCCGGCGGCAGCAGGGCGTTGACTCCGCGCACCCAGGCCGTCTCCGGCCGCGGCGCGACGGTGTCGAAATGCGCCACCTGCAGCGTGGCGTGAACGCCGCTGTCGGTGCGGCCCGCGGCGATCGCGCGAACGGGTGCGCCGGCGATCGTGGACGCCGCGCGCTCGAGCGCGTCCTGCACGCCGCTGCCGTCGGCCTGCGATTGCCAGCCGTGGAACGGCGCACCGTCGTACTCGAGACCTAGCGCGATACGCATCGTATGGAACCTTCGGAGGTTCCCAAAAAGAAAACGGCGGCGATGCACGCCGCCGCTTTCATCGATCTTGTGGAACTATGCCAGTTTGGCCATGAGCGCCTGGGCTTCCGCCTTCTGCTGGTCGTCGCCCTCGTGCAGAACTTCCTGCAGGATTTCGCGTGCGCCTTCGACGTCGCCCATTTCCTGATAGGCCTTAGCCAGGTCGAGCTTGGTCGCGGCATCGTGCCATTGCCCGTCGAGCACCGAGGGTGTCGGATCCTCGAAGGTCGAGCGTGCCGGATCGAATGCGAGATCGAGCTTGTCGAGTTCGATTGCCGCGGCCGGCCGTGCCAACTGCGGTGCCGGTGCGCTCGCCCCCGCCATGGCGTACGCCGGCTCGGGCGATGACGCCGCGGGCTTCGGCGCGGGTGCTGGCGCGGGCTTGGCGACTGCCGGCGCCGGCTCGTCGAGGTGGAAATCGAGATCGAACTTGGGCACCGACTCGGGCTCGAAGGATACGGTTTCGTGCAGATCGCTGGCGGGCTTTGCCGCCGCGGTCTTGGCGAGGAGCGCAGCGTTCGCGGCGATCGCCGCCGCACCACCCGTGATGGTCGTGGCAGATGTGTCGAACACGCTCTTCGCGGTCTCGGTAACGGTCCGGCTCGACTTGGCGACTTCGTGCGCCGCGCCGGCCAGAATGTCCGCGGGAGACTTAGTGTCCGCGGGGGACTTGGCATCGGCAGCGCCCGACGACGGCGACAGCGAAATCTCTTCGTCGAGCGTGAAATCCAGGCTCGTCGGACCGTTGGCCTCGGGCTTGTGTTCCGGCGGCACGGCGAACACTTCGGTGTCGCTCGGTGCGTCGCCGCCCTGCGCCGCCAACGCGGCGCCGCCGGCAAACGTACCTGCCGCGCCTGCCTCGCCGAACAGCGGGTTGCTCGGGTCGAGCTGGCGCCCCAGCGCCATGGCCTTCTGCCAGGTCTCGCCCTGGCCGCCGGAGACCGAGTACAACTCGCTCGCGACGGTTTCGAAGGCGGACGGCTTGTTGTGCTGGGCGTGGATCTCGAGCAGCTTGAGATAGATTTCCTGGCGCTGCGAATCCTTCTTCAGCGCGTCCTTGAGAATTTCCTCCGCCTGCGCGTCGCGGCCATACGCAAGGTAGACCTCGGCCTCGGCGATCGGATCGACTTCGTCGGTGTCGATGTTGCCAAGGCCTTCCCGGCTGAAATCGCTGGCCAGGGAATTGTCGCCCGTGTTCACGACGCCGCCGCCGGTCGAACCGAACACGGTGTTGGTCTTGATGTCGGTGCCCGAGATGATGCTGTCCTCGAACTTCGTGGTCTTGCGTCGGCGGGCCGCGATGATCCCGGCGATACCCGCCAGGATGACCAGGGCGCCGCCGCCGACGGCCCAGGTCGGCGTGTTGCCAAACAGGTCGTCGATAAACGATGGCTCGGGTGCTGGCGCTTTCTTGGCCGGCGTCGGCGCCGGTGACTTGACCGGGGGTGGTGCGGCTTCGACTTTCGGGGCAGGCGCCGGCGTTTCTACCTTGGCTTCAGGCGGGCTGGTGACGACAGGAGGCGGTGGCGGCGCCTTGGCCTCGGGTGCCGGCGCCGGCGTAGCCACAGGCGCGGGCACCGGAGCAGGGGTCGGCGGCGCCACCGGCACCGGAGTCAGCGTCGCCGCGGGCGGCGTCGTACTCGAGGGCGCTGGAGTCGGCGCAGGTGTTGCTGCCGCCATCTTGGGCGGCTCCGCCTTCGGGGCTTCGGGCGCCTTGGCCTTGGTCGCATCCGCGGCGCGGGCCTGCAGGTCCGCCATGGTCTGATTGCGCAACTCGGCGGCCTTTTGCAGATCCTTGACCGTCTTCTCCAACTCGGCGATGCGCGAATTCGCCTCGCGCAAGGCCTTGTCCCTCGCGGTCCGGTCTTCCGCGCTAGCAATGGCGCCACCGGCCGCCCCACCAGTCGCTGCACGCGATACCTGAAGCTTATCTGCGCCGGGCTGCGCGGCGCCGGCCTTGTCTTCGACCGTGGTGCCGATCCTGCCGCTCGCGGATTGCCGCGCCTGTGTTCCGTCGGTGGTAGGTGCGGCGCTAGCGACGCGATCGCGGTAGGCGCGCCAATCGGCAGACTGCACCTTGACCACCGTCGACGCGTCGGCCGGCGTGATCGCGGCCGCCTGCTCGGCCTGCGGGATGCTGATGATCTGCCCCGCGCGCAGGCGATTCATGTTCTTGCCGTCGAAGGCGTTCTCGTTGGTGCGGAAGATCGCGACGAGCATCTGCTCGAGGCTGACATTCTCCGGCTTGTAGTCCTTGGCGATTTTCGACAGCGTGTCGCCGCGTTGAACCGTGTAGTCGCCACCGATGGCGGCCGCAGCGCCGGCAGCCGCAGTGGGTGCTCCCGCCGCAGGCGCTCCGGCGGCCCCGCGCGGGGCCATGCCGCTACCCCGCGGTGCGCGCGCCGGGGTGGTCTGCGCGACGATCGGTGCCGTCGGTTCGACCGCCTGCGTCTCGCTGCCTGGAGGATCGAGCAGGAAGGTATAGTCGCGCACCACCCGCCCACTTGCCCAATTGAGCTCGACGATCATGTCGAGGTACGGTTCGTTGACCGCCTGCGGCGTGACCACGCGCAGGTACGGAGTGCCGTTCGCGCCTTGCTCGAGCGTGATGCGCGCGCGCGCCAGCGATGATGCGTAGGGAACGTTGTTATCGCGATACACGGACGAGTCGGCAATCCGTGCGCGCAACGAATCGAGTTCGTCTCGTTGCGCGGACGTCAACTCGATTTGTGCGGATAACGGCTGGCCGAGTCCGGAAAGGACGGTCAGTTTGCCGAGTCCCAGCGCAAGTGCCGGGATCGGCAGCGCCAGAACGCCCGCCAACAGGCCGCAAGTGAAAATTGGTTTTGCTCGCATGCCGACCTCTAGAGTGCGCATTAGCTGAGCTAAGTTAACATCATGAAGTTAGGCCTGCAAGCTAAACCTCGGTATTAGCTTGATTTTTTCAGGCAAAGTGTATTTTCTGGGCACTGCAGTCGGCGCCGCCGATCGCAGGCGTGAAGCGCTACCGATAGACGAGAGGGTGCGGTCCCCTACAACAGCTTGTGGAACAGGTCCCTGCCGGCGTGCGCGCGCAACCTGTTGTATTGGCGTCTTCCCGCGGGCCACGGAGGCGCCTCCACTTAGCGCCAACGCATAAAACCCGCCAAAAACCGGCGCTTGTGCGGCCGCGCCTCCAGCCCTGTCATAAGCAAGCGCCGGGCGCGGTTTTCGGTCAGCTGGACTGCAAGATTCGCAACATGCGCCGCAGCGGTTCCGCGGCGCCCCACAGCAACTGGTCGCCGACGGTGAACGCGCCGAGGTATTGCCCGCCCATCTCCAGCTTGCGCAGGCGTCCGATCGGGATGTTCAGCGTGCCGGTGACGGCGGTGGGCGTCAGTTCACGCATGCTCGCGTCGCGCGTGTTCGGTACCACGCGCACCCACGCGTTGGCGCCGGCGATGATTTGCTCGATCTCGGCCAGCGGCAGGTCGCGCCTGAGCTTGATCGTCAGCGCCTGGCTGTGGCAGCGCATCGCGCCGATGCGGACGCAGATCGACTCGACGGGAATCGGCGAATGCTCGCGGCCAAGGATCTTGTTGGTCTCGGCGCCGCCTTTCCACTCTTCCTTGCTCACGCCGTCGCCCATGTCCTCGGCGATCCAGGGAATCAGGCTGCCGGCGAGCGGCACGCCGAAGTGCTCGGTCGGGAAGCGCTCGTCGCGCAGGATGCCGGCGACTTCGCGATCGATATCGAGAATCGACGACGCAGGATCGTCGAGCAACCCCTTGGCGGCGAGATGCGCTTCGCCCATCTGCTGCAGCAGTTCGCGCATGTTCTGCGCCCCCGCGCCGGAGGCCGACTGGTAGGTCATGCACGTCATCCACTCCACCAGGTCCTGTTGCAGCAGACCGGCGATAGCCATCATCATCAGGCTGACGGTGCAGTTGCCGCCGATGTAATTCTTCACGCCCTTGGAGAGCGCCGCGTCGATGACCTTGCGGTTCACGGGATCGAGGATGATCACCGCGTCGTCGGCCATGCGCAGCGTCGAGGCCGCGTCGATGAAATAGCCTTTCCATCCGCTCGCGCGCAACGCGGGGTACATCGATTTGGTCCAGTCCCCGCCCTGGCAGGTGACGATGGCGTCGAGCCCTGCAAACGCCTTGACATCGCCTGCGTCGCGCAATGGCGCGGCGGCCTGGCCGATCGACGGACCTTTGCCTCCCGCGCTCGACGTCGAAAAGAACACGGGCTCGATCAGCTCGAAGTCCTTTTCCTCGAGCATGCGCTGCACCAGCACGGATCCGACCATGCCCCGCCAACCGACAAACCCAACGCGCGTCATGATATTTCCCCTGTGCCCGAGCTTAGGTACGCACCACGACGGCCCATCGCGCGCGCGGCGAGCCGTCCTTCATTGTTCCACCTGCGGCCTGAACGACGGATGGAACCGGGCCATCGAATACGAATCGACGTACTGGCCGTCGCGGAATGCATACGCGCGGAACGTACCCTCGATGACGAATCCGAATTTCCGGTACAGCGCAAGCGCGGAAAGATTGTCGGTATATACGTTCAACTCGAGCCGCTGGTAATTGAGCCAGCCATCGGCGAGTTCGATCGCGGCCTTCATCAGCGCCGATCCCACGCCGCGCCCCTGGCGATCGTCCCGCACCGACATGCCGATGCTGCCGACGTGCCTGCGTCGCGGTGTCTTGCCGGCCTCGTGCAGTCCGAGATTGCCGACCACATCGGAATCGATGGTCGCGACCAGAACATAGTCGAAGGGAGAGACCTCGGTCAGCCGCTTGCGCCAGAGCTCCACCGACGGATACGGCAGCTGCAGCGTGCCGGCGATCGCCTTTGGCCCGGCGAAGATCGCGTGCACCGCCTCGGCATCGCGCGGTTCCGCGCGCCGGACGACGATCGGGTGACCGGCGGAGGTCATCGCAGCGCCTCGACCACCGCGTCCCCCATCTGCCGGGTGCCCGTCACGCGGTCGCCCGGCAATGCGATATCGCCGGTGCGCAGGCCGGTGGCGAGGACCTTGCGCACCGCGTGTTCGATGCGCTCACCGACCTCGGGTCGGCCGAAGGTGTAGCGAAACATCATCGCGAGCGAGAGGATCGTCGCCAGCGGGTTGGCCTTGTTCTGCCCGGCGATATCCGGCGCCGACCCGTGGATGGGCTCGTAGAGGCCCTTGCCGTTCGCGTCGAGCGACGCCGACGGCAGCATGCCGATCGACCCGGCAAGCATCGAGGCCTCGTCGGAAAGAATGTCGCCGAACAGGTTCCCGGTGACGATCACGTCGAACTGCCGCGGATTGCGCACCAGCTGCATCGCGGCGTTGTCGACGTACATGTGCGAGAGTTGCACGTCGGGATAGTCCTTGCCCATCGCGCTGACGACTTCGCGCCAGAGGATGGACGTGTCGAGCACGTTGGCCTTGTCCACCGAGCACAGCTTGCTGCCGCGCTTTCTCGCGATGTCGAAACCGACGCGCGCGATGCGGCGGATTTCCGGCTCGCTGTAGTGCATGGTGTCGAAGCCCTCGGCCGCGCCGGCGCCGTTCAAGCGTCGACCGCGCGGTGCGCCGAAGTAGATGTCGCCGGTCAATTCCCGGACGATCATCAGGTCGAGACCCGCCACGACTTCCGGCTTGAGTGTCGACACGCCGGCGAGTTCCGGGTAGAGCAGCGCCGGCCGCAGGTTCGCGAACAGTCCCAGCGCCTTGCGAATCGCGAGCAGGCCTTGCTCCGGGCGCAGCGCGCGCGGCAGCGCATCGTACTGCGGGCCGCCGACGGCGCCCATGAGCACGGCATCCGCGCCTTGCGCAAGCCGCAGCGTCGCGTCGGGCAGCGGCTGCTTCGCCGCGTCATACCCGGCCCCGCCGATCGGTGCGGTCTCGGTCTCGACGGCAACGCCCTCACCGCGCAGTCGCTGCAAAACCTTGAGCGCCTCGGCCACGATTTCGGTGCCGATGCCGTCGCCGGGGAGGATCGCGATCTTCATGTCGACGCCGGCATGAAGCGCGACGGGCCGCCCTGAGCGCCGAAGTGCCCAAATGAGCCGGAGCGCGCAGCGCGAAGGTACTCCGATGTGCGCACGGGCAGACCGCGGACAACAGTTGAATTCGGGTGTTCTACTGTGTCTCGAGGTCTCTCTGCGCGCCAGTTACTCAGAAAAGCCACGGTTGTTCGGTCTTGTGTTTGGCTTCGAACGACCGGATCGCGTCGGCATGCTGCAACGTGAGGCCGATGTCGTCGAGGCCGTTCAGCAGGCAGTGCTTGCGGAACGGCTCGACCTCGAAGCCGAAGACCAGTGCGCCGTTGGTCGTGGCTACCGTCTGCTGTTCGAGATCGATGGTGAGCCTGAAGCCCGGAAACGCCACGGTCTCGTGGAACAGGCGGTCCACCTCGTGCATCGTCAGGACGATCGGCAACAAGCCGTTCTTGTAGCAGTTGTTGAAGAAGATGTCGCCGTACGACGGCGCGATGATTGCGCGGAAGCCGTAGCCCTGCAGCGCCCACGGCGCATGCTCGCGCGAACTCCCGCAGCCGAAGTTGCGCCGGGCGAGGAGGATTTCCGCGCCGCGGTAGCGCGCATCGTTCAGCACGAAGTCACGGTTGAGCGGGCGCTTGGCGTTGTCCATCCCGGGTTCGCCGGCGTCCATATAGCGCCACGCGTCGAACAGGTTCGGCCCGAAGCCGCTGCGCTTGATCGACTTGAGAAACTGCTTGGGAATGATGACGTCCGTGTCGACGTTGGCACGGTCGAGCGGCGCCACCAGGCCGGTCAGAATGCGGAATGGCTGCATGACTTCGATCAGCCGAGTCGACGCACGTCGACGAAATGCCCGGCGATGCCGGCCGCGGCCGCCATGGCAGGGCTGACCAGATGCGTGCGGCCGCCGGTACCCTGCCGCCCCTCGAAATTGCGATTGGAGGTCGATGCGCAGCGCTCGCCGGGTTCGAGCCGGTCGTCGTTCATCGCCAGGCACATGGAACAGCCGGGCTCGCGCCATTCAAATCCCGCGGCGGTGAACACCCGATCCAGGCCTTCCAGCTCGGCCTGCGCCTTGACCAGGCCGGAGCCCGGCACCACCATCGCCAGCTTGACGTTGTCGGCCTTGCGCCTGCCGTTCACGACGGCCGCCGCCGCGCGCAAGTCCTCGATGCGCGAATTGGTGCACGAGCCGATGAACACCTTGTCGATGCGGATATTGGTCATCGCCATGTTCGGCTCGAGGCCCATGTAGACCAGCGCGCGCTCGATGCCTTCGCGCAGGATCGGGTCCTTCTCCTTGTCCGGATCCGGGACACGGCCTTCGATCGTCGTCACCATTTCCGGCGTCGTGCCCCAGGTGACCTGCGGCGCGATCGCCGCCGCATCCAGTTCGACCCGGCGATCGAACATTACGCCGGGATCCGACACCATCGTCCGCCAATAGGTCACGGCGCGGTCCCACAACGGTCCCGTCGGCGCGAGTCGCCTGCCCTTGAGATAGGCGATGGTCGTGTCGTCGACGCCGATCATGCCGGCGCGCGCGCCGGCTTCGATGGTCATGTTGCACACCGACATGCGCCCTTCCATCGACAGCGCACGAATCGCCGAGCCGTCATACTCGATGGCGTAGCCGGTGCCGCCGGCCGTGCCGATCTTGCCGATGATGGCCAGCGCGATGTCCTTGGCGGTGCAACCGAAGGGCAGCGTGCCATTCACGCTGACGCACATCGCCTTGGATTGGCGCGTGAGGAGGCACTGCGTCGCGAGCACGTGCTCGACTTCACTGGTGCCGATGCCGAAAGCGAGGCACGCGAACGCGCCGTGTGTACTGGTGTGGGAATCGCCGCACACGACGGTCATGCCGGGCAGCGTCGCGCCCTGCTCCGGACCGATGACGTGGACGATGCCTTGGCGGGCATCGCGAAACGGAAAATAAGCCTTGGCGCCGTGTTCCTTGATGTTGGCGTCGAGCGTTTCCACCTGGAGCCTGGAGATCGGGTCGTCGATGCCACGGTCCCAGTGCCGCGTCGGCGTATTGTGATCGGCCGTGGCGACGATCGAATCGACCCGCCACGGCTTGCGGCCCGCCTGCTTCAGGCCTTCGTAGGCCTGCGGGCTCGTCACTTCGTGGACGAGATGACGGTCGACGTAAAGCAGCGCCGTGCCGTCGCTTTCGGAGCGGACGACGTGGCTGGCCCAGAGCTTGTCGTAGAGCGTGCGCGCAATCATGATCGGTTCAACGCCGTCGGTGGCGTGAACCGTAGATTATTGCATGGCAGCATGCGGTCGTCTAACGGCCTGTCAGGCCGAGAATGGCGCTGGCGATCTGGTCGACGCCGGCGGTCGAGGCGTCGAATGCGGTCGCCTGGGTCGACCGCAGCCAGGTGAACTGGCGCTTGGCGAGTTGCCGCGTCGCGACAATGCCGCGCTCGCGCAGCGTGCTCAGATTGCCCACGCCGTCGAGGAATTGCCACGCCTGGCGATAACCCACGCAGCGCATCGACGGCATCTCCGGGCGCAGCGCAAAGCGCGCGCGCAGCGCACGCAGTTCGTCGACGAGTCCGGCGGCCAGCATCGCATCGAAGCGCCGCGCAATGCGGCGATGCAGCTCGTCCCGGTCCGACGGCACCAGCGCAAAGGCGAGCGCGCCCGGGATGTCGCCCGCGTCGCGGGTGCCGTGCAGCGTCGACAGCGGCCGTCCTGAGATCGAGTGCACCTCGAGCGCGCGCTGGATGCGCTGGCTGTCGGTAGGCTCGAGCCGCGCCGCGGTGACCGGATCGACGCGCGCGAGCTCCGCATGCAACGCGGGCCAGCCTTCGGCCGCCGCCCTCGCGTCGAGTTGCGCCCGGATGCCCGGATCGGCACCGGGCAACGCGGAGAGCCCCTCGCGCAGCGCCTTGAAGTACAGCATCGTGCCGCCGACGACCAGCGCGGCACGACCGCGGTCGCGAATCGCCGCGATGGCGGCGAGCGCGTCGCTGCGAAAACGCGCGGCCGAGTACGCCTCGTCGGGATCGATGACGTCGACCAGGTGATGCGGCACGCGCGCGCGGGTCGCGCCGTCGGGCTTGGCCGTCCCGATGTCCATGCCGCGGTACACCTGCGCCGAATCGACGCTGACGATCTCCAACGGCAGTCGTTGCGCGAGTTCGAGGGCCACCGCACTCTTGCCCGACGCGGTGGGGCCCATGAGCAGGATGACGGACGCGCTCACCGTCCGCGCATGAACAGCCGGTCCAGATCACCCAGCGTCAACTGATACCACGTCGGACGGCCGTGATTGCACTGGCCTGCACGCTCGGTGGTTTCCATCTCGCGCAGCAAGGCGTTCATCTCCGGCACCGTCAGGCTGCGATGCGCGCGAACCGCGCCGTGGCAGGCCATGGTCGACAGCAGTTCGTCGCGTTGCGCGGACAGCACCTGGCTGCCCCCGTATTCGCGCACGTCGGCCAGCACCGCGCGCGCCAGCGCGACCGCGTCGGCCTCGGCCAGCGGTGCCGGCACTCCGCGCACGGCGAGGGTCGAAGGCCCCAACGCCGACAATGAGAATCCCAGCGCGCCGAGGACCCCGGCGTTCTCGTCGGCGGTCGCCATGTCCAACGGGTCGGCGGCAAAGGTCGTCGGCACGAGCAGTGGTTGCATCGGCACGCCGGCGTCGAGTGCCGACTTGAGCCGCTCGTACAGGATGCGTTCGTGCGCGGCGTGCATGTCGACCAGCACCAGGCCGTCGCGGTTCTGCGCCAGCACGAAGATGCCGTGCAATTGTGCCAGCGCGAATCCGAGGGGATGATCATCGTCGTTGGGCAGGTCGGCGCCCGCACCGGGCCGCTCGCGCTCGCCGAACAACCGGGAATAGAAGGACGAGGGCTCGGCAGTCGCCAACGCCATGCTCGTCTGTTCCGTCAGCGGCGTCATCCCGGTTCGCGGCCCGCCCGCCGGCGCCCAGGGCGGTATGCGCGCGGCCGCGGCTCCAAGCTTCTCGGCCGCCGACACCGCGGGTTGTTCGGCCGCCGTCGCCGCCAGCGATTTTTCGACGGCCCTGCGCACGAACTGATGCACGGCCCCGCTCTCGCGAAAGCGCACCTCGGTCTTGGTCGGATGCACGTTGACATCGACCAGCCTGGGTTCGATCGTCAGCCACAACGCGTATGCCGGTTGCCGGTCGTGATGCAGGACGTCGCGATACGCCTCGCGAAGCGCATGCGAGAGGACCCGATCGCGCACGAATCGGCCGTTGACGAAAAGGTATTGCGCATCGCGCGCAGCAGTCGCATGCGCGGGGCGCACGGCCCAGCCGGCGAGCGAGAGTTCGAGTCCGCGTTCGTCGACCTGCGCCGCCTGCGCCGCGAATTCGCCGCCGAGCAGCGCGTCGACCCGCGCCCGGCGCCCTTGCGCGAGCAGGCGGAAGCGCACGCTGCCGTTGTGCTGGAAGGTGAAGGCAACGTCGGGCTGCGCCAGGGCGATGCGGCGAAATGCCTCCTCGCAATGGCCGTATTCGGTGGCATCGGTGCGAAGGAACTTGCGTCGCGCCGGCGTGTTGAAGAACAGCTCGTTGACGGTCACCGTCGTGCCGCTCGCCAGCGCCGCCGGTTGCGGGATGCCGACCTCGCCAGCATCGACCTCGACGCGCCATGCGTGCGCCTTGTCGCGCGAACGCGATGTGAGCGAGACGTGCGCGACCGACGCGATGCTCGCCAGCGCTTCGCCACGAAAGCCCAGTGTCGCAATCGCCTCGAGGTCGTACGCCGTCGCGAGTTTCGAGGTCGCGTGGCGCGCGACCGCGAGCTGCAGATCTTCCCGCTCGATGCCGCCGCCGTTGTCCGCGACGCGAATCAGCTTGACGCCGCCACGCGCGAGCGCGATGTCGATCTCCGTCGCACCCGCGTCGATGCTGTTCTCGAGCAGCTCCTTCAGCGCGGCGGCCGGTCGCTCGATGACCTCGCCCGCCGCGATCTGGTTGATCAAATGATCGGGCAGCGCGCGAATCGCAGCCATCAGTAGGCGAGTCCCTGCGCCCAATGCGCATAGACGTCGTCGGCGACGCGCGCGAGTGCCGCGAGACGCGCGTCGACATCGCGCAGGATGTCGGCCTTGCTCTGCGTCGCGCCGACCGTATTCGGCGGCAGCTCATCGGCACCGGTGCGGCACCACGTTTCGACCATCTCACGCGTCATTTCGATATGGCACTGGAAACCGATGTGCTTGCCGATGCCGAACGCCTGTTCGGGATTGAACGCATTGGTCAACAGCCGTGCCGCGCCCGGCGGCAAGCTGAAGATGTCGTAGTGCCACTGAAAGGTCGTGAACCGCGCGCGCGGGCCCAGCCACGCAGCAGCGGCCGGATATTCCACGTCGACGTCGCCCCAACCGATCTCGGGTGTCGTCGTGCGGCTGACTCGCCCACCGAGCACCTTCGCGAAGATTTGACCACCCAGGCAGTGTCCGATGATCGGCACGTCCGCCGCGACGGCGTCGCGCAGCAGTTCCTGCAGCGGCGCGTTCCATGGCAGATCGTCGTTGGCGCTCATGGGGCCGCCCATCATGCCGATGCCGGCAAATACGCGCGCATCGACGGGCACGGCTTCGCCGCGATCCAGGGCGACAAGCTTCCACGCAATGTACTGCGCATCGAGCCAGTCGCCGAAATGCCCCGTGCCCTCGGTCGGAGAGAAGCGAAAGATGACGACGGGTTTCATGACGCAATTGTACCGCGCCAAGCCAGCGCTTCTTGCGCCTGCGCTGCGCGCACCGTTGGGGAAAGCGGGCGCAGTGCTATGATCGTAAAGAATCTCTGAGCATGCCCTCCCTAGCGCACCGGCGGCTCGGCCGCCGCGAAGAACTCGGCCTCACCCGCGCCGAATTCGCGCTTCTGCGCCGACTCGGCACACCGGAGAAGATCCAGGCCTTCGTCAACGCGATTCCGATCAATCACGAACTCGGCGGCGAGACCATCCTTTCCGTCCGCCAGGTGCTTGCGCAACGTCGCGCGCATTGCATCGAGGCCGCGTTTGTCGCCGCCTGCGCCATGTGGATTCATGGCGAGCCGCCGCTGGTCATGCACCTGGACTGCGAACCGAGCGACAACCCGCACGTGGTCGCCCTTTTCCGCCGCCAGGGTGCCTGGGGCGCGATCTCCAAGAGCAACGGCGCGCACCTGCGTTACCGCGATCCGATCTATCGCAGCCTGCGCGAACTCGCGTTGTCGTATTTCCACGAATATTTCGACCGGCGCGGACGCAAGACGCTGCGCAGTTATTCCGTCACCTTCGACCTGCGCGGCATCGATCCCGGCCTGTGGATCACGCAGGACGCGATGTGCGAAGATGCGAATGCGCGACTGGCGTCGCTACGGCATTACTCACTGGTCTCAGGCGGACAGAAAAAGCTGCTCTCGCGCCTGGACGGATTCGAACGCCGCGCCGCGCAGCTCGTCGAATATCCCCGCCAAGACCCCGACTAAGCCACTAGGCCTCGTGGTCGATGCGGGCGTACGCCGAGTGGTTGTGGATCGACTCGAAATTCTCGGCCGCCACGCTGAAGCCCGTATAGCGCGGATCGCCGACGAGCCTGCTCGCGATGCCGCGCACCAGGTCTTCGACGAAGCGCGGTCGCTCGTACGCGCGTTCGGTGACGTACTTCTCGTCGCTGCGCTTGAGCAGTCCGTACAGCTCACATGACGCCTCATCTTCGGCGATCCTGACCAGTTCGTGCAGCGACACCCGGGCGTCGGCCAACGGCTGCACGCTCAAGCTCAGATGCGAGCGCTGGTTGTGCGCACCGTAGTCGGCGATGGCCTTGGAGCTGGGGCACAGGCTCATCACCGGCACCACCACGGTGACCGTCACGCGGCGCGTGTTCCCGGTCGCGTCGGCCTTGAGCGTCACCGCGTAGTCCATCATGCTCCGCACGCCGGACACCGGCGCGGATTTGTGGATGAACCATGGAAACTCGATGTCGATGTGCCCGGCATCGGCTTCGAGGCGCACGAGCAGCGCGTCGAGCAATCTCGGGAGCCCGCGCAGTGCCAGCGGCTCGCGCATCTCGTCGATCGCTGCGACCAGCCGCGACATGTGCGTGCCCTTGCGCTCGGCGGGCAAGGCCACGTAGATCCCGAAGGTCGCGACCGTCGACTGCGCAGGACCGTCCTCGTCCACGAACTGGATCGGGTAGCGCAGGCCCTTGATCCCAACGCGATCGATGGCGAGTTCCCGCGCATCGGGATGCGACTGGACGTCGGGGATCGCGGGGGTCTCGGGTCGGTTCATGTGCGCTTTGCCTTCATTTGAGAACTTTCGCTGCGCGGTGTGGCTCAGTGGGCACTGAGGCGCTCGGGGCGGGCCCGTCGCTAGGGGAATGCATTCGCGCTCGTGCCCGCCCGTCGCGCTTATGCGGCAGGTTTCGCCACTTGTGCGATCGCCGGCGAAGTTGCGGGAACCGCCTGCGGGCCGAAACGCTCGAGGATCGAAGCCGCGATGCCCTTGGCATCGAGACCGAGTCGGGCAAGCAGCAACGCCGGGTCACCATGTTCGATGAAGGCATCGGGCAGACCCAGATGCAGGATCGGCAGCGCGATTCCACGTTCCGCGAGCGCTTCCGCGACCGCGCTGCCGGCACCGCCCGCGATCACGTTTTCCTCGACCGTCACCAGCGCGTCGTGCGACTTCGCGAGCCACTCGATGAGGTCGATGTCGATCGGCTTGACGAAGCGCATGTTCGCGACGGTCGCATCGATGTGCTCCCCCGCCTCGAGTGCCGGATGCAGCATGCTGCCGAACGCAAGCACGGCGATGCGCTGCGACCGCCGCTTGGCCTCGCGCCGCAACTCGCCCTTGCCGACCGGAAGCGTATGCATCTCGCGTTCGATCGCGATGCCGGGTCCGGTCCCGCGCGGATAGCGCACGGCGCTGGGCGTGTCGAGCTGGAACGCGGTGTATAGCATTTGCCGGCATTCGTTCTCGTCCGCGGGCGTCATCACCGTCGTATTCGGCAGGCAGCGCAGGTAGGTGAGGTCGAAGCTGCCCGCGTGCGTGGGGCCGTCGGCGCCGACGATGCCACCGCGGTCGATCGCGAACACCACCGGCAGATTCTGCAGCACGACGTCGTGAATCAGCTGGTCGTAGGCGCGCTGCAGGAAGGTCGAGTAGATCGCGACGACCGGCTTCAATCCTTCGCAGGCAAGCCCGGCGGCAAAGGTGACCGCGTGCTGTTCGGCGATGCCGACATCGAAATAGCGATCCGTGTGCTCCTGCGAAAAACGCACCATCCCCGAACCTTCACGCATCGCCGGCGTGATGCCGATCAGCCGCGAGTCGCGCTTGGCCATGTCGCACAGCCAGTCGCCGAACACCTGCGTGTACGCCGGCTTACCGGGCGGCTTGGGCACGATGCCGACGGCGGGATCGAACCGGGTGACGCCGTGGTACAGGATCGGGTCTTCCTCCGCTCGTGAGTAGCCATGGCCCTTGCGCGTGACCACATGCAGCAGTTGCGGGCCGGGCAACTGCGAGACGTTGCGCAGCGTCTTCACCAGCGGGCCGAGATCGTGGCCATCGATCGGCCCGATGTAGTTGAAGCCGAATTCCTCGAACAGCGTGCCTGGGAGCACCATTCCCTTCATGTGTTCTTCCCAGCGCTTGGCGAGTTCCTTCATCGACGGCAGTCGGGACAGCACTTCCTTCCCGCCGCGCCGCACGGAGTTGTAGACGCTTCCCGACAGCAGTCGCGCCAGGTAGTTGTTGAAGGCGCCGACCGGCTCCGAGATCGACATCTCGTTGTCGTTGAGGACAACCAGCATGTCGGCGCCCGCGGCGCCGGCATTGTTCAAGGCCTCGAAGGCCATGCCTGCGCTCATCGCGCCGTCGCCGATCACCGCGACGACCTTGCGTTGCTCGCCCTTGAGTCTGGCCGCGATCGCCATGCCGAGCGCGGCCGAGATCGACGTCGACGAATGCGCCGTGCCGAAGGTGTCATACTCGCTTTCGCTGCGTTGAGGAAAGCCGGCGACGCCACCCCATTGCCTGAGCTTCGCCATGCCGGCGCGGCGGCCGGTGAGCACCTTGTGCGCGTAGGTCTGGTGGCCGACGTCCCACACCAGGCGGTCGCGTGGCGTGTCGAATACATAGTGCAGCGCCACCGTGAGCTCGACCGTCCCGAGGTTCGATGACAGGTGGCCCCCCGTCTGGCTGACCGACTGGACGAGGAATTCGCGCAGTTCGCTTGCAAGCAGCGGCAACTGCTCGGGCGTCAGGCGGCGAAGGTCCGCAGGTGCGTTGATGGTTTCGAGCAGCATCAGCTTTTCCGTAACGCGATCCAGTCGGCGATTTCATGCAGCCGGCGCGGCGTTGCGCCGAAGTGCGCGAGCGCGGCGTGTGCGTCGACACGCAGCGTTTCGATGCGTTGCCTGGCCTCGCTGAGGCCGAGCAATGAAACGTAGGTCGCCTTCTGCTGGGCCGCATCCTTGCCCGCGGTCTTGCCGAGGCTCTGCGCCGTGCCTTCGACATCGAGCACGTCGTCGACGACCTGGAATGCCAGCCCGATCGCCGCCGCGTAGCGGTCGAGCGCCGAGCCCTCGTCAGTTCCGAGCGCTCGGCCGCAGCCCGCGCCCAGTTGCACCGCCGCCCGGATCAGCGCTCCGGTCTTGAGGCGATGCATGTGCTCGAGTTCGGGGATGTGCAGCGTCGTACCGGCTGCGGCGAGGTCGATCGCCTGGCCGCCGGCCATGCCGCGAGAACCCGCGGCGCGCGCGAGCAGCAACAACTGGCGACCCGCGTCACCGGCCCCGGCCTGCGCGAGAACTTCGAAGGCAAGGCTTTGCAGTGCATCGCCCGCGAGCAACGCGAGCGCCTCGCCGAACGCGACATGGCATGTCGGCTTGCCCCGTCGCAGGACGTCATCGTCCATGCTGGGCAGATCGTCGTGCACGAGCGAATAGCCGTGGATGAGTTCAACTGCCGCAGCGGACGCATCGACCTGCGTCGGATCCGCGCCTGCGAGTTCGCCGGCCGCGTAGGCGAGCAAAGCACGCACACGCTTGCCGCCGCCGAGCACCGCGTAGCGCATCGCCTCGTGCAGCGCGCGCGGCGGCTCGGTCGGCACCGGGAGCAGCGCGTCGAGCACTCCGGCGACGCGCTGGGCGCGTTCTCCGGACCAGACGGGGAACGCAACGTCAGGGTTCATCGCGATCCTCCGAGTCGGCCTGTTCCGGTGCAAATGCCTTCAGCACGCCTTTTTCCAGCACCTGGACCTGTTGCTGGGCATCCTTCAGGGCGGACTGGCAATACTGCAGCAACTCGGCGCCACGTTTGTATGCTGCAAGTGATTCGGCGAGCGGAAGCTGACCGCCCTCCATCGTGGCCACGATGGTTTCGAGTTCGGCCAGTGCGGATTCGAAGCTCTTGGGCGTCGCGTCTGAAGACTTGGGCATCGAAGGAAAGACCATGTCGCAGCCGTGGACCTCGGGAATGCCCCGTCGCGGCCGCAAACCGCTTGAATCTTCAGGCAACGTACCCCAAATCGGCACGCTCGGCAACGTCGGCCCGCCTGCATTTGGAACTTCGGCGTGGACCGGGAGTCAATACCGCGGTACAATTGCAATCTCATTTGACGACGCAGCCTTCCTACGTTTTTCAGTAGTCGGCTGACTTAGCAAATCGGTTGGGGGGCGGAGCAATCCGCCACTTATATTGGTTGTTGGGTTGGCGGTTTACGAAGAAGGACAGGCTGATGTCGAATCTTGCCACTGCGGACCGGCTGCGTACGGCCACTTCGCAGCTTCCGGTCTCCTGGTACTTCGATCCTGCAATCCACGCGTTGGAACAGAGGGTGCTGTTCGACCAGGGTCCCGGCTACGCCGGCCACGAGCTGATGGTGCCCAATGCCGGCGACTACTACGCCCTCGCCTCGCGCGACAACGCCCAGGTTCTGGTGCGCAACGTCGACGGGGTCGAGCTGCTGTCGAACATTTGCCGCCACCGGCAGGCGATCATGCTCAACGGCCGAGGCAATGCGCCGAACATCGTGTGCCCGATCCATCGCTGGACCTACGATCTCAAGGGTGGCCTGCTCGGCGCGCCGCTATTCGAAGACAAGCCCTGCGTGAAGCTGGCGAGCAGCCCGCTGCAGCATTGGCACGGTCTGCTGTTCGACGGCAAGCGCGACATCGCGCGCGATCTTGACGGCATGGGTGTCGCACGCGACTTCGACTTCTCCGACTACGTGCTCGACCGCGTCGAGGTCAAGGCCTGTAACTACAACTGGAAGACGTTCGTCGAAGTCTATCTCGAGGACTATCACGTCGGCCCCTTTCATCCGGGGCTGGGCCAGTTCGTCACCTGCGACGACCTGCGCTGGCAATTCAGCGACCGCTTTTCGGTGCAGACGGTCGGCGTCAACGCCGGGCTGGCCAAGCCGGGGACCGAGACCTACGAACGCTGGCACAGGGCCGTGCTCGACTACTACGAGGGCGAGCCGCCGAAGCACGGCGCAATCTGGGCGACGATCTATCCGAACGTGATGATCGAGTGGTATGCCCACGTACTCATCGTCAGTTCGCTGATACCGAACGGCGCGGAGCGGACGACCAATATCGTCGAGTTCTACTACCCGGAGGATATCGCGCTGTTCGAGCGCGAGTTCGTCGAGGCCGAGCAGGCCGCGTACCTGGAAACCGCGGCCGAAGACGATGAGATCGGCGAACGCATGGAAGCGGGCCGGCGAGCGCTGTGGAAGCACGGCCGCAACGAGTTCGGGCCGTATCAGTCGCCGATGGAAGACGGCATGCAGCAATTCCACGAATTCCTCCGACGGGAACTCGAACCACATCTGTAGCGTCGAAGCTACGTCCACTGGCGGCGAAGCGAGGCGACGGCTCGCGCGGCGCAGGCTGGCGCATTTCGCCCGGCCAAACCACCTCGTGAACCCCACATGCGCAGATTACTCTTTGTTGCGATGCTCGCCCTGACGCTCGGCATACGACCTGCTGCCGCGGCGGCATTGCCGACCATTCCCTATGAAAGATACCGGCTCGCCAACGGCCTCGAGGTGATCCTGGCGCAGGACCGCTCGCTGCCGATCGTCGCGGTCAACCTCTGGTACCACGTCGGCGCGGCCAACGAGGAACCCGGCCGCACCGGCTTCGCGCACTTGTTCGAGCACATGATGTTCACCGGAACCAAGCACATCCGGCGCGGACTCGCCGAAGAACTGCTCACTGCGGCCGGCGGGACCGATTCCAACGCGTCGACCTCGTTCGATCGCACGAATTACTTCGACACGGTGCCGTCCAATCAGATCGAGCTCGCGCTCTGGACACACGCGGACCGGATGGGTTTCCTGCTCGATTCGCTCGACCAGACCGCGCTGACCAACCAGCAGGATGTGGTGCGCAACGAGCGGCGCCAGTCGATCGAGAATCGGCCTTATGGCGTGGTCGATGAAGCGATGTTTCGCGCGCTGTTCCCGCAGGGGCATCCCTATCGTCCGGCGATCATGGGTTCGCACGTCGACATCCAGGCCGCAAAACTGGCCGATGTGCGCAGTTTCTTCAAGAGCTACTACCGGCCCAACAACGCCACGCTGGTCATTTGCGGCGACTTCGACACCGCCACCGCCAAACGCCTCGTGCAGAAGCAGTTCGGCTCGTTCAAGCGCGGCGCCGAGGTTCCGCCGCCCGCGGTCACGACGCCGCCGCTCGCTTCCGAGCAACGCATCACGGTCACCGACCAGATCGAGCTCGAGCGCGTCGACATGGCGTGGTTGACGCAGCCGCGATTCAAGCCCGGCGACGCGGAACTCGCCATTGCCGCATCGATCCTTGCCGGCGGCAAGGCCAGTCGCCTGTACCAGAAGCTCGTCTACGACCTGGAAGTCGCGCAGGACGTTTCCGCCGATCAGGACTCCTATGCACTGACCTCGATCTTTGCGATACAGGCGGTGGCGCGGGCAGGGCATACGGCCGCCGAACTGCAGCCGCTGGTCGATGCCGAGATCGCCCGGCTCGCCGCCGACGGCCCGACCAGCGCCGAAGTGGAACGCGCCCGCAACCAGATCGAGCGCGCCCTCTACCAGGGCCTGCAGCAGGTCGGGGGACGCGCCGACCAGCTGAACATGTACAACCAGTACCTCGGCGACCCGGGCTTCCTGCCGAAGGACATCGAACGCTACACACGCGTCACCGCGGCCGACGTGCAGCGCGCGGTGCGCGACTCGCTGCGCCCGAACGCACGCGTGGTCATCCTCGCCGTACGCGGCGACAAGAAACTCGACCTCGATCCCCCGGCTCCTCCCGCGCCCGTGGCCAGCGGCATCGAGTCGATCAATGCCGACGAACCGTGGCGCGCGACCCCACCCAAGCCGGGACCGGTGCGCGCGCCGGTCCTGCCGCAGCCGCAATCCTTCAAGCTCGCGAACGGCTTGACCGTCATGCACTTCCAGCGTTCGCTGATGCCGATCGTGACGGCCGAACTCGTGGTCAATGGCGGGCTTGCGTCGACCAATCCCGCGTTGCCCGGCGTACCCGGATTTGCCGCGACGATGCTCGACGAGGGCACGCCTACGCGCAACTCGCGGCAGTTGGCCGAGCAGTTCGAGCAACTTGGCACCTCCTACGGTGCGCAGACCAGGCGCGACGTGACCTCGGTTGGCGTCGACGGGCTGTCGCGCAACTTTGCCGATACCATGACCTTGCTCGCCGACGTTGCGCAGCATCCCACCTTCCCCGCCGACGAAGTCGAGCGGCAGCGCAAGGCGCGATTGAGCGAGATCGCGAGTGCGCGCGAAGAGCCCGGCGTGCTCGCCGGCGCGGCGTTCGCGCGCGCGATCTACGGACCGGCGAATCCGAATGGCGCATCGAGCCTCGGCACGGAACAATCCGTCGGCAAAACGACGGAAGCCGATTTGCGCAATTGGTGGCAGGCCGAGTTCCGGCCCGCCAACTCGGCGCTGATCGTCGTCGGCGACATCGATGCGGCAAGCCTGCGCACGCTGGTCGAACGCGAATGGGGATCGTGGCAATGTAGCGGCGAGGCGCCGCCGTCTGCAGCCTCGGCGCCGGCGACGACGACCAAGGCGCGCGCGATCATCGTCGACAAACCCGATTCGCCGCAGTCCTCGCTGCGCGTGGGTCGCCTCGGCATAGAGCGCACGACGCCAGACTACCCCGCGCTGCAGGTGCTCAATCACGTGGTCGGCGGCAGCTACACCAGCCGCATCAACCAGAACCTGCGCGAGGACAAGGGTTACACCTACGGGGCGCAATCGCGTTTCGACTTCGGGCGCAGGCAAGGCTCGTTCTATGTCGCTACTGCGGTACGCGCCGATGTGACGGAGCCGGCCATCCGCGAGATCATCGCCGAACTGACCAAAGCGAAGTCTGCGCCGCTGACCGCGGAAGAACTCGCCCAGGCGCGCGGTGCGCTCACCCAGTCGCTTCCGGCCAGGTTCGAAACCAACAACGCCACTTCAACATCGTTCTCGGATCTGTTCGCCTATGGCCTGCCCCTGGACTATTTTCGCCGCCTCCCGGGGCAATACTCGAGCGTGCAGGTGGCGAGCACGGATGCGCTGGCGCGCCGCTTTCTCGACCCGGCATCGATGGTGGTCGTCGCGGTCGGCGATCGCGCCAAGCTCGAAGCGGCCTTGGCCAAACTCGGCATCGGCCCCATTGAAGTCTGGCCGATTGCCGGCATCTTATTCTGAACAATTGCACGCCGGACAATAGTTCCGCCGCTTGACGCGCACCTGAGATCTCCGCTACACGGAATGAACTACATGACACTCATTTCTACTGCGGCGCTTGCCGATCACCTTGGCGACCCGGGCGTCGTCATCGTCGACTGCCGCTACATCCTGACTGACATCGACGCTGGTGCGAATGCCTATCGCGCCGCACATATCCCCGGCGCATTGTTTCTCCACATCGACCTCGACCTATCGGGGCCGAAGACCGGCAAGAACGGGCGCCATCCGCTTCCCGATATCGCTCTCCTCGCCACTACGCTCGGCCGCATCGGCATCGATGGCACGAAGCAGGTCGTCGCCTACGACCAGAATAGCGGCATGTGGGCGTCCCGGCTGTGGTGGATGCTGCAATGGCTCGGGCATGAGCGCGTTGCAGTGCTCGACGGCGGCGTCAACAAGTGGACCGCCGAGGGTCGCCCGCTCAGTGCGGAATTGCCGATCGTCCGCAGCACGACGTTCGTGCCACGGCCGGCGCAGGCCACTGCGTCGGCGCAGGAAATTCTGCAGCACTTGGATGACGGTACGCTGACCGTGCTTGATGCCCGGGCACCCGAGCGTTTCCGCGGTGACATCGAACCCATCGATCCGGTCGCAGGGCATATTCCCGGCGCGATCAATCGGCCGTACTCGGCCAACCTCACGCCGCAGGGCGTATTCAAATCGTCCGAAGCACTGCGCCATGAATTCGAGGCGCAAATTCCCGACCGCCCACCGTCGTCGATCGTGCATCAATGCGGCTCGGGCGTTACCGCGTGCCACAACGTGCTGGCGATGGCGGTCGCCGGGCTACCGGGCTCGCGCCTGTATCCCGGATCGTGGAGCGAATGGTCTTCCGACGCCGCGCGACCGGTCGCGCGGGGCAGT
The DNA here is from genome assembly GCA_963821485.1 of uncultured beta proteobacterium. GTDB lineage: Bacteria > Pseudomonadota > Gammaproteobacteria > Burkholderiales > Casimicrobiaceae > PALSA-1003. The sequence continues at coordinate 80,614 of CAWGEB010000005.1, forward strand.
TAGCGGACTGTGTTCGGCCACGTCTGCAGCACCGCATAGAGCACCCCCTTCGGGTCGAGTGTCGAGGCGACCAGCGAGAACGATTCGACTTGCCACTCGATCGGAGGCGCGAGCCTCTTGGCGATGACCGCTGCCGCGCGCCGCGCCAGCGTCACGTGCGGCATGAACCGGCGTTCATCGATGACGATTCGCACGGCAGCCAGCGCCTGCACGACGCGATCGCGCAGCGCGAACAAAGGCGGAACGTTCCCGGACGTGCCCGCCCAGGCGATGCCCGTCTTGCGCCAGCATCCCACGTCGTCGAGCAGCAGCCTGAACGGCACGACGCCGACCGCCGACATGCTTGTGCACAGTTCCGGCACCAGCGCAGCCGGACGCTCGCCCAGGAACGCGAGCGTCAGATGCAGGTTGTCCGCCGCGACCGCGCGTCCCCGCGTCTCGGCGGCGACATCGCGTGCAAGCGCGTCGAGCGCGACGCGAGTGGCAGCGTCGGGCCACAGCGCGAAGAACAATCGCAACGAGGGTACAGGCACCTGCACATCTTAACGTGCCCTGCTCCAGATCCGACCCGACAGCCCTGGTTGACGCGCAACGAGCGAGCGGGAATACTGATTTGCGGCACGCAACATCGGGCGCACTTCAAGGAGCGACGACCATGCCCAACGACGATCCCGTCATTCAGCGCACTGCCTCCGTGGAGCAGCGCGTCGATGCCATCCAGGCGGCGCTCGACGAGCGCGGCATGAAGGCGACCGAAGCCGTCGAGGAGTTGAGCCACCTCGCGCAGGAGCAATGGGTTCCGCAGAACGGCGCGCGCGTCGTGGCCAGGGCCTGGGTCGACCCCGCCTTTCGCGAGCGCCTGCTCGCCGATGGCCGCGCCGCCGTCGCCGAGCTCGGCCTCACGATGCCGAAGCATCACCGGCACCTGGTCGTGCTGGAGAACACGCCGACGGTGCAGAACGTCATCTGCTGCACGCTGTGCTCGTGCACCGCCTTCACGATCATCGGGCTGCCGCCGGACTGGTACAAGGACCTGGAGTACCGCTCGCGCGTCGTGCGCGAGTCGCGCACCGTGCTGAAGGAGATGGGCCTGGACCTGCCGCCGGAGGTCGAGATCCGCGTGTGGGACACCACCGCGGACACGCGCTACATGGTGCTGCCGGTGCAGCCGCCCGAAACCATCGGCTGGCCGGAGGAAAAGCTGGCCGGCATCGTGACGCGCGATGCCATGATCGGCGTCGCGCGCCTGTAGGCGGAGTCGAGCCATGGACGGCATGCACGACCTGGGCGGCAGGCAGGGCTTCGGCCCGGTTCGCTACACGCTCAACGCGCCGGCATTTCACGCCGCGTGGGAAGTGCGCGCCAATTCGCTCTACGCCTTCGCGGTGCGCGCGGCATCTTCAACATGGACGAGTACCGCCACGCGATCGAGCGCATGGAGCCGCGCCACTATCTCGCGGCCAGCTACTACGAACGCTCGCTCACCAGCCTGGCGACACTCTTGCGTCGAGAAGGGCATCGTGACGCGCGAGGAACTGGAGCGGCGGGCGCAGGGTCTGTTTCCGCTCGCGGCGCCGAGCGCGCCCGGGCGCACGAACGTGCCGACCCGCGAGCGCTTCAAGCCCGGCGACCGCGTGCGGGTGCGGCTCGACTACGTGCCGGGTCACGTGCGGATGCCGGGCTACATCCGCGGCAAGACCGGCGTGGTGGTGAGCGAGTCGCCGGCCTATCCTTTCCCCGACGCGCACGCGCACGGCGTGGAGGCGCAGGACGAGCCGACCTACGACGTGCGCTTCCGCAGCGAGGACCTCTGGCCGAATTCGGCCGACGCCGCGCTCGTGCACGTCGGCGTGTTCCAGAGCTACCTCGAGCGCGTCGTGTAGCCGAGGTCGACTACCGAATCACCTCGTCCGCGCGCACGATGAGCGACTGGGGAATGGTCAGACCGAGCGCATTCGCTGTTTTCATGTTGATGACGAGTTCGAATCGCGTCGGTTGTTCGACCGGCAGGTCGGCGGGCTTGGCTCCCTTGAGAATCCTGTCCACGTACCCGGCGGCCATGACGTAGTGTTCGGCGAGCACCGGGCCATAGGCGACCATACCGCCGGCTCTGGCCATGTTCGGTTCATCGTAGGTTGCCGGCAGGCGGGTGCTTGCCACGAAGGCGATCACCTGGGCCAATTGGCTACCGATAAACGGATCGGCCATGACCAGGAGCCCGTCCGGTCGCATGTCGCGAATCATCGTAAATGCGTTCTGAAATTCCTCCACCCGGGCCACCTCGGCGACGGCGATGTTGAGATCGAACTTGCGGCCGGCTTCCATCGCGTCAGTGATGTACCTGCGTGCACCGGCGTTGGACGGATTCAGGATGACGGCAAGCTTGGCAGCGCGCGGAACCAGCTCACGCATCAGCTCGATCTGCTTGCCGGAAAAGGAAAGGTTCGTGGTTCCCGTGACATTGCCGCCCGGACGGGCCAGGCTCGCGATCAGCCCGGCACCGACGGGATCGCCCGCGTGCACCATCACGATCGGAATCGTGCTGGTCGCCTGTCGCGCGGCACGGGTGGCGGTGACCGCTGGCGTAACGATGACATCAACCTTGCTCGCCACGAGCTCGCGCGCGAGCTCGCCCAAGCGGTCCGCGTTTCCCTCTGCGAATCGTTCCTCGATCAGGATGTTCTTGCCTTCGACATAGCCGAGCGCGGCAAGTCGCTGGCGAAATACCGAACGATTTCGCGAGGTCGCCGGAATGTCGATGGAGCCGAACCAAAGGATGCCGATGCGCGGAATTTTCGACTTTGGCTGTCCGCGGCCGAGCCGGGGTGCGACAAGCAGGCCGAAGCCACCTGCCAGTAGAACACTGCGCCGCGTGATCACTGGATCACCTCGTCCGCGCGCACCAGCAGCGCCTGCGGGATCGTCAGGCCGAGCGCCTTGGCCGCCTTGAGATTGATCGTGAGTTCGAACCGCGTCGGTTGCTCGACGGAAAGCTCGCCCGGTTTGGCGCCCTTCAGGATGCGGTCGACGTACCGGGCGGCAAGTTGCGCGTACTCGCCTCGCGCTGGCCCGTAGGCGATCAGACCGCTTGCCGGAAGACCACGGCTGCCGCCCACGACGGCCAACGGCAACCCGTGCATCTGCGCGAAGCCCGCGATGGCGTCGCGGCTGGATTGGATCAGCGGCTCCGGGGGAAGCAAGATCGATTCCGTGCTCGCGCTGCGGATGGCCGAAAACGCGGCCTCGAAATCGCCCTTGCCCACGACCTCGACGATCTGCGCCTGCATCCCGAAGGTCACGGCGTCCGCCCGCATTTGCTTGATGAGCGGAGCCGCGGCTTCGTTGCTCGGATTGGCGAACACAGCGACGCTGCGCAACCGAGGCGCCGCCTCCTTGAGGAGCTGCAGCAGCTTGCCCGCGTATTCGTTGGCGAGATAGCTCGCGCCGGTGACGTTGCCACCCGGCTTGACGAAGCCCGCGACGATCCCGAGCTCGACCGGGTTCCCCACGCCGACCATCACGATGGGTATCGACTTCGTCGCCTGCATGAGCGCGCGAGTGGCCGGCACGGTCTGCGCGAGAATCAGGTCGGGAGCCTGCGCGACGAGTTCGGCTGCCACGGACGGCAGGCGAGCGTTGTCGCCGTCCGTCGTTCGCGGCTCCAGCAACACGATGTTGCGGCCGTTGGTCCAACCTAGCTTTTCCAGCTCAGGTCGGAGCTGACTGAGGAAATTCTCCAGGTCGGGGCGGGGAAACGCGGAGAGAAAGCCGACGCGGCGCAGCGTTGCCTGGCCCTGGGCCCGCAGCTTGGAGGACAACCCGAGCAGAGCGCCTCCGGTCATGGCGACGAATGTCCGCCGGTCCATCACTCGATCACCTCGTCGGCCATTGGACATCCGGCAGTCTACGCCTCCGGCTGCCGGCGATGTCGGCCAAAGCAAACGGCGCGACACCCTTGCGGATGCCGCGCCGTCGGCGACAGTCTGAAGCGTGGTTGCTTAGGCGTTCGCCACCGACAACTCCGCCTTCGCCTTCTCGAAGAACTGCTCGTCTTCGGTGGAACCCTTGAGCGCGGTCGTCGACGATTGCCCGCCCTGGATGGTCTGCGTCACGGCATCGAAGTAGCTGGTGCCCACCTCGCGCTGATGCTTGACCGCGGTGAAGCCTTTCGAGATCGCGGCGAATTCCGCTTCCTGCAGCTCGACGAACGCCGTCATCTGGTTGTTCGCGTAGCCGTGCGCCAGATTGAACATGCTGTAGTTCAGGCTGTGGAATCCGGCCAGCGTGATGAACTGGAACTTGTAGCCCATCGCGCCGAGCTCGCGCTGGAACTTCGCCACGGTCGAGTCGTCGAGATTCTTCTTCCAGTTGAAGGACGGCGAACAATTGTAGGCGAGCATCTTGCCCGGGAATTTGGCGTGGATCGCGTCGGCGAACGCCTTTGCGAACTCGAGATCGGGCTTCCCCGTCTCGCACCAGAGCAGGTCCGCATACGGTGCATAGGCGAGCCCGCGCGAGACGGCCTGATCGAGTCCGTTCCGGGTCTTGTAGAAACCTTCCACGGTGCGCTCGCCGGTGCAGAACGGCTTGTCGTTGTCGTCGACGTCGGAGGTGACCAGGTCCGCCGCCTCGGCATCGGTGCGCGCCAAGAGCACGGTCGGCACGCCCATGCAGTCGGCCGCGAGCCGCGCAGCGATCAGCTTCTCGACCGCTTCGCGCGTCGGCACCAGCACCTTGCCGCCCATGTGACCGCATTTCTTGACGGCGGCCAGCTGGTCTTCGAAGTGCACGCCGGCGGCGCCGGCCTCGATCATCGCCTTCATCAGTTCGAACGCGTTGAGCACACCACCGAACCCGGCTTCGGCGTCGGCCACGATCGGCGCGAAGAAGTCGATGTCGCCGTTGCCTTCCATGTGCTGGATCTGGTCGGCCCGGGCGAAGGTGTTGTTGATGCGCTTGACGACCATCGGCACCGAGTTGATCGGATACAGCGACTGGTCCGGATACATTTCACCGGCGACGTTGGCGTCGGCGGCAACCTGCCAGCCCGAAAGATAGATCGCCTTGAGCCCGGCCTTGACCTGCTGCATCGCCTGGTTGCCCGTCATCGCGCCGAGCGAGTTGACGAACGGCTGCTCGTTGACGAGCTTCCAGAGTTTTTCGGAGCCGCGTCGGGCCAGCGTGTGCTCGATGTGCACCGAGCCACGCAAGCGCACCACTTCTTCCGCGGTGTAGCCGCGCTTGATGCCCTTCCAGCGGGAATTTTCTGCCCAGTCCTTCTTGAGTCTTGCCGCTTCGAGATCGTAGTTCATCGGAGCTCCCATCGTTTGCGTCATGGCCAAACCAGCATCGCGCCTCAGGCGCGACCCGGAACCTGGTCTGCGGCGCCGCCCGCATCAAGCGAGCTGCGACCGCGAGTGAATCGCGCGCGGACATGAGCCGCGTGCTTTCCACTGCACATACCGGTGAAGATCGTTCGACCGGTCGGGCGGGCATGGATGGGGTGAAGGAGCAGACCCAGGCCCTGCGCGCGTTCGCCATCGTGGTCACCGGCGAGCGCGTGTAGCAATTGCGACATTAGCAAAATTGCTGCGCCGTGACAACCAGAATTGTGGCAACGCAATAGCATACTTAAGTCTTTTATATCAAATGGTTATCTCTGTCGACCACGATAAAGAAGTGTACTGCACCAAAATTCGGCGCGCGCGATGGTACGTCGAGAGGACTTCTGCGACCCACGGATGGTGCGACGCGGCATTGCCTCAGCCGGCCGATCGTGGCCGGCCTGGTGTCGCCGCGCTGGAATGGCTCCGCACCGAGGAAGTGCTTACTCCTGTGCCTACGCCAGCATGTCCGCCCAGATATTGCGCGCCCAGGCCTCGGCGTAGGCGCCCTCCGCCGCGGAGGGCGCCGGCGAGAGTCCTCCGCTGCCCGGCACGACCTGCATCGTCTTTTTCTCGGCGTCGTAGGCGTGGACCGACGACACGTGCACCACTTCCTTGTCGTCGATGTAGCTGTAGCAGGTGTTGGCGATGATCGGCGCCGGGTTCGGCGGCTGACCCGCGAGCAAGGCGAGGACGGCTGATGCGCAGACCTTGCCGTGCTGGTTGGCCATGTGTCCGGATTTCGGCATCAGCGCCGCCGCCTGGATCGCGTCGCCGAGGATGTGGATGTTCTTCTGCGCGGTCGATTCGTAGGTCAGGAAGTCGACCTGGCACAGGCGTCCGTTGCTGTTGGCCATGCCCAGCTGCCGGGCGATGGCGCCGGCATGCTGCGGCGGCAGCACGTTGAGCACATCCGCCTTGACGCTTTCGAAGTCGAGCTTCGCCGTCAACGTCGCGACGTCCACATCCACCAGCCCGCTGTTCGGACGGTACTCGACATAGCCCTTGTACCGGCCATTCCAGGCCGCCATGAACAGCGCCTTTTTCGACTGCACGTCTTCGTTGGCGTCGAGGATGATTACCTTCGACTTGTTCTTGCGCGTAGAGAAATAGTACGCGACCTGGCAGGCGCGTTCGTACGGCCCGGGCGGGCAGCGGTAAGGCGCGCGTGGAATGGTCACGACGAACACGCCGCCATCGGGCATCGCCTCGAGCTGACGGCGAAGTGCGACGGTCTGCGGTCCGGCCTTCCAGGCGTGCAGCACGGTGGCTTGCGCGGCGGCATTGTTGAGTGCGGGCACCTGGTCCCACATGAAGTCGACACCCGGCGACAGGATGAGCCGGTCGTAGCTCAGCGTGTTGCCGCCGCCGAGCTTGACCGTGCGTGCAATCGGATCGATCGCCGTTGCGTCGTCGCGCACGCGGCGCACGCCCCAGCGGTCGAGGCCGCTGTACGACACAGTGATGTCGGAGATCTGCTTGCTGCCGCCGATCACCAGGTTCGATAGCGGACAGGAGACGAATTCTCCATCACGCTCGACCAGCGTCACCTCGACCTTGCCTTCGCTCCACATGCGCAGGTATTTGGCCGCCGTCGCGCCGCCATAGCCGCCGCCGACGACGACCACCTTGGGCGCGCCGACGGGCGTCGTCGCGCAACCGCCAAGGGCTGCCAGCGCCGCCGAAGCCGATCCTGCTTTCAGGAACTCGCGTCGCGAGAAATGCATCGCTTCACCTCAGTTCGGTGCTTCTGGGCGGCCAGATAGCCAGCCGCCGCTTCGAGCTGCGCGTCGCTGTAGCCCTTGACGAGTTGCTGCATGACCGTCGATGGCCGCTTGCCGTCCCGGAAATCCTTGAGCTGCTGGACGAGATAAGTCTTGTCCTGGCCGGCGATGGAGGGGATGACGCCACGACTGCGACCGTCGGTGCCATGGCAGTTGGCACAGCTGGCGGCGATGTCGCGGGCAGTATTGGCGTTGGTGTCTGCGCCGACCGCGCGGGTGACGGCGCTCGCCGCAAGCACGATGGCCACCGCAGCCGGGAGCATGAGAAGCAGCCGCATTGGTCGGTCCTCCTTGGGCGCGCTGGGTGCACGTTTAGTACATCGGGCGCGCGCCAGGCGTCATTGTAGGCCCACCAATGAAAACGGGGGCGCAAAGCCCCCGTCGTCAATTGCCGGATGCCGATCAGGCGACCGGCTCTGCCTCTTTGGCTTCGTCGAATTCGAGCTTGATCTTCTCGTCTGCGTCGATGCCGATGGTTACCTTGCCGCCGCCGACCAGCCGCCCGAACAGCAGTTCCTCGGCAAGCGCCTTGCGGATCGTGTCCTGGATCAGGCGCGCCATCGGGCGCGCACCCATCTGCGGGTCGTGCCCGTTCTTCGCCAGGTACTCCTTGAGCGCCGGTGTGAAGGAGGCCTCGACCTTCTTCTCATGCAGCTGTGCTTCGAGCTCGAGCAGGAACTTGTCGACGACGCGCAGGATGACATCGTGGTCGAGCGCCCCGAACGAGATGGTCGCATCCAGCCGATTGCGAAACTCCGGCGTGAACATGCGCTTGATCGATTCCATCTCGTCGCCTGCCTGCTTGCTTTCGGTAAAGCCGATCGAACCCTTGGACAGCACGTCGGCGCCGGCGTTGGTCGTCATGATGATGATGACGTTGCGGAAGTCCGCCTTGCGACCGTTGTTGTCGGTCAGCGTGCCGTGGTCCATCACCTGCAGCAGGATGTTGAAAATATCCGGGTGCGCCTTCTCGATCTCGTCCAGCAGCAGCACGCTGTACGGATGCTTGGTGATCGACTCGGTGAGCTGCCCGCCCTGGTCGAAGCCGATGTAGCCGGGCGGCGCGCCGATCAGCCGCGAAACGGCATGGCGCTCCATGTACTCGGACATGTCGAAACGAAGCAGCTCGATGCCCATGCAATACGCGAGCTGGCGCGCGACTTCGGTCTTGCCGACGCCGGTCGGTCCCGAGAACAGGAAATTGCCGATCGGCTTGCGCGGGTTGCCGAGCCCGGAGCGGGCCATCCGGATCGCGGTCACCAGCGCGTCGATCGCCGGGTTCTGCCCGAACACGACGTTCTTGAGGTCGCGGTCGAGCGTCTTCAGCGAATTGCGGTCGTCGGAGCTGACGCTGCGCGCCGGAATGCGCGCGATCTTGGCGACGATCTCCTCGATCTCGGTCTTGCTGATGACCTTCTTCTGTTTCGACTTGGGCAGGATCTTCTGCGCTGCCCCGGCCTCATCGATGACGTCGATCGCCTTGTCCGGCAGATGCCTATCGTTGATGAACCGCGCCGAAAGCTCCGCCGCGGTGGTGAGCGCCGCCGGCGCGTACTTCACGCCGTGGTGCTGCTCGAAGCGCGTCTTCAGGCCCTTGAGAATCTCGATGGTCTCGGCGATGGAAGGCTCGGGCACGTCGATCTTCTGGAACCGCCGCGACAGCGCATGATCCTTTTCGAAGATGACGCGATATTCGGTGTAGGTGGTCGCGCCGATGCACTTCAGCGCACCGGTCGATAGCGCGGGCTTGAGCAGATTCGACGCGTCGAGCGTGCCGCCCGATGCGGCGCCGGCGCCGATGATGGTGTGAATCTCGTCGATGAAAAGAATCGATTTCGGATTTTCGACCAGTTGCTTCAGCACCGCCTTCAGCCGTTGCTCGAAGTCGCCGCGGTACTTGGTGCCGGCCAGCAGCGCGCCCATGTCGAGCGAATAGACCGTGAACTCCTTCAACAGATCCGGTACGTTGCCTTCGATGATGCGGCGCGCGAGTCCCTCGGCGATGGCCGTCTTGCCGACACCGGCCTCGCCCACGAGCAGCGGGTTGTTCTTGCGGCGGCGGCACAGAACCTGGATCACCCGCTCGAGCTCGTGCTCGCGGCCGATGAGTGGATCGGTCTTGCCCGTCTTGGCGAGATGATTGAGGTCCAGCGTGTACGCATCGAGCGCACCGGCGGCCTGCGGCTCGCCCTCGCCTTCATCCTTGGCTGCTTCGGACTTGTCCGGCTTCTGCTGTTCTTTCTTGGTGATGCCGTGAGCAATGTAGTTCACAACATCCAGCCGGGTCACCCCGCGCTGGTTGAGGAAATAGACCGCGTGCGATTCCTTCTCGCCGAAGATCGCGACCAGCACGTTGGCGCCGGTGACTTCCTTCTTGCCGGAGGACTGGACATGCAGGATGGCGCGCTGGATGACGCGCTGGAAACCCTGGGTCGGCTGCGTATCTGCGTCGGAGTGCGGGGACAGGCGCGGCGTGTGCTCGTTGATGAAGTCGGTGAGCACGCCACGCAGCTCGTCGAGATCGACGCCACAGGCCTTCAGCACTTCGGCTGCCGACGGGTTGTCGAGCATCGCCAGCAACAGGTGTTCGACGGTGATGAACTCATGCTGCTTCTGCCGGGCTTCGACAAAAGCCATGTGGAGGGAAACTTCGAGTTCCTGCGCAATCATGATCCGTCCCGACTCCAATCGCAGCGGCGTCGCCACGGCGGCGCGCCTGCCGCACCAACCCTTACGTTTCCTCCATCGTACACTGCAACGGATGCTGATGCCTTCGCGCAAAATCCAGCACCTGGTCGACCTTCGCGGTAGCAATCTCGCGAGTGTAGGTACCGCAAACTCCCATACCCTCGCGATGCACCTGCAACATCACCTGTGTCGCCTTTTCCCGGCTCATGGCAAACACAGTCTGCAACACCACGACGACAAAGTCCATCGGCGTGTAGTCGTCGTTGAGCAAAATGACCTTGTAGAGAGGCGGGGGTTTGAGCCGGGTCTTTTCGACCTCGAGAACGTTGCCTTCGCGCTCGTGAATCCCCGCGCCCCGACCTGGAATACCTGCCACCCAAATTCCCTATGTGATGATTGCAACAAAATTATCAAGTGCCGCGCCCGTTTGAGCGCTCCGACTTGACGCCACCCGGGAACCGCGCGTAACAATGATCTGTTGAGCTGCAGCGCCACCGCTTCACCGGTGTATCGTCGCTGACTTCGGCCACTGCCGCCGCGCACCCTGTCCTGGCAGCATTATCGTCAATTTAGGATGGAACCAGCACTATGGCAACACCGACGGCCAGGTGGTTCAACGAAGCCACGGAATCCGCTAGCGCCGCCGTCTGACCTGTTGCCGAATCACAGCGTCACGCGCCGCCAGCCTCCTCGCGCAAGCGTCTGGCCTGCGCCTTGCTTTCGTCAAATTCGGCGCGCCTGCGTGCGATCTCCTCGCGGCCAAGCCTTTCAATGTTGCAGTAGTCGAGTTTCCAATCGGGGCTGGCCCCCCAGGTGAGCGGAGACTGCACGGTGGTCCGCGGGGCCGGCGCCGACTCGAGGACTCTCAGCGCGAGATCCAACGTGAAAGCCTGCGACCCAGGATCCTTTGGCCGGCCCGCGGCATTGCCAAGCGGGAAATCGGAGAATAGAAAGCGCGGCACGCCGACATGCTCGACGATGTCCTTCGCGCAGCCCATGACGACGGTCGAGATGCCGTTCTCCTCAAGCATTCGTGCGGCCAGGCTGACGGTCTGGTGGCAGACGGGGCAGTTCGGAACCAGGATCGCTGCATCGACTCCGTCGGCCCGGCAGCGGGCGACGATTTCCGGACAATCGGTCTCCAGGGTTACGCGATGGCTGCGATTGGTCGGGGCGCCATGAAAGCGTGCGGCAACAGAACCGATGCGGCGTGCGGCTGCCGTCCGGCGCAGCTCAGGCAACGGAAAATAGGTACCCGCATCCTCGCCCGTCGTGTGCTTGCGATCGATGGCGATGTGCGAGATGCGCAAATCGTGATCCTGCGCCGTATCACCCGAGTAGACGGCGTAGAACTTGGCCTTCGCGTTGTACGGCGCCCCCGGACCCTGATCGCCGCTTTGCGGCTGATAGGGAGCGGCCGTCGTGATGAGCGCGATCCGGCATTGTGACCAGGCCGCGTTCAGCGGCTGGAACGGCACCTCGGCGTAGTGCGCCCACTCGTATGGCGCGCCGTAGCCCAGCGCCTGGTAGTACTCCCGGATCCGACTGAGGTACGGGATCGGCAGGTCGTGTGCCTCGGCGAAGCCCCAGTCGTTCTCGCCATCGCCAGTCACGGCGTGTTGTTACATTCTCTCGATCATCGCCTGGCCGAAGCCGGAGCACGACACCTGCTTGGCGCCCTCCATCAGCCGCGCAAAGTCGTAGGTCACAACCTTGTCCGCGATCGCCTTCTCGAGGCTCTTGACCACCAGCGCAGCCGCTTCCTTCCAGCCCATGTGCACGAGCATCATCTCGGCGGAGAGTATTTCCGAACCCGGGTTGACGTAATCCTTGCCCGCATACTTGGGCGCCGTGCCGTGTGTCGCCTCGAACATGGCGACCGTATCCGACATGTTCGCGCCCGGGGCGATGCCGATGCCGCCGACCTGTGCGGCCAGTGCGTCCGAGATGTAATCGCCGTTGAGATTGAGCGTCGCGATGACGTCGTACTCGTCCGGCCGCAACAGGATCTGCTGCAGGAAGGCGTCGGCGATCACGTCCTTGACGATGATCTCGCGCCCGGTTTTCGGATTCTTGAACTTGCACCACGGCCCGCCGTCGATCGGCTGCGCGCCGAATTCCTTTTGCGCCAGTTCGTACGCCCAGTCGCGGAAGCCGCCCTCGGTGAACTTCATGATATTGCCCTTGTGCACGATCGTCACCGACCGGCGATCGTTGTCGATCGCGTACTGCACCGCCTTGCGCATCAGCCGCTTGGTGCCCTCGATCGAAACCGGCTTGATGCCGATGCCCGACGTGGCGGGGAAACGAATTTTCTTCACGCCCATTTCCTTGATCAGGAAGTCGACGATCTTCTTCGCGCCCGCGGACTCGGCCTCCCATTCGATGCCGGCGTAGATGTCCTCCGAGTTCTCGCGGAAGATCACCATGTTGATCTTCTCGGGCGCCTTGACTGGGCTCGGCACGCCGGTGAAATACATGACCGGGCGCAGACACACATACAGGTCGAGCTGCTGCCGCAGCGCGACGTTGAGGCTGCGGATACCGCCACCCACCGGCGTGGTCAACGGACCCTTGATCGACACCACGTAGTCTTTGACGATGGCGAGCGTTTCGTCAGGCAGCCAGACGTCCGCGCCGTAGACCTTGGTCGACTTCTCGCCGGCGTAGACTTCCATCCAGTGAATCTTGCGCTTGCCGCCGTAGGCCTTGGCCACTGCCGCGTCGACCACCTTCAGCATGACCGGCGTGATGTCCAATCCGGTGCCGTCGCCTTCGATGTAAGGAATGATCGGCTGGTCGGGAACATTGATGCTGAAATCCTTGTTGACGGTGATCTTCTGGCCCCCGACCGGGACCTTGACGTGCTGATAGGCGGGCATGGCTTCTCCTGGATACCGCGGGTACGACGACGGGAGTCGCTGATTATCCGTGATTCGGACTCGGCCCGCCACGCCGCCGTGCTATGATCCGTGGGCGTCGCTGACCCCCACTGTGGTTGAATGCACCGAAATGCGGCGCCCAAACCGAGCGCGCCCACCCGCAGTGCTCTCCACAGTGCCCTCCAGACTGGTTCGATGATTCGACGCCTGCTCGCGCGCTTCCTTCCCGGCAAAAGCTCGACCGAACCGCGCATCTATGGCTCCGATGCGCACCCGGTGCGCCGGAACCAAATTTCGCGCGGCGCCCAGGACGTCACCCGCAAGCTGCAGCAGGCCGGGTTCAAGGCTTTCGTGGTCGGCGGGGCGGTCCGCGACCTCCTGCTTGGGATCGCACCCAAGGATTTCGACATCGCGACCAATGCGACCCCGGAACAGGTCAAGCCGCTGTTTCGCCGGGCGTTCATCATCGGTCGCCGCTTTCGCCTGGTCAACGTGCTCGCCGGCCCGGAGACGATCGAAGTGTCGACCTTTCGCGCGCGCCAGACCGGCGATGACGCGTCCGATGAGCACGGGCGACTGCTGTCCGACAACGTGTTCGGCTCGCAGGCCGAGGACGCGCTGCGCCGCGACTTCACCTGCAATGCCCTCTACTTCGATCCCGTCAGCGAGGAAGTCTGGGACTACGTCGGCGGCGTGCCCGACGTGCGGGCCCGGCGCATGCGCCTGATCGGCGATCCGGTCACGCGCTATCGCGAGGACCCGGTGCGCATGCTGCGTGCTGCGCGCCTGGCGGCCAAGCTCGGACTAACGCTCGAGAAGAAGACCGCGGCACCCATCCCGGAACTGGCACCGCTGATCCAGAACGTTCCGCCGGCGCGCCTGTTCGACGAAATGGAGAAACTGCTGTTGTCCGGCCACGCGCTGGAATCGGTGAAGAGCTTGCGCCAGCACGGCCTGCACCACGGCGTGCTGCCGCTGCTCGACGTGATCGTCGAACAACCGCTCGGCCAGCGCTTCATCGAGCTGGCGCTGGGCAACACCGATGCGCGCGTGCGCGAAGGCAAGTCGGTGACGCCGGCGTTCCTGTTCGCGACGCTGCTGTGGCACGAGGTGCTGGCGAGCTGGACCGCGGCCAAGTCGCGCGGGGAGCGGCCCATGCCCGCGTTGTTCGAGGCGATGGACAAGGTGCTGGAGCAGCAGGCTCAGCGCCTGGCGATTCCGCGCCGCTTCGAAGCCGCGATCAAGGAGATCTGGGCGCTGCAGCCTCGCTTCGAGCAGCGGGCCGGGCAACGGCCATTCCGCCTGCTCGAGCATCCGCGCTTTCGCGCCGGATACGATTTTCTGCGCCTGCGCTGCGACAGCGGTGAAATGGAAGGCGAACTGGCGGACCTCGCCGATTGGTGGGAGAGTTTCCAGCACGCCGAACAAGCCGATCGCGACCAGCTATTGCGACCGGACGACGCGCCGAAGAAAAAGCGGCGGCCGCGCAGTCGCGGCCGCAAGCGCGGCGGCGGCGAGAATCCCGGCACCGAGAACGAACCGGCCACATCATCCGGCGATTCGTAATGGCAACGCTGGCGTACATCGGGCTGGGCAGCAATCTCGACCACCCGCGACGGCATGTGGCGCGCGCGATCGCGGAACTGGCGCGCTTGCCGGGTTCGCGCGTCATCGGCGCCTCTCCGAACTACGTCAGCGCACCGATCGGTACCAGCGGAAGCCAGCCGGATTACGTCAATGCCGTCGCCGCGTTGCGTACGCGATTGTCGCCGCGCAGCCTGCTGGCGCGCATGCACGCCATCGAGCGCCGCCACCGCCGCACGCGCATCGCGCGCAACGCGCCGCGCACGCTCGACCTCGACCTGCTGCTGTTCGGACGGCGCCGCGCCCGTCAGTCCGGTCTGGCCCTGCCGCACCCGCGGATGCACCAGCGCGCGTTCGTGCTCAAGCCGCTGCGCGACCTCGCGCCTTCTGCGCATGTGCCGGGGCACGGTGCCCTGCGCCCGTTGCTGCGCGCCGTCCACGATCAACGCATCGCGCCCACCCGCCGCCATGCGTGGCGCTCCTGAATGAACCTGGAAAAGCTGCATTACATGGTCGTCGAGGGCCCGATCGGTGCGGGCAAGACCAGCCTCGCGCGCGCGCTCGCGCGGCATTTCGATGCCGACATCCTGCTGGAAGCGCCGCAGGACAATCCGTTTCTCGAACGTTTCTACGACGACATGCGGCGCTATGCGCTGCCGACGCAGCTCAACTTTCTGTTCCAGCGCGTCGACCAGATTCGCGGACTCGCGCAGCTCGATATGTTCCGCCGCCAGACCGTCGCCGATTTCCTGCTGGACAAGGACCCGCTGTTCGCGCGGCTCAACCTCTCCGACGACGAGTTCGCGCTCTACGACAAGATGTATTCGCATCTGAAGCCGCAGACGCCGACACCCGACCTGGTGATCTATCTGCAGGCACCGGTGACGACGCTCATCGACCGCGTACACAAGCGCGGTTTGCACTTCGAGCGCAAGATCTCCGAGCAATACCTGGCACGGCTGGCGGACGCGTACAGTCGTTATTTCTATGCGTACGAAGAAGCACCGCTATTGATCGTCAACAGCGAACGCCTGAATTTCGTCGACGACCCCGAGCACTTGCAGTTGCTGATCGGCCGCGTGCAAAACATGCGCGGTCAGCGCGAGTTCTTCAATCTAGGCCACGCTTAAGGCGACAAGCGCTGAAGCCAATCGAATTGGCTGGTGCGAAGGACCGAGTTTGTCCCTGGTCGGACGGTCGAGGCGCGACGCGCACGTCTGCCGGTCGAGTACGCAATGCGCCGCTTCAAGGCTGAAACTCATACGGCGGTAACGTGGAGAGCCGGGCATCGTCGATCGCGCCACCCATCGTGAAGTGATACAGGCTTTGCCAGGAATGGCCGTTGATTCCAAGCAGCGCGTGCATTTCGTCATCGAAGAAACAGCCGACCCCGGTGGAGCGCACGCCGGCGGCCTCGGCTTCGAGATAAAGAACCTGACCGAGCATGCCGCATTCCCAGAACAGAAGGCGGTAGCGCCACGGTTCATGCAAAGCGACTTCGAACTTCGCAAGCATCCCCAGCGCAAAACAAGAGTCTGCGCCTATATCTTGGTGGCAGCAGATCGACTTGGCTGTGTCGCGCAAATCGTAAGGCAACAATAGATACAGGGGCAGATGGTCCGGTCCGGTCTTTTGCCACAACCAGTCGGGTCGCATGGATTGCCTTAAGCCAGAGAGGGCGGCCGGATCGCGAAGGAACATATACAGACCCGGCTCCAGGCCATCCACGCGGTGCACCATCAGCGCAGGATGCACGAGCGCGGAATCCTGCAACGCATTCCAGGGCGGTGCATCGCGTCGCGCCATGAGGCACTCCAGCATAGCGAACAAAGCAACGGCAGGGATACGCGTCGTAGCGTCGAAATCCACGGCGCTGCGGCGTTGTCGTGCAATCTCGGCAAAGCTCAGGTCAAGGGCCGGAGCGGCAGGGCGCGGAAGAGAAGCTCGTGCCGGTGCTGCGGGCTCCTGCGTGAGAGTCTTGTGCGTGATGCGATGAATCGAATCAACGCCCGGCCATCGCACGTGCTCCTGACTCAACCGGTTGGCGCGGCCGTACCAACTCGCCTTGCTCAGAGGATCCAGCAGGCGCGCGGGATCGGGGCGCGCATCGGGATCGCCAACCCACAGCAGGGCATCCGGCGCTTCTGCTTCCGCAGACTCAAAGTCCGCGCTGCGGTCGATTCCTAGCAAGTTCGCCACGACGTCGTCCGAGGCGGACGAGACCAATCGGGTTTGCCAGCCGAGCGCTGCGGCGGCGTAGCTCACTGCGGCGATGGCGTGCCCGCAATCATGCTGGCAGTAACGCCACGCGCGCATGCCGTATTTCCACGCTTCGCGCCAGTGAATCGAGCTGATGCCGATCAGGACTCCGTTGCCGGAAAACGCTGCAGTCCAATGCGGATCATGGACTGCTGCGCGTTGTTCGAGCACGTGATTCCGGCTCAGGTAGTGATAGACCCCGGCGGACAGCCCAGGCAGGTGCGGGCACAGCAGATAGCTCTCGGTCGGATGCAGGTTGCCGCTCGAAGGGTTGCAGCGCAGTGCCCAGCGCTTGGTGCCGTAGGATTTCCACGCCGACAGGCCGAGCGAGAGCTCGAACAAAACGGCCAGATGATCGAGGTCGAATCGGCGCGCGGGCGGCAGTTCACCCTGGCGCAGCGCGTTATAGCGTGTCACCAGCGAATCTGCGGCCAGACGCAGCTTGACTTGCGCCGTGCCGGGAAACTCCCGGAACGGGTCCGGCTGGTTTGCCCAGTCGAGTCCGGTCGGACCTGGAGCGTAATGGTTGACGCGGTGCTTGCTGCGTTGGTGATACTCGAACAGACCTTGGCTCAACTCGGTCATCTTGCCTCCCGGGGCAGCGAATCGAGGCAACGCGCTGTGCGTGCGTGTAAGGCCGCGACTCAAGCATATCCCGCTTCCAGCTCGGCATCCGATGTCCACGGGCGTGCTCGGCCATGGCACACTAGGCAGGGGCATCCTTCAGACACGGGTCGATGAAAGACAAGACGGTCGCCATTCTCGAAAGCCGGGCGCGGGATCAGATTGCCGACCTGGTCCGCAAGCATGGAGGCACACCTTTCGTGGCGCCGGCGCTGGCCGAAATCTCGGATGTTGATCCTGTGCATATCCGTGCATTGATCGACGACTGGAATTTCACGCCGCCCGACATATTTATCTTTCAGACGGGCGTTGGAACGCGAGCGTTGTTTGAGGCGACCGATGGTCTGGGGCTCACGGATGCCTTCTTGCGGCTCCTCAATGGCGCGCAAGTCGTCGTGCGCGGCCCCAAACCCACGGCGGCGCTGCGATCGCGCAAGGTGCGCATCGATCTCGCCGCCAATGACCCTTTCACCACCCGCGAGGTACTCGCCGAACTGGCAAATCTCCCACTGCTGGGGAAGCGCGTAGTGGTGCAGCGCTATGGCGAGACGAATCGTGAACTGCAGGCAGCGCTCGCGGCTAAAGGTGCGCAAATTGTCGAGATCACGACCTACCGCTGGGGCTTGCCAGACGATACAACACCTCTGCAACGGCTAATTGGCGCACTCGATCAGGATGAGATCGACCTCGTGGCATTTACCAGCGCATCGCAGGCTATCAATCTTTTCGCCGTCGCGCAGCAGGGCGGCAAGGAAGCCTCGCTGCGACAAAGCCTCGGGCGAACGCTGGTCGCTTCGATTGGCCCGGTGTGCAGCACCACGCTGCGCAAGCTTGCGGTCAGGGTCGATCTGGAAGCCCAGCCGCCGAAACTCGGGCCCTTCATCGACGCGATCAAGGCAGCGTTGTCCCGTCCAAGTCGTCTGGACAAGTCCTAACGATTGAAGTGGGACGGTATCGGCCGGGTAAGTGCAAAGTTGGGACGATGAAATGCGTCGCGTCAGTGTGTTGCGAAATGAATACTACCCATCCAAAATAAGAATGGAATTTTGAGCAAGATACTTGGTTGAAGTCGGACGGCTGCTCAAGCCTAATATTTCCGAGGAAGCCTTGTCTAGCGAACCGCCCAAACGCGTGGACAAATCTCGTGCTGACGCCGAAGTTCGATGCACGATCACCAAGATCGCAAGTGTAGATCATGAAGGACGACCCGTATTCGGGGAAACCAGCGAGGAACTGTGCTCCGTTCTGAAGCTGCCCGGAGACGACATAGACATCTCGGCGAGGATCGGCAGTTCGCCGGATCACCCCTTGACTCCGCCCCGGCTCGAGGATGCAGTGTTGCTGCTTCGCATTACTACAAAGGCCAACGTCAACGACGTCATAGAGATTGCGGGAATCAGGTTAAAGGTGACAGCGATCTCGCCGAGCTACGATAGCGTTGGGAAGATCGCGTTTCACGTGGCCCAAGCAGTGATTTGCGACACAGCGGCCGAGGAAATCCGTCGCGAGTGAGCCGACGCGAGTTTTTCAATCTGGGGCAGAGCTGACGAGAGCGGCACAGTGTCGTTCGCCGTCGAGCGGTTCGACACACGCACCAGATGAAGGGGCGGGTGGTATGTGGCCACCCGCCGTCCTAGCCTACTTGAGCTTTAGCTTGACGCCTTGCGCGGCCAGGGTCAGGCGTGCACCCTTCTGTGTGCCATGCAGTCGCAGCACGACGCCGTTCTCGTTTTTCATGATCGTATCCGTCGGACCACCGGCGACGGCAATGCCCGCCTCGCCCGCGACGTAGTTACCGCTGAAATCGGCAACGTTTTTCAGGCTGAAGACTTCGCCCGATGTCGTGATGTCCGAGACGCCGAGATCCACGACGCTGAGACCTTCAATCGAGAACGGGTACGTCTTCCCGCCAAACGTCAGCGTGCCATCGCCCCAGCTCACGCCGACGCCGATGGCCACCGCCTTGCTGCTCATTTTGACCGTACCGGACACCGGCGGGTCGGCCGCCATGGTCACCGGGAATACCGCGAGACAACTCAATGCAACCAGCCAATTCAAAGTCCACTTCTTGATCATAGGGTTTCACCTCAATTGATTGAATCTGTTGATGAAAGGAGACAGTCAACAGATCGGTGATTATACATTAGGGCTTCCTGCGCCGGGCGACGACGGTCAATCGCGGTCGAACGGGATGCACCGCTGGGCTTCCGCGTCGAGTGCGCGGCCAAGCTACGAAATGCATACACTGCGAGCGCGCAAGCTCTAGGCTGGCATCATGACGTGCATCCCGGAGGCACGGGGCCGACGCGGATCAAGTTGATGGTTCCGGCCAAGCCGATGCTGGTCCCGCCGGTGTAGCTGTAGCTGAACGTCGCGGCAGCACAACTCTGGAATGTCATCGTGCCGGTCCCGACGGCCACGGTCTTCTGCCCCGGGGGCGTCGGTGTGTCGAACATCCCGCCGGTGGTCTCGTAGATCGTCACCGGAATCGAGCGCAATCCCGGCGTGAATGTACCTTGCGCCGTGTACCAACGTTGTCCGGCTGCTCCGGGGGCGGAGCTGTTCGGCATATACGTATACCAAGCCGCAAAGAACGCGCCAGAAACCGGGTTGACGTCGGCCGTGAAGCCTTGACCCGACGTGGCGGCGCCACCATACCAATTACCGGAAAGAGCAAAGTCCGCATTAGTCGGGTATGGCGGCGACGTAGCGCAGGTCACATTCTGCGTCAGGCGCGTCAATGGTATCGTCCCGGTGCGGTTCGTACCGTCGGTGAAGCTGTACATCAGTTGACCGCTGGAGCAGGTGTCAAAGCTCAACGTCGCGGTCCCGACCGCCTGCGCATTGGTGGCCGGCGGCGCGTTGAAGTTGCCGCCGGTGTTCTGGTAGATCGTCAGCGAAGCGCTGGGCTGTCCGGTCACCACCGGGCCTTGGGCCGTGTACCAGCGCTGGTGGTCCGCGCCACCGGCGACGCTGTCGTAGGTGAACCAGCTGACAAATGTAGAGCCCGGTCCGGACGGATTGGCAAATACCTCGACTTCGACGCCCTGTCCACTAGTCGCAGGCTTGTACCAGGAGCCGGTCAGGCCGTGCTGATTGAGGTTGATCGTTGCCGGCGTGTACGTGATTTGTAGAACGCTGGCGCCTCCCGTAAGGTCACCTGTCGCAGAGCCGACCGGCTCCCCGTCCACATTATTGATCACGCAGCTTGTGCTCGGGCAACTTATATCGTCGCTTTGCCCGGTTCCCGATCCCGAAAAGGTCGTAAGTTGCAGTTCAATCAGGAGCGGTCCGTTCGCGCGATTGTACGGAAACGGCGTGGTGAATAGGATGTTATTGGCGAACGGGCACGGACCGGGTGCGGCGCACCCGGCGCCGGTAATCGTGTAGTTGCTGGGTGCCATCACCAGCGTGTTATCCGAGCCGACATTGTTGGCGAAGGTCGTACTTATCAGCGGGTGTCCCGTCGAATTCGGCCACTTGGGGCTGGTGGACAGATAAATGTTCCCGCTGATAGTGACATTGACCGCTCCCGTGCCGGGGGCTGCCCGGAACGTAAACCCCGTGATCATGATCGGCCCCGACGGGAGCTGGGCAGGGTCAATCACTGTTTGGTCCCGCAGGGAAACCGATCCCACAAGCGATCCGGATGTATCGTTTCCCTTGACCGTTGCGTAGTTGTTCGGCACGACGATGGTCTGCCCGAAAATGGGTGCAGCCAACGCGGCGGAAAGAGTGATCGCAAGAGCGATTCGAAGGAAAGAAAGATTCATGTCGGTCTCCTCTGGACGACTGGCATCATGACGTGCATCCCGGAGGCACGGGGCCGACGCGGATCAAGTTGATGGTTCCGGCCAAGCCGATGCTGGTCCCGCCGGTGTAGCTGTAGCTGAACGTCGCGGCAGCACAACTCTGGAATGTCATCGTGCCGGTCCCGACGGCCACGGTCTTCTGCCCCGGGGGCGTCGGTGTGTCGAACATCCCGCCGGTGGTCTCGTAGATCGTCACCGGAATCGAGCGCAATCCCGGCGTGAATGTACCTTGCGCCGTGTACCAACGTTGTCCGGCTGCTCCGGGGGCGGAGCTGTTCGGCATATACGTATACCAAGCCGCAAAGAACGCGCCAGAAACCGGGTTGACGTCGGCCGTGAAGCCTTGACCCGACGTGGCGGCGCCACCATACCAATTACCGGAAAGAGCAAAGTCCGCATTAGTCGGGTATGGCGGCGACGTAGCGCAGGTCACATTCTGCGTCAGGCGCGTCAACGGTATCGTCCCGGTGCGGTTCGTACCGTCGGTGAAGCTGTACATCAGTTGACCGCTGGAGCAGGTGTCAAAGCTCAACGTCGCGGTCCCGACCGCCTGCGCATTGGTGGCCGGCGGCGCGTTGAAGTTGCCGCCGGTGTTCTGGTAGATCGTCAGCGAAGCGCTGGGCTGTCCGGTCACCACCGGGCCTTGGGCCGTGTACCAGCGCTGGTGGTCCGCGCCACCGGCGACGGTGTCGTAGGTGAACCAGCTCACAAATGTCGAGCCCGGTCCGGACGGATTGGCAAATACCTCGACTTCGACGCCCTGTCCACTAGTCGCAGGCTTGTACCAGGAGCCGGTCAGGCCGTGCTGATTGAGGTTGATCGTCGCTGGCGTGTAGGTGATTTGGTTAATGCTGCTGCCCCCGAATCGAGGGTCGTCGTTCATGGTCCCTGTCGCAGCGCCGACCGGCACCGCGCTCACGCTATTGATCGCGCAGCTTGTGTTCAGGCAGGTTATGACATCGAATTCCCCGGTTCCCGATCCCGAGAAGACCGTGAACTGACCATCCATCAGGAGCGGGCCATTCGCCTTGTT
This sequence comes from uncultured beta proteobacterium, assembly GCA_963821485.1. Lineage (GTDB taxonomy): Bacteria > Pseudomonadota > Gammaproteobacteria > Burkholderiales > Casimicrobiaceae > PALSA-1003. The sequence continues at coordinate 102,664 of CAWGEB010000005.1, forward strand.
GTACGGAAACGGCGTGGTGAACACGATGTTGTTGGCGAAGGGGCACGGACCGGGCGCGGCGCACCCGGCGCCGGTAAGCTGGAAACTGCTTAGCGACACCACCAGCGTGTTATCTGATCCGACATTGTTTGCGAAGGTCGTGCTCATCAGCGGGTGTCCCGTCGAATTCGCCCAATTGGGGCTGGTGGACAGATAAATGCTCCCACTGAGGCTGACATTGACCGCTCCCGTGCCGGGAGCTGCCCGGAACGTAAACCCCGTGATGTTGATCGGCCCCGACGGGAACTGGTCAGGGTCGATTACCGTCTGGAACCGCAGGGAAACCCCACCCGGAAGCGGCCCGGATGTATCGTTTCCCTTGACAGTTGCGTTGCCGTTGGGCACGACAATGCTCTCCCCAAACACGGGTGCAACCATCGCGGCGGCAAGAGCAATCGCAAGAGCAATCCGAAGCAAAGAAGCATGCATGTCGGCCTCCCCTCGACTAGCGCATGTTCAGCCACTTAATCCTAAGAAAGTTCGGCAATCGATGTCAAGTCGCAATGCACAAGCTGGTCGGAGTACTTTTTTGTCGGCAAGAGGCTCCCAATGCGCGACGGCTACCTACTCCGGAATCCTCGCCCTCTGCCAAGACACGGAATGGTCTGGCGAACGGCCGCAATTAGCCATGTTGTGACGTGACAACGACCGTCCGGTTGTGGCCGCGCTGAGACACTTGCGACCGGCTGACGCTCGACAGTGAGCAGACAGGCTCGACAACGTCGTTTGTTCACGCGCCCATTTTCATTCCGGCCACTTGGCAAGATGAGCCCCAAGCGGCATCGAAGGACGCTCCCAGCGCGCGGGGGTCTCTGAAAGTTGCGCGGCGTGCCGGATCGCCGTTAAGCGCCCGAATCCTGAATCACGCTCCTCCACCAGGTCTAGAACATCGACGAAGCTTGTTTCATCACTAGACAACCCGTCTTCGATTCGACCGAGCTGGCGCAGCCATTTTCCCGTTTGCGCGAGCGAAACCCTTGTATGCCAACTGCCGCCCTCAGTACAGCGGCGAGCGAGCGCAGTCATGGCCCCGAAGGACATGAGGTAGCCCGCAGCGTGATCGAGTGCTTGCGCCGGCAACGGTCTCGGTCGATCTATCCCCGCCGCTTGTGCTTCAGCCTCGTTGAAGCCGCTCGCGGTCTGCACGAGCGAATCGAAGCCGCGCCGACCCGCCCACGGTCCGACGTGGCCATATGCGGACAGCGATACGTAGATGATACCGGGACGAAGTTGCGCCACCTCTTCCGGACCGAATCCTAACGATTGGAGCGCGCCGGGGCGGTAGCCCTGGACGAACACGTCCGTATCTCGCAACAAAGCGCGCAGCGTGGATTGCCCGACCGGGTCGCGCAAATCGATCCGGCACGACAGCTTGCCGCGTCCCGTGTCAATCACCAACGGTTCGATCGCGGGTAAATGCGACGCCGTCACGAGCAGTACGTCTGCTCCATGCGCGGCGAGCGTCCGGCCGCACACCGGACCCGCGATAATTCGCGTGAGATCGAGCACACGCACGCCGGCTAGCGGGCGCGGCGCAGCGGCCAGCGGTTGAGGAGGCGCGTCGCCGATACGCTCGATCGAGAAGACTGGCAGTGCGCCCACCGCCATGCCCTGCGGGTGTTTGTCCCACTCCTCGAAGGATCGCTTCGCCGTAACCGCGAGCCCCGCTTGGGCTGCAGCCTCTTCAAACTCCTCCGCGCGCCAGTCAAGCAGCGCCCGTTGTACCGCGGCCTTGTCGTAGTCGCAGGCGAGCAGCGCAAGCACCCCGTCGCGGTGATGCGGAAAGTTGGTGTGCATACGAACCCACCGGCCGTCACCGCAGCGGTAGGTCCCCGCGATCTTGTCCCAAATCTCAGCAGGTTCCTTTCCGTCAACACGGAAATAGCGCTCGCTACGGAACTCGATGGCTGCATGGCGCATGTCGACGGTGACAAGTTGGTGCCGTCCGCCACGCAGGCGCCACAGTTCGGCGGCAGCGAGCGCCGAGGCCGCGATGCTGGCTTGCGCTGCCGTGCCGACCGCGAATGACGATGGCAGCACGGGTTCCGCACCAGTGAGCTTGATTTGCGACAGTGCTTCGTTGGGCTGACCGGGCATCTTGCCACAGCTGAGCCAGTGCTGCGTGCGTTGCAACGGGCTTGGATGCTGAATATTCCTGCGAGCGCTGCGAAGTGTCCATGGCGTCTACGTTCTCGTCGGGATGGTATACGGGTACGCAGCCGTTCAACGAATCAGGTCAACTGGCGGCTCCCACGAGCGCGCATGCTCGTTTACTGGATTACATTGTCCGCACGAAACAGCACGGACTGCGGAATTGTTATACCCAGTTCTCGTGCGGTATTAAGGTTCAGCCCCAACTCTATCGTGCTGAATGATTCGACCGGCAGATTTGCAGGCATGGTTCCAGTCAGAACAAGTTGCACATATTTTGCCGATAGGCGACCAATTTCATGGTAGCTCACGCCATAGCAAACCAGCGCTCCTTGCGCAATGAGGCTGGGATTGTGAAACATCGTCGGTAGCTTCTTGGCTCTCGCCGTCTCAATAATGAATTCCGCCTGGCTCCCCACCATCGCATCTGGCGTAAAGAAGTACGCATCCCCTGTCTGAGCCTTGAACGTCATCACGTCCCGTCGGAGTTCCTCCACCGAGGAGACCTGTCGCTCGACAACCTCAACATTTAGCCGCCGCGCTGCCTCCCGCGTCAGCTTCGCGCCGTTCAACGCGTTCTGGTTGCTAGGATCGTAGAACACCACGACTCTGCGAAGCTTCGGAAGTATCTCCTTTAGAATCTCCAGACGCTTCGCCGTGAGTTCGGTCGAGAAATAGTGGACCCCCGTTAGCCGCCCGCCCGGTTTCGCGAAGCTCTCGACCAGCCCAGAGCTAGCTGGATCACGGCCGACGGCAAATACGATCGGGACCTTTGTTGTTACACGTTTCACCGCGGCAGTGATGGACGTGGCTACCGTAAAGATGAGGTCAACTTTGTCTCGCTCCAGACTCCTTGCTGCGTCCTCTGCTGCGTTCAGGTTGCCCTTTAGATCGCGTATCTCCAGCACATATTGCTTGCCCGCATCGAATCCTAATTCCTTGAGGCCGTCCTTGAGGCCGTCAACCACCACAGAGAAGTTACCGCCTTCGAAAATAACTCCGACACGATATGCCTTGGTTTGTTGGGCTTGGGCGAGATGAACAGAAGCAAGAACAAGCGCGGCGAGAAACGGGACGAGTATCTTCCGGCTCATAAAGTTTCTTCCCGACAAGCTTAGCGTTGTTGGCGAGCGCAAGGAACCTGTGCGCAACGATTCATCACTCTATCAACTCAGCCTGCACCCGTAGCGATTGCGGGATCGTGAGGCCTAGCGACTTGGCGGTCTTGAGGTTGATCACCAGATCGAACTTGGTCGGCTGCTCGATCGGCAGATCCGCGGGCTTCGCGCCCTTGAAGATTTTGCCGATGAGCCCTGCGGCCCGGAAATACAGGTCAGGATAGTTCACCGCGTAGGCTATCAATCCCCCGCCATCGACGAACGCGCGGTCTGGATAGATAGCAGGCAGCCGATTGCGGGTTACCGAGTCGACGATTGTTTGTTGATACATCTGGGTGAGACCGTCTATCCCGATGACAAGCGCCTCGACGTGCTGTCGGACTGCCAGTTCGAATGCGCGGCTCAGGTCGCCCTGACTTCGCACGTCGAGCAGTTCAGCCTGCAGACCCAGGGAGCGCGCGGCCGTCTTTGTCTCTTCCCATTCGGGCGGGGCCACCGGATTGCCCATATTTTGAAGCAACGCAACTCGCGAGAGACTCGGAACCAGCTCTTTGATTACTTCGACCCGCTTCCCTGTCAACTCGATGCTGAACGTAGTCAGCCCCGTAATATTGCCCCCCGGGTGCGCGAGGGTCGCCACGACGGCAAGCGGTTCGCCCATCGCCGCCATAACCACTGGAATTGTTCCGGTCGCGCTTTTTACCGCCTTGGCGGCAGGGGTCCCCCGGGTCACGATCAGATCGACCTTGAGACGCACCAGTTCGGACGCGAGGTCCGGGAACCGCTCGGCGCGACCATCTGCCGATCGATATTCAATGATCAGGTTTCGTCCTTCGACGTAGCCGAGGTCCCGCAACCCCTTGCGCAACGCGTCCAGTTTGGCGGCGTTCTGTGACGCGGGAATCGTCTCCAGAATCCCGATGCGATAGACCTTCCCCGCTTGTTGCGCTGACGCAGCGAGTGGCGCGGCGAGGAGCCCACCCGCAATAGCGCCGATGAACGTTCGCCGATCCATCACTGAATCACCTCGTCCGCGCGCAGCAACAGCGACTGTGGGATCGTGAGGCCAAGTGCTTTGGCGGTTTTCAGGTTCACGACGAACTCGAACGACACCGGTTGCTCCACCGGCAGATCACCCGGTTTCGCACCCTTGAGGATCTTGTCCACATAGGTCGCGGAGCGCTCGTAATTGTCGATGAGCTTTTGCCCGTAGCTCATCAGCCCGCCGACCTCGACATCCACCCGATCTTGGAACAACGATGGCAGCCGGTACTTGAGTGCCAGCTCCGCGATCTGTCGGTGCTGCTGAGCAAATACTGTCGGAGAACCCACGAAGACCGCGTCGGCTTTCTCCCGGACCATCATTGAGAACGCGTTCTCGATCTCCTGCGGCGTCGATGCCACAGCCATCAGAGTCTTCACACCCGCCTTCTGCGCGGCGGCCTGGACGCCCTTCGATAATGGGCCGTAGGTCGCGGAGGGAGTCAGCATCGCAACGCGAGAGAGCTTGGGGACCACGGAGCGCAGCAATTCGATAAACTTGGCGGCGATATCGCCAGCCATATTCGAGAGCCCGGTGATATTGCCTCCAGGCCGCGCCAGGCTCTTCACAAATCCGCTTCCTACCGGGTCGCCGGCGGTTGCCATGACGATGGGTATCGTAGTCGTCGCTTTCTGCGCCGCGCCGATCGCGGGCGACCCTGCCGTGACAATGATGTCCACTTTCAACTGCACCAGCTCCGCCGCCAGAGCGGGCAAGCGTTCGAGCTCGCCATCGGCAAAGCGCCACTCAATCACCAGGTTCTTACCCTCGACATAGCCAAGCTCCCGCATACCTTTCAGAAATGCATTGGTATTGGACGAGCTGAGGGAAGCCGAGGGCAACAGAAAACCGACACGCCAGACTTTGCCTTGTTGTTGAGCACCGGCACGGAACGGCATGGCGAGGAGTCCACCCGCAATAGCGCCGATGAACGTTCGCCGATCCATCACTGGATCACCTCGTCCGCGCGCAGCAACAGCGGCTGCGGAACCGTGAGACCGAGAGCCTTCGCGGTTTTGAGATTGATCACCAGTTCGAACCTGGTCGGCTGCTCGATGGGCAGATCGCCGGGTTTGGCGCCCTTCAGAATCTTATCCACGTAAGTCGCGGCACGCCGGATCAAGTCAATAATGTCTGGGGCGTAAACCGCCAGGCCACCGGCTTCAATGAACCCAGTCTGCGAGTAGATTGCGGGCAGTCGGTGCGTCAATGCGAGATCCGTGATCCGTTGCGCGAGGCCAACCAGAAAGCGGTCCTCGAGAATAACGAGCCCGCCGATCCGGGCCCTTACTGCGGTGTCGAATACCTGCTCGAGATCCGCAACCTGGCGCACCTCAAGCTTCAGTAGCTCTATCCTCAGTGCGCGAGCCGCTACCTCCTCACGCGCAATTTCAGGAGGGTTCGAAAGGCTCGCCGGATTCCATATGATCGCTGCCCGGGAGATCCCGGGCACCATTTCGCTCAAAAGCTGCAGGCGCTTCCCGCTGAGCTCCTCGGTGAGCAGGCTGACACCGGTGATATTTCCCCCGGGCCGCGCCAAATTGGCTACGAGTCCCGCACCCACCGGGTCCGATGCCGGCGCCATGACGATCGGGATCGTCGTGGTCGCCTGCTTCGCGGCTAGAATTGGTCGGGTCGCTTGAACGACAAGGACGTCGACTTTGAGACGGACCAATTCAGCAGCGAATTCGGCGAATCGAGCATCCTCTTCCCCCTCCGGTGCGCGGACTTCGAACACGATGTTCTGTCCTTCCAGATAGCCCAGTTCGCGCATCGCTTGGCGGAACGCATCCAATTGTGCCCGCCGAGACGAAAGAGTGCCGCCCAGCACTATCCCGATCCGAAACATCGTTTTCGCCTGCTGCGCCTCAGCGAGACGCGAGGCCGTGAGGAGAGTGAGGACACTGCCGCGAATGAACGTCCGCCGATCCATCACTGAATTACCTCCTCCGCACGCAGCAGCAGCGATTGCGAGATCGTGAGGCCGAGCGATCTCGCGGTCTTCAGGTTGATCACCAGCTCGAACTTGGTCGGCTGCTCGACCGGGAGGTCGGCGGGTTTCACACCCTTGAGGATTTTCTCAACGTATTCTGCAGCGCGCTGGAAGGTATCGGTAAAGTCGGGGCCGTATGAGATGAGGCACCCAGCCTCGGAATAGGCCCTTTCACTGGCTAGCGTTGGGATACCGTGCTGCATTGCCAAATCGCCAAGCCGGATGCGCTCACCAAAAAACATACCGCTCGGTTGAATCACAAGAGCAGCAACATGCGCTTGGAGCATCGACTTAAAGGCGTTGTCGAATTCTTCTGGACCGCGTGCGCTCAGAACGTGAAGAGACATTCCGAATGCCGGGGCTGCCCGTTCGGTTTCGCGCTCACTAAGCGTGCTGCCCCACGCGACTGGATCGACCAGGGTGGCAATGCGAGACACGTGTGGAATCGTCTCTCGGAGAAGCTGAAGGCGCTTGGGGGCCAACTCCGATACCAGCGTCGCTACTCCCGTCACGTTCCCGCCTGGCCGGGAAAGGCTGCTAACAAGTCCGAGAGCCACCGGATCGCTGCCTGTTGCCATAACGATCGGGATCGTGCTCGTCGCACGCTTGGCGGCTTCAGCGGAGGGTGCTCCGCCGGTAGCTATCACGTCGACCTTCAACTTAACCAGCTCGGCTGCGAGCGTTGGGAGGCGGTCGGCCCTGCCATCCGCCCAGCGCGGCTCGAAGGTAATGTTGTCACCTTCGACGTAACCGAGTTCGCGCAACCGTTGGCGGAACACGCCCCAAAGGCGTACTCGGTCCACATCCGGGCGGCTGTACTCCAGCATCCCGATGCGCCAGCGTTTGGCCGAGGTTTGCGCGCGGGAGGCGAACGGCCAGGCGAGCGCCGTGCCGCCGAGCAGGTTTATGAAATCGCGCCGATTCATCCGATCACGTCGTTGCAATAGACGGAGAATGCTCGGCTCGCCGCGCCTCGGCGCCCGGCTACATCGATGTTAGACAGAGGCTCGGGAAGAGTCCGGGCATTAGCCCCCTTGTCGCAGCGTCTTGGCTCCTGAGGGAATGTCCAATCCGGAGCGGACCACGCTACGCCGTTGCCTTCGGAGGGTCAAGGAACGCCGGTGAGCGTCGTTAACTTGGCCGATGGCCGGCGCCTCTTCAACGCCTTCGCGGACCGGCAGGTGTCGTCGCGCCAGTCACGAATGCTTACAAACTGATCGCCACCGTAAGCAACTTGCAAGATTCGTATGCGAGGATATTTGTGCGCAGACCGAAGCGCGGGCTTCGGTGCGATCGATGGATCGCGAGGTGCCACATGTCTGCAATCGCGAAGTCAATTCGCGCCGTTGCCGTGTGCGTGGTGGCGTTGGTCTTTAGCCCCGAGCGGATCTGGGGTGCGCAGCCGACGATAACGATGTCCGTGGGCCCCGACGAGGCGCTCGTCTATCCCTCCAACCTGCCGAGCCTGCCCGACGAGCACACGACGATCTTTCCACCGGCGCCGGGTTTGACCGCTTATCGTTTCTTCGCATCGAGCAGCCTGACGGGTGGAAACTCCGGAACCGTCGTTCTGGAAACCACGGATCTGCGGACCTTCACATTCGCGTCCGGGTATTCCAGTCAGGTGATGTCGGTGCCCGTCCGTTTCACTTCCTGCAATCCGACCTACGATTCGGAATTCGACGAGAATTATGCGGGGCCGGGATCGGTCGTTCAAGACCCGACGCGTCCTGCCGGCAACCTGATCATGATCTACGAAGCCGAGAATCATTGTCCGGGTGGCGTCTGGCAGCAACCCTTCTACGCTACGGTGGGATTTGCACGATCCTCGGACAACGGGAAGACGTGGTCGCCACCGGCCAACGCCGAATTCGGCAACGCCGATCGCTATCCGGTGCTGAAGCTCGCCGCTCCCGAGCCTGCCGCGGAGCTTGCGCCCGCCTCCATGGGCAACGCGATCCCCAGCGCCATCGTCGACGGCAACTACCTGTATGTCACCTACGTGGCTCCGCAGGGTCCAGGAGCGACCTCCGACGGCAAGGTCCGAATCGCGCGGGCGCAATTGGGCGGGACCGGCCAGGTTGTCTTCTCGAAATGGAACAACGGCGCATTCAGCACGCCGGGAATCGGAGGCGCCGACAGCGGGTTTCTTCCGTCCGGTGGCTGTGTCGGAGGACAAGGTATGCCGTCGATCTATTACCTCGATGCACCCAAGATCTTCCTGCTCACCTTCGTGTGCCGCTCCGTGCCGCTGGCACAGGCGACGTGGTATTTCTCGACGGCGACCAGCCTGGATTTGCAGGACTGGACCGTTCCGCAACCGATCCGCAATTCACAATACGCGCTGATCGATCCGTGCCCGGGTCAGACCGACAGTGATGGAATGTCGTTCGATGGATGGTATCCCTCACTCATGTCGCCGGGTGCGGCATCGGGCCATATTGCGCAATCGGGCTACGCGTTCTATCTGAACGGATGCGATACCGGAAAGCGAACGTTCATGCGGCGGACTTTCGCCATCAGCATCGGACCGAGCGCGCCGAATATCGACCAGCAAGGCCTGACCGGATCGTGGTACCAGGCGGCCACCAGCGGCCAAGGCGTAGAGATCGAAGTCTTCCCGGACCACGTCGCGGCGGGCACTGGATTCGTACAGGGTAGCTGGTTCACGTTCGACGCCATTGCGAGTGGTGGCGCCGATCATGGCCGGTGGTATACGTTCGGCGGTGACGTGCGGACGGGTGATTCGGCCGCGGTCCTCCCCCTCTATCAGAATATCGGCGGCAACTTCAACGCTCCACCCGTGACTTCCAGCGTGCAGGTCGGCGATGTGGGCTTGAGCTTCGGCGATTGCACGACCGCGCAATTGAACTACACGTTCACCGACGGCTCCGGTCGAAGCGGAGCGGTGCCGCTGACGCGCCTCACCCCCAACGTCAGTTGTGCGCAGGCCGGCAGTACGGCCGGCAGCGGCGACTTCGGCTTGTCCGGAAACTGGTTCGACCCGACGAAGTCGGGACAGGGTTTCGTCGTCGAGCTCAATCCTCTCGCCAAGGTGTTGTTTTTCGCCTGGTACACCTACGCGGTCAATGGGCAAGCGGCTGGCGCGACTGGCCAGCGCTGGTACACGGGACAGGCGAACTACGTCCCCGGCGGGCGTTCGATTCCGCTGTCGCTCTATGAGACCACGGGTGGTCTTTTCAACAGCATCGCACCGGCGCCGACGACGGCCCAGGTTGGCACGGGAAGGTTGAGTTTCACCAGCTGCAATGCGGCGACGCTATCGTTCTCGTTCATCGCCGGATCCAACGCTGGGCAGACCGGGAGCGTCAATCTCGCGCGGGTGGGACCGGCGCCCGCGAATTGCATCTTCTAGCGCGGCAATCTGTTCGCAGTGGGTCTCAGCGTGCTCGAACCAGGATGTAGCCACGGTTCTCTACCGTATCGAAGCTGCGCATGCCCTTGACCAGCGTTGCAATCGGCATCCAGACCCAACCTGCGCTCGCGGGATTTACGTCCATGACGAGCACCGAGTCCGACTCGGCGTCGTAGGCGCCAAGCGGCGAGATATGTCCGCCCCCTTGCTGGCCTGCGTCTTTCCGTCTGTAGTTGACGATCACGTAGTCGCCGGCACGCTTGAGGTTGTCCACGAAATCGACACGAATTTCTTCCTCGGATTTCTTGTCGTCCACGACGACCATCCGAGTGACAAGATCGTGCGCCCTCAGCAATTCATCGAGCTGCCGCAACTGATAGCCGTCGTCCCTGACCTGCTTCCCATCGATGGTGACGGGCTCTCCCAGGACCTGAGCGCGGGTCTTCGCGCCCTTGCTGATCACGTTGTCCTGCGTGAAACGCGGCACCGTCAGATCGACTCCTCTCGGCACATACCGCAGGTCGTCGGGACGAAGCCGGCTGGAATCGCGGGGCAGGTCGCGGCTGCCGCTACGCACCGTATTCAGCACGATGGCCACGGTGGTGGGACCGCAGAACGCCTGGTTGGATTGCGCCTCGAACTGATTCGCGAGCGCCGGGAAGTCGACCTTCGCGCTCGCCCGGGCCAATCGTGCAATACCCTCTTCCGAGGCGAACGCTACGAGCCCGGGAGCGAGGCTCGGCGAGACCTCGTCCCGTGCCAGCGCCTGTGGAACGGCCATCGCCGTCAGTACGGCGACAAGAGCAACACGAGCTAACTGCAACATCGCATACCCTGAATTCATCTCGACACCGGCGAGTCTAACTCGCTTCAGGGGCTGACCGCGACATGCTTGTGCTTCAACTATTCATGCGACGCAGTGATCGTGGTTCATCGCGTCCTGCTGCCATGTGTTATCAGTTACGCGCTGGCGAGCAACCCCGCGCAGGCCTTCGCCACCGCCGACACTTGTGAGGGCGTGTTCGTCCCGGGGACCGTCGCCCAACCGCCCTTCTCGACGAAATCTCCCTGCGACCATGAGTCGGCCTTCTTCAGGGCGGCAAGATTGGCCGTGACCTCGGTCGCGTGCTGGAATTTCTCGACGCAGATCGGTGCGAGCGCCACGACGACGGCGGAGTTGGCGCGCTGCGTTGCGGCCGCCTCGGCGGTGCCGCCCGCCACCCCACGTAAATCCGACGATTGCAATGGCAACGGCGCCGCCTGCAATACCCCAAAGTACCGGCTTGGTTTCGACTGGAAGCTTCATGTCAGTGCCTTTCGATGAGCGGGAAAGTGCAAGTGCCTGAGCGCACACTCGCATGAAGGACTACGCGCAATTCCCGACGCCGTATGTGCGCTGTCCCACGTAAGCGGGAATTTTCACCCCTGCATGTAGAAGCTCCACGCGTGCTGGGTGACCTCGAAATCCAGCGAGACGATATGTCGATCCGGGGTGAGCGAGACGTGGTAGGAGAGCGGGTCGATCCGCTTGTATCCGAGCATCCTCTGGATGCCGGTTTGCTCCCAATTGCCTGTCAGTTCGGCCTTGACCCGATATTTTCCATCCGGAAAGCCGTTCAGGTGCACGTCGGGCACCGTGAAAGTCACGACGTGCATGTTGCCCTCGTCGGGCGCAACCGAAAGCGGAGCCGCTGCGGTCGTCACCTTCCAGATTCCAGTCTTGGGATCCGGTTCTGGACCCGACCCACCGTCTTGAAACTTGGTCACGGTGTGCTCGTCCACAGAGACCCTGAACCCGCTGCGGGGATCGCCCACGGGACTTCCAAGACCTTTGTTCCATCGTATTTTTCCAAACAGCATCGGGGGCAGTTTGGCAACTTCCCCTGCAGAAAGGTATTTCGAGCCTGGCATGGTTGTATCTCCTTTTCGAGGAATCGACTCTAGCGGTTTTTCATCGTTGGTGGTGCAATGTTTCGATCCGTCGTCGCGGGGACCACGCAATCGGTTGAAGCGGAATGGACAAGCTGATCCTCGACTACGTGTACGACCACGAGACCGCGCAGCCGGACCAGGTGTTCCTGGTCCAGCCCGTCGGCGAAGGCAAGGTGGTCGAATACACCTGGCATGAGACGCTGGACCAGGCGCGGCGCATGGCGGCGCATCTCAAGCAACGCGGATTCGAGCCGGGCGCGCGTATCGCCATGCTGTCGAAGAACTGCGCGCACTTCTTCATGGTCGAGCTCGCCGTGTGGATGGCGGGCGGCACCACGGTGGCGATGTTTCCCACCGAGAGTGCAGCCAACGTGCGCTACGTGCTCGAGCACAGCGAAGCGAGCCTGCTGTTCGTCGGCAAGCTCGATACCTGGGCGCAACAGGCGCCGGCCATTCCTGCCGGCCTGCCGTGCATTGCGCTGCCGCTCGCGCCGAAAACCGAATTCGAAACCTGGGATTCGATCGTCGCGCGCACCGAGCCTTTGTCAGGTCGTCCGCGACGCGAAGAAGGCGACCTGGCGATGCTGCTCTACACCTCGGGCTCCACCGGCCAACCCAAGGGCGTGATGCAGAGTTTCGGCAGCATCACACGCGCGACCCGGTGCCGCATCGACGACCCGCGGGATCGCCTGGCTGACGACGTCGAGCCGCGCACGCTGTCGTACCTGCCCCTGGCGCACGTCTACGAGCGTGCGTGCGTCGAATGCCGCAGCTTCATCGAAGGCCGGGGGCGCATCTTCTTCACCGAGTCGCTCGCGACCTTCGGCGAGGACCTCAAGCGGGCACGCCCCACGGCCTTCGTTTCGGTGCCGCGAATATGGGCCAAGTTCCAGCAGAGCGTGTTTGCAGCGCTGCCGGCATCGCAGCTCGACGCCTTGCTGGACAACCCCGCAACAGCCGAGGCCGCCGGGCGCAGGGTGCTCGCCGGGCTGGGCCTCGATGAAGTGCGCATTGCAGCGACCGCTTCCGCACCGATCCCGGCCGAGCTCCTCGGCTGGTACCGGCGCCTTGGGCTCAACCTGCTCGAGGGTTACGGGATGACCGAGGATTTCGCCTATTCGCACCGCGCCACCGCAGGAGCGCATGTGCCTGGGTACGTCGGCGTGGCGTGTCCGCACGTGACGGTGCGCCTCGGCGACGACGGCGAAGTGCTGGTCAAGTCGCCCGGGCAGCTGGTCGGTTATTACAAGCAGCCCGAACTGTATGCCGAGAGCTTCACCGACGATGGATACTTCCGCACCGGCGACCTGGGCGAGCTGCGCGAAGATGGGCAGCTGAGGATCACCGGGCGCAAGAAGGAATTGTTCAAGACCGCCAAGGGAAAATACGTGGCCCCGGCACCGATCGAGAACCGCCTCAATGCGCACCCGCTGGTGGAGCTGTCGCTGGTGTCCGGCGTCGGCCAGCCGGCGCCGTACGCGGTGGTCGTTCTCGGCGAGTCCCTGCGCGCGCAAGCGCATGACGCCGCCGTGCGGGCCCGCGTCGAGACCGAACTCACCGCGCTGCTGCACGACGTGAACGAAGACCTGGCGAGGCACGAGCGCCTGCAGGTGCTGGTCGTCGCACGCGAACCGTGGTCGATCGAGAACGGTTGCCTGACCCCGACCATGAAAATCAAGCGCAGCGCGATCGAGCGCGCCGTCGCTGCGCAAGTGAACGCATGGTACGCACAGCAGGGAGCGGTCGTCTGGGCCTGATCGGCTCCGGGTTTACCATGCCGCATGCCTGACGAGCCTGCCAGAGCCTTGGTCCTCGCCCGCCGCACGCTGTTCTGGCTGGCGTGGCTGCTGCTCGCGATCAGCCTGCTCCTCCCCGCCCCCGCCGGCTCGACCGGCGCGAGCATGCTCGGCGGCTCCGCGCTCAACGTGTACACGCGGGCCATCGCCTGGAGCGAAGCGGCGCCGGGCTCCCCTGGAAGCCTCGATCTTCCGCGCATGGCGATCCTCGCACTGGCGCTGTACTCGCACGTGATGTTCATCATCATGCCGTACATGCTGCGCGTGCGCAGCGTGTCGGCGATCTGCAAGGGCTTTCTCGTTGTCCTGCTGGCGATCGACGTCAGCGTCGGGTTCCTGGTGCCCGACCTCGCGCGCCTGCCCGCGTACTGGGTCTGGCTGGCTTCGATCGCCTCGCTCGTCATCGCCTTTGTCGTGTTTCCGGGTGAGGGCCTGCCACCCGCCAGCGCGAAGTCGCGCAAGAACCCGGCGCTGGTCGACCAGGGCGAACTCTCGCCGTTCGTGTGGGTACTGCTCGGGCTCACCCTGTTCTGGATCGCGGTCAGCGCCGCCAATCATGTTTTCCCGACACAGGACCGTGCGACCGCGGGGGCCAACGCTCCGCTCACCGCCTACGTCAACGATCGCGCGAAACTGCTGACCGCCGACGAAGCGTCGAGCCTCAACATCGCGCTCCAGAGTTTCGAGGCGGTGACGCCGAACCAGATCGCTGTCGCCATCTACCCGCGCGTGCCGGGCGGATCGATCGATGAGTTCACGATCGGGACCGCGGACCGCTCGCGACTCGGCCGTGCCGGCCTCGACACCGGTGCCATCCTGTTCGTGTTCATGAACGAGCGCATGGTGCGCCTCGAGGTGGGCTACGGTCTCGAGGGCGCCCTCACCGACGCCGAGGTGCATCGCATCCTCGAGACCGCGCTGGTGCCCGCATTCGTGCGCGGCGCCTACTTCGACGGTCTGGACACGACCATGAAAGCGATCTTTGCGAAGGTCCAGGACGCATACAAGCGCGACGGCCCGCCCGGCACCTTGACGGTGTGGAGCCGGCGGCTGAAAGCCGAAAGACCGAACAGGATGAGCACGCTGTGGCAGACTGTCAGCGAAGTCGGGCTCGTTGCGCGCATCGGCATCGCGTTCCTCGCCACCTTCGTCGGCCTGATCCTCTGGTCAACCGTCCCGCAGTGGGGCCGGCTCGCGCGCGACCTCGCCCGCGGTGTCGGCAATCTGCTGGCCCGACGCCCGTTCACTCAAGGCATGGAGTCGGTCGACGGCAACACGATCGTGGATTCGCTGAGGCTCTTGTTGTGGACGCTGGGCATCCTCATCCCGGCGGCCGGGGTGATCCTCATCGCAGGCGGCGGCGCGTTCGGCGGCGCGGGATCGCTGGTTCGGTGGTGATCCTGGCGGCCGGTCCCGGATTTCATCGCGGAAGCGGACCTTCGCGTAGCCAAGGGGCCGGCTTGCCCGCTTTGCAGAATGGCCACGCCTCGTCTGTACGATAGCGTACATATGGCGTACAGTGTTCTCGCTAGGATCCAGGAGCCTCGGTGCTGGATGGGATGGGTCCAGCGCGCCGGGGTCGTTTGGTCACGCTCGCCGCGGCCGTTCCCGCGCACGAGGCGATTTCCGGAAGTGCCATGACCATCGAAGCAAGCGACATCGCAGCCGACTACCCCCTGCCCACGCGCAGAGTGCGGTGGCTCGGACTCGTATTCTTTGCGCTGCTCCACGTCGTCGCCATCGTCGGCACGCCGCTCTACCTCTACCACTACGGCATCACGGCCGGCGAGCTGGTGCTGTTCGTGGCGTTCGCCGTCGCGACCGGCCTGTCCGTCACGATCGGCTATCACCGCTTGTTTGCGCACGCCACGTTCAAGGCTTCACCCGTCGTGCGCTTCGTCCTGCTCCTGTTCGGCGCGGCCACCTTCGAGGAGTCCGCCCTGAAATGGGCTTCGCAGCATCGTCAGCACCATCGCTTCTCCGATACCGAACACGACCCGTACGGGGTCAACATGGGATTCTGGCACGCGCACATCGGCTGGATACTGTTCTGGCGTCACCGCACCAACTACAACAACGTGAACGACCTGCGACAATCAAAACTCGTTGCCCATCAGCACGACCATCATGAATGGTGGTCCATCGGCGGCGGGTTCGTCCTGCCCATGCTCATTGCCTGGTGGATCGGGCATCCGCTGGGCGGATTCATCATGGCGGTCTGCCTGCGCATCGTCATCGTTCTGCATTCGACGTTCTTCGTCAATTCCTTCGCGCACACCTTCGGCACCAAGCCGTTCAACGCCCTTCTGTCCGCGCGCGACAACTGGATCGGCGCCATCCTCACCAACGGCGAAGGTTTCCACAGCTTCCACCACCGATTCCCTTCGGATTACCGCAATGGTGTCCGCTGGTATCACTGGGACCCGTCGAAGTGGTGCATATTCCTGCTGTCGAAACTCGGCCTCGCCTGGGACCTCAGAAGGACCTCCGACCAGCGGATTGCGCTCGCCGCCGAGCACTCGTAGCATCGCTGGCCGCGGCGCAAAGGAGTACATTGCAGCCGCAGACACCTCGACTCGATGCAGGTCGTCGGCGTTCCTACATCACGAGCAAGTTTTCCGCGAGATGGCCAGAGTGTGCCCGCACTGCGGTGGACCGCTATACCGAATGAAGCGGCGCCCGATCGACCGCTTTCTGTCCAAATTTCGTCCGGTGTGGCGCTATCGCTGCGTTTCCGTCCAATGCATGTGGATCGGGAATCTGCCCCCGGACCCGCAATCACCGGAAGACAAACGTACCGAAACTGGAGCAAGCGATAGGGGAGACTTGCCATGACCAAGAAAAACCCGCCGCAAGCGTGGCGCAAGGTTGCGCTTGCCCTACAGGTTGGACGCTCGCAGAAACTACGGCGCGTCCTCCCAGTGCTCGAGGATCGCCGCGCTGGCGGACGTGCCGATGCGGTTGGCGCCGGCATCGAGCATCGCGCGCGCGTCCGCGTGATTGCGGATCCCGCCTGAGGCCTTGACGCCCATCGTCGCGCCGACGACCGCGCGCATGAGGCGCACGTCGGCCACCGTGGCGCCCCCGCTCGGATGAAACCCGGTCGAGGTCTTGACGAATGCGGCGCCGGCATCGCGCGCCAGGCGACATGCGAGCTGCTTGTCGCTGTCGGAAAGGGCAGCCGTCTCGAGGATCACCTTGACCGGAACGCCCTGTACCGCGTTGACGATCACCTCGATTTCCCCGGCCACCAGCGCGGCGTGACCGCTTTTCAGCGCGCCGAAATTCATCACCATGTCGATCTCGCCCGCGCCCTCGGCCACGGCGAGCGTCGCGGCGCGCGCCTTGATGTCGGGGCGGTCGCATCCGTGCGGAAAGCCGACGACGCTGACCACGCGTGCGTCCGCCGTGCCGAGCGCGCCCGTGGCGAGCTTCACCCAGCACGGCTGCACGCAATAGAATCCGATCCGAAGCGTTCTGACGAGATCGGCGCCGGCGCGAATGTCCTGCTCGGTCGCCTCCGGCTTCAATACCGAATGGTCGAGCAGTCGTGCGAGTTCGGCGCGCGTCATGATCACTTGCTCCCGCCGCCGCCGCGCAGGCGCGCGATGCGATCGGTCAGATAGGCCTGGAGCTTGTCCTCGGTGGCGAATTCGGGCGTCGTGTCCGGCGCGCCGAGATAGAACACCACCAGTGCGGGCGCCGCGGAACGCGCGGCCGCCTCCGAGTCGAACAGCCGAAACTCGGTCCGCGGAAAATCCGCGAACCGCGACCGCGGCGAGCGCACATCGGTTGTTCCGGGATTCGCCGCCACCGGACGCAGCGGCTGCTCCTGCTTCGAGAACGGATCGATACCGACCACGCCCAGCCAGCCGTACTTCGCCGGGTCGGTGACGATGCGGACGACGACGGTGGTGGTGGCTTCGCTTGCGCCGCGAAGAATGCCCCACGCCAGCGCGACGTCGGGTGTGGCAATGGCGTCCGACATGCCGTGCACTTCGCGCGGCGCGTCGGCGGCACCCGCATGCTGCAGCGTCGCCAAGACCATGAGCCATCCGGTGAGCAGCAACCGCAAAACGGTAGTCTGACGATTGCGAGAAGGATCATCCACCGCGGCCGTCCTCGTCGGGGGTTGCTGGAAGAACGGTCAGCGCGTTCTTGCCGATGCGCAGCGAGACCGTCAAGCCGTCGGGAATGACATCGCCCGGCCCTGCTGTATGGCAGACAACCTGGAGGGCCTCGCCCGCACAGCGAACGACATATTCGATTTTCTCGCCGAGAAAGGTGCGCGATTCGACGGTCGCGTGCAGCGGCCCGGACTCCGCGCGCAGGATCTCGATCGCTTCCGGGCGCACGACCAGCCGTACCGCCGCACCCGGCGCCAGGCCGGTAGACCCTGTCGTGGTGCTGAGCGTCGTCCCCAAGGCTTCGATCGTCATCGTCCCCCCGGCGATCGCGGCGACGCGCCCGGGCAGCAGATTCACACGACCGACGAACTGCGCGACGAATTGCGACGCCGGGCGATGGTACAGGTCCTCGGCCGTCCCCTCCTGCATGACGCGGCCCCGATCCATGACCACGATCCGGTCGGACACCGCCATCGCTTCTTCCTGGTCGTGCGTCACATACACCGTCGTGATCCCGAGCCGCCGCTGCAGGTCGCGAATTTCCTGGCGCATCTGCACGCGCAGCTTGGCGTCGAGATTGGACAGCGGCTCGTCGAACAGCAGCACACTGGGCTGGATGACGATCGCGCGCGCCAGCGCGACGCGTTGCTGCTCGCCGCCGGAGAGCTGGCCGGAGAACTGCTGGTCGTACCCGCCCAGGCCGACCAATCCCAGAACATCGCCGACGCTCTTGGCAATTTCCGCGTCGGTGCGTCCGCGCACGCGCAGCCCGTAGGCCACATTCTCGAACACCGACAGGTGCGGAAACAGCGCGTAGTTCTGGAACACGAAGCCGATGTCGCGCTGGTTCGCCGGCAACGCCGTCACGTCATTGTCGCCGAAGAAAATGCGCCCGGCATCGGGGGTTTCGAACCCCGCGATCATGCGCAGCGTCGTCGTCTTGCCGCAGCCCGACGGGCCGAGCAGGGTCAGGAACTCTCCCGGCCGCACGTCGAGCCGCACCTCGCGCACGGCATAGACCTCGCCCTTGACGCGATGCGCGAAGCGCTTCGACACGCCGTCGATCCTGAGGCCGACCTTGTTCACCTTCACTCCCGTCATCCTCCGAGCAGGTTGGTCATCGACACGCCTCCGGGCGCGCGGAACAGGCGCAGCACGCGGCCGATGATCGCGATCACGACGAACACGATCACGACGACCAGCACCGAGAACGCCGCCGCGGGCCCGAGCGAGAGTTCGGTGATGTTTTCCAGGATCTTGACCGTGATCAGCGTCCAGCTGATCGAGACCAGGAAGATGGTCGCGCTGATCGCCGTCATCGAGCGGATGAACACGACGCCGAGCCCGGCAAAGAACGCGGGCATGATCAAGGGCAAGGTGACGCGGCGAAAGGTCGTGCCGCTGCCCGCGCCGAGCCCCTGCGACGCCTCCTCCAGGCTCTTGTCGATCTGCTGCAGCAGCGCGACGGTGGCGCGGATGCCGGTGGGACCGTAGCGGAAGATGTAGCAGGCGATGATGATGAGCGCCGTGCCGGCGAGTTCGATCGGCGGATCGTTGAAGGCGATGAGATACGCGATGCCGACGATCGTCCCGGGCAGCGCGTAGTTGATCATCGAAACGAGTTCCATCGAGCGTCGCCCCACGAAGGATTTCTTGGTGACGAGGTAGCCGAGCAGGATCCCGTACAGCCCGCCCAGCGGCATGGCAAAGGCGGCGATGAACAGCGTGTCGCGAATCGCCTTCAGCCCATCGGTGAAGATGGTGCGATAGTGCTGCAGCGTGAAAGTGTGATTGGCGCCCAGCGCCACGACGACCGACGCGTACAGCAGCAGCGCGTAGAAATAGACGATGACCAGCGTGACCAGCGCGCAGAACGCCAGCAATGCCGCGCGCGCGCCGGGTGAAATGCTGTCGAAGGGCGTCTGCCCCGCTCCCTTGCCGGTGACGGTGACGTAGTAGCGGCGGCTCACCCAGTAGCGCTGCAGCAGGAACACCGCCAGCGCCGGAAACAGCAGCACGAACGACAGCGCGGCGCCTCCGCGCAGGTCGAACAGGCCGGTGATCTGCAGAAAGGCCTGCGTCGGCAACACCGGGAAGTTGTTGCCTGCCAGGATCAGCGGCGTCGCGAAATCCGCGAGCGACGCCGCGAACAGCAGCAGGAAAGCGTTGGCCAGCCCGGGAATGGTCAGCGGCAGCGTGACCGTGCGGAACACGCGCCAGCGCGACGCGCCGAGCGAAAGCGCCATGCCTTCGACGTTGGAATCGATCGCCGCGAGCAGCGGTCGCAACGTGAGGTAGGCGATCGGGAAGTAGGTCATGACCTCCGAGGCCAGCGTGCTGGTCAGACCGTAGACGGTGACGCCCTTGAGTCCGAGCACGTGATAGGTGATGAGTCCGCGCGGCCCGAAGGAAAAGATCATCGCGATGGCGGTGGTGAACGGCGGCGAGACCAGCGGCAACAGCACCGCCGCGTCGATCACCGTGACCAGGCCGCGCGGCAGGCGGGCGCGCGCCGCGGTGAACGCGAACACGAATCCGAGCAGCGTGCCGGCGAACCCCACCAGCACCGCGAGCAGCAGGCTGTTCCAGAATGCGCGGACCTGGTGGCGGTCGGTGAGAATCGCCATCAGGCCGGCGGTGGTGAAGCTGCCGTGGTCGGTCAGCACGCGACCGAGCAGCATCACCATCGGGTAGACGACGAACAGCGCCAGCAGCGCCCACAGCACGACGACGGCGATGGCGACCGCCGGGTCGTTGCGCAGGCCAGTGACCGCACCCGTCCACGGGCGGGCGGTCGCGCTCGTCACGACACGACCAGTGTTATTGGTTCAGGACTTCGGCCACCCAGCGATCGACGATCCGCTTGCGGTTCGCACCCGCGTAGTCGGCGTCGATCGGGAAGATCTTCGCGCCCTTCAGCACCGCGGCGAGACTAGGCTCGAGCACGACATCCGGATGCGCCGGCACGAAGTTGATCTTGTACTTGGCGAAGTTGTTCTGCATCGCCGGCGAGGTGGCCCAGTCGATGAGCTTCTTGCCCAGCTCCGGATTCTTGGCGCCCTTGATCAGCGCGATGCCTTCGGCGGCGGTGCCGATGCCTTCCTTCGGAAAGCTGATCGTCACCTCGTAGCCCTTGGCCTTGGTGTCCAGCGCGTCGACGATGAAGAAGATGCCGCCGCCGGCCTGGCCGAGCCCGACCGGCAGCGTGCCGCCGCCGCCGCTCTTGGTGTAGAGCTGCACGTTGGGGCGCAGTTTCTTCATGTAGTCGAAGGCCTTGGTCTCGTCGCGGCCGTTGACTTCGAGGATCGAGAAGATGCGCGTGACCGCGGTGCCGGAAGTGCGCGCGTCGGCCATCTGCAGCATGTTCTTGTACGGGGCGGCGAGCAGGTCGTTCCACGACGCCGGCGCCTTGAGGTTGTTCTCCTTGACGAACTTGTCGTTGGTCATGAACACGAGAGGGTCGTCGGCGATGGCGATCCACTGCCCGTCCGCCTGGCGAAAGCGCGGCGGCAGCGCGGCGAAGGACGGCGGCTTGTAGGGCTCGAAGATGCCCTCGTTGATGCCCGCGGCGAAGGTCTCGACCGGGCCGCCGAACAGCACGTCCACGCGCGGGTTGTTCTTCTCGGCGATGATGCGCGCGAGCGCCTCGCCGGACGAGAAGCGCACGAAGTTGACCTTGATGCCGGTGGCCTTCTCGAACTCCTCGAACATCGGCTTGGCCCAGTTCTCCGGCCAGATCGAATATACGTTCAGCGTGTCGGCGGCGAACGCGGGCAGCGCGAGGAATTGCGCGAACAGCGCGAACGCGAACAACGCCGCGGCGCGCGCGGCCTGGTGAAAGCGGCGAGTTATGGTCATGGGGAATCCTCCGGCTGCACATTGTCGCATCACTTCGCGCTATGGCGCGCACTTGCCGACGTAGCCCTCGGACACCGGCGCCTCCGAGTCGGCCGGGTCCACGCCGCGACCGTCGAACATCACCGGAATCTGGTTGCCGGTGCCCAGCTTGCCGTCCGCGCGGCGCCGCTCGTTGATCAGGCGGACGATGTTCCACTCGTCGTGCGCGCCGCGGCTCACCGACGCCGACGCGCGCAGCGCGTAGTACTTGCGGAATGCGGCCTTGGTGAGGCCGCCCTGCACGGCCTTCTCGAAGTCGGGATCGGACTTGGCGCGCTTGTCGAAGTACGCGTCGAGCTTGGCCATGTCGTTGTTGCCGTCGAAGCCGAAGTAGCGGGCGAAGTCCTGCGGTCCGGCGAAGTAGACGAAGTCGAAGTCGCCCAGCCCGTCGGTGCCTTCGAGCAGGCTCGCCCACATCAGCATGTAGTCCGCGCCGGTGCCCTTGGGCAGGTCGGCGTCGAGCGTGCCGGGATTGAGCACCCAGATGAAGTCCGCGCCGAAGCGCTTTTCGATGGCCGGCCTTGGCGGCCTCCGCGACTTCCTTGTTCACGTTGAAGTTGCCGCCGCCGGCGGACGTGAGCGGCACGCTCAGATAGCCGACCGCCTTGCCCGCCTTGCGCTGCTCGGCGATCATCTGGCGGAAACGATCGACCTTGGTGCCGATGGTCGCCTTCAGCTCGTCGTTGACGCAGTAGCAGATGCCGATCTTGGCGCATTCGGTGATTTTGGCGGCGTGGGCGGGGTGCCAAACGGAGAGCGCCGTGGCGCCCGCCAGCATTGCCGCTGCAGCGAATGGGCGACAAGTATCAACGTTCACGGTCGCGACCTCCCACAGTTTGCGGATAGTCCTGGGCATTGCCCCGAGAATGGTACGGCGGGAGCAAGGCAGGTTTGCGGTTCAATCCGTAAACATAGGGCGGCGGGTGGATGGCGTCA